>CAVWNB010000005.1:0-81236 GCA_963756235.1 uncultured Solirubrobacteraceae bacterium | reverse complement strand
GCATAGCCGGGCCTGGGCGCCGTCCGCGCCGACCAGGCCAGCTTCCGACGCCGCGAGCCGTGGACGTGGCCAGATTCCAATCACCGGCACTCAAGCTTGCCGCGCGCCGGACCGAAAAGTTAGCGTGTGGGCTGTTGAGAGCAACGCGCGAGCGAATCCGGACGCCGACGCCGGCTCGCCTGGGCACGATGCCGACGCGGCGGTGGTGCGCGTGGCGCGACAGCCGATACTGGACCGCGACGCGCGCCTGATCGGCTACGAGCTGCTGTTCCGGGAGCCTCGCACGGAGATCGCAGGCGCGCTCGACGACAGCAAGGCCACCGCGGCGGTGATCGTGGACGGGCTGCTGGACGTCGGCCTGCTCGATCTGGTCGGCGACTCGCTCGCCTACGTGAACGTCTCGCGCGACTTCCTGCTCAGCGTCCGCCCGCTGCCGCTTCCGGCCCAGAGCGTCGTGCTGGAGCTGCTCGAGGACCAGGTCGTGGACGCGGAGCTGCTCGATGTGCTCAGGGAGCTGACGGACCAGCGCTTCACGATCGCCCTCGACGACTTCCGCCTCACCGCCGACACCGAACCGCTGCTCGAGTACGCGCAGATCGTCAAGGTCGACGTGCTCGAGACCACCGGCGAGGAGCTCGACGAGCTCCTCGCCCGCCTCGGCGAGCACCGCCCGTCGCTGACCCTGATCGCCGAGAAGGTCGAGACGCGCGAGGACTTCGAGAACTGCCGCAGGCTCGGCTTCCACGCCTTCCAGGGCTACTTCTTCGCGCGACCGTCGCGCCTGGAGCAGAACCGCCTGCCCTCGCAGAGCCTCACCGCGCTCAGCGCGATGGCTGACCTCAGCGCGACCGAGGACTTCGACGAGCTGAACCGCATAATCACCCGCGACGTCGGCCTCAGCATGCGCCTGCTGCGCTACGCCAACTCGGCCTACGTGGCCCTGCCCCGCCGCGTCGGGTCCGTCCACGAGGGGCTCGCGTGGCTGGGCGCGATAACGGTGCGCCGCTTTGCGCTGATGGTCGCGCTCGCCAGCGCCCAGAACGTCCCCGACGTGCTGCTCGTGACAGCGCTCGTGCGCGCCCACATGTGCCAGCTGCTGTCCGGCGCCGGCGATGGGGCCGCGGGCGACTCCTACTTCACCGTCGGCCTGTTCTCGGTCGCCGACGCGCTCGCCGACGCTCCCATGCGCGACGTGATCGAGCAGCTTCCCTTCCGCCACGACATCGCCGCCGCGCTGCTGTCCGGCAGCGGCGAGCTGGGCGAGACGCTCACCGAAGTCATCGCCTACCAGCGCGGCGACTTCGACGGGGCCGGCGAGCTGATCCGCCGCCACCCCAACATCGAGCAGATCTACCGCGAGGCGACCGTGTGGGCCGACCTGAGCATCAGAGGGCTGATCTGACGCAGCCGAGGGCCGCCGGCGTCTGCGCCGGCGGCCGCTCTCGGCCGATGCTGATATCGAGGATTCGAACTGCTGCGCCTCAGCGGCCGCCGGCGCGATGCTGGCGGCGCTGCACGGCCACGATCGAGAAGCCCGCGACGATCAGCAGCAGGCCGAAGCCGATGTCCCAGCGCAGGTCGAAGCCCGTGAAGGGAAGCGTGCTCGCTTTCGTGCTCGTCGTCGGCGTGGTGCTCGTTTTCGACGCCGCCGGTTCGCTCGCCGGTTTTTCCGATTCTTTCGACGGCAGGGTGCCCGTGCTCGGCGTGGTTTTGGGCGTGGTCGTGGTGCTCGGCTTGTTCGGTTCCGTGCCGTAGCCCGAGGTCGTCGTCGTGGTCGTCGTATAGCCCGACGTGGGTTCCGCGGCGACCGCGGCGCCGGGCGCGAGCGCGAGCGCCAGCACCGCCGCGATCAGCATCACGAGTCCGCGCACGATGCCGGACGATTCTCTTCCAATGGTCGCTGCGCCTGCTGTGCGTGGCCTGCTCGAGGCCATGACACCGGTCCGAGTCATGCCAACCTCCGATTGATGGTCTGGTGAACGCTGCAGCCCCGCTGCAGGGCTTGTGTCCGTACTTGTCCCGTCGGTTCTCTGTAGCAAGGCATCGTCTCTGGTTCGCCGTTTACGGGCAGTCGCCTGCCTCTCATCGACCAAGGTGTATCAGCTATCGCGGCGCCATAAAGTCCCCGCATCCGCAGTTTCCGCGCCGGAGAGCGCCGCGGCGGCCGCTACACGGTCGTGCGGCCCTCCAGCATGCCCTCCGCGAGACGGCCGCGGAGCACCTTCTTGTCGAACTTGCCGACGCTCGTCTTGGGGATCTCGGCCACGAACGCGAACTCGTCCGGCAGCCACCACTTGGCGACCTTGTCGCGCAGATGCTCGACCAGCTCGGCGGCGCCCACGACGGCCCCCTCCCGCAGCACCACGCAGCAGAGGGGACGCTCGGCCCAACGCTCGTCCGGCTTGGCGATGACCGCCGCCTCGACCACGTCCGGGTGCGACATCAGCTCGTTCTCCAGCTCCACCGAGGAGATCCACTCACCGCCGGACTTGATCACGTCCTTGGAGCGATCGGTGATCTGCACCGTCGCGCGCTCGTCCACCGAGGCGATGTCGCCCGTGCGCAGCCAGCCGGTGGCGAACTTCTCGTCTTCGGAGCTGTCGGCGAAGTAGCTCGAGGCGATCCACGGACCGCGCACTTCGATCTCGCCCGTGGACGTGCCATCCCACGGAACCTCGCCGCCGTCGTCGTCCGCCAGGCGCAGCTCCACCCATGGCAGCGGCCGCCCCTGTGCCGCGCGTTCGTCCCAGTAGCCATCGTCGTGCTGGCGCTCCCGCGGGCGGGAGTAGGTGGCGACCGGGCTCGTCTCGGTCATGCCCCACGCCTGGAAGATGCGCACGTTGTGGCGCTCCTCGAAGTCCTTCATCAGCTGCCTCGGCACCGCCGAGCCGCCGCAGGCCGCGTTCGTGAGCGAGGAGAGGTCCACCTCGGGATGCTCATCGGCGTAGCGCAGCAGCGCCAGGAAGATCGTCGGCACGCAGCCGACCATCGTCGCGCGCTCGCTGGCGATCAGGCCGGCGAGCGGCTGCGGTGCCAGGTTGCGGTCGGGCAGGATCAGGTCCGCGCCCGCCAGCGCCGCGCCGTAGGGCAGTCCCCACGCGTTGACGTGGAACATCGGCACGACAGCGAGGATCCGGTCGGCGCGCGAGATGCCGGTGCCGTCGGTGGCGAGCGTGACGGTGGAGTGCAGGCTGATCGAGCGGTGCGAGTAGAGCACGCCCTTGGGATTGCCGGTGGTGCCGCTCGTGTAGCAGAGCGCCGCCGCCTGACGCTCGTCCAGCTCGGGGTACTCGAACGGCTCGGACCCCGCCGGATCGCCGCCGGCCTCGTCGAGCAGGTCCTCGTAGCGGACCGCGCCCGGCAGCTGGGCGAGCGTCGAGTCCTGCACCTCCGCCCCGCCCATCACCACGTAGCGAGTGACGGTCTCGAACGTGGGCGCCAGTTTCGCGAGCGCCGCCACCAGTGACTCGTCGACGAAGATCACGCGGTCCTCGGCGTGGTTGACGATGTAGGTGAGCTGCTCCTCGAACAGGCGGATGTTCAGCGTATGCAGCACCGCGCCGATGCACGGAACGGCGAAGTAAAGCTCGAAGTGGCGCTGGTTGTTCCACGCGAACGTGCCCACCCGATCGCCCTGCTCGATGCCGAGCGCCCGCAGCGCCCGCGCGAGCCGGTCGACCCGCTCTGAGACTTCCGCATGGGTCGCCTGGTAGACCGACGATTCGTCCGCGGCCAGCGTCACGACCTTCGCGCCGTGGTTGTAGCCGGCCAGCCTGCGGCGGATGTGGTTGAGGGTCAGCGGAAAGTCGTTCTGCATCAACCCCTCGATCATGTCCGTCATCCCCTCCCCACCTCCTCGCGCGGCGCCAGCTCCTGCAACCCATCGTAGATGCCGCGCGTGCGCAGGGCGATGTCATCCCAGTCGAAGCGCAGGACATGCTCGGAGGCCTCCGTCACGAGGCGGTCGCGCAGCTGCTCGTCGACGAGCAGGCGTTCGATCATCACGCCGAGGTGCTCTGCGTCGCCGCCGTTGAAGCGCAGCCCCACCCGCTCGCCCACCGGCACGACCTCGCGCAGCCCGCCCGTGTCGGCGACGATGCACGGGCAGCCGGAGGCCATCGCCTCGAGCGCCACGAGCCCGAACGGCTCGTAGATCGACGGCACCACGCACAGGTCGGCGATGCGGTAGAGCGAGTGCAGCACGTCGTCGCCGATCCAGCCCACGAACGTGCCGTGCTCGGACAGGCCCAGCCGCGCCGCCTGCGCCTTCAGCTCCTCCTCGTGGGTGCCGCTGCCGGCCACCAGGAAGCGCACGTTGCCGACCTGCTCGATCACGCCTGGAAGCGCGTCGAGCGCCAGCTGGAAGCCCTTCTCGTAGACGAGCCGGCCGACGAGCAGCACGAGCTTCTCGTGCGGCGCGGCGAACTCGCGCCTGAGCGCCTGCAGGTCGCCGCTCGGCCGCAGTTCGCTGGGGTCGACGCCGTTGGGAATCACGGCCACGCGGCGCTCGTCGATGTCGAAGATGTCCGCTACGTGCCCGCGCATGTAGTAGGAGCACACGATCACCGCGTCGGCGCGCTGCGCCATCCAGCGCTCGACCGCGTGGATGTGGGCCTGCGGCTGGTCCTCCACCCAGCCCTGGTGGCGACCGTGCTCGGTCGCGTGGATGGTGGTCACGTATGGCACCTCGAGCCTGTCCGCGAGCTCGGCTGAGGCCTGCCCGACGAGCCAGTCGTGGCCGTGAACGAGGTCGTATGAGCTCTCCTGCGCGAGCGCTTCGCCGGCGGCGAGCATGTCGCGGTTCATCTGCTCCACCCACGCCACGAAGCGATCGAGGTCGCGCGGCCAGCCGGGCTCGCGCACGCGGTGGACGTTCACGCCGCCGCTGTCCTGCACGCGCACGGGATCGAGCTCGCCTTCGCAGCCGTCGCCGCGGGTGAGCACGTCCACGCATACGCCCTGGCGCACGAGCGCCTCGGCAAGCTTGCGCACGTGGCGCGCCAAGCCGCCCTCGATCACAGGCGGGTACTCCCAGGAGAGGATGAGCACGCGGCGGCTCATGTCACAGACCCTATCTACCCGCGCCGGGCCGGCCTCTCGCCGAGCCCGGCCGGCATCTGCGGCACCCGGCCCCGGTCGGCGCGCGCGACCGCGCCCGAGGCGCGGATCCCGGTCGTGCCCGCCGCTCATATGCCGATCAGCCCCAGCTCATCGATGTGCCGCACCGCGGGCGCGGCCGACACGGCGTCGCCGTCGATGCGAACCGCTCCGACCGCGGCGAGCCGTCCGAGCGCCTCACCGAGCGGCTGCGCCTCGGCGCCCAGCTCGGCGGCGAGCTGCGCGCGCGAGCACTGCGGCTCGCACTCGTCGCTCAACAGCAACAACACGATCGCGCGTTCGAGCTCACGCAAGTTGCGGACGATCCTCCCCGGGCGTGAGATCCATCTCGAGCTGGCGCGGGGATGGCCGCAGCGGCTCGCTCGTGGATCGCGGCCGGCCGCGCCGGCTCCAGTGGCCGATGACCTCGCGGCTGCGACACGAGTAGTAGGTGACGCGCCGGTCGATCGGCGTGATCGCAAGACCCCCGGGCGCGGGCCCGGTCACCAGCGCGTGGAAGCGTCGACCCCTGATGTCGACCTCGACGATGTCGCCCGTGTGGATGCCCTCGAGCCTCATTGCAAGGCCAACTCCATCAAGAACGGCGCCGCCGCGCGCGCACCGCCGGGTCGCGACGATCACACGATGGCCACATGTGCCGGCCCTGCGCCGCAGCGGAGGCCTGCCAGGCCTTAGGCTGGGCGCCGTGCGCTGGCTCGTGGACGGGATGAACGTGATCGGCACGCGCCCGGATGCGTGGTGGAAGAACCGCCACGAGGCGATGGTCAAGCTGGTGGGCATGCTCGAGCGGTGGGCGGCGACGAGCGGCGCTGACGTGACCGTGGTCTTCGAGCAGCCGCCCACGCCCCCGATCCGCTCGACGGTGATCGTCGTGACACACGCGCCGCGCCCGCGCCGCGACTCGGCCGACGACGAGATCATGCGCCTGCTGGCGGCGGACGATCAGCCGGCGACGATCCGCGTGGTCACCTCGGATCTGTGGCTGACCGACCGCGTGCACGCGGCGGGCGCGAGCGTCGAGCCGGCGGCGCCGTTTCGCACGTTGATCGAAGACGCGTGATGGCTCCGACCACCCGCTACGCGCGCAGCGGAGATGCGAGCATCGCCTACCAGGTCGTCGGCGACGGCCCGCTGGACCTGCTGTTCGTGGCGGGCTGGCTGACGCAGCTGGAGCAGCTGTGGGAGGCGCCCGCCAACCGCCGCTTCCTGGAGCGGCTGACGACGTTCAGCCGGCTGATCATGTTCGACAGCCGCGGCACGGGGATGTCCGAACGGGTGCTCGAGACCTACTCGCTGGAACAGGAGGCGCGCGACGCGCTGGCGGTGCTCGACGCCGCGGGCAGCGAACGCGCGGCGCTGATCACATACGCGCAGGGCGGGCTCGTGGGCGCGCTGCTGGCGGCCGACCACCCCGAGCGGATCGGCGCGCTGATCATGTACGCGTCGATCTCGCGCACGTCGTGGGCGCCCGACTACGACTGGGGCATGACCAGCGAGGATCGCGCGGCGCTGAGCGAGCGCAACATCGCCGCGTGGGGAGACGTCGATGCGAGCCCGATCCCGGAACTGGCGCCGTCGATGGCCGAGGACCGCACCCTGGCTGAGTGGTTCGCGCGCTTGCAGCGCCTCGCAGCGAGCCCCGGCGAGGCGCGGATCATCTCCCAGGCGAGGGTCGACCTCGACGTGCGCGACAAGCTCGAGCACATCCGCGTGCCGACGCTGATCATGCACCGCCCGCAGGAGCTCGTGTGGGACGTGCGCCACTCGCACTACCTGGCCGAGCACATCCCCGGCGCGCGCTACGTCGAGCTCGAGGGCATCGACTCGCTGCCGTTCGTCGGCGACAGCGACGCGATCGTCGAGGAGATCGAGGAGTTCCTCACGGGCGTGCGCACCGGCGGGGAATTCGCGCGGGCGCTGCTGACGGTGCTGTTCACGGACATCGTCGACGCCACCGGGCATGCGGCGAGCCTCGGCGACGGGCGCTGGCGCGATCTGCTGGCGCAGCACGACACACAGGTGCGCGCTGAGCTGGCGCGCTTCGGCGGCCGGGAGGTGAAGACGGTGGGCGACGGCTTCCTCGCGACGTTCGACGGGCCGCCGTCGCGCGCACTGCGCTGCGCGCTTGCGATCACGCGCGCCGCGCGCGACCTGGGCGTGGAGGTTCGCGCCGGCATGCACACGGGCGAGTGCGAGCTGATCGGCAGCGACGTGGGCGGGATGGCGGTGCACATCGCCTCTCGCGTGTGCGGGCTGGCCGGCGCCGGCGAGGTGCTCGTGTCGGGGACCGTGTTCGGGACCGTCGTAGGCGGACCGTTCTCGTTCGAGGACCGCGGGTTTCATGAGCTGAAGGGCGTTCCGGGGCGCTGGCCGTTGTTTGCGCTGGGGGTTTGAGGCTGAGCGGATGAAAGTGCTCGTGACGCGCCGAAGCGGGGACCACAGCGCGCCACGAGCTGACGGAGTGCCAGCCTTGGCCCCATCGGTCAAGGCAGACTCCTCGGGAAGGGATTCCTTCCCGCCCTACGTCGTCGGTGCTTAGCTCACCGCTCCAGCTCTGCCTCTCGCTGCTCCAACCAGCGCTCGATGAAGGCGTATGTGTCGGCGCGCAGCCGTGCCACGAGCGCCGGGTAGCGCATGCCGCCCGGCTCGAGCGCCGCGGCGAGCGGGACGAGCTCCTCGTGCGTGTGGGCGCTGACCTCGCGAGCACGCTCGCGCAGGCGTCGCACCAGCGCCAGCTGGTCGTCCTCGGGGAGGGCGTCGGCGAAGAACAGCCGCAGCACGCCCTCGTCGCGGAACTGGGTGGGAGCTTCGCGCGTGGAGCGCAGCCAGGCGTCGAGCGCCGCCTCGCCCTGATCGGTGAGCGCATACGCGAAGCGCTCACGCGAGCCCTGGGGGTCCTCGCGGCGGGTCAGCAGCCCGGCCTCCACGAGTCGCGCTAGCTCCGGGTAGACCTGCGCGAGCGACGTCGGCCAGAAGAAGCGGGTCGAGACATCGGCGGTCTTCTTGATCGCGTAGCCGGAGCTTGCGCCGAGGCGGACCATTCCGAGAATGACGAAGGCGGAGGGCGAGAGCTTCATCGCGCATGCCCATCGGGTCGCTGGGACCGGTTCCGCGAAACCTCTTGCGATGCCAGGATATGTCTGCTCCGATACATACATGTCGTCATATCGCACAGCGGCAGGAAGCGCAAGCCCGCCCGGACCGCGTGGACCCGGACTCGCGCTCGGCCTCGGCTGGCTACTGGCTGAGCCGCGACTGTTCCCGCGCTGGCACGCGCGCTACGGCGACGTGTTCATGCTGCACTCGACTGGCTTCGCGCCTCCGCTCGTCGTGGTGGCAGACCCGGCGGTGGCGAAGCGGGTCTTCGCCGGCGACACGACGACGCTGCGCGCGGGCGACGCCAACAGCGGACCTTTGAAAGAGCTCGTCGGCAAGCAGTCGCTGCTACTGCTCGACGAGCAGCGCCACCTGCACAGACGCAAACTGATGCTGCCGCCGTTCCACGGCGAGCGCATGCGCGTGTATGGCGAGCTGATGACAGAGATCGCCGACACGGAGATCGACCGCTGGCCACTCGACCGAGCGTTCCCCCTCCACCCTTCGATGCAGGCGATCACGCTACGCGTCATCCTGCGCGCCGTCTTCGGAGTCGACCGCGACGAGCGAGCGCTCGGTCGCCTCGAGGAGTTGTTCGTCCGCTACAGCAACCAGGGGATGCGGCCTTGGATGCTGCTGATGGCCCAGCGAGAGCTGCCCCGCTTCGGCCCGTGGAGGCCCTTCCTTCGGACGCGGGCGCAAGTCGATGAGTTTGTGCGAGGAGAGATCGACGACAGGGCTCGAGACCCAGAGCTCGAGCAGCGAGAGGACATCCTCTCGCTCCTGATCCAGGCCCGTGACGAGGATGGGCGGGGACTCAGCCAAGCGGAGCTCCGCGATCAGCTGATGACGCTCCTGATCGCCGGGCACGAGACCACCGCAACCGCTTTGGCGTGGGCGATCGAGCGCCTGCTACGCAACCCGCGAGTGATGCAGCGCCTGACGACGGAGCTCGCCGAAGACCGAGATGGTTACCTCGGGCATGCGATCGAGGAGTCGCTGCGCAGTCGACCCGTGATCCCGTTCGCGCTTCGCTATGCCACCGAGCCGGTCCCTGTCGGCGACTACACCGCGCCGGCCGACTCGCTGATCGCGGTCTCGCTCAGCCTGATTCACCAGCGGGCCGACCTGTACCCGGAACCGGCCGCGTTCCGCCCGGAGCGCTTCGAGAGCGGCGAAACGGAGAGCTTTGCGTGGCTTCCATTCGGCGGTGGCGTCCGGCGCTGCCTGGGGGCGGCGTTCGCCACATACGAGATGCGGATCGTCTTGCGCCGGGTGCTCGAGCGCTGCCGGCTGCAGGCGCCGGATCCGCGGCCCGAGCGGGCGCGGCGGCGCGCCGTGACGTTCGCTCCCGGCAACGGGGCTCGCGTGGTGCTCCGCGAGGTCGTCGATCGAGCGAACGCGACGGATTGAGCTCTAAGGCCGTCTCTTGCGAGTGGCCCGGCGCGGTACGACCCGCGCGGGTGGCGACACCCGCGTATCCCCAGCAGGGCTGGCGAGCTGCCGCTTGAGGTCAGCGAACGCCTCGATGATCTCCGGCGCCTCATACGCGCGGTTGCGCCTGCCGATCGTGATCTGGCGCAGGATGCCGGCTTCGATGAGGCGTTGGATGGCGTCGTTGGCGGGCTTGTAGGTACGACCCAGCAGGGTCGCCGCACTTTCGGCGGTGAGCACCGGGACGCCCGGCAGCCGATGGAGCAGGAGGTCGGTCGCCGAGCCGGCGCGCACGCGCCCGACGCGGTCCCGCCACTCGCCCTCCAGTGCGATGGCGCGCGACTCGAACGCAGTCGCATCAGCAACGGCTCGGGAACAGGCACTCGCGAACACTGCCACCCACATGTTCACTCCCCGGCTCGCCTCGGCCGAACTGGGCGGCCCCACGTATCGCGATGCTGTCAGCCCGGCGACGTAAGCCCGCGCCAGCGTCGCGAGCACCAGCGACACGGGCGGCAGCACGCGCGGAGCGAGTCCCCTGCGCCGCAGCACGAGATGGATGATCGCGCGGCCCGCACGACCATTGCCGTCGACGAAGGGGTGAATGGTCTCGAATTGCGCGTGCGCGATCGCGGCTTGCACGACCGCAGGCAGCTCCTCGGTGTTGCAGAACGCGCAGAGGTCATCCATGAGATCGGGGACCTCCTCGGGCGGCGGAGGCACGTACTCCGCCAAGCACGGGTTGTGGTCGCTGCCACCGATCCAGTTCTGGACCTCCCTGAACTCGCCTGCGTGAGGCTCCAGACGCGTGCCCTTGAGCAGGCGCCGGTGGACATCCAGGAGCACGTCGATGGTGATCTTGTCTCCCGTGCCGACGCGCTCGACGCCGTACTGCATCGCGTCGATGTTCCCGAGCACCTCCGAGGCCGTGACATCAAACGACGGCTTGTGCATCGATCTGAGGACCTCGGCGTGCAGGAGACGTCGCGCACCGACCTCCAGGCCCTCGATCCGCGAGGAGGCCACAGACTCTGCGCGCAGCAGAATTCGCGCGAGCGCCTCTGTGTCCACGAGTACCGCGGCCTCTGCGTTCAGCCGCGCGATAGCCGCTTCGGCGTCCGCGACATCGGCGGCCACATCCCCATCGAGCACGAATCGCCGGCCGATCAGTGGATCCGGTAGGTAGGCCTCGTAATCGCAGGAGCGACGGTCTCGTCGCGACACGCCGCTGCCTGCGAGTTGGCTCTGCCATTGACGATGCGAAAGTTCCGGGGGCCACGGAGATTTCGAGAACTTTCCCGCCATCCCCGGTAGTTGGGAAGCACTGGGCTACCCCGCCAAGAGGGGGCGGGAGCCAACCGGACGCTCAGCGAACTGCTGTCAGCGCCTCAATCAGCCGCCGGACCCTGTCGGCACGAACCCCGGACACCGCAACCCCGGCCTCCTTCTCGGAGACCAGGGCGGGTCGTCCTTCAAGAAAATAGTCGCCCTAACCGGACGGTATTTGAACCACGAGGCCGTCACGGCGATCGCGCGGCTGCATGGGACACTGCAGGCTTCGGTCAGCGGCAGCTCGTCGCCGTGGCAAGCGCCGAGCAGACCGCGGCCATCTTCTCCGGGCCAAGCGTCGTGATGCGCTCGGTCAGGAACGCCTTTTCGGCGGAGAGGGTGTTGTCGAGCGCAAGCACACACTCGATCGGCATCCCATCGGCGGGTCCGATCTCGACCTCCGTTGCAAGACCGCGGACAGTGCCCGTCGCCGGGACCGCAATCACGTTGAAGACGCGATCGACCGCCTCGTCGCGGGTGAGGATCAGGACCGGCCGTCGCTTGCTATCCGGCGGCTCATGCCACCAGACCTCGCCGCGGCTCACGAGCTGCGGTGCTGCTCCCAGGAGAAGCCGGCCGTCGCCTCCTCCTCGTCCAAGCGACGCAGCATCGCTGCAGAAGCGCGGGCGCTGAACTCATCGAGATCGCCCCACCCATCCACGGCAGGCTCTGCGTGCTCGCGCTGTACCGCACGCAGCGCCACCTCGGCATCATGCTCGCTCCAGCCGGGCGCTTGCTGCAACAGCTGCTCCTTTGCGGTCATACGCCACCAATGGTAGCCGCCGCGCCAGGTCGCAGCACGGACGGGCGATCACTCGCAAACGTCCAGCAAACGTGTCGGGCTGCCGCTGCAAACATCCTGCAAACGCCCGACCGCCGCAACCGCACGAAACCGGGGGAAACAACCCACGCCGATCCGGCGAGCCTTCGCTGCGCTTCGCCCCCTGTTCGCCAGCCTTCGCCGACAACTATCTTCATCGGGGCGGCCGGACTCGAACCGGCGTTCTCTCGGCCCCAAACCGAGCGCGATACCAGGCTTCGCCACGCCCCGAAGTCCTAGTCCGAGTCTACTGCCAGCCGGCACGCAGGCAATCCATCCACGCCTGAACACGCGCCCGCAGCTGCGTCTCGCAGATGCGCACCGTAAGCACTCCGTATCGCGAGCGCCACACGCGACCCGCCAGCTGATTGCTGTTCGACTTGCGTTGCATGCGTATCGAGCCGGGCTCAGCCCCGAGCTCCCCGGCCCAGAACTCGCCAAGCTGCTTCAGATCCTGGTCAGCGTGGTACTGAAGCCAGAAGGCGGGCGCCTTCTCGGACAAGCGGCGCATCCACCGAGTCGACAGTTTGACGACCGCCGGATCGGAGTTGCCAATCGAGACGATGTTCCGGTCCCGCTTGTACCCCTCCGCGATGTAGAGACACACGAAGTCGCGGAACGTCGGATCGAAAGCAAGCTCCTCGTATTCCCGCATCCCCTGCTCATAAGCCGCCTCCCGCAACAGCCGGTACTTCCGCTGCATCGCTACGGTCCCCTTGCGCCGCGCCGCCTCCGGCCACACCCCTCCCGGCCCCGACCCAGGGATCGGCAGGTCGCGCACCCAGTAGTAGATCGTGCTGCGTGAAAGCGCCAGCCGCTCGGCCAGCTCGTCGATCGTGAGCTGGCGCTCGACGCGCATCGTCCGCGCCTTCTCGCGTAGATATCCAGCGTGCGCCATACGAACATATGTTCCCATACGCAGGAGACGGAACGCGCACGTCTGGTCCTCGCCACCCGACATCCGACGCGACAGCCCCCACCGCCCCCGCTGCTACCCTCCGCCCCGCCCCATGGCCGACGTGCAACCCCTGCGAGCCCTCCACTACGACCCGGCGGTCGTCGGCCCCCTGTCGAACGTTGTGGCCCCGCCGTACGACGTGATCGACGCAACCCAGCGCGCGGCGCTGCTGGCCCGCTCCCCCTTCAACGTCGTGGCCGTGGACCTCCCCCAGCCCGACCCCGGACACCCCCGACCAGTACAGGGCGGCGGGCGAGCTGTTCGAGAGCTGGCAGATGCAGGGCGCCGTGACCCGCGACGCGGAGCCGGCGGTGTGGGCGCACACCCAGGACTACAAGGGCCCCGACGGCGTGCCCCGCACCCGCCGCGGCTTCTTCTGCCGGGTGCGCATCGAGGACTACGGCGCCGGGCCGCGTGCGGCCGCACGAGCGCACGCACCCGGGCCCCAAGGAGGACCGCCTGCGCCTGACCCGCGCGACGCGCGCGAACGTCTCCCCGATCTTCTCGCTGTACTCGGACCCGACAGACGCGGCGTGGCAGGCGCTGTCGCCGAGCACCGAGCAGCAGCCGTGGGCGCGACGTGACGGACGCCGACGGCACGGTGCACCGCCTGTGGCGCGTGGCAGACCCCGCGGCGATCGCGGCGGTGCAGGCGGCGACGCGCGACGCGGAGCTGCTGATCGCCGACGGCCACCACCGCTACGAGACGATGCAGGCCTACGCGCGAGGAGGTGGGCGGCGAGGGCGAGCACCGCTACATCCTCATGTGCCTGGTGGCGCTGGAGGACCCGGGGCTGACGGTGTTCCCCACCCACCGCCTGGTCGGCGGCCTCGACGACGCGCGGCGCGAGGCGCTCGAGCAGGCGCTGGAGCGCGACTTCGAGATCGTGGAGGTGACCGCCGGAGGAGATCGCGCCGCCCGACGGCGAAGGGCCGCTGCAGCTCGGCTTCTTCGACGGCCGCACCGGGCGCGCGCTGCGCCTGACGCTCAAGGACCAGGCGATCGCCGACGCGGCGCTGCCCGGACGCTCCGAGGCGTATCGCCACCTGGACACCGGCGTGCTGGAGACGCTGATCCTCAAGGATGCGCTCGGCTACAGCGACGATGACATCGCGCACTTCAACGGCCTGTTCTACGCGCGCGACACGGCGGAGGCGCTTGCGATGGTGCGCTCGGGGGACTACGACGCGGCGTTCCTGATGCGCCCGACGCCCGTCGAGCAGGTGCGCGACGTGGCGGCGGCGGGCGAGAACATGCCGCCGAAGTCGACCTACTTCTTCCCCAAGCTGCTCACCGGGCTGCTGTTCAACCCGCTTTCGTAGAGGGTCGCCGGGGATATCATGGAAACCAGCGACAGCAGCAGCCGATCGAGGGGATCGAGATGACTCAGACGCCAGGGCTCACACGGATGAAGGCCACAGCGCGGCGCGATGGCGCGACATTCAGGCACACGGTTCAGGTTCGCGACCACCAGATGACGGTCGACGAGCCGCTGGACGCGGGCGGCGATGACGCCGGGCCGGATCCGCAGGAGCTGCTGGCGGTGAGCCTGGCGTCGTGCACGGCGATCACGATGGAGATGTACGCGGCGCGCAAGGGCTGGGACATCGGCCACGTGGAGGTGGACGTCGAGTACAGCCCCGCGGAGCGCGGCTGCCCGACCAAGTTCCAGCTGTGATGCGCCTGCCGGACGACCTTCCCGAGGAGCAGGTGGAACGCCTGCGCGTGATCGCCGCCAAGTGCCCCGTGCACCGCGCGCTCGACGGCGAGGTCATGTTCCAGGAGCGCGTTGAGCGCGTCCACCTGGCCGCCTGACCCCTCCCCCGCCGGCGTCTCGTCGGCCGCAGACCGGCGAGCCGGTCGCGGCGGCCGTGCTGGTGCCGCTGTTCCTTGCCGGCGACGCGCACGACCCCCCACGTGGTGCTGACGCGCCGCCGCGCCGACCTGCGCCGCCACGCCGGCGAGATCTCGTTTCCCGGCGGCCGCAGGGACGCCGAGGATCCCGACCTGGCGACCACAGCGCTGCGCGAGGCCGAGGAGGAGATCGGCCTGATGCGCGAGCAGGTCGATCTGCTGGGAGCGCTGCCCGAAACCTCAACGTTCGCCACCAACTATGTGATCCATCCGTTCGTCGGCGTGATCCCCGAGGGCGTCGCCTGGCAGCCGTCGGCACGCGAGGTCGATGCGGTACTGGAGCTACCGCTGGAGGACGTCCGCGCGAGCAGAACGACCACCCAGATCGAACGTCGCGGGATGACGTTCGAAACCGACGCCTACGTGCTCGAAGGTCACGTCATCTGGGGCGCCACCGCCCGCATCCTCGAGCACCTGCTCGAGCGCCTGCAAAGCGCCGCACCCGACGGTCGCCTCGCGCTCGTCCCCAGCTCAGCTTGAGCCCCAACCGGCAGCGTGACCCCGTGACAGGCTCTCGTGTCAAGCGACCGGGAGAACATCCGGGGGCGGCGAAAGCCGTCCACGGATGCTCGCACGGCCGCCAACCACTAACCCGGCTGCGGCACGAGCCGGATGTAAGGCCGCGGCTCCTCCCAGCCGTCCGGGTAGATCTCCTTGGCCTGGTCGTTTGAGACCGACCCGGCGATGATGACCTTTTCGCCGCGCTTCCAGTTGACGGGCGTGGCGACCTTGTGGTCGGCGGTGAGCTGCAGCGAGTCGATCACGCGCAGCACCTCGTCGAAGTTGCGCCCGGTGGTCATGGGGTAGACGAGGATCAGCTTGACCTTCTTGTCGGGCCCGATCACGAACACGTTGCGCACCGTCTGGTTGTCGGCGGGCGTGCGCTGGGTGGGGTCGCCGGAGGTGCTGGCGGGCAGCATGCCGTAGAGCTTTGACACGTTGAAGTCGCTGTCGCTGATGATCGGGTAGTTGGGGGCGGTGCCCTGCGTGTCCTCGATGTCCTTGGCCCACTTCTCGTGGTTGTCGAGCGCGTCGACGGACAGGCCGATGATCTTCGTGTCGCGCGCGTCGAACTCGGGCTTGGCTTTGGCCATGTAGCCGAGCTCGGTCGTGCACACGGGGGTGAAGTCCTTGGGGTGCGAGAACAGCACCGCCCAAGAGTCGCCGATCCAGTCGTGGAATTTGATGCGTCCCTCGGTGGTGTCGGCCTCGAAGTCGGGTGCTACGTCGCCAAGTTGCAGCGTCATCGGTGAAACCGCCCTTCTCTAGTAATCCTGATCGGCTTTTGGGGATTACCGTTCAATATAGCGCGCCGGGGCGTGCGAGCCGGTGCGCGACGGCGTGTACGAGTCCGGTCGTCGGAGGGCCCGCGAGGCTGCGTTCGCGGCTGGCGCTCAGGTGCCTGGAGTCCAGCCCGAGAGCGAGGACCAGATGTCCTCGTGCGTCACGTCAGGGCCGGCCGGAGCCCCGGCCACCCGCGGCCACATGCCCCCGACGATGATCGCCACGGAGCCGAGCAGCGCGAGCCACACGCCCTCTCGCAGCGACAGCGACACGACGCCTTCGAAGGCTTCCGGCCGCTCGACCATCCTGAACAGCACGCACGCCGCAGCGATCGTGCCGAGCAGCGCGGCGGAGCCGCCCGCGCCGCCGGGGATCGAGGGCCCGGAGCGGGCCAGCGGCGGCAGCACGTCGAGCAGCGCGAGCCCGGCGATGACGAGCAGCAGGATGCTCATGTACTTGAACGCCTGGTGCGCTGTCAGGGCGCCGACCTGCTGCCCCGCGAGTCCCGCGAGACTCGAGTCCAGGCCGCTGGCGGATGCCTGCAGCTTGGCGTTGCCGAACTCGGAGATCACCTGCTGACCGGCCTGCTGAGCGGCGGCGATGCCGGACTCGGTGAAGCTGACCCCGTACCAGGGCAGGAACACCGAGACGGCGAGCACGATCGCTCCGACGGCGGCGACCACCAGACCAACACGTGAGCGTTCGTTGCCCATGACCAGACAGTCATCGGCCGGACGGCGCGCGGGCTTGACCTCTGCGGCGCCTCAGGCACCGAGCAGCGACGCGACCGCGCCGCGAGCATCGGCAAGCCAGTCCTCGACGTCGAGAGGCTGGGCAGTGAGGAACGCGACTGGTATCGAATTGCGCTCGGCCAGCTCGCGCACGACGCGCTCGCCGCTCGCCAGCAGATCCGCCGCGTCGCCCGGTCCCCGCGCCTCGTACACGACCCCGCGCACGGTCGTGTCGATGGCCTGCGTCATGAAGTACTCCAGGCGCGAGCCGTGCAGCGCGGCCAGCTCCTCGGGCGTGCCGCTGGCGGTGGCGAGCAGCCAGCACAGGACGGTGACGTTCTCGAGCGAGCCGCGCAGCGTGGCGAGCCGGTCGGGCGTGCCGATCCAGCACTCGGCGCCGGCGGCCTCGATCGCGGCGCGCCCGGCCTCGCTGCGCGTGGTGATGCGCACCGCGTGCCCCTCCCCCGCGAGCGCCTCGGCCAGGCGCCGCCCCCGGCATCCCCCAGCCACGATCAGTACCCGCGCCACGGCGCGCAGCGTAGCCACCGCTGCGCTCGAATAGCATCCACGCCGTGAGCGACGACGTCGTGACCATGGAGAAGATCGTGGCGCTGTGCAAGCGCCGCGGCTTCGTGTTCCCCTCCTCGGAGATCTACGGCGGGGTCGGCTCGACGTACGACTTCGGCCACTACGGCGTGCTGTTGAAGACGAACGTCAAGAACGAGTGGTGGCGCGCGATGCTGCAGGAGCGCGACGACATCGTGGCGATCGACTCGGCGATCCTGCAGCACCCGAAGGTGTGGGAGGCGTCGGGCCACCTGGCGGGCTTCACCGATCCGCTGGTGGACTGCAAGACGTGCGGACAGCGCTTCCGCGCCGACCACCTGGCGGAGCTTGCGTGCGGGCGCAAACCGTCGAAGCACCCGGGCGAGACGGACGAGTGCGACCTGACGGAGGCGCGCGACTTCAACCTGATGTTCGAAACGACGATCGGCCCGGTGAAGGAGTCGGGCGCGACCGCGTACCTGCGCCCGGAGACGGCGCAGGGCATCTTCATCAACTTCAAGAACGTGCTTCAGTTCTCGCGCAAGAAACCGCCGTTCGGGATCGCACAGGTGGGCAAGTCGTTTCGCAACGAGATCACGCCGGGCAACTTCATCTTCCGCACGCGGGAGTTCGAGCAGATGGAGATGGAGTTCTTCGTGCCGCCCGCCGAGGCGCAGAAGTGGTTCGAGCACTGGCTGGCCGAGCGCGAGCGCTGGTACGTCGACCTGGGCATCCGCCCCGACCACCTGCGCCTGAGGGCGCACGACCCGGACGAGCTCTCGCACTATTCCTCAGGAACGAGCGACGTCGAATACCTGTTCCCGTCCACCGTCTCCGACGGCGGAGCCCGCTGGTCGGAGCTCGAGGGCATCGCCAACCGCGGCGACTTCGACCTGACCCAGCACGCGAAGTTCTCGGGCGAGAAGCTCGAGTACTTCGACCAGGCGACGGGCGAGCGCTACGTGCCGCACGTGATCGAGCCGGCGGCGGGCGCTGACCGCGCGACGCTGGCGTTCCTGGTGGACGCGTACGACGAGGAAGTGGTGGAGCGTGAGGGCACGGGCGCGGGCGAGGTGCGCACTGTCCTGCGGCTGCACCCGCGCCTGGCGCCGGTGAAGGCGGCGGTGCTGCCGCTGGTGAGCAAGGACGGCCAGCCGGAGCTCGCGCGCGAGGTGCACGACGCGCTGCGCGGCCGCGTGCAGTCCGAGTACGACGCGGGCGGCGCGATCGGCAAGCGCTACCGCCGCCAGGACGAGATCGGTACGCCGCTGTGCATTACGATCGACCATATGAGTCTCGAGGACCGGACTGTCACAGTGCGCGACCGCGATTCGCTGGCGCAGGAGCGCCTGCCGATCGACGGCATCGCCGAGGAGATCGAGCGACGCATCGAGGCCCCCTGGACGACTCCCAAGGCACCGGGTGTATAGCCATGGCTATACACCACACGCAAGCGAACACACACACCTGATAGGAGAGCGATGGACTTCGACCTGAGCGACGAGCAGCGCCTGATCAAGGACACGGCGCGCGAGTTCGCCGACAAGGAGATCGTGGTGCAGTCGCGCGAAAACGCGCGCAACCACCACTTCGACCTGGAGATGGTGAAGAAGATCGCCAACCAGGGCTACCTGGGCGCGATCGTCCCCGAGCAGTACGGCGGCGCGGGCCTGGACTACCTGTCATACGGCCTGGTCGTCGAGGAGATCGGGCGCGCGGACTCCTCGATCAGGACGGTCGTGTCGGTGCAGACCTCGCTGGTGTGCTCGGGGATCCTGAAGTTCGGCACGGAGGAGCAGAAGCACATCTACCTGCCGAAGCTGTGCTCGGGCGAGTGGCTTGGCTGCTTCGGCCTGACGGAGCCGGACACGGGCTCGGACGCGGCGAACCAGAAGACGCGCGCGAAGAAGACGGACTCCGGCTGGGTGATCAACGGCGCGAAGATGTGGATCTCGATGGCGAGCTACGCGAAGGTGGCGCTGATCTTCGCGCAGACGGACCCGGCGCTGGGCTACAAGGGCATCGCGTGCTTCATGGTGGACACCGACCATCCGGGCTTCACGACGCAGACGATCGAGCACAAGATGGGCCTGCACGGATCGGACACGGCGTCGATCTCGCTGGAAGACGTGGAGGTGTCAGACGAGCAGCTGCTGGGCAACGTCGGCGACGGCTTCAAAATCGCGCTGTCGAACCTGGAGTCGGGTCGCTACTCGGTGGCGTGCGGCGCGGTGGGCATCTGCCAGGGCTGCGTGGAGGAGTCGGTGAAGTACGCGAAGGAGCGCGAGCAGTTCGGCAAACCGATCGCGAGCTTCCAGCTGGTGCAGGCGATGATCGCGGAAATGGTGCTGAAAACGGACGCGTCGCGGATGCTGGCGTGGCGCGCGGGCTTCCTCAAGGACAAGGGCCGCCCGAACAGCCTGGAGACGTCGATCGCGAAGCTGCACGCGACGGAGGCGTCGCTCGAATGCGCGAACCTGGCGATCCAGGTGCACGGCGGCGCGGGCTACGTGGACGACCACCCGGTGGAGCGCTATTTCCGCGATGCGCGCGTGACGACGATCTACGAGGGCACCTCGCAGATCCAGCAGATGCTGATCGGTCGCGCGATGACCGGCGTCAACGCGCTCGTGCCCTCCTGAGCGCCCGCTCGGGGAGCGATTCGCATGTCAGATCACACGCAACTGCAGGAGGATGAGAGGGCCGGCTCCGCCGGCGGGGGCCGCGCGGCGGCCGTCATCGGCGTGCTGGGGGCCGGCACGATGGGCTCCGGCATCGCGCAACTTGCGGCGCGCTCGGGCGCGCGCACGCTGCTGTTCGACCCGGTGGCGGAGGCGCTCGAGAAGGGCGTGCAGGGCGCGCGCGACGGCCTGGCGAAGGAAGCGGCGAAGGGCAGGTTGAGCGAGGATCAGGCGGCGAAGGCGGCGGCGAGCCTCGAGCCGGTGGGCGACATGGCGGCGCTGGCGGATTGCGAGCTGGTGATCGAGGCGGCGCCGGAGCGCCTGGAGCTCAAGCACGAGCTGTACGCGAAGCTGTCGGAGATCGTGAGCGAGCGCTGCGTGCTCGCGACGAACACGTCATCGCTCTTGGTGACGGCGATCGCGACGGGCGCTAGCCACCCGGAGCGCGTGGTGGGGATGCACTTCTTCAACCCGGCGCCGCTGATGCGCCTGCTTGAGGTGATCGCGGGCGTGGAGTCCTCGGAGGAGGCGCTGGCGACGGCGCTGGCGACGGGCGCGGCGATGGGCAAGACGGTGATCGTGGCGAAGGACGGGCCGGGCTTCATCGTCAACCGCTGCAACCGCCCGTTCGGGCTGGAGGCGCTGCGCCTGCTGCAGGAGCAGATCTCCGACGTGCAGACGATCGATCGCATCTGCCGCATGGAGGGCGGCTTTCGCATGGGCCCGTTCGAGCTGATGGACCTGGTGGGCGTGGACACGGGCTTCGAGATCTCAAAGAGCTTCTACGAGCAGAGCTTTGGCGAGCCGCGCTGGCGGCCGTCGATGATCGCGGCGCGCTATGTGGCGGCGGGCCGCTACGGGCGCAAGAGCGGCAGCGGCTACTACGAGTACGGCGGTGAAGGCAAGCACCGCCCGGAGGACCCCGCCTCGCCGCCGGACGCGGCGCGGGCGGACGGCGAAGGCGTTGTGGTGATCGCGGGCGCGGGCGTGCTCGCGGACGAACTGCGCGAGGCGGCGGGCGCGGCGGGCTACGAGGTGCGCTCGCCGCACACGCCGACGGGCGGCGTGCTGCCGGCGCTGGTGCTGGACTGCGACGCCGTGCCGGACCGCGAGCGCGGCTCGGGCATGGCGCCGGATGGCCGCCCGGAGCGCCGCGGCGCGGGCAACCCGCCGCAGGGCGGCGCGCACGTGGTGCTGTGTGCGCGCGGGTCGCTGTCGGCGCTCGACCCGGAGGGCAGCGCGGTGGGCTTCCACGCGCTGCCGCCGCTGCGCGATTCGCGGATGGTGGAGCTGACGCGCAGCGAGACCTCCTCGCCGGTGGCGGCGGCGCGCGCGGAGCGTTTCTTCGCGGCGCTGGGCAAGCACGTGGCGTGGGTGGGCGACGCGCCTGGCCTGGTGCTGGGCAGGATCGTGTGCCAGGTGATCAACGAGTCGGCGTTCGCGCTGGGCGAGGGCGTGGGCAGCGCGCGCGACATCGACGCGGGCATGGTGCTGGGGCTGAGCCACCCGCGCGGCCCGCTGGAGTGGGCGGACGCGATCGGGCTGGACCACGTGCTGGGGGTGCTGAGCGCGCTGTGCGAGGAGTACCGCGAGGAGCGCTACCGCCCGGCGCCGGCGCTGCGACGGCTGGTGAGCGCGGGACGGCTTGGAAGAGCGGAGGGTGCGGGGTTCTTCGAGTACGAGGAGTGACCGCGCCTCACGTCTGCGGGACGTGCCACGTTCTACGAGCGTGAGCGGCACCGTCACCACCCACATTCGCAGCGGTCCCCGCGCGAAGGGCGCGGCGGGCGGCCTGCCCCCCTTCCAGCGCTTCCTGGACGCGCACCGCGAGTCGGTGTGGCGCTTCCTGGTCTCCTCGGTGGGGCCGGTGGAGGCGGAGGACTGCTTCCAGGAGACGTTCATCGCGGCGCTGCGCGCGTATCCGCGGCTGCGGGCCGACTCCAACCTGCGGGCGTGGGTGCTGACGATCGCGCACCGCAAGTCGCTGGACGCGCACCGCGCGCGCGGGCGCAGGGCGCTGCCGGTGGAGGACGTGGCGGCGGTGGACGGCCGCGAGGCGGCGTCGCCGCAGGCGCGCGACGAGGCGCTGTGGAGCGCCGTGGAGGGACTGCCGCCGCGCCAGCGCTCGGCGGTGGTGCTGCGCTACGTGGCGGATCTCCCCCATCGCGACATCGCGGCGGCGATCGGCTGCTCGGAGGAGGCGGCGCGGCGCTCGCTGCACGAGGGATTGACGAAGCTGAGAGAGGCGGTGAGCGTATGAGCGAGAGCTCGAGCGGCGAGGTGAGCGTGGTCGAGGAGGCGCTGCGTCGCGGCGCCGACGAACGCGCGGCCGGCGGCGCCTTTGCGGCCGCGTCCACGGCCGGCGACGCCGCCATTGGCGGCACCCACGCGGCGGCGAGTCCCGCGGCGGCCGCGGCCGCCCGGGTGAGCGCGCGCATCGCGGCGGAGGGCCTCGCGGACATCACGTACGCCCCCGTGGACTCCCCGTTCGGCACGCTGCTGGCGGCGAGCACGAGCCGCGGCCTGGTGCGCCTGGCGTTCCCGGAGGAGGATGTGGACACGGTGCTGGAGCGCTTGGCGCGGCGCATCTCGCCGCGGATCGTGGAGTCGGCGGCGCCGCTGGAGCCACTGCGGCGGGAACTCGACGAGTACTTCGGCGGCACGCGCCGCGAGTTCGAGATGCCGCTCGACTGGACGCTGATCGCCCCGTTTGGACAGCGTGTGCTGCGGATCACGTGGGACATCCCCTACGGCGGCGTGCTCACGTACGCGGAGGTGGCGGCGGACGCGGGCAGCCCGCGCGGCTCGCGCGCGGCGGGCAACGCGCTGGGCTCGAACCCGATCCCGATCGTGATCCCGTGCCATCGCGTGCTGCGCACGGGCGGCGCGCTGGGCGGCTACGGCGGCGGCCTGGAGCGCAAGCGCTGGCTGCTGGAGCTGGAGGGCGCGCTCGGCAAACGCCTGCCCGGCTAAAGGCAGGACCGGCCGTGTGCCGAATCTGTGCAGTATGAGCGCGCCCGACGCAGCAGCGAGCGTCAGCGACGCGGTGCCGCGCCGCTTCGCGGCGGGCAACGCGCTGCGCGCGATCGCGGCGATGTCGGTGCTGGTGTTCCACGCGGCGATAGCGACGCTGCTGTGGAACAACGCGAAGGCGGTCACGGGCGAAGGCACGCCGAGCCAGTTCAAGCCGATCTTCGGGCCGCTGGCGGCGGAGTTCGTGAACATGCGCTCCGGCATCTACATCTTCTTCGCGCTGTCGGGCTACCTGCTGACGCGCACGTTCCTGGCGGCGTACCTGCTTGGCACGCCGTACCCGTCGATCGCGCGCTACGCGCGCAACCGGGCGCTGCGGATCATCCCGGCGTTCTGGGTGGTGACGACCGTATACGCGGTGTGGGATCGCTTCGAAGGCGGCGTGGGAGGCCTCGCGACGGTTTACCTGTTCGTGCAGAACTACCACCCGACGCCGGCGATCAACGTGATGGGCCAGGCGTGGACGCTGGATCTGGAGGTGGCGTTCTACATCGTGATCCCGCTCGCGTCGCTGCTGTCGATGTGGGCGGGCCGGCGGCTGCGCACGACGCCGCGCCAGCGCCTTGCGATCGTGCTGACGGTGCTGGCGGCGGCGTACGCGCTGAGCCTCCAGTTCAAGCACGACATCGGCAACCCGATCACGCTCACGTACAACATCGCTGACTATCTGTTCGCGTTCATCCCGGGGGTGGCGCTGGCGGCGATCGAGCCGTTTGCGGCGCCGCGCCTGCGCGGTGCCGGTACCGGGCGCGCGTGGTCGTGGGCGCTGCTCGGCCTGTGTCTGGTGCTGCTCGGCGTGTTCATCTCGCTGCCCGTCAGCGGCTACGGGCTGCGTCTGATCTTCGTGACGCTGGGCTGCGGCGCGATGCTGGCCGCGCCACTGACGCTGCAGTGGGCAAATGGCGGCTGCTGGCGGGTGCTGGACAACCGCGTGATGAACTGGCTGGGCGAGCGCTCGTATGGCATCTACCTGATCCATCTGGGCCTGATGACGCACGTGCTGGCGCGTGTCGGCCACGGCCACGGCGTGAAGACGACGTTCGCGCTGATGCTCGTCGGCGTGACGGTGGCGACGCTGGTCAGCGCGGACCTGCTGTGGCGCTTCGTGGAGCACCCGGCGCTGCAGCGGCGCCTGCCGTGGCGCCAGGCGGAGTTCGGCCGCACAGCCGCGGCGAGCGCCGGCGCCGGCGAGCCCTGACGCCTACGCCGCCACGCTGAGGGCTCCTACTGCTCGGCTGCGGCGGGCGCCCACTGCGCTTCGGCGGGGTCGCCGAGCGGCATACCCACCGGCACCGGGATGCCGGGCGTGTCGCGCAGATACCACTCGGCGTCGAGCGCCGCCTGGCAGCCGGAGCCGGCGGCGGTGATCGCCTGGCGGTAGGTGTGGTCGACGAGGTCGCCCGCGGCGAACACGCCGGGTAGCTTCGTGCGTGTGGACTTGCCCTCTGTCACGACGTAGCCGTTCTCGTCGACGTCCACCTGCCCGCGCACGAGCTCGGACTGCGGCTCGTGGCCGATGGCGATGAACACGCCGGACACGAGCAGCTGGCGCTCCTCGCCGGTCTCGGTGTTCGTGAGCGTGGCGTGGCCGAGCGCGCCGTTCTCGCCGGCGACGAGCTCCTTGACGGTGTAGGGGGTGAAGAACTCGACGTTGGACTGCGCGCGCGCGCGCTCGAGCATGATCTTGGAGGCGCGGAACTCGTCGCGGCGGTGCACGATCGCGACCTTGGAGGCGAACTTGGACAGGAAGATGGCCTCCTCCATGGCGGAGTCGCCGCCGCCGACGATGACCGTGGCGGCGTCGCGGAAGAACGCGGCGTCGCACGTGGCGCAGTAGCTGACGCCGCGGCCGGAGAGCTCCTCCTCGCCGATGACGCCGAGCTTCTTGTGCTCGGCGCCCATGGCGAGCACGACGGTGCGCGCGCGATGCTCGGTGTCTCCCACCCACACGCGGTGCACGCCGCCGAGCTCGCTGGAGAGCTCGACGCGGTCGGCCTGGTCGGTGATGAGGCGCGCGCCGAAGCGCTCGGCCTGGTCGCGGAACTTCTGCATCATCTCCGGGCCCATGACGCCGTCGGGGAAGCCGGGGTAGTTCTCGACGTCGGTCGTCTGCTGGAGCAGCCCGCCCCAGGCGAAGCCCTCGACCACGAGCGGGTTCAGGTTCGCGCGCGCGGTGTACAGCGCGGCTGTGTAGCCGGCGGGCCCGCTGCCGACGATGATCACGTTCTCCACCTTCGATGACGATGCGACGTCGCTCATCTGGTCTCCTGGTCGCTTTCCCACGCGGCCCCCGAGGGCCGCTTTACTTTGTAAAGTATAGCGCCTGCGAGGCCGCCGGGGAGGCCGGTAGAGCGCTCTGCTCGCCGCGCCAGCGCGCAACCGTGCGCCGCAGCTGGAAGTAGGCGACCACCCCGGGCACGGTGGGCAGCCAGAAGGAGATCCCGCGGTAGGAGAGCACGGCGAGCACCGACAGGTTGAAGTCGACGCCGAACGCGGCGAGCGCGCCGATCATGCCGCCCTCGACGCCGCCGAGGCCGCCGGGGAGCGGCAGCAGGTTGCCGAGCATGCCGACGAAGTACGCCATCCAGATGACGGTGAAGGGCGGCGGCGAGCCGAACGCGTGGAACATCGCCCCCAGCACGGCGATGTCGAAGCCCCACCACGCGGGCGCGCCGAGCAGTCCCGCGTCGCGAGAGCGGATCAGCGCGATCGCCGTGCGCACGCCGCTGGCCGCGAGCGCCGGCACGGCGACCGCGCGGGCGACCCAGTGCGCGAAGCGGCCCGAGCCGGACGCCCAGCGGTCCAGACGCCGCTCGAGGTCGCCTGGCAGCAGCGCCATCGCGCCGGCGACAGCGAACAGGATCGCGGCGACGATCGCGGGCACGATCGTGATCGCGAACGAGCCGCCGCCGGGGAACAGGCCGATTCCCAGACCGACGCCGTCGAGCAGCAGCGAGCCCGCGTAGATGACGTACAGCAGCACCATGAACGCCACCATCCGGCACGCCACCAGGCGCGGCGACATGCCCGAGCGGCGCAGCGCCCAGGCGGTCAGCGCGACGCCGCCCGCGCCCGCGGCGGCGAACAGCCGCGTGGCGACAAGTCCCGCCATCGTGATCTCATAGCTCGCGCGCCAGCCGATGCGTCCGGGCCCGTCGGCCTCGCGCACGAACACCGAGCGGAACAGGACCACGTAGCCGGCGAACGACAGCGCCTCGAGCAGCACGCCGATGGCGATCCACCACTTGTCGCCGCCCTCGATGTGGTGCACGGTCTTGCCGACGCCGGTGAGCTTTGGCAGGACGAAGTACAGGAAGCCGACGCCGAGCAGGATGAACGCTGCGAAGGCGACGATCTGGCGGCGCGTGAGCAGCACGCGCGGCATCTCGTCCTCGCCGCCGCCCCGCACCCGCGGGCGCGAGTCCGGGCGCTCCTGCTGCTCCTCCTCCTGCTTCTCGGTGACCTCACGTCGCTCGCCGCACTGCGTGTTGATCGTGCTCACCTCCTCCCTCAGGCCGTCTCGTGTGCGATCCCCTCCAGCGCCGCGACCGCGCGTCCGATTCGCGTGAACGCCGTCCCCGCGCGCGGCGCCAGGCGGCGTACCGCCCCGGTCAGCGCCGCGCCCGCGACCAGATCGATCGCGTAGTGCTCCCCCAGGTAGACGAGCGCGAATCCGAGCGTCGCGGCGTAGCCCCAGCCGAGCGCGCCCGCCACCGGCCCCAGCTCGGCGAGCAGGAGCGCAGCCATCACGGATGTGGCGAAGTGAAGAGAGGGCATCGCGGCCAGTGGATTGCCTCCGAACACACTGTAGAGCGAGCCCCAGCCGTCTCTCCAGAACAGCTCCCCGTACTCGACCATCATGCGCCTGACCGCCGGCGCCTGACTGCCGCGCTCGGCGGCGAGCTCGGCCGCGTACCACGGCGGCGCCGTGGGCGCCAGCCAGTACACGCTCGCGCCGATGTCGAACACGGCATAGGTGAGCAGCGCCGCGCGCGGGAAGCGCTCGGGGTGGCGCGCGAGGATGTAGGCGACCGTGCCGTGCGGGACGAGGAACCAGCTCCAGTGCGCCCACACGAGCACGCGGTCGAGCGTCGTCCAGTCCTCCGGAGTTGCGCCGCGCCCGGCCAGCGTCCGCTGCAGGCGCACGCTCGGCAGCTCGCCGAGGCCGAGCACGCGATCGGCGGCGATCGGGTAGTCGACGTGCACGCGCGTCCGCTGCACCTCGGGGTCGTCGTGCGGCGACTTGTACGCCGCCAGGTACGCCCACATCTGCAGCGCGCAGACCGCCACGTCGCGCCCGCGCGAGCGGCGCACGGCCACGCTCAGCCCCACCGGCGCGGCGAACGCGACCGCCTGCACGAGCGCCGGTGGCGCGTTCACGCGCTTGCGCACGAGCGGCGCCGCGACCCCCGCCGCCACCATCGCCCAGGCGGTTGCTCTGATCGCCCTCGACAGCCGCACAGGGCGGTGAGTATATGTAGCCACCGGTCGCCAACCGGCGACCGTCGACGCCGCGAAGCGCCGCTACGCAGCGAGCGCCGGTCCTGTCACTCCACCACGCGCGTGTCGAGCGCGGCACTCACCAGTGCGCCGACGACCGAGCTCGCGACGTCCGCCTCCGGGTGCCACTGCACGCCGAGCACGAAGCGACGATCGGATGGCCCGCCCCCCCACTCGATCGCCTCGGGCAGCTCGTCGAACGTCGAGATGCCGCTCACCACCAGCCCCTCCCCCAGCCGGTCGACGCCCTGGTGGTGGTGGGACTTGGTCGTGTGCACGACCTCCCCGGCGGCGCTCGCCGCGAGCGAGCCCTCGGTCAGCATGACGTCGTGCTCGGCGCCGTCGAAGGAGCCCACCACGCGCCGGTGCTCGCTGTGGCCGAAGCGCTCGGGCAGGTGCTGCAGCAGCGTGCCGCCGCAGGCGACGTTGATCAGCTGCATGCCGCGGCAGATGCCGAGCACCGGCAGGTCGCGCTCGATCGCGCCGCGCGTGAGTCCGATCTCGAACGCGTCGCGCTCGGGCACAGTGCCGATCGTCTCCGGGTGTGTCTTCTGCCCGTAGGCAGCGGGGTCGATGTCGGCGCCGCCGGCGAGGATCAGCGCGTCGATCAGCGCGAGCGCCTGCGCGGGGTCCTCCGCCAGCAGCGGGTCGGGCGGGAGCATCGCCACGAGCCCGCCGGCGCGCTGCACGGCCTCGATGTAGTTCAGCGGAAGCAGCGCCGCGGGCTGGTCCCACACGCTCCAGCTGGCGCGCTCGAGCGCGGTGCAGATGCCGATCACGGGACGTGTCATGCCCCACACCATAGGATCAACGCGAGATCGAGCCAAGGGAGAGCGATGAGCGAACCGAAGATCCAGCTTGAGAGCGTCAACGTGTACGTGTCCGACGGCGTGGCCACGGTCGAGCTGAACCGGCCGCAGGCGCTGAACGCGTGGAACGCGCAGCTGGGCGCCGACCTGCTCGCGGCGCTGCGTGCGAGCGCCGAGGACGACGCGGTGCGCGCGGTGCTGATCACGGGCGCCGGGCGCGCGTTCTCCTCGGGCGCGGACCTGCGCGACCTCACCGGCCTGACCACGCCAGAGGGCACGCCGGACGTGTATCGGACGCTGACCGAGCGCTACCACCCGATCATGCACGCGATCCGCGAGCTGCCGAAGCCGGTGGTCGCGGCGGTGAACGGGCCAGCGGTGGGGATCGGCTGCTCGCTGGCGCTCTGCTGCGACCTGATCGTGGCGGCCGAGAGCGCGTACTTCCTGCTGGCGTTCGTGAACATCGGCCTGGTCCCCGACGGCGGCTCCTCGCTGTTCGTGCCCACGCGCGTGGGCATGGCGCGCGCGAGCGAGCTGTCGATGCTCGGTGAGCGGCTGCCCGCGCAGCAGGCGCTCGAGTGGGGGCTGATCAACCGCGTGGCGGCCGACGAGCGCCTGCGCGAGGAGGCCGCGGCGCTCGGCGTGCGCCTCGCCGCCGGGCCCACGCGCTCCTACGCGGGCACCAAGCGCCAGCTCAACAACTGGCTGTACGGGCGCATGGACGAGCAGCTCGAGCTGGAGGCGAGAATCCAGCAGGAGATGGCCGGCAGCGCCGACTTCATGGAGGGCGCGCTGGCGTTCCTGGAGAAGCGCGACGCCCGCTTCTCGGGGGCCTGAGCCACTCGTGGCAAACGTCATCAAGCGCGTCCCGCCCCGGCCTGAATAGAATCCCCGCCGCCTTGAGCCACCTGCTCCCCTCAACGCTCGCGTTCTTCACGCCCGCGCACGGCGCGTCGCCCAACGCGCAGGCGACCGACAGCCTGTACAAGGTCACGCTGTACATCGCGCTCGTGATCTTCTTCGCGGTCGAGGGCGCGCTCGGGTACGCGATGATCAAGTTCCGCAAGCGCAAGGGCGCGGTGGCCGCGCAGATCCACGGCAACACGCGCCTGGAGATCGGCTGGACGGTCGCGGCGGCGGTGATCCTGCTGGCGCTGGCAATCCTCACGTTCGCGAAGCTGTCCTCGGTCCAGGACCCGCCCAACTCGGGCCCGGGCGGCGCAGAACTCGGCGAACAGCAGAACCTGCTGTACGCGAGCACCGACCAGAAGCTGCCGCCGAACGGCAAGGCGCTCAACATCACGGTGATCGGCCGCCAGTACATCTGGCAGTTCGTGTACCCCGGCGCCAACGAACCGGACGGCCTGGGCGCGCCGTACTCGTACGAGGAACTGGTGGTGCCGACGAACACGACCGTGTCGCTGAACATCGTCTCCTCGGACGTCGTGCACTCGTGGTGGGTGCCGGAACTGGGCGGCAAGTTCCAGGCGGTCCCCGGCTACCACAACTACACCTGGTTCAAGATCAGCAAGCCCGGCATCTTCCGCGGGCAGTGCGCGATCCTCTGCGGCCGCGGTCACGCGCGCATGATCGCCACCGTCAAGGCGGTCCCGCCGGCGCAGTTCGAAGCGTGGCTTGCGCACCAGAAGCAGGCGATCGCGGAAGCGAACACGGAAGCGGCCAAGGCGCGCACCAAGCTCAAGGCGCTGAGCGGCGCCGGAGCCGTCGAGAACCCCTAGGACATCGAGGAGACCAGCGGACCCAATGGCCACCTACGCAGCCCCCGATCCCCCAGATCAGCGCCCATCGCGCCGAGCGCGAGTCCAGCGGCTGGACGAGCTGGATAACGACGACCGATCACAAGCGGATCGGGATCATGTACATGGTCCTGACGTTCGTGTTCTTCATCCTCGGCGGCACCGAGGCGCTGATGATCCGCCTGCAGCTGGGCGCGCCGAACAACACGCTGGTGACGCCGGAAATCTACAACCAGCTGTTCACGATGCACGGCACGACGATGGTGTTCCTGTTCGTCGTGCCGATGATGGCTGGCCTCGGCAACTACTTCCTGCCGCTGATGATCGGCGCGCGCGACATGGCCTTCCCGCGCCTGAACGCGCTGTCCTTCTGGCTGCTGCTCGCCGGCGGCCTGGTGTTCTACGCATCCGTGTTCTGGCACCCGCCGGAAGCGGGCTGGGTCAGCTTCGTGCCGCTGGCGAACTCCACGTACTCGCCGAGCGGCGGCGAGGACGCGTGGATCTACCTGATCCACCTCACCGGGCTCTCCTCGCTGGTGGGCGCGATCAACTTCTACGCGACGGTCGCCAACATGCGCGCCCGAGGCATGAGCTGGGGCCGGCTGCCGCTGTTCGTGTGGACGATGCTGACGTACTCGGTGCTGCTGATCCTGGCGCTGCCGGTGGTCGCGGCGGCGGTCACGATGCTGCTCACCGAACGGCACTTCGGCACGCACTTCTTCGACTCCGCCGAGGGCGGCTCGCCGATCCTGTGGCAGCACCTGTTCTGGTTCTTCGGCCACCCCGAGGTCTACATCATGGTGCTGCCGGGCTTCGGCGTGATCTCCGAGATCCTGCCGGTGTTCGCGCGCAAGCCGATCTTCGGCTACAAGGCGATCGCCGCCTCGACCGTGGCGATCGCGTTCCTCGGCTTCCTCACCTGGGCCCACCACATGTTCACCGCCCCGATCCCCGAGGCGATCCTGGTGTTCGTGATGCTCAGCTCCTACCTGATCGCGGTGCCGACCGGCGTGAAGATCCTCAACTGGGTGGCGACGCTGTGGCGCGGCACGATCGAATACAAGACGCCGCTGCTGTTCTGCGCGGGCGCGATCGCGGTCTTCCTGATCGGCGGCATCTCGGGCGTGTTCCTGGCGACGTTCCCGATCGACTGGCAGGTCAACGAAACGTACTTCGTGGTCGCGCACCTGCACTTCGTGCTGCTGGGCGGCGCCGTGCTGCCGATCTTCGGCGCGATCTACTTCTGGTTCCCGAAGATCACGGGGCGCATGCTCGGCGAAGGCCTCGGCAAGCTGAGCTTCTGGCTGATGTTCCTCGGCATCCTGATCACTTTCATGATCCAGCACGTGATCGGGCTTGACGGCATGCCGCGCAGGGTGTACGAGTATCCCGACGTGGGGCACCTGGCGCTGTACAACCTGATCTCGACGATCGGCTCGTTCATCCTGGGCACGGGCGTGCTCGTGACGGTCATCAACGCCTGGCGCAGCCTGAAAGTGGGCGCAATCGCCGGGCCTGACCCGTGGAAGGCGAACACGCTGGAGTGGTTCACGAGCTCGCCGCCGCCCGTCAACAACTTCGACGTGGTGCCGCTGGTGCGCTCGTACGAGCCGATGAAGGACATCCGCAGCGAGATCGAGCGCCGCTCGGGCGACGCGAGCGAGCGCGGGCCGGCGACGGTCCCGGCGGGAGCCACGCAGGTCGGGTTGTAATGAGCCCCGCGCCACCCACGGGCGCAGCACCGACGATCGACACGCCGACGCTCGGCCTCGCCGCCGACCCGAGCAGCTCCCGCGCGCTGCGGCTGCTGAGCGACTACGTGGAGCTGACGAAGCCGAAGGTCCAGTCGCTGCTGCTGCTGACGACGATCGCGACGATGTACGTGGCGGGCGACCCCTCGCCGCTGCTGGTCGCGCTGACGTGCCTCGGCGGCTACCTGTCGGCGGGCGGCGCCGGCGCGGTCAACCACTGGTTCGACCGCGACATCGACGCGCGCATGAAGCGCACGGCCAACCGGCCGATCCCCGCGGGACGCATCTCCCCGAACGCGGCGCTGGCGTTCGGCTGTTCGCTCGCCTGCCTGTCGGTGCTGGAGCTGTCGCTCACGGTCAACCCGCTCGCGGCGGCGCTGTCGTTCTCGGGCTTCCTCGGCTACGTGTTCGTGTACACGGTGTGGCTGAAGCGGCGCACGCCGCAGAACATCGTGATCGGCGGCGCCGCCGGCGCGGTGCCGCCGCTGGTGGGCTGGGCGGCGGTCACGGGCTCGGTCAGCGGCACGGCGGTGATGCTGTTCTTCATCGTGTTCTTCTGGACGCCGCCGCACTTCTGGGCGCTGTCGCTGCTGATGAAGGACGAGTACGCGAAGGTCGATGTGCCGATGCTGCCGGTGGTGCGCGGCGAGGCCGAGACGCGCAGGCAGATCCTGCTGTACTCGGTGCTGCTGTACGCGGTCACGCAGCTGCCGTTCTGCGCAGGCGGATTCGGCGTCCTCTACCTCGTTGCTTCGATGGCGCTCGGGCTCGGCTTCATCGCGGGGGCCGTGCGCCTGTACCGGCAGGCTGACCGCCGCTCGGCGCTGCGCCTGTATCTCTACTCGCTCGGCTATCTGGCGCTGATGTTCTGCGCGATGGTGGCCGACCGGCATCTGTAGCCAGGAGGTATTCTTCCGCCCGATGATGACCCGACGACTGGCACGCAAGAACATCCGCACCGGACTGATCGTGGCCGCGATCAGCCTGTTCATGTTCGGCATCACGTTCATCGTGGCCGCCGCGTACGTGTCATGAGCCCGCTCGACCCAGACGTCCCGCCGGTCGGCGAGGAGATCCACCTTCCCGGCCCGAGCATCCTGCCGCTGCTGACCGCGGTGGGCATCACGCTGGCGCTTGTCGGCGTGACGACGTTCATCGAGTTCACGGTCGTGGGCGTGATCCTCACGGTCGTGTGCGTCGCCCGCTGGATCAAAGACACGATCCGCGAAACCGACGAGCTCCCGCTAGACGGCCACTGACCGCGCTCGACCCACCAGGGGGTCGAGGACCAAGCGGACCAAGGACGCAAGGAGCGTGGCGTGCTTACGCACGCGAGCGACTGAGGACGCCGGTCCGCGCCGCGTCCCCGACCCCCTGGCCGTGGCGGTGGCAGGCCCGCTCCCCAACGCGGGCATGCCACCTCCCCATCACCCCACGGCCACCCTGCCGGGAACCGGACAGATCGCCCCATCGTCCGTCCAGCAGCGCACGATGTCGCGCACCGACAGGATGCCGACCGTCTCTCCCCGTTCGAGGACGATCAGATGCCGAAAGCCGCCGCGCACCATTGCGGCGGCGGCCTCCTCCAGTGACCAGTCTGGCGCGGCGAACACGACGTCGCGCGTCAGATGGTCGGCGACCAGCTCGCGGTCCGGGTCCTGCCCGGCGCCGATCGCCAAGAGCACGTCGCGCTCGGTGATGATCCCGGGGCCGTTGCCATCGGGATCCATCACCACGGCGGCGCCCACCTCTCGCTCGGCCATCAGCCTCGAGACCGCTCGCAGCGTATGGCCCGGCGCCACCGTGAGGACCATCTCAGCTCATGCCTTCGTGAACCTGCATGGCCTCCTTTCGCGCTCCCTCAGAGCACTTGCAACGATTGCCTCAATCTAGTGGCTGCCGGCGGCGCAAGTCAAGGCTTGCAACTATTGCTCATCTGCGTCGGGCGCAGCCATTAGGATCACGCGCGGGAGTAGGCAGTGGATCACGCGGCGATGGCGCGACCTCGTCGGCGTACAGCACGCGCAGGTGCGCATGTCTAGACAGCGCTCGCTCACGATCGCGATCGTGGCGGGCGTGATCGCGGTCGCGCTGGGCATCTTCATCAGCTTCCAGATCCACTGGTTCCCGGTGCAGGCGTCCAAGCAGGCGCACAACACCGACCGCCTGTACCACGTGCTCGTGATCGCGACGATCCCGATCTTCGTGCTCGTCGTGGGCGTGATCCTGTACTGCGTGTGGCAGTTCCGCATGCGGCCGGGCGAGGAGCTGAAGGACGGGCCGCCGATACACGGAAACACCCGCCTCGAGGTCTTCTGGACGGCGCTGCCGACCGTGCTGCTGATGGCGATGGTCGGCTACTCGTTCGTGGTGCTGCACGACAACGAAAAGAAACCGGCGCACGAGATCCAGATCGGCGTCACCGGCCAGCAGTTCTTCTGGTCCTACCAGTACCCGCCGTCGGTCACGGGCGGTCCGCCGATCAACAGCTACCAGCTGTACGTGCCCGACAACGAGTCCGTGTACTTCAACATGAGATCCAAGGACGTGATCCACGCGTTCTTCATCCCCGCCTTCCGCCTGCAGGAGGATGTCGTGCCCGGCATCACCACGCACTACCTGGCCTCGCCCGACCGGCTCGGCAACTACCCGGTCGAGTGCAACCTGCTGTGCGGAGTGGGCCACTCGCTGATGCGCTCGACCGTGCACGTGGTCACGCCGGAACGGTTCCGCGCGTGGATCAAGAGCCAGCTGGACGCCGGCACGACGAAACAGCTCAACCGGCGGCGGAGCGACCGGATAGTGTTCTCAACACAGATGACAGGCTCCGGGGAGACACGCTGATGGCCGCGAAACTGCGCGCGCCCGGCTTCTACCGCGCGAGCTGGCTGATGGTCGGCGGCGTCGGCTTCGCGGCGCTGCTGACGTGGCTCGTGCGCATGTCCACGGGTCACACGACCTACCACCACTTCCTCTCCGGCGAAGCGATCCTCACGGTGTCGCTGCTGGCCGTGCCGATCGCGTTCCTGATCGGTATCGGCGGCTTCGACTACTGGTTCTACTGGGCGACCGGCCGCCCGACGCGGCCCGAGGACCACTCCGGACACGGCGCATACACCTGGAAGGACTACTTCCGCATCAACACCGACCACAAGGTGATCGGCATCCAGTACACGGTCAACTCGTTCTTCTTCCTGCTCGTGGGCGGCCTGCTGGCGATGCTGATGCGCGCGCAGCTGGCGCAGCCGGGCTCGCACTTCGTCAGCGCGAACACCTACAACGGCCTGTTCTCGGTGCACGCCACGATCCTGATCTTCCTGTTCATCATCCCCGTGTTCGCGGGGCTCGGGAACTTCGTGATCCCGCTGATGATCGGCGCGCCGGACATGGCGTTCCCGCGGCTGAACGCGCTGTCCTTCTGGCTGCTGCCGGTGGCGGGCGCGATCATGATGCTGAGCTTCCTGGCGCCGGGAGGAGCGTTCGCGGACGGCTGGACCGCCTACGCGCCGCTGTCGGACACGGCGCCCGATCGGGACAGACGTTCTTCTCGATCGGGGTGCAGTTCGCGGGCGCCTCCTCGATCATGACCGCGCTCAACTTCCTGGTCACGATCATCACCATGCGCGCGCCGGGCATGAGCTTCTTCCGCATGCCGCTGCTGGTGTGGGCGAACTTCGCGACCTCGCTGCTGGTCGTGATCGCAACGCCGTTCATCGCCGCGTCGCAGTTCTTCGTGCTGCTCGACCGCGCGCTCGGCTTCAACTTCTTCAACGCGGCCAAGGGCGGCGACGTGCTGATGTACCAGCACGTCTTCTGGTTCTACTCGCACCCGGCCGTCTACATCATGATGTTGCCCGGCTTCGGGATCATCAGCGAAGTGATCGCCGTGAAGGCGCGCAAGCCGATCTTCGGCTACCGCATGATGGCGTTCTCGCTGCTGGCGATCGTGGGCCTCGGCTTCACCGTTTGGGCGCACCACATGTTCACCTCCGGGATGGCGCTGTGGATCCGCATCCCTATGGCGATCACCACCGCGATCATCGCGGTGCCGACCGGCATCAAGGTGTTCTCGTGGCTCGCCACGCTGTGGCGAGGGGTGCTGCGCCTGGACACGCCGATGCTGTTCGCGCTGGGCTTCCTGACGACGTTCACGCTCGGCGGCATCAGCGGCGTGATGCTCGCGATGATCCCGTTCGACATCCACGTCAGCTCGACGTACTTCATCGTCGCGCACATCCACTACGTGCTGTTCGGCGGCTCGCTGATGACGATCTTCGCGGGCGTGTACTACTGGTTCCCGAAGATGACCGGGCGAATGTACGACGAGCGCCTGGGCAAATGGCACTTCTGGAGCACGTTCATCTTCATGAACCTGACGTTCGGGCCGATGCACGTCGCTCGGGCTGCAGGGCATGCCGCGGCGCGTGGCCACGTACGCGGCGCAGTTCGCGGACATCAACCTGTTCATCTCGATCGCCAGCTTCGCGCTCGGACTGAGCACGCTGATCTTCGTCTACAACATGGTCACCAGCTGGCGCGGCGGACCCAGGTCGCGTGGCCAACCCGTGGCGCGGGATGACGCTCGAGTGGCTGGTCTCCTCGCCGCCGCCGATCTTCAACTTCGACCGCGTGCCGACGGTCGTGGGCGGGCCCTACGAGTACGGCGTCCCGGGCGCCGTGCATGGCATTCTCGCGCCGACCCCGACGCCGGTGGGCGCGGGTGCGGGCATCGCGCACCCTGAAGGGCACACCCCCGTTGGGGGCGCAGGCAGCGGCGGTCACCAAGCCAATGACGAGGAGGCACAACCGATGAAGGAAGTCCTGGTCATCGCCAACCGCACGCTCGGCGGCGCGAAGCTGCTGGAGGCCGTGCGCGAGCGCGCGGCCGCGGGCGACGTTCGCTTCCGCCTGGTCGTGCCGCATGACGCAAGCCCTCCGCGGGCCTCGTGATCTACGACGAGGCCGTGCGCGAATCGGCGCAGGTGCGCGTCGACCTGGCGCTGTCGGCCGTCGCGGCCGAGGGCATCGAGGCCACCGGCGAAGTCGGCGACCCCGACCCGTTCATGCGCGACGATGGACGCCGTCGCCGTTCACCGGCCCGACGAGATCATCCTCTCGACGCACCCGGCCAGCATTCGGGCTGGCTGCGGCGCGATCTGATCGAGCGCATCCAGAACGCCTCCGGGCTGCCGGTGCGAGCACATCGTCGTCGACCTCGACCAGGAGGGGCTGCCGTTCAGGGTGACGCTCGTGATCGCCAACAAGACCTCCACCGGCGAGGAGCTGATCGAGCACCTGAAGGCGAAGGCCGCGGAGGAGCCGCGCGCAGCTGTTCATCGCGGTCGTGCCGCAGCTGGACGGCAGCGGCGGCGCGCCGCGCGAGGCACGGGCGCGCCTGGCGACGATGCTCGACCGCCTGCAATGCCGCCGGGCTGCTCAGCTCGGGCATGATCGGCGACCCCGACCCGTACACGGCGGCGATGAACGCGCTGGAGCTGTTCCGCGTCGACGACGTCGTGATCTCAACGCTCCCGGGCGAGCGCTCCGGCTGGCTGCGCTCGAACCTGATCGAGCGCGTGCGCGGCGCCGACGCCGGCTCCGGTCGAGCACGTGGTCGTCGACCCGCAGGCCACCACGATCGCGGCTCCGGCCGCGTAGCGGGCACGGCGTGGAGGCAGCCAGCATCGCGCATCCGGGCGGCCACGCCCACGGCGAGCACCACGGCCCGCCGCCGGCGAACCAGCAGCTCGCGCGTCGAAGCGCCGCTGCTCGGGATGCTGCTTTTCATCATCTCCGAGGTGATGATCTTCGGGGCGTTCTTCACCGCCTACTTCTTCATCCGCATCGCGGAAGGCGATCCGTGGCCGGCGCCGGGAACGCACCTGCCGGTTCAGGTCGCGGGCGTGAACACGGCGATCCTGATCTCCTCGTCGTTCACGCTGCACTGGGCCGAGTCGTGCGATCAAGCGCGGCAACCGCTTCGGCTTCAAGGCGGGAATGCTCACCACGTTCCTGCTCGGCTGCACGTTCCTGTTCATCCAGATCAACGAGTACGCCAACATCGGCTTCGCCCCCCAGGACCACGCGCAGCAGACGATCTTCTACTCGCTCACCGGGCTGCACGGCGCGCACGTGTTCATCGGCCTGCTGATCCTGCTCGAGCGTCACCGTGCGCGCCTTCCGCGGGCACTACAGCCCCGACTCGCACCGCGGTGTGGACGTGCCGGGCATCTACTGGCACTTCGTCGACATCATGTGGATCGTCGTCTACATGACCGTCTACATCCTCTAGCCGCGGCGTGCCTGTGCTGCAATCCGCTGCGCTCCGAGGGCGAGGCGTTCCGGCTGCTGCTCTACGTGATCGCGGTCTTCGCGGTGATCGCGGTGCTGATCGTCGTGCTGCGCGCGCTGCTCTGAGCCACGTGGGCCGAGCGCGCGGCGCTCCCGCTGCTGGCTGACGGTCAGCTACTTGACGGTCAGCGTGCCGTACATGCCGGCCGCGCGGTGCCCGGGAGCCTGGCAGAAGAACGTGTACTTGCCCGGTTTCAGGTTGACGGTCACTGAGGTGCTGCCCTTCGATATGAAGCTGCTCGCGCCGATCGGCGATCCCTTTGCCGCGGCGCCGCTTTCGCCGGCTTCGATGGCGATGTTGTGCGAGACGCCGGACATGTTCGCCATCGTGATCGTGACCGCGCCGGGCGTCGCTTCGGCCTTGCTGGCCGTGTACGCGAGCTGGCCGGCCGGGTTGGCGTCGATGTCGAGCTTGCCGGCCTTCTCCACCGCCGGCTTGCCCGAGCCCGGCGCTTCGACGGCGCTGGCCAGCAGGCCGGTGTCGTTGCCTGACTTGTCGACCGATTGCGCGACGTATGCGGCGATGTCGCTGAGCGTGGCGCCGCTTGCGAGATGCGCGGGCATCGAGCCCGCGGCATTCGGGTTCTGCACCTGGCCTTCGACGACCGTGCGCACCGCGTTGCGCTGCAGCCCTTCGGCGACGCTCGTGCGGAACGCTTCGTCGAGGTTGGGGCCGACGATGCCCTTGGTGTCGGCGCGCGCGAGCGTGTGGCAGGCGCCGCACTTGGCGACGAACGCCTGCTTGCCAAGGATCAGGTTGGCGTTGTCCGCGCCCTTGACCGCGCAGCCGCTCGCGCCGATCGCGATCGCGCCCAGCACGCCGACAGCGGCCGCGGAGCGAGCAGCGTGCGCGGCACGACCGACGCTCCCTGCGCGCCGACCCCGCCCAGGGACACCCTGCACGATGAGGCCCTCCTCCAAGAAACTCACGGCGGAACACTATCCGAAGCAGCGGTGCGCCGAGCAGCATCTTGCGCGCCGCCGCACGACGCTTGCCGGGAGGGCTCCTATGGCTCGGGCAGCGTGTCCAGCTCGCCCTGCGCAGCGGCGATCACGCCGCGTGCCACGCCCTGCCAGGACCAGCGCTCGCGCACCGTCGAAACCAGCCCGGCGCGCGTGCGCGAGCGCGTCTCGGGGTCCGCCTGCAGCCAGCCGATGAGCGCCGCGGCGAGGGACTGGACAGCGTGATCGTCGATCGCGAACGACAGCCAGCCGGCGGCCGACTCGGGAACCGCGCGCGCGAGCTCGGTCGCTGACCTCCGCAAGACCCGAGTGGGCCGCGCTGACTGGCAGCGCGCCGCACGCGGCGGCCTCCGCAGCGACCATGCCGAACGCCTCCGGGAACGTGCTCGGCACGACCACCGCCTCGCAGGCTGGCAGCAGGTCCGCGAGCTCGTGTGGTCGAGGCGCCCGGTCATGAGCAGTCGCTCGTCGAGCCCGCGCGCCGCCTGCAGGTAGCGATCGCGCTCGCCGTCCGCAAGCCCGTCCAGGAACGCGAGCAGATGGCGCAGAGGAGGCGCCGGCAGGGGCTCTCCCTCCAGCGCCCGTGCCGGCGAGGGCGATCTCGCGCGCAGTCTCCAGCTCGCCGTCGATCAGCGCCGCGCGCAGGCGCTCGAGCCCATCGCGGTAGGCGCCGAACCCGACGATCACGAGCCGCGCGTGCGGCACCCGCTCGAGCACCAGCGGCCACGCGGCGAGGAGCAGGTCGACGCCCTTGCTGACGATCAGCTTGCCAACGAACGCGACCAGCGCGTCGCGGTGCGGGTCGAGCCGTGCGAGCGCGGACGCAGCGGCGCCCGCGTCGCGTGCGAAACCATCTCCGCCCTCGCCGTCGCTCGCGCCCTTCTCGTCGCCGCCGCGGCCCGGCGAGGCGACGGCTTCGGCGCGCATGCGCGCCGCGAGCGCTCGCAGCCCCGCGGCCGCCTGCTCTGGGTCCCGGGGCGCGAAGCGCTCCACGTCCACCCCCGGCGGACCCAGGCGCGTACGGCGCGGCAGCTCGGCATCGCCGAGCGCACGCCACAGGCTCTCCGCAGTGTGGCGCGAGCCCACAAGCACCGCGCTCGCGCCCTCCAGGCCCTCACGCGCTGGGCCGAGAAAGCGCTCTGGCTGCGGCTTGACGGTGTACTCCAGCGCGCTGCCGTGAACCTTGACCGCGTACGGGATCGCGCCGTCCAGAGCGCGCGCGAGGATCACGGGACCCATCACCAGGTGATTGGCGAGCGCCACGTGCGCCCCCGTCAGCGCGAGCACCTCCGCGACCGCGGCGACGTTCGCGGCGACGTAGCGCGCGACCTCCACTTCGCTGCACTGCGCGAACGTGCGGGCTTCGATCCCCTCGTAGCGGTCGGCCACGTACACCGGCAGCAGGCCGCCGATGTCCGGGCGATAGACCGTGCATCGTCCCCGCCCCCCGTCCGCGCGGCCGCTCTCGCCCTGGCGCGCGCCGCCCGCCGCGCCCGCGCCGTCGAGCTCCCGTACCCGCAGGGCGCCGCCGTCCCAGTCGCGCGATCGCGTCGACGAACGGCTGGCGCTCGGGGTGGCGGTCCTGGCTGAGCAGGTGCACGTCATGGCCGAGCCGCACCAGCGCGGCGGCCAGGCGCGCGTTGTAGACGTTGGACCCCGTCCCGTCCAGGAGGTATCCGTGGAAGATCAGCACGCGCACGGACGCGCAGCCTATCCGCGTCGGATCGGTCCCCCACCGGCTCAGGTAGAGTTTTGGGCGTGAGCACGAAACAGCGTTATCGGATGCGCAGCCCCGCCAGCGGGCGCGAGGTCGTGGTCGAAGCGGAGCCCGAGACGATCTACCTCGACCGCGAGTCGGGCGAGCCGTTGGAGGTCGTCGGCAAGATGCTGCCGCTCGCGCCCTCCAGCTCGCGGCTGCCATGGGCGGTCGAGCACCTGCGCTTCTGCCCGTGGTGCGAGCAGCACTCGCAGAAGGACCTCAACGACTGCCCCACGTGCGGAAGGCGCATGGGCCCGTTGTGAGCACACGCGCAGCGCTCGCCACGGGCGCGACGCTGCTCTGCGCGCTGGCGTTGAGCGCGTGCGGCGGCAGCAGCGTCTCGGACCCGGTCCCCAAGAGCACGCCCGAAATCTCACCGCCGACGAACACCAGCGCCGAAGCGGCGGCGGCGCAGACCACGTCGACGTCGACAACCGCGACGAAAACGACCAAAACGACCGAAAGCTCGTCCTCGGCCAGCGAAACGCCGGCAAGCGAAAGCGGCGAAAGCTCGTCGGGCTCCGGCGAAGCTGGCACGTCTGGCGCGTCCGGCGGCGCGTCGGCCGAAAAAGAAGCGGCGCCCGAAACGAAAGCCGAAACGAACACGCCGGCCAGCCCAACCGGCGGCGCCAGCGCCCCTTAGCTCCTCAGGGAGTCGAGATCAGCGTCGCGCTGTAGGTGAGCCGCGCGGTCTGGTAGAGGCAGAAGTACTGGACCGCGCCGCCGATCGCCGTCTGGGTGGTCTGAGCGCTGGTCGTCTTGCAGCCGCTCTTGGGACGGCTGGCGCGCCATGAGGTGTCGTTGCCGAAGCCGAGCGCCAGCGCGGGCGCCCACGAGGGCACGGTCAGCGCCACGACGTAGCCCTTCTTGATCGGGATCGTCGTTTCGAGCGGGAACTGCGCGGTCTTGCCGAAGTACGGCTGCAGTTTGACGAGCGGGCTCTGCGCGATGAGCTTGTACGTGAGGTTCGGCTTGCGCTGCGGCTGCAGGATCGCGATCCCGGCTTCAGCGGGTCCACCCTCGTTTTCGTTGAAGAACTTGATCTGGGCCGCGGTGGGGTTGCCCAGCGTGATCGTCCACGCGACGATCGTGCCCGCGCGCGGGGCGCTCAGCACGTTGCGTTCCGAGCCGACCTTCACCTGGAAGCCGGTCGTGCGGCTGACGGCGAGGCACGGGGTGGCTGGGCAGCTGGCGACGGTGGCGGGCGTGGTCGTGCCGATCACGCCGACTTCCGTCAGCGTCGCGGGGGCGAGCGCGGGCAGCGCCAGCGCGAGCGCGATGCTCGCGACCACGGCTATGGATATGCGTCTCTTCATCTGGGTCATTCAACACGCCTACATGCTCGATGTCGCGGTTTGAATACTTCGCTAACGCCCCGCCAACTCCTGCGCCGCGACCTCGATCTGCGCGCGATCGCCCGCGACGGGCACCCACGGCAGCTTCAGCGGGTCGCCTTCATACCGTGGGATCACGTGCACGTGGAAGTGGAAGACCGTCTGCCACGCGGCGCTGCCACAGGAGTTGATCAGGTTGATACCCGCGGCGCCGAGGCGATCCTTGGCGTTGCGCGCGAGGCGCTGCGTCGCGAGCGCCACGGCGCTCAGGTCCTCGGGGTCGACGCTCAGCAGGTCGGTGCTGTGCGCGCGCGGGATCACCAGCGCATGCCCCCGTGTGGCGGGCGCGATGTCCATGAACGCGATCGTGCGCTCGTCTTCGTCGACGATCCGTGCGGGCAGCTCGCCGGCCACGATCTTGCAGAAGATGCAGTCCGGATCGGCCATCGAGCCAGATCCTACGCCAAGCGGAAGGGACCACTCGGTCCCGCTGGCCGGCAGCTCGGCGGCATCTGCGGCTACCGGGCGACGAGCGCACGTGCACGATCGAGCGCATCCTCGCGCGTGGCGAGCTCGCCGGCGTACTGCGCCGCGGCCAGCTCCTCGAGCAGCTCTCCGATCCGCGGACCGGTGGGAATCCCCAGCTCGCCTGCCAGCTCGTCTCCTCGGAGCAGCGGTCGCGGCGGGCCCTCGGCGCGCCAGCGCAGGGCATCGTCGAGCATGGCGCTCGCGAGCGCCAGATGCGCCCGCACGGCCTCCTGCGCGCGCTCGCCACGCGTGGCGAGCCGGTCGGCGACCGACAGCAGCGTGACATCCACCTCGACGGGCGCGCACGTGCGCATGTACGCGAACACGGTCCGGCGCGCGAGCGGCTGCGGCTCGTGCACGAGGAACCCCAGGCGCAGATGGTGGCGCACGAGCGCCGCCACGTGCGCGCGCAGGCGCTCGCTGGCGCGCAGGCGCTCGAGCACCGCGCGCGCGAGCTCCGCGCCCCGCACGTCGTGTCCGATGAACGTCACGCGCCCGTCCTCGGGGCGAACCTCGCGCGTGAGCGGCTTGGCGGCGTCGTGCAGCAGCGCCCCCCAGCGCAGCGCGTCGCCGCGGGTCAGCTCGTCCGCGAGCGGCTCCGCCAGCAGCCTGTCCACCGCCGGACGCCGCGCGCCGATGCACGCTTCGAGCTCGCCGGCCGCCGGCGCAGCTCTGGCCCTGGGCTCGGCTTCGGCCGGCTCGCGTGCGGCTACCGATCCGGCGCCGCTCGTCAGCTCCACGGTGCGGTCGAGCACCTCGAGCGTGTGCCCGTGGACGTCGAGGTGGTGGAAGCGGCTCTGCTGCACGCCGCGCAGCTGCTCCAGCTCGGGCAGCACCACCGCGGTGGCGCCCAGCGAGCTCATCAGCTCCAGCCCGCGCCTGGGCTCGCGCGCGGCGACGATCCGCCGCAGCTCCATGAACACCCGCTCCGGCGAGACGACACTCAGGCCGCGCGCGTTGGCGCCGGCGGAGCGCACGGTCTGCGCGTCAGCGTCGAGCCCCAGCTCGAGCGCCAGGCGCACCAGGCGCATCACCCGCAGCGGATCCTGAGCGAACGCGCCGGGCGAGGCCATGCGCAGGCGGCCGGCGCGCAGGTCGGCGGCGCCGCCGAGCGGGTCGAGGTACGCGCCGCCCGCGAGCGGCTGCGCGATGGCGTTGACCGTGAAGTCGCGCAGCGCCAGGTCGGCCTCGATCGCGCCGCCGCGCAGCGGCTCCACGTCGAGCTGCCAGGAGCCATCGCGCGCCATCACCCGCCACGAGCCGAAATCCTCCGACAGGGGGAAGCTCGCGGCGCGGCCGGCGGCGCGAGCGATCGCGCTCGCGGCCCGCGCGGTGTCGCCGTCCACCACCACGTCCACGTCGGCGGTCTCGCGACCGAGCAGCTCGTCGCGCACAGCCCCGCCCACCAGCCACGCCGGCGTGCCCGCGAGCGCCGAGCGCGCCGCCTCGAGGGCCGCGCTCATGCCGCCCCGGCGTCCGCCGTTCGCGCTCGTGCGGCGGACGCGCCCGCATCGAGCGGCACGCCGTCGCGGTGGTAGACGCGCGGCACCCGCGTCGTCAGCGCGCACGTGACCTCGTAGTTGATCGTGTCCAGACGGCGCGCCACCTCCTCGGCGGTGATCCGCTCGCTGCCCTGGATGCCGATCAGCACCGCGCGCTCGCCACGCACGCGCTCCGGATCGACATCGGCGCCGATGTCCACGGTGATGCTGTCCATGCTGACCGTGCCGACGAGCGGGTGGCGGTGCCCGCCGATCAGCACATCGGCGTTGTTGGAGAGGCCGCGCCGCCAGCCGTCGCCGTAGCCGATCGGCAGCACGGCGATGTATGTGTCCCCGTCGGCGACGAACTGCCGCCCGTAGCCGGCGCTCTCCCCCGCGCGGCACAGCTTGGCCTCGGCCACGTAGGAGCTCAGTTCGAGCGCCGGCTCGAGCGCCCGGGCGGCGGGGTCGCGGCCGAACGGGTCCATGCCGTAGATCGCGATGCCGCAGCGCACCATGTCGAACTGCGCTTCCACGTCGCGCATCGTCGCGGCGCTGTTGGCGGCGTGCACCAGGATCTCCGGCTGCTCGTCCTTGATCGTGCGCGCCCAGCGCGCGAACGTGGCCAGCTGGCCGGCGAAGAAGCCGTCGTCCTTGAGCTCGTCGGCGGTCGCGAAGTGCGTCATCACGCCCGCCAGCCGCACGCCCGGGGTCTGCCGCGCGGACTCGGCCACGCGCGAGGCCTCGACCGGATCGCGCGTGCCCAGCCGGCCCATGCCGGAGTCGAACTTGACGTGCACGCGGCCGCCGCCGGCCGCGGCGACGTCCTGGAGATAGCTCTCGTTCCACACGACCACGTCCGCGTCCGCCGCCAGCGCTTCGCCGAGCTCGATCGTGCTGAGCGCCCCCATCACGAGCACGCGCACGTCGCGCAGGCCCGCCTCTCGCAGCTCGCGCGCCTCGTGCGCATCGGCGACCGCCAGCCAGCTCGCGCCGCCGGCGATGGCCGCACGCGCGCTCTGGCCGGCGCCGTGGCCATAGCCGTTGGCCTTGACGACCGCGCAAAGGACCGCGCCGTGCTGCAGCTGCGTGCGCAGCCGAGCGCAGTTGCGCGCGATCGCTGCCACGTTCACGCTCGCCTGCGCCCTGCGCAGGCCGCCCGTGCCGTCCACGCCGGGCTGTGCCGCGTCAGCCATCGACGCGCACCTCCCCCGCTGCTCGCGCGCGGGCGCTCGGGAGCGCCGCGATCACGTCCGACGCGATCACGCCCTCGGGTGCGCCCAGCCGGCGCGCGGCCTCCCTGCCGGCTTGCGCGTGCAGCCACACGCCCGCGGCGGCGGCCGCGAACGCGTCAAGCCCCTGCGCGAGCAGCGCCGCGATCACGCCCGTGAGCACGTCGCCGGTTCCCGCCGTGGCAAGCGCCGGGCTGTCGCCGGGACTGACCGCCACGGTCCCGTCCGGGTCGGCGATCAGCGTGTCGTCACCCTTGAGCACGACCACCGCGCCGGCCTGCTGGGCGGCCACGCGTACGTATCGCAGCCGCTCGCGCTCGATCTCGGCGCTGTCGAGCTCCAGCAGCCTGCCGAGCTCGCCGGCATGCGGCGTGAGCACCGTCGGCGCGCGCCGGCCCGCCAGCTCGGCCAGCACGCCGGCGTGCGCGTTCAGGCCGTCGGCGTCGAGCACCAGCGCAACCTCGGCCTCGCGCGCCAGCTTGCGCGCGAACTCGAACGCGCCGGAGCTGCGTCCGAGCCCCGGCCCCAGCGCGAGCGCACCGCCACGCGCGCTCGCCTCGAGCACCTCGCCGACGCCGTCGGCCAGCAGCGCGCCGTCGTCGTCTGGCAGCGCGCGGGTCATCAGCTCCGGGGTGCCGGCGCCGGCGAGCACGCTCTGAAGCGTTGCCGGCACGCAGGCGGTGACGTAGCCGGCCCCCGCGCGCATGCTCGCCTCGGCGGCCATCCGCGGCGCGCCCGTGAGCCCGCGCGAGCCGCCCGCCACGAGCACGTGACCGGAGGTGAACTTGGTCGAGGGCGCGTCGCGGCGCGGCAGCTGCTCGAGCACGCTCGGCGCGATCAGGCCGACGGACGCGCCGCCGGGGGCGCCCCGCGGGATGCCGATGTCGATCGTGTGCACCTCGCCGGCATGGGACTTGCCGGGCCTGATCCACAGGCCGGGCTTGGCCGCGTGGAACGTGACCGTAGTCGTGGCGCGCACCGCCATGCCGCTGACGACTCCCGTGGATGCGTCCACGCCGCTGGGCACGTCCACGCTGACGACGCGCGCGCCGGCCGCGTTGACGGCGTCGATCGCCTCGGCGACCGCGCCGTGGGGCTCACCCTGAAAGCCCGTGCCGAGCACCGCGTCGACGATCGTGGCGCGCGTCAGCGGCTCGCCGCCGAGGAGCACCGGCGGCTCGCCTGGCATGCGTTCGAGGTTCGCGCGCGCGTCGCCCGTGAACTGCTCGGGCGGCGCAGCGCACACGACCGTCACCGGGCGCCCGCTGTCACGCAGCAGGCGCGCTACCACGAGCCCGTCGCCGCCGTTGTTGCCCTTGCCGCACACCACCGTCACGGGGCCATCCGGATCCAGCTGCTCGACCGCGCGCGCGACGCCCGCGCCGGCACGCTCCATCAGCTCGAGCCCGGGCACGCCCTGCTCGTCGATCGCCCATCGGTCGATGGCGCGCATCGTCTCGGCGTCGGGCAGCGGCACGAGCCAGAGCGGTAGCTGGCCCACTACTCGACGGTGACCGTCTTCGCGAGGTTGCGCGGCTGGTCCACGTTCAGGCCTCGGCGTCGCGCGATCTCATACGCGAGCAGCTGCAGCGGGATCACGGCGAGGATCGGCTGCAGCATCCAGTCCAGCGGCGGCAACGTGATCACCGCATCGGCGCTCTGGCCGATCTGCGCGTTGCCCTCGGTCGCCACGGCGATGACTTTTGCGCCGCGCGCGCGCACCTCCTGCATGTTCGAGACCACCTTCTCCAGCACCGGCGAGTCCGTCGCGATGCAGACGACCGGCGTGGAGTCGTCGAGCAGCGCGATCGGACCGTGCTTCATCTCCCCGGCGGCATACGCGTCGGTGGCGATGTAGGAGATCTCCTTGAGCTTCAGCGCCCCCTCCAGGGCCACCGGCAGGCCGACGTGGCGGCCGATGTACAGGAAGAACTCGCTGCGCCAGTAGGCGTCGGCGACGCCGGCGATCCGCTCCTCCATGCCGGAGAGCACCTCGTCGATGCAGTGCGGCAGGCGCTTGACCTCGCTGACGAGCTCCGCCAGGCGCTCGGGCTCGAGCGTCCCGCGCAGCTCCGCCAGGCGCAGGCCGAGCAGGTACATGACCGCGACCTGGCACAGGAACGTCTTTGTGGCCGCCACCCCGATCTCCAGGCCCGCGCGCGTGTACAGCACGCCGTCCGCGTCGCGCGTGGCCTGCGAGCCCATCACGTTGGTGACCGCGAGCACGCGCGCGCCGCGCTCGCGCGCCAGGCGCATCGCTGCGAGCGTGTCGGCGGTTTCGCCCGACTGGGTGATACCGAGCACGAGGTCGCCGGGGCCGACGACCGGGTTGCGATAGCGGTACTCGGAGGCGATGTCCATCTCCACCGGCACGCGCGCCCACTCTTCGATCGCGTAACGGCCGATCAGGCCCGCGTGGTAGGAGGTCCCGCACGCGACGATCACGATCCGCTTCACGTCCTGCAGCAGCGCCTCGTCCATCACGTCGTGCTCGAACAGGTCGACGCCGCTGCCGCGCGCGGTGCGGTCGGCGATCGCGTCGGCGACCGCGTCGGCCTGTTCGTGGATCTCCTTCAGCATGAACGTCTCGAAGCCGCCCTTCTCGGCCGTCTCCTCGTCCCAGTCGACGATCTGCTCGGCGCGCTGCACGGGAACGCCGGCGGCGGTCGTGATCGTCACGCCCTCCGGCCTCAGCACGGCGATCTCTTCGTTCTCCAGGTACTGGATGCGCCTGGTCTGCGAGAGCACGCCCGGGACGGCCGAGGCGATGAACTGCTCGCCCTCGCCGCGACCGACGATCAGCGGGCACTCCTTGCGCGCGCCCACAAGCACCTCGGGCTCGTCCAGGCTCATCGCGACGAACGCGAAGTGGCCGCTCAGCTCCGCATAGGCGGCGCGAACGGCGTCCGGCAGATCGCCCGCGTAGTGCTCGGCGATCACGTGCGCGATCACCTCCGCGTCGGTCTCGGAGGTGAACACGTTGCCGCTCGCCAGCAGGCGCTCCTTCAGCGCGATGTAGTTCTCGACGATCCCGTTGACCACCACGTGGATGCGATCCTCGCTGTCGCCGTGGGGATGCGCGTTCTCTTCGCTCACGCGCCCGTGCGTCGCCCAGCGCGTGTGCCCGATGCCGGTGCTCGCCGGCCGCTCCGCGACGGCGACGCCGCCGCCGGCGGCCGCGGTGCTCGCGCGCTCGTCGAGCTTGGCTTCCAGGGCACTCAGGTTTCCGACCGCCCGCACCGCGTCGATGTGACCTTCGCGGATCATCGATATACCCGCCGAGTCATATCCCCTGTACTCGAGCCTGCTCAGCCCCTCCAGCAGCAGGCCCTGGACGGGACGCCCACCGACGTAGCCAACGATGCCGCACATCCGGTCGAAGATACCAGCGGGGTCCGCGGGCTCTAGGCGAGCTCGCGCTCGACGAGCGCCACGAGGCGACCGCACACCAGCTCGGCCTCCTCGTCGCTGGGCGCCTCGACCATCACGCGCACGAGCGGCTCGGTGCCGCTGGGGCGCACGAGCACGCGCCCGCGCCCCTCGAGCTCGCGCTCCGCCTCGCGCACGGCCGCGTCGACCTCCTGCGCTTCCGCCAGCGCGCCACGGTCGCGCACGCGCACGTTGACCAGCCGCTGCGGCAGCTTGGACATGGCGTCGCGCTCGCTCAATTCGCGACCGCCGAGCGCCTCGAGTGTCAGCAGGGCGCTCGCGATGCCGTCGCCGGTGCTGTTGAAGCCCATGTCGATGATGTGCCCGGACTGCTCGCCGCCCAGCGTCCAGCCGCGCGCGCGCAGCTCCTCGAGGACGTAGCGGTCGCCCACCTGCGTGATCGCGACGTCGACGCCCGCGCTCCGCATGGCTGCGTGGAAGCCGTAGTTGGTCATCACCGTGACCGTCACGCCGTTGCCGCTCAGGCGCCCGCTCGCACGCAGGTGCAGCGTTGCGAGCGCGAGGAGCTCGTCGCCGTCGACGATCTGCCCGTCACGATCGGCCGCCAGCACGCGATCGCCGTCGCCGTCGAACGCGAAGCCCAGCGCGTGGCCGCCCGCGACGACCGCCTCGGCGAGCGCGTCCACGTGCGTGGAGCCGCAGCCGTCGTTGATGTTGCGGCCGTCGGGCGTGTCCGCGAGCACCGTCACGCTCGCGCCCAGGCGCCTGAAGATCTCCGGCGCAACCTGGTAGGTGGCGCCGTTGGCGCAGTCGAGCAGCACATCCACTCCCGTCAGGTCGAGCTCGCGGAAACGGACGTGCAGCTCGCGCAGATAGTCCTCGGGCGCCCCGCGCAGCTCGCGGATGCGCCCGATCTGCGCGGCGCCGTCGGGTCGCTGCGCGCCGTTCGCGCGCCCCGCGGCGCCGTCGAGGGACGCGGCGGCATCCAGCTCGCGCTCGATCGCCAGCTCGGACTCGTCGGAGAGCTTGTAGCCGTCGCCGGCGAAGAACTTGATGCCGTTGTCCCGGTAGGGATTGTGCGAGGCCGACAGCACGACGGCGAGGTCGAAGCCATAGCGGTGCACGAGCAGCGGCGCGGCGGGCGTCGGCAGCACGCCGCCGAGCAGCGCGTCGCCGCCGGCGGCGCTGACGCCCGCGGCGATCGCGGCCTGCAGCATCTCGCCGGACTCGCGCGTGTCGCGCACGATCAGCACCTGCGGGCGCCCGACTCCCGTGTTGCGCGTGGCGGCGCGCCCCAGCGCGAGCGCCAGCTCAGCGGTCAGGAACTCGCCGGCGACGCCGCGAACGCCGTCGGTCCCGAACAGCCTGCGGGTCATGCGGGGAGGTTGGGCACGTAGCGCTCCGGCGCTAGCGCTTGGAGAACTGCGGACGCTTGCGCGCCTTCTTGAGCCCGGCCTTCTTGCGCTCCTTGGCCCGCGAGTCGCGGGTCAGGAAGCCCCTGCGCTTGAGCTCGCCGCGCAGGTTCGGGTCGGCCTCCAGCAGCGCGCGCGAGACGCCGTGGCGCAGCGCGCCGGCCTGTGCGGAGATGCCGCCGCCGTGCAGCCGCGCGACCACGTCCATGCGGTCCTGGTAGCCGACCGTCTCCAGCGGCTGGCGGATGTTGCGCTGCAGCGTCAGGCGCGGGAAATGCTGCTCGAGCGTGCGCCCGTTGACTACGTAGCTGCCGGTGCCCGGCCTCAGCGTCACGCGCGCGATCGCCGTCTTGCGCTTGCCGGTCGCGCGGTAGCGGGCGCCCGACGCGAGGTCGATCGCGGCCGTGGAGATGGGCTCCGCGAGCGCCTCCTCCTGATCCTCGTCGGCTTGAGCCTCCTCGCCCTCCTCGTCGGTCGCGTACGGGTCGACCGCGTAGGAGTCCTCGTAGCTCTCGCTGCGGCCCAGCGGGTCAACGCCCTCGGGGACGATGTCCACTTCCAGGTGCGCGCCCGGCACGGCCGGTTTCTCGCGCGGAGCCAGCTCCTCCTCGTCCTCGTCCTCCTCCGGAGCCTGGCTCTCCTGTGCCTGCGGAGCCTCGGCCGGCTCATCGGCGGGTGCGGCCTGCGCCTCGCTCGGCTGCTCGCCCGCGGGCTCCTCGCTCACCGGCTCGCTCGATGGCGAGTCAGCGCTCTCCGCGGACGTGGCCTCGACGGCGTCCGGCGCCGATGCCTCGGGCTGCGGCTGGGCCTCCTCTGCGACGCCCTCGTCCTCCGGGGAGGATGCGGGCTGCTCGTCGTCTGCCATCAGGTCTCGATCTCCAGAGGTTGCGGTTTCTGCGCGACGTGCGGGTGCTCGGGACCGGTGTAGATCTTGAGCTTGGTGATCTGCTTGCGCGCGAGGCGGTTGCGCGGCATCATGCCCTTGACGGCCAGCCGGATGATGTCCTCGGGGCGCTTGGCCAGCATCTCCTCGAACGTCCGCGAGCGCAGCCCGCCCGGGTAGCCGGAGTGGCGGTAGTAGCGCTTGTCCTGGCGCTTGTTGCCGCTGACGTGGATCTTCTCGGCGTTGACCACCACGACGAAGTCGCCGGTGTCGATGTGCGGCGTGTACTCGGGCTTGCGCTTGCCGCGCAGCACGTCCGCGATCTGCGTCGCCAGGCGTCCCAGCGTCTTGCCGTTGGCGTCGACCAGCAGCCAGTTGCGCTCGCGGTCGGTCGGCTTCGCGACGTATGTCTTTGCGGAGGGGGCCATGACGTGAAAAAGGCCACGCGTCGTCGCGCGGCGGAGCGGTCATCATAGCTAACGGCGTATCGCCCGTCGCGTCGAGAGCGACGTTTGACGTCAATCCCGTTCCAGGTGGGCGGATCGGGGTTCCTGGCAAGGACGCAGGGAGCGACGTGTGCTGCGCACACGAGCGACCGAGGACGCCGCAGGGGCGCCGAGGCGTCTACCTGGCGGGTTACTCCCACTCGATCGTGCCGGGCGGCTTGCTCGTGATGTCGAGCACGACGCGGTTGACCTCGCGCAGCTCGTTGATCATGCGCGAGGCGATCGTCTCCAGCAGGTCGTACGGCAGCCGCGCCCAGTCGGCGGTCATCGCATCGTCGCTTGTGACCGCGCGCACGACCACCACGTAGCCGTACGTGCGCTCGTCGCCCTGCACGCCGACGGTGCGCACGTCGGGCAGCACGCAGAAGGACTGCCACAGCTCGCGGTAGAGCCCCGCCTTGCGGATCTCCTCCTGCAGGATGTGGTCGGCCTCGCGCAGCACGTCCAGGCGCTCCTTGGTCGCTTCGCCGCCGACGATGCGGATCGCGAGGCCCGGGCCGGGGAACGGCTGACGCCAGACGAGCCGCTCGGGCAGGCCCAGCTCGGCTCCCACCGCGCGGACCTCGTCCTTGAACAGCGCGCGCAGCGGCTCCACCAGCTCGAACTGCAGATCGTCCGGCAGGCCGCCAACGTTGTGGTGGGACTTGATCGTGGCGGCGCCGGTGCCGCCGCCGGACTCGATCACGTCCGAGTAGAGCGTTCCCTGCACGAGGAAGCGCGCGGCGCCATCGTCGCCCCCGGCGCTCGGCGGGCCGGCAAGCTTGGCGGCCTCCTCCTCAAAAACCCTGATGAACTCCGCGCCGATCGCCTTGCGCTTGGCCTCCGGCTCCGTCACCCCTTTGAGCTTGTCGAGGAAGCGCGTCTCCGCGTCAACGGCTACGAGCGGCACCTTGAACGTGTCGCGGAACGTCTTGACGACCTGTTCGCCCTCGTCCTTGCGCATCAGCCCGTGGTCGACGAACACGCACGTCAGCTGCTCGCCGATGGCGCGATGCACGAGCAGCGCCGCCACGGAGGAGTCGACGCCGCCCGACAGGCCGCAGATCACGCTGCCCTCCCCCACCTGCTCGCGGATCCGCCTGACCTGTTCGTCCACGATCGACGCCGCCGACCACGTCAGCTCGCACGCGCACATGTCGGTGAGGAAGCGCGTCAGGATCTCCTGGCCGTAGGGCGTGTGCACGACCTCGGGGTGGAACTGGATGCCGTAGATGCCGCGCTCGGCGCTTTCCACGGCCGCCACCGGCGAGCTGCTCGAGGAGGCAAGCGCGGTGAAGCCGGGCGGCGGCTCGAACACGGTGTCGCGGTGCGACATCCAGCAGGTCTGCTCGCGCGGCATCCCCGCCAGCAGCACGCCGGGCTCGGACACGTGCAGGTCGGAGCGGCCGAACTCTCCCACCTCCGCCTGCTCGACGCGCCCGCCGAGCGTGTGCACGAGCAGCTGCATGCCGTAGCAGATGCCCAGCACCGGCACGCCCAGCTCCAGCAGCCCGAGGTCGAGCGGCGGCGCCCCGTCGGCGTACACCGACGCGGGGCCGCCCGAGAGGATGATCCCGCGCGGCTTGCGCGCCGCGACCTCCTCGAGCGGCACGTGGTGGGGCAGCAGCTCGCTGAACACGCCGCAGTCGCGCACCCGGCGCGCGATCAGCTGCGAGTACTGCCCGCCGTAGTCGAGCACCACGACCTGCTGCAGGTCAGCCGGAGCGGGCGTGCCCATGCCCCGCTCAACCTCCGGCTCGATCGCAGCTTCAACGGCCATCGTCAGAGGCGTTCCCGGCGAGGCTGGCAAGGACGCAGGGAGCGTGGCGTGCTTTGCACGCGAGCGACCGAGGACGCCGCCAAACGAAGCCGGGGGCGACTCTGACGTCAGTCATTTACGAGGGCGGCTGTCTTCCCGTTGGTCGCTCCCATGCCTACGCCCTGGTCGCGCTGCAGCGCCTTGCCCTCGGTCTGCAGCGACGGCGCGACTACCACCTCGGCGCGGTTGAACTCCGCGAGGTCCTTGTGGCCGCACGTGGCCATCGACGTGCGCAGGCCGCCGAACAGGTTGAACGTGCCGTCGTTCTCGCGCGCCGGGCCGACGAGGATCTCCTCGAGCGTGCCGTTCTGCGTGGTCGCCACGCGCGCGCCGCGCGGCAGGGTGGGATGGAACGTGGCCATGCCCCAGTGGAAGCCGTGCCCCGGCGCCTCATAGGCGCGCGCGAGCGGCGAGCCGATCATCACGGCGTCCGCGCCCAGCGCGATCGCCTTGGAGACGTCGCCGCCGTTGCGCATGCCGCCGTCGGCGATCACCTGGCAGTACTCGCCCGTCTCGAGCATGTGCGTGGAGCGCGCGTGCGCCACGTCGGCGATCGCGGTCGCCTGCGGCACGCCGATGCCGAGCACGCCGCGCGTCGTGCACGCGGCGCCCGGGCCGACGCCCACGAGCACGCCCGCCGCGCCGGTGCGCATCAGGTGCAGGCCCGTGTGGTAGGAGGCGCAGCCGCCGACCACCACCGGGACGTCGAGGCTCGGGATGAACTCCTTCAGGTTGAGCGGCTCGGAGACGGTCGAGACGTGTTCGCCGGAGACGACCGTGCCCTGGATCACGAGCACGTCCAGGCCCGCCTCCATCGCGATCTCGTGGTAGTCGAGCACGCGCTGGGGCGTGAGCGAGGCCGCGACCACGACCTTCTGCTCCTTGATCTCGCGGATCCGCTGCGCGATCAGCTCGGGCTTGACCGGCTCGCGGTAGATCTCCTGCATCTCGCGCGTCGCGAGATCCTTCGGCAGCTCCGAGATCCGCTCCAGCTGCTCGTCCGCGTCCTCGTAGCGGGTGAAGATCCCCTCGAGGTTGAGCACCGCGAGGCCGCCCAGATGGCCGATGATGCCGGCGCTCTCCGGCGAGACGACGCCGTCCATCGCGGAGGCGAGCATCGGCAGCTCGAACTGGTAGGGCCCGAGCTTCCACGAGATGTCGATGTCGTCGGGGTCGCGCGTGCGCCTCGAGGGCACGATCGCGATGTCATCGAAGCCATACGCTCGGCGGCCCTTCTTGCCGCGCCCGATTTCTATCTCCATCCCGGCATCCTCGCATTCGTCGCGGACATCCCGTCGCTCCGGACGGGCCACAGCTCCCCGCGCCCGGCGGCGTCGGAGAGGCTCCGGCGGGGCGCCATCAGGGGCTTGTGGGCGACGCGGGTCAAGTGAGCTGAGCATAGCAATCGCCACCCCGGCCCCAATGCCCTTGGATATGCTCGAACGACATGAGCGACGCTGCCCACACGCGCTATGAGCCGGACGCGATCGAGGCCCGCCGGCAGGCGGCCTGGCGCGAGCGCGACGCCTTCCGCACGCCGCCGCTGACGGACGAGCGCACGCACATCTACATCAAGCCCTCGGCGCCGTTCACGTCGGGCAACGTCCACATCGGACACGTGCGCAGCTACTCGATCGGCGACGCCTACGCGCGCTTCCGCCGCGCCCGCGGCGACGCGGTCCTGTTCGCCTTCGGCTTCGACGCCTTCGGCCTGCCCGCAGAGCTCGGCGCGATCGCCGGCGGCGAGTCGCCAAGCGACTGGGTGCACCGCTGCGCCGAGCACATGACCGGGCAGCTGCAGCGGCTCGGCTTCTCCTTCGACTGGGAGCGCTCGTTCCTGAGCTCCGACGCGATCATGTACCGCTGGTCGCAATGGCTCTTCCTGACCCTGCTGGATGCCGGGCTGATCTACCACGGCAGCGGCAACGTCGACTGGTGCGACACCTGCCAGACGACGCTCGCCTCGATCCAGGTGGAGGCCGGCGGCACGTGCTGGCGCTGCCACGGGCCGGTGCGGCTGATCCAGCTGCCGCAGTGGTATCTGAAGGTCAGCGCCTACCTCGAGGAGAACGACCGACGCCTGGGCGAGCGCGCCGCGAGCGGCATGTGGGACGACGTGGCGCTGTCCTCGCAGGAGATCGTGCTCGGGCGCGTGGACGGCGTCGAGCTCGACCTGCAGAGCCCCGACGGCGCGCAGCTGACGGTCTTCACGCCGCATGCCGACGCGCTCGCGGACGCGCGCTTCGTGCTGATGTCCGCGCGCCACCCCGACGCGGACGCGTGGGCGTCTGCGCCGAACGTCGGCGAGCAGCTCGAGCAGCTGCGCTCGGGCGGCTGGGAGCGCAGCTCGCGCGAGGCGGAGACGATCCCCGTGATCGACACCGGGCGCGTGGTGCTCGCCCCGGACGGCGCCGAGCTGCCGGTGCTGGTGTCCCCCCTCGTCGACTCCCGCTTCGGGCCCACGGTGGCGCTCGGCGTGCCCTCCCGCGACCGCACCGACGAGGTGATCGCGCGGCGGCTCGGCTTCGAGGTGGCGGGCGGCGACGGCGAGGCCGCGCCCGCATCGGCGCCGGATGGCAGCGAGGGCGCCGCGAGCACGAACGGCGCGAGCGCCCCCGGCTCCGCCGCGAGCGCGCACGGCCGGCCGGCGGTGCGCTACAAGGCGTTCGACTGGGTGATCTCGCGCCAGCGCTCGTGGGGCACGCCGATCCCGATCGTCTACTGCGAGAAGTGCGGAACGGTGCCGGTGCCGCGCGAGCAGCTGCCGGTGGTGCTGCCGCTGGATCTGCGCCCGACGGGCACCGGCAACCCGCTGGCGGAGCTGGAGGAGTTCGTGAGCACGACCTGCCCCGCCTGCGGCGGGCCGGCGCGGCGCGAGACCGACACGCTGGACTGCCACTTCGACGCGCTGTGGCTGTGGATCCCCGCGTGCGTGCCCGGCGAGTCGCGCGAGGACCCGCTGGAGGAGATCTTCGCGCTAGCGGACCTGCGCCACTGGCTGCCCTCCGAGCGCCTGGTGGCGGGCTCGGACAGCGGCAACTTCGTGTTCGACCAGCGCACAGTCACCAAGGCGCTGCGCGACATCGGGCCGCTCGCGTTCCTCGAGGACGGCGAGCCGTTCGCCGGCTGCCTGTTTCACGAGATGGTCACCGCCGACGGGCGCAAGATGAGCAAGCATCTGGGCAATGTCGTCGACCCCGACGATCTGGTCGCGCGCTACGGCGCCGACACCGTGAGGCTCGCTGTCCTCTACGCCGCCAGCCCGCAGAAGTCGTTGAACTGGAGCGACTCGGCGGTGCTGCGCTGCAGCAGGTTCCTGGCACAGGTGTGGGAGTACTCGCACGGGGCGATCAGGCGCCGGGCGAGCGCCGAGGAGCAGGATGACGCGGCGCCGGCGGCGCTCGAGTCCGGCGACGACGCCGCCGCGGACGCTCCCGTCAGAGACACCACCGAGCACCTGCGGCTGAAACTGACGCAGTGGTGCGAGGCCGGCGTGGTGCGCATCACGAAGGACATGGAGAGCCTGGAGATGCACAGCGCCGTGCGCAACGTGATGCGCCTGTTCGACCGCATCAAGGACTTCGAGAAACGCGTGGTTACCCGCGACGGGGAGCTGAGCGCCGCCAACCTCGACGCGCTCGTCGACGCGCTCGGCGTGCTCGCCCAGACGCTCGGTCCGTTCGCGCCGCACATGGCCGAGGAGCTGTGGATCGCGCTCGGCCACGACGAGCACGGCGCACAGACGCCGTGGCCGGGCGTATCGTTCGAGATAGCCGCATGACCACGCAGACCGTAGAGAGCCCCTCAAGGCAGCGAACGCGCTCATGCGCGACCGCGCTCGGCTGCCACCGCTGCGACCACAGCTACCCGCTGGAGCAGGCCATCTTCGCGTGCCCAGACTGCGGCAAGGGGCTGGACGTGGTCTACGACTACGAGCTGGCCGCCCGCCACTTCAGCGAGGTCCCGAGCGCCGAGCGCCCGCAGAACATCTGGCACTTCGAGGAGCTGCTGCCGATCGTCGACGCCTCCGCGCAGGCGCGCGTGGGCCAGCACTCCGGCTACACGCCGCTGATCCGCGCCGACCGCCTCGGCGCCGAGCTGGGGCTCAGCAACCTGTACCTGAAGGACGACTCGAGCAACCGGCCGAGCCTCTCCTACAAGGACCGCGTCGTGTCGATGTCGGTCGCGCGGCTGCTGGAGCGCGGCGGAACCGAGATCGGCTGCGTGTCCACCGGCAACGTCGGCACCGCGGTGGCATCGTTTGCCGCGAAGGCGGGCGTCGACGCCTACATCTTCTACCCCAACCGTCTCGAGGACACCAAGGCGCGCGTATGCATGGCGCTCGGCGCGAAGGTGTGCCAGGTGGAGGGCAACTACGACGAAGCCAACAAGCGCTGCCGCGAACTGGCGGAAAGCACGGGCATGGACTTCGCCAACATCACGCTGCGCCCGTTCTACGCGGAGGGGGCGAAGACGGCGGCGTTCGAGATCGTGGAGCAGCTCGACTGGCAGTCGCCGGACCACATCGTCACGGCCGCCGCCGGCGGCACGCTGTCCTCGCGCCTGCACAAGGGCCTCGTGGAGCTGCAGCTGATGGAGCTCTCAGAGACGGATGCCACGCGCATCCACATCGCGCAGCCGAGCGGCTGCAACCCGATCGCGACGGCGATCATCGCCGAGGAGGCGGAGATTCACGCGGTGACGCCCGAGACGGCCGCGCACTCGCTGGCGATCGGCAACCCGGGCGACGGCTACCTGGTGATCGACGCGGTGCTCAAACGCGGCGGCACGGGCGGCTTCGCCAGCGACCCGGAAATCTTCGCCGGCATCGACCTGCTTGCGGCGACCGAGGGTCTGCTGACGGAGCCCGCGGGCGGAACGACGATCGCGGTGCTCGAGAAACTCGCGGCCGCGGGGCGCTTCGCTCCCGACGACACGGTCGTGGCGATCATCACGGGCAACGGGCTGAAGACGCTCGACGAGCATCCGCCGAAGCCCTGGCCGGCCAAGGTCGAGTGCGAGCTCGAGGCGATGCGCGCCGCGCTGGACGAGCTCAAGAGCAGCGGCACGCTCGTCGACAGCGCCCGCGAGCAGCTGCACTTCTAGCGTCGGCGTTTAGCCCGCCCCAGCCGGGCGGGTATAAACAAGCGACGATGGCAAGCCCGTTTGCATCGCCGCAGGAATTCCGGGACGTCATGGACCGGATCTTCCAGATGATGAGCGAGGACCCCGAGATGGGACCGCGGCTGCGCGACGCGGACGTGCCGCAGCGGTTCGAGTTCCAGGACGTCGATCAGGTGTTGAACGTCAGAGCCGCCGGCGCCGATGAGCCCGGGAACCTCTTCTGGCTGTGGACCGACGAGATCGACTGGAGCCCGCGGGTGCGCATGACGATGTCCTCGGAGACGGCCAACCGCTACTTCCAGGGCCGCGAAAACATCGCCTACGCGATCGCGAGGAGGCGCATCAAGACCAGCGGCGACCTCGGGGCGGCGCTCGAGCTGATCCCGATCACCAAACCCATCTACGAGCGCTACCGCGAGCTGGTCGCCGCGGAGTACCCGCACCTGCAGGTGTAGCGGAGCGCCAGGCGGAGCGCTGACGCAGGCGACCGACGCGGCGGGTCTCAGCCCGGTTCTGACGCGAACGCGAGCTGGTCCCCGTCGAGCCTCGAGCCGAGGACCGGCGGCGGCAGACCGTCCGAGCGAAGGATCACCGTGGCGGCGGCGCGCGCGTCACCGGAGACTCGATACAGCTCGGTGTCGTAGCCACTGCTCGAGGCGCACGGCGCTTCGGTGCGGTCGCCGGCCATGAAGCCGTAGTAGAAGACGTGCGCTGGTGCGATGGCGGGAATCAGCTTGTCGACCAGGTAGGCGGCGTCGCTGGCCTGCTGTGCTTCGCCGCGCAGCTGGCCGTGGGCACAGTAGTAGGCGCCGACCTCGGTGAACCAGACCTGAGCGCCGGCGCCGTTGTCGGGCAGCGCTTGCACGAGGGCGACGGCGGATGTGTCGCTTTGCGCTTTGACCGAGTAGTAGGGGTGCATGCCCCAGATCCGCGGGGTGAAGTCCAGCGCGTCGACGTATTCACGCTCATAGTCAGGTGCCCCGGCACTGTCCTGGAGGTCGCCCGCGATCACCTGGCAGCCGTCGCGCGCGCACACCGCATCGGCCCGGTTCGCGATTTCGCCGGCCTTGTTGGCATCTACTCCGCCTTGGCCGTTGGGCTCGTTCCATGCCTCGACGTAGCCGATCGGCTCGCCGTCACGGGCCGCGTCGGCCAGGGTCGCTTCGAGATCCTGGCCGTATTCGACTGCGGAGACGTGGTCGATGTCGTCGTAGCTCGTGAGCGCGAGGACCGGAGCCAGGCCGAGGCTGCGCACATCCTGCAGCCACGCTTCGAGCCTTTCGCGGTAGTCGCCGTGTGGGTTCGGCCCATCGCTTGCTTCCGTGATCGCGTTCCACTGCACCACATAGCGCGCGAGCGAGATCTGACCGAGCCACGCGGCGCGGAAGAACGTCGCGAACGGGCTGTCGAAGAACGAGCCACCCCACGCGGGCAGGCTCTGATCGGAGATGCCATCCACATATCGGGTTCCAGGCGCGCCGGTGCGGCGTCGGCGAGCGAGCCCAGACCCAGACCCAGCGCAGACGCGGACAGGCAGGCGACGCACGTTCTCAGCCACCTTCCGAGCGTCCGAGATGACACGCAAGTTGACGGGCCCATAGAAAAGCCCCACCGAGAGGCGGGGCTTTTCCTTAGCAGATCGATAAGCCGGATCCTGTCGTTGAGCAGCCATCCATCTGAGCGGCCTACCTGGACCTCGGCGGGTCACCTGCAAGCGGTCCCGTTTGGCCTTGCATCGGGTGGGGTTTGCCCAGCCGCCGCGTCACCGCGACGCTGGTGCGCTCTTACCGCACCATTTCACCCTTACCGGCCCGCCGTTCACGTGGGACGGCGGACGTAGGCGGTTTGTTTCTGTGGCACTTTCCCGCGGGTTTCCCCGGGTCGATTCCTCGACCACCCTGCCCTTTGATGTCCGGACTTTCCTCGGAGGCACAAGGCCTCCGCGGCTGCCTGATCTGCACAGCCAACGTAGCGGGTTTGGAAGCATCCGGGAAGAGGCGGCGGCGCTCTGGCAGATCGAGCGGCGGTCGAGCGCGCGGCAGAGCGATGGCGCCGTGGCGCTCAGACCCTCCTGAGCAGACCCACCACGCGGCCGAGCACTTTGACCTCCTTGCTGCGGATCGGATCCATCGCGTCGTTCTCCGGCTGCAGCCGGATGTGGTCCGGCTCGCGGTAGAAGCGCTTGACCGTCGCCTCCTCGCCCAGGAGCGCAACCACGACCTCGCCGTCGCTCGCGGTGTCCTGCGGATGCACGACCACGTAGTCGCCTTCGAGGATGCCCGCGTTCTTCATCGAGTCGCCGCGGATCCGCAGCAGGTACTCGCCGTCGCCGCCGCCCGCGATCTCTGGCACCGACACGTAGTCCTCGATGTTCTCCTCCGCCAGCATCGGCTGCCCGGCGGCGACCGAGCCCAGCAGGGGCAGCCCTTCGGCGCGCACGATCCCGCGGACGCTGTCCACGGCGCTGCCCACCGCCCGGTCGAGCAGCTCGATCGCCCGCGGCTTGGACGGATCGCGACGCAGCAGCCCGATCTTCTCCAGGTTGGCCAGGTGCGCGTGCACGGTCGACGACGACGCGAGCCCCACGGCTTTGCCGATGTCGCGCACCGTCGGCGGATAGCCGTACTTGGCCGAGTACTTGCGGATGAAGTCGAAGATCTCCTGCTGGCGCTTGGTCAGATCCATGTCTGCGTGCCTCCCTGTCGGGGTGGATTGCGACCTACGACGAACATGTGTTCGCACTGTAGCGACGGCTGTGGACGGATGCAACGTCGGGGCAGCTCCGACCGCCGACGACCGGCCACAGCGCCGGGCTATACTCGCCCCCCTGCGCCCGTGGCGGAATTGGTAGACGCGCAAGGTTGAGGGCCTTGTGGACTTCACGGTCCGTGGTGGTTCGAGTCCACTCGGGCGCATAGGAAAAGCCCTGTAAACCAGGGCTTTTCCTCGTTAATGGTTCATCCATCGCCCAGGCGCGCTACTGTTCGGTTATGGGTCAGTGACCCAGCCGAACAATTTGCCGAACATTCTGCGTGCCAGATGTTCGGCAGGACGAGCCCATGATCTACGTCGCCAAGAGCCCTCTCAAGCCAACCAAGATCACCTACTTGTGCCGCTGGCGAGACGCTGACGGCCGCCGGCAGACACGTCGGCTGACGCACGACGAGTCGGCGCGAGTGCTCCTTGAACGGCCACGCGGCAAGCGGGCAGGTGGGGCTAAGTGAGCTGCAGCCTGACAAGGGGCGTGTGGGAGGTGCGCTGGCGGGACGGCGACGGTCGGCAGCGCTCGCGTCGCTTCGATGAAGAGGCGCCCGCAAAGGCGTTCGATGAGGCGATCCACGATCAAAAGGCACAGGAACGCAAGCAGACGAGCTACGGCGACGGCGGCGGCGTCTACTCCTACGAGACCACGCAGGGAAAGAGATGGCGTTGCAAGGTCAAGCGCTCGGACGGAACTTGGACGTACAAGCGGGGCTTTAAGAGCCAGGCGGCTGCCGCGGCCTGGCGGCGGCGGCAAGCCGAGAAGGTAGAGCGACGCGAGGTCATCCATACGAAGGAGACCTTCGGAGGATTCTGGCCGCGCTGGCTGGCTCGCCGCAAGCCCTATCTCAGCGAGGGGACTTGGAAGGCATACGAGCGCGACGGCCGGTTGCGCCTCCTGCCAGCGCTTGAGTCGCTTCCTCTCACGCGCCTTGAGGTCGATCATGTTCGGGATCTAGTCGATGAATTGGCCGAGTCAATGGAAGCTGGCGAGATCGCTCCGAAGACGATCAACAACACTCTCGGCACTCTGGTTGTAGCCCTCAACGGGGCGGTGAAGGAAGACCACCTGATGCCCTTCAACCCCGCGCTGCAGGTCCAGCGGCTGCCTCCTTCCGACATCGAGCGGGAGTATCTACGACTGCACGAGATCCCGGTCTATCTGGACTCCTGCTCGGAGCTGTACCGACCGCTGGCCGAGACGTTGATCGGTGCCGGCCCGCGAATCTCCGAAACTCTCGCTCTGAGAAAGATGGATCTGGAGCTCAGCGAGGAGGGCGGCGTGCTCGTTGTCCATTCAACTAAGTCCAAGAAGTTCCGCGCGGTTGAGATCGGGCGGGCTCTGGCGAAGGTGTTGAGCGGCCAGCTCGATCGCCGTGCGGAAATGCCTGGCGGCGATGCTCCCGACGCACTCGTGTTCGTTATGCCAGTACGAGTACGAAAACGGGATATGGGCAGGTGGGAAGGCAACGGTGACGGCGAGGCGATGAATCGCACAACGGTCTCGCGAGACTGGCACAAGGCCGCCCTAGTGGACGCCGCCCTACGCGACATGCCGCTGCACGCGCTCCGCCACACCGCGGCGGCGGCATGGCTGGCGGCAGGCAACTCTCTCAAGTACGTGAAGGACCAGCTTGGGCACTCGGACATCACCACCACCGAGCGCTACTACGGACACCTGGAGCGCAGCGTGCGCCTGGCAGGACCCGCCGCTACCGAAGAAGCGATAGCTCGCGCGGTTCGCCTGGCTGCTTAGGGCGGCAGCTAGGGCCTACGACGACTCAGGCGAGTGCGCGCGCCCGCCTGAAAAGCATCTGCACGAGACGCGGCGGGGGAGCGCGTAGCACGGGCCGGGCTTCCGGGCACCCATTCGGCGCGGGCTTCGTCAATCCAGCGCTGGAGGTCTTCGGGAACAAACCGAAGCGGACCCTCACGCCCGCCGATGCGGATCGAGGGGATGCGGCCTGTTCTGGCTGCCTCGTACAGCCAGGTTCGCGAGACGCCAAGTCGGGCGGCTACCTCCGCGGGCTTTAGAAGGTCTGGCGCGCTGATCTGTTGGCTGCTCACATGGGTTATTGACCGTGAGCGGCCCAAAACGGCCAACGAATTGCCCGGAGCAGGCCGCTTGATATCTCAACGTCAAGACAAGCCGTGCCTACCAAGGCCGTGAGGGCTGGCTGGTCGTCCGTGCCGAGAGACGCGACTCGGGCGGTGACGCCTGTGCTAAACGCCCGAGTTGGGCCGACCGCTCGCGGCAAGAAGCAGGGTTCGCTAGCGTATCGGAGACCGGACCCGGAAGCTAGTTCAGGGTCGAGATGCCGAGACTGGCGAGCACGACGACCGAATGACACCGCTGAGATCCCGCACAGTCACCCACGGCCGCAATATGGCCGGTGCTCGCGCGCTGCTGCGCGCGGCAGGCGTCGCCCGCGAGGACTTCGGGAAGCCGATCGTCGCAGTAGCGAACTCCTACACGCAGTTTGTCCCCGGCCACACCCATCTCAAGCCTGTTGGGGAGGTCGTCTGTGAGTCCGTCCAGGCCGCGGGAGGCATCGCGCGGGAGTTCAACACGATCGCCGTCGATGACGGGATCGCTATGGGCCACAGTGGGATGCTCTACTCGCTGCCGTCGCGCGACCTCATCGCCGATAGCGTCGAGTACATGGTCAACGCCCACTGCGCTGACGCGCTCGTGTGCATCTCAAACTGCGACAAGATCACGCCAGGGATGCTCAATGCGGCGCTGCGGCTCAACATCCCGACGGTCTTCGTCTCGGGTGGACCGATGGAGGGTGGGACGACGACGTTGGTCGACGGCACCGTGCGCAAGCGCATCAATCTGATCAGCGCAATCACCGATGCAGTCGCCAGTGACATCAGCGATGAGGACATGGAGCGGATCGAGGAGGCCGCGTGTCCGACCTGCGGGTCCTGTTCGGGGATGTTCACCGCCAACTCGATGAACTGCCTGACTGAGGCACTTGGCCTGTCACTTCCGGGCAACGGCTCAACCCTTGCGACGCACACGGCACGCAGGACCCTCTATCAGGAAGCCGGCGCGGTCGCTGTACAGATCGCTCATCGCTTCTATGGCGAGGATGACGCATCCGTCCTACCACGCTCGACTGCGAGCCGTGGGGCCTTCGAGAATGCAATGACTCTCGACATTGCGATGGGCGGCTCGACCAACACGGTCCTGCACCTTCTCGCTGCAGCGCAGGAGGCTGGGCTCGACTTCACGATGAAAGACATCGACGCGCTGTCGCGCCGCGTCCCCTGCATCTGCAAGGTCGCACCTAACGGCAACTACCTGATGGAGGACGTCCACCGCGCGGGTGGTATCCCGGCGATCCTCGGCGAGCTACGTCGCGCCGGCCTACTCGACGAGAGCGTCACAACCGTTCATTCGCGCACGATGGACGAGTGGCTCGGCACCTGGGACGTGCGGGGGCCGCGACCCTCGGAGATCGCAGTCGAGCTGTTCCACGCCGCTCCCGGCTGCCGGCGGTCAGCCAGCGCCTTCTCGCAGTCGGAGCGCTGGCAGTCACTCGACCTCGATGCTGTGGAGGGCTGCATCCACGATGTGGCGCACGCCTACTCAGCCGACGGCGGACTTGCGGTCCTCTACGGCAACCTCGCCGAGCGCGGCTGCGTGGTCAAGACGGCCGGCGTAGACGAGTCGATACTGACCTTTCGAGGTCCCGCCGTCGTCGTGGAGTCGCAGGAGGAAGCGACGGACGCAATCTTGGACGGCACCGTCAAGCCTGGAGATGTCGTCGTTATTAGGTACGAGGGACCGCGAGGTGGTCCGGGTATGCAGGAGATGCTCTACCCGACCTCCTACTTGAAGGCGCGAGGTCTCGGCAAGGCTTGCGCGCTCATCACCGATGGTCGGTTCTCAGGCGGCACGTCAGGCTTGTCGATTGGCCATGTCTCACCGGAGGCCGCATCAGGGGGCGCAATCGCGCTGGTGCATAGCGGCGACATCATCACAATTGACATTCCGGCTCGGACGATCGAGCTTGAAGTTGACTGCGACGAGCTTGACGAACGTCGCAGTCAGCTAGAAGCAGCCGCGGGATTCGTTCCTGCTGCCCGCCAGCGAACCGTCTCGCCGGCTCTCCGAGCCTACGCGGCGATGGCTACCTCCGCCGATACGGGGGCAGTCCGCGACGTCGCTGCCATTGAGCGCGCCATCGGGATGACCTCAACACCAAGCGAGAACACGGCCGTAGGATAAGAAGCTGGCATCCGCCGCACTCAGCGGCGAATCGCGAGAGTCACCCGATCGGGTCTTCCGCAGCAAATGGCGCGTCCCGCTCCGCGATGGCTTGCCTTAGACCCTTCCGCGACGCCGTGCTCCAGAACGTGTCCGCTCCTGGCGCCATGCGTGCGAGTACATCGTGCGTGAGAGCTGCCTCTTGCAGCAGCGTCCGCCCCATCAGGTCGAGGCCACGGTTGACCACGGACTTGTTAGCCGCGAGCAAGTCGCGTGGAACCCATGAGATGCGAGTGGCAAGTCTCAGGGCGTGCTCGTCAAGCGATGCGCCGTCTACGGCCTCAAGGGCGAGACCGAGTTCCGCTGCCTTGCTACCCGAGATCGAGTCGCCGGTGAGCAGGAGCCTCTTGGCCCACTGCGGTCCAAGGTGATAGAGCCACATGTGGGTCGCCGGAGCCCCCATCGACCGCACGGCCGGATAGCCGATGATCGCGTCCGTTGCGCAGACGATGAGATCACAGCAGAGCGCCAAGTCTGTTCCCCCCGCAAGGCAGTGACCGTGAATCTGCGCGATGCTAGGAGTCGAAGATCGCCAGAGACGATCGAATGTCCTCGCGTCTCTGCCGGCTGCCTGCATCTTCGCAAGCGGCGACGACGGCTCGCTGCGCTCGCAGTCGTTCCCTGCGGAAGGCGAAACGTCGTAGCCCGAGCAGAAACTTTTGCCGGCCCCGCGCAGCACTAGAACGCTGGTCTCGGTGTCGCACTCGACCGCCGAAATGACGTCGTGCAACTCGGCCATCAACTCGCTGGAGAGAGCGTTGCGGCGCTCCGGGCGATTGAGAGTCACGCGCAACACCGAGCCATACCGCTGGAGGTGCAAGGACTGGTAGCCATCGAGCTTCATCGACAATGCCTAGTCGCCTGCCGGACGACCGCGCTCGATTAGCTCCACTCGGTAGCCGTCAGGATCACGGACAAAGCAGAGCCGGGAGTTATCCTCGCCGACTGTATATGGTGGCCGCTCGGGCTCGATGCCACTCTCCCTCAGTGCGGTGAGCATCGCATCTAGGTCCAAGACTTCCACGGCGATATGGCCGTAGCCGGTCCCTATCTCGTAGGGCTCAGAGCGACCAATGTTGTACGTCAGCTCAAGGCGGGGCTCTGGGCCGTCCTCGGGGCGACCCAAGTAGATGTTGATCGCCTCGTTTCGGATTGGAAATCGCCCCGTCTCACGGAAGCCGATCGCCGTGTAAAAAGCGATAGAACGGTCAATGTCAGAGATGCGGTAGCAGGTATGAATCAGGCTCATAGCAGCACGTTAAGCCCAAAACATCAGATCCCCGTCGGACGTGAGGCCGACGAATGACCCGACAGAGATTCGTGAATCACTTGCCGGCGACTGTCCAACGGCATGTGCGTTCCGCGAGTTGAAGATTATGAGATCACCGGGTTTAGGCTGGACAGCGACCTGCCGCGACTCATCGAAGTGAGCCGGGTTATAGTCGCTGAACCTCTGTCCAGCATCGGACTCAAGGTGAGGTGCCCAGGGATAGTCGTACACGATCAACTCGCCACCGACGGGAGGAGGCGAATAGTGCAAGTTCCACGCCAGTTGCGCCGTGGTGCTCCCTATCGCCCAGCCCGGCCCATCGCGCGGCCCCCAATCGGCATGAATCTTCACGCCACCGCCGCCGCGTCGAAAGATGCCGACGAAATATGGTCGTCCATCCTCAACCGCGACACCCACATGTCCCGGCCACGCCGCCGCGAAAGCCCGCATCACGAGGTCGACCGGATCTTCGAGCGGCGCGAGAATCGCCGATCTCCGGGCAGTGGCCTCCAGTGCTGCGCTAAGGTACGCCTCCTTAGATTCGTGGTACTCGTACTGCGTGATCCCGATACGCCCAAGCGGGGGCGATGTACCCTCGTAGAAGTCCCAATCGGGAGCACCCATCAAAACAGCACACGCCGCTCTGATGTGCTCGTCGTTGACGAAGTTGGGCACTGTGATCGCCGCGATCTCGTTGCTCAGTAGGCATCGCAGTGAATCGTGAGTTAGCCGTGCCTGTTCTAGTGCGTTCCAAGTCTTCATAGCGAAGCGTTGCCGTCCTACCTGCCAGAGCGTTCCAAGGAAAGTTTGTAGCGGTGCAAGCAGCGCAAGTCCGCGAAGCTACATGTAATGGATCAGAGCCGAGTAGACCTACAATCTCGTGTCAGCCCGTGTATATCTAGCAGGCGGGGAGAATGGCGCCAGCGACCACTGTGTACGGTCTGCCCGAACACATTGATCGGTTGCCTATCGCCGCAATCGCCGTACAAAAGCCTCAGTCCGCGTTGGACTATGTAGTGTCTTCGGTTCGGCACACCTACGATGGCTCGCCTTCACTTGGCAGCCGCACGCAAAAGGATTTCATGACGGGTATCAGTTGCGAGAATCTGCGAAAGCGGTATGGCGCGGTCCGCGCACTCGATGGCGTGTCCTTCGTTGTCGAGCCCGGAACAGTAGTCGCGCTTCTTGGCGCCAACGGCTCAGGCAAGACGACTACCGTGCGCATTCTCACAACCCTCACAACGCCCGACTCTGGCAGCGCTCGCATCGCCGGTCTTGACGTGATCCGCGAGGCTCCGCTCGTGCGGCGCATGATCGGCTTGACCGCTCAGGAGACCGTGATCGATAGATTTCTCAATGGCAGGGAGTACATGCAGCTCATCGCACAGCTACGTGGAGTGCCGCGTCGAGAGCGCGACCAGGAGGTCAAGGCGCTCCTGGCCGAGTTCAGTCTGACGGAGATCGCCGAGAGGCGCGTCGGGACATACTCAGGCGGAATGCGCCGGCGCCTCGACCTTGCGTCGAGCTTCATCGGCGAGCCGTCGGTGCTGTTCCTCGATGAGCCATCGACGGGCCTCGATCCGCACAGCCGTCAAAGCCTCTGGACTGCAATTCGGCGTCGAGCAGAGACTGGCCACTCTGTGCTCATCACGACGCAGTACATGGAGGAGGCAGACGTGCTTGCTGATCTTGTCGTCGTGCTGGCACATGGCCGCGTGATTGCTACTGGACGAGCCGACGATCTCAAGGATGACATCGGCGGGCGTTTGGTCGAGCTGACGTTGGAGCACTTGTCCGACCAGCAGAAGGCAGCGAGGGTTCTCGCTGATCTTGATATAGCGTCGGCGACGTCGAATGAACACCCCGGAGTCCTCCAATTCATTCTCCCGACCATTCAGCCGACTTTGCACATGGTCCTTCACCGCCTCGAACGTGAAGCAGTGACAGTTGCCGATGCAGTAGTGCGTCGCCCAACGCTTGATGAGGTATTTCGGCGTCTGACTGCCACGCCCAGCAGCGCCCAGGATCGCGACCCTGCTCTCGAAAAGACCCATTAGCGATGATGGCGACGCTGGCACACTCCTGCAGCAATATCGGGGCGCTGGTGCGCCGCAATGTTTGGTGCTATCTCAGGCTGCCCGATGCGCTGGTGATTCTCTTGGTTCAGCCGCTAATCGTGCTTCTGTTGTTTCGCTACATCCTGGCAGGCGAGTCGCGGATTCCCAATTACGTTCAGTTTCTCATGCCGGGCATATTTACCTTTGCCGTTGTCACGGGCTCTAGCACTAACGGCGTCAGCCTCGCTGAAGACATTACTTCTGGCGTCCTCGAACGACTACGAACCCTGCCTATCGCCCGTTCGACGTTCCTTGTGGCGAGAGCGACGACCGACATAGTAAAGAATGTCTTCGTCATCCCGCTCGTGGGATTGTTGGGCGTCGCCGTTGGCTTTCACCTAGTCGGGGCGGCGTCCCACGTCATTATCGCTGCAGCACTACTACTGGCGCTGGGGTGGATGTTCGCATGGGTCTCGATGTCTGTCGCACTACTGACTAAATCCGCAGATGCGACACAGGGCGCGGCGATTCTGATTTCCCTCGGCTTTTGCTTTGTCTCCTCTGGCGTGGCGCGAGTCTCCTCAATGCCTTCGTGGCTGCGTCCAGTCGTCAGAGTCAATCCGGTAACGCATGTCGATGATGCGGTGCGCACGCTCTTGACGACCCGTGGGATACCGGGAAGCGCCATCGTAGCCTCGGTGATCTGGATTGGCGCGGTCTTGCTTGTCGTCATCCCGTTTGCTGTCCTTAGATATAACCGTGAGCACCACTAGACCACAAGCAGACCGTACAACCTCCCACGACCGTCATCGTGGAGACTTCGCGTCGCTGGTTCAGGACGGTCGGATTCACCGCGATGTGTACGTTGATCCGTTGGTCTTTGAGGCCGAGATGCAGCGGATCTTTATGCACACATGGGTCTACGTGGGGCATGAGAGCGAAGTCCCGCACCCCGGCGACTATAAGGCCACTACAGTAGGCGTTGAGCCTGTGATCTTGGTCTGTGACGAACACGGCTCGCGCCAGGTCCTCGTCAACCGATGCAGCCACCGTGGAGCGGCGGTATGCCCCCTACGGAGGGGCAATGCCACAGCCTTTCGTTGCGAGTATCACGGATGGACCTTTGGACTCGATGGGTCGCTGCGAGGCGTGCCATTTTCCGATGGCGATCCCGACCGACCAGCTAAAGGATTGGTTTGTGCTCCACGGGTGGAGTCCTATCGAGGGTTCATTTTTGCGTGTTTTGACTCCAGCGTGCCACCTCTATGTGACCACCTGCGCGACGTGCTGCCGCATATTGATCGGTTTGTCGAACATGCAGGGGGCTATGAACTCCGGGTCGCACCTGACGCCAATGAGGCGATGTACCACGCGAATTGGAAGATGCAGCTTGAGAACAACGTCGATGGCTACCATCTCAGCTTCACACATCAATCACTGTTTGATGTGCTGCAACGCCGCACGGGACGACAGCCACGCTACATTCGATCTAACTCCGATCAGGTTGCTACGGTCGAGGCGTTTGCGAACGGCCACGCTGTAATGGATTTGCGTGCAGTGGCGACGCAGACTCTACGCGAGCGCCTCGATGTGCTCCCTGGAGCACCGCCGGCAGGAGCAGACCTAGACGCATTCTTCGGGATGCAGGGAGCCGAAGACCTCTACCTAGCAAGCACAGGGCCGCCCATGAATATCTCGATATTCCCGAACCTCAATCTCGGGAGCATCAACATCTGCGAGATACATCCGTTGGCAGTCGATCGAACCCGTGTAGTTTTGCGGCCACTGCTGCTCGCTGGCGTGCCCGAGGGTATCAATCGCGTGCGCCTTCGATATCACGAGCTCGGATCAGGCCCAGCGGGCTTCGTTCAACCCGACGATCTTGAGATGTTTGAGAGGGCAGCCCGAGGTCTTGTTGCTGAGCGGGCCGAGTGGCTGCAGATGAGCCGTGGTCAGGATCGAGAGGTGGTCATTACCAACGACCGCCGCGTCAGCCAGCTCTCAGATGAGACACCCCAACGCGGTCAGTACCGACGCTGGCGCGATTTGATGCAGGCCGGGTCGTGAAGGCTTTGTCACGAACCTTTGAGTCGGCTGAGGCGAGACCCGAGCTTTGGCTGGAGGTTTACGGGCTACTCGCACAGGAGACACATCTACTCGATGACCGCGCGTACGATGCGTGGCTGCGGCTCTTTGATCAGCCATGCCTGTACTGGATGCCGGTAGACCCGGCCGCGAGTGACGGTGAGCTCCGCTTGAACATGTTTTACGACGACTGGACTCGCTTGAATGATCGTGTCGCGCGCCTGACATCAGGGTCAGCGTTTTCCGAGGAACCACCATCACTGACAGCTCGAACATTCTCGGCCTTGCAGGTAGCCGCCGATGATGGCACGGACGAGGGCAGGCTCGTTGCGAGGAGTAATTTCTCGCTGGTCGCGTACCGGAGCGGGGAGCAACGCCACTTTGGAGGGCGCTACCTTCACAGCCTCGTCAGGTCTGGCGGCACGCTTCGGATTGCCGAGAAGCGCGTTGTACTACTAGGCTCCGACGCGCCGCAGCGGCCGATGACCTTTCTTTTCTAGGCGCGAGGTGGGGCTGTCGATGCTCGCGTGTCTACGGAGATCGCAATGGTTGATCGAGGGGCTTGCGGTCCTCGGTCTCGACTGACTCAGCCAGCGCTACGAGCTGCGAAAGGGGCCAGCCAAGGGCTCGGGCGATCCGGTCAACGGTTCCGTAAGCCGGGTTGGTGCGGCCGTTCTCGATGTGCGAGAGCCATCCCTGGTCGTAGCCGACCTCCAGGCCAAGGTCCTGTTGCGAGACACCGAGTTCTTCGCGGCGCAGTCGAATAGCCCGGCCAAGTGCGACTTGAGGGTCCTTCGCAGTGTTCGGCACACCCCGAACCCTGCGTGCCCGCACGTCCAATCACCATGTAGTAGGTTCCATATTGATGCTTGGTCGTGCCCGCCCACCCCGCGCGATGCGTTCCTTGGAGCAAGCCAGCGCTATCAGGCTTCGGCGCCTCCATATCCCCACAGAAGGAGGCGCCGACAGGCCGGCACCGGGGCGGCGGCACGTGGCGCCGGTGCCGGCCGCCCTCACGAGGCCATGTCGGACGTCAGGAAGGGGACGACCAGGACGGGCGCTCCTGGCACCAGTCGAGGGGTTCGCAGCCTCGGACTACGAGCGCGGCTGTGGGCCGCTCAACGGCTGATTGGTCGGACGTCGATTGTTGGTCTCAAGATCATCAGCCCTGCGGGCCAGCTCGTGCAGCGCGAGCCCGAGGGCTCGCGCGATGCGGTCCGCTACCTCCCAGGTCGGATTGGCGACACCGCGCTCAAGCCCGCGGATGGACGTGGCATCGAGACCGGCGACATCCGCGAGCGCCTCTTGCGTGAGGCCGATCTCCGCTCGGCGTAGGCGAATGGCCCGACCAAGAGCTACCTGGGGACTTTGGCTGATGCGCACGCTGGAACCCTCCGTGCGCAACGGCGCGCTGACCAGGGAACAAGTTCCCGCTAGAGTTGCCGGCCGTGCAGCAACGCCATCCAGACCCCAGGGCCACAGTTCTGCGTGAGCGGCTTGTTTGGCTATCCAGTAGCGTATGCGCCCGATGCTCGCCCTCAAGGATCTCCCGGCTTCGGGCGAACTGCGTCTTCACCCCCCCCCCCCCCCCCGAAGTAGAGAGGTCTCACAGAACGTCTTTTCGTCGCCCGGCGCGACCACTCCAAGACGTCCTCGCCCATCTCGGTCCCGGGCGTCACGCACTGCCACTGTGTCGCCTCGGAACACGATGAGCTGACTTCCGTGCAGGCCGTGACGAGAGAGGCGCAGGATACCGAGAAGTCGCTGAAGCTCATCGGGGGCACAATCGCAAAGCGGCTGCGTACCCGCAGCGCAGAGATAGCAGCAGCCATCGAGACGCGCATCCAAGAGTCCGTACCGGATTCTGTGAGCCACAGCGATGCTGCCTACCAGTCAGGCATCACCGCCGCGGTGACTGCCGTTCTTGATTACTGCCTTGACGCGATCGAAAGGGACGTAGCGCGCCCAAGGGCAATTCCGCGCCCGGCAGTGGCGCAGGCACACCGCGCCGCACGAGCAGGGGTAAGCATGGGCACGGTTCTACGTCGCTACGTCGCCGGACATGGGCGACTCGGCGAATTTGTCGCAGAGGAGGCAGAGGCTCTCGGTCTCTCAAGTAACGGTCTTGCAATGCGTCATTTGCGGCGGATTCAAGAAGCTCTCCTTGAACACCTAACGGCTTCGATCGAATATGAGTACCTTGAGGGGCGCGCGCAGATGTCGCACGCCTGCGATGACCGACGGATGGACGTTGTGCAGAGGCTTCTTGCGCATCAACGGGTCGACCCCGCGGAGCTTATCGAGCTCGACTACGAGTTTGACACCTCGTGGCATGTCGCGGTTGTCGCTACGGGAGCCTCTGTCCGAGAGGCACTCCCCAGCATGAGAGCCAAGCTGCGGTGTCGTTTGCTGCACGTCGCCTGTGCCGATGGAACGATTTGGGTTTGGTTCGGTGCTCCAAATGAGCTCAAGCCGTGTGACATCGCTCAAAGCGTGCCCCCGCAATGGGATGGAGAGGTCATAGCGATCGGTGGAGCCCGACGGGGCCACGACGGCTGGCGACAAACCCATCTCGAAGCTAAGGCCGCCCGGCTCCGCGCACTTCGGAAACCTGATCGAATCGTGCGCTACGACGAACGGCCCCTCCTGGCGGCAGCGCTCGAAAACGCGACTCTCGCAACGTGGCTTATAGACTTTATAGCGCCAATTCAAGCACGCCAAGATGCCGCCGAGTTGCTTCAGACACTCCGGGCGTATCTCGACTCTGAATGCAACTGCTCCTCCGCCGTCCCCATCGTGAAGGTGCGCCGGCAGACCGTCGGCAACCGCATCCGTTTGGTCGAGCGTCTACTCGACCGCCCGCTCCGAACCTGTCTAGCCGAGCTCGACGTCGCCCTTCGCCTCGCTGAGCTGCACGCGATGGACTGACGCACCAGTCGCATCGGTGAACAACCGCTACCGGCCAACACAACCGATCAATGTGTTCGGGCGTCCCGCCCATATTGGTCGCTCGGGTAGTGATCCCCGACTGATAGACATACGCTCGATACTTGCCCCGATCTGCTGCGCAGGCAACTCGCCGGTGACTTGCCGCGCCGCTCACTACTCACCCGGAGACCTTATGGCCGCTGTTGATTCAGCCAACCGAGTTCCTCGCACGCCCAAGTTCGTCCTTCTGCTGTCCGCCATCGCAATCCTGGTCGCGGGACCTCAGAGCGCCCTCGGAAGCATACGCTCGCCAGCAAGGTCCGCTGGGACGCTCTCTGTAAACGACTCGATCAGCGCTCATCTCGTGAGCCATAGAGGCGCGACCGTCCTGCACGAGACCGGCCGCGCGTCTGGAGCGCTCTCCTGCTCGTCGCTCACGATCCAGATCAACATCTCTTACACCCACGCCAACATCACTTTCAATTGTCCGACAAGCTCCGGCGATGTGAGCGGCCAAGGCGAAACGAGCTTTTATGCTTCGGGCAGCCTCGCATACTTTCACGGCTACCTGAAGATCGGTCACTGCACAGGTCGCTACGCACGGTCCGGCGGGGGTAGCCTCTACATCAAAGGAACGCTACACCGCAGCAACTATGCAATCAGCGCCGCCGTCACGGGTTCCTTGCGGCTGTGACCCTACTGTCACGCTGGGGACATGGATCGCGACTAACAGCGGCGGCTGGGCTCCTCGCTACGTTTGCCTTCGCCTCTCTCACGGCGTCAGCACACGCAGTCAATAAGATCCCGCCGGAGGTGAAGATCGAAGTCGGCTTCTCGCCAGATCGTCCCGGAGCGCAGACTACCGTCTCTCTTGGCTTCACGGTTCGGGCGCGGCCTCCCGAACTCGTACCACCCCCACTCACACGGACCGAAATACTCTTGCCACCGGGCATGGGCTTGGGCACGACCAACCTGGGTGAATCGGTGTGTACCGAAGCCACCCTAGAAAACTCTGGCCCTCCAGGTTGTCCGCCTGATTCATTTATGGGACTCGGCCAAGCGACCGTCGAAACCGCGTTCGCCGGCGAACTTCTCCGCGAGCACGTTCAGATAGCGATTTTGATGGCTCCCGCGCAGCACGAACATACAACTGTCCTCTACCAGGCGGAAGGCTTCAGCCCGGTCGCCGCTGAAACGGTCTTCCACGGCGAACTACTCGACGCTACTTCGCCCTACGGTGCCCGCGTTGTTACAACTGTCCCTGTCGCAACTGCTTGGCCGGAAGGTCCATACATGGCGTTGACACATATGCGCACAACAATCGGCCCGCAGGGCCTCACTTACTACAAGAGACTGAATGGACAGCGCGTGCCGTACCGCCCACGCGGCATGGTCATACCTCCAGTCTGTCCGCGAGGCGGCTACCCCTTTGCCGCGCGACTCACTTTCCTAGAATCCGCCGCCTACGTCAAGGGTGCCGTTCGATGTGGCGGTCAACACGGACGCCGCTCTGCGAAGCATCGCCGTTAATGCTTCTGAAGATTCACACGCTTGTCCAACGGCATCACCGACTCGTTCTTCTGTGCTGGCTTGCGCTTTTCGCGGCGTCTTTGCCATTCGCAGCGAAAGAGTCACAACATCTCATACCGGGAGGCGTCGCCGCTGCAGGCTCTGAGTCAGCTCGGGTAGAAGCCGCACTGCGCGACAACTTCCCCCATCTCACTGCTGAAAATACATACGTGCTTCTGCTGCCAGGCCACCGCGCGACCGGCCCTGGGCTAACCACAGAGATCACTCGCGTAGCGCAGGCCATTCAGCGAGTACCGCATGTGACGCTCACCGCGCATGATCGCGAAGTCGCGCTCTTTGCAGCGGGACTCGTAAGTCCGATCTTGCTTCCTCTGCACGTCACGGGCACGCGCAGCGCAGTTGAGAGGACGGATGAAGAACTCGCTGGCCCCCTCACGGGCAGTAAGCTCGCCCGCGACCATATTGGGGTGTATTTGATCGGCGAGGGGGCGCTATGGGCTGGTCTGCAAAGAACTGTAAAGCGGGACCTCACAAAGGCAGAGGTCGTCGGCATTCCGATACTTCTCTTGATCCTACTCGTCATCTTTGGCTCACTAGGCGCCGCCCTGCTGCCGTTGGCTCTCGGCATCGGCACAGTCATTATCACAGGCTTGGTCGTCTACTGGCTATCACGCATCATGCAGCTATCGATCTTCGTCACCGACACTGCATCACTGATAGGCATCGGAGTCGCAGTGGATTACTCTCTCATCATTTTGAGCCGCGTGCGACAGGAGCTCCGTGAGGATCGCTCACTGGCCGATGCTCAAAGCATCGCTCTTTTGACCTCCGGGCGAACGGTAGTGTTCTCTGGAGCGACGGTTGTGCTTTCACTCAGCGGCCTGTGGCTCATCCCGGATGTGACGCTCAGGTCTATGACCGCCGGTGCGACGCTTGCCGTGGTCATCGCCGTGGCGATGGCCGTGACTATGCTTCCTGCTTTGATATCCCTGCTAGGGCCTAGCCGAGTCAGCTCGGATCGCCTCCATGAGCGTTTGCGCCACATCGCTCGTCGCGCTGTCCGCCGGTCCCCATCATGGGATAGGTGGGTTGCGGCCGTCACGAAGCGACCGTTGCTCGTCACCGTTGGTGTCGTCGCCGTTCTGCTCGTCTTGGCGATTCCCGCACTTAGTATGCGGATGAGCACTGGCGCCCTGCGTCAGCTAAGCGACCACGATGAAACGCGGATCGGCTTTGAACAGACTGCGCACATAACCGGGCCTGGCGCGCTCGGACCCATTTACGTCGTCGCCAGCGGCGGAGCCCACACAGCCGAGACCCGTGGACTAGCCGATCTGCGCACCCTCATAGCCCATATGAAAGACGTAAAGGAAGTAGGTCGGACTGAAATCTCGCAGATCGGAGGATATGCGACTTTCGCGATCGTCCCTACAGTTGATCCAGAGTCACCCACGGCCAAGGCGTTGCTACGTCAGGTCCGCAAGGTGACGGCACTGAACAGTCGTACTACCCGCCTCCAGATCAGCGTGGGTGGAACTACAGCCATACAAGTAGATCAGGAAGCAGCCTTCTCCCGAAACATCTGGAAGGCGGTCGTCGCGATCCTGCTCTTGTCATTCCTGGTGTTGACGGTGCTACTACGTTCGGTGGTGCTTCCTGTGAAGGCAGTATTGATGAACCTGCTCGCCGTTGGAGCCGCCTACGGAGTGCTGGTCGCCGTATTCCAGTGGGGATGGGGCGCTTCGATTCTCGGCGTACATAGTCTTGGACATCTGGAAACGCTCACCCCGCCACTCCTGCTCGCAATTGTGTTCGGACTTTCGATGGACTACGAGATTTTTCTCCTGTCTCGCATCCGTGAGGAGTGGGAGGCGTCGGCTGAGCCCAGGCAAGCCGTCGCCCGCGGGTTGGCTGCTAGCGCGACGACGATCAGCAATGCAGCGCTCCTGCTTATTTGCGTATTCGCCATCTTCGTGGGGACCGGCGTTGTCTCAGTGAAGGAAATAGGTCTTGGCGGTGCGGTTGCGATCGGTCTTGATGTCACTCTCATCCGACTATTGCTTGTCCCGGCGCTCATGACGCTCCTTGGTCGCTGGAACTGGTGGTGGCCGGTGGTACTCCAAAGAGTTCTTCCTGTAAGCAAGCACTCCCATTATCGCGTCGCCGCCGGCGACCGCGCTGACGAGATGCCACAGCCAAGCACAGCAAGCTAATACCCCACAAACGAGCGACCCCGGAGACAGCAAGAGATGGATTTTAGGACCAGCCAGCGAGTCGCCCAGCTTAGCCGCGAACTGAGTGAGTTCATGGACACGGAGGTTCTGCCTAGCGAGGCACGCTATCGCATTGAGATCGCGGAATCTGGCAACCCCTACCATCGACCTGCAGTGATGAATGAGCTGAGAGCTAAGGCGCGCTCTGCTGGCTTGTGGAACTTGTCCTTGCAGCAGACCGAGTGGGGCGGCCACGGTTTGTCGAATGTAGAGTTTGCCCCCCTTTGCGAACAAATGGGCCGTAGTCTTCTTGGCCCCGAGGTCTTCAACTGTCATCCACCAGACGCCGGCAACATGTCCATGCTGGCGGAATACGGCACCGCCGAGCAACAGGAGCGCTGGCTGGTGCCTCTGCTCGAAGGCGACATTTGCTCATGCTTCTCGATGACCGAACCGGAGGTGGCGAGTTCTGACGCGCACAACATCCGGGCCTTGATCGCGCGCGACGGCGACGAGTATTTGATCAACGCTCAAAAGTGGTTTTCGACTGGCGCCGCCCGAGACGAGTGTGCGGTTTGCGTCTTTGTGGGCGTTACCGACCCGGACGCGCGGCCGTTCCCCACACAGTCACTTGTGCTGATTCCCATCGACACGGCTGGCGTGGAGGTGGTTCGCACACTAAGCATTTTTGGATACCAACAGCCAATAAGCCACGGCGAAATTCACTTTACGAATGTGCGTGTACCGCTCACGAATCGCATCCAGACGGAGGGCGACGGCTTCAGGATGGGCCAGGCGCGACTGAGCCCTGGCAGGATTCACCATTCGATGCGTGCAATTGGTATGGCGGAGCGTGCCCTTGAGACGATGTGCCATCGGGTTGCTAATCGGGAAACCTTTGGCACACGCATCGCCGATCACGGGATCGTCCGCGAGTGGATCGCACGATCACGGATTGAAATTGAGCAGGCCCGTCTGCTTACACTGAAGGCCGCATGGACGATGGACGAGATAGGCGGGCTCGCTGCGCGGCAAGAGATAGCTGCGATCAAGATCGTTGCACCTTCGGTTGCGCTCGCCGTCATTGATCGCGCGATACAGGCTCATGGCGCGGCGGGCGTCAGCCAGGACACAGCGCTAGCGGAGTTTTGGGCACAGGCGCGAACACTGCGCATCCTTGACGGTCCTGACGAGGTACACATCAGGAGCCTCGCGCGTTGGGAGCTGAACTTCCAGCTTGGCTCGATGCCGGCGCGGCTCGACAGTTCGGTTGACTTGACTGCCGGCGAAACTCCGGTCAGCTCTCTTGGTCCTGCACCGAACCGCAGCGCGATTCTCGATCAGGACCCCGCCGGATGACCGACCTGTCGGCACTGAGCCCACTTGGCGCGACACTGGGCGAGACGTTCTATCTGCGAGTGGCACAGCCTGAACATGAAGTGGCACTTCAATTTGTCGAGCCGGGTGGCGTGGCCCTCGTGGACTCCGCTGTCACACGACTTACGTTTTCGGAGCTGCATGACAGGGCTGCAGCAGTCGCGCGCAGCGTCTCAACGCACGCAGAAGCGGGTGATCGGGCACTCATTCTCTGCGAGCCAGGCGCAGACTATGTTGCGGCATTGTTCGGCTGCTTTTATGCCGGCGTCGTTGCAGTGCCCGCATATCCACCGATGACAACCGGCCCTGATGAGCGAGTGCAGCGAGTTACTGAAGATAGCGACCCGAGCGTTGTGCTGACGACCGAGTTGCTTGCTTCTCAGTGCGAAGCCATCGATCTACGAAGCGTCAACAATGGCGCTGGCGCGGAAATCGTAGTGGTCGACAAGCTCGCGGAGTCCGCGATCCCATATACCCCCCACCAGGCGCCGCCCGACACAATCGCCCTTCTGCAATACACGTCGGGGTCGACGGGCTCTCCTCGCGGAGTGATGCTCAGCCACGCGAACGTGCTGAGCAACGTCAGGGCAATTGCTCGCCATCTCCAAATATGCGCCGACGACCAAGCGGTCTTCTGGCTTCCCCCGTACCACGATATGGGACTGATGGGTGGCCTCCTTACGCCCGTTCTCCACGGCTTTAGCACCACGTTTATGTCGCCGTTGTCGTTTTTGTTCGATCCTTATCTCTGGCTTGAAGCCATGACGGAGTACGGCACCACGATTTCGGCGGCTCCCAACTTCGCGTATGAGATGTGCGTCCGAAAGGCGCGTACTAGAGGGGTGTCACGTCTCGATCTAAGCCGTCTAAGGGTCTTGATTAACGGTGCCGAATCAGTCTCACTGGCGACCATGAATGCGTTTAGCGAGTGCTTCGGCAACGCCGGCTTTCGACGGTCGGCATTCATGCCTTCTTATGGGCTCGCCGAGGCCACACTCATGGTGAGCGGAGTGCGCCTCGACGCGGATGTGAAGGCCGTTGCAGGTGCCGATAGGGGCGTCGAGCACCATGACGCTCATACCGCAGATAAGGAGCCGGCCGTATCGGTTGGCGGCACTGGCGACAATGGCGTGGTTCTCATCGTGAACGCTGATACGCATGAGGTATGTGCCGAAGGAGAGACGGGCGAAATTTGGTTCCAAGGACCGGGCGTGGCTTCCGGCTACTGGCGTAATGAGGAGGCTACGCGGACAGTGTTCGGCGCCGTTTTGGCAGGCGCGCCGGAGCGAGGTGTTTTTCTGCGGACGGGCGATCTCGGGACGCTGTGTGAGGGCGAGTTGACGATCGCCGGCCGCCTGAAGGATCTGATCATCGTTCGCGGTCGCAACTACTACCCGCACGACATAGAGAAGACTGCTATCGAAGCTGATCCCAGGCTACGGCCGGGGTGCGTGGCTGCATTCGAGGTCGAACACACGCCCGAGCCTGAAATCGTCCTTGTCGCCGAGCTACGCGACGTAGGCAGTGTCACTGAGGGCGAGGCGATCTGGCGAAACGTGAGGGGGCACATAAGCGAGAAGCATGGTCTCGCGCTCGATGAGCTTGTCCTGATCGAAAGGGGGACCAGCCTCAAGACGAGTAGCGGCAAGATTCGTCGACGGCCGACTCACGATGCTTTTCTCGCTGGAGATATCGAGAGCGTCGCGCGGATTCGCGCCGGCGGGCGAGAGCTCCGCGCAGTTCCGACCCATAATTATGCTGCACACAGCCTGTTGGGAGTCGAGCTTGCTCAGACGTCTGTGGAGCGGCGGGACACGATCGTGCTCGACTTGGTGCGTATCCATGCCGCAGCGCTGCTCGGGGAGAGCACCGCGACAATCAATCCACAACTGACTTTCACACAGCTCGGGTTTGACTCGAAGCGGGCGATCGACCTGAGCGGTCGCCTCAGTGAGGCAACTGGCATGTCCCTGCCTCCGACTCTCGCCTACGACTATCCGACACCACTTGCAGTCGTGGCGTATCTACGTCTTCGCGCAGAGGGCCGAGACGGGCATTCAGAGACTCAACGTAGCGTGCTGCACGCCGACGAACCGATTGCGATCGTCGGCATGAGCTGTCGCTATCCGGGCGGGGTTTCAACGCCTGCGGAACTCTGGCAGCTCGTTGTCTCCGGCGGCGATGCAATCGGGGAGTTCCCTGACGACCGCGGGT
>CAVWNB010000004.1:0-1636885 GCA_963756235.1 uncultured Solirubrobacteraceae bacterium | reverse complement strand
CCCGGCCACAGCGACAAGCCAAACGAGAGCCCCGAGACGTCGGGTTCTTCGTCGGCACCGCCAGCGCGGGCAACCAGCCGGCAGCAATACCAACCCGTGCCATCATGGCGATGGTCGAACGAGGGCCCGCATCGACTCGGGCCGGAACCGCACATCACGCGAGCGATGGAGTTTCGATGAACGACAACGACCATCAGACCTACAGCGTCACCGGAATGACCTGCGAGCATTGCGTCGCGGCCGTCAGCACCAAGGTTGGCGAGTTGCCCGGAGTGAGCAGCGTCGATGTCGACCTCGCGAGCGGCCGCGTCGTCGTGCATGGCAGCGTCGACGGCGAGGCTGTCCGGGGCGCCGTCGAGGCGGCCGGATACAGCCTCGCCTAGCGCCCCGGAGAGCACACGAGATGGCTTGGGCTGTCGCTTCTCAGACCACCCCGGGCACCCCGGCCCGCAGTATCTCGGCGGGAGCTGGCGTCTCTGCCGGTGCTCCCTCCCTGGAGATCGCGACCTGTGCGACCGGGAACAGCGAGACGGCCAGTAGCACGAACAGTGGCCCTGCATTGACGTCCGTCGCGCCTTCGGACCAAAACGGCCCGCCCAGATCCTGCCCGAAGACCCAGTAGGCGAGCGAGACCACGATCCCTACGGCCAGCGCGGGCCACCGCAGTGGCGTCCACACCCCGACGGCGACGGCCGCCGAGATGATCGCCAGTACGACAGCGATCGTTGTCCCGTGCCCGTGCGTGTGGTTGCCGATCGAGTTCTGGATTTTGGCGAGCCAGTGGGGTGAGGCTTCCGCCATTCCTTTGACCATTTCGTGTGTCGCTTCCTTCGCCCGGTTGACGTTGGCGAGCCAAAGCCCGGCTGAGAGCGCCCATAGTCCCGACCAGGCAAACAGTCCGCCCCGATCTGTCAGTGGCCCCAGGTCCGCGGGTGAGCGTCCTTCTTCTCTGGCGGTGGGGTAGACGAGCAGACCGATGATCGCATAGAGGATCACCGCACCCGGCGCACCCATCAGCGGCGAGGGCATCGTGTTGGAGGTCAGCCCGCCGAATCCCTCGCCGAACCACCAGACGACCAGGGCCCAGCCGAAGGAGACGACGAGCGCCGGCTTCACGAGTCGCCTGCTGCAGATCAGGGCCAGGCCGATCGCGACCTGGATCTCGCCGGACAGGCTGTTCCAGAGCGTCAGGTCGCGCCCGTAGAAGCTGTCAAACGTTTTCATCGGGCCGCCGACGATCGACCACTGTTTTTCGGCTGCCGGGGCGAACACTTCAGTGATGATGTTGTGGGTGAACATGAAGCTCTTGAACTGGAACAGTCCGTCGAGCAGCCAGATCACACCGAGGGCGATCTGGATTCCGCGGGTGGTGACGCGGAAGCGACTGGCAGTCGAGTGGCCTGCGGACGGGGCGCTCATGAGATCACCAGCTGCATCGCGGCGAACATGTAGGCCATCCCGAGCGTCATCGCCGACATGGAGACGCGCAGATCCTTGAAGCAGATCAGCGGTTCGGCGACCGTGGCCGTCATCGTCCCCTCAGGTGTGACGGCGATATTGCCGCCGCCCCCGCCGAAGATCGTCCGTTCGTCGAAGCTCCGAATGCGATCCGTCGCCCAGAGCAGCGACTGCGCGGTGAAGTAGGCGACGAGGATCCAGGTTATCGGGGCCTGGAAGCCGCTCGGCGACCACATGTAGGCCATCGCGCCGAGGTCGAATGCCATCGTCAGCCACAGCAGGTTCGTCGCGTTGCCGGCGAACAGCTGGACCAGCACCCACAACAGGATCGCGATCGCGGCGTTTGCGAACGCCAGCGACCAGAACCCTGGGGGGATGTTGAACGAGTCGACCGACCCCGGGGCGAACTGGAACGCCATGCCGATTGCCATGAAGACGTGGCCCGAGTGCCATATGCGCTGTTGGCCGGTGCTTTCGAGCACGTGACGGGCGTGGATAACGATGATCGCGAAGAAGACGAGCATCCAGATCACCGTAAGCCAGCTCGGCAGGATGTTCGTCGAGTTGCTGCCTACGCTCATCACGAGGCCGCCCATCGACATGTGTGTGCCGTGCGAGGCGGCGCTCGAGCCCATGTGGGCCATCGACGGCCCACTGCTCATCGTCATTGATTCCGCTGAGGCCGAGCCGGCCAGCGCCAACCCGCCGACGAGCACGCCGCTCGCGAACAGGAGCGTTCGCCGCGCGAACCGCCCGACAATCCCAATCATCATTCTGTCCTCCTTGGCTCATCACGCCCGCATGAAGGTTGCCGGACGCGGGGGAATGCCCGTTGGAGCACGGGCCCGGGTAGGAGCTGCCATGCGCGGCAGCCGTACCGATCTGCGGCCTAGGAAGTCGATATCAGCACCGCGATGGGAAGACAGAGCGCCGCTGTGAAGCGGACACCCCACGCAGAACGCGGGCCCGATGCCGGCCGGTCTACGGTCGGCGGACACGCCGGCCGGGGCCGTCAGATCAGCGCCGACGCCGGAGGCGCGCGCCCGGCACCCGGAACGGCGAGCGCTGAAAGGCGAGCACCAAGCGTTCGAGGCGCTCGTGAAACGGTGACCGAGCGGCCAGCGCGCGCGACCCCTGGGCGTCGTGCCAGGCGATGGATGACACGCTCGCCCGGATAGCGGCCGAACAGCAAAGTCATGGTCAGCAGTGCCGCCGGTGCCAGCAGCAGCGCGGCGGTCACGCCCGCGACGGCGATCAGCACGACCGCCACGATCAGGCACACCAGCAGCTGAAGCGCCTGACGCAGTCGTGTACCTCGCTGCATGCGCCGGACCATACACAGACAGGTCCCCGACCGCAATATCGCCTCTTGAGCTTCGGCGGAGCGATCAGCCAATCGGGACCGTGAACGAGCCTCCGAGGGCGTGGCGGGCACCATCCGCACCAGAGATCCTGAAGGTCCATTCGCCCTGCGTGAGGTGGACCTGCCCGATGAAGTGAGCCGGCCCGGCGCGGAAGAAGCGCACCGCGGCTTTGGCACCCGTGCGAGAGGTGGCGGTCATCGCGATCGTCTGCAGTGTCGGCTGGGTCGACGCTCCGCTGACGAGGTACGTGTGCAGCTGAACATCGCCGGGCTGCAGCGGCAGCATGTTCAGGTCGAGGATCTCGCCGTTCGGCTCGTTGATCGTGCGGGCGGCTTCGGAGGGGCCGACGAAGGTGCTCGGGTCGGCGATCACGAGCGCGCCGAGGATCGCGGCGGGTGCGATCGTGGCGAGCGTCAGGCTCGTGATTCGCTGAGCCCGAGAGCGCACCGGCGTCGACTTCCCGGGCCTCCCCGAAGCTCCGCAGCCGCAAGCTGTTGGCGACCACTGTCACACTGGAAACACCCATCGAGGCACCGGCGAGGGTCGGGCTGAGCAGGCCGGTGATGGCCAGCGGCAGGGCAATCAGGTTGTACCCGAATGCCCATCCGAGGTTCTGCAGCACGATCATGTAGGTCTCGCGTGCCAGACGCAGTGCGCGGGCAACGCCGCGCAGGTCTCCCGAGACGACGCTGATGTCGGCCGCCTCGATCGCCGCGCCGACCCTGGTGCCCATCGCGATCCCGAGATCGGCCTGTACAAGCGCAGCGGCGTCGTTGACGCCATCGCCGACCATCGCGACCCTTTGGCCGGCGGCCTGGAGCCTGCGCACCTCCGCGACCTTCGCATCGGGGGTGACGCCCGCGAGGACCTGGGTGATCCCGAGCTGTGCCGCGACCGCGGCGGCGGCGCGCTCGTTATCGCCCGTCAGCATCGCGACGTTGATCCCCATCCGCTGCAGACCAGCGACGGCCTCAGCGGACTCGGGCTTGATCGTGTCGGCGAGCGACAGGGCGCCGACGGTCCGCCCGTCGCGGATCACCACGACGGCGGTGCGTCCGCTCGCCTCCCACTCATCAAGGACGGCCGCCTCGCCGTTCCCATTTGCGTCCGCCTGCTGGGGGCGGCCGACCCAGACGTCCGAGTCTTCGACCCGAGCGCGGACACCACGCCCCGGCAGGGACCGGAAGTCGCCGGCCGCCGCGATCTCGAACCCACGCTCGCGGGCCGAGTCGACGATCGCCATCGCAACCGGATGCTCAGAGCCCGCCTCCGCCGCCGCGGCGAGCGCAAGGACCGTGTCTCGATGCTCGCCGGGCACAGACCAGACGTCGGTGACCGAGAGCTCGCCGGTGGTGATCGTCCCCGTCTTGTCCAGCACGATCGTGTCCAGCTCCTGGCTGCGCTTGAGGATCTCGGCACCGTTGATCAGCAGGCCGAGGCTCGCGCCGCGGCCGGTGCCGACGAGGATCGCCACCGGCGTCGCCAGTCCCAGCGCACAGGGGCAAGCGACGACCAGCACGGCGATCGCGGCGAACAGGCCGCGCTCGGACTGCCCGGCGAGCGCCCAGCCGAGGAGGGTCGCCGAGGCGAGTGCGAGCACCGCCGGGACGAAGACCCGTGCGATCCGGTCGGCGAGGCGCTGGATCTGAGGCTGGGAGGCCTGGGCGCGCTCGACCAGCTCGACCAGCTTGGCGAGCGCTGTGTCCGCCCCGACCGCCGTCGCGGTGGCTCGCAGCACGCCGTCGACGTTCACGGTCGCGCCCGTGAGCAGGTCTCCCTGGGCCTTCTCGACGGGCAGTGACTCGCCGGTGAGCATCGACTCGTCGACCGCCGAGGAGCCGGACACCACGATCCCGTCGACGGGGATCTTGTCGCCGGGACGGATCAGGAACAGGTCACCCGGGTGGACGGCCTCGACCGGCACGAGCCGCTCGGCCGCGGACGGGTCGGCGGCGTCGAGCAGCCGCGCGTGCTGGGCGCCGAGCTTCGTCAGCTCGCGGACCGCCTGACCGGCACGGTTGCGGGCGGTCGCCTCACACCAGCGTCCCACGCAAAGGAACGCGATGATGACTGCCGGGATGTCGTAGTGCAGGTGGGCGTTGAACTCGCCACCCGGACCGCCATGGATATGCGCGTTGGGTCCAAAGAGCAGCTCGACGGTCGCGTATATGAACGCCGTCAGCGTCGCCAGCGCGATCAGCGTGTCCATGTTCGTCGTCCTGGCGCGCGCCCGGATCCAGGCTCCGCGCAGGAACGGAAGGCCGGCCCAGAACTGGATCGGAACGCAGAGCACGGCCACGATCCAGCGTGCGGTGACGTTGTGCGGCTCGGAGTAGGTGAGGATCACGACCACGGTGGCCAGCGGGACCGCGACGAGCACGCGCCTCAGCCATCCGGCGCGGTCGGTGGCCTCCGCGGCCTCGATCTCGGCGACGGCATCGGCCGGGGACTGTTCGCCCGCATGGACTGGTTTCGCTCCGTAGCCGATGCGCTCGACGACCTCGATGAGCTGTTGCGCATCGGTCCGAGACCCGACGATGTCGACTGCCGCGCGGCTCGTGGCGAAGTTGACCGTGGCCTCGGAGACCCCGGGCGCCGAGCCGAGTGCGCTCTGCACGCGCGCCACGCAGGAGCCGCAGGTCATTCCTGTGACGTCAAGCTCGATCAGGTGGTGCTCGTCTGCCGGCGCCTCGCCGGTAGCCGGCTCGACGGTCTGGTTCGTGCTCATTCTCAAGGCTCCAGGTCAGTACGGCGGCGGAATGCCACAGCACCCATTTCAGCACGCCCTCGTCCGGCCCACGCCCCTCAGCTCGCGAGCCTGGCGACACGCCGTACGCGGCTGTCGGCTCGCGGTGCAGCTTTCGCTGCGCGCGTATCGCTGCAACAGCCAGCCCAACCACACAAGATGCACAGGGGTGCGGGCGCTGTGCGATCGCTGTGCTGTTCGTTGGCCGGTTTGGGGTGTTCGGGGTCTGTACACGGTGGATGATGAGCGCTTCGAGCATCGGTGCCGGACGGGGCGGCGGCTACGCGCGCTATCTGGAGGGCAAGACGATCGCGCCCGAGCGCGGGCGACTACTACCTGACGCCCGACGGGGAGCTGACGGAGGCGCCGGGCCGCTGGCTGTCGGCCCCGGAGACGCTCGCGCGGCTCGGGCTCGACCCGGACGCGCCGGTCGATGGCGCGGATTTCATCGCGTTGATGGAGGGCCGCGCATCCCGGCACCGGCGCGTGGCTGCGCCGGGCGGGCGCGGATGGCTCGCGCGGTGGCGGGATCGATGTGACGTTCAGCGCCCCGAAGTCGGTGTCGGTCGTGTGGGCGCTGGGGGATCCGTGGCAGCGCGAGCAGATCGAGGCAGCGCACGCCAAGGCGGTCGAGCGCTCGATGGGCTATCTGAGGGAGCGGGTGCCGGTCGTTCGCCGCCGCTACGGCGCACGAGGTCGTCGAGGAGCCCGCGAAGGACGTGATCGCGACCGCCTACCGCCACACGACGGCCAGGGGGGTCACGGGCGCCGAGGCGCCCGACCCGCAGCTGCACACCCATGTCGTGATCACGCGGCGCGGTGCGCGAGGATGACCGGATCGTCGCGGTCGCCTCCCGGCCGGTGTTCCGTGGCGCTGCGCGAGGTCGGGGCGTTCTACCGCTCCGCGCTCGCGCAGGAGCTGGCGGGGGAGGGGTATCCGATCGAGCAGGGCACGGGCCGCGACGGCAAGTACTTCGAGATCGCAGGGGTGCCCGCGGAGCTGCGCGACGCGTTCTCCGGCCGCCACCGTGAGATCGCGCAGGCCGCGGAGCGCTTCCGTGCCAAGCACGGCCGTGCACCGGAACGTGGGGAGATGCGCGACATCGCGCTCGAGAACCGCCGCGCGAAGGAGCTCACGACCCGCGGCGACCTGCAGCGCGTTTGGGCGCGGACAGGTGAGCGCCACGGGTTCGGGGCGGATGAGGCGGTGCATCTGGTCGGCGCCCCGTCGCACACGCCGCCCGGAGCAGGCGTTGGAGGATCGCATCGAAGCGAAGCTGACCGAGCGCGAGGCCGTGTTCGACGCGGGGCTGCTGCGGGCGGTCGCGCTGGAGCAGACAGCGGGGGAGCTGAGCCCCGAGGAGGCGATCGCGGTTGACACGCGAGATGGTCGCCGAGCGTCGCGTCCTGACCTTGGAGGGCGGGCGGATGACGACGCTCGCGGTGCGCGCGCAGGAGCAGGCGATCGAGCGACGCGCCGGCGCTGCTCGCCGAGCCGGCCGGCCGCGATGTCGGCGAGCAGGCCAGGGCGGACGCGAGCAGGGAGGTCGCGGAGCGCATCGCCGCACCCCTGTCCGCGCGAGCAGGAGCAGGCGCTGCGCACCGTGACCGGCCCGGAGCGCCTGGCGGTGCTCGTCGGCCCTGCGGGCACCGGGAAGGGTGTCGTGATCGACGCGGCCGCCCGCGCCGAGCAGATCGCCGGCCGGGCGAGTGATCGGGATCGCCGTGTCGGGCTCCACAGCCGAGCGGCTCGGTGCGGACAGCCCCGCGCTCGCGGGGCGCACGCTGACCCTCGATGCCCTGATCGCGCGGGCGGACACGGGGAGGCTCCAGATCGGAGCCGGCACGACGGTGATCCTTGATGAGGCCGGGATGGTCGACCACAAGCGCATGGACGCCCTCACCGAGCTGATCGAGCGCTCCGGGGCGAAGCTGATCGCGGTCGGCGACGGCAAGCAGCTCCCCTCGATCGGACCCGGCGGCATGTTCGACCGCCTCGCCGCCGCACGCCCCACCGCGGAGCTCGCAGAAGTCCGCCGCACCAGCGACCCCGAGGAGCGCAAGGCGTGGGCGGCGCTGCGCGCCGGGGAGCCCGAGCGTGCGATGGCGCACTACCAGGCCCGCGGCCAGCTGTTCTTCACCGACACCCGCGACCAGGCCGGAGAGGCCGCCGTCCAACGCTGGGCCGAGCTGACCGAGACACGCGACATCCGCGAGGTCGCGCTGATCGCCGACGCGTCGAACGTCGAGATCGACCGGCTCAACGCCCGCGCCCAGCACCTCCGCGCCGAACGCGGCGAACTCGGCCAGGCGGAGGTCCCGCTGCCGCACCAGCACTACGGGCTGCGCGAAGGCGACCTGATCGCGTTCACCGCCCAGCACCGCACCGCCGGGCGAGCCCAGGGTCGAGAACGGCGCCCGCGGCGAAGTCACCCGCATCCACGACCAGCGGCCTGACCGTCACGCTCGACGGCTCCGAGCGCCAGGTCAGCCTCGCCGGCGAGGACCTTGAGTCCCTGCGCCTCGGCTACGCCCAGCACGTCTACCGCCAGCAGGGCGCGACCGTCGAGCGCTCCGTCGTCGTGACCGGCGGCTGGCAGACCAGCAAGGAGTCCGCCTACGTCCAGGCCAGCCGCGCCCGCCAGGGCACCGAGTGGTTCCTCGCCCGCGACGAGCTCGGCCTCGAGGGCCAGGACGACGCGGCGCGTCACGAAGCTCGCCGAGAAGATGCGAACCAGCCGCGCGCACACACCATCACTCGCGCACCCCGAGCTACCAGACCCAGAATGGGGGACAGGCTTCAAACCGACGCTCGCACCGAGCCGCAGCCGCCTCCCAGGACTCGCGCGCACCATCCACCGCATCACCCAACCCGACCGATCACCAGACCGAGGACGATGAAAAGGCGGCGATTGCCGGACGGTGTGCTCCGCGCGCGCCCAGGCCCACAGCGAGCAACTCGTTGGCCGGTCCGCGGTCCTTGGGGTCAGTAACCGCATGAACACCCATGAACCGAGCATCACCGACCTGCTCAAGCCCGCCGAGGTAGCAGCACAGCTCGGGGTCTCACGCTCCTGGCTCTATGACGCTGCAAGACCGGCCGCATCCCCTCGATCCGCATCGGCGGCGAGGACGGGCCCCTCCGGTTCGTCCCCGACGACCTCCAGCAGCTGGCTCGATGACGCCCGTGCCAACTCAATCCCGGACGGTCCACGCGCACAACCAGCTCCGCCGCCTTGATCTGTCGACATCGTCGGCCCGCCCGCGGGCCGCCGCGCTCGCGCCGACGCCGTTAGAGCGCTCCCGGCTACGCCGCGCGGCGAGCGCGCGCTCGATCGCTTCTTCGGTGGCGATCGCGCCCGCGGCGAGCACGTGGCGCTCCATGTGGCCGTAGTAACGCTCGGTCGTGGCGATGTCGGCGTGACCGAGCTGGCGCTGCACGTACATCAGCGAGTTCCCGCCCGCGAGCCATGCCGCCGCGGCGGTGTGGCGAAGCGAGTGCAGCGGCATGTCGCGCAGCGCCGGCGTCCTGCAGCGCGATCTTGTGCCATTCGCGCGAGACGGTGTTGCGGTCAACGGCGCCGGGTCGCCGGCGCTCGCCCACCGCCCTCGCTCGGCTTTGCGGTCCGCACAGGCATCACGAACACGGGGGCGTCCTGTCTGCTCGCCGCTGTGCCATCTCCTCGCGGCGCGCGAGCTGGTCCTTGAGCATGCGGCTCAGACCAGGGCCGATCTCGACGCTGCGGAACCTGTCGCCCTTGGTCGAGCCATTCGCCGCCCTGAGCGTGGCGTCTTCTTTTGGGAGCGGTAGACGACGATGACGCCGCCGGTCTCCTCGAGCTCGAGGTCGGCGATCTGCAGTGCGATCGCCTCGGAGATGCGCAGCCCGCATGGACCAGCACCTCCGCGAGCGGCCGGTACACGTCGAGGCAGGCATCGAGGTAGAGCGGGATCTCGTGCAGACGTAGGTAGTCGTGCTCGATATGAGCGCGGGGAAGGCGCTCGATGCCCGAGCGGCGGGGTTGCGGCGATCACCCGATCCTTGACCGCGGCGTTCAGGCACACCACCAGCGTGCCGAGAGTGTTGTTGATCGTCTTGGCGGCGGCCTCGCCGGCTTCGACGGCTTCAGCCTGCTCGCTCCATCCAAGCTGCGGACCTGCTCGACGTCGAGCTTGTCGAGGCGGATGTCCTCGAACGCCGGCAGCAGTCGCATGCGTCCGTCGACGTCATACGCCCGCCAGGCGTTCGGCTCGAGATATGGCTTGCGTCTGCGCAGCCAGCGTCTCCCACCAGCTGCCGAATGTCTGCTCGGTGTGGCGCAGCTCGCCGCGGTCGATCTGCTCGACCACTCCGGCGCCAGGCCGTCGCGCGCCGCCCTCTGGCTCGTGAACCCGCGCTTGCTCGTCTGCTTGCCATCCGAGCGCCGGACGCACGTAGCGCCACCGCGTCCCCGCGGCCGTCTCGTACGGATAGACGCCGCCCTCCGCGCCGTGGTCGTCTGCGTCGGCTGCGCTCGGACGGACGTCGTGATCGTGCAGCGCCTCGTCGAACGCCCGCGCCGCCTCCTCGTCCGTGAAGCGCTTGGCGCGCATGCCGGCCGAGTCTGGTCGCGCCAGCGCACCTCCCAGGCGCCTCGGTCCAGACGTACGCTCATCGCTGGACTCCCGCGAGTCGGCGAACCGGCGCGGCGAGATGTACGTAAAAATGTACGAAGTTGCCAATGGCAACAATACGAACATGCTCGAGAGTCTACGCGCACGCGCGACGCGAGCATCAAAAAGCCGCCGCTTTGCAGGGCTTTCTTGCGATGCGGATGAGAGGACTCGAACCTCCACCTGGTTGCCCAGACACGGACCTGAACCGTGCGCGTCTACCAATTCCGCCACATCCGCGTGCTGCGCTGGCGAAGATATCGCAGAGGCCGTTCGAGGGCCGCACGCGCCCGCGTCGCGGGCGGGCCGTACACGCGCCGCAGTCGCGGGTCTCGGACGGACTCGTGCCGCTGGCTTTGCTAGCCTCCGGGCAGTCGATTCGCGCCGCTATCGTCCAGGGGACTAGGACGCCGCCCTCTCATGGCGGAAACCCGGGTTCGAATCCCGGTAGCGGTATGCCTGGGGCTTGACCGCTCGCCCCGGTTGACATGGGCCTCCGCGGAAAGTGTCGAGGCCGTCTGACTCGCGGGCTATCCCGCGTTCTCATGGCTGCGGTGGTCATGTTCCGGGCCATGCGCCCTGTGCCCGAGCATCAAGCCTTGATGACGGGGACGGGCTCGCCGATGCCTCACGGTGGCCGCACTGGACGGGGTGTGGGCGCGTGTGCCGAGTGGCCCGAGGAGTGACCGGACCGCTTGACGTCCTGCGACCAAGCTAGGCTTGGCGCCGAAATTCGATAGTTTCTGGATAATGGACTCTGCGGGAGGCTATCGAGGACGAGTCTGAGCTGAGCGGTCCGGGTCAACCCCGGTTGAATCTACGGAAGGACATTCGAATCAGCGGGAAAAAGTCGGAGACGCGCCTCGACTTAAGGGTCTAGACCCGTGAATCTTCTGTATACGCATTCCCGGCGGAGCGCCTGCTGGCATGCGGAGTCTTACGGGTATGAATGGCTTGAGCGGATTCGGGTGTTCACTAATACTGGCGATACGAGAGACTAGCGGGGTAGAGATGACTGTTATGTACAAAGCTCGCACAGCGACACCGAGGTTGCGCCCGGGTCCTGGGGGGTTGCCGCGCGGGCAGGTGACGCAGATCCAGCGCAGCCGGATGCTCGCGGCGGCTGTCGAGGCGGTGGAGGACGTCGGCTACGCGCGAATGACCGTTGCGCAGGTGATCGGGCGGGCGAGGGTTTCGCGCAAGACCTTCTACGACGTCTTCACCGATCGCGAGGACTGCTTCCTGGCGGCGTTCGAGCAGGCGCTCGGCCAGGCGCGCGCGATCGCGCAGGAGGCCTACGAGGGCGAGTCCAGCTGGCGAGACGGCATCCGTGCGGCGCTGGCGCGACTGCTGGTGTTCATGGATGAAGAGCCGGGGCTGGCCAAGCTCTGCATCGTGGAGGCGCTCGGCGCCGGCGAGCGGGTGCTCGAGCGCAGGGCCAAGGTGCTCGAGGAAATCGCCGAAGTGATCGACCGCGGGCGCCTGGCCACGAACGCGACCCGCGAACCGCCCGAGGTCACGGCCGAAGGCGTGGTCGGCGCGATCTTCGCGGTGCTGCACACGCGCGTGCTCGAACACGGCAAGGAGCGTCTCACCGATCTGCTCGGATCGCTGATGAGCATGATCGTGCTGCCGTATCTGGGGGCACGGGCGGCGGGTCGCGAACTGAGCAGGCCGCCGCTCGAGATCCCGGCCGAGAGCCGTGTCAGGACGCCCGCGCGGCACAAGGACCCGCTCGAAGGCCTGAACATGCGCCTGACCTACAGGACCGTGCGCGTGCTGATGGTGATCGCCGAGCATCCCGGAGCGAGCAACCGCGAGATCGCCGAAGGATCGGGCATCGTCGACCAGGGCCAGATCTCCAAGCTGCTCAACCGGCTCGCCCGCCTGAAGCTCGTCGAGAATCTCGGCGAGGGGCAGGAGAAGGGCGCCGCGAACGCGTGGCACCTGACGGCGCGCGGCGCGCAGGTGGAGCGAGCGACGCGGCCGCGCTGAGCGACCAGCAGAACACAGCAGCACCCGATTCGCGCCCAGCGATGCGAAAGGCTGAGGCTGGCCTGATGGGAGATCGCTCGGCGCGTCGGTGACATGAAGCGTCCCGGATCGCGCCCGCCGTCGGAGGGTGCGTCAGGTGCTTCGCTTCCTGCTGTGGCGGCTGATCGGCCTGCTCGCGACGCTCGCGGGCCTCGCGTTGATCGCGTGGTTCCTTGACGGCGGGCCGGGGAAGGTGCTGCGCGGCGACCCGCACGTCGCCGCCCCCGATCCCATCGCGTTCGTACAGGTGCTAGGGCGGGCGCTCGCCGGTGTCTGGACCTTCACGCCGGCGGGCGGCTTCTCGCCGGCGCCGCTGCTGATGGCGCTGGCGGCGGGCCTTGCGTGCGCGGTCGTGGCTGTGCGAGCGCAGGCTCGCCGGCGCCGTCGCTATGTGCGCCTGCGCGTCGAGGTCTATCGCGACGACCACGCGGAGATCGACGGCGTCGTCGCGATGTACGGGGCGCTGCACAAGCGGCTGCTGCGGCGGTGGTGGCGACGGCTCGCGCAGGGACAGCCGTCGCTGTCGCTGGAGGTGCACCACACGGGTGGAGCCGTGCACTCGACGTGGCTTGCGATCACCTGCCCGGCGGGTTGCGAGCGGATCGTCGAGGCTTCGCTGCAGGCGGCCTATCCGAACTGCCGGCTCACGGCGCTTGACTATCAGGTGGGGGTGGCGCCGAGCGTTCTGAGGCTGAAGAAGCGCCACGAGTTCATCAAGCGGGTCAAGTCGATCGATGGCTTCGCGCGCCGCTTCGAGCCGCCGATCGACCGCCTGCTGACCGCGATGGCGGCATGCGGCGAGCCGGCGTTCGTGCAGATCGCGCTGACCCCCGCGCCCGCGTTGTTCGAAGCGTTCGCCAAGCACCTGTTCAAGCGCCACGAGGCTCATCTCTCGCGCGAGCGCAGGGAGCACCTGTTCGTGCGCGACCGCTCGCTGGTCGAGGACGCCGAGCTGCGGGGAGGGCTGGACGTGCAGCACAAACCACTGTTCTTCGCGGACCTGCGCGTGATCGCCGCACGGCGTGAGACGTGCGAGACGATCGCGTCCCAGCTGCGCGCCGAAGGAGCCGAGAACGTGCTCGTGGAACGTGGGACCGCAGTGCGCCACGGCGTGTTCGGACTGTACGGCCGCCGTGTGCAGCGTGGCGAGGGCAACCCGCTGCCGTCGTTTCGCAAGGGCGTGTTCGCGTCAAGCGAGCTGGCCGCGATCTGGCATCTGCCGTCGGTCGACTACCTGACTGTTCCCTTTGCGCGCGCCGGACTGCCGCTGGCACCCGCCCCTCCCGCGGTGCTGCGCCCGGCGGACGGCGTGGGGACCCTGCGCGATGCGCTCGGTCCCGTCTCGATTCACGAGCAGATGCGCAGGCAGAACGTCGCGGCTCCCGGCACGGTCGAGCAGGGCAAGTCCAGCTTCCTCGTCGCCACCGTCGCCGAGGACCTGCGCCGGGAGCGATGTGCTGTGATCGTGCTCGACCCCAAGGGCGACGCGGCCGAGGCCGCCGTCGGTCTCGTACCGGAGCAGCGCACATGCACGCTGCTGGACCTGTCGCACCCCACGTGCGGCTTCAACCCGCTGGCGGTGGACGCGCCCGCGGACGTGATCGCCGACTACGTGGTCGCGGCGCTCAAGTCCTTGTTCACCGACGCAGACATCCGGGCGTCATCCGACCGCTACCTGCGCAACGCGATCATTGCCGTGCTCGCATACGATCGCGACTCGACCCTGTGGGACGCGGCCAGGCTGCTGTCCGTCGGCGAGGACGGATACGCGTATCGCAGCAGCGTCGGCTCCCGTGTGCGGGCGCAGCCAGAGTTCAAGGAGATCTCCGAGTTCTTCACGGCCGAGTTGAGCGCGCAGCTGGCGGACGCGCGCAGCACGACCACCGCAAAGCTCGACGCGCCCGTGAACAAGCTCGCGCGCCTGCTCAACTCGCCGTCGATCAAGCGCGTGCTCCTCAACGACTCGCTGAGGGTCGATTTCGACAGGGTGATCGCCGGCCACGAGGTGCTGGTCGTCAAGGGCGCGCTCGGGGCGATGGGGGCGGGGAACACGTCGGTGCTGATGCAGTTGCTGGTCGGCATGCTCGATGCGGCGCTCGCGCGCCAGCAGGACCTCGTGCCGGCCGAGCAGCGCGTCGCGGTTGCGCTCAAGGTGGACGAGGCGCCGCTCGTCATCAACCGCGGCTTCGCCGAAACGATGGCGCTCAAGCGCTCCGCGGGGCTTGAGACGGTCGCATGCTGGCAGACCGACTCGCAGTGGACCGAGCGCGAGGTGCGCGAGCAGCTGGACGCGCTGTTCGCGCACCGCGTCTACTTCGCCACCGCCTCGGTGCGCGACGCGCGCGATGCCGTGGCGCTGACGATGGCGGCGTTCTCCGACACCGTACGTCCTGACGTCCAGCGGCTGTCAAGCCTCGGCCGGCCCGACGTGCGGCTGCACCTGCCCAAGCACCACGCAATCGCAAGCTGGGTGACCCCGCAGGGACGCCAGTCTCCGTTCATCGCGCAGACGCTTCCGCTGACGGTCGATCGCGATCGACTCGCGTTTCATGCGACCCGCCAGCACGCACGCGGCGGACGCCATCTCACGGACCTGCGTCAACCGCACTGGGATCGGCGGCCGGCTACGGGCAATGAGCGCGTCGCGCGTAGTGCGCCCGATCGGAGCGCCCCGCCGGTTGCGAGCGCCGCAGCGAACGAGCAGACCGTCGAGCATGTCGCGAGCGCCGCAGCGAACGAGCAGACCGTCGAGCCTCGCGCGAGCGCGACACCGCAGGAGCGGAGCACCGCGCCCGCCATGCCCGTCGCCGGCAAGGTCGTTCTCCCCAGCGCTCCACCCGACCCCGCCGAGAGCTACCGCGAGCTGGTGGAGCTCGATGGCGCGATCAGCGTTCGCTGGGCGAGGGGTGTCGAGACTGCGCGTGCGCTCGAGCTCGAGCGCCTCGACCTGGAGATGCTCGAGCTGATCGCGACGATGAGGCACGTTCTCACCAGCCAGCTGCATCGCCGCTTCAATCCCGAACGGGCCACCACGACCACGCAGCGCCGCCTCAAGCGCCTTTCCGATGCGGGCTTCGTGCAGCGGTTCCAGTTCCATCGCCGCGATGGCGGCGGCGTTCCCATGTGCTACGTCATCGCAGCCGCGGGCCTGCGCGTGCTCGCCGAGCACGACCGATTGCCTGCGCCGCTCGGAGGCTCGTCTGCCGGGCCGTCAGCGAACCGAGGCGTGGACCGAACCGCCGCCGGCGGTGCGCGCGTGGATGCGAACGAGGACAGGCTGCGCCAAGCCCGGCACGACGTTCACGTCGCCGGCTGGGCGCTCGCGCTGCTCGCGGCCTCCGACGCCGGCACGGTGACGCTGCGCGGAAGCGAGCAGTCGGTGCTGTCGCCGCCGACACGCGCATCATCCGACGGGAGGCTCGCGCTCGCGCCCGGCGATCTGCGCCTGACAGGTGGCCGCACGCCACACGACTTCCTGCGCAGCGATGCCACCGGACGGCGGCTCGAGGTGGAGCGCTTCGAGACGTTGCGCCCCGACGCCATCGTCGAGCTGGGGGCCGCGACCCGCAATGCGCCGAAGCTCGACGTGATCGTGGAGCTCGACGATCGACTTCCGGTGGGGCGCGCCGCGCGCAAGCTCGAGCGTTACGACCACTTCCTCGCGGGCTGGTCGCTGCACACCAACCGCTACGGCAAGCGCGCGGAGGCCGTGCCCGTGGTCGTGTTCGTGTGCCGCGACCGGGCGCGGGCGCGCGAGTGCGCCAAGCGCGCCGATGCGGTGCTGCGAGCCTGCCGTGCGTACGCCGGCGAGTACCCGCGTGATTGGGAGTATCCGGGCAGGGACGGGGCGATATTCGTCGCCGAGCGCGACGTGCACGAGGGCCTGCTGTGCGGCTACGGCGTCCCCCGCCTGCCGCCGGAGGTTCGCGTGGGGGCCGCTCACGGTGACCCACGAGCTGCCGTGGTGTCGGTGGAAGCCCGGCAGATCAGCCAATCCGCGCGAGCGACTCCTTAAACACGAAAAGGCTCACAGGGAGCCCCAAGGTCGTGTGGCATAGGGGGCGCCCGATGAGCGCCCCCTATGTCGCCGTCGATCGCAGGCGGGGGCCCGACCCGTCGAGCCGGGCCCCCGCCGATCGGCCGCTCAGAAGACGAGGTCGTCCTCGTCCACGCCGGCGCCTACGCCGACCAGCTCGCGATCCTCCTCCTCGCCGCCGCCCGAGCGCTCCTCGCCGTCGTCGCCATGCTGCCCGTGCTGTCCGGGGCCGTCCAGGAACTGGACCGTGTCGGCGACGATGCTCACGGCCTGGCGGCGCTCCTGCTCTGCGGTTTCCCACTCGCGCCACTCCAGGCGACCGTCGATCGCGACCCGGCTGCCGCGGTGCACGTAGCGGCTGACGCTCTCGCCCGGCGCGCCGTAGACGCTCACGTCGAAGTAGTTCGGACGCTCGACGAACTCGCCGGCCGGGTCCTTGCGACTCGAGTTGCACGCGATGCGCAACCCGCAGACGCTCGTTCCCGACGGGAGCGCGCGCAGCTCGGGGTCACGGGTGAGGCGTCCGACGAGAACCACACGGTTGATTGCGAAGTAGGACATCGATTGGTCTCCATTGCTAGTGGTTGACCCCCCGTAGAGGAAGCTACGCGCCGCTTGGGACGGGACTCGCGATCGCATCGAGCCCGACCAACGCGATCCGCTCGCCCGCGTCGGCCCGCTCGATCGCCCGCTCGAGCGGGGGCCGCACCTCCGGTGCGGCGATATACAGAGTGCCCGCCACGCAGTGGCAGCGCGCCCACGCCTTGCAGATCTCGAGCAGCCGCTGCGGGGCCTTGATCGTCAGCTCCACCTCCACGGCTACCGGCAGCGGCTCGCGTGGGTCCGCAGGCCACAGCACCAGGTCCGGCCGGTGCATCATCGGGACGCCGCGTCGCCTGCGGTCCAGGCGGGCGCTCGCGAGCGCCGTGCCCGCCTCGCGCTCGGCCAGGCGCAGCTCGTGCTCGCCCATCAGGCGGTGATCGGGGTAGGCGTGCTCCAGCGCCGCGGCGACGCGAGCGCACGCGATCGCGTGCGTGGCGCCCGTCACGCTCACGCGCGCAGGCTCGTATCCGTGCAGCCCGGACACGCGCACGCCGGCGCGTGTGGCCGTGTAGAGCGACGGCGCGTCGGCCAGCACGCGCCGGCTGCGGAGCAGCCCTGCGCGCTCGGCCGCGCTCAGCCGCGCTCGCGCCGACGCGAGCGTCCAGCCTCCGTGCTCTGCCAGCGCCGGTGCGGTGATCGCGCCGAGACGGACCGTCCAGCGCAGCATGTCCAGCAGCTCGGGTGAATGTGTGTTGCTCAACGGGACCATGTGGTCCTCCTTCCTGTGGTTGTGAGGTTCTAGTGGCGCTGCGCCGGCGCGAATATCCGCGCGATGCGCGCGCTGGAGCCGCGGCCCAGCACCAGCACCGCCGCCCAGCCGGACCCGAGGCTCATCACGCGGTCCGTCTCGAGCACCTGCGTGCGGGTTCTCACGCGCGTGCTACCGCCGTCGCTGTGCTGTGACACCCGCCATGCGCCCTGCGTCCCGGCCACACTCGCGATCAGCTCGGCGGAGTCGGGGACGACCTGGCGGTGGGCGATCAGCACGGACAGGTTGCCGAGCACCTGCTCGAGCAGTCGCTCTCTTCCGGGCAGCCGCAGGTCGGAGAGCTCCTGCGTGCCCAGCAGCAGGCTGAGGCCGGCCGATCGAGCCCGCCCGAACAACCTCACGACCTGCTCGGCCGCCACGGCGGAGAACTCGTCGATCACGACCAGCGTCGGCGTCGGCGCGGACTGCAGCGACGCCACGACGGTCTGCAGGTCCTGCACGATCGCCGCGCCCAGCATCTGGCTCAACAGCGGCCGGCTGTCGGACTGCAGGCCGAAGTAGACAACCGCCTTTTGCCTGACCGCCGTGAGCAGGTCGAACTGGGCTGCTCCCGTCGTCAGCGGGTCAAGCCAGGGCCCGACGTCCGACTCGGTCAGGATCGCCAGCCGGTCGCGCACACCCGCGAGCTCGCTCTGCTGGCGCGAGGAGAGCGAGTCCAGGTAGGCGAACGTGTTGCCGGCGCTGGCCTCCGGCAGGCTCCGCGCGAGCAGCTCCAGCCGCGCGGGGTCGAGGTGCTCGACGATCGCCTGCAGGCTGACCTCGCGCCCGCTCTCGCGCAACGCACGCACAACGTGCCCGAGATAGCGCTGAGCCTGGCGCAGGTAGTGCGGCTCGGTGAAGCGCTCGCCCGCGAGCGCCTTGTCCGCGATCTCGCTCGTCTCGCCGCGCCCGAACGGGTTGTAGACGCTGCCGCCGTCGGGCGTCCACTCGATGAAGCGCCTGCCGGCGAGCATCGCCGCGCGGTGCACCTGCTCGCGCAGTCCGTCGTCGCCCTTGGGGTCGACCACGATCGCGCCCATTCCCTGCTCGATCGCACGCAGCGCGATCCACGTCTGGGTCACCGTCTTGCCCGATCCGGTCGCGCCCACGACCAGCGTGTGCGTGCCGCCGCCTCCGTCAGCGAACGGGATCGAGACCGTGCGGCCGGTCTCGTCGCGGCCGAGCGCCAGCTGGCCGTCGCGACGCCGCCGCCCGACGCCGCCACGCTCGCAGGCACGCTGCGCCGCCGCCCGCGCGAGCGAGCGCAGGCCATCCAGCGGGTGGCTGCGGCGTGCCGCGATCTCCGCCAGGTCGGCGCCGGCGTGGACGTCTTCGCGGTGCCAGCGCCGCCCGCGAGCGGCCGCGACCAGCGAGGCGAGCGCGAGCGTCGAGCTGGTGCTGCCAAGCGCCAGCCTGATCAGGATCAGGGCAGCCAGCGCGACGGCCGCCCAGCTCCAGTGCAGATGCCTGCTGCGCATCAGCCTCGCCGCCACCATTCCCATGGTCACCGCAATGACGCAGTGGATGCTCGTGGACAGGACCCAGTGCAGGAATTCCCTCAACGGTCGCCTGGGGGTCGACCGTGCCTTCGGTGTACGCGTCAGAGGGCATGTGAGCCACTCCCTTCTCGAACCCGGCTCGGTCGCCGGGCCCGCTCGGGCCGGCGCCAGCCGGCCGTGGGTGGTTAACGACGGATGGCGAGCCCGAGGGCTCGCCATCGCGGTGCTGCGTATTGCGTGTCGGGCTGCTCCGCCCGACATCGGTGTGTCCGCCGCCGAGCTACACGAGCCCGTCGGGCGTCCCTGCCGGGCCGCTCGGGCCCGTCAAGATCTGTGGCGCGCCGCCGCGCCGCCGGCTCAGATCAGCCGGTAGCCGACTCCCCACACGCAGATCACCCAGCGTCGGGAGCCGTCGGGCGCGAGCCTGCGACGCAGCCTGCTCGCGTGCGAGTCGAGCGTTCGCGTGGACGGGCCGCAGTGATACCCCCACACGGCGCGCAGGAGCTCGGACTTCGCGAACACTCGCTGCGGCTCGCGGGCCAGGTGCACCAGCAGCTCGAACTCGAGTCTGCGCAGGCACACGTCCCTGCCTTCGATGGTGACCGCGTGAGCGCGGGTGTCGATCGTCAGCGCTTCGACCTCGATCAGGCGCTCCTCTGTCGGAGCGGCGGTGGTTCGGCGCAGGATCGCCCGCAGGCGAGCTCGCAGCTCGATGTACGTTGCGGAGCGCGCGAGAAAGTCGTCGGCACCCGCTTCGAAGGCGCGCAGCATGTCCATCTCGCGAGCACGGGCGCCCACCACGATCGCGGGCAGCCCGTCGTCCCATGGCGTATCCAGCTGGCCGGCGCGGCGAATCTCGCGGAGCAGCTCCAGGGCGCCGGGCGGCGAGTCCAGCCAGCCGAGGACGGCGAGCCGCGGCGCGCTGCAGCGGGCGAGAACCCGGGCGTGCTCGGCGCTGCGAGCCAGCTCGACCCTGAACCCATCCGCCAGGAGCTGCTCGGCGATCGCGTCGCCGCGGTGGCGATCGGACTCGACCACGAGAATCGGCGCGGCGGACTCGCGGCTGCTCACGGCTCGACCTCGCGCGGGCTGATCCCGAGACCCTGTCGGGCGATCAACGCGAGCACGTCACTGTGGATCCACGGGGTGGGAGCACCGCGTCCGCCCTCGGGGAGCACGCCCAGCCGGCGGGCCAGCCAGCTCGTCTCGCCGCTCTCGTTGCCTTTGCGGTCGCGCTTGACACGCCCGCAGCGGACCGCGATCTCGCTCATGCTCGCCTCGCCACGCGCGACGCTCGCCACCACCACTTCGCGCAGCCGCCGATTGAGGACGATCGGGCTTTCCTGCACACGCGCCAGCTCCGCGCGCAGCACCGCGGTGGAAACCTCGCCGCGGTGTCCGTGCAGCGCGAGCGCTCGACGGGTGAGCGCGCACAGCGGCTCATAGCTTTCGAGTGCCGCGATCGCTTCGCGCAGGCTCGTCGGCTCTGACACCGGCAGGCCGCCCGGCTCCCGACGGCACCAGCGCAGCTCGGGGATCGCCATCTCGCCCGGCACGGGCTCGAGCGAGTAGGACCGGCCGCTCCGATCCACCGGTGGCGCGGGTGCGCTCACCGCCAACGCTTCCAGCTCGGCCTGGTGGGGATCGAACGGCGTCGCTCGGGCGTCATCCGCGCTCAGCGGCCGGCAGCGGCTTGCGCCGGCGGCAACGTCTTCGAGGTAGCGGCTGCAGATGAGCGCGGCGTTCTCGACCGGCTCGTCGGCGGCCAGATGCGCCACCAGCCGCGCGTCGCCGTGGGTGGCTCGGTAGCGGTCGATGACCAGCGTGCTTCCCGCCGCTGCCGGCTTGGCGACCACCTCGCGGGCGTCGCCGCGACGGTCCGTGTACTCGCCGAGCCGCGAGTCCCTGCTGGTGCCGCGTGCGCGCCTCGAACGAGCGCGGCTGCCCCGTGCGGGCACGCCGGCTGCTCGTGGGGTGCCTGCTCGGTACGCGGTGGCGGTGGATGTCGGTGTGGGCGTCATGGCGTCTCCTGCCGGTCTGTTGAGTGCCGCCCGCGGCAGTGCGCCGGGGCGTGTTCGGCGGGCTTGTAGGAGCGCAGCGGGCGAGCGTCAAGTGGCGCCGGCCGGCGTCAGATGGCTGCTGGGCAGGGGGCCGAGAACCCCTAAGGGGGTTCTCGGCGGGCGGCGATATCGAGCCGCTCGTCGAGGCGAACTTGGCGCGAACGCGTTCATGCCGCGAAGGGCGAGGAGCTGGGAACGGACTCGATCCGGACTGCGGCGCAGCTTCGGTCCGGATGGCCAACCGCCGGAGCTGGCTGGCACTGATCTGCCGGTCTGCTCGCCGAAGCGAGCTGTGGTGGTTCGGCGCGGTCGCCGTACGGCTCAGGGATTCAAGAGGGGGGAGCGTGAGCGTAGCGGGCGCTCGCGCGACCGGACCGGGCGCACGCAGTCCCGCGATCCAGCCATTGCCGTTGCCCTCCCTGCGGTACCCGAATTTGGCTCTAGGATGCGCGATTCAGACCTCATGCCATGCAGTCGCGCCCGCCGGCTGCGCGGGGGCGACAGCCGTGCGCCCACGCATCGGGTGGGTGGCGACTGCATGGGGAGACGGGGCAGATGCGCGCAGGCTCCACGCAACTGCACGGGCGCAAGCGCGCCAGGCGGCGCGTTGTAAACTGCGCCGCCGCAGCAGCCCAGTCCAGCCCGCCCGCAAGGAGCCTTCCTCGGATGCCAGTCAACAAGCAAGCGATCGGCAAGACCTACGAGCCCGTGGTGTACGCGGTGGGCAGGGAGAAGATCAGGGAGTACGCGCGCGCGGTGGGCGAGACCGACCCCGTGCACCTCGACGTCGACGCCGCTCGCGCCGCCGGGTACGCCGACGTCGTGGCGCCGCCGATGTTCGCGGTCGTCTTCAGCGCGCCGTCGGTCGGTCCGCCGATCTTCGACCCCGAGATCGAGCTCAACTTCGCGATGATGGTGCACGGCGGCCAGGAGTTCGTGTGGGGTCCGCTCGTGGTGGCGGGCGATGAGATCACCACGACGGCGAGCGTCAAGGACATCTCCGAAGCGGACGGGCGCGGCTACTACGTGTTCGAGTCAGTCTCAACCAACCAGCGCGGCGAGCAGGTCTGCCGCGGAACGTGGACGAACATCGTCCGGGGAGTGTGATCGACATGCCAGAGCTCCACGCAGGCGAGCAGATCCCCGAGGTTCGCGTCACGCCGGACAAGTTCCTGACGGTGCGCTACGCGGGGGCCTCGGGCGACTTCAACCCGATCCACATCGACGAGGAGTTCGCGCGCGCGGTCGGGCTGCCGGGACGGATCCTGCACGGGCTGTGGACGATGGCCCAGGTGGCCCGCGCGCAGACCGGGGCCGCCGGCGGCCCCGAGCACCTCAAGCGCCTGTCCGTGCAGTTCCGCGGCATGGGCGTGCCCGAGAGTGAGGTGCTGGTCACCGGCACCGTGCGCGAGGTGAGCGACGGGCGCGCGATCGTCGACACGGTCGCCGAGCAGGCCGGCAAGCAGATCATCCGCAACGCGGAGGCCGAGCTCGAGCTGTAGCCGCGGTTGCGAGCGGGCGCGCTCGCGGACGGCGCCAGTACGGCGCCTACAATCACAGCCATGTTGAGCCCGCGCCAGGAGCGCATTCTCTGCAAGGTCGTCGACGACTATCTGCGCACCGGCGCGCCGGTGGCCTCGCGCTCGATCGCGGCCGCCGGCGATCTCGACTGCGGGCCCTCCACGGTGCGCAACGAACTGGCGCTGCTGGAGGAGTACGGGCTGCTGGACCACCCGCACGTGTCGGCCGGCCGCGTGCCTACCGACGCCGGCCATCGATATGTCGTCGATCGCCTGCTGAGCGCCGATCGCGCACCGCAGGCGACCGCGCGAAGGCTCGAGCTCTCGCTGATCCGCCGCGAGGTCGAGGAGGCGATGCGCACCACGACCGAGACGCTCTCGCAGATGACCAATCTGCTCGCGGTCGTCTCTGCGCCATCGGCCAACGCGGCGACCATCCGCCACGTCGAGGTGCTCGCGCTGCAGCCGCAGGTCGTGCTCGTCGTGATCATCACCTCCGCGGGGAACGTGTCGAAGATGTTCGCCACGTTCGACCGCGCCGTCGATCCCGGGCTGGTGACATGGGCGGGGGAGTACCTCAACGAGCGGCTCGTGGGGCTGGGCCTGGGCGCGCGCATGCTGCAGCAGCGCCTGGTCGAGCCCAGCCTGTCGCCGACCGAGCTCGCGTTCCTGGACCGCTTCGCGCCCGCGCTCGGCGAGCTCGGCGCCGAGGGCGAGGACACGCTGTTCGTGGAGGGCACCGCGCGCCTGTTCGAGGCGGCGCAGACGCAGGACACGATCCAGGTCAACGAGCTGATCGACCTGCTCGAGCGACGCGTCGCGCTGCTGCACGTGCTGCGCGCGGCGCTGGCCGAGCCGGGCGTGTACGTGCGCATCGGCCACGAGAACGAGCTTCCGGCGATGCACTCGCTGGCACTGGTCGCCACCGGCTATGGGGTGGCGCAGCGCAAGCTCGGGACGGTGTCGCTGATCGGACCTGTGCGCATGGACTACGCCGGCGCGATCGCCACCGTGCGCGAGGCCGCGCTCGAGCTGTCGCGCTTCGTCGAAGACGCCTACGCCGAGAACTGACCCAGCCGGCATGCCACGTGACCCCTATGAGGTGCTGGGCGTCGGTCGCGACGCCTCCGCACAGGAGATCAAGAAGGCGTTTCGCCAGCTCGCCATGGAGCTGCACCCGGACGTCAACGCGCACGACCCCGATGCGGAGGAGAAGTTCAAGGAGGCCGCCGAGGCCAACGAGATCCTGTCGGACCCCGAGCGGCGCGCGACCTATGACCGCTATGGCCACGAGGGGCTGCGCTCGGGCGGCTACGCCCCCAACTTCGACGGCTTCGGCTCGATCAGCGACCTGTTCAACGCGTTCTTCGGCGGTGTTGCGCAGGGTCGCGGTGGGCCCGCGCCCGGAGGCGACGTTGCGGTGGCGATCGAGCTCGAGCTGATCGAGGCGGCCAATGGCGCCACCGTGGAGGTCGCATACGAGGCGATCGATCGCTGCGAGCACTGCAACGGCAACGGCGCCGAGCCGGGCACGCCGATCAACACGTGCCAGCGCTGCGGCGGCGCTGGCCAGCTGCAGGCGGTGACGCGCACGATGCTCGGCCAGATGGTGCGCACGATGGTCTGCGACGAGTGCCATGGCGACGGGCGCGTGCCCGAGCAGCCCTGCGGCGAGTGTCGCGGCCGCGGACGCGTGACGAGCAGGCGCACGCTCGAGGTGGAGGTTCCGGCGGGCATCGCAGATGGCCAGCGCATCCGCCTGAGCGGGCGCGGCCACGCCGGCGAGGCGGGCGCGCCGGCCGGTGATCTGCATGTGGTGGTGCGCGTGCGCGCGGACGACCGCTTCGTGCGCGAGGGCGACGATCTGATCACCGCGCTCGACGTCGCCGCGTCGCTGGCGGCGCTCGGCGGGGTGCTAGAGGTGCCGACGCTCGAAGGCAGCGCCTCGATCGAGCTCCCCGTCGGCACGCAGCCGGGGGAGGTGCTGACGGTGCGCGGTGCCGGGATGCCCGCGCTCAGGCGCAGCCGGCGCGGGGACCTGCGCGTGGTCGTCAACGTCGTCGTGCCGCGCCGTCTCAGCGACGAGCAGCGCGAGCTGATGGAACGCCTCAACGACAGCCTCACCGAGGAGAACCTGCGCTCGCAGGAGTCCGTGTTCGCCAAGCTGCGGCGCGCGCTTGGCAGCCAGGCCGCGTGATCAGGCTCGCCATCCGCGTCGCCAGCGGGCAGGCCGAGCAGGTGCTCGCGGAGCTGCTGGAGCTGGCGCCGGCGGGCGTCGAGGAGGTGCACGACTGGGCCGGCACGGTCGAGTACGCGGTCTACGGCGCACCCGGTGAGCTGCCGGAGTTGCCCGATGTGCGCGCCGCCGTCGGCGACGCGCTCGTGGAGGTCTCCACCACCGAGATCGCGGACGACTGGAACGAGCGCTGGAAGCAGTTCCATCGCCCCGTGCTGATCGCGCCGCCGGCGCAGGCCGGTGGCGCCCGCAGGCCGATCCCGGCGCTGCACGTGCGCCCGCCCTGGGAGTCCGCGAGCGCGCCCGGCCCCGACCCGGTGCGCGAGATCGTGATCGATCCCGGGCAGGCGTTCGGCACCGGCGCTCACGCCACCACTCGCCTGTGCCTGGAGCTGCTGCTGGAGCTGGCCGCACAGCAGGAGCGGCAGGAGCAGCGCGGCGCGCTGCTCGACGTGGGCACCGGCTCGGGCGTGCTCGCGATCGCGGCCGCCGCGCTCGGCTTCGCCCCCGTGCTCGGCCTGGATCACGAGCAGGCGAGCGTGACGGCGGCTCGAGAGAACGGCGCCGCCAACGGCGTCGAGATCGAGGTTCGCCGCTTCGACCTGCGCGCGCAGGCGCTCCCGTGGGCCGAGCTCGCCGCCCCATCCGGGGCCGCGCCGGTGGTGCTCGCCAACCTGTTGCGCCCGCTGCTGGCGGAGCTCGTCGAGGCGCTGCCGGCGGCGCCCCCGCACCTGATCGCCGGCGGCCTGCTGCGCGATGAGGTCGACGAGATCAGCGCCGCGTTCGCCGATCGTCACGGCCTGCGCGAGCGCGAGCGCCGCGCGAGCGGCGAGTGGGCCGCCGTGTGGCTGAGCGCCGTCTGAGCGAGCATCGCGACGCCGCGCGCCGGACGGCGCATCGCCGTCTGATCAGGCGTCGTCGCGGATCTCGGTGGCGGCGCGCACGATCGCTCGATACACGAGGTCGATCGCGGGGCGCACGCCGTCGTCCCTTCCCAGCAGCGTGCTCGCGGCGCTGAGCGCCGTGCCGATCGCCTCGAGCGCCTCGCCCACCGTGTCCGGCTCGGGGTCGCGACATGCCGCGATCGCCATGTCGAGCATCCCGCGCGCCTGCTCGATCGCGCCGCCGAACAGCGCGGGGCCGACGAGGCTCGCGTATCCGTACACGCGCGCCAGGCGCCCCGACAGCCGGATCGATGACCCGCGCCGCAGCGGGCCCGCGGCCGGCAGCTCGCGCCCGTCGACCAGCGCCGCCATCGTGCCGCCGAGCATCGCCTTCGTCGCCTGCTCGTCGAGGCCCGCCTGCCAGGCCACTCGCAGCGCCATGTACAGCGTCGTTGCGGGCAGCCCGTAGGGCGGGTCCGAGGCGAACACGATGCGCTCGGCCGGCACGCGCGCGAACAGCTCGATCACGTCGAGCGGGAAGAAGCAGGACATGTCGTACAGCACGCCAGGATGCTCGGCCAGGCGCGTGGTCAGGATCCCCTGGTCGCAGATCGCGCCGTGCGCCAGGATCAGCACCGCGCCGGGGTGGCGCAGCGCAAGGTCCACGAGCCCGTCCGCGAGCGGCGGCAGGCCACGACCGGCGTGGATCAGGATCGGCACGGAGGCGCTCTCCGCCAGCGCGAACACATCGTCCATGTCGCCTCCGTCGAACACGAAGTCCTGCGCGCGCGGGTGCAGCTTGATGCCGCGTGCGCCCGCCGCCAGGCAGCGCTCGGCCTCGGCCAGCGGCGCTTCGGCCGGGTCCAGTCGCGCGAACGGGACGAGCCTGCCCTCGCTTTCGCCCGCCCACGCCAGCACGCGGTCGTTGGGCACGCTGTAGGAGGGCTTGCGCTCGGGGTCGTGCAGCGGGAACACGCACGCGCGGCGCGCGTCCGCACGGTCGAGCTGCTCGAGCAGCTGCTCGAGCGTGAGCGAGCGGCCGTCCTCGTCCAGGCCCAGATGCGTGTGCGCGTCGATCACTTCCGTGCGCTCGGGGCGCAGGCGCTCGACCTCGGCGAGGAACGGTGCCAGCGCGCGAGCATAGAGGGCGGTGTCCATGGCCTGAACCCTATTGTGTCCTCATGGCTTGGCAGGTGGTGATCGCGGGCGGTGGCTTCGGAGGCTTCTACGCCGCCCGCGCGCTCGAGCGGCTGCTGCCGGCGCAGAGCGCGCATGTGACGCTGGTGAACGACGCCAACTTCATGCTCTACACGCCGCTGCTTCCGGGGGCGGCGGGGGCGACGCTCGACCCGCGTCACGTGGTCGTGGCGCTGCGCTCGCAGCTGCGGCGCACCGATCTGGTGATCGGCAACGTCACCTCCGCGGATCCGGCGGCGCGGACGCTGGCGGTGACGCGGATCGACGGCCAGCAGCTCGAGCTCGCGTACGACCAGCTGATCGTCGCGCTCGGCTCGGTGTCTCGCACGCTGCCGATCCCGGGCCTCGCCGAGCACGCGATCGGCTTCAAGTCGCTGTCGGACGCGACCGCGCTGCGCAACCAGGTGTTGAGCTGCCTGGACATCGCCGAGTCGCTCGAGGATCCCGCGCGGCGCGAGGAGTACCTGGGATTCGTGTTCGTGGGCGCCGGCTACGCGGGCGTCGAGGGCCTGGCCGAGCTGCAGGACTTCGCCGCGCAGGCGATCGAGCTGTATCCGCGCTGCGCCGCGCACGGAATGCGCTGGGTTCTGGTCGAGGCGCGTGAGCGGATCATGCAGGAGGTGCCCCAGAGCCTGTCCGAGTTTGCCGAACGCGAGCTGCGCGGACGCGGCATCGAGGTGCGCACCGGCATGACGCTGCGCGAGTTGAGCGTGAGCGCGGCGACGCTCGCGAGCGGCGAGACGATCCCCGCGCGCACGTTCGTGTGGACGGCTGGCGTCAAGCCCGCGCCGGTGACGGCGCGGCTCGGGCTGCCGCTCGACGGGCAGGGGCGGATCGTCGTGGACGCGACGATGCGCGTGGACGAGCGCGCGCTCGCAGGCGCGTCGGGCGCGACGCGCGGATCCTCAGGTGCGGCGCACGGATCCGCGGGAGTGTGGGCGATCGGCGACTGCGCCGCCGTGCCCGACGCCTCGAGGCCCGGCCAGTCGTGCCCGCCGACCGCTCAGCACGCGATCCGCCAGGGGCGTCTGGTGGCGAGAAACGTGGCCGCGACGCTCGCGGGGTCTGGTGCGCGCCCGTTCCGCTACCGCACCAAAGGCGTCGTCGCCGAGCTCGGCAGCAGACAGGCGGTCGCGCTCACGCTGGGCATCCGCTGGCGGGGCATGCCAGCGTGGCTGATCGCGCGCACCTACCACCTGCTGCTGATGCCCGGGCTCGGGCGTCGCCTGCGCCTGCTGGTCGACTGGAACGTCGCGCTGGTGTTCGGCCGCGACGCATCCGCGCCGGGACGCCTTGGTGCGCCGACTCCGCTCGAGCGCGATTGACGCGACTCCCGACGGTCACGAGAAGTTACCCGTGCCATCGCCGAACGGGCGTATCCTGATCTGAGAATGGCAATCCTCGAGCAGATCAAAACGGACGTGCAGGGTGCGATGCGTGCCGGCGAGAAGGAGCGCGTGAGTGCGCTGCGCCTCGTCCTGTCCGAGCTCCAGAAGGCGCTCAAGGAGGGGTCCGACGAGGAGCTGGCGGTGCTGCGGCGCGAGCGCAAGCGCCGGCTGGAGTCGGCGAAGGCGTTTCGCGAGGGCGGCAGGGACGAGCTTGCGAAGGGCGAGGAATTCGAGGCGGAGCTGATCGGCGCGTATCTGCCGGCCGAGCTCTCCGATGAGGAGCTCGCCGTGATCGTCGAGGAGGCGGTGCGCGCCAGCGGCGCCACTTCGGCGAAGGACATGGGGACGGCGATGAAGAGCGCCGTGGCGGCGGTCGACGGGCGCGCCGACGGCAAGCGCGTGTCCGGGCTCGTGCGAGCGGCGCTTCAGGGATGAGGACGCAGATCGAGCTCTCCAACGACGTCGCGGCGGAGCTGGCGGGCAGCCAGGATGTCGTCCTGCGCGCGCTGGAGGCGCACCTGGATTGCAAGGTGTTCCTGCGCGGCAACCTGCTGACGTTCGACGGGGACGAGGCCGAGACGAGCGCGGGGGAGCGCGTGGTGAGCGAGCTCGCCGACCTGATCGCGCGTGGCCACCAGATCGGGCCCGGCACGATCACCGCGGTGACGGGCGCGCTGGACGCGCACGAATCGCCCGCGCGCGTGCTCGAGGACGTCGTGTGGCGCCACCGCGGGCTGCGGGTCGCTCCGAACACGGTCAACCAGAAGCGCTACGTGGACTCGGTGCGCGACAACACGATCACGTTCGGCGTCGGGCCGGCGGGCACCGGCAAGACGTTCCTGGCGGTCGCGATGGCGGCCGCGGCGCTGTCGCGGCACGAGGTCAACCGCATCATCCTCACGCGCCCCGCGGTCGAGGCGGGCGAGCGCCTCGGGTTCCTGCCCGGCGATCTGATGGCGAAGGTGGACCCGTACCTGCGGCCGCTGTTCGACGCGCTGCACGACATGCTGGACCCGGAGAAGGTCTCCCAGCACATCGAGCGGGGCGTGATCGAGATCGCGCCGCTGGCGTTCATGCGCGGGCGCACGCTCAACGACTCGTTCGTGATCCTCGACGAGGCGCAGAACACCACGCCGGAGCAGATGAAGATGTTCCTCACGCGCCTGGGCTTCGGCTCGAGGATGGTCGTCACCGGCGACGTCACGCAGGTCGATCTGCCGCGCGAGCAGCAGTCCGGCCTGATCGCCGTCGGGGAGGTGCTGAGCGCGGTCGAGGGGATCCAGTTCGTGCGCTTCGGCGCCGAGGACGTGGTGCGCCACAAGCTCGTCCAGCGGATCGTCGAGGCCTACGACACGCACTCGCAGCGCGACGCCCCGGCGCAGGGGGAGATCGCCTCGCGCGCCGCGATCCGCGGCGTCTGAGCGCCGATGATCGACGTCGAGGTGTTCGGCGCGGACGGGGTTTCGCATGCGCCGGCGCCGGGGGAGGTGCGACGCCTGTGCGGACTGGCGGCCGCGAACATGGGCGTCACGAGCGCGCACGTGGCGGTCGAGTTCGTGGATGCGGCCCGGATCGCCGCCCTCAACGCCGAGCACCGCGGCAAAGCTGCGCCGACCGACGTGCTCTCGTTCCCGATCGACGGCGTCGGGCCGCTCGACGCCGGCGACGCACGCGAGCTGGGCGACGTGGTCATCTGCCTTGAGCACACGGCCGACGTGCGCGAGGCGATCGTCCACGGGATGCTGCACCTGCTGGGGATGGACCACGAGACCGACGACGGCGAGATGCTGGCGCTCCAGCGCGAGCTGCTGGCCGGGGCGAGCAGTTGACCCGCGGCGGCTTCGTCGCGCTTGCGGGCAGGCCCAACGTCGGCAAGTCGACGTTCGTGAACGCGGTCGTGGGCGAGAAGGTGGCGATCGTCTCGGATCGCCCGCAGACGACCAGACGCGCGATTCGCGGGATCCACGAGCACGGCGACTGCCAGCTCGTGTTGGTGGACCTGCCGGGTGTTCAGCGCCCGCGTGATGCGCTGACGGCGCGCATGGCCAAGCGTGTGCAGCAGGAGCTCGAGGGCTCGGACGCGGCGCTGCTGGTGCTCAACGCGCAGCAGGGCGTGGGGGCGGGGGACCGCTTCATCGCAGGCGCGCTGGCCGGCTCCAGGACGCCGGTGACGGTCGCGGTCAACAAGGTCGATCGCCTCGCGCGGGCGCCACTGCTCGAGGCTCTCGCGCAGGCCGCCGAGCTCGTGCCCGACGCCGAGGTGTTCCCGATCTCGGCGCGCACCGGCTCGGGGGTCGATGCGCTGGTCGAGCACTTGGCGATGCTGATGCCCGAGGGCCCGTTCCTGTTCGACTCGGGTGCGAGCAGCGACCAGTCGCGCGAGCTGCTGCTCGCCGAGCTGATTCGCGAGGCGGTCATCAGAAGGACCTTCCAGGAGCTGCCGCACGCGGTCGAGGTGATGGTCGAGGAGATCGAGCATCCGCGCGAGGGGCTCTGGCGCGTGCGCGCGCTGATCTGGGTGGAGAGCGATTCCCAGAAGGGAATCCTGGTGGGCAGGGGCGGGCGCATGATCAAGGCGATCGGCACCGCCGCGCGCCGCGAGCTGCAGCGCGTTCTGGGCGCTCAGGTGTATGTGGAGCTGTCGGTCCGCGTGCGTCGCGACTGGCGCGCCGACGAGGGGCTGCTGGACCGGCTCGGCATCACCTGACCATCGTCGGCCATGCCCGCTCGACGATGGGTTCCAAGGAGCGCACGCCGTCTATTACCGACGATTTCCCGCCGGTCCGATTCATTCGGTCTGTGAAACGTGCTCGTCTCCGTTTTGGGATAACTTCTGCGCTGAGTCGGTCTGGTGGGGAGGGTGGATGTCAGCGAAGTACGCGATATTGGGGCTGGTAATCGAGCGTCCGGGCTACGGCTACCAGTTGGCACAGCGTCTGGAGGAGCGTTTCGGCTCGTCCAGCTTCGCCCCGTCGGGCGTCTACTCCGCGCTCGATCAGCTGAGTCGCGACGAATTCGTGCGCGCGGCTGGTGAGATGGGCCCGGGACCGGCCCGGCGCTCGGCGCCGCGGATGATCTACGAGGCGACCGAGCTGGGTGTCAGTCATTTCGAAGCGTGGATCCTCGGCTCCTCGCCGACGCCGCCGCTGCGCGACGAGTTGCACATGAAGATCGCGCTGTGCCGTCCAGATGACCTGCCGCGGCTGATCGACCTCGTCTACGGCCAGGAGCTCGCTTGCATCGGACGCTTGCACGACCTCACGCAGAGCACCGAACGCGAGCGTATCGTCGTCAACCGCGACGACTGGCCGCGGACGATGCGAGCGCTGGCCAAGGATGCCGAGATCGCACTGTGGAAGGCGAGGATCCAATGGCTGCAAAGCGCCCGGGAGTTGATCGCGCCGCTCGTTGACCGGTCTGAGCGGCTACACGCGCATGCGGTACTGCCAACCGACAATTGTGCCACTGCGCGTTGATGAATAGTCAGAGCTGAATATTCAACGCCGCCTTGTTCACAGGGCGCATGGCGGCATCATGGGCTGCACGCGATGACGCCAGCGAAGTCCAGCGGAGCGGTCACGATCGAGCTCTCCAAGTCGCAGGTCGACAAGGTCATCCGCGCGGCGGGCGAGGGGGGGACCATGTCGGTGCTGCTGAGCGCGCTGAGAGACCCCAAGTGGACGTTTGCGCTTGATCCGGATCACTCGCTCCCGACTCAACTGGAGGACCGGCGTCTGTCGCGCTCGCTGCTGTCGGGCCTGTTGGTGCTGTCGTGCTTTCCGCCCGACGGCGGTTACCTGGGCATAGCCGAGCTCGCGCGCATGCTCAAGATGAACACGAGCACCACGCACCGCTATGTCACGACGCTGCTCGCGGTCGGGCTGCTCGAGCGCGACTCCTCCACCCGGCGCTACCGGCTCGCAACGCCCTGAGCGTGCGCGCGAACGCCCTGCGGTGCGTGCGCACCTGAGCGCGCGCGACGCCCTGCGCGTTCACAGATCGCGCGCGAGACGTGTGGCGATCGCCGAGACGGCCTCCAGGTCCAGCTGCGCACCCCACACGAACGGCACGCCGACCACGTCGAAGCTGCGGCGGCGCAGGCGCGCCAGCTGGTTGTGCTGAAAGCGCGCGCGTTCGTGAACGGCGCGGGCCGCGCGGGCCGCGGAGACGCTCACCGCGTCACCGGTTTCGAGCGTGGCGATGCGATCGAGCTCCTCGCCCGTGAAGCGACGCGGCAGCAGCGAGTTGACGACGACAGCGGCGAGGTCGCGCCCGAGGCGATCGCGCAGGCCGTCCTGGAGCTCGAGCGCCTCGGTGACGGCCATCTCGGTGGCGAGCGCCACCGCGAGATAGGCGGAGCGCGATGGGCTCTCCAGCAGCTCCTGGACCTGGCGCGTGTGTCCGGCGATCGGGCCGACCCGTGCGATCGCGCCGAACGTGCGCGGCGAGCCGAGCAGCCCGAGCGCGTGTCCGGTGGCGGGCGCGTCGAGTATCACCAGGTCGTAGCTGCCGGAGCGCGCGCGGCGCCTGTTGCCCTCGTCACGTGTCAGCTGCCAGATCTTGACCATCGTCACCAGCTCCTTGGCCCCGGGCGCCGCGGCGGCGAAGTACTGAAACGTGCCGCTGGAGGCGAGCACGCGGCCCGACACGCGGCCGCCGAGCGCCTGCAGCCACTCGAGCAGCGCCCGGTCGGGGTCGATCGAGATGCTCGAAAGCCGCTCCTGCAGCGGCGTCTCCACGCCTCCCACCGGGCGCGCGATCCCGAACAGCTCGGGCACGCGGCTCTCCTCGCCCACCTCCACGACGAGCGTGCGCCGGCCGCCTCGCGCCGCCAGCAGTCCGAGCGCCGCCGCGATCGTCGTCTTGCCCACGCCACCCTTGCCGGTGACCACGAGCAGCTTGCGGTCGAGCACCGATTGCATCGCCGCCGCAGTGTGGCTGAAAAACGGGCGACACGGCGGCGGGACCTACAATCCCGCGCATGAGCGCACCGAGTGGGGACAGCATCGACGACCACGTCGAGTACGACCGGGACGGCCTGGTGCCATGCGTGGTGCAGGACTGGAGCAGCGGCGAGGTGCTGATGCTGGCGTACATGAACGAGCTGGCGCTGAGGCGCACGCGCGAGAGCGGCGAGCTGCACCTTTGGAGCCGCTCGCGCGGCGAGCAGTGGCACAAGGGCGCCACGAGCGGCAACGTGCAGAACGTGCGCGCGCTGCGCCTGGACTGCGACGGCGACACGCTGCTCGCGCTCGTGGAGCCGGCGGGGCCCGCGTGTCACACGGGCGAGCGCACCTGCTTCCATCGCGGCGAGCTCGACCCGGGAGCGCCGTATGAGACGCTGCCGGCGCTCGAGCGCACGCTCGCTCGGCGCGCCGGCGAGCGACCGGCGGGCTCCTACACGGTGGAGCTGCTCGACGATCCGCCGCGCATCGGAGACAAGGTGATGGAGGAGGCCGAGGAGGTCGCGCGCGCAGCGCGCGAGGAGTCGGACGAGCGCGTCGACGAAGAGGCCGCCGACGTGCTCTACCACCTGCTGGTGCTGCTTCGCAGCCGCGGGCGGGCGCTCACGGACGCCGAGCGGGTGCTCGATGGCCGTCGCTCCTAGCGCCGCCGGCGCCGTCGCGGCTGGCATCGCGCCGAGCCTCGAGCAGGCGCGCGTGCTCGCGCGCGAGCACGACCTGATCCCGCTGCGCTTCAGCTTCATCGACGACTGCGAGACGCCCGTGTCGGCGTTCCTGAAGCTGCGCGCGCTGGCGCCCGGAGAGCCGGCCTTCCTGCTCGAGTCGGCTGACCAGGGGCAGCGCGTCGGGCGCTGGTCGTTCATCGGGTTCCGGCCGCGCTCGGTGCTGCGCTGGTCGCTGTCCGACGGTGGCGACCCGTACGCGCTCGCGGCCGAGCGCGTCGCGCGCTTCAGCCAGGCGCCGATGGACGATGACGGGGGAGGGATTCCGTTCACCGGCGGCGCGGTCGGCTTCTTCGGCTACGACCTCGTGCGCACGGTCGAGCCGCTCGGCGATCCGCCGGGCGGAGCCGACGGGGACCCGCTGGGGCTGCCCGACATGGCGCTGATGCTCTCCGACGCGGTGGTCGCGTTCGACCACCTCAAGCACACGATCACGATCATCGCCAACGCGGACCTGCAGGACGAGCCCGACGTCGACCGCGCGTACGAGCTCGCCGCGGGCACGATCGCCGAGGTGCGAAGCGCGCTGGCCGGGCCGGTCCCGCGCGAGGAGCCGCCAGTGGGGTCGCTGCCGGCCGCGCGCGAGCTGCCGCGGTTCGAGTCGAACATGCCGCGCGAGCAGTTCGAAGCGATGGTTTCGCGGATCGTCGAGTACATCTACGCCGGGGACGCCTTCCAGGTCGTGCCCTCGCAGCGCTGGTCGGCGCGGGTGCCCGTGGAGGCCTTCTCGATCTATCGCGGCCTGCGCGTGGTCAACCCGAGCCCGTACATGTACTTCCTGGACTTCGGCGACTTCCAGATCGCGGGCGCGAGCCCCGAGCCGCTCCTGACGGTGACCGGGCGCCATGTCAACACCAAGCCGATCGCGGGAACCCGTCCGCGCGGCGCCAGCCCCGAGGACGATCGGCGGATCGCGCAGGAGCTGCTCGCCGACGAGAAGGAGCGCGCCGAGCACGTGATGCTGGTCGACCTGGGGCGCAACGACCTCGGGCGCGTGTGCGAGTACGGCAGCGTGGTCGTGGACGAGCTGATGGAGATCGAGTCCTACAGCCACGTGATGCATATCGTGTCCTCCGTGTCGGGCACGCTGCGCGCGGACGTCGGCGCGATGGACGCGCTGCGCTCGGTGCTGCCGGCGGGCACGCTGTCGGGCGCGCCGAAGGTCAGGGCGATGCAGATCATCGACGAGCTCGAGCCGGTCAAGCGCGGCGGCTACGGCGGCGCGATCGGCTATCTCAGCTACGGCGGCGACCTGGACACCGCGATCCACATCCGCACGGTCGTCGTCAAGGACGGCGTCGCCCACGTGCAGGCGGGCGGCGGCACGGTCGCCGACGCCAAGCCCGAGTACGAGTACGAGGAGTCCGTCGCCAAGTCGCGTGCGGCGGTGCGCGCCGTCGAACTGGCATGCCAGCAGCCGGACTGGGCATGAACGTCCTCGTCCTCGACAACTACGACTCGTTCACCTACAACCTCGTCCAGTATCTGGGCGAGCTGGGGGCGGACGTGCACGCGGTGCGCAACGATCGCGCGACCGTCGAGGAGCTGCTCGCGGGCGGCTACGAGCGCTGCGTGATCTCGCCCGGGCCGTGCACGCCCGAGCAGGCGGGCATCACGCTCGAGCTCGTGCGGCGGATGCCAGAAGCCGGGATCCCCACGCTCGGGGTGTGCCTCGGCCATCAGGCGCTCGCGCAGGCGTTCGGCGGGCGCTGGAAGCTGCACGCGCCGGTGCACGGCAAGGCGACGCGCGTCGAGCACGACGGGCGCACGATCTTCCGCGGGCTCTCCTCGCCGCTGACCGTGGGGCGCTACCACTCGCTGGTGGTGGACGCCGACCTGCCCGATTGCCTGGAGGAGTCCGCGCGCGGCGATGGCGTCGTGATGGGCGTGCGCCACCGCGAGCTGCCCGCCGAGGGTGTGCAGTTCCACCCCGAGTCGGTGCTCACCGAGCAGGGCCGCGAGCTGCTGGCCAACTTCCTTGGTGGTCCCACCGCGGAAGCTGTATAGCCATTGCTATACGGCACGTCCAACGTGACGATCAACGCCTCCCACCGGCCCTCTGCATGCCCAACCAGATCCTGACAACTGCCATCGACGCGCTCGCGTCCGGTGTCGACCTGAGCGAGGACCAGACCGCGGATGTGCTCGCCGAGATCATGCACGGCGACGCCTCCGAGATCCAGATCGCGGGCTTCCTGATCGCCCTGCGGACGAAGGGCGAGACGGTCGATGAGCTGGCGGGGCTGGCGCGCACGATGCGCGCGCTCGCGGCGCACGTGCCGAGCGAGCGCCACGACCTGCTCGACACCGCGGGCACGGGCGGCGGCCGCGGCAGCTTCAACGTGTCCACGACGGCGGCGCTGATAGCCGCCGGCGCGGGCTGCGCGGTGGCCAAGCACGGCAACCGCTCGGCCACCAGCAAATCCGGCTCCGCCGACCTGCTGGAGGCGCTCGGCGCTCGCATCGACCTCGGCCCGGAGGCGGTGGGAGCCTGCATCGACGAGGCGGGCTTCGGGTTCATGTTCGCGCCCGCGCACCATCAGGCCACGCGCTACGTCGTGCCGGTGCGCCACGAGCTGGCGGTGCGCACGATCTTCAACCTGCTGGGGCCGCTGACGAATCCCGCGGGCGCTCGCCGCCAGCTGATCGGTGTCTCCGACGCGCGCTTCCAGGAGACGATGGCGGGGGCGCTGGCGCGGCTGGGCGTCGACCGCGCGCTGATCGTCGCCGGCGAGGACGGCCTCGACGAGGTCTCGGCGCAGGCGCCCACGAAAGTGGTGGAGGTCAACGGCGGCGAGGTGACGCGCTACGTGCTCACCCCCCAGGAGCTGGGCGTGGAGCTGGTCGGCGACCACGCGTCGGCGGGCACTGTGGCAGCCACCGGCACCGCGGGCGCGCCGGGCGCGGCGGGCGGCGGCACGCCGTCGGAGAACGCCCAGGTGACGCGCGCGATCCTGCGTGCGCGTGCGGGCGATGAGCGGCGGCCGGCGGGCGAGGCGCTCGCGCTGGTGAACGCCGGGGCGGCGATCTATGCGGCGGGCGCGGCGGACACGATCGCGGAGGGCGTGCAGGCGGCGCGCGCGGCGATCGCCGAGGGGCGCGCAGCGGATGCGCTGGAGCGCTACGTGCAGGCCAGCCACAGGCACGCGCCGGCGGCGGGCGGATGAGCGAGCGCACGACTACGGTGCTGGACCGCATCCTCGTGCAGACGCGCGCCGAGGTGCAGCGGCGCAAGCGCGAGCGGCCGCTGGACGCGACAGCGCTCGCCGCTGCGCGGCGGCCAGGCGGCGAGCGCCGCTTCCGCGACGCGCTGAACGGCGAGGGCGTGGGCGTGATCGCCGAGTTCAAGCGCCGTTCGCCGTCGGCGGGGGCGTTGCGCGAGAGCCCCGATCTCGAGGCGATCGTGCGTGCGTACGAGCGCGGTGGCGCGGTCGCCGTGTCGGTTCTGACGGAGGGCCCGAGCTTCGAAGGCGCGCTCGAGGATCTGCATACGGCGCGCGGCGCGTGCGGGCTGCCGCTGCTGCGCAAGGACTTCATCGTGGACGGCTACCAGCTGCACGAGGCGCTGGAGGCGGGTGCCGACGCGGTGCTGCTGATCGTGGCCGCGCTCGCCCAGGACGAGCTGGTGGCGCTGCACGGCGCGGCGCGCGCGCTGGGGCTGGACGTGCTGGTGGAGGTCCACGACCGCGAGGAGCTGCATCGCGCGCTGGAGCTCGGCGCGGAGATCATCGGCGTCAACAACCGCGACCTGCGCGACTTCAGCGTGGACGTGTCGCGCACGGAGATGCTGGTGGACGAGATCCCCGCGGAGGTGACGGTCGTGTCGGAGTCGGGCATCGCGTCGGCGGAGCAGGTGCGGCGCCTCGGTGGGTGCGGCGTGCGGGCGGTGCTCGTGGGCGAGTCGCTGATGCGCTCCGCCGACCCCGCGGCGGCGCTCGGGGCGCTGCTGTCGCGCTGAGGACGTTCGCCGCGGCGCGGCGGCGCAGGTCGCGGATGACCGCCGGACATGTTTAGATTCCCGCGCGTCAGGCTTTAGTTGGCGTTGATCGCGGCCGTTCATCCTCATCAGCAATGAAACGCACGTTCGTCATCCCGTTCATCTCCGCCCTGCTCGGCGGCGTCGTCGTCGTGGCCGTGGTCGCCGCGACGGGCGGCCTCGGCGAAAAAACGAAGACGCTCGTGACGACCGTCGAAGCGGCGAGGCCGGCGGCTCCGTCGAACGCCTCGCAGCGCAGCACCGGACTGACGCCGCACGAAGCGTATGTGCGCGATGCGCCCGGGGTGGCATTCGTGACCTCGACGGTCGTGCAGAAATCGGAAGCGTCGCCGTTCAACCTGTTTGGCGAACAGAGCCAGCGTCAGGGCACGGCGACCGGCTCGGGCATCGTGATCGACGCGAACGGCACGATCCTCACGAACTACCACGTGGTGGAGAACGCGGTCAAGGTCACGGTGAGCTTCGAAAAAGGCAAGTCGGTCGAAGCCCAGGTGGTCGGCAAGGACCCGTCGAACGACCTCGCGATCCTGCGCATCTCGACCGATGGCCTGACGCTGCACCCGCTGCGGCTTGGCGACTCGAGCGCCGTGCAGGTGGGCGATCCCGTATATGCGATCGGCAACCCGTTCGACCTCGAACGCACGCTGACGACGGGCGTGATCTCGGCGCTGCAGCGTCAGATCACGGCTCCGAACGGCTTCACGATCGACAACGTGCTGCAGACGGACGCGCCGATCAACCCCGGCAACTCGGGCGGGCCGCTGCTCAACGTCGAGGGCGAAGTGATCGGCATCAACTCGCAGATCGAGACCGGCGGCAGCGGCGACGGCAGCGTCGGCATCGGCTTCTCGATCCCGATCAACACGGCCAAGAACGAGATTGCCCAGCTGGAGAAGGGCGGGACCGTGCGCGGCGCGTACCTCGGCCTGACCTCGCTGACGATCGACGGCTCGCTGTCGGCGCTCAACCTGCCGGTCAAATCGGGGGCGCTCGTGCAGAGCGTCGAGCCGGGCACGGCCGCGAAGAAGGCCGGTATCCGCGGCGGCTCGGTGAGCACGACCACTGAAAACGGGCAGGTGGCGGTCGGCGGCGACATCATCGTCAAGATCGACGGCAAGGAAGTCGCGAGCTCCGAAGATCTGGCCAACGACATCGAGGAAAAGAAGGCGGGCGAGAAGGTCACGATCGAACTGCTGCGCGCCAACGGCAAAGGCGGATACGAACACAAGACGGTGACCGCCACGCTCGGGCAGCGACCGAACTCGGTCGAAAACCCGAACACCCCCGAAGGCTGAGCGCCGCGACGCACGCCCCGCTACCGTGGGGGACGTGTCAGACGCGCCCCGCGTAAAGATCTGCGGCATCACCAACCTGTCCGACGCGGAGCTCGCGGCGGGACTGGGCGCGTGGGCGCTGGGCATGATCTTCTACGAGGGCTCCCCCCGGCAGTGCTCGCCCGCGCAGGCGCAGGCGATCGCGTCGGCGCTGCGCCGCCGCGTGGAGCTGTGCGGTGTGTTCGTGAACGCGCCGCTGGAGCGGATCGTCCACGACAGCGAGGAGCTCGGGCTGAGCCTCGTGCAGCTGCACGGCGACGAGGGCCCGTCGTTCTGCTCGGAGGTCGCCCGCCGGACGGGCGCCCGCGTGATCAAGGCCGCGCAGGTGTCGGGGTCGGGCGACGTGCGCGACCTCGAGCGCTTCCACGTCGACTTCCACCTGCTGGACGCCCGTGCCAAGGCGGTTGCGCGGCAGGGCATGCGCGGCGGCACGGGTGAGACCTTTGACTGGGCGCTGGTGCGCGAGCGCCGCTCGCAGGTGCCGCTGATCCTGAGCGGCGGCCTGACGGCGGAGAACGTGGCGGCGGCGATCGAGCAGGTGCGGCCGTACGCCGTGGACACGGCGAGCGGCACCGAGTCTGCGCCCGGGCACAAGGACCCGGAGCGGCTGCGGGCGTTCTTCGAGGCGGTCGCGCAGCAGCAGCAAAAACAACAGCCAGGGCGCGTCGAGCCGGCGGCGACGGTCGGTCAGCGGGCGTGAGCGCGCAGACGGACGAGCTGGCGCTCGAGCATCGCTTCGGGCCGTATGGCGGGCAGTTCGTGCCCGAGACGCTGATGCCGGCGTTGGCGGAGCTCGAGCAGGCGTGGCGCGCGGCGCGCGCGGACCCGGCCTACCAGGCGGAGCTGAACGGGCTGCTGCGCGACTTCGGCGGGCGCCCGACGCCGCTTTACCGGGCGCGCCGGCTGTCGGAGCGCGTGGGGCGCCCGGTGTACCTGAAGCGCGAGGATCTCAACCACACGGGCTCGCACAAGCTCAACAACGCGCTCGGCCAGGCGTTGCTGGCCAAGCGGATGGGCAAGCGGCGGATCATCGCCGAGACGGGCGCCGGCCAGCACGGCGTGGCGACGGCGACCGTGTGCGCGCTGCTGGACCTGGAATGCGTCGTGTACATGGGCGTCGAGGACACGCGCCGCCAGCGGCCGAACGTGCAGCGCATGGAACTGCTGGGCGCGCGCGTGGAACCGGTGGACGCGGGCGCGAAAACGCTGAAGGAGGCGACCTCGGCGGCGATCCGCGACTGGGTCACGAACGTGCGCAGCACCCACTACGTGATCGGCTCGGTCGTCGGCCCGGCGCCGTACCCGGCGCTCGTGCGCGACCTGCAGCGGGTGATCGGCGACGAGGCGCGCGCGCAGCTGCTCGAGCGCGAGGGCAGGCTGCCGGCGCGGGTGATCGCATGCGTGGGCGGCGGCTCGAACGCGATGGGGATCTTCGCCGCGTTCATCCCCGACGAGCAGGTCGAGCTGGTGGGCGTGGAGGCCGGCGGCGAGGGCATCGAGACGAGCCGCCACGGCGCGCCGCTGACGGTCGGCGGCCGTCCCGGGATCCTGCACGGGTCGCGCTCGGCGGTGATGCAGGACGAGGAGGGGCAGATCGTGCAGGCGCACTCGATCTCCGCGGGCCTCGACTACCCCGGCGCGGGACCCCAGCACGCGCACCTGCGCGACACGGGCCGCGCGCGCTACGTCGCGGTGCCGGACGCGCAGGCGCTCGACGCGTTCAGGGAGGTTGCGCGTCTGGAGGGCATCATCCCGGCGCTCGAGACCGCGCACGCGCTCGCGTGGGTGCTCGCCCAAGCTGACGGGGAGCTCGATCTCGTGTGCCTGTCGGGCCGCGGCGACAAGGATCTGGCCGAGGTGCTGGCGGCCGGCGGAGAGGCGCAGGCGTGAGACGCCCGGCGCGGCGGCGGCCAGCGCGATGAGCACCGTGGAGGCCACGGGCGTCGAGCGGATCGCGCGGGCGTTCGCGAGCACGGGCAAGCGCGCGGCGCTGATGCCGTACGTGATGGGCGGCTTTCCCACGCTCGAGGACTCGCTGCGGATCGGGCAGGCGTGCGTGCAGGCGGGGGCGGATCTGATCGAGCTGGGTCTGCCGTACTCCGATCCGCTGGCGGATGGTCCGGTGATCCACGACGCGGGCACGCGCGCGCTGGCGGCGGGCGCGAACGTGGCGGGGGTGCTGGAGGTCGCGCGCGCGCTGTCGGCGAGCGTTCCGGTGGCGCTGATGTGTTACGCGAACATGGTCTTCGCGCCCGGCGTGGACGCGTTCGTGGAGCGTCTGGCGCGGACGGGCGCGTGCGGGATGATCGTGCCCGACCTGCCGCTGGGCGAGGGCCCGGAGGTGCTGCGCGCGTGTGACGAGCATGGCCTTGCGCTGATCCCGCTGGTGGCGCCCACGACCACCCCCGAGCGTCTGGCGGAGATCGGGGCGCGGGCGCGGGGGTTCCTCTACGCGGTGTCGGTGGTGGGCACGACCGGCGAGCGCCGCGAGCTGGGCGGAGAGGTCGCGGAGATCATCGCGCGGGCGAAGGCGAGCACGAGCGTGCCCGTGGCGATCGGCTTCGGGATCGCCACGGCGGAGCACGCCCGCCGGGCCGCGGATGCGGGCGCCGACGGCGTGATCGTGGGCACGCGCCTGGTGCGCGCGGCGGGCGAGGCGGGGGACCCGGCGGCGGCCGTGGGCGCGATCGTGGGCGAGCTGGTGGCGGGACTGGCGGCGACCGGCCGCGACCGCGGGCCGGCCAGCTAAGATTCGCCGCACATGGGATTCATCATCACCGTCACCGCCGGCCTGGTCGTGTGGATCGTGCTCTGGGCGATGGGGACGAAGGGGTTCGACTCGTTCCTGCTGGCTTTGGCGATCATCCTCGTGGGTGCGTCGCTGAAGATCCTCTCCGGCTATCTGCCCAGCCGGCGCAGCTAGCGCCTCCGTGGTTGCGCGCTGGCTGGGCCTGCTCGCTCTCGCCGCGGTTCTCCTGGGCGTTGTCGGTTGCGGCGGCGTAGCTGTCTCGGATGTCGCGGAAGCGACGGGCGGGCAGCTGACCGTCTACTCGAGCCTGCCGCTGCAGGGGCCGGAGGCGGGCGTCTCCGAGCAGATCGTGGACGGCGAGAAGCTTGCGCTGCACGATGCGGGCGGTCGCGCGGGGGTGTTCAAGATCAACTTCGACTCGCTGGATGACTCGAGCCTCACTAGCGGTGAATGGAACCCGGGGATCACGGCCACGAACGCGAAGGTCGCCGCGCAGGACACGAGCACGATCGCCTACCTGGGGGACCTCGACTCGGGCGCGACGGCGATCTCGCTGCCGTTCATGAACGAGGCGGGCGTCCTGCAGATCAGCCCCGCGAGCCCGTACGTCGGCCTGACGTCCTCGTTCGAAGCGGGGCAGGACGAGCCCGAACGCTTCTACCCGAGCGGCAAACGGACGTTCGTGCGCCTGCAGCCGGGAGATACCGCGCAGGCGGAGGCGCAGATCCAGTTGATGCGCTCGCGAGGCGTGCACAGGCTGTACGTGCTGGACGACCAGGATCCGTTCGACGTGCCGCTCGCGAACATCGTCGCCAACTACGCCGAACACGCGGGCATCACGGTGGTCGCGCATGACAGCCTTTCGACCCGTCCGGAAGCGGTGTTCACGGGCGAGGTCGAAAAGATCGCCGAAAGCCACGCGCAGGCGGTGTTCCTGGCGGGCGGCGAAGGCGCGGGCACGGTCGCGCTGTGGAAGGATCTGCACGAAGCGGCGCCGAGCCTGCTGCTGTTCGGCTCGAGCGCGCTGGCGAGCGAATCGTTCGTCTCGCAGATCGGCGGCGCGGAAGCTGCGACGTACGTGACGACGCCGGTGCTGCCGGCGCGCATGTACCCGCCGAGCGCGCAGCGGGTGCTGCGCGAGTACCGCGCCATGTTCGGCGGCGAAGGCGACGCGTACGCGCTGTATGGCTATGAGGCGATGACGGTGGTGCTCGATGCGGTGAGGGGCTCGGGCGCCCGCGGCAACGATCGCCAGACGGTGATCGACCGCGTGTTCGCGACCAGGAACCGCGGCTCGGTGATTGGCCGCTACTCGATCGAAGCTGACGGCGAAACGACGCTGTCGCGGTACGGCGTCGACCGTGTGAGCGGCGGGCGCCTGGTGTTCGCGGGCGCGCTCGAAGTCACGCACGCGGCGCAGTAGCCCGGCCGCTGCCCGGCCGGACCATCAGCCGGCGGGCGCCTGCAGGCCGAGCACGAGCCGGAAGCGCTGCACGCCGCCGGTCAGTTCGCGTCCGCCGCCTGCGAGCGTGGTGGTGGAGCGCAGGTAGGGGATGAGCTTGGAGATGGAGGGGGCTTCGGTGAGCCCGATGCCTTCGAGCAGCGTGAGCAGCGTGGGGAAGTCGACGATCATGCTCGGCTGGATGCTTTCGCCGAGGGCTGCGGCGGCGGCGCCGCGCGGCGCGGCTGCGGCGAGCGTGCTCGACGGGTTGAGCGCCGTGGCGATGGATGCTTCGCCGATGCCGAGCACGAGCTTGGCCTGTCCCGCCGAGTCGCGTCCGTCGGCGATGTCGAGCACGACCGGCAGGCCGGTGATCCTCGCTTCGATGGCGGCGTCGGTGCCGGGGATCGAGACGCGGGAGACGGATGTGCCGCTCTTGCGCAGCTCCGCGGCGAGCGCGGCGACGGCGGCGCGCGAGGCGGCGGGGCTCTTGGAGGAGATCACGACCGCGCCGCGCAGTTCGAGCAGGTTGCCGCCGCTGGCGAAGATCCCGGCCGAGCCCATCCAGCTGGCGAGCTCGCGCTGGGCCTGGGGGCCGCCGGCGCCGAGCGCGCTCAGGGGCGTGAGCAGCCCGTTGAGGATGCCGCCGACGCTGAGGCCGGCGGAGCTTTCTTCGGCGCCGCCGCCGAGCGTGCTGCCGAGCGACGCGAGGCTGTGCAGCTCCTGGACGTCCTTGCCGATGCTCGTGCCGACGTGGCCGAGGCCGATCGCGAGCCACGATTCGCCGGGCAGTTCGCCGAGCGCCTGGGCGCTTTCGGGGTCGGCGCTCAGCAGCCCGCCCGCTTCGCCGGAGCCGCCTGTGGCGAGCGTGTCGACGTCGAGGCCGAGCGAGCCTGCGGCGGGCACGAGCGAGACGTTGGCTTCGTGTCCGCCCGCGAGGCCGGTGATCCCCTGTTCCTGTGCGGAGCCGTGCGGGAAGCTCGCGGGGTTGACGTATACGTGCGCGAGCGCGTCGGTCGGCGCGGCGGCGAGCAGCCGGGAGTAGCCGCTGGCGTGCGCGAGCGCGCCGGCGCCGTGGGTCGCTTCGATCACGTCGCGCAGCCCCGATTCGCTGCCGATGACGGCGAAGCGGTCGACCAGCCCGAGGGCGACGCCGCTGGAGTTGACCTCGTAGGGGACGCCGTGGTAGCTGGTGGCGTGCGCGCGCGCCTTGGCGGCCTGCGCGTCGAGGAACGTGCGCGCCTTGGCGCTGTCGCTGGTGTCGAGCACGATCGCGCCCTGCGCGCCGGAGCTCCCGAACGCGAACACGCCGGAGCTCGAGCCTCCGAGCAGGCCCTGCATCAGCTGCGAGGGCAGGGTGCCGGCGGAGGCGCCGAGGGAGGTGAGGTAGACGCCGGCGTGGGGGCCGAGCCAGGGCGCCACGTCGCGCGCGAAGTTGAGTTGCGCCGATCCAGGGGTCTGCAGCAGCGCGAGCAGTCGCAGGTACGGGTTGGCCTGGTGGGTGAGCGCCTTGCCGGCGGCGAGCGCGTCCGTCTTCTCGGCGCCGCTGGGGCGCACGCTCGCGCTGATGTACAGCGCCGCGGAGGCGGGCACGGCGCCGGCGGGGTCGGCGGAGGTGCCGGTGGGGCTGCTGGAGCCGCAGCCGGCGAGCGGGACGCAGATGCTCGCCACGGCCGCTGCGCACGCGAGCCACGCGCGCGGGTGCCCGCCGGCGTGCGGACGGCTGCTGCTGTGGGGCTGCGGCGAGTTGGTGGAGGGCGAGGGCAACGCGTGTTCCTTTCTGTGGGCAGCCGGGCGCGGCGGCGAGGCGATCGTAGCGCCGCGGGCGGATTCCGGCGCGGGCTGCGGACATGCGGTGGGCCCGCGATGGAGCCGCGGGGGACATGCGGCGTACCTGCAAGGCCCGTTTCAACGGCGGCGATTGCACGCTGCGTTGCACGGCATGCGGCCTGGGATGGGTGGCGGCCGCGGCCGCGGAAAACCCCTGTTAGCAGGGATTTCCCCGGATCTGACGATGCCGGGGCGGGAAAGTGGGACAGAATGTGCAAACGGGGTTGCATTGTGGGAGAAAGTGGGTTATCTTCGCGGCAGCGAGCCGGGGTGGAGGGACTCCTCCCATTCCTCCACCTCGGCTCGGTAAACAACTTGGAGCTCCCCCCTTGGTCCCCTTTCGCGGCACCTTCGACCACACGCTCGACGCGAAGAACAGGCTCACCGTCCCGGCGCGCTACCGCGCGGCGCTGGCGGAGGGCGTGGTGCTGGCGATGCCGGTGGACCTGAAGCCGTGCGTGGGGGTGTGGCGCCCGGAGGAGTACGAGCGCTACACGCGTCGCGCGCTGGCGGAGCTGCCGCCGCTGTCGCCGCGGCTGACGGAGCTGGAGCGCTTCTTCTACGGCAGCTCCCACGACGCGGAGCTGGACGCGGCGGGGCGCATCATGGTCCCGACGTTCCTGGGCGAGCACGCGGAGCTGGTGAAGGAGGTCGTGGTGGTGGGCGTGGGCGACCGCCTGGAGCTGTGGGCGAAGAACGCGTGGAACGAACATCGATCGACGCTGCTGAGCGGCGTGGCGGAGGTGACGGCTCGTGTCGACGACGCTGCTTGAGGCCACGGACGCTCGCGAGCGCGACCGCGCCGTCGACCGCCTGGGCGACCGCGAATGCTGCATGCCGGAGCTGGCGAAGCGCCGCCGCGCGGGCGGCGACGGCTCCCGCTCCTCGCGGGCGCGCCGCGCGGGTGGCCCCGCGAACCGGTCCGCGGCGGGCGCAGGCGTGGGCGCAGGTGCGGGCGGGGCGTCGCACACGCCGGTGCTGGCGAGCGAGTTGCTGGAGCTGCTTGACCCGCGGCCTGGTCAGCTGGCGATCGACTGCACGTTCGGCGATGGCGGGCACGCGCGCCTGGTGGCGGAGCGACTGGGCGCGTCGGGAACGCTGGTGGCGATCGACCGCGATCCGCTGGCGGAGGAGCGCTTCGCGGCGCTGGCGGCGGAGACGGCGTGCTCGCTGCGCTTCATCCGCTCGGGCTACGCGGAGGCGCTTGAGCTGCTGGAGCGCGAGGGCGTGCGCGCGGACATGGTGTATTTCGACCTGGGCATGTCCTCGATGCAGGTGGACACGCGCGAGCGCGGCTTCTCGTACTCGTATGAGGCGCCGCTGGACATGCGCATGGACCCCTCGCAACAGCTGAGCGCGCGCGAGGTGGTGGCGGAGTGGGACGAGCGGCGCCTGGCGCACGCGCTGCGCGACTTCGGCGAGGAGCGCCACGCGGGCGCGATCGCCCGTGCGATCGTGCGCCGCCGCGAGCTGGCGCCGATCGAGACGACGCAGGAGCTGGTGGAGACGATCACTCAGGCGCTGCCGGCGCCGGCGCGTTTCGCGGGCGGGCATCCGGCGAAGCGCTCGTTCCAGGCGCTGCGGATCGCTGTCAACGACGAGCTGGGGCAGCTGGACCGGGCGCTGCCGCGCGCGTGGGCGCTGTTGCGCGAGGGCGGCGTGCTGGCGGGCATCTCTTTCCAGTCGCTGGAGGACAGGCGCGTGAAGCGCTTCCTGGGCGAGCGCGCGCGTGGTTGCATCTGCCCGCCGGACCTGCCGGTGTGCGCGTGCGGCCGCGACCCGGAGGCGGCGCTGCTGAAGCGCCGCTCGGTGGTGCCGTCGGCGCGGGAGCTGGACAGCAACCCGCGTGCGGCGTCGGCGCGGCTGCGGGCGGCGCGCAAGCTGACAGATGGTGGCGAGGCGCAGGCATGAGCCCGCCGGCAGCAGCGGCGTCCTCGCTTCCACGCGGCCGTGTCGCGGCACCGCGCCCGCGCGTGGCGCCGCCGCGCCCGCGGCGTATATCGGGCCCCGTCCGCAGGCCGGCGGGCCGCGCGGCGCCGGCGGCTGCGCCGCGGCAGGCGGAGGTGGAACGCGGGCTTGCGCTGGGCGTGCTGGAGGCGCTGGGCAACCTGACGAGCAACGGGGCGCTGGACCGTCTGATGCGGGGGCGCGTGTGGATCGGCGTGATCGCGTTTGCGCTGATCGGCATCGTGACGCTGCAGCTGCTGGTGCTGCAGCTGAACGCGGGCATCGGCCGCGCGCTGGCGAATGAGGCGCAGCTGCAGCGGGCGAACGCGGCTTACAGCATCGAAGACTCGGAACTGTCGGGCGGCGAACGCGTGGAGTCGAAGGCGGAGCACCTGGGCATGCAGCTGGTGGCGCCGGGCGCGCTGCGCTTCTTGACGTCGAATCCGGGGGCGGACATCGCGCGCGCGGCGGCGGCGCTGAACACGCCGGTGCGCTCGGCCGGCTCGACGTCCACGTCCACGTCCACGTCGATGTCCACGTCCGCGACGCCCGCGTCCACCGCGGGCACGGAAGAACCGCAGGGGAGCTCCTCGAGCGCGGGCACCGGCACGAGCGCGGCGGCGCCGGGCGGCGCGGGCGAACAGGCTGCGGCGGGCGCGCAGGCGCCGAGCGGCGAACAGGCGCCGGCGGGCGAAGCGACTGCGCAGAGCACGACGCAGGCGGGGGCGAGCACGGCGGGCGAAGCGAGCGCAGCGCACGAACCGACGGCGCCGGCGCCGGCGGGCGCGGCGGGCGGGACCGAACCGCCGGGCACGGGCTAGGCGCGTGGCGGGCGTGCAGCGCCGTGTGCGCGTGATCTTCGGGGTGTTCCTGGTGCTGCTGGTGGTGGCGGCGGGGCGCACGGTGTATCTGGGGGTGCTGCGCGGCGGGGCGCTGCGCAGGGCGGCGAGCGACGAGCAGCTGACGAGCGAGACGGTGATCGCGCCGCGCGGCGCGATCACGGATCGCAACGGCGTGGACCTGGCGGTCTCAGAACCGGCGCAGGACATCTCGGCGGACCCGTACCTGATCAAGGACCCGCTGGGAGCGGCACACCAGCTGGCGCCGCTGCTGGGGCAGACGCAGTCGAGCCTGCTGACGAAGCTGTCGGAACGCCGCGGCTTCGTGTACCTGGCGCGGGCGCTGCCGCAGAAGGCGGCGCAGGCGGTGATGGCGCTGAGGATCGAAGGCGTGACGGGCACGCCGGTGATGCGCAGGGTGTACCCGCGCGGCACGCTGGCGGCGCAGGTGCTGGGCGTGGTGGGTGCGGAAGGCAAGGGGCTGGCGGGTCTTGAGTACTCGCGCAACGGGCTGCTGGCGGGCTCCTCGGGCCAGCGGCGCGTGGTCAGCGATGAGATCGGCCAGCCGGTGTCGATCAGCGAAACGCGCCGCGAGGTGCCGGGCGCGTCGCTGCAGCTGACGCTGGACGCGAACATCCAGCAGCGCGCGGAAGACGTGCTGGAGGCGGTGGCGCGCGTGTTCAGCCCGAAAGACGCGACGGCGATCGTGATGGATCCGCGCAGCGGGGCGCTGCTGGCGCTTGCGAGCTGGCCGCAGGTGGACGTGAACGACCCGTCGGCGTATTCGCCGGAAGCGATGGCGAATGCGCTGGAGGACCGCTCGGTGGGCTTCGACTACGAACCGGGCTCGACGTTCAAGGCGGTGACGGTGTCGGGGGCGCTTGAAGCGGGGCTGATCACGCCGAGCACGCCGTTCAACATCCCGGACCAGATACAGGTGGCGGAAAAGACGATCCACGACGACACGGAACATCCGGAAGAAACGCTGACGACGGCGCAGATCCTGGCGCGCTCGAGCAACGTGGGCGCGATCAAGATCGGGGCGCTGGAGGGCGCGCCGCGCTTCAACGAATGGGTGCACCGCTTCGGCTTCGGCGAGCCGACGGGCGTGGACCTGCCGGGCGAGGAACGGGGCGCGGCGCTGCCGCTGAAGGAATACTCGGGCTCGTCGATGGGCAACCTGCCGATCGGGCAGGGCGAGCTGGTGACGCCGATGCAGATGGCGACGGCGTATGCGGCGATCGCCAACGGCGGCATCCTGCGCCCGCCGCACATCGTGAGCGCGGTGGGTGGGCGCGCGGTGAACGAGCCGGCGGGTCATCGCATCATCTCGACGGCGACAGCGGCATCGCTGCGGCACATGCTGCAGGGGGTGCTGGGGCCGGAAGGCACGGCGAGCGAGGTGTCGATCCCGGGCTATGAGCTGGCGGGCAAGACGGGCACGGCGAGCAAGGTCGACGCGGCGACGGGCGAATACTCGAAATCGGCGTATGTGGCGTCGTTCATCGGCTTTGCGCCGGCGACGGACCCGAAGCTGCTGTGCGCGGTGGTGGTGGACGAACCGAGCGCGGGCTCGATCTTCGGCGGCACGGTGGCGGCGCCGGCGTTCGGGCAGATCATGAGCTTCGCGCTGCCGTACCTGGGCATCGCGCCGGGGTAGCCTGATACCCTACATAGGGCAATGCATAAGACGTCTGTATATCTGGATTCGGGTGACGCCGAGCGGCTGCGCCGCGCGTCGGCGCGTACCGGTCGCTCGCAGGCTGAACTGATTCGCGAGGGAGTACGGCTGGTGACGGCGGACGCGCGACCAGCGCCGCGCGCATTCCACAGTCTCGCCGTGGGGCATGGCGGAGGTGCTCCCTACAGCGCCTGGGATGCCGATGAGCTGCATCGCGCCGCCACCGGTGGCTGATGCCCGCGTTGATCGTTGATGCGGGTGCTCTATACGCGCAGGCTGACGCAGACGAGCCACAGCACGAAGCCGTCGCCAGCGTGCTGCGTGACGAGCGCGACACGCTCGTCACCTCGCAGGTCGTGGTCGCGGAGGCCGACTATCTGATTCTGCGGCGCCTCGGTGTGGCGGTGGAGCTGCTGTTCCTCGACGATCTAGCGGCGGGTACGTATGTGGTGGATGCACTCACAGCGCCCGAGCTGGGGATCGCACGCGACCTGGTGGCTCGTTATCGCGACCTCGAGATCGGACTGGCTGACGCTTCTTTGGTGGTGCTCGCGAATCGCTGGGAGACCCGTCGCATCCTCACGCTCGACGAACGTGCCTTTCGCACGGTCGTGCCGCTGCAGGGAGGGTCGTTTACGCTGCTGCCCGCCGACGCGTGAAGCCGAAGCTGGTGGCGGCACGTGCCTCTGCCGCGACCCGGAGGCCTCCTACCCCTTGAGTAGCATCAACGCATGCGACTGGACGCGTTGATCGCGGCGGAGCCGGATGGCGAGGCGGCCGGCGTTGAGATCACGGGTCTCGCGTATGACAGCCGCGAGGTGAGGCGCGGCGACCTGTTCTTCTGCGTGAGCGGCTTCAGCAGCGACGGCCACGAGTTCGCGCCGGAGGCGGTGCGCGCGGGCGCGGCGGCGCTGGTGGTGGAGCGCCCCCTGGGGCTGGGCGTGCCGGAGGTGGTGGTTGCGTCGGCGCGCGCGGCGATGGCGCCGGCGGCGGCGCGCTTCTACGGCGAGCCGGCGCGCAGCCTGCGCGTGGTGGGGGTGACGGGCACGAACGGCAAGACGACGACGGCGTATCTGGTGCGGGCGCTGCTGGAGGCGGCGGGGGAGCAGTGCGGCCTTTTGGGGACGGTGAAGTCGGTGATCGGCGGCGAGGAGCGCCAGGTGGCGCGCACGACCCCGGAGGCGATCGACCTGCAGGAGGACCTGCGGGCGATGCTGGACGGCGGCGACGTGGCGTGCGCGATGGAGGTGTCCTCGCATGCGCTGGAGCTGGGGCGCGTGGAGGCGACGCCGTTTGCGGCGGCGATCTTCACGAACCTGACGCAGGACCACCTGGACTTCCACGCGGACATGGAGGAGTACTTCGTGGCGAAGCGGCGGCTGTTCGTGCCGGCGGACGGCGAGCGGCCGGCGGTGAGCGTGATCAACGTGGGCGACCCGTATGGCCGCAGGCTGGCGTCCGAAGTACAGGGCGCGCTGACGTTCGCGGTGGGAGCGCGGGCGGACTACAGCGCGACGGACGTGCGCTGCGGCTTCGACGGCTGCCGCTTCAAGCTGGGCACGCCGAGTGGCGAGCGCGAGGTGGCGCTGCCGATGCCGGGGCACTTCAACGTGGCGAACGCGCTGGGTGCGCTGGCGGCGGCGCACGCGCTGGGCGGGGACCTCGACGTGCTGGTGGAGGCGCTGGAGCGCGGCGTGCGCGTGCCGGGCCGCTTCGAGCCGGTGGAGGCGGGCCAGGGCTTTGCGGTGCTGGTGGACTACGCGCACACGCCGGACTCGCTGGAGAACGTGCTGCGCGCGGCGCGCGAGCTGGTCGAGCCGGGCACGCCGCGCTTCGGCGGGGGCGGCGAGCGCGGGCGCGTGCTGTGCGTGTTCGGCGCGGGCGGCGACCGCGATCGCGGCAAGCGCCCGCTGATGGGCGCGATCGCGGCGCGGCTGGCTGACGTGGCGATCGTGACGTCGGACAACCCGCGCTCGGAGGACCCGGAGCGGATCATCGAGGAGATCATGGATGGCGCGGTGGCGGCAGCGGGCGAGGTGGGAGCGTGCGTGGGCGGGAGCGGTGCGGTGCGGGCGGGTACGGCGAGCCCCGAGGCGCACTCTGCGAATGGCGCCCGGGCGCCTGCGGAGCTGAGCGCGCAGGTGGATCGCGCGGCGGCGATCGGGGCGGCGATCGGGGCGGCGCGGCCGGGGGACGTGGTGGTGATCGCGGGCAAGGGGCACGAGCAGGGCCAGGAGTTCGAGGGCGGGCGCAAGCTGCCGTTCGACGACGTGGCGGTGGCGCGGGCGGCGCTCGAGGCGCTGCAGGCATCGGGGGTGCGATGAGGGACTGGGACGCGCGCCACGTGGCGGCGGCGGCCGGCGCGACGCTCGTGCGCGCGCCGTCGGGCTCGCTGGCGCCGGGTGTGGCGGCGCACCCGGGCCCGTTGCGCGTGAGCATCGACACGCGCACGCTGGCGCGGGGCGAGCTGTTCGTGGGTTTGCGCGGCGGGAACGTGGACGGCGGCGAGCATGCGGCGCGGGCGCTCGAGGCGGGAGCGTGGGGGGTGCTGGTGACGCCTGAGCACGCGCAAGCGGCGGTGGATGCGACCGCCGCCGCTGCTGGCGCGGACGGCGCGGTGCTGTCGCACGAGGACCCGCTGGCGGGCCTGCAGGCGCTGGCGCTGGCGTGGCGGCGGGAGCTGCGTACGCGCGGCGCGATGGTGGTGGCGATCACGGGCTCGACTGGCAAGACCTCGACGAAGGACATCCTGGCGGCGCTGTTGGGCTCGCGGCTGCGGGTGGCGGCGAGCCCGGCGAACCTGAACACGGAGATCGGCCTGCCGCTGGCGCTGCTGGGCGCGCCGGCGGACACGGAGCTGCTGGTGCTGGAGATGGCGATGCGCGGGCGTGGCCAGATCGCGGAGCTGACGGCGATCGCGGAGCCGGAGGTGGGCGTGATCGTGAACGTGGGCCCGGCGCACCTGGAGCTGTTGGGCTCGTTGGAGGCGATCGCGGCGGCGAAGGCGGAGCTGATCGCGGGGATGGCGCCGGGGGCGAGCGTGGTGGTGCCGGCGGGCGAGGCGCTGCTCGAGCCGCATCTGCGCGCGGACGTGCCGGCGGTCACGTTCGGCGAGGGCGGCGACGTGCGGCTGACGGAGCGTCGCGATGACGGCTCGGTGCTGATCTGCCACGGCGAGACGGAGATCGAGCTGCGCCCGTCGTTCTCGCAGGCGCACAACGTGAGCAACCTGCTGGCGGCGGTGGCGGCGGCGCGGGCGCTCGGATACACGCCGCGCGGGCGCGTGGAGGTGCTGTTCTCGGCGATGCGCGGGCAGCGGCTCGAGCTGGCCGGCGGTGTGGTGCTCGTCGCGGACTGCTACAACGCCAACCCGATGTCCATGCGCGCGGCGATCGACGACCTGGCCGAGACGGCGTGTGCGCGCCGCGTGGCGGTTCTGGGGGACATGCTGGAGCTGGGGCCGGAAGGCCCGCGGATGCACCGCGAGATCGGCGCGTATGCGCGGGATCGCGGCGTGGAGCTGCTGGTGGCGGTGGGCCCGCTGGCGGCGGAGATGCGCGAGGAGTTCGGCGGCGAGAGCTACGCGACGCCGGACGCGCGCGCTGCGGGGGAGCTGCTCGGCGGGCTGCTGCGCGAGGGCGACGTGGCGCTGGTGAAGGGCTCGCGCGGCGTGGGCCTGGAGCGCGTGATCGAGCGCCTGGGCGGGGATTCAGCGCATGCGCCGGGCGATGCGCCGCCGGCGCGGGCGGATGCGCGGCCGGTCCTTGACGCGCTGGCGGAGCGGGGCTGAATGGGCCGGATTCTCTTCGGGGGCACGGCTGCGCTGCTGATCTGCATCTTCCTGAGCCCCAAGTTCATCGAGTTCCTGCGCAGGCGCGAGTTCGGCCAGCACATCCGCGAGGACGGTCCGGAGGGGCACCACCAGAAGGCGGGCACGCCGACGATGGGCGGGATCATCGTGTTCCTGGCGGTGTCGGTGGCGTTCCTGATCCTGACGGAATGGGAATGGCGCTCGATCGGCGTGTTCGGCGCGGCGATCGCGTGCGCGCTGCTGGGCTTCGCGGACGATTACACGAAGCTGGTGAGGCGCCGCTCGCTGGGCCTGCGCGCGCGCACGAAGCTGGGGGTGACGATCGCGATCTCGCTGGGCCTGTGGTTCGTGGCGGTGCACGAGGCGCACCTGCCGTCGACGCTTGAGCTGAACTTCGTCGACTACCACATCGACCTGGGCCCGCTGTTCCCGCTGCTGATCTACCTGGTGGTGGCGGGCACTACCAGCGCGGTGAACCTGACGGACGGCCTGGACGGCCTGGCGGCGGGCTGTGCGGCGATCGTGCTGCTGGGGTACATCGGCATCGCGTTCCTGGCGGGCGACTTCGACCTGGCGATGCTGGCTGGCTGCCTGGTGGGGGCGTGCATCGGCTTTCTGTGGTTCAACGCGTTCCCGGCGACGATCTTCATGGGCGACACTGGCTCGCTGGGGCTGGGCGGCGCGATCGCGGGCTTGGCGGTGATGACGAAGACGGAGCTGCTGCTGGTGCTGATCGGCGGCATCTTCGTGGTGGAGGCGCTGTCGGTGGCGATCCAGGTGATCTCCTTCCAGACGACGCGCAGGCGCGTGTTCATGATGGCGCCGATCCACCACCACTTCGAGCTGAAGGGCTGGTCCGAGACGAAGATCATCCTGCGCTTCTGGATCGTGGCATCGATCTGCGGAGCCATTGGATTTACCATCTACCGCCAAAGCCGCGGGGTCTAGCCTGGCTTGCCTCTCGCTCGTCTAGACGGCTGGGTTGTATGACCGGGAGGCTTCCGTGCGTGTGCGTCGAAGTGAGCATGGATGCCAGCAGCGCGAGGGAGTGGTGGCTCGGCCACCCGGGCCAAGGCCGGCCGAGGGCGCGGTGCGGGCAAGGCCGTCCGCGCGACGGCGGGCGGCGAGCGCTCGCTGGAGCACAGCATGCTGCTGACGGCGACGATGTGTCTGCTGGCGTTCGGCGCGGTGATGGTCTACAGCGCCTCATCGGCGACGACGCTGCTGCAGGGCGGCGGCTACGGCGGCAGCTACCTGATCAAGTTCTTCGGCTACGGCGCGGTGGGCCTGGTGCTGATGCGGGTGCTGGCGCGCGACGGCGTGGCGAAAGTGCACACGATCACGGCGCCGCTCTTGGCGGTGTCGTTCGCGCTGGTGCTGGCGGTGCACATCCCGCACGTGGGCGTGAGCATCAACGGCGCGCGCCGCTGGGTGGGTCCGGCGTCGTTCCAGTTCGAGCCGTCGGAGCTGATGAAGTTCGCGCTGGTGCTGTATGCGGCGACGCTGCTGGCCAAGCGCCCGCAGCAGGTGCACGACCTGCGCGCGCTGGCGAAGCCGCTGCTGCTGGTGGTGGGCTCGGCGAGCGTGCTGGTGTTCACGGAGCCGGACCTGGGCACGGCGATGGTGATCTCGTTCACGGTTGCGGCGATGCTGGTGGCTGCGGGGATCCCGCCGCGCCAGCTGGGACTGATCGCGGGCACGGTGCTGGGGCTGGTGCTGATCTACGCGATCGCGCGCCCGTACGCGCGTGCGCGGCTGACGTCGTTCATCGATCCGTGGGCGCACGCCTCGTCGAGCGGCTTTCAGGCGGTGCAGGGCCAGATCGCGATCGGCTCGGGCGGCCTGTTCGGCGTGGGCCCGGGCCAGTCGGTGCAGAAGATCTTCTATCTGCCGGAGGCGCAGACGGACTTCATCCTGGCGGTGATCGCGGAGGAGCTGGGCGTGATCGGCGTGTTCGCGCTGCTGTTCCTGTACGGCATGATCGCGTGGGCGGGTCTGCGCGCGGCGAAGGCGGCGCGCAGCCTGTACAGCGCGCTGATTGCGGTGGGCGTTACGGCGCTGATCGTCTCGCAGGCGGTGCTGAACGCGTTTGCGGTGCTGGGCCTCGCGCCGCTGACGGGTGTGCCGCTGCCGTTCGTGTCCTACGGCTCGAGCAGCCTGATCGTGATGCTGGCGGCGATGGGCCTGCTGCTGAACGTGGCATCGGGCGCGACGGGGCACGTGCGCGCGGTGGCGACGCCGCGGCGCGGGCGCTCCGCCGACGCGCGGGCGCGCGAACAGGCACGATTGGGCGGTGATGGAAGCTACGAAGAGGATCGTGATCGCCGCAGGCGGGACCGCGGGGCACGTGGTGCCGGCGCTCGCGGTGGCGGACGCGCTGCGGGCTGAGGGCGCGGCGGTCGAGTTCATCGGCGGCGAGCGCGCGGAGGCGCAGCTGGTGCCGGCGGCGGGCTTCCCGCTGCACACGATCGCGGTGGCGGGCCTGCACCGCCGCAACCCGCTGCGCGCCCTGCGCGCGCTGTGGCTGGCGGCGGCGGCGGTGCCGCGCGCGCGCTCGCTGCTGAAGCAGCTGGCGCCCGACGCGGTGATGGGCGGCGGCGGCTACGTGGCTGGCCCGGTGGGCGTGGCGGCTTTGAGCATGCGCATCCCGCTGGTGCTGACGGAGGCGGACAGCCATCTGGGACTGACGAACCGGCTGCTGGCGCGCTTCGCGCGGCGCGTGTGCCTGGCGTTCGCGCTGCCTGGCCGCGACGGGCCGCGCTATCGCGTGACGGGCCGGCCGACCCCGCGGGGCACGCACGACCGCGCGGCGGCGCGCGCGCGCTTTGAGATCGCTCCGCAGGAGACGTGCGTGCTGGTGTTCGGCGGCTCGCTGGGCGCGCGCTCGATCAACCTGGCCGCGGTGGAGGCGTTCTCGGGCGCGCCGTTCCACGTGCTGCACGTGAGCGGCAGGCGCGACCACGCGGAGCTGGCGGCGCGCCAGCTGCCTGCCGACTATGACCTGCGCGAGTACCTGCCGCTGGCGGACTTCGCGGACGCGCTGGCGGCGGCGGACCTGGTGGTGGCGCGCTCGGGCGGCTCGGTGTTCGAGATCGCGGCGCACGGCCTGCCGGCGGTGCTGGTGCCGTATCCGCATGCGTCGGCGGATCACCAGAGCGAGAACGCGCGCTGGATGTCTGACGCGGGCGCTGCTGTGGTGATCGCGGACGCGGAGCTGAGCGGCGCGCGCCTGGGGGGCGAGGTGGCGGCGCTGCTGGCGGACCGCGAGCGCCTCGCGGCGATGTCGGCGGCCTCGGCGGGGCTGGCGCGTCCGGACGCGGCGCGGGATGTGGCGCACGAGCTATTGGATGCCGCAGCGCGATGATCGCTGGGGAGCGGTCGCGGGAGGTGGCGTCATGAGGGGGCCGGCATCATGAGCGCGCCGGGCGGGCCGTGGAGCGGGCGGCGCCTGCACTTCGTGGGCGTGGGCGGCGCGGGCATGAGCGCGTATGCGCGCGCGGCGCACGCGCTGGGCGCTGAGGTGAGCGGCTCGGATGCGGCGGGCGGCCCGTACCTGGATCGCCTGGCGGCGGACGGCGTGCTGCGGGCGCACGTGGGCCATCGCGCGGAGAACGTGCCGGCGGGGGAGGGCGTGGAGCTGTTCTACTCGTCGGCGGTCGGCGCGGAGAACGTGGAGCGCGTGGCGGCGCGCGAGCGCGGCATCCCGGAGCGCCCGCGCGCAGACCTGCTGGGGGAGCTGAGCGCGATGCGGCGCACGATCGCGGTGGCGGGCACGCACGGCAAGACGACGACGGCGTCGATGATCGCGCACGCGCTGCGCGCGGCGGGCATGCGGCCGGGGTGGCTGGTGGGCGCTCCGATCGGCGGCGGCCTGGCGAATGCGGAGTGGGGGGAGGGCGAGTGGCTGGTTGTGGAGGCGGACGAGTCGGACCGCTCGATGTTGAGCCTGAGCGTGGAGGTGGCGCTGCTGACGAACGTGGAGCTGGACCACCACGCGACGTTCGCGTCGCTGGCGCAGCTGCGGGAGGCGTTCGGCGAGTTCCTGGCGCTGGCGCGCACCGCGGTGGTGGTGTGGGATCGACCTGAGCTGCGGGCGCTGGCGCCGGCGGGGGGCGTGGAGGTGGTGGGCTATGACGCGCCCGAGCCGCAGCTCGTGCCGGGAGGCTCGCGTTTTGACTGGCGCGGCCACGAGGTGGCGCTGGCGGTCCCGGGCGCGCACAACGCGCTGGACGCGGCGGGAGCACTGGAGGCGGCGCGCATCGCGGGGGCGGAGCCGGAGCTCGCGATCGCGGGCCTGGCGGACTTCCACGGCGCGGGCCGGCGCTTTCAGTCGCTGGGCGAGGGGCCGAACGGCGCGCGGCTGTACGAGGACTATGCGCACCACCCGAGTGAGATCGCGGCGACGCTGCACGCGGCGCGCACGCTGCCGCACCGCCGCCTGGTGGCTGTGTTCCAGCCGCACCTGTACTCGCGCACGGCGCTGCTGGCACGCGAGTTCGGCGAGGCGCTGGCGCTGGCGGACGCGGTGGTGGTGCTGGACGTGTACCCGGCGCGCGAGCGTGCGGAGGATCACCCGGGCGTGAGCGGTCTGCTGCTCGCGCGCGCGGCAGCGGACGCCGGCAGGGGCAGGCCGGTGTACTGGACGCCGAGCTTCGCGGAGGCGGAGGAGGTGCTGCGAGGCGCGCTGGAGGCCGGCGACCTGTGCCTGGTGATGGGCGCGGGCGACATCGACGCGCTGGGCCGCGCGCTGGTGGCGCCGTGAACGAGCCGGCGGGCATCGAGCGCGACTATCCGCTGGCGCGCCTGACGACGGTGCGCACGGGCGGTGCGGGCGAGTACTTCGCGCGGGCGGGCAGCGAGAAGCATTTGCTGGAGCTGCTGGCGTGGGCGGCGGCCGAGGACCTGGCGGTGAGCGTGGTGGGCTCGGGCTCGAACCTGCTGGTGGCGGACGAGGGCGTGCGCGGCCTTGTGGTAAAGCTCGACCGCGACCTGGCGTCGATCGCGGTGGACGGCCGGCGCATGCTGTGCGGCGGCGGCGCGCGCCTGCCGGCGGTGGCGGCGCGCGCGGCGCGCGCGGGCCTGTCGGGAATCGAGTTCGGCGTGAATATTCCCGGCACGGTGGGTGGTGCGGTGCGTATGAACGCGAACGCGTACGGCGGCGAGCTCGAGTCGGCGCTCGAGTGGGTGCAGATCGCGACGGCCTCGGGTCTGCAGCGCCGCGAGCCGAGCGAGCTGGGCTTCGCCTACCGCAGCTCGGCCCTGGCGGACGGCGAGATCGTCACGCGCGCGAGCCTGCTTCTGAGCGAGGCGGACCCGGCCGCGGTGAAAGCGACGCTGGATGAGATGCGCACTCGTCGCCACGAGGCCCAGCCGCAGGGCATCAAGACGTTCGGCTCGACGTTCAAGAACCCCGACGACCCCCGCGCGGAGGGCCGCAGCGCCGGGCTGCTGCTGGCCGACGCAGGCTGCAACGGTCTGACGATCGGCGGCGCGCGCTTCGCCCCGAAGCACGCCAACTTCATCGAGAACACCGGTACCGCCACGACCGCGGACGTAATCGCCGTAATGGCCGAGGGCCGCATGCGCGTGCTGGAGCGCTTCGGCGTGGCGCTCGAGCCCGAGGTGCAGACGCTGGGCGACGTGCGCTTTCCCTGGTAGCGCTCGCCTGTTGGTAGTTACACGTCGGGTCCTGTCACCATGCTATGGTCTCCACAGAGAATACGAATCAGAGAATACGACTTAGGGAGACATGAATGCAGGCATCCATACAGAACCCCGTGACCGTCGCCAAGCGACAGTTCGTGTTCGGACGCGATGACGTCGAGCGGGCGATGGCCGGTCAGTCGCCCGAGCCGATCGCAAGCCATTACGTGGTCATCGGCGAGCGGCGGTTTCCCCCGAAGCAGGTGATCATCGCGCTCACGGGTCTCGACCGCGCTGACTTCACCACGCACCACGCGCGGCGCATTCTCAAAGGCCTCGGCTTCGCCGTCGGCCGGCTAGATGAGGGTCGGCTGGACGACGAAACCCGCGCGCGTGCGCGGGAGCGCCGCACAAGGCATCGCGAGGATCTCGCCAGCGCAGGCGCAGGCGGCGCGCGCGCCTTGGGGCGGCCGAGCGCCCAGGAGCTCGAGCCGTTCATCGGCAAATGGGTAGCCACGCGAGGCCCGCACGTGTTGATCGCCGCCGACCATCCAAGCACCGTGGTGGACTGGCTTGCCGAACACGCTCAGCAGGCCGACAGCATGTTCCGCGTGCCTGAGACCGAGCAGCAGGCCAGCGGCCTCGCGCCGCTGTGAGATTCGACTTCCAAGCGCTGCCCGGGCTCAGCGGCAGGTCGCGACCGATTATCGACCTCGTGGTGGAGGGGCTCGACTTCGCTCCGCAAGCCTGCCTGCTCGACACCGGCGCCAGCGAGGTGCGGATGGGGGCGCATGTGGCCGAGCTGGTGGGCCTCGAGCTCGACACGGCGGACGTGACTGGGGTCGTGGTTGGCGGTTTGCAGACCACGGGGCGGGCCGCTCGCGTCCAGCTCACGCTGCGCCAGAGCGCGCACATGTGGGTCTCGACCGTGTACTTCTGCGACCCCTGGCCGTGGGCCTTCGGCTTGCTCGGATTGGCGGGGTTGGACCCGTTCTTGACGATCGTCGACACCTACGAGGAGTGGGTCGAGCTTCAGCCGCTCGCCCGCTGATATCGGTAGGGGTTCGCGGCGCGGGGTCGAAGACCTCACGAATGGCTCGCTCGATTGCCGCGCATCCGCCGAAGCGAATCGCCGGTGGTCGAGCGCGGGCGCGCTCGCCCCGTGAGATAGGTTCGCACGCGCTGCGCGCGCCGGCAGGGGCGCTGCGGGCGGCGCTGATCTTGTTCAGGGACCGGCGGCGAGCGCGGATCGCGCTGCTCGCCGTAGTGATCGCCATGCCGGTGCTCGTCGGCGCCTGGCTGCTCCTGCGCAAATCCTCGTTCGTGGCCGTGCAGGCGGTGCAGATCACCGGCGTGCACGGTGCTGAGGCCCCGGAAGTGCAGGCGGCGCTGGAACACGCCGCGCGCGGCATGAGCACCCTCGCCGTGAACACGGGCGCGCTGCAAGCCGCGGTCGCGCCGCTGCGCGTCGTGCGCGCGGTGCATGCCGTCCCGCGCTTTCCGCACGGCCTGCGCATCGAGGTCACCGAGCAGCTGCCGGTCGCGGCGTTGACGGTCGCGGGCGTGCGCACCGCGGTGGCTGCCGACGGCGTGGTGCTTGGCCCGTCGCTGCTGTCCGGCTCGCTCCCCACCGTCAGCGGCTGGGTCGTGCCAGCGCCCGGCAAGAGCGTTCGCGGCGCGACGCTGCTGGCGGAGCTGACTGTGCTCGGCGCCGCGCCGACTCCGATCGCCAAGCACGCCGAACGCGTCTTCGTGGGGGCCAGGGGGCTGACCGTGGCGATGCGCAACGGCCTGCTCGTGTACTTCGGCGACGCCACCCGCGCGCACGCCAAGTGGCTGTCGCTCGCGCGGGTGCTCGCCGACTCTGGCTCGGTCGGCGCGTCCTATGTCGATGTGCGCCTGCCAGGGCGTCCGGCGGCCGGGTTCCCCGAAGGCGTGACACCGCCGGACGCGAGCGCGGCCGAAGTCGAAGCGTCGGGGTCGACTTCCAAGGAAGCGCCGCTGAGCGGTGAATCGACGATCGAATCGCTCGCCTCGAGGCTCTCCAGCGGAACCGCCGCGGCGTCCGGCACCGGGACGCAATCGGGCACCTCAACGCCAACCGGCGCGACCGGCACCACGCCCGAAGGCTCTGAATCGAGCGCCGGCGAAACCAGCTCCACCGGCGAAGCCGAAAGCTCCCAGACGACCACCGAACCGGGAGGATGACAACCATCAAGCTCAACTTGAGGTTGATGCAGTTCGCGGAGAGATTCTCAGGTAGTGGTAGAGAGTCCCGCGTTCTGCAACGTTCGTTGCGAGACTGAACCCCGTCGTTGACAGGGCGAAGTTCCCTGCATAACGTGCACATCTCGGCGGTTCGGCGACCAGTATGCTGCCAACCCTAATTTTCTACTGAAGGCTTCGGACAGAACCATCATGGAGAGAAGCGGAAGCTATCTGGCAGTCATCAAGGTCGTGGGCGTCGGCGGCGGCGGCACCAACGCGGTCAGCCGCATGGTTGACGCGGGACTGCGCGGCGTGGAGTTCATCGCCGCCAACACCGACGCGCAGGCGCTCGCCATGTGCGACGCCGACATCAAGCTGAACATCGGTCACGAGTCGACCAAGGGCCTCGGCGCCGGCGCCAACCCGGACGTCGGCCTCGCCGCGGCATCCGAGTCGCGCGACGACATCAAGGAGGCGCTCAAGGGCGCTGACATGGTGTTCGTGACCGCGGGCGAGGGCGGCGGCACCGGCACCGGCGCCGCTCCCGTGATCGCCGAGATCGCCAAGAACGAGATAGGCGCGCTCACCGTCGGTGTGGTCACGCGCCCGTTCGACTTCGAGGGCTCGCAGCGCGGCCGCCAGGCGATCGAGGGCATCGAGCGTCTGCGCGAGGTCGTCGACACGCTGATCGTGATCCCCAACGAGAAGCTGCTCGCTGTCGTCGAGCGACGCACCTCCATGCTCGACGCCTTCCGCGAGGCCGACAACGTGCTGCGCCAGGGCGTGCAGGGGATCACCGACCTGATCACGATCCCCGGCCTCATCAACCTCGACTTCGCCGACGTGCGCACGATCATGCAGGACGCCGGCTCCGCGCTGATGGGCATCGGCACCGCAAGCGGCGAGAGCCGCTGCGCCGACGCCGCCCGTGCGGCCATCTCCTCGCCGCTGCTCGAAGAGTCCGTCGACGGCGCCACCGGCATCCTGCTCAACATCACCGGCGGCAAGGACCTCGGCCTGTTCGAGGTCAACGACGCCGCCGAGATCATCCAGAGCGAGGCCGACCCCAACGCCAACATCATCTTCGGCGCCGTGATCGACGAGAGCATGTCCGACGAGGTGCGCGTGACCGTCATCGGCACCGGCTTCGACCACCGCCCGGGTCGCAGCACGCGCCGCGAGTCGCGCTCCGGCACGCGTCCCGACCGCAACCCGCGCATCTCCGATCGCCAGCGCTCGAACCTCGAGATCTCCGACGAGGACATCGACGTGCCGCCGTTCCTGCGTTGAGTATCCCATCGGTCTGCTAGACAGACTGGATGGCAAAATCGAATCAGTGGGACGGCCATTGTCGGATCTGTGGTGTCCGCGTGCGAGCAGGCGAAGGCCGGGTCGTGACCGATCCTGATGCGAGGCGAGGATTCCGGATCATGTGTCCTGAGCATGCGCCGGACGCAGCCTTGAACGTGCCGAAGCCACCCGAGACCTCAAAGCTGTCGTCGATCCACCTCGACGAAGAGAGATTCGAGCGCTGAGCTGGATCATTCTCACGCGCGCGCTAGCCTGCGCCTCGTGAGCTCGACCGCACCCCCGGCCCTGCGCCGCACGCCGCTGTTCGACCGCCATGTCGCGGCGGGCGCCAAGCTCGTCGACTTCGCCGGCTGGGAGATGCCCGTCCAGTACCGCGGCGTGCGCGAGGAGCACATCGCGGTGCGCGACTCGTGCGGGATCTTCGACGTCTCGCACATGGGCGAGATCGAGACCAGCGGTCCCGGAGCGCTGGAGCTCCTGCAGCGGCTGCTGTCCAACGACGTCGCCAAGATCCCGCTCGGCGGCGCGCAGTACTCGGTGCTGTGCCGCGAGGACGGCGGCGTGCTCGACGACCTGTTCACCTATCGCCTTGACCTCGATCGCTACCTGACGATCACCAACGCCTCCAACCACGAGCGCGACCTCGCGTGGTTTCGCGAGCACGCTGCGGATGTCGCAGACGTGGAGGTCGCAGACCGGATCGACGACTGGGCGATGCTCGCCGTGCAGGGGCCGCTTGCGCGCGAGATCGTGCAGGCGATCTCCGACTCGCCGCTGCCCGCGCGCATGAGCGCCGAGCCGCGGCGTCTGGCCGCCGCCGAGGCGATCGTGTGCGGCACCGGCTACACCGGCGAGGACGGCGTCGAGATCCTGTGCGCGCCCGTGGACGCGCCCGCGCTGTGGGATGAGATCGTGCGCCGCGGCGCCGTCCCCGCCGGGCTCGGCGCGCGCGACACGCTGCGCCTGGAGGTGTGCTTCCACCTGTACGGCAACGATCTCAGCCTCGAGCGCGGGCCGATCGAAGCGGGCCTCGGCTGGTGCTGCAAGGAGGACACCGGCTTCATCGGCGCAGACGCCGTACGCGCCGTGCGAGAGCGCGGGCCCGCCGAGAAGCTCGTCGCGTTCGCGATCGACGGTGCGGGGATCGCCCGCCAGGGCAACCCCGTTGTCGGCGGCGGCGAGGTCACCAGCGGCACGCTCTCGCCGTGCCTGCAGGTCGGCATCGGCATGGCCTACGTGCCCGCCGCGCGGGCTGCCACCGGCACCCGCCTGGAGATAGACGTTCGTGGCAAGATGCGGCCCGCCGTCGTCAAGGACAAGCCGCTCTACAGAAAGGACGCGTGAATGGGTCAGGCCAGCTATCCCGCTGATCTCCTCTATCACCCCGAGCACGACTGGGCTCGAATCGATGAGGAGGACCCCGCTCACGCGACGCTGGGCATCACCTGGTACGCGCAGGATGCGCTGGGGGAGGTGGTGTTCTTCGAGGCGCCCGCGGTCGGCGCGACGCTCACCAAGGACGAGCCGTACACGGAGGTCGAGTCCGTGAAGGCCGTCTCCGACGTAGTCGCGCCGCTCTCGGGCGAGGTCGTCGAGGTCAACCAGATCGCCACCGGGAATCCGGGGATGATCAACGAGGATCCGTACGGCGAGGGCTGGCTGGTGCGCGTGCGCCTGTCCGACCCCTCCGAGCGCGACGCGCTGCTCGACGCCGCCTCCTACATCGCCACGCTGGCCGGCTAGGCTGGCCGTTAGTTGAGTCGCTACACCGCCATCACCCCGGAGGACCTCGATGCGATGCTCGCCGCCATCGGCGTCGGCTCGCTGCGGGAGATCTTCGAGCGCCAGATACCCGAGCCCGTGCGGCTCGGCCGCGAGCTCGACCTGCCCGAGGGACTCCCCGAGCAGGACGTCTACGAGCACCTGCGCGCGCTCGCCGCGCGCAACACCAGCGCCGAGGACGAGCTGAGCTTCCTCGGCGCCGGCATGTACGACCACTACGTGCCGGCGCTGATCGACATGTTGATGGAGCGCTCGGAGTTCCTCACGCCGTACACGCCCTACCAGCCCGAGATCTCTCAGGGCGGGCTGCAGGTGATGTTCGAGTACCAGACCGCGATCTGCGAGCTGACCGGGCTGCCCGTGTCGAACGCGTCGGTTTACGAGGGTCCGTCGGCGGTCGCGGCGGCTGCGTACCTGGCCAAGCTGCACAACGGCGCACGGCGGATCGTCGCGAGCGCGGGCCTTCACCCGCACACGCTGCAGACGCTGCGCACAACCGCGCACGGCTTCGGCATGGAGGTCGTCGAGGTGCCGCTGCGCGACGGGCTCACCGACCTCGACGCGTGGACGGCCGCGATCGCGGCGGACGGCGGCGACACGAGCGCGGCGATCTTCGCGCAGCCCAACTTCTACGGCGCCGTCGAGGACGCCGCCGCTCTCAGCGCCGCCGCCAAGTCCTCGGCCGGCGAGAGCGGATCGGGCGCGCGCGCGCCCGTCGTGATCGCGCAGGTCGATCCGATCACGCTCGGCATCCTCGCGCCGCCCGGCGAGTGCGGCGTCGATGTGGCCGTCGGCGAGGGCCAGTCGCTCGGCAACCGCCTTGACTTCGGCGGGCCGTCCTTCGGGCTGTTCGCCGCGCGCGAGGAGTACCTGCGGCGGATGCCCGGCCGCATCGCCGGCGAGACGGTCGACGTGGATGGCAGGCGCGGATTCGTGCTCACGCTGCAGACGCGCGAGCAGCACATCCGCCGCGAGAAGGCCACGTCGAACATCTGCACCTCGCAGGCGCTCAACGCGCTCGCCGGCGTCGTCTACCTGAGCTGGCTTGGGCGCCGCGGGATCGTCGAGCTGGGCGAGCTGCTGCTCGCCCGCACCCACTACGCGCGCGAGCGGCTCGCGGCGATCGACGGCGTCGAGAAGCTCCACGAGCAGCCCGCCATCCGCGAGTTCGCGCTGCGCCTCGACGCCGACGTGGCGGCGGTCAAGCGCCGCTGCGCCGAGCACGGCGTCAATCCCGGCGTCGACGTGCACGAGCTGAGCGGGCGCGAGGAGGACCGCGGCGTGCTGCTCGTCGCGATCACCGAGCGGCGCACGCGCGCCGACATCGATCGCCTCGCGGAGGTCCTCGGCGCCGCGATTGCGGCTGAGCGTCAAGCGACGGTGAGCGTGTGAGCCCGATCGACGAAAACCACCTGCACTCGGACCCCGGCATCGAAGCGCGCCACCCACACCAGGGCGCCGCGGTGAGCGCCGCCGGCAGCTCGCCGATGCAGCGCGAGCGCGCGCGCACGATCTTCCAGAAGGGCGCTCCCGGCCGGCGCGCGTTCGTGTGCCCCGAGGTGGACGTGCCGCATGTGGACGTCAGCGAGCTGCTGCCCGAGCGCTTGCGCCGCCGCCAGCCGCCGCGCCTGCCGGAGGTCTCAGAGCCCGAGATCGTGCGCCACTACGTCGGCATCTCCAAGCGCAACTTCGACCTGGACTCGGGCTTCTACCCGCTCGGCTCGTGCACGATGAAGCACAACCCGCGCCTGCACGAGCGCGTGGCGGCGCTTCCCGGCAACGCGCGGCTGCACCCGCTGCAGGACGCCGAGCGCTCGCAGGGCGCGCTCGAGCTGATGTGGGGCCTGCAGGGCGCGCTGTCGGAGATCTCCGGCCTGCCGCACGTGTCGCTACAGCCCTCCGCCGGCTCGCACGGCGAGCTCGCCGGCCTGTTGCTGACGCGCGCCTACCACGAGGACCGGGGCGAGTCTCGTCACAAGGTGCTGACGCCGGACACCGCGCACGGCACGAACCCCGCGACCGTGACGATGGCCGGCTTCGAGGTCGTCAAGCTCGCCACCAACGCCGACGGCGGCATCGACATCGAGGACCTGCGCGCGAAGGCCGACACGGATGTCGCGTGCCTGATGCTCACCAACCCGAACACGCTCGGCGTGTTCGACCCCAACATCACGGAGATCGCCGAGATCGTGCACGGGGTGGGGGCGACGCTGTACTACGACGGCGCCAACCTCAACGCCGTGATGGGCCTCTCGCGCCCCGGCGACATGGGCTTCGACATCGTGCACTTCAACCTGCACAAGTCCTTCACGCAGCCGCACGGCGGCGGCGGCCCCGGCTCGGGGCCGATCGCCGTCTCAGAGCGCGTCGCGCCTTATCTGCCTCTGCCGTTCGTCGTCAGACGCACCCATACGGGCACAGGCGAGGACGGCAGCTTCGAGCTCGAGCACGATCCGGGGGGTGGGGCGGGCTCCAAATCAATCGGCCGCCTGCGCGGCTTCCACGGCAACTACGGCTGCTTCGTGCGCTCCTACGCCTACATCCGCTCGCTCGGCCGCGACGGCCTCAAGGACGCCTCCGAAGCGGCGGTGCTGAACGCCAACTACCTGCTGGCACGCCTGAAGCAGCACGGCGTCGCGCAGTACCTGCCGCTCGCGTACGGCGAGCTGTGCATGCACGAGTTCGTGCTCTCCGGCGGGCCGATGAAGAAGGAGCTTCAGGTCAAGACGCTCGATCTTGCCAAGCGCCTGCTGGACTTCGGCTTTCACCCGCCGACGGTGTACTTCCCGCTGCTCGTCGACGAGGCGCTGATGGTCGAGCCGACCGAGACCGAGACCAAGGAGACGCTCGATGCGTTCGCCGACGCGATCGCAGCGATCCTGAAGGAGGCGGCGGCGGACCCCGAGGTCGCCCACGGCGCTCCCTACAGCACGCCGGTGCGCCGCCTCGACGAGGTCGGCGCCGCCAAGAACCCCGTGATCAGGGAGGTGTTGAGCTGATGGAGCACCGCAAACTCGGCGCCACCGGCATCAGCGTCAGCCCCCTGTGCCTCGGCGCGATGATGTTCGGCGCCTGGGGCAACACCGACCACGACGACTCGATCGCGATCATCCACGCCGCGCTCGACGCCGGCATCAACTTCATCGACACCGCCGACGTCTACTCGCGCGGGGAGTCCGAGGAGATCGTCGGCAAGGCCCTGGCCGGCGGCCGGCGCGACTCGGTCGTGCTCGCCACGAAGGCCCACGGCAAGATGCACGACAGCGATCCGAACCAGTTCGGCAACTGCCGCCGCTGGCTCGTCAAAGAGGTCGAGAACAGCCTCAAACGGCTGAAAACCGACTGGATCGACCTCTACCAGATCCACCGTCCCGAGCCCGACACCGAGATCGACCAGACGCTCGGCGCGCTCACGGACCTGGTGGCCGCCGGCAAGATCCGTGCGATCGGCTCCTCGACCTTCCCGGCCTGGCAGATCGTCCAGGCCCAGTGGGCCGCCGAGAAGCGCGGCCGCGAGCGGTTCATGTGCGAGCAGCCGCCCTACTCGATGCTGATCCGCTCGATCGAGAAGGACGTGCTGCCGGTCTGCCAGGAGTACGGCATGGGCGTGATCCCCTGGAGCCCGCTGGCCGGCGGCTGGCTGTCCGGCCGCTACTCCAAGGGCGGCGAGTCCCCAGGCTCCAGCCGCCGCGCCCAGATGCTGCCCTCCCGCTACGACATGTCGATCCCCGCCAACCAGGCCAAGCTCGAGGCCGCGCAGGCGCTCGGCGAGGTGGCCGACGGCGCCGGCATGCCGCTGATCGAGATGGCGCTCGCGTTCGTGACATCCCATCCCGCCGTCACCGCGGCGATCATCGGCCCGCGCACGATGGAGCAGCTGCAGAGCCAGCTGGCGGCGCTCGAGCGCCCCGTCCTCAGCGGCGAGGTCCTCGACCGGATCGACGAGGTCGTCCCGCCCGGAACCAACGTCAACCAGAACGACACGGGCTGGGACGCGCCCTGGCTCACCGACAGCTCGCAGCGGCGCCGCTAGCGCCGGGCGATCGCGAGCCCAGCACGGCAGACGACAGACGATGCGCATCTTCTCCGGCATCCAGCCCACCGGCCGCAAGCACCTCGGCAACTACATCGGCGCGATCGCCCAGTACGTCTCCAGCCAGGAGCGCGGCGAGGGCATCTTCTGCATCGTCGACCTGCACGCCACCACCGTCGCCTACGACCCCGCCGAGCTGCGCGAGCGGCTGTACGACACGACCGCGATCCTGCTCGCGGCGGGCCTCGACCCCGGGCGCTGCATCCTCTTTCGCCAGAGCGACGTGCCCGAGCACACCGAGCTGACGTGGCTGCTGTGCAGCGTCACCGAGCTCGGCCGGCTGCAGCGCATGCACCAGTTCCGCGACAAGTCGCAGGCGCAGCGCGAGCTCGTGTCCGCGGGGCTGCTGCTGTACCCGGTGCTGCAGGCCGCCGACGTGCTCGCCTACCGCGCCGAGGAGGTGCCCGTGGGCGAGGACCAGCGCGAGCACCTGGAGCTGATGCGCGACGTTGCGCGGCGCTTCAACGCGCCGCTTCGGCGGCGGCGAGGAGGTGCTGGTCGTGCCCGAGCACCGCATCCCCGAGGTGGGCGCGCGGATCATGGACCTGCAGGACCCGACCCGCAAGATGTCCACGACGGGCTCCAGCGAGCAGGGCACCGTGTACGTGCTCGACGAGCCGAAGGCGATCGAGAAGAAGCTCAAGAGCGCCGTCACCGACTCCGGCAGCGAGGTGCGCCGCGACCCGCAGAAGCCCGGCGTCAGCAACCTGATCGAAATCCTCGCCGCCGTGCGCGGCGTCGCCCCCGACGCGATCGAGAGCGAGCTTCGCAGGCGCGCTACGGCGAACTCAAGACGGCGGTCGCGGCGGCGGTCGTCGACTACCTGGCGCCCGTGCGCGAGCGCTACGAGCAGCTGCGCGCCGACGAGCAGGCGCTCGAGGCGATCCTCCACGACGGCGCCGCGCGCGCGCAGGCGATCGCCGCCGCGACGCTCGCCGACGTGCGCGAGCGGATGGGCGTCGGAGCGCCCCGTCGGGAGCGGTCGGTACCGTGACGGCGGTGGTGCTCGCCACCCTCGAGCTCGATCTCGACGTCTTCAGCGGACCGTTCGACCTGCTGCTCACGCTCGTGCTGCGCGAAGAGGTCGATCTGCTCGAGCTGCAGCTCGCCGACGTCGTGCTCGCCTACCTCGACCACCTCGAGCAGCGCGGCGAGCTCGACCTCGAGACGGCCACCGAGTTCATCGTGCTGGTCGCGGCGCTGCTGGAGCTGAAGTCGCGGCTGATGCTCAGCGGCGAGGAGCAGGAGCTGCTCGACATCGAGCCCGAACAGGCCGCCGAGGAGCTGCTCGCGCGGATGCTCGACGCCCGCCGCTACCGCTCCGCCGCGGCGCACCTCGGCGAGCTGCTCGCCGCCGAGCACGGCGTGCGCTTCCGCGTCGCGCCGCCGCCGCCGAGCCTGCGCCGCGCGATCGTGCACGCGGCCGACGGCTCGCACGACCCGCAGGTGCTCGGCGAGGCGATCGGCCGCCTGCTGCTGATGCCGCCGACGATCAGCGTCCGCCACATCTCGGTGCCGCGGGTCAGCGTCGCCGAGCGCCTCGCGCACCTGCGCGAGCTGCTGCGCCGCGGCAGCTTCAGCTTCGACGAGGCCGTGCGCGGCGCCGACCGGATGACCGTCGCCGTGACGCTGTTCGCGCTGCTCGAGCTCTACAAACGCGGAGAGGCCGACTGGGAGCAGCCGGAGAGCTTCGGCGAGATCGCCATTCGCGCACGGGCGCACGAGGCGCCCGCAGAGGCGCTCGCGGGATGAGCGAGCAGCCCGGGCTGGCGCGCACCGTCGAGGCGCTGCTGTTCCTGTCCTCCGATCCGCTCAGCCCGGCCGAGCTGGCCGACGCCACCGAGGCCGGCGAAGGCGCCGTGCTGGCCGCGCTCGCGGTGCTCGCCGAGCAGTACGCGCCCGGCCAGCGCGGGATCACGCTGCGCGAGCTCGGCGGCGGCTGGACGCTCGCCAGCGACCCCGCCACCGAGGACGCCGCGCGGCGCCTGTTCAGCCGCCCGCGCGCCGCCACGCTCAGCCCCGCGCAGGCCGAGACGCTCGCGATCGTCGCCTACCTGCAGCCGATCTCGCGCCCGGAGATCACCCGCATCCGCGGCGTCAGCGCCGACTCCGCCACTGCCACGCTGCTCGACCGCGGCCTGATCGAGGAGGCCGGCCACTCGCAGTTCGGCGCGGTCCTGTACCGCACCACCACCCAGTTCCTGAAGCTGTTCGGGCTGCGCAGCCTCGACGAGCTGCCCGACATCGCCCGCTGGGACCCCACCCCCGAGGAGCAGGCCGAGCTGCGCGAGCGGCTGCTGCGCGCCGGCGAGGCGCGCGCGTCCTAGGACGACGCTGGGCGGCGCGATACTGCGTCCTCGGTCGCTCGCGTGCGTAGCACGCCACGCTCCCTGCGTCCTTGTCTCGCTTGCCCATCGTCGCCCTAGGCAGATCATCTGACTCAGGCCGCGCTCGCGGCGAGCTGGCCGCACGCCGCATCGATGTCGCGCCCGCGGGTCAGGCGCACGGTCACGGGCACGCCGCGCGACTCCAGCGCCGCGCGGAATGCGGCGATCGACTCGCGGCCGGATCCCTGGTAGGCGCCGGCGGCGGTCGGGTTGTACGGGATCAGGTTGACCTTGAAGATCGGCGGCGCGTCCGCGCGCCCGCCGGCTGAGCGCGTCGGCGAGCGCGAGCGCCTGCTCGTAGCGGTCGTTGACGCCGGCGAGCATCACGTACTCGACGAACACGCGCCGGCGCTTGCGCGCGTAGAAGGCGCGGCAGGCCTCGATCACGTCGCGCAGCGGATAGCGCTCGTTGACGGGCATCAGCTCGGAGCGCAGCGCTTCGTCGGCGGCGTGCAGCGACAGCGCCAGGCGCATCGGCATCTCGCACTCGGCCAGCCGTTCGATGCCGGGTATCCAGCCGACCGTCGAGATCGTGGTGCGCCGGTGCGTGATGCCGATGTCCGGCAGCCGCTCGCACGCGGCGAGCACGTTGTCGAGGTTCAGCATCGGCTCGCCCATGCCCATGAACACGCAGTGGTCGATCGCTTCGATGCGGCGGAAGTGAAGCGCCTGGTCGAGGATCTCCGAGGCGCGTCAGGTTGCGCGCGAAGCGCATCGCGCCGGTCGCGCAGAACGTGCACGTCAGCGGGCAGCCCGACTGCGAGGAGACGCAGATCGAGCGCCGGCCTCCACCGCCACCGGGGCGGTCGCGGTAGCGCATCAGCACCGCCTCCAGCGGCCGGCCGTCGGCGGTCGTCGAACAGCGCCTTGACGGTGCCGTCGCTCGAGTGCGCCTGTCGCGCACGTTCAGCGTCGAGAACGGCAGCTCGCGCGCGAGCGCCTCGCGCAGCGCGCCGGGCAGGTCGGTCATCTGCTCGTAGCCGCCCGCGCCGCGCGCCGCCCACGCCCACACCTGGCGGGCGCGGAAGCGCGGCTCGCCGCGGTCGGCGAGCGTCTGGTCGAGCAGTTGCAGGTCCATGGTCGGGCCGGCCGCCGGGAGGGGCGGACGTCGCTGCATCCTATGGTTGCAGCAGATGAGTCCCGTCCCGGTCATGCGCGCGTGCGCCTAGCCAAGTACCTCGCCCACGCCGGCGTCGCCTCGCGGCGCGCCGCCGAGGCGCTGATCGCGGCCGGGCGCGTGACGCGTGGCGGGCGAGACCGTCACCGACCCGGCACGCGACGTCGACGAGCGACAGCCGCGTGGCGCTCGACGGCCGGCCGCTCGCGCGGGCCCGAGCCGCGCGTGCTGTACGCGCTCAACAAGCCCGTCGGCGTCGTCTCGACCGCGCGCGACACGCATGGGCGACAGACGGTCGTCGAGCTCGTGCCCGCGCGCGGGCTGCGCCTGTACCCGGTCGGCCGGCTGGACGTCGACAGCTCCGGGCTGATCCTGCTCACCAACGACGGCGAGCTCGCCAACCGGCTCACCCACCCGCGCTTCGAGGTGCCCAAGACCTACCGCGCGAGGCTCGGCGGCGCGCCGATCGGCGACGGCGCGCTGCGGGCGCTGCGCGCCGGCGTGGAGCTCGAGGACGGGCCAACCGCGCCGGCGCGCGCGCGGCGCTTGGGCGGGCGCGGATCGAACCTGATCGAGCTGACGATCCACGAGGGGCGCAACCGCCAGGTGCGCCGGATGTGCGAGGCGGTCGGCCATCCGGTGCTGGAGCTGGAGCGCACCGCGCTTCGGGCCGCTGGCGCTGGACGGCCTGGCGCCCGGCGCGCACCGGCGGCTGACGAACGCGGAGCTCGAGCGCCTGCGCGCGCTGCGCGCTCTGACAGAATCGCCGCCCATGCGACTGTTCGCCCTGCGCGGAGCCGTCGAGCGTCGAGCGCAACGACGCCCAGGACGATCCTGGACGCGACGACCGAGCTGATGCGGGAGATCATGCAGCGCAACGCGCTCGCGCCGGAGAACGTCGTCAGCTGCATCTTCACCGCCACGCGCGACCTCGACGCCGAGTTCCCCGCGGTCGCCGCGCGGGCGCTCGGCTTCGACCGCGTGCCGCTGCTGTGCGCGCAGGAGATCCCCGTGCCGCGGCTCGATGCCGCGCGTGATCAGGGTGCTGATCCACTACCACGCCGACGAGGACCACGTGCCCGCGCACGTCTACCTCGGCGACGCGCAGCGCGACTGCGCGCGGACCTAGCCGGCCGCGCGCAGCGCCGTCACGCGGCACAATAGGCGCCGTGGCGATCGAGTTCTCAGAGCGGATCAGGCGCATCCCCGTCTACCCGGCGGCGGGCGGCTACGCGCAGCACGAGCCGCTCGTGCGCGCTGGCCAGCAACGAGTCGCCGTATCCGCCGCTGCCCGCGGTGCGCGAGGCGATCGAGCGCGCGCTGGGCGACGCTCAACCGCTACCCCGACCCGTCCAACTCGCTGCTGCGACGACGCCTGAGCGACCGCTACGGCGTGCCCGCGCTCGCGGATCGCGATCGGCAACGGCTCCTGCGACATCCTGCTGGCCGCCGGCGAGGCGCTGCTCGAGCCGGGCGCCGAGCTCGTGTACGCGTGGCCGTCGTTCTCGGTCTACCCGCACCTCGCCGCCGCCTCCGGCGCGCGCGCGGTGACGGTCGCGCTCGACGCCGACGGAGCGCCACGACCTGCAGGCGATGCTGCGCGAGATCACCGTCGCCACGCGCCTGGTGATCGTGTGCAACCCCAACAACCCCACCAGCACCGCGCGTGCCGCTCGCGGACATCGCCGGCTTCCTCGACGAGGTGCCGCGCGCACGTGTGCGTGATCGTCGACGAGGCCTACTGCGAGTTCAACCTGCTCGAGGACCCCGACGCGTCGCTGGAGCTGCTCGACGCGCACCCCAACCTCGTGCTGCTGCGCACCTTCTCCAAGGTCCACGGCCTGTGCGGCCTGCGCGTCGGCTTCGCGCTGTGCGGCTCCGAGGAGCTGCCGCGCGCGCTCGACCAGGTGCGCCAGCCGTTCTTCTGCAACGCGCTCGCCCAGGCCGCGGCCGATCGAGGCGCTCGCGCCACCAGGACGCCGTCGATCGAGCGCGTCACGCGCACGGTCGCCGAGCGGATCTCCATCGACGAGCGCCTGCGCGCGCTCGGCCTCGAGCCCGGCCGACTCGCAGGCGAACTTCTGCTGGGTCGCGCTCGGCGAGCGAGCGCGACGAGGCAGGAGATGATGCGCGGCCTGCACGAGCGCGGCGTGCTCGTGCGCGGCGGCGCGCGCGCTCGGCAGCGCCGAGCCGGCGCTGCGCGTCACCTACGGGCTGCCGGAGGAGAACGCGCGCTTCCTCGACGCGCTCGCCGAGGTGCTCGCGCGGCGCCGCCGCCCGCTGAGCGGTCTCCGCTCCTCGACTGGCGCGCCGCCGGTCTGCTACAAACGTCACCAGACACGACCATGCACGTCGGCGCCCACAGTCACCTCTGCAGCACCCGCCTTCGCCTCGTGCCGTGGTCGTTCGCCTATCGCCTGGCGATTTAGCTAGGCGCTTCGGCCTCGCCCGTCCGTGAGCGGGTGCGCGGCCGCACCGGGTCCCCGCGACGGGACCGAGCGCCGCCCCAGGGCGCCCACGCGCCCTCTCACGGACCGCACAGAGCGGCGGCACCCGGCACCTCTAACATGCCCAGGCGTCAGTGAAAGGATGAGTCGATGATGATCGTGATGAAGGAGACCGCCACCGAGGAGGAGGTGGAGGCGGTCGTCGAGCAAGATCGAGCGAGCCGGCGCTCGCGCACATCGCATCTCGGGCGCGCGTGTCACCGTGATCGGCGCGATCGGCGACGTCGAGCAGGACGCGAACGTGGAGAGCCTCGGTCTCGAGGGCCAGCCGGGCGTCGACCGCGTCGTGCCGATCCTCAAGCCGTACAAGCTCGCCTCCTGCAGATCACCCACGGCGAGCGCACGGTGCTCGACATCGGCGGGCGCAAGGTCGGCGGCGAGAACTTCGCGCTGATCGCCGGCCCCTGCACGGTCGAGTCGCGCGAGCAGACGCTCGAGACCGCGCGCGTCGTGCGCGACGCCGGCGCGACGCTGCTGCGCGGCGGCGCCTACAAGCCGCGCACGTCCCCCTACGCCTTCCAGGGTCTCGGCCAGGAGGGCCTGCGGCTGCTCGCCGAGGCGAAGGCCGAGACGGGCCTGCCGATCGTCACCGAGCTGATGGACGTCGCCGACGTCGACGCCGTGCTCGAGGTCGCCGACGTCGTGCAGATCGGCGCGCGCAACATGCAGAACTACCCGCTGCTGGCCGAGATCGGCCGCTCCGGGCGCGCCGGCGCTGCTCAAGCGCGGCCTGTCCTCGACGCTCGACGAGCTGCTGATGGCGGCCGAGTACATCCTCAAGGAAGGCAACCCCAACGTGATGCTGTGCGAGCGGGGCATCCGCACGTTCGAGACCGCCTACCGCTTCACGCTCGACCTGATGGCCGTGCCGGTGCTCAAGGAGCTCTCGCACCTGCCCGTGATCGTCGACCCGAGCCACGCGGCCGGGCGGCGCGACCTGGTCGACGCCGCTGTCGCTGGCCGCGGCCGCGGTCGGCGCCGACGGCATCATCGTCGAGGTGCACCCGAACCCCGACGAGGCGATCTGCGACGGGCCGCAGGCAGCTGCGCGCGGAGGACTTCGCCGCACTACGCGCGCGCGGTCGAGCGGCCGCCGCGCTGGCGGGCAAGGCGCTTGACCGGGCAGGGAGCCGGCCCTTGTCTGAGCCACCCGGACGCCCAGCTGCGACCGGCCGACTACGTCCGCGACAGGCGGATCGAACGGGTCGTCCCGCTGCTCGCGCCCGACGCGCTGCTCGAGGAGCTGCCGCTCGGCCGCGAGCAGGCGGACGTCGTGATCCGCGGCCGCCGCGACGTCGCGCGCGGTCCTGGACGGCGCCGATGCAGCGGCTGCTCGCCGTCGTCGGGCCGTGCAGCGTGCACGATCCCGATGCGACGCTCGAGTACGCGGCGCTGCTCGGCGCAGCTCGCGCGCGACCTGAGCGGCGAGCTGCTGATCGCGATGCGCGTCTACTTCGAGAAGCCGCGGACCACGACCGGCTGGAAGGGGCTGATCAACGACCCGCATCTCGACGGCTCGGGCGACGTCAACGCCGGGCTGCACCTCGCGCGGCGCGTGCTGCTCGGCGTGCTCGACGCGGGCCTTCCCGTCGGCTGCGAGTTCCTCGACCCGATCACGCCGCAGTACATCGCCGACGCGGTCTCGTGGGGTGCGATCGGCGCGCGCACGACCGAGAGCCAGATCCACCGCCAGCTCGGCTCGGGGCTGTCGATGCCGGTCGGCTTCAAGAACCGCACCGACGGCAACGTGCAGGTGGCCGTCGACGCCGTCCGCGCCGCGGCCGAGCCGCACGCGTTCGCCGGCATCGACCCGAACGGCACGCCGGCGATCCTGTACACGCGCGGCAACTCCGACTGCCACATCATCCTGCGCGGCGGCAAAGGCCGGCCCAACTACGACGCCGCGAGCGTCGCGGCGGCGCTCGAGCTGCTCGACGGCGCCGGGCCTGCCGAGCGCGCGTGATGATCGACCTCAGCCACGACAACAGCGGCAAGGACCCCGAGCGCCAGCCGCACGTGGCGGCCGACGTCGGCGCGCCAGATCGCGAGCGGCAACGACGCGATCGTCGGCGTGATGCTCGAGTCGTTCCTCGTCGCCGGCCGCCAGGATCTGCGGCCCGGCGCCGAGCTGCGCTACGGCCAGTCGATCACCGACGGATGCATCGGCTGGGAGACGACCGTCGAGGTGCTGGAGGGGCTGGCAGAGTCCGTCCGCGATCGCAACGCCGCCCGAGCGCAGACGGCGCAGCCCTGAGCGGATGCGGATCGCGGTCCTCGGCGTCGGGCTGATCGGCGGCTCGATCGGACTTGCCGCGCGCACGCGCGCGGGCGCGAGCGTCTGCGGCTACGACCCCGACGCCGACGGTGCGCGCCCGCGCGCTCGAGCTGGGCGCGATCGACGAGGCAGGCCGATGACGTCGCCGAGCGCCGTCGCCGGCGCCGAGGTCGTGTTCGTGGCGGCGCCCGTCGGCGCGCTCGCCGAGACCGTCGCCGCGGCCCTCGAGGCCGCCGGCCCGCGACTGCGTGGTCAGCGACGTCGGCTCGACCAAGCGCGCTGCTCGCGGAGGCCGCGCGCGACGAGCGCTTCGTCGGCGGGCACCCGCTCGCGGGCGCCGAGACCGCCGGCGTCGAGCACGCGCGCGAGGACCTGTTCGACGGCGCCACCTGGTACCTGACGCCCGCCCAGGGCAGCACCGCGGGCGTCCTGTACGAGCGCCTGCACCGCGCTGCTGCGGCCGCATCGGCGCGCGCCCCACCGCGATCGACGCCGACACGCACGACCGCCTGATGGCGTGCGTCTCGCACCTGCCGCACGTGCTCGCCAACCTGCTCGTCGCGCAGGCCGCCGGCACTGCTCGGCGCGAGGAGTCCGAGCGCCTGCCCGCGGTCGGGCCGAGCTTCCGCGACGCCACGCGCGTCGCCGGCGCCAACAGCGCGATCTGGACCGACATCTACCTGTCCAACCGCGACGCCCTGATCGCCGGCATCGACGAGCTCACGCGGCGCCTGCAGGACGTGCGCGGCTGGCTCGCGGCGGGCGACGCGGCCGCGGTGCGCGACTGGAACGAGCGGGCGCGCGCCGACGCGCGAGGCGCTGCTCGGCGCGGGCCTCGTGGGCGGCGGCGGGGAGGCGGTGCACGAGCTGCGCGCGTCCGTCCCCAACCGTCCGGGCGTGATCGCCGAGATCGCGCTTGCGCTCGGCGGCGCCGGCGTGAACATCGCTCGACATGGTGCTCTCGCCCTCGCCGGACAACCGCCAGGGCGTCGTCGCGCTGTGGATCGACGGCGAGCAGCATGCGCGCGCGCGCGCAGGAGCTGATCGGCGGCCTCGGCTTCCCCGTCGTGAGAGCATGAGGGGCAGCCCATGAACATGCGCTTCGAGCCCGCGCACGGACTCGCCGGCGAGGTGCGCGCGCCGGCCGACAAGTCGATCTCCCATCGCGCCGCCCTGCTCGGCGCGATGTCCTCCGAGCCGGTGCGCATCGAGCGCTACCTGCACGCCGCCGACACGACCTCGACGCTCGACGCGGTGCGCGCGCTCGGCGCGCTTGTGGAGGTCCACGGCGAGGATGTGGTCGTGCGCGGCACCGGGCTGCGCGAGGCGCGCGAGCCGGACGGGCCGATCGACGTCGGCAACGCGGGCACGCTGCTGCGGCTGCTGCCGGGCTGGCTGGCGGCGCAGGAGGGCCGCACGCTTCACGCTCGACGGCGACGAGTCGATCCGCCGGCGCCCCGTGGCACGGATCGTCGAGCCGCTGCGCCAGATGGGCGCCGACCTGCACGCGCGCGAGGGACGCTTCGCGCCGCTTCAGATCCACGGCACGCGCCTGCGCGCGATCTCCTACGAGCTGGACGTCGCCAGCGCGCAGGTGAAGTCGTGCGTGCTGCTCGCCGCGCTCACCGCCGACGGCGCCACCACCGTGGGCGAGCCCGCCCGCAGCCGCGACCACACCGAGCGCATGCTGCTGCGCGCGGGCGTGGCGATCCACCGCAACGGGCTGCGGGTGACGGTCGTCAACGCAGATGAGCTGCTGCTGGACAGCGTCAGGGTCCCCGGCGACCCGAGCTCGGCCGCGTTCCTGATCGCCGCCGGCGTGCTCGTGCCCGGCTCGCGTCTGTTGATCGGCGACGTCGGCGTCAACTGGACGCGCACCGGCTTCATGCGCATCGTGCGCCGCATGCGCGGGATCGTGCTGGGCGACCTCGAGGACGAGACGGGCGAGCTCGAGGCGCACGAGCCCGTGAGCGACCTCGACGTGGCGCACGGCGCGCTCGAGGGCACGGTGGTCGAGCCCGAGGAGGTGCCGCTTGCGATCGACGAGCTGCCGCTGGTGGCGCTGCTCGGCTGCTTCGCCGAGGGCGAGACGGTCGTGCGCGGCGCTCAGGAGCTGCGCCTGAAGGAGTCCGACCGCATCGCCGGCGTCGTCGAGGGGCTGCGCGGCCTCGGCGCCGACATCGAGGCGACCGACGACGGCTTCGCGGTGCGCGGCAGCGGCGGCCTGCGCGGCGGGCGATCGACGCCCGCGGCGATCACCGCATGGCGATGATGGGCGCGATCGCGGGCCTCGCCTCGCGCGAGGGCGTGGAGGTGATCGGCATGGACGCCGCCGCGGTCTCCTACCCGGGGTTCGTCGAGGACCTCGCGCGCCTGTGCTCGTAGCGTCCCACCGCCGCGACCGGGCTGGAAAGCTGTGCTCGTAGCGATCGACGGCCCCGCCGGCGCCGGCAAGTCGACGGTCGCGAGAGCGCTGGCGCGCGAGCTCGGCTTCACGTACCTCGACAGCGGCGCGATGTACCGCTGCGTGGCGCTTGCCGCGCTGGAGCGCGACGGGGGGACGTTGCCCGCGCGCCCTGGCGCGCTCGGCGACCTCGCTCGGGCCTGCGCGATCGAGCTGGTCGACGTGCCGTCGGGGGCGGCCGGTCAGGTCCGGCTGGACGGCCGCGACGTCGGCGAGGCGATCCGCGCGCCGGAGGTCTCCGAGGCGGCGTCGGTGGTGGCGGGCGACGCAACCGTGCGCGCGGCGCTCGTCGCCAAGCAGCGCGAGCTGATCGCGCGCGGAGACTGGGTGGCCGAGGGGCGCGACATCGGCACGGTCGTCGCGCCCGATGCCGAGCTGAAGGTCTTCCTCACCGCCGATCCGCGCGAGCGCGCGCGCCGCCGCGCCGTCGAGCTGGGCGCCGACGTGGAGACGGTGCTCGCGGAGCAGCTGATGCGCGACGAGCGCGACAGCACGCGCGAGCACAGCCCGCTCGAAGCAGCTCCCGACGCGGTCATGCTCGACACGAGCGGCCTGAGCGTGGATGAGGTCGTGGCGCAGATCGCCGCGCTGGCCCGCAAGCGTCTCTGACCGGGAAGCCGCCCAGCAGCGGTTATACTCACGGTATGACTCCGCCGGGGGCGACATACAAGATGGGTCCGAAGGGCCAGGTCGTGATTCCGAAGCCGATCCGAGATCGTCTGCACCTGGAGCCGGGCGACAGGGTGCTGGTGCACGAGGCCGACGACGAAGTGCGCATCCGCAAGGCCGTTGCCGGTCCGGTTGAGCGCCGGGCGGTTCTCGCGGGCCTGCGAGGCGCGCTGGCGGGTGGGCCAAGCCTGACCGCCGGGCTAGAGGATGAGCGGCGCGCGGAGCGCGAACGCGAGGACGGCGCGATCTCGGGATCGGGACGCTGACCGTCGTGCTCGACGCCTGGGCCGTGATGGCCCTGTATGAGGACCACCCGTGCGCCGCCGAGGTCGAAGCAGCCATCGACACGGCGGAAGCCGTCATGTCCGCGATCAACCTCGGCGAGGTGCTCTACAAGCTCGAGCGAGACCACGGACACGAGCAGGCCGCGACGCTGGTCGATGGCGTGCGATCGGTGACGACCGTCGAGGACCCCGACTGGGATCTCGTCGTGAGCGCTGCCCGAATCAAGGCGGCAGGGGGCCTGTCCTATGCCGACTCGTTCTGCGTCGCCACCGCGCAGCGCCACGAAGCTCCGCTCTACACCGGGGATCCCGAGATCCTGGCGCTGGGCGAGCTCGTCGAGCTCGTCGACCTCCGCGAGGGGCCCCGGCCATGAAGGTCGCCGTCGTCGGCTATCCCAACGTGGGGAAGTCCTCCCTGATCAACCGCCTCACGGGCACCCGCGAGGCGGTCGTGCACGAGCGCGCGGGGATCACGCGCGACCGCAAGGACCTCGAATGCGAGTGGAACGGGCGCCGCTTCACGCTGATCGACACCGGCGGCATGGACTTCGAGGACGAGGATCCGCTCGCGGGCTCGATCCGCGAGCAGGCGCAGGCCGGCATCGCCGAAGCCGAGGTGGCGGTGCTGGTCGTGGACGCGCGCGGCGGCGTGCGCCCGGGCGACGAGGAGATGGCCGACCTGCTGCGCCGCGCGCCGCTGCCGACGATCGTCGCCGCCAACAAGTGCGACGGCCCCTCCGAGCTGCCGCTCGCGGCCGACTTCCACCGGCTCGGCCTCGGCGAGCCGCTGCCCGTGTCCGCGGCCCAGGGCCTCGGCACGGGCGACCTGCTCGACCGCATCGTCGAGCTGCTGCCGGCCGGCGACTCCGAGCCCGAGGACGACACCGTGCGGCTCGCCGTGATCGGCCGGCCGAACGTCGGCAAGTCCTCGCTGGTCAACCGCTTCCTGGGCGAGGAGCGCGTGATCGTCTCGGATCTCGCCGGCACGACGCGCGACGCGATCGACACGACGCTGCTGGTGGGCGAGCGCAAGCTGGTGCTCGTCGACACCGCCGGCATCCGCCGCCAGTCGAAGGTGTCGGACTCGGTCGAGTACTACACCTCGCTGCGCTCCCGGCGAGCCGCCGAGCGCGCCGACGTGGCGCTGGTCGTGTGCGACGCCGGCGACGGCGTCACCGCGCAGGACCTGCGCATCGCCGAGCTGGCGATGAAGGCCGGCTGCGCGACCGCGATCGTGCTCAACAAGTGGGACCTGCAGGCGCCGGAGGACGGCGAGGCGGGCGGGCGTCTGGACCTCGACCACGAGCGCGGGCGCGTGGCCGAAAAGCTGCGCCTGCGCCCCCGTGTGCTGACCGTCAGCGCCAAGACGGGCCGCCACGCAGCGCGCCTGCTGACCGAGGCGATCACGCTCGGCGACCGCGTCAGCGGGCGCATTCCCACCCCCGAGCTCAACCGCTTCCTGGCGGAGACAGTGCAGGCGCGCCAGCCCCCCGTCGGCACCCGCCGGGGCGCCGGCAACCATCGCCTGAAGCTGATCTACATGGCCCAGATCGGCGAGCGCCCGCCGCGCTTTGCGATCCAGATCAACTCGCGCGCCCGCGTCACGCGCGACTACGCGTACTTCGTCGAGAACCGGCTGCGCGCGCGCTACGGCATGGATGGCGTGCCGCTGATCATCGACTTCGTCGAGCGCGGCCAGCGCGGACGCGCCCGCGCCGCATAGACTTCTGCGACCTTTCCCAACGCGCCGCCGGCGAGTCCATCCCGGCGGCCCTGAACTCCCGGAGTTGATCCCCCAAACATCATGACTGAGCTACCCGAGAACGAGTTCCTGTTCACCTCCGAGTCGGTCACGGAGGGGCACCCCGACAAGATCGCCGACCAGATCTCAGACGGCGTGCTCGACGCCGTGCTGACCGACGATCCCTACGGCCGCGTCGCGTGCGAGACGCTCGTCAACACGGGGCTGATCGTCGTCTCGGGGGAGATCTCGACCGACACGTACGTCGACATCCAGGAGATCGCGCGCGAGACCGTGCGGCGGATCGGCTACGACAACGCCGCCTACGGCTTCGACTGCGACACGTGCGCCGTGATCAACGCGATCGACAAACAGTCCCCCGATATCGCGCAGGGCGTCGACGCGGCCTATGAGACGCGCCACGACCCCGCTGACGAGGACGAGCTCGATGTCGCCGGCGCGGGCGACCAGGGGATGATGTTCGGCTACGCCTCCAACGAGACCGAGGAGCTGATGCCGCTGCCGATCTCGCTCGCGCACAAGCTCGCCAAGCGCCTGTCCGAGGTTCGCAAGGGCGAGGTCATCCCGTACCTGCGCCCCGATGGCAAGACGCAGGTGACCGTTCGCTACCAGGACGGCAAGCCCGTCGAGGTCGAAAAGGTCCTGATCTCCACGCAGCACGCCGACGGCATCGACACCGAGTCGCTGATCAAGCCCGACCTGCTCGAGCACGTGCTGCGCCCGGTGCTGCCGGCGGAGCTGTACGACGAGAAGAAGCTCCAGCGCAACTTCCTCGTCAACCCGACGGGGCGCTTCGTGATCGGCGGCCCGATGGGCGACTGCGGCCTGACCGGACGCAAGATCATCGTCGACACCTACGGCGGCATGGCGCGCCACGGCGGCGGCGCGTTCTCCGGCAAGGACCCCTCCAAGGTCGACCGCTCGGCCGCCTACGCGGCGCGCTGGGTCGCCAAGAACATCGTCGCCGCCGGGCTGGCCGAGCGCGCGGAGGTGCAGGTTGCCTACGCGATCGGCGTCGCGCACCCCGTGTCGGTGATGGTCGAGACGTTCGGCACCGAGCAGGGCGGCATCACGCGCGGGCAGATCGCACGCGCCGTCGACGAGGTGTTCGACCTGCGCCCCGGCTCCTTCCGCGAGGAGCTCAAACTGCACCGCCCGATCTACCAGAAGACCGCCGCGTACGGCCACTTCGGCCGCGACGACCACGACTTCACGTGGGAGCGCACCGACAAGGCCGCCGCGCTGCGCACCGCCGTCGGTCTCTGACCGAAGCGGCCTCTACTGTCAGGGCGATGTCCACCGTCGCCCAGCTCGACGACCGTGCGGCTGGCGCCGGCGCGGCGTCGAGCGTCGCCCTGGTAGAGCCGATCACGACCGCTCGCGCGCTGCGCGGGCCGTTCGACTATCGGCTGCCGGAGGCGCTCAGAGGCGAGGTCGGCGTCGGCTCGATGCTCGTCGTGCCGTTCGGGCGCCGGCAGGTTCTCGGCGTGGTCGTGGGGCTCGCGGACAGCAGCGGCGTCGCCGAGGAGAAGCTGCTCGCGCCGCTCCGCGCGCTCGACGAGGGACGCCCGGCCCTGCCCGCCGACCTGGTCAAGCTCGCCGAATGGATCGCCGCGGAGTACTGCTCGACGATCGCGCGCGCGCTCAGCCTCGTGCTGCCGCCGGGGGCCGCGCGCCGGCTGAGCGGACGCAAACGGCGCGCGGTGGCCCGCCCGCAACATCTGCCCGTGGGGGCGCGCAGCGAGCACCCGCCAGCGCTCACGCCCGACCAGCAGGCCGTGCTCGCGCCCGTGCTCGCGGCGCTGCGCGAGCACCGCACCGAGCAGCGGCTGCTGCACGGTGTCACCGGCTCCGGCAAGACCGAGGTCTACCTGCGCGCCGCCGAGGCCGCGCTCGAGCAGGGTCGCGGCGCGATCGTGCTGGTTCCCGAGATCGCGCTCACGCCGCAGATCGTGGGGCGCTTCATCGAGCGCTTCGGCGACACCGTCGCGGTGCTGCACTCGCGCCTGACGCCCGGCCAGCGCTACGCCGAGTGGCGCCGCCTGCGCGATGGGCACGCGCGGGTGTGCGTGGGGCCGCGCTCGGCCGTGTTCGCGCCGATCGAGGAACTGGGCCTGATCGTCGTCGACGAGGAGCACGACTCCTCCTACAAGCACGAGGGCGACCCGCGCTACGACGCCCGCGACGTGGCCGCCGAGCGCGCACAGCGCTGCGGCGCGGTGCTGCTGCTCGGCAGCGCCACACCGCGCCCGGAGAGCGTCCAGCGGCTGCCCGCCAGCGTGCTCGCGCAACGTGTGGACGGGCGCCCGCTGCCGGCGGTGCACGTGCTGGACATGCGCGAGGAGGCCCAGGGGCTGCATCCGCTCACCACGCAGGCGCTCGCCGACGTGCGCGCCGCACGCGGGAAGGCGATCGTGCTGCTCAACCGCCGCGGCTGGTCGAACTTCCTCTCGTGCCGCTCCTGCGGGCACGTGTGGAGCTGTCCCGACTGCGACGTGGCGCTCGTGCTGCACCGCGCCGGCGGGTATCTCGCGTGCCATCACTGCGGGCACCGCGAGTCGGTGCCAGCTCGCTGCAGCGAGTGCTCCTCCAGCGCGGTCGCGCGGCATGGGACCGGCACCGAGCGCCTGCAGCACGAGCTCGCGCACGTGCTCGACGACGGCCGCTTCCCGGTGTTCCGGCTGGACGCGGACGCGGTCGGCGAGGACGACAGCGTCGGCGCGATCCTGCGCCGCTTCGAGGTGGCCGATTGCGGCGTGCTGATCGGCACCCAGATGGTCGCCAAGGGACACGACTTCCCCGACGTCAGCCTGGGGGTGGTGCTCGACGCGGACGCCACCCTGCGCTTCCCCGACTTCCGTGCCGAGGAGCGCACGTTCGCCCTGATCGCCCAGCTTGCCGGGCGCGCCGGGCGCGGGGTAGACGGGCGCGTGCTCGTGCAGACGATCGCGCCGCAGGCGCGCTCGATCGTGCACGCGGCCCGCCACGACAGCGACGGCTTCATCGCCGGCGAGCTCGAGCGCCGGCGCGCGCTCAGCTACCCGCCGTTCTCGCATCTGATCAGGATCGTGCTGTCTGCGATCGAGTCGCCGCCCGCGCTGGCGGCCGCCCGCGAGGTGCGCGCCCGCCTGTCGGGCTCGCTGGTGCAGTCCGAGACAAGCGTCCTCGGCCCGGCGGCGCTGTTTCGCCTGCGCGGCCGCGAGCGGCACGTGCTGGTCGTGAAGGCCGCCGATCGGCGGGCGGCGGTGCACGCGGTGGGCGCCGCGGTCGCCCACGTCGCCGCCGAGCGCTCGCATGCGGGCGTGAGCTTCAGCGTGGACGTCGATCCGCAGTAGCGCAGCTGTTCTGACCTGCAAGCCGCGGCTCGGGAGCGGCGTAGCGAGCTGCCAGTCGCTTGCAAGTGGATTCCGGCATCTGGTACCTTGCCCGGCTCGGGAGAGACCATCACATGGAGGTGAGTGGTGAATGTGGGACGGGTTCGTCGGCTGGTGGGCTTTTGGTGGCTTGAGGAGGAGGGCATGATGGCTGCGCTGAGTACCCGCTGGGCACTGCGAGCATGGGCCTCGCTGGCGATGTTGATCTGCTGTTTGGCCTGCGCTCCCGGCGCGGACGGGAAGTCGACGCGTGCGTTCAAAGAAACCCGCTACGCAAAGGTGAGTCGTGTGTGTCCGGCGCCGCGTCCCGGCGATGCCACCTGCTTCGCGCTGGCTCGCGTTCCCGTCGCATCGAGTGCCGCCGATCAGCCGGGGGTGCATCCCTACGTCGCCGCGGCCGGAGCCGTCGAATCGGGCCCCGCGGGCGGCCTCACGCCGGCCGATCTCGCAAGTGCATACGGGTTTGACCCCACAGCGGGCGGATCAGGACAGACGATCGCGGTCGTCGACGCCTACAACGACCCCAACATCGAAGGCGACCTCGGCGAATTCGACAAGCAGTACGGCATCGCCCCGTGCACCCAGGCAGACGGCTGCTTCAGAGAGGTCTCCCAGACCGGCGGCAGCGCTCTGCCCGAAGACGACACGACGGGCTGGTCGGTCGAGACGTCGCTCGACGTCGAGATGGCGCACTCTACCTGCCCGAACTGCAGATCCTGCTCGTCGAGGCCCAGAGTGAAAGCCTCGAGGATCTTGCGAGCGCGGTTGGCGAGGCGGTCGCGCTTGGGGCCACAGAGGTCTCGAACTCCTATGGCGGGCCCGAGGCCAGCATCAGCGCTGCCCTGGAAGGCGACTACAGGCACCCCGGTGTCGTCATCGCCGCGGCAACCGGTGACGATGGCTACTACGACTGGGCCGCGGCCAACGAAGGCGTGCCGCTCAGCGAACTTCCGCAGCGGCCGAGCATGCCCGCGTCGCTCAACTCCGTAGTGTCCGTCGGCGGCACGACGCTCGAGCTCAACAGCGCAGGCAAGCGCGAAAGCGAGACGGTGTGGAATGGCGACGGCCCGTTCAACGAAAGCTACTTCGTCTACGGGCTTGCCGAAGGTGCCACGGGCGGCGGCTGCAGCAGGCTGTTCACCGCCCAGCCCTGGCAGCAGAACGTCCCGGGCTTTGCCCGCACGGGCTGCGGCAGCAGACGTCTCGCCGCGGACGTGTCAGCCGTAGCCAATCCGTACACCGGCTTCGACATCTACGACAGCTACGACTGCGGCATTGAATGTGAGCTGTTCGGGGCGGGAGAAGGGTGGCTGACGATCGGAGGCACGTCGGTGTCGACGCCGCTGATCAGCTCTCTGTACGCGCTCGCGGGTGGCAGCAACGGGGCCAGCTACCCGTCCCTGGCGCTATACGGGCATCTCGGGGACGCGGCGGATCTGTACGACGTGACCGAAGGCGGCAATGGCTTCTGCGATGACGACGGTCTCGCATGCGGGGCCGACGCGTATTACGGGGTGGACATCGATTGCGAAGGCACGACGGCCTGCAACGCGGCGCCCGGCTTCGACGGGCCGTCGGGCGTTGGGACGCCAAATGGGCTGGGCCTGTTCGAGCCGGCTGTCCCAGCTGCCGTCATCACGCCGCCGGGCTCGCTCGCGGCGGGCGCACCGGCCGGGTTCAGCGGTGGTGCTTCCAGTGACCCGTATCCCGGCGGGTCCATCGGGAGCTACTCGTGGAGTTGGGGCGACGGGACGCCCAGCAGCGGCGGATCTGCTCCGACCCACACCTATGCCGTGCCCGGCGTATACACGGTGACGCTCTCGGTGACCGACGCATATGGCATCACGAGCGCCCCGGTCACACGCTCGGTAACGGTCGGTCCCTCCGCCGCCGAAATCGCTGCGGAAGAAGCCGCCGCGAACAAGAGACGCGAAGAAGCAGCCAAAGCCGGCGCGCTGGGAGTGGGCGGCTTCCAGGCGCACGCAGCGGCGCCGGTACCCGACGCCAAGCTGCTCTCCACCTCACTGCACGTCAGCCCCACAGGCTCCGTGACGCTGAGGATCAGCTGTCCGGCGGGCGAGACGAGCTGCAACGGCACGGTCACGCTGCGCACGATCGCCGCCGTGATCGCCGCCGACGGGCGCGTAGCGAAGACGAAGGCGTCCGTGTTGACGCTTGCGTCGGGGTCGTTCACGGTGCCCGGCGGCGCGGTACGCACGGTCACGCTGCACCTGTCCGCGAAGGCGCGCGCGCTGCTCGCGCGCGTCCACACGCTGCGCTCGCGCGCCACGCTGCTCGCGCACGATCTCCAGGGAGCCAGCCACACCACCCAGGCGCTCGTCACGCTGAGCGCGCTCCGCGCCTATCGCAAAGGCTGAGCGACACGGGTGGGCGCGCGCTCAGCTATCCGCCGTTGCCGGAGCGGCCGTCGATGCAGCAGCGCAGCTGTTGTGCACGCGCGCAACCGACGGTTGTATGCGGGTTCGGGCGTCTGCTACCTTCACGCCACTCGGGGCACCGCTACATGGAGGTGAGGCGGTGGAGATCGGGTTCGCTCGTCGGCGAACGGGTGCTCGGCGGCTTCGTAAGGAGGATGTGAAGATGGAGGCGCTCTGCGCTCGGCGTGCAAAGTCGCGAATCTGGACCGCGCTCGCGGCGCTCCTTTGCTGCCTGTGCGCCGCGCCCACCGCGTGGGCAGCGCCGACCCTCGCGCGCAAGGGAGTCCGCTACGCGAAGGTGGATCGCGTGTGCCCGCCACCGAAGCCAGGCGAGGCGAGCTGCCTCGCGCTCTCGCGCGTGCCCGTCTCCTCCGCGGACGCCGGCGAGCCCGGAGTTGCGCCCTATGTCGTGAACGACGGCGCCGCGAGCTCGGGACCCGCCGGTGGACTGACGCCCGCCGAGCTCGCGAGCGCGTACGGATATGAACCGAACGCGAGCGGCGAAGGGCAGACCGTTGCGATCGTCGATGCCTTCGACGATCCGAACATCGAAAGCGATCTCGGCGAATTCGACGCCGAATACGGCCTCCCCGCCTGCACCACGGCCGACAAATGCTTCGAGAAGGTGTCGCAGACGGGAAGCACGACCTCACTGCCGGCGGCCGACAAAACAGGCTGGTCCGTCGAGATCTCCCTCGACGTCGAGGCCGCTCATTCGACCTGCCCCAAGTGCAAGATCCTGCTCGTCGAGGCCAAGAACACAGAACTGTCGAATCTCGCGGTGGCAGTCGACGAGGCCGTCAACCTTGGAGCGACCGAGGTCTCCAACTCGTACGGCGGCCCCGAGGGCGCCACCAGCGCCGCCGAAGAGGACGGATACGACCATCCCGGCGTCGTGATCGCTGCGGCCACCGGCGACAACGGCTACGACGGTTGGACCTCCTACGTGAACGAAGGTAGGCTTCCCGCCGCCGAAAGCCCCGATTTCCCCGCGTCCTCGCCTTCCGTCGTGGCTGTCGGTGGCACGACGCTCGAACTCGACGAAGCTGGCACGCGTGAAAGCGAGCGCGTGTGGAACGGCAATGGCCCGTTCGATGAGAGCTTCTTCGTGGAAGGCTTCGCCGAAGGGGCCACGGGCGGGGGATGCAGCACCGCCTACACGGCTCCGCTCTGGCAACAGCGCGTGGCCGGCTACGCGGCCACCGGCTGCGCAGGCAAACGGCTGGCCGCCGACGTCTCGGCGGTCGCGGACCCGCTCACCGGCTTTGACATCTACGACACCTACAACTGCGGTAAGTCCTGCGAAAGCTTCAAACGTGGCAGAGACTGGCTGACAATCGGTGGCACGTCGCTGTCGACGCCCCTCATCAGTTCGCTCTATGCCCTCGCCGGTGGCGCTGACGGCGTCAGCTATCCGGCGTTGACTCTTTACGGGCATCTCGGCGACTCATCGGACCTGTACGACGTCACCGAAGGCGGCAACGGCATCTGCGACGACGGCGGGCTTGCGTGTGAAGGGAACGTGTTCTTCGAAGCGAGGGTCGACTGTGAAGGCACGACCGCCTGTAACGCCGCATCCGGCTTCGACGGGCCCTCCGGCGTAGGCACCCCGAATGGCCTCGGCCCGTTCAAGCCGCTGCTTCCCGTCGCGGCGATCACGCCACCCGCGTCGGCCAACTCCGGCTTCGCCGCGAGCTTCAGCTCCGCGGGCTCCAGCGACCCCTATCCGGGCGCGGTCGACAGCTACTCCTGGAGCTGGGGAGACGGCACACCTGAAAGCACTGGCGCCGCACCTGAGCACACCTACAGCGCGCCGGGAAAGTACACGGTGACGCTGACTCTCAAAGACAGCTACGGCTTCACGAGCGTCCCCGCCACCGTCTCGGTCACGGTGACCGAAAAGACCGCGAAAGAACTGAAAGAAGAAAAAGAAGCGAAAGAAGCCCAGGAAGCGAAAGAAGCGAAGGAAGCGAAAGAAGCCCAAGAAGCGCGAGAAGCCAAAGAAGCGAAGGAACGGGAAACCAGGGAACGCGAAGTGAAAGAAGCCAAGGAACGGGAAGTCAAAGAAACCAAAGAACGAGAAGCCAGAGAAGCCAAAGGGCGAGAAGCCAAAGAACAGCAGGAAGCCAAAGAAGTGAAAGAAAGGGAAGAAGCCGCCGCGAACAAGAAGCACGAAGAAGAACTCGCCGCCAAATCGTCCGTCAACGCCGGCTCGCAGGGTGTGAACGGCTTCCAGGCGCATCTCGCCGCGCCCGTTCCGGATGCGCAGCTGGCGGGCACCACGCTCCCGGTGAGCTCCACCGGCTCCGTGACGCTGAAGATCAGCTGCCCCGCCGGTGAGACCAGCTGCGTGGGCACCGTCACGCTGCGCACGCTCGCCGCGGTGACCGCCGGCGACGGGCGCGTCGCGAAGGCGAAAGCGTCCGTGTTGACGCTCGCGTCGGGGTCGTTCACGGTGCCCGGCGGCAACACTCGCACGATCACGCTGCACCTGTCCGCGAAGGCGCGCGCGCTGCTCGCGCGCGTCCACACGCTGCGCTCGCGCGCCACGCTGCTCGCGCACGACCTCCAGGGAGCCAGCCACACCACGCTGACGCTCGTCACGTTGCGGGCCGCCAGCACCCACCACAAAGGCTGAGCGGCGCCGGCGGCCGATCCGCGCCACCGGCCCGCTGCTCATAAACTCAGACGCACGATGACCGCCGACGACGGCACAGCCGCAGCGGACGCGTCGCTCGAGCTTCCCGAGCCGGTCTCCGAGGAGGCCGACGTCGAGGTCGACCGCGAGCAGGACGCGCCCGAGCCCGAGGAGCTCGACGAGGAGACGCGTGCGCGCCGCGACGCGGCGCTGCGCTTCGTGCGAAAGCTCGGCGACCCGGCGCTGCGCGCGACCGCCGTGCCGGTAGATCGCTTCGACGACGAGTTGAAGGCCGAGGTGCAGCGGATGGGCGAGCTCATGCAGGACGCGCTCGGGGTCGGGCTCGCGGCGACCCAGCTCGGCGTGCTGCACCGCGTGCTCGTCTACAAAGCCTACGTCGAGGACCCCGTCACCGCGCTCGTGAACCCCGTGCTCGAGTGGGCCAGCGAGGAGATGGAGCCCGGCAACGAGGGCTGCCTGAGCCTCCCCGGCGTCCACGTCGAGGTCGAGCGACACGCACAGGCGCGGGTGCGCGCACGCGACGAGACCGGAGCGGAGGTCGAGCTCGAGGTCGAGGGGTTCGAGGCGCGCGTGATCCAGCACGAGGTCGACCATCTCAACGGCGTGCTGATCCTCGATCGCATCTCGCGCGAGGCGCGCAAGGAGGCGATGCGCGCGATGCGCGAGGCCCAGGACGAGGCGCACGGGCGGCACACGCACCCTGACGGGCACAGGGAGGCGCCGGCTGAGGGACGCTCGGCGGACGCCGCCTAGCTGACGGGCAGGGCAGGGGGCGGGAAGCTTTGAGCACGATCTTCATTGGCACCTCCGAGTTCGCCGCAGCGGTGCTCGAGCGCCTCGCGCGCAGCGACGCGCACCGTCCCACGCTCGTCATCACACGCCCCGACCGCCCCAGCGGCCGCGGACGGCGCCTGCACTCGCCGCCCGTCGCCGACAGCGCCCGCGCGCTCGGGCTGCCGCTGGAGCAGCCGCAGAACGTCAACGACGACGACGCCAGGGCGACGATCGCCCGGGCCGCCCCCCAGACCGTCGTCGTGTGCGCGTTCGGCGCGCTGATCAAGGAGCCGCTGCTGTCCGGGTACGAGCTGCTCAACGTGCACCCGTCGCTGCTGCCGCGCTGGCGCGGAGCCGCGCCCGTCGAGCGCGCGATCATGGCCGGCGACGAGCGCACCGGCGTGTCGATCATGCGCCTCACCGCCGGCCTCGACAGCGGCCCCGTGTGCCTCGCCGGCACCGAGCAGATCCGCCCCGACGACACGTACGGCTCGCTAGCCGCGCGCCTGCAGGAGCTCGGCGGGGAGCTGCTCGTGCGCGCCCTCGACGAGCGGCCCGCGTTCGTCGAGCAGCCCGAGGACCGTGTCACCTACGCCGAGAAGCTGGGCCCTGCCGACCGCCTGCTCGACCCGGCGCGCCCCGCCGTCGAGCTCGAGCGCGCCGTGCGCGCGCTGCACCCGCACGTCGGCGCGCGCGTGCAGCTCGGCGACGGGAGCATGCTCGGTGTTCACCGCGCCGCCCTGCTCAACACCGCTGCGCCCGAGGTCTCGCCCGAGGTCTCGCCCGAGGTCTCGGCCGAGGGCTCGTCCACTTCCTCAGCCCAGGGCCCGTCCGAGCGGTCCGGGGAGGACGCCACCGGCCCGAGCGTGCGCGACGGGCGCCTGCTGCTCGACTGCACCCCTGGCGTGCTCGAGCTGCTCGTCGTGCAGCCGCCAGGCGGGCGCGCGATGGACGCCTCCGCGTATCTACGCGGTCACGCCCCCGGCGCCGCGCCCGGGCGCCGGTAGCCCGTGACGTACGCCGGCGGCGCGATGCCCGCGCGCAGGCGCGGGTCGGGCTTCGGCGCCAGCGCGGCGCTCGCCAGCGGGATCACGCCCGCCCACGCCGGCAGCGCGTAGTCCTCCTCGTCGTCCATCGGCCCGCCGCCGCGCACCTTCGCCGAGGCCTCGTCGATCACCAGCGCCAGCACCGATGTCGCCTTCAGCTCGTTGTCCGTCGGCGCGCGCACGTCGTGCCAGCGGCCCGGCACGATGTGCTCCACGACCGCGCGCAGCGCCGCGCGCTTCTCCTCGAGGTCATCCACGACCGTCGCGCGCCCGATCAGCATCGCCGAGCGGTAGTTGGCCGAGTGGTGCATCGCCGAGCGCGCCAGCACCAGCCCGTCGATCAGCGACACCGTCAGGCACGCCGGCGCGCCCGCCGCCAGCGCGCGCAGCGTGCGGCTCGCGGTCGAGCCGTGGCAGTACACCACGTCGCCGCTGCGCGCGTGCAGCGTCGGCGTCACGAACGGCTGGCCGTGCTCGTCCACGATGCCCAGGTGCGCGATCAGCGCCTCGTCCAGGATCGCGTCGATCACCTCGCGCTCGTGGCTGCCGCGTTCGCGCTTGCGCCGCAGTCGTACGCGCTCGGAGGGGGGTGGGGCCGTGGTCGTGTGAGCGGGCTCGTGGGCGGACACTTCGCCCTCCTCTCATATAAATATTAAATCTGTAATAGTACAGAGCAGTGACTGACCTGAAACAGTATCTGATGAAGGCGGCGAGCGCACGGGACCTCGTCGACGGCATCGAGGGCGCCCTCGCCGCCGGCGCGCTCGTGCCCGACCAGCGGCTGCCCTCCGTGCGGCGGCTCGCCGCCGATGTGGGGCTCAGCCCCGTCACCGTCGCCGCCGCCATCGCCGAGCTGCGCCGCCGCGGCGTCGTGCTCAGCGAACCGCGGCGCGGCACGCGCATCGGCTCCGGGCCGCCGATCGGTTCCAGGCGCGCCGCGCTGCCCGTGCCACAGGGCGCGCGTGACCTCTCAAGCGGCAACCCCGACCCCGCGCTGCTGCCCGACCTCGACCGCGCGCTTCGCAGCACGCCGCTGCCCGCGCGCCTGTACGGCGAGCGCCAGGCGCTGCCCGCGCTGCTGGAGCTCGCGCGCGAGCAGCTGCGCGACGACCGCATCCCCGCCGAGGAGCTGTGCATCGTCAGCGGCGCCATGGACGCCATCGAGCGCGTGCTCGGCGCGCACCTGCGCCCCGGCGACCGCGTCGCCGTCGAGAACCCCGGCTACGCCGCGCTGTACGACCTGCTGCGCGCCCACGGCCTCGCGCTCGAGCCAGTCGCCGTCGACGATCGCGGCATGCTCGCCGACGAGCTGCACGCCGCGCTGGAGCGCGGCGCCGTCGCCGCCGTCGTCACCCCACGCGGGCAGAACCCCACCGGCGCCGCGCTCGACACCGCCCGCGCGCGCGAGCTCGGCGCCGTGCTGCAGGAGTTCCCCGACACGCTGCTCGTCGAAGACGACCATCTCGGCCCCGTCGCCGGCAGCCGCCTGCACGCCGTCCTCGCCGCGGACGCCCGTCCCCGGCGCTGGGCCGCCACGCGCTCCGTCGCCAAGGCGCTCGGCCCCGACCTGCGCCTCGCCGTGCTAGCCGGCGACGCGCACACGATCGCGCGCGTGCAGGGACGCCAGCAGTGCGGGCCCGGCTGGGTCAGCCACATCCTGCAGTCGCTCGTGCTCGGCCTGTGGAGCGATCCCGCCGTGCACGCGCTCGTCGAGCGCGCCGGCGCCACGTACGCGCACCGGCGCGAGCACCTGCTCGCGTGCCTGCAGCGCGAGGGCGTCGCCGCGCACGGCGCCTCCGGGCTCAACGTGTGGATCCCCGTGCACGAGGAAGCCGCCGCCGTCGGCGCGCTGCTGCAGCGCGGCTGGGTGCTCGCCCCCGGCGCGCCCTACCGCCTCGCCGGCGGCCCGCGCGGCATCCGCGCCACCACCGCCACGCTCACCGAGCCCGAGGCCGCCCGCCTCGCCGGCGACATAGCCGAGGTGCTCGCCCCGGCGCTCGCCGGACGCAGCGGATAGCCGATCATGTCTCCCGTGCCCGCCTCCACCGCCGCGACCGTCGGCCCCGCCCGCGGCTGCGCCTACACGGTGCTGCGCCGCGTGTTCGAGCAGGGCGCCTACGCCGACCGCGCGCTCACCGCCGAGGCCGCGTCGCTTGACCCGCGCGACCGCGCCCTCGCGATGCGCCTCGCCTACGGCGCCGTCCAGCGCAGGGGCACGCTCGACCACCTCATCGAACAGCTCGCCGAGCGGCCAGTCGCGCAGCTCGACCCGCCGCTGCTCGCCGCGCTACGCCTCGGTCTCTACGAGCTGCTGTACCTGCGCGGCGCGCCCGACTACGCCGTCGTCGCCGACGCCGTCGAGCTCGCCAAGGCCCACGCGCGCGCCGGCCACGGGCTCGTCAACGCCGTGCTGCGCCGCGCCGCGCGCGAGGGGCCCGACGCGCTGCTCGGATCCCTCGGCGACGAGACGCCAGAGCAGGCCGCCGTCAAGCACTCCCACCCCGAGTGGATCGCCCAGCTGTGGTGGCAGTCGCTCGGCGCCGAGGACGCGCGCGCGCTGATGGTCGCCGACAACGAGCCGCTCGAGGTCGCGCTGCGCGCCAACACGCTCGTCACCGACGCCGACGCGCTCGCCGCGCAGCTGCCCGTGCGCACGCATCGCGACCCCGCCATCCCCGAGGCGCTCGTGCTCGAGGAGCCGTTCGACGTGCACGGCTCGCCGCTGTGGAAAGCCGGTGCCTTCCATGCCCAGTCGCGCGCCGCCATGCGCGTAGCGCACGCGCTCGACCCCCAGCCCGGCGAGCGCGTGCTCGACCTGTGCGCCGCGCCCGGCGGCAAGAGCACGCACCTCGCCGCGCTCATGCACGGCCAGGGCGAGGTGCACGCGGTCGAGCTCAACCGCCGCCGCGCCGGCGGCCTCGTGCGCACCGCGCGGCGGCTGCACGCCCCCAACGTCGTCGTCGAGGTCGCCGACGCCGAGCACTGGTCGCGCTCCGGCCGCGACCCCGAGATGGCCGCCTTCGACCGCGTGCTCGTCGATCCGCCCTGCTCCGGGCTCGGCACGCTGCAGGCGCGCGCAGACCTGCGCTGGCGCGTGACCCCCCAGACGATCGACGAGTTGGCGCCCATGCAGCAGCGGATCCTCGCCGCCGGAGCCGACGCCCTCCGTCCGGGAGGCGTGCTTGTCTACTCTACGTGCACCATCTCCGCAACTGAGAACGAGCGTCTCATCGCCGCCTTCCTGGACTCCCACGCCGAATTCCGCCTCGACGACGTCGCGGTCACGCTGCCGCACCGCGACCACACCGCCGGCTTCTACATCGCGCGCCTGCGCAAGGGCTGAGCGGTGAGCGAGGAGCCGCACCCCGAGGGGCACAGGCAGACGCCCGCCCGGGCCGCGATCGACCTGGGGCCGCAGTGCCCCAACTGCGGCGAGCCGTGGCTGCGCCCCACCAACCTCCCCGGGCGCTACCGCTGCGTGTACTGCCTGCACCGCTTCGAGCTCACGTCCGTGTGCCCCAACTGCGGCGAGCACTCCACGATCGTGCGCATGTCCTCCACCGCCATCCTCAAGTGCAACAACTGCGGCGACTCGATGCTCCAAGCCGTATGAGCACGCATGCCGGCGCCGGGCGGCGTCCTCGGTCGCTCGCGTGCAAAGCACGCCACGCGGGGTGGGCGGGCCTTCGATCGATTGACCGGCTTGGCCTGCGTGCTCATACGAGGTGGTGGTCTTGAGCGAGGCGGCGCGCGAACTCCTGCGGGGCGTGAACGTCGCGCCGTCGATCCTGTCCGCTGACTTCGGGCGGCTGCGCGAGCAGGTGCGCGAAGTGCTCGACGCCGGCGCGCGCGTGATTCACTGCGATGTCATGGACGGGCACTTCGTGCCGCCGATCACGCTCGGGCCGCTCGTCGTCTCCGCGCTCGCCGACACCGTCCACGAGGCCGGCGGCATGCTCGACGCGCACCTGATGATCGAGCGCCCCGAGCGCCAGGTCGCCGAGTTCGCCAAGGCCGGCGCCGACTCGATCACGTTCCACGCCGAGGCCACGCCGCACGTCGCCTACACCGCCAACCTGATCCGCGAGTCCGGCGCCTGCGTGGGACTCGCGATAAACCCCGGCACCGCCGTCGGCGCGCTCGCCGAGGTGGCCGGCGTGCTCGACCTCGCGCTGTGCATGACCGTCAACCCGGGGTGGGGCGGGCAGCCGTTCATCGAGCACTCGCTCGACAAGCTCCCGCGCGTGCGCGCGCTCGTCGGCGCCGACGTCGCCGTCGAGGTCGACGGCGGCATCGAGCCCCTGACCGCGCCCGCGTGCCGCGAGGCCGGCGCCAACCTGTTCGTCGCCGGCTCCGCGATCTTCACCGCGGCCGACCCCGGCGAGTCCTACCGCGCGATCGCCGCGTCCGTCGACGCCGCGGACCCCATCTCCGACTGAGCCTTGCCCCAGCCGCCCGCGCGCGTGCCGCGGCGATACAGCGCCGCCAGCGCTAGCGCCAGCAGCGCCGTCGCGCCCGCGTAGCCGATCTCCGCGCGCAGCAGCTGTTCGCCCACCGGCGCGCTCAGCATCCACACCAGGAACGCCACCGCCGCGCACACCCAGCAGCCCGCCGCCGCGCGCGCGCGGTCGCGTGCCAGCGCCGCCTGGTTGAGCGCCCCCGAGATCAGGTGCAGGCCCATGCCCACGCCGATCAAGGCCAGGCCGAAGCGGTTGTAGCTGAACACCTGCCCGAAGAACACGTGTTCCAGCGCAAACGGGCCGATCGCCAGCAGGCCCAGCGCCACCGCCGCCGCGAAGCCCGCGATCGCCAGGATCGTCACGCGGATCGCGCGCGCGAACGCCTCGTGCCCGTCCGTCGCCTCCAGGCCCGTCAGATGCGGCAGCAGCGACGTCTGGATCGCCTGGAACAGCTGCAGCGGCGCGCGCGCGATCAGCAGCACGTTGAACACGATGCCCGCCAGCACGCCGTTGTGCGACGTCGCATCGACCGTCAGCACCCCCGCGTTCAGCAGCGTCTGCTCGGAGAGCATGATGCTCGACACCCACACCGCGAAGCCGCCGCCGCGGCGCAGCGACAGGTCGTTGTGGGCGGCCGTCTCCTGCACGCCCTCCGTCCCCGGGCCCGCCAGCGCCGCGTCCGCCTCGTCCACCGTGATCGGCGCCTGCGCCAGCGTCCGGTCGCTGCGGCTGCGCGCGAACGCCGCCGGCACCACCACCAGCGACACGAACGGCGCCGCCGCGATCCCCAGCGCCACCGCCGTCTGCCCTCTCGCGATCCCCAGCGCCACCGCGATCGCGAAGCTGATGCGCGAGGTCGACTCCATCAGCACCAGCCCCCCGAACAGGCCGAAGCGCTGGTGCCCGGCCAGCCAGCCGCGCGCGAAGTAGCTCGCCGCGTACGCCAGCGTGCCCACCACCAGCACGTCGTACAGCGCGCCCTGGTGTTCGAACACGTGGTCCACCAGCTCGCCGTGCAGCGCCAGCGCCACCGCCAGGAAGACCAGCGCGAAGCCCGCCTGGATCAGCATCGGCACGCGCAGCGTGTGCGCCGCGTGGCCGCGCGCGCGGCGTTCGGCGATCGTGCGCGACAGCAGCTGTTCGATCGGCCGGTAGATCACCGAGATGATCACGAACATCACCGACCACAGCACGTCCAGCAGCTTCGCCGAGCGTTCCCCCAGCACGTGGCTCGCGATCGAGAAGTACGCGAACGTCAGCAGGCCCGTCGATGCGATCCCGAGCGACAGGATCCGGGCGCCTGCTCCGTATGAGCGCGCTCCCGTGCCGCCGCCGCGCGCGCTCGCGCCGTCCGCGTCGGCCTGAGCGCCGCTAGAGGCGGACAAGCAACATCGTCCAGGGGAACGGCGAGCGCACCTCCACGACCTCGCCGTGGCGCGCCAGCAGTGCCACGAACGATCGCCGCGACCAGTGGTTGAGGTGGCCCGGCGTGTTGCCCAGCGCCGGCCAGTACGCGCCGCGCGCCATGTTCAGCATCCGCCACAGCGGCTCGCGGGGGACGGATACGAGCAGGTGGCGCTCGGCGCAGCGCGCCATCTCGGCGACCGTGTGCTCCGGGTCGGGCACGTGCTCCAGCACCTCGATCGCGCTCGCCAGGTCGAACTCGTTCTCCGCGAACGGCAGGTCCCCCTCCGGGGACGATGTCGCCGCCGCCATCACGCGGTACTCCAGGTTCGGCGCCTGGCGCTCGGACCAGCCCGCCTGGATCGACTCCTCCTCCAGGTCGATGCCCACCACGCGCGGCGGGTCGGCCGGGTCGCGCGCCGCCAGCCGCTGCGCCCACTGGTGCACGAGCACGCCCTCGCCGCAGCCCACGTCCAGCACCGAGCTCGGCGCCGCCAGCTCGAACAGCTCGTCCAGGTCGCGCTCGAAGCGCGCCATCAGGCGCCGCACCACCGGGTTCGTCGAGCCGTACTTGTCGTAGGTGTTGCCCGTGACGACGCCGTCGTCGGATACCGTCACGCCGCTCATAGGTGAAGCGCCTCGCGCGGCTGCTCGCCGGGTTCGTAGTGCGAGGGCTCGACGCCCAGCTGCAGCTCGATCCGCCGCACGCGCTCGAACGTGCGCTGCGTCATCACCCGCTGCGCCGCCAGCAGGTCGCCGATCACGCCCAGCGCCCACAGCACGACCGCCGCGATGAACAGCACCGCGCCCAGGATCAGCGACTGCACGTGGCCCTTGCCGTTGCCTTCCGCGTAGGCGACCACGAAGCGGATCCACACGCCGATCGACGCCAGGCCGATCAGCAGCGCGAGGCTCCAGAACACGCGCAGCGGCTCATATTGGGCGTAGATGCGGAAGATCGACAGGGAGTTGCGGCGCACGTAGGAGCCCATCGACGGGAACAGCCGCGACTCGCGCGTCTTCGGGTTCGTGCGCACCGGCACGTGGTCGACCGCCACCAGCAGCTTGCCCGCCTGGATGATCGTCTCGAGCGTGTACGTGAACTTCGAGACCACCATCATCTGGATCGCCGCCTCGCGGTTGTATGCGCGAAAGCCCGACGTCGTGTCCGGCACCGACGTCGAGGACGCCTGGCGCACCACCCACGAGCCCAGCCGCTGCAGCGTCTTCTTCAGCGGCGAGAAGTGCTCGATGCCGCCCACCTCGCGGTCGCCCACGACCATGTCCGCGCGGCCGTCCAGGATCGGGCCCACCAGCCGCGCCACGTCCGGGCCGTAGTACTGGTTGTCGGCGTCCGTGTTCACGATCACGTCCGCGCCCAGCTTCAGCGCCGTGTCGATCCCCGCCTGGAAGCCCGCCGCGAGGCCCTTGTTGTTCGTCAGCCGCACGAGATGGTCGACGCCGTGCGCTCGCGCCACCTCGACCGTCGCGTCGGTCGAGCCGTCGTCGATCACCAGCCACTCGACCACGTCGAAGCCGTCGAGCTGGCGCGGCAGGTCCGCGAGCGTCTGCGGCAGCTGCTCCGCCTCGTTGAAGCAGGGGATCTGGATGATGAGCTTCACGGCGATCAGGTTAGTGTCCCAAGTCGACGCCAGATGCAGAGCGCCACCCTCACCCGGCAGCCGCCGGGCACGATCCGGCTGCGCCGGCTGCGAGCCGTGCCGCCGGCCACATGGGCGCGCATCGGCTTCGCCGCGATGTGCGTCGGCGCGCTGATCGGCTACTTCGCCTTTCCCACCTACCCCACCTACGACTCCTTCTACGCGCTCTTGTGGGGGCGCGACCTGCTGCACCTGCACCTGCCCGACTTCAGCGTCTACCGCGGGCCCACCGAGCATCCGCTGGCGATCGCGTTCGGGATGCTCTGCTCGATCTTCGGGCAGGGCGGCGCGCGGCTGATGGTGCTCGGCTCGATCGCCTCGTTCGTGGCTGCCGTCGCCGGCATGTACCGGCTCGGGCGCCTGTGCTTCGGCCCCGTCGTCGGGCTCGTCGCCGCGCTGCTGCTGCTCAGCCGCTTCTTCATCGAGAACCTCGCCGCCCAGGGCTACCTGGACATCTCCTACGTGGCGCTGATCGTGTGGGCGATCGTGTTCGAGCTCGAACGTTCGCGGCGGGGCGCGCCCGTCTTCCTCACGCTCGCCGCCGCGGGCCTGCTGCGGCCCGACGCGTGGGTGCTGAGCGGCGCCTACTGGCTGTGGTGCTCGTGGCCAACGCGCAGCGAGCGCGCGTCGGTGGCCGCGGCCGGGGGTGACGCGAGCGCGCGTCGCCGGCTTCTCACCAGGAGCCTGCGCTATCTCGCCCTGGCCGCGATCGCGCCCGTCGTGTGGGCGGGCCTCGACGCGATCGTGACGGGCAACCCGCTGTACTCGCTCACCGCCACCGCCGGCCTCGCCGCGGAACTCGAACGCACGCAGGGCTTCACCGACGTGCTCGGCTCGGTGTGGCTATACGGCGTGCGCATCGACAAGCTGCCGGTGCTCGCGGGCGGGCTGATCGGGGTGCCGCTCGCCGTGTGGATGGCGCCGCGGCGCGCGCTCGTGCCGCTCGCGACGCTCGTCGTGCTCGTCGGCGTGTTCGTCGCCGAGGGCGCCGTCGGCGCGTCCGTCGTCAGCCGCTACCTGATCGGCGCGTCGATCGCGCTGCTGCCGTTCTGCGCGGTCACCGTCGGCGGCTGGGCGATGCTCGAGCCCGGCTCGCGGGTGTGCCGCGCGTGGGTGCTCGGCGCGGTCGTGCTCGTCGCATACGGCGGCGTCTCCGCCGCCAAAACGCTGAGCCTCTCCAGCCTGCGCCTGACGCTCGCCGAGCACGAGGACTTTCACGAGGGGCTCGCCGGCGCGCTGCGCAGCGCGCCCGTGCGCGCGCAGCTGCGCCGCTGCCCGCTCGTGTCGCTGCCCGACAACAAGCTGATCCCCGACGCGCGCTGGATCCTCGACAGCGTCGGCCAGCACGACATCGTCGCCCGCAGCCAGGTGCGCGCCGACGTCGAACACGCCGATCACGCGCTCGAGGACCGCATCAGGGCGGGCAGCATCGCCGTCTACCCGCTTGGCGACGCCGTGTTCGTCGACGCGATCGTCGATCCGGGCGACGCTCCTCAGGACCAGATCCCGCTGCCCGGCTTCAAGCTCATCTACACCAGCCGCTTCTACGCCGTGTATGGCAACTGCTGAGGCGCCGCACACCCCGACCGCGCCCGCCGGCGTGAGCGCCGGCTCCGGACGCGAGCGGGCGTGGGCGTGGGGAGGCCTCGCGGTCGTGCTGCTCGGCGGGCTCGGCCTGCGCCTGTGGGGCGTGGGACAGGGGCTGCCCTACGTCTACAACAGCGACGAGGCCGACCACTTCGTGCCGCGCGCCGTGCGGATGTTCGAACAGGGCACGCTCAACCCGCACTACTTCGCCAACCCGCCCGCGCTCACGTACGTGCTGCACTACGCGTTCGCGCTCGCCTACGGCGGCGCGCACGGCGCCGTCCACGAGCTCGCGGCGCATCCCGCGTCCATCTACACGCTCGCGCGCGTGCTCGTCGCGCTGCTCGGCACCGGCGCCCTGTGGCTGCTCTACATCGCGGGCGCGCGGCTGTTCGGCCGGGCCGTCGGGCTGCTCGCCGCCGCGCTCGAGGCGGTCGCGTTCCTGCCCGTCTTCTACGCGCACCTCGCGCTCAACGACGCGCCCACGCTCGCGCCGGTGGCGCTGTCGCTGCTCGGCTCCGCAGGGGTCCTGCGCAAAGGGCGCGCCCGCGACCATCTGCTGGCGGGCGTCGGGCTGGGGCTCGCGTGCGCGAGCAAGTACACCGCCGGGATCGTCGTCGCGCCGCTGATCGCCGCGATCGCCGCGCGCTACCTCGACACGAGCGGCAAAGCCGACGCGAGCGGCAAGGCCGGCGCGGGCGGCAAGGCTGACGCGAACGCCGGCAGGCACGCGCTCGCCGGGATCGCGCTCGCGGGGGCCTCCGCGCTCGCCGCGTTCCTGATCGCCAACCCCTACGCGCTGCTCGACTACAGCGCCTTCCACGCCGAACTCGTGCACCAGTCTACGCTGTCCGCCGAAACGCAGGGCAAGCTCGGCGCTCCCAAACAGGGCGGGCTCGTCTACTACCTGTGGTCGCTGACGTGGGGACTCGGCTGGGCGCCCGCGCTGGCGGCGCTGGGGGGCGCCGTGGCGATGTGGCGCTCGCAGCGCGCGCCGTGGTGGATGCTCGTGCCCGCCGCGCTGCTGTTCCTCGTCTTCATGGGCACGCAGGGCCGCTACTTCGGGCGCTGGCTGCTGCCGATCTTCCCGATCCTGTGCCTGCTCGCGGCGTACTTCGTCGTGTGGCTCGTCCGCTGGGCGGGACGCATGCTCGCTGCGCCCCCGCAGCGCCTCGCGCTGGCCGTGCTGCTCGCGACGGCGCTGCTCGTCCAGGGATTTGCCGCCAGCGTGCACAGCGGCCTCGTGCTCTCGCGCACCGACACGCGCACGCTGACCCGGGAATGGATGCTCGCGCACATTCCCGCCGGCGCGCCGATCGTCGTGGAGCCAGTCTCGCCCAACGTGTGGGGCGAGCGCTGGAACAAGTACCCGTCGCTGATCTCGCGCATCGCCGCCAACGGAGCGCTGACCGGGCAGGAACGCCTGGTGGGGATCGAGGACTACGAGCGCACGCTCTCGCCCTCGCTCGTCGGCTACTACGAGCGCCACGGCTACTGCTGGGTCGTGCGCGCCTCCACCGAGTCCGGGCGCGCGTTCGCGGACCGATCGAAGATCGGCCAGCCCGCCGTGCCGCTCGCGACCGCCTACTACCGGGTGCTCGGCCGCCACGCCGAAGTCGTCTACCGCGCCTCCCCATACGCCAGCGGCCAGCAGCCGGTCCCGTTCGGCTTCGACTGGAGCTTCGACTACTACCCGTCCGCCTACGAGCGCCCCGGGCCGGCGATGACCGTGTACCGGCTGCGCGGCGGGCGCTGCCGCACGGCGCCGGGATAGCGGACGCGCAAGGTTATCCTCAGTTCTGAAATGGCCACCTGCACCGACACCGACAAGCTGCACCTGCAGCGCGCGATCGATCTCGCCCGCAACGGCGCCGGCGCCGTGCGGCCCAACCCGGTCGTCGGCGCCGTGATCGCACGCGACGGCCAGGTCCTGGGGGAGGGTTGGCACCGGGAATACGGCGCGGCGCACGCGGAGGTCAACGCGATCGAGGCGTGCGGCATGGCCGACCTCAGCGGGGCGACGCTGTACGTGTCGCTCGAGCCCTGCTGCCACGAGGGCAAGACGCCGCCGTGCACGGAAGCGATCCTGCAGGCGGGCATCGGCCGCGTGGTGGTCGCCTCCGACGACCCCACCGAGAAGGCCTCCGGCCGCGGCCTCGGGATCCTGCGCGACGAGGGCGTCGAGGTGGTGCTCGCCGACGGCGAGCTCGCCGCGAGCGCCAGGCTGCTCAACCAGGCGTTTCGCAAGCACGCCCGCGTGGGGCGCCCGTGGGTGCTGTTCAAGTCGGCGATGACGCTCGACGGCAAGGTCGCGACGCGCACCGGCGACTCGCAGTGGATCAGCGGCGAGGAGAGCCGCCAGCTGGCGCACCGCTGGCGCGCGTCCGTCGACGCAGTCGTCGTCGGCATCGGCACCGCGCTCGCCGACGACCCGCAGCTGACCGCGCGCCCGGATGGCACGCCGGCCGAGCCCGGCGCCCAGCCCCGGCGCGTCGTGTTCGACTCGCTCGCGCGCCTCCCGACCAGCTCGCAGCTGGTCGTCGCCGCGGCCGAGATACCGCTGACGATGGTCGTCTCGCGCGCCGCCGCGCGCGCCGACACCGACGCGCTTGAAGCGGCCGGCATACAAGTGCTCGTCGCGACCGGCGAAAACGAGCCCGCGCGCGTGCGCTCCGGGCTCGATCAGCTGGGCGCGCTCGGCGTCGCCTCGGTGCTGCTCGAGGGCGGCCCGCATCTGGCGGGCGCCTTCCTCGACGCCGGCGAGATCGACGAACTGCGGCTGTTCCTCGCGCCGCTGCTGCTCGGCGGCAGCGCCGCGCGCGACCCGCTCGAGGGAGAAGGCGTCGAGCGCATCTCCGAGGCGCTGCGCGCGCTCAGCCTCGACTGCGAATCGATCGGCGGCGACCTGTTGATCTCCGCCCGGCTGCGCGAGTGGTGAGGTGTGCCCGCATGAGCCCGCAGGAGATCTCGTGTTCACGGGCCTGATCGGCGATGTCGGCAGCGTCGCCTCGCTCGAGCAGGACGGCGACGGCGCCACGCTCGCGATCCGCAGCGGCCTTGCGAGCGCGCTGCGCGAGGGTGACTCGATCGCCGTCAACGGCGTCTGCCTGACCGCCGTCGAGGTCAGCGACGAGGCCTTTCAGGCACAGGCGATGATCGAGACGCTCGAGCGCTCCTCGCTTGGGCGGCTGCGCGCCGGCGCGCCCGTCAACCTCGAGCTCGCGCTGCGCGCCGACGGCCGCCTCGGCGGGCACATCGTGCAGGGCCACGTCGACGGCACCGGCCGCGTGCGCGAGGTGCGCGAGGAGGGCTTCTCGCGCGTGCTCGCGATCGACGTCGAGCCGCGGCTCGCGCGCTATCTCGTCGAGAAGGGCTCCGTCGCGCTCGACGGCGTCAGCCTCACCGTCAGCGCGCTCGACGAGCACGGCTTCTCGGTCTCGCTGATCCCCGAGACGCTCGAGCACACCAACCTCGGCGAGCTGCGCGAGGGCGAGATCGTCAATATCGAGGTGGACATCCTCGCCAAGCACGTCGAGCGGCTGCTCGAGCGCTAACCAGGAGGCACACGTATGAGCGGTTCCCAGACAACCACGCCGTTCGCGACGATCGAGCAGGCGATCGAGGACATCCGCGAGGGCAAGATGGTCGTGGTGTGCGACGACGAGGATCGCGAGAACGAGGGCGATCTGACGCTCGCGGCGCAGTTCGCGACGCCCGAGGCGATCAACTTCATGGCCAAGGAGGGGCGCGGACTGATCTGCCTGTCGCTGACCGCCGAGCGCTGCGACGAGCTGGGGCTCGATCTGATGGCCGCCAAGAACGAGTCGGCGTTCGAAACCCCGTTCACCGTCTCGGTCGAGGCGCGCGAGGGCGTCACCACCGGCATCTCCGCGCACGATCGCGCGCACACCATCCAGGTTGCGATCGACCCCGAGAGCCGCCCGCGGGATCTGGTGCAGCCCGGCCACGTGTTCCCGCTCAAGAGCCGCGCCGGCGGCGTGCTCGAGCGCGCCGGGCAGACCGAGGCGGCCGTCGACCTCGCGCGCCTGGCCGGGCTGAACCCCGCCGGCGTGATCTGCGAGGTGATGAACGACGACGGCACGATGGCGCGCGTGCCCGAACTCGTCGACTACTGCGCGCGCCACGGGCTCAGCATGGTCACGGTCGCCGATCTGATCGCCTACCGCCGCCGCCACGACAAGCTCGTCGAACGGGTCGTCGCGACGCGGCTGCCGACCGCCTTCGGCGAGTTCGAGGCGGTCGGGTACCGCTCGCTGGTCGACGACAAGCATCACGTGGCGCTCGTCAAGGGCGACGTCGCCGAGCAGCCCGACGTGCTCGTGCGCGTGCACTCCGAGTGCCTCACCGGCGACGTGTTCCACTCGCTGCGCTGCGACTGCGGCGAGCAGCTCGAATCCGCGCTGTCGATGATCGAGCGCGAGGGCCAGGGGGTGCTGCTGTACCTCTCCCAGGAGGGGCGCGGCATCGGCCTCCTGAACAAGCTGCGCGCCTACCGGCTGCAGGAGGACGGCCTCGACACGGTCGAAGCCAACGAGCGCCTCGGGCTCCCCGCGGACCTGCGCGACTACGGCATCGGCGCCCAGATCCTCGTCGATCTCGGGCTCAGCTCGATCCGCATCCTCACGAACAACCCCAAGAAGATCAGGGGCCTGGAGGGCTACGGGCTGTCCGTGACCGCCCAGATTCCGATCGAGCACGCGCCCAACGAGCACAACCAGGCGTACCTGCGCACGAAGGCGGAGCGCATGGGGCACACGCTGCACCATCAGGGCTTGAACCTCGACGCCGAGCTGTTGCGCGGCCCGCGCGGGGGCGCCGGCGAGGGCGAGGCCGACCGCGAGGGCGAAGGGCCGCGCGAGCGGTGACGTTCGCGATCGCCGTCGCGCGCTTCTACGAGGACCTCGCCGAGCGCCTGGTGGCCGCCGCGCGCGCGTGCTTCGCCGAGCACGACGTCTCGCGCGTCGAGGTGTTCGACGTCCCCGGCGCGTTCGAGCTGCCGCTGGCCGCCAGCTACGCCGCCGCCAGCGGCCGCTTCCACGGCGTCGCGTGCCTCGGCGCGGTGATCCGCGGCGAGACCGACCACTACGACTTCGTGTGCGCCGAGACGGCTCGCGGCGTGATGCGCGTGCAGCTCGACACGGGCGTGCCGTGCGCCTTCGGCGTGCTCACCTGCGAGACGATGGAGCAGGCGCTCGCGCGGGCCGGCGGCGGCAAGCGCGACCAGGGCCGCCACGCCGCCGAGGCGGTGCTCAGGATGGCGGCGCTGCGCAGCGAGCTCGCCGTCCCCGCGGAAGGACGCGCGAGCGGCTAGACTGCCCCGGATGGCCAAGGTATGCCACAGCTGCGGGAAGGGCCCGGCGTTCGGCAACAGCCGCAGCCACTCGATGGTCGCCACCAGGCGGCGCTTCGACCCGAACCTGCAGAAGGTGCGGATCCTCGTGGGCAAGGCCCCGAAACGCGTCTACGTTTGCACCCGTTGTCTCAAAGCGGGCAAGGTAACGAAGGCGCTCTGACCGAGCGATTGCCGTCCGCTGCCCGGCGAGCAGGCCGGGGAAGCTGATAGACCTGTCCTCGTGACGGATACCAATCTGGTCCGCTTCCGCGCGGCGGTTGCGGGCGCGCTCGCACATCTGGAATCCCGCCGCCAGGAGGTCAACGACCTGAATGTGTTCCCCGTAGCCGACGGGGACACGGGCGACAACATGGCGCTCACGCTGCGCGCGGTGCTGGAGGAGCTCGACCGCCTGCAGGGCAGCGACGAGCAGCGCACGATCGACGAGATCGGCCGCGAGGAGATCGTGCAGTCGGTCGCGCGCGCGGCGCTGCTCGGCGCGCGCGGCAACTCGGGCGTGATCCTCTCGCAGCTGATCCGCGGCGCCGCCGAGGAGCTCGTCTCCAGGCCCGGCCAGCTGATCGACCCGACGCTGGTCGGCGCCGCGCTCGCGAACGCCGCCGATCGCGCGTACTCGTCGGTTCGCGACCCCGCCGAGGGCACGATCCTGACGGTGGCGCGCGAGATGGCGCACAGGATCGTCACGGACCTCGCGCACGGGCCGGAGAGCCCGCGCTTCGGGCCGGCCACGGAGCCGCGCGAGCAGGACAGGGCGATCGCGGCCGCGCTCGAGGGCGCCGTGCGCGCCGGCGAGGACTCGGTCAAGCGCGGCCCGGATCTGCTCGCGGCATTGCGCGAGGCGGGCGTGGTGGACGCCGGCGGCTACGGGCTGACGATCATCTTCGCCGGCGTGGTGGCCGCGCTGCGCGGCGAGGAGCCGCCGGCGCTGGACCACTACGCGCCGGCGCGGATCACGCACCCCGAGCACAGCTCGAGCACCTACCGCTTCTGCACCAACTTCGCGATCACCGGCAGCGGCCTCAGCCCCGCCGGCTTCATCCCCGCGCTGGAAGAGCTCGGCGACTCCGTGCTCGTCGTCGGCGACGCGACGACGCTGAAGGTGCACCTGCACACCGACCAGCCGGAGCTGGCGACGGCCGTGTTCGCGGACGCCGGCGAGGTCTCGCACCTCGATGTCGCCGACATGCGCCTGCAGGTGGCCGAGCGGGAAGGGCGCCTGGGCGCCGACCAGGACGGCGGCGCCGCGCTCGACGGCCGCGCTGAGACGCCACTTGCCCCGCCTCGCGGCGCTCGCTGCACGGCCGTGGCGGTCGTCAGCGGCGAAGGCCTGCGCCAGCTGTTCGAGGAGCTGGGCGTGCACACGATCGACGGCGGGCCCACGCTCAACCCGTCCACGTACGACCTGCTCGCCGGTATCCACGACGTGCCCACCGAGGAGGTCGTGCTGCTGACGAACAGCGCCAACGTGATCATGGCCGCTGAAGCGGCCGCGCGGCTGTCGGACAAGCAGGTGCACGTCGCGCGCACCACCAGCCAGCAGGCCGGCCTCGCCGCCGCCGTCGCGCTCGCGCCCGAGCGCTCTGTGGAGGAGAACGCGCAGGCGCTGAACGAGACGCTCGCGCGCGTGCGCACGGGCGCCGTCGCGCCGGCTGCCCGCGACGACGCGCAGGGGCGCTTCCGGCGCGGCGACGCCGTCGGGTTCGTGCAGGACGAGGTGCGCGCATGGGGCGAGCCGCGCGCGACGCTCGAGGCCGTGCTGCATGCGCTCGCCGGCGAGTTCAACGGCGAGGGCCCGCCGGAGCTGATCAGCGTGCTCGCCGGCGAGGACGCGCCGCTCGCGCTCGCCGAGATCGAGGGCATGGTCAACGGTGGCGTCGAGCTGGAGCTGCGCCACGGCGGCCAGCCCGCCTACTGGTGGCTGCTCGCCGCCGAGTGACGCCGGGCGCGGTCCAGCCGGGGGCCGTCGATACGACCGGCGTCGCGATCATGATGCGGGGGAATGCCGGCGACCAAGCCCGACACGCCGGAAGCGGCCGTCATCGCGAGATCTGAGCGCATCGGGCCACGTACGCGGGCTTTCGCCTCGACGGACGATCTCGCACGCGAGGAGCTGATCGGGGCGCCCGTGCGCTGGCCGCGGCCCTCGCGCCTGGCGCAGCCGCTCGAGGCGCCGGGCAAGAAGGCGCTCGCCGGGCTGCACTCGCTGGGCCTGGAGACCGTCGGCGAGCTGCTCGAGCATCTCCCCAGCGACAGCCGCGAGGCGCGCACCGTCAAGGCGCTGCGCGCCGGCGAGCAGGCGACCGTCGCGGTGCAGGTGCGCGCGATCAGCGCCCGCCCCGTGCGCCGCCGCGGCATGCGCCCGCTGGTCGAAGCGACCGTGTTCGACTCCAGCGGCACGATGCGCGCGACGTTCTTCAACCAGCCGTGGCTGGTCGAGCGCTATCCGCCTGGCACGCGCCTGCTGCTGCACGGCAAGGCCGACACGCGCGGCGGCTTCAACGTCTCGCACCATGCGCCCGGTGCGGACGTGGCCGGCGAGCTCGCTGCGGGTGCGTCGGGCGCCGCCGACGGGGCCGAGGCCGACTCCGTCGCGCACTATCCGGCCGCCGAGGGTGTGACCTCCACGCAGATCCTCACGCTGGTACACGGCGCGCGGCACGCGCTGGGCGACATTGTCGAGGCGCTGTCGGCCGCGACCCGCGTCGCCGAGCGGCTGCCAGACCGCGCCAGCGCGCTCGCCGCGATGCACTTCCCGCGCCTGCCGCACGACCTGGAGACTGGTCGCCGGCGCCTCGCCTTCGAGGAGCTGCTGCTGACACAGCTCGCGTTCCTGCGCCGCCGCGCCGCGCGCCGGGCGCGCACGGGCGCCGCGGTGCTCGCCGAGCGCGATGCGCTGGGCGGGCGCTGGCTCAAGGACGGCCTGCCGTTCGCGCTCACCGGCGACCAGCGGCGGGCGGTCGAGACGATCGCCGAAGACCTCGCGCGGCCGGCGCCGATGCAGCGGCTGCTGATGGGCGAGGTCGGCAGCGGCAAGACGGTGGTCGCCCTGTACGCGATGCTGCAGGCGGTCGGCCACGGCATGCAGGCGGCGCTGATGGCGCCTACGGAGACGCTCGCCGAGCAGCACTTCGCGACGATCCAGCAGCTGCTCGGCTCGGAGCCGGTGAGCGCCGCGCTCTTGACCGGCTCGACACCTGCGCGAAGGCGTCGCGACGTGCTCGGAAAGCTCGCCAGCGGCGAGCTTTCGTTGATCGTCGGCACGCACGCGCTGATCGAGCCCGACGTCGTCTTCGACGCGCTGGCGGTCGCGGTCATCGACGAGCAGCACCGCTTCGGCGTGCGCCAGCGCGCCGCGCTGGGGGAGCGCGAGCCGGCCCGCGCGGGCGCCCCCGTGCCGCACCTGCTGCACATGACCGCCACGCCGATCCCGCGTACGCTCGCGCTCGCGCGCTACGGCGACCTCGATACGAGCGCGCTGCGCGAGCTGCCGCGCGGGCGCCAGCCGATCGAGACGCGCCTCGTGTCCGGGGAGCAGGAGCGGGCGCGCGCCTACGAGGAGCTGCGCGCCGAGCTTGCGGCCGGCCGCCAGGCCTACGTTGTGTGTCCCTTGATCGACGAGGCCGAGCCGCAGGCGGGCGTCGCCGCGGCTGCGGCCTCGGGTGCCGCGGGTGCGGATCTCGGCCTGCGCGCCGCGAGCGCCGAGCTGCTGCGCCTGCGCGAGGGCGAGCTCGCCGGCTACGAGCTGGCGTTGCTGCACGGCGGCATGCGCCCGCGCGAGAAGCAGGAGGCGATGGCCGCGTTTGCGGCCGGCGACGCGGACGTGCTCGTCGCGACGACCGTGATCGAGGTCGGCATCGACGTGCCGAACGCGACCGTGATGCTGATCGAGAACGCGGAGCGCTTCGGGATCTCCCAGCTGCACCAGCTGCGCGGGCGCGTGGGGCGCGGCGAGCACAGCTCGCGCTGCCTGCTCGTCGGCCCGCCCGGAGCGGGCGGCTCGGGCCGGCTCGGCGCGCTGGTGCGCCACGCGGACGGCTTTCGCCTCGCCGAGATCGACCTGGCGATGCGCAAGGAGGGCGAGCTGATCGGCACGCGGCAGTCCGGTCTCGGGCAGTTCCGGGTCGCGCGCCTGCCCGACGACGCGCAGCTGCTCGAGCTCGCGCGCGCCCGCGCCGAGACGATCCTCGCCGGCGACCCCGAGCTGTGCGCGCCCGAGCACGCGCTGCTGGGGATGCGCCTGGAGCGCGAGCTCGCCGGCGAGGCGCCCGAGCCGATTCCGGCCTGACGGCGTTACGGTTCCCGCATGCGGGTGATCGCAGGACGCCTCGGCGGCAGGCGCTTGAAGGCGCCGGCCGGCAGGGTCACGCGGCCGACGTCCGACCGCGTGCGCGAGGCGGTGTTCGGGATGCTGGGCGACGTGGAGGATCTCCGCGTGCTCGACCTGTTCGCGGGCACCGGCGCGCTGGGCATCGAGGCGCTCTCCAGGGGGGCGCGGCGGGCGGTGTTCGTCGAGCGCGACGCAGGCGCGATCAGGGCGTTGAACGAGAACCTGACGGCGCTCGGCATCGCCCCGGAGGCGGTCGAGGTGCGCCGCGCGGACGCGCTCGACGCGCTGCGCACCGCAATCAGTCGCCAGGAGACATACGATCTTGTCTTCATCGACCCCCCGTACGGGCGGGCGCGACCAGCATCGACGGCCTCGGCTCAGAGCGCCGACCGGTGGGGTCCAGAGCTGTCGGCGAGCCTGCCGGCGCTGCTGAGCCCGGGCGCGCGCGTCGTCGTGGAGAGCGACCGGCGGGCTCCGCTCGAGCTGGACGTCGCGCTCGAGCGGCACAAGCGCTACGGCGACACATCGATCACAATCCACCGGCACCCATGACCACACTGAGCAAGACAACCGTCGTATGCCCGGGCTCGTATGACCCGATCACCAACGGCCACCTCGACGTGATCCGCCGCGCGGCAGCGCTGTACGACGAGGTTGTGGTGGCGGTCGTCAACCGCTCGGTGCGCAAGAGCAGCGCGCTGTTCGGGATCGAGGATCGCGTCGGCTTCATCGAGCGGGCGCTGGCGGACGTCGAGGGCGTACGCGTCGAGCCGTTCTCGACGCTCGTCGTGGACTTCGCCAGGAGCATCGGCGCGAAGGCGATCGTCAAGGGGCTGCGCGCGATCTCCGACTTCGAGTACGAGCTGGAGATGAATCAGCTCAACCGCCGCCAGGACCCCGAGATCGAGTCCGTGTACCTGATGGCCTCGCCGCAGTACAGTTTTCTTTCATCCAGCGGCGTCAAGGAGCTGGCCACGTTCGGAGGCAGGATCGACGATCTCGTCCCCGAGGAGGTCGCCGGGCGCTTGCAGGAAGAGCTGAGACGCTGACGAATCACGAGGCGCGGGCCGGATGCCCGGCAGAGGTGAGAACTTAGATGGATGTCCTGGTACTCATAGACAAGCTCGACGACTTGGTGCACAACGCCAAGACGATCCCGCTGAGCGACTCCGTGCGCGTCGACAAGGAGGAGATCTACGACATCCTCGACCAGATGCGCGCGACGATCCCCGAGGAGATCAAGCAGGCGCGCTGGATCGTCAAGGAGCGCCAGGAGATGCTCGCGGAGGCCAAGAAGGAGGCCGAGCGGATCATCAAGGACGCGCGCGAGCGCCAGGAGCGGCTGGTGGGCGAGGAGGAGGTCACCAAGCAGGCCGAGCGCGCCGCCGAGGACATCATCGAGGACGCGCGCGCCCGCGAGCGCGAGATCAGGCTCGGGGCGGAGGACTACGCCGACGAGATCCTCAACACGCTCGAGGTCAACCTGTCGAAGTTCATCGCCGCCGTCCAGCGCGGGCGCGAGCGCCTGCAGGGCAAGGACGAGCCGGCTGAAGTCAGCTAGGAATACGGCAGCGCACGCTCACATGCCGCGCGCCGTTTTGAGTAGGGTCGATACGTGAACACGCAGACGGCCGCACGCATGGCCAGGCACAAGCTGCTGATCGCCAAGTCGCTGATCGACACCGGCATGTTCGAACCGCTGCGCCCGGACCGGGTGGTGGTGTCGCTGGCGATGCTGCGGCGGTGGGGGGCGACGCCCGCGGGCGCCTACACGAGCGCGGCGGCGCGCCATCCGCAGCGCGCGGCGCTCGTCGACGAGCGCGGCGTGCTGAGCTTCGCGGACGTGCACCGGCGCACGAACGCGCTCGCGCACGAGCTGCGGCGCGCCGGCGTCTCAGAAGGAGATGGCGTGGCGATCATGTGCCGCAACCACCGCGGCTTCATCGAGGCGACCGTCGCCTGCTCGAAGCTGGGCGCCGGGGCGCTGTACCTGAACACCGCGTTCGCCGGCCCGCAGATCACCGACGTGCTCGCGCGCGAGGACCCGGTGGCGGTGGTCTTCGACGAGGAGTTCAGCGCGCTCGTGAGCGCCGGCACCGCCGGCAGGCTGCGGTTCGTCGCGTGGCAGGAGACCCGGGCTGCGCCGTCCTCCTCGGCGTCTGAGCCCGCGGGCCATGCGGACCCGACGCTGGAGGAGATGATCGCGCGCGGCGACCAGTCCGATCTGACGCCGCCGCTCGGCAAAGGGCGCGTCGTGATCCTCACGTCGGGGACCACCGGCACGCCCAAGGGCGCCGCGCGCCCGCAGAGCGACTCCGTCGAGCCGGCCGCCGCGCTGTTCTCGAAGATCCCGCTGAAGGCGCGCGAGACGACCGTGATCGCGGCGCCGATGTTCCACTCGTGGGGCTTCGCGCACTTCCTGCTCAGCCTGCCGCTGCTCTCGACGCTCGTGCTGCGCCGCAAGTTCGACCCGGAGGAGACGCTCAGGGCGATCGCGCAGCAGCGCGCGAGCGCGCTCGTGGTCGTGCCGGTGATGCTGCAGCGGATGCTCGAGCTGCCGCCGGAGACGATCGCCCGCTACGACGTCAGCTCGCTGAAGGTGATCGCCGTCAGTGGCTCCGCGCTCCCGGGCGAGCTCGCGACGCGCGTGATGGACACGTTCGGGGACGTGCTCTACAACCTCTACGGCTCGACCGAGGTCGCATGGGCCACGATCGCGACGCCCGCCGAACTCCGCGCCGCGCCCGGCACCGCCGGCAGCCCGCCGCTCGGCACCGTCGTGAAGCTGCTCGACGAGAACGGCCACGAGGTGCCGCGGGGCGAGGTGGGGCGCATCTTCGTCGCCAACGAGTTCCAGTTCGAGGGCTACACCGACGGCGGCGGCAAGGAAATCGTCGAGGGAATGATGCGCACCGGAGACGTCGGGCGCCTGGACGGCGCCGGGCGCCTGTCGGTCGAGGGCCGCGACGACGAAATGATCGTCAGCGGCGGCGAGAACGTGTTCCCGCGCGAGGTCGAGGACCTGCTGGCCGATCATCAGGAGATCGAAGAGGTGGCGGTCGTAGGCGTCGAGGACGAGGAGTTCGGCCAGCGGCTGAAGGCGTTCGTGGTGCCGCGCGAGGGCAGCCATCTGACCGCGGAGGACGTGCAGGCCTACGTGAAGGAGAACCTCGCCCGCTACAAGGTGCCCCGCGACGTCGAGTTCGTCGAGGAGCTGCCGCGCAACGCCACCGGCAAGGTCCTCAAGCGGGAGCTGCGCACACGCTCGTAGCGCGCCGCGACCGGCTCGTACCCCGTTCGGGGCACAGGCACCCGTTCGGGCACTAGCCTGATGTGAATGCCGAGCGAGACGCACGATTTCGACCTCGCGGGTCTGCGCCTGAGCCCGGGCGAGGGCCGGCGCCTGGAGCTGTACACGCCGATCGAGCCGCTGATGCTCGGCACCGAGCGCTACGAGGCGCAGCCGCGGCGGGTGCCCGTGGAGCTGAGCGTCTCGCGCATGAGCGGCGGCGGCTACGCCCTGCGGCTGCGCTTCTCCGCCGAGGCGGCCGGGCCGTGCATGCGCTGCCTCAAGCAGGCCAGCCCGCGCATCGAGGTGGAGGCGCGGGAGGTCGACCGCCCCGGCGGCGGCGAGGAGCTCGACAGCCCCTACGTGCAGGATGAGACGCTCGACCTGGCGGGCTGGGCCCGCGACGCGTTCGCGCTGGCGCTGCCCGCGAAGATCCTCTGCCGCGATGACTGCGCCGGGCTGTGCCCGGTGTGCGCGGTCGATCTCAACGAGGCCCCGCCCGACCATCACCACGAGTCCGAGCCGGACCCGCGCTGGGCGAAGCTGCGCGAGCTGAAGCTCGAGTGACGATGTGCGCTGCGCCGGCCGGGGCCGGCGCGTCCACCCTGGTAGCCTTCACACGCTAATGGCCGTCCCCAAGAAAAAGCAGTCGCACAGCCGTACCGCCAAGCGGCGCGCGCAGCACAAGATCGGCACGCCCGCCGTGAACGCGTGCCCGCAGTGCCACAGCCCGCGCCGGCCGCACCGGGTCTGCCCCGTGTGCGGCACATACGCGGGTCGCGAGGTCGTGACGCCCGGGGCGCACGATCACGAGCACGACCACGACCACGACTAGCCGGCAGTGACGCCAGAGGCCTCGTCCTCGCGCTCGTCGTCCTCTGCGGGGGAGCGCGAGGCGCCGGTGATCGCGGTCGACTGCAACGGCGCCGACCTCGGCGCCGCGGAGGTCGCGGCCGGAGCGGCGATCGCCGCGGGCCAGGGCGCGCGCGTGCTGCTGTTCGGCCCCGCGGGCGAGCTGGGCGAGCCGGTCCCCGGCGTCGAGATCGTCGACGCGCCCGTCTCGATCGCCAAGGCCGCGGATCCGGTGCGGGCCGCGCGCGCGACGCCCGAGGCCTCGATCGTGCAGGCCGCGCAGGCGGTCGCGGAGGGCCGCGCGCAGGCGCTCGTGTGCGCGGGAGGGACGGGCGCGGCGCTCGCGGCGGGCACGTTCAACATCAAGCGGGCGCGCGGCATCTACCGTCCGGCGCTCGCGATCCCGATCCCGCTGCCGGTGGGGGGCGGGAGCATCATCACGTGACGCTCCTGGACGTCGGCGCGAGCGCGGAGGCGCGTAGCGAGCACCTGGTGCAGTTCGCGTTCATGGGCGCCGCGCTCGCGCGCACGGTGCTCGGCGTGGCCGCGCCGCGCGTCGGGCTGCTGTCGAATGGCGAGGAGGCCGAGCGCGGCAGCGAGCTGGTGCTCGAAGCCCACGCGGCGCTGCGCGAGCGCGCGGGCGCTGAGCCGCGCGCGTTCGAGTTCGTCGGCAACGTCGAGGGCGGCGACGTCGTCTCCGGGCGCGCCGACGTGATCGTGACCGATGGCTTCACCGGCAACATCGCGCTGAAGCTGATGGAGGGCGTCTCGCAGACGATGCTCGGCACGATCCGCGCCGCGGCGATGTCGTCCAACAAGGCGAAGCTGGGCGGCCTGTTGCTGCGCGGCGCGCTCGGCGGCGTTCGCGAGCAGCTGGACCCGGAAGCGAGCGGCGGCGCCTATCTGCTGGGGCTGCGGCGCCTGGGCGTGGTCCCGCACGGGCGCTTCAAGCGCGCTGGCTTCGCCGCCGCGATCATGCGAGCCGACCGCGGCGCGCGCGAGGACGTCGTCGCGCAGACGCACGCCGCGCTGGAGCGCGCCGGCGCGCTCAGGCGTGCGCCGGTGTCCACCCTCGATGACGACGCCGCTTCGGCCGCTAGCCTGCCGCAGGCCCGATGACCCGCGAGCAAGTCCTGACACTGATCCAGACACACCTCGCCGACGAGCTCGACGTCGATCCGCAGACGATCGTCGAGAGCACCCGCTTCAAGGAGGACCTGGAGGCCGACTCGCTCGACCTGTACACGCTCGTGCAGGAGCTGGAGGACACATACGGCGTGCGCATGTCCGACGAGCAGGCCGCGCAGATCCTGACGGTGGGGGCGGCCGTGGACTTCGTGATCGCCCATGACGGGACAGTCCATGAGGAGCGTTGATGCTGCTCGCGGATCTGCTGGAGGAGCTGCCCGAGGAGCTGGCGCGCCAGGTGTTCACGCACGCGTCCTGGAGCCAGAGCCCCAGCGGCTCCTACACGCGCCTGGCGTTTCTCGGCGACAGCGTGCTCGCGCTGGCGGTGACCACGTACCTGTACCCGCGCCTGGAGGCCGACCGCTACGGCGCGGGCCGGCTCACGAAGATCCGCGCGCAGGCGGTCTCGGGGGTGTCGTGCAGGGCGGTCGCCGAACGGCTGGAGCTGCCGGCGCGGCTGCGCGCGGCGGCGCCCGCGGGCGTGCGCGAGAGCGCGGCGGCGCTGGTGGGGACCGAGCGCGTGCTGGCGTCGGTGATCGAGGCGGTGATCGGCGCCTGCTATCTGCACGCCGGCTACGAGCGCACCGCGGAGGCCGTGGTCGAGGCGTTCGCCCCGGAGATCGAGGGCGCGCTGGAGAACCCCGTGGACTTCAAGTCGGCGCTGCAGGAGCTGCTGGCGCGCCGTGGCGCGGAGGTCAGCTACGAGGTGACGAGCGAGGACGGCCCGCCGCACGAGCGCACCTACACGGTGCTCGCGCGGGTGGACGGCCGCGAGCTGGGCAGCGGCAGCGGCAGGAGCAAGAAGCACGCCGAGCAGGAGGCCGCGCGCGTGGCCGTCGACCGGCTTGGGGCGGAGTCATGAGCGCAGACCGTCCCGAGGTGAGCGCATGCGCCTGAAGTCGCTGACGCTGAACGGCTTCAAGTCGTTCCCCGACCGCACGCGCTTGGACTTCGGCCCGGGCGTGAGCGTGGTCGTCGGCCCCAACGGCTCGGGCAAGTCAAACGTCACCGACGCGGTGCTGTGGGCGATGGGCGAGCAGTCGCCGCTTGCGATCCGCGGCCAGTCGATGCAGGACGTGATCTTCGGCGGCGGGCGCGGCGTGCAGCCGCGCAGCGCGGCGGAGGTGGAGATCGTGCTCGACAACTCCGACGGCACGGTCGACCTGCCGCTGAGCGAGATCTCGATCGTGCGCCGCCTGGACCGCAACGGTGAGGGCGGCTACAAGCTCAACGGCGCGCGCTGCCGCCTGACGGACGTGATCGAGGTGCTCTCCGACACGGGCCTCGGCAAGGAGACGCACTCGGTCATCTCGCAGGGGCGCGTGGATGCGATCGTGACCTCAAAGCCGCGCGACCGGCGCATGCTGATCGAGGAGGCGGCGGGCCTCGGCAAGCACCGCAAGCGCCGCCGCCGCGCGCAGCTGAAGCTCGAGCGCACGCAGGAGAACCTCGACCGCGCGCTGGACGTCGAGCGCGAGGCGCGCAGCCGCCTGCGCCCGCTCAAGCGCCAAGCCGAAGCGGCGGAGCTGCACGAGCGTCTGGAGCTGCAGATCCTGCAGGCGCGCTGGGAGCTCGCGCGCGATCAGTCGCGCGCCTGCCAGATCGAGCTGCGCGGCGCCGAGGCGGGCGTCGCCCAGGCGCGCACGGTCCGTGCGGAGATCGAGCGCGCGCTGCAGGAGACGATCGAGCGGCGCGGGGTGGCCGAGCGGGCGCTGGCCGAGCGCTCGGAGCGCCACGACGCGCTCTCGCGCCGCGTGTACGACGCGCGCTCCGCGCACGAGCGGCTGACGCTGCGCGCCGAGCAGGTCGGTTCGAACGCGCGCGCGCTGGCCGGCAGGATCGAGCGCACCGAGCAGGAGCTGCAGGCGCTGTCGCACTCGACGAGCGATGGCGCCGACGCACCCGAGCAGGCGGACGGCGAGGAGCGCATCGGCGTGCTGCAGGCGCAGCTCGCGGAGATCCAGGCGAGCCGCGAGCAGGAGATCGAGCGCGAGATCGCCGAGCTGCAGCAGGCGCTGGGCGAGCAGACGGCGCGCATCGAGCAGGCCGCGGCGGCGGCCGCGGCGGCCCGTGCGGCGCGTGCCGAGGCGGACGAGTCGGCCGACCAGGCACGCCAACGGCTGAGCGCGGCCGAGCACGAGGCGCAGGACTCCCGCCGCGAGTCAGCGCGCGTCGGCGCCGAGCTGGCGGCCGCCAACCAGTTCCTGCGCGGGCACGCCCACGTCGGAGCGTCCGGCGGGCACGGCGCCGACGAAGTCGCGGGCCAGGCCAGCGCACCGAAGGCGCTGAGCGAGCAGCTGCGCGTGCAGGACGGCTACGAGCTGGCGCTCGCGGCCGCGCTTGGCGGACGCCTGGACGCGGCGCTCGTGGAGGACGTGGCGGGCGCGGAGGCGGTGCTCGACCGCGCGGGCCCCGACGGCGCGAGCGCGCTGCTGGCCGGGGCCGGTGCCTCGCGTCCGCGCGAGCACGTCGCTGGCTCACAGGCCCCGGTGGCGGGCGCGCTCCGGCTGACGGAGCTGCTCAGCGGCCCGGCGCCCGTGCTGGAGCTGGCGGGACGGCTGCTGGGCGACGCGTGGGTGGTCGAGCGCCTGGAGGAGCTGCCGGGCGACTTCGCCGGCATCGCCGTCACGCGCGGCGGGCGCGTGTGGTTCGGCGCGTGGGGCGAGATCCGCCAGCTCAGCGAGGGCGGCAGTGAGCGGGTGCTCGCGCGTCGCAACGAACGCGACCGGCTGATCGCGCAGGCGGAGCTCGCGGCACAGGCCGAGCACAGCGCGCAGGCGGCATGCGAGCAGCTGCTGGCGGATACCCGCACGGCCGATGAGGCCCGCGTGCAGGCCGAGGGCGCGCTGCGCGCCGCGGAGCGCGAGCTGGCGGAGGCGGGCGAGGCCAGGCGTCGTACCGAGTGGCTGATCGAGCAGCGTCGCATCGCGCCCGCGGAGGGCGCCCTCGCGGTGCGCAAGGCCGAGCTAGAGGGAGAGCTCGCGGCGGAGCGCCGGCAGGCCGAGCGCCGCCAGCGCGAGCTCGCCGAGCGGATCGCGCGCGTGGAGCGCCTGCGCGCTCAGCACGCGCTCGACACCGCGACCGTGCCCCGCGCCAAGCGGCTCGCCACGGCGCTCGTCCTCGCGACGGAGGGCGTGCAGCGGCGCGTCCACGAGCTGGAGGCAGAGCTCGCCGCCGATCGCGAGGCAGGCGAGGAGATGGCGGGGCAGCTGCGCGCCTGCGCCGCACAGGAGGCCGAGATCCAGGCGAGCCTGCGCGCGGCCGGCGAGGCCGTCACCGCCGCCGAGGTCGCCGCGCAGCGCCTGCGCGACCTCGCGAGCGAGGCGGAGCTGGAGCTGGCGAGCGTGGCGGAGCGGCTGGGGCAGCCCGAGCCCGGGTCCAAGCAGGTTGCGGATGGCGAGCCGGTCGCCGATGGCGAGGTCGCGGAGCCGGAGCCCCTGGACGAGGAGCAGGTGGCCTCGCTGCGCGCGCGCGTCGAGCGGCTGACGCGCAGGCGCGAGCAGCTCGGGCCCGTCAACCCGCTCGCCCAGGACGAATACGCGGAGGCGCTCGCGCACGTGGAGGAGCTGGAGGGCCAGCGCGCCGACCTCGAGACCGCGCTGCGCGAGCTGCGCCAGGTGATCCGCGAAACCGACCGCCAGATCGAGGAGACGTTCGAGGAGACGTTCAACGCGGCCGCGCGCAACTTCGAGGAGCTGGTCGGCGACGTGTTCCCGGGCGGCAGCGGGCGCCTGCGGCTGGTGCGCGAAGAGCAGGGTCCGAGGCCGGTGCTCGGCGGCCAGCCGCTGCCGGAGGGCGCGGACGCGGATGCCGTCGAGGCGGCGGCGGAGGCGGAGAGCGAGGCCGAGGAGCAGGGTGCCGAAGAGGCGCAGCTGCCCGGCGTGGAGATCGAGATCACGCCCGCGGGCAAGGCGACCAAGCGCCTGACGCTGCTGTCGGGGGGCGAGAAGTCGATGACGGCGCTCGCGTTCCTGTTCGCGGTGTTCCTCGCCCGCCCGTGCCCGTTCTACATCCTCGACGAGGTCGAGGCGGCGCTCGACGACCTCAACCTCGACCGCTTCCTGACGCTGCTGCGCCGCTACGCCGGCCGCGCGCAGTTCATCGTGATCACCCATCAGAAGCGCACGATGGAGGCGGCCGACTGGCTGTACGGCGTCTCGATGGGCCAGAACGGCGTCTCCAAGGTGCTCTCGCGCAGCCTGCCCGCCGCATCGTCCCCGGAGGGGGAGGACGCGCAGGCGGCGCCGGTGGCGCCCGTCGCCGAAGTCGCCTGAGCGGGCGCTGATATCGTCGCCGGCCCCGTGGCCCGCGACTGGAGTGAGCTCTTCATAACCGATGAGACCGCGCCGGGCGGCGGCTCCGGCGCGGACGCGGCGGGTGAGGCTCCGCGCCAGCGCGGCGGCCTGTTCCGCCGGCTGCGGGAGAGCATGGCCAAGACTCGCCAGGCGCTCGGCTCGGAGATCCAGGCGACGCTGTTCGGCGTGCTCGACGAGCACACGTGGGAACGCCTGGAGGAGGCGCTGATCATGGCCGACGTCGGCGCGAGCACCACAGCGTCGGTGGTCGCGACGCTCGAGTCGGAGGCGTCATCGGGCGAGCTGGAGGGCGGGCAGGCGCTGAGCGAGCGCCTGATCGAGCTGCTGGCGCAGACGGCGACGGTCGGCGACGCGCGCATCGACATCCGTCCGCAGCCCACGGTGATCATGGCGGTGGGCGTCAACGGCACCGGCAAGACGACGACGATCGGCAAGCTCGCATGGCACCTGCACGAACAGCTCGGGCGCAGCGTGCTGCTGGGCGCGGCCGACACGTTCCGGGCGGCGGCCGCCGAGCAGCTGGAGGGCTGGGCGCAGCGGGCGGGCTGTGAGATCGTGACTGGACCCGCGGGCTCGGACCCGGGCGCGGTGGCGTTCGACGCGGTCGCGCAGGCGCGCGCCCGGGGCATCGACGTGGTGATCATCGACACCGCCGGGCGCCTGCACACGCAGGACGACCTGATGGGCGAGCTGGCGAAGGTCAGGCGCGTGATCGCCAGGCAGCTCGAGGGAGCGCCGCACGAGACGCTGCTGACGATCGACGCGACGACCGGCCAGAACGGGCTGCGCCAGGCGCGGATGTTCGCGGAGGTGGCGCAGGTGAGCGGCGTGGTGCTGACGAAGCTCGACGGCACCGCGCGCGGCGGCATCGCGCTGGCGATCGCGCGCGAGCTCGAGCTGCCGGTGAAGCTGATCGGCGCGGGCGAGTCGGTCGAGGACCTGCGCCCGTTCGACGCGCGCGATTTCGCGCGCGCGCTGATCGCACCGGAGTAACCTGAAGGGATGGATTGGATCCTGTGGGTGGTCGCTGCGTGTGTGCTCGGCCTCGGCGAGATGCACACCGGCGGGCTGTACCTGCTGCCGTTCGCGGTCGGCGCCGGGCTGGCGGCGGTCGTGAGCGTGCTCGGCGTCGGCCTGCCGCTGGTCGTGCCCGTGTTCGTGCTGGCCTCGGCGATCTCGTTCGGCGGGCTGCGTCCGGTTGCGCGCCGCCACCGCCGTCTGCCGCCCGCGATCCGCACGGGCGCCGCCGCGCTCGTGGGCCACCGCGCGATGGTGCTCGAGCGGATCGCCAACAACGAGGGCGTGGGCTGCGTGAAGATCGACAACGGCGAGGTGTGGACGGCGCGCAGCTACGACGAAGACGAGGTGATCGACGTGGGCGAGCGCGTCGAGGTAGTCGAGATACGGGGCGCAACCGCTCTGGTAATGCATTGAAAGGAACTACATGGCCGTTCTCATCGTCGTCATCGTGATCGTGCTGTTTGCCCTGGTGGTGGCCGCGCGCACGATCCGCGTGATCCCGCAGGCGCGCGCGGGCGTGGTCGAGCGGCTGGGCCGCTACAGCCGCACGCTGGAGCCGGGTCTGACGATCGTCACGCCGTTCATCGATCGCGTGCGGCCGCTGGTGGACCTGCGCGAGCAGGTCGTGAACTTCTCGCCGCAGTCGGTGATCACCGAGGACAACGTGGTGGTGGGCATCGAGACGGTGCTGTACTTCACGATCACCGACCCACGCTCGGCGACGTATGAGATCGCGAACCCGCTGCAGGCGATCGAGCAGCTGACGGTGACGACGCTGCGCAACGTGATCGGCGGGCTGACGCTGGAGGCGACGCTGACCTCGCGCGAGAACGTCAACGCGGAGCTGCGCACGGTGCTGGACGAGGCGACCGGCAAGTGGGGCATCAGGATCAACCGCGTCGAGATCAAGTCAGTGGACCCGCCGCCGGACATCAAGACGGCGATGGAGAAGCAGATGCGCGCCGAGCGCGACCGCCGCGCGGCGATCCTGACGGCGGAAGGCGAGAAGCAGTCGCAGATCCTGACGGCGGAGGGCGCCAAGCAGGCGGCGGTGCTGACCGCCGAGGGCGAGCGCCAGGCGGCGATCCTGCGCGCGGAGGGCGAAGCGAAGGCGATCGACACCGTCTTCAAAGCGATCCACGAGGGCAAACCGGACCGCGCGCTCTTGAGCTACGAATACCTGCAGATGCTGCCGTCGCTCGCCGAAGGCGACTCGAACAAGGTGTTCGTGGTGCCGTCCGAGTTCGCGGAGGCGTTCGGCGGCATCGGCGAGGCGCTGAAGGGCCGACTTGACGGAAGCCCGCCCGCCCCGCCCGCGCCGCCGGTCCCGCCGGCGCCGCGCCACGTGCCGCCGCCCGCGCACGACGGGTAGCAGACCCCGCTCGCCACCCTCATGTTCGACTCGCTCGCGGAGAAACTGCAGGGAACGCTGGCTGACGTCCGCCAGCGCGGCACGCTGACCGAGCAGGACGTCGACGCGACGATGCGCGAGATCCGCCTGGCGCTGCTGGAGGCGGACGTCAACTTCAAGGTGGTCAGGCAGTTCACGGCGCACCTGAAGGAGCGCTGCCTGGGCGCGGACGTGATCGGCGGGCTGAACCCGGGCCACCAGGTGGTGAAGATCGTCGCCGAGGAGCTGACCGCTTTGATGGGGGGCCCGCCCACCGGCCCATCCACCGGCGCGGACGGCGAGGCCGGGGAGGAGCCGCCCGCGCTGAAGTTCTCGCCGCGGCCGCCGACGGTGATCCTGATGGCGGGCCTGCAGGGCTCGGGCAAGACGACCGCCACGGCGAAGCTCGCGCGCTACCTGCGCGAGGAGCACTCCGCCTCGGTGGCGGTGGCCGCCTGCGACGTGTATCGCCCGGCGGCGGTCGAGCAGCTGGTGAAGGTGGGCGCGCAGGCGGGCGCCACCGTGTACGAGCAAGGCACGGACAGGGACCCGGTGGAGATAGCGGCGTGGGCGCTGGAGCGCGCGCGCGAGGACGGCAAGGACGTGCTGATCGTGGACACCAGCGGGCGCCTGCACGTGGACGAGCAGCTGATGGCGGAGCTGGTGCGGATCCGCGACGCGGTGCAGCCGGACGACGTGCTGCTGGTGGTCGACGCGATGACGGGCCAGGACGCGGTCAACGTGGCGGAGAGCTTCGCGGAGGCGGTGCAGTTCGACGGGGTGGTGTTGAGCAAGCTCGACGGCGACGCGCGCGGCGGCGCGGCGCTGTCTGTGAAAGCGGTCACGGGCAAGCCGATCCTGTTCGCGTCCACCGGCGAGAAGCTGGACCAGTTCGAACGCTTCCATCCCGACCGCATCGCGCAGCGGATCCTCGGCATGGGCGATGTGCTGAGCCTGATCGAGAAGGCCGAGCGCCAGTTCGACGAGGCGGACGCGCTGGCGCTTGAGCGCAAGCTGCGCCGCAACGAGTTCGGCCTGGACGACTTCCTGGACCAGCTGAAGATGGTGCGCAAAATGGGGCCGCTGACGAGCATCCTCGGAATGATCCCGGGGCTGGCGGGCCACCAGCTGCAGAACATGAAGGTCGACGAACGTGAGATCGACCGGATCCAGGCGATCATCCTGTCGATGACGCCCGAGGAGCGTCGCAAGCCGGAGCTGATCAAGGGCTCGCGGCGGCTGCGCATCGCGCGCGGCTCCGGCACGAACGTGCAGCAGGTCAATCGGCTGGTCAAGCAGTTCGGCCAGATGCGCAAGATGATGCGCCAGATGGGCCGCGGCAAGATGCCGGACATCGGTGCGCTCATGCGCAACGCGCGCTGAACCGTCTAAGCTCTCGAACGCAGGTTTTATCCATGACCGAGAGGAACAAGTGTCGGTAAGGCTGAGGCTCACGCGAGTGGGCGGCAAGAAGGACCCCATATGGCGCGTCGTCGTCGCCGACCAGCGCTCTCCGCGCGACGGTCGCGTGATCGAGACGATCGGCCACTACAACGCGCAGACGGACCCGTCGACGATCGTGATCGACGAGGATCGCGCGCGCAGCTGGCTGGCGCGCGGCGCGCAGCCGTCGGACACGGTCCGCAAGCTGCTGCGCATCCAGGGAATCGACACGCGGACCAGCTAGGTCACGGGCGGATGGCGAGCGAGAGCCCCAGGCGGCTGCTTGAGTACCTCGCCGAAGGCTTGGTCGACGATCCGGAGTCGGTGGCGGTTGAGCAGTTCGAGGAGGACGACGGCACGGTCGTGCTGGAGCTGTGCGTCGCGGCGGATGACTATGGCCGCGTGATCGGCAAGGGCGGGCGGACCGCGCACGCCCTGCGCACGGTCGTCAAAGCGGCGGCCGCCGGCGAGGGCAGCCACGTGCTCGTCGACATCGTCGATTGACTCCCGCGCCGGGCGATACGTGGACGCAGGGCTCGGGCGCGCCCGCCCCGGGGGGCGTGCCCGCCGGGCGGGTGGGCAGGCCGCACGGGCTGGACGGGAGCTTCTATGTGACGCGCCCGCGCCCGCGCCTGTTGAGCGTCGGCGTGAGCGTCACGGTGGCGGGGCGCAGCGCGAAGATCGTGCGGCTGGCGGGAACCGAGCAGCGCCCGATCGTGCGTCTGGAGGGCATCGAGGACCGCCATGCGGCGGAGGCGCTGCGGGGCATGGAGCTGGCGGTCGACGATCAGGACGCGCCGGCGCTCGGCGAGGGCGAGTGGTGGGCGCACGAACTGGAGGGCTGCGCGGTCGGCGACGGCGAGGCGCTGCTCGGCACGGTCAGCCGCCTCGTGGAGCTGCCTTCGTGCGAGGCGCTGGAGGTGGCGCCGGCGGACGGCGGCCAGCCGCTGCTGGTGCCGATGGTCAAAGCGGCGATCCGCAGCGTCGAGCCGCAGCGAAAGCGCATCGACGTGGACCTGGAGTTCCTGGGGGCGGCGGAACGCGCCACGCGAACGCGCCCGGAAGGGGAGGGCGGTCGGTGAACATCGATGTGTTCACGCTGTTCCCGGAGTGGTTCGAGTGGTTCTCCTCGCAGCGCCACGTCGCCAACGCGCTCGCGGGCGGCTCGCGCCTGGAGTGCGTGAACCCGCGCGAGCACACGCCGTTGAGCGGCGGGCAGGTCGACGACACGCCGTTCGGGGGCGGCGCGGGGATGGTGCTGCGGGTGGACGTGCTCGACCGCGCGCTGCAGGCCCACTATGGCGTCGATCCGCTGCAGCTGCGCCGCGAGCGGCGCGTGATCGCGCTCGCGCCTGTCGGCAGGCTGCTCGACGAGCAGCTCGTCGAGGAGCTGGCGGCCGAGCCCGCGCTGACGCTGCTGTGCGGGCGCTACGAGGGCTTCGACGAGCGCATCCTCGAGCACTTCGCCAGCGACGTGGTGTCGATCGGCCGCTATGTGCTGAGCGGCGGCGAGCTGGCGGCGATGGTGCTGTGCGACGCGGTGCTGCGCAAGCTGCCCGGCGCGCTCGGGGACGAGCGCTCGGCCGCGGAGGAGTCCTTCAGCGCGGCGCTGGAGGGCAACCCGGAGTACCCCCACTACACGCGCCCGGCCGAGTACCGCGGCTGGCGCGTGCCGGACGTGCTGCTGTCGGGGCACCACGAGCAGATCGCGAGCTGGCGGCGCGAGCGCAGCCGCGAACGCGGTGGCGCGGCGCCGGCGGACGGCGCCGGCTGAGCGCACGGTTCGCCTTGTGCGACGGATCGCGGCGGCGGTCCGCTACCATTGCTGCTCGCGCCGGCTGAGAGCTTCGTCTCGGGGCGTCCCCGGACCATTCAAGGCGCCCCCTCCTCGTCACCGTTATGAGCAGCGTCATCGCAACCATCGAGCGCGCGCAGTTGCGCCGCGTCCCCGCGTTTGCGCCCGGGGACCGCGTCAAGGTGCACTTCCAGGTGATCGAGGGCGCGCGCAGCCGCGTGCAGGTGTTCGAGGGCGTGGTCATCAAGCGCCAGGGTCACGGCGTGCGCGAGACGTTCACGGTGCGCAAGCAGTCCTTCGGCGTTGGCGTCGAGCGCATGTTCCCGCTGCACTCGCCCAAGATCGAGCGGATCGAGTTGGCCGCGCGCGGCGACGTGCGCCGCGCGAAGCTCTACTACCTGCGCGACCGCGTCGGCAAGCGCGCGCGGGTGCGCGAGCGCCGCTACACGCGGCCCGGAGGAGACGGTCGAGCCGGGCCTGCTGGTCGAGCCCGCGCCCGACGAGCAGCTGAGGCGACCGACGCGGAGGGCATGACCGCGGAGGAGGCGGTCGTGGAGACGCCGGCGGTGGCGAGCAGACCGACGGCGAGTCCGTCGAGGGGGGGAGTCAGGAACAGGTGGACGCGGCCGATCAGGGATCGGACAGCGGCGACGCCGACGGCCCCGAGGCCGTCGCGGACGCTGCGGCGGCGGGCGCCACCGAGGCCGTCCTCCGATGCCGGCGACGCCACGGGAGGCGTTTCTGCTGGCGATGACACGGCGTGAGCTCCGGCGCCAGGACGCGGCGAGGGCCAGAGCTCGAGCTCGCAGCCCGGCGGTAATGGCTCGACGAGCGTCGCCGGCGACCCGCCGGGCGCTGAAGGGCGGCGCGCAAGAAGCCGAAATCGACGCGCGGCTCGATCGTCGAGCTGGTCGTGATCATCGGCGTCGCGCTTGGGCTGGCGCTCGCGATCCAGGCGTGGCATCGTCAAGCCCTACCGGATTCCCGAGCGGCTCGATGGAGCCGACGCTGTCGATCGGCCAGCGCGTGCTCGTCAACCGCATCGGCATGGACTTCAGCGAACCGCACGTCGGCGAGATCGCCGTGTTCCACCCGCCCGAAGGCGCGAGCAGGAGGAGTGCGGCCCCTCGCCGCACGTGATCAGGCTCGGCGGCGCGGCGTGCTCGCAGCCGATCGCCGAAGGAGGACACCGGCGTCAACTTCATCAAGCGGATCGTCGCCGGCCCCGGCGACGAGATCTACATCCGCGAAGGGCACGTCTTCCGCAAGGCGGCGGCACACGAGCTTCGTGCCCGAGAAGGACTCCTACATCCGCGCGTGCGGCGTGAGTCCCGGAGTGCAACTTCCCGACGCCGATCAAGATTCCGCGCCGGTCACTGGTTCATGATGGGCGACAACCGTGGCGAATCCGACGACAGCAGGTTCTGGGGACCCGTCCCCACCGGCTGGATCATCGGCGGCGCCTTCGCCACCTACTGGCCCCCCGACCGGATCGGCATCCTCTAGCGAGCGGCGAGCGCGCGGTCGCGACGCTGTAGTGGGCTCGTCGCGCCCCGGCTCCGGCTCGTCGCGCGCGCGCCGGCGCGCGCGCGCGGCCGCGCCGGAAGCGGACGGCGGCTGTTCGCGTTCGACCGCCGTCTCGGGCTACCGGCTGGTGGCGGGCGCCGACGAGGCCGGGCGCGGCTGCCTGGCCGGGCCGCTCGTGGCGGCGGGCGTGCTGTTCGACTACGAGGCGCTGACGACGCGCGAGCTGCGCGCGCTGAGCGCGCTCAACGACTCCAAGCAGCACAGCGCCGCAGGCGCGCGAGGAGCTCTATCCGCTGGTGATGCGCAGCGCCGCCCGGGTCGTCGTCGTCTCGCGCTGCGTGCGCGGCATCGACGACGCGCGGCCTGCACAAGACCAACCTCGCGGCGCTGCGCGACGCGCGTGCGCGGCGTCACGGCGGGCGTCAGGCGGCGAGGTGCTGTGCCTGCTGGACGGCTTCTGCGGTCGCGCGAGTTCGAGCATCCGCAGCGGGCGATCGTCGACGGCGACGCGACGAGCGCGGCGATCGCGGCGGCGTCGATCGTCGCCAAGGTCACGCGCGACCGCTTCATGCACCACGCCGACGCGCGAGCACCCCGGCTGGACCTTCGCCGAGCACGTCGGCTACTCGACGCCGTCGCACCGCGAGGCGATCCTGCGCCAGGGCGTCTCGCCGCTGCATCGCATGTCCTTCCAGTCGCTCGCCTATCAGCAGCTCGCGCTCTAGCGCGGCGATCTCACCAGGCCCCCTCGACGTGGTCGAGGCGCAGCAGCCGCCCGCGCTCGTCCACGATCACGCCGACGCGTCGAAGCGGATCGTGCGCGCGCGTCGGCCGTGCGTGGCGCTGGTCGCTCAGCCACGCGCGCGCGAGGCGCCGCAGGCGTGCGCGCTGGCGCGGGCGCGAGCCATGGCAGCGGCTCCTGCTCGGCGCGGATCGGCCGTCCGCCGAACCCGCTGCTTCTGCGTCTTGACCTCCACGAAGGCGATCACGCGCCCGTCGAACACGATCAGGTCGATCTCGCCGTAGCGGGTGCGCACGTTGCGCGCGAGCGTCGTGAAGCCGAGCCGCGTGAGGTGCTCGGCGGCGAGCTCCTCGCCGAGGCGGCCCACCGTGCGGCGCGCGTCGGTGCTCTCCTCGCGTCGCGGCGAGGGCGATGGGCTCGCGTTGGGCTGGCCGGTGCACACGAACGACACGCTAGGTCCCACGATGTGACGCGAGGGTGTCCTTTGTGCCGATTCAGCGCACGGGCTGTGTCAAAAGTGTGTCCTCGTTGGCTAAGCCCTGATCGCACGCTGGGTGTAGGGGGCCGACTCGCGGATCCGCGCGGGCCGGCGCTCGCGGGCGCGGCGCCTGCGGGCGGGCGGCTCGAGCTCGGCGTGCTCGGCGTCGCTGATCGCCCACGCGAGCCGCTCCACGAGCTGGGCGGCGGCGTGGCCGGTGCTCAGGTGGACGGAGTGCACGTGCTCTTCGAGCAGCACCGGCGTCTCGACGGTGGACTTGGACGCGACGGGGTCGGTTGTGACGATGATCCTTGGCATGGCGTGTCCTCTGTCTGGTGGTTGGCGGTGGCCGGCTTGCCGGGGGGCCGGAGGCGAGGCACCGGGGCAGCCGGTCCGAGGATTGTCCAGCAAATATATCGAAAATATGATCAATATGAAGGGCCGACGGGGACGGCGCCTGCGAGCCGCGTGCGGGGCCGCGCTCGCGTAGCCTGCCTGCCATGAGCGACAGCCCCGCCAGCGACGAGCACATCGCGCCCGCGAGTCACGCGGACAGCAACGCCGACGGCGTTCCCCGCGGGGACGCCGAGCACGGCGGACCGCGCTCGCTGGACGGCGTCACCGGCTTCATGGGCATGCGCTGGGAGGATCCCGCAGACGGTGCGCCTGCAGATCCGCCCCGAGCTGATCAACCGCGGCGGGCTGCTCTCGGGCGTGGCGACGTACGCGATGGTCGACTACTGCATGGGCTCGACGCTGTGGGCGCAGACGACCGCGGACGAGCGCATCGCGACGATCAGCATCTCGATCAACTACATCCAGACGGCGACCGAGGGCGAGATCGTCTGCCGCACGACGCTCGACCGGCGCAACCGCACGGTCGGCGTCATGCGCATCGAGGTCCGCCACGAGGACGGCCGGCTGCTGGTGACGGCGATCGGCAGCTACTCGATCCGCGTGCCGCGGGAGCTGCGCGGCGAGGCATGCTCGCCTCGCGCGCACCGCTAGCGCCACGGTGAGCACGCCGACGCCGCACCGCGCTGACGATCGCCGGCTCGGACTCCGGCGGCGGCGCCGGCATCCAGGCCGACCTGAAGGCGTTCGCGCGCTGCGGCGTGCACGGCACGAGCGCGATCACGGCGATCACCGCCCAGAACACGGTCGGCGTCAGCGCCGATCCAGCCGTGCCGCCGGAGATCGTCCTCGCGCAGGTGCGCGCGGTGCTCGTCGGACATCGGCGTCGACGCGGTCAAGGTCGGCATGCTCGGCACCGCCGAGGTCGACGCTCGCGGTCGCCGCGGCGCTCGACGAGCTGCCGCGCGGGCACGCCCGTGGTGGTCGACCCGGTGATGGTCGCCGAGTCCGGCGCGCGGCTGCTCGACGCCGGACGCCCAGCGCGCGCTCGTCGAGCAGATCCTGCCGCGCGCGAGCGTGCTCACGCCGAACCTGCCCGAGGCGCGCGTGCTCGCCGGCCGCGAGCGCGAGGCGACGGGCGGACGAGGACGCCGAAGCGGAGTGCGCTCGCCCGGGCGGTGCTCGCGCTCGGCCCGCGCGCGGTCGTGCTCACCGGGCGGCCACCGCGCGCGCGCGGTCGACCTGTTCCTGGACGCGGCCGGCGACGGCGCGGCGGTGGAGATCGAGGGCGAGCGCCACCCCGACGGCGCCGCGCACGGCTCGGGCTGCACGCACTCCTCGGTGCTCGCCGCGCAGCTCGCGCTCGGGCAGCACGCCGCTGCAGGCCGCGCGCACCGCGCGCGCGCTCGCGGGCGAGGCGGTCGCGCACGGGCTGCGCGACCTCGGCGCGGGCGCCGGCCCGGTCGACGTGCTCGGGCCTCGCAGCGGATGCGCGGCGCTGACTGACGATCCGCGCCCATCGCGTTTGCCATAATCGACAGGCGATGAAGCTCCTGCGGATGAAGCCCGGTCATGGTGAGATCGTGCTCGCCGAGGGCGACGTCGAGGTGCCCGAGCAGGAGCGGGAGCTGATCGAGGCGTTCCGCCGCGAGCTCGACGCGGGCATGTGGGCGGCCGTGCCGACCGCAGACCCCCGGCGGGCGCCGCGAGGCGGAGCTGGTCAAGAGCTTCGACGAGGTGCCGCGCGACGCCGAGCGCGTGATCTTCTTCCCGCGCGCCGCCGGCGGTGCGCCCCGGGCGACGCGCTGAGCGGCCATGGGGCTGGCGCTGGGCACCGCCGCGGTCGTGCTCGTCGTGCTGCTGTGGGAGCTCGCGCGGCCCACGCTCAGGCGCGCCGCTCGCGCGCGCACGCGAGCTGTGGGCCGCCGCACCGGCGCGGCAGCGCGCCGGCTGGGCTATGACCCCGGCCGCGAGCGCCGCGCCGAGCAGCGCGCCCGCGCGCTGCTGCGCTCGTGCGTCGAGCGAGCGCGACTGGGCGATGTACCGCGACCTCGGCTTCCTGCGCGTGTGGGGCGGACTCGGCGACCGCGGGCGCGGCGCCGGCGCCGCCTACGCCTACCTGATCTACCCGCACAAGCCGATCGTCGCCTACGTGCCGCAGACGGGCGAGCTGCTCAACGAGTACTGCGTGGCGTTCCCCGACCACTCCAAGCCCTACGGCAGCGCGCGGCTGCCCGACTCCGACGACGTGCTGGCGAAGTGGATGGCGCTCACCGCCGACGAGCGGCGGCTGATCGGCGAGGCCAACATGCACCTGCCGGGCCGCCAGGTCGACCCGGACCGGGTGCGCCGCGACCTCGCGCGCCTGGCGCGCTGGGAGCGCGAGCGCGACGCCGCGGGCGGGCCGACGCGCGCGGCGGCCCGGTAGCGTGCGCGCCGCGTGAGCACCGCCGGCGCCTTCGACGTCAAGCACCGCAGCCGCGCCCTCACCGAGGGGCCCGAGCGCGCGGCCGCGCGCGCCTACCTGCACGGCATCGGCTACTCGGCCGAGGACCTCGCCAAGCCGATCGTCGGCGTGGCGCACTCGTGGATCGAGACGATGCCGTGCAACTTCAACAACCGCGTGCTCGCGGCGAAGGTCAAGGAGGGCATCCGCGCCGCCGGCGGCACGCCGATGGAGCTCAACACGATCGCGATCTCCGACGGCATCACGATGGGCACCGCGGGCATGCGCGCGTCGCTGGTCTCGCGCGAGCTGATCGCCGACTCGATCGAGCTGGTCGCCAGCGCCCACGCAGTTCGACGCGCTCGTCACGATCTCCGGCTGCGACAAGACGATCCCGGGCACCGTGATGGCGCTCGCGCGGCTGGACATCCCCGGCCTGATGCTCTACGGCGGCTCGATCAGGCCCGGCCACTACAAGGGCGCGGAGGTGACGATCCAGCAGGTGTTCGAGGCGGTCGGCGCAGTTCGCCGTCGGGCAAGATCACCGAGGCAGGAGCTGCACGAGCTCGAGGAGGCCGCCTCGCCGGGCGCGGGCGCGTGCGGCGGCCAGTTCACGGCGAACACGATGGCGATGGCGTTCGAGGCGCTCGGGCATCTCGCCGGCGGGCTCCGCGATGGTGCCCGGCCGAGGACGGGCGCAAGCTCGAGGTGGCCAAGCAGTGCGGCGAACTGGTGATGGACGTGCTGCGCCGCGGCCAGCGCCCGAGCGACGTGATCACCAAGCCGGCGCTCGAGAACGCGATCGCGGCGGTCGCGACGAGCGGCGGCTCGACCAACGGCGTGCTGCACCTGCTGGCGGTCGCGCGCGAAATGGGCGTGCCGCTCGAGATCGACGAGTTCGACGCGATCTCCGAGCGCACGCCGCTGCTGTGCGACCTGCAGCCGGGCGGGCAGTACGTCGCGACCGAGCTGTACGAGGCGGGCGGCGTGCCGCTGGTGCTCGACGCGGCTGAACGAGGCGGGCATCCTCAACGCGGACGCGCCGACGGTCACCGGCAGCGACGATCGGCGAGCACGCCGCCGAGGCGCAGCGAGACCGACGGCCAGCGCGTCGTGCGGCCGCTGTCGAGCCCGATCAAAGCCGACCGGCGGCTTCGCGATCCTGCGCGGCAACGTCGCGCCCGACGGCTGCGTGGTCAAGCTCGCCGGGCACGAGCGGCGCAAAGCACACCGGGCCCGGCGCGCGTGTTCGACGGCGAGGAGGCGGCGATGGCGGCGGTGCTCGCGCACGAGATCAAGGCCGGCGACGTGGTCGTGATCCGCGGCGAGGGCCCGGCCGGCGGCCCGGGCATGCGCGAGATGCTCGTCGGTGACCGCGGCGATCGTCGGCGAGGGGCTCGGCGAAGAGGTCGCGCTGATCACCGACGGGCGCTTCTCCGGCGCCACGCACGGCTTCATGGTCGCCCACGTCGCGCCCGAGGCCGTCCGCGGCGGCCCGATCGCGGCGCTCGCACGACGGCGACGAGATCACGATCGACGTCGACGCGCGGCCGGCTCGACGTGGCGCTCACCGACGAGGAGATCGCCGCAGCGCGTCGGCGCCTACGAGCCAGCCGCCGCGCGCCGACGAGCACGTCGACGTGGCGATCCAGAAGTACGCGAAGCTCGTCGGCAGCGCCGCCGAGGGCGCGGTCGCGCGCTGAGCGCCGCTACTCGCGCGAGGAAGTCGCGCGAGCAGCGCGTTGAACGCCGCGCGGGCGCTCGAGCATCGCCATGTGGCCGGTGTCCTCGAAGATGACCTTGCGCGAGCCGGGGATCAGCTCGGCGAACACGTCCGCGTCGCGCACGGTGATCAGCCGGTCGCCGTCGCCCCACACGATCAGCGTCGGGCAGGCGATCTCGGGCAGGCGCTCGCGGATGTCGTAGTCGAGGATCGCCTCGAGCGCCTGCATGAAGCCGGGCTTGCCGGCGCCGCGCAGCTGCTCGGCGGCGAGCGCGCGCGGGCAGGCGGCCGGGGTGGCGCGACGACGACGTTCAGGAGCGCGCTCGCGCAGGCGCGCGCGACGGGCGACGGTGTCGGATTTGGAGGCGATCCAGCGCGCCGCTCGCCGCGAGCGATCCGCTCCATGCGGCGCAGCGCCGGCAGCGCGCGCGTCGTGCGCGCGGTTGCCGGTGGTGGAGATGCCGGCGGCGGAGATCGAGCACCAGGCGCTCGACCCGCTGCGGGAACGCGATCGCGAGCTCGGCGGCGATGAAGCCGCCCATCGAGTTGCCCACGACCGCCGCGGCGTCGATCCCCAGCTCGGCCGAGCAGGCGGTCGAGCAGGCGCGCGTAGCCGGAGATCGAGATCGGCTCGGCGGGCATCGGCGAGTGGCCGAAGCCGGGCAGGTCGAGCGCGACCACGCGGTGCTCGGCGCGCGAGCACGGGCAGCTGCTCGAGCCAGTTCGGCCAGCAGCCGGACAGGCCGTGCACGAACACGAGCGGCTGCGCCGGCTCGTGCGCGCTCGGGCCGAGCTCGATCGTGTTGACCGGCTGGCCGTCGACGATCACCCAGCGCTGGTGCGTCGCGCCAGTCGACGTCCAGCCACGCGCGAGCGCCCGCACGGGCCCGTACGGCGGCCGCCTCGCCGGCCGGGCACGCGCGTGCGCCGTGCGGTCGCGCGAATCGATGCTCACGGCAATCGTGAATGTACTCCAGGCACGGCACCGCGCAGTGCGCGGCGCCGGCGCAGGCAGGCGCGCGAGCACGCGCGGCGAAGCAGGCTGGCACATGCGGGCCGAGCCGCGCGGACGCGTCGAGCGACGGGCAGCTGCGCGAGCGCGTGGGCGCGAGGCGATCGCGCTGCTCGACGAGGACCTGCGCGGCGCGACGCGGCGCGCGCGCACGCGCCGCGCGTACGCGCGTCGACCTCGCGCCAGTTCGCGCGCTGGGCGGCCGCGCAGGGCCTCGCGCCGGCGGACGTCGGCGCCGAAGGCCGTGCGCCGCTACATCGCGCACCTCTCCGAGCGCCGGCGGCGCCGCGCCGAGCACCTCGCGCGCGCAAGCTGGCCGCGCTGCGCGCGCTGTTCGCGAGCCAGCGCGAGCACGGGCGCGATCGCCCAGAACCCCGCCGATCTCGTGTCCACGCCCCGGCGCGGCTGCGCACCTGCCGCGCGTGCTGAGCGCGCGCGAGGCGGCGCGGCTGCTCGACGGCGATCCCCGCCGGCGAGCCCGCTGGAGCTGCGCGACCGCGCGATGTTCGAGCTCGCCTACTCGTGCGGCCTGCGCGCCGAGGAGCTCGTGTCGCTGCGGCCGCGCGACGTCGACCACGACGGCGAGCAGCTGCGCGTGGAGGGCAAGGGCCGCAAGACGCGCTTCGTGCCCGTCGGCGAGCCCGCGATGGCGCGCCGTCAGCGCGTACCTCGAGCGCGCGCGCCCGGCGCTCGCCGCGCAGGCGCCGGCGCAGGCGCCGGCGAGCGCGCGCGGACGCCGCTCGACGGACGCGCTGTTCCTGAGCAAGACCGGCCGGCCGCTCGGCACCGAGCGACGTGCGGCGGCGGCTGCGCACGTGGACCGCGCGCGTCGGGCGTCGGCGAGGGCGCGCTCGCCGCACGCGCTGCGCCACAGCTTCGCCACGCACCTGCTGGACGGCGGGGCGGACCTGCGCAGCATCCAGGAGCTGCTCGGCCACGCGAGCGTGTCCAGCACCCAGATTTACACTCGGGTAGAGTCCGCCAGGCTCAGAAGCGCCTATGCGCGCAGCCACCCTCGGGCCTGATACAGGGGAGGATGAGCCCTGGAGACGAACGTCAAACCGATCGAGCTGCGCGAACTGTGGCGGCGCTATAAGACCGACGGCGACACGCGCGTGCGCGAGCGGCTGGTCGTCGCCTACTCGCCGCTGGTCAAGTACGTAGCCGGGCGCACCGCCGCCGGCCTGCCGCCGCACGTCGAGGAGGCCGACCTGATCTCCTACGGCCTGGTCGGCCTGATCTCGGCGATCGAGCGCTTCGACCTCTCGCGGGACATCAAGTTCGAGACCTACGCGATCATGCGCATCAAGGGCGCGATCATCGACGAGCTGCGCTCGCTCGACTGGGTGCCGCGCAGCGTGCGCGCGCGCGCGCGCGAGGTCGAGCGCGCCAACGCGAAGCTCGAGCACCGCTGCAGCGCGCGCCCACCGACCAGGAGATCGCCGACGAGATGGGCATCACGGTCGACGAACTGAACGACTCGCTGCTCGCGATCTCGCACTCCTCGATCGTCGCGCTGGACGAGCTGTGGAGCGTGTCGGACTCCAGCGGCGACCAGGTCTCGCTGATGGACACGATCGAGGACCCCGGCGCGCCCGACCCCGCGCGGGCGCTCGACGTCGGCGACCTGAAGGACCGGATCGCCGACTCGATCGCCAAGCTGCCCGAGCGCGAGAAGCTCGTGATCGCCCTCTACTACTACGAGAACCTGACCCTGCGAGAGATCGGCGAGGTGCTCGGCGTGACCGAGTCGCGCGTCTCGCAGATGCACACCAAGGCCGTGCTGCGCCTGCGCTCGCGCATGCAGGAGGAGTCCTTCGACGACTGACATCCAGGCGTATCGCCGGGGCCGCGTCCTGGTCCGACCGTACCCTTGCTGCCATGAGTGATGTTGATTCGCGCGTCAAGCTCGCGTATGAAGAGTCCGTTCGCGTGGCTCGACATGCAGAACGAAACGCTCAACGAGTTGCACAGTCGAACGGGCGTGGTGATCGCTGCCGCGATTGTGGCGTCGGCATTCTTGGGAGCGGCAGCGCTGCAACGACAGCCGCCCGAATACTCGGCTGCAACGTGCTCGGCTTCTTTGCGTTTGCCGCCACAGTGCTGCTCTGCATCAGCGTCGCTGCTGGCCGTCCGAAGACTCGGGAGTTCGTCGTTTGATGCGCGGCCGATCTGGACGACCGCTACTACGCGAGAGACGCGGACCCAACAGAGATCGTGTCGGCGAGATGTTGCTCAGCACACGCAGAGAGCCGTCAGAGTCAACAATGAAAACGCTTGCCGGACGATTCAAGCTGTTCCGGTTCGCCTGTGGCGCGCTCGGCCTGCGACATCCTCGACTCTGGTTGCGTGGCGGTGGGGGTACGATGATGCCTGTGAACACGCTCGAAGCGAAGCACCGGCCCAAGCCACGCCCGAACGAACTGCCGCAGAAAGGCAAAGAGATTCGAGGCTAGCTGGGCCGATCCCGGGACTGTGGCTCACGCCGCACCTGCGCGGCGCTGCATCGGCGGCGCATCGCGCCGCCGACAATCAGGCCACGTGCAACCCCTGCCGGTGGGCGTATGTGCCAACCGGAACCGCATGCCGTACGACTGGTGTCGAAGGGCACTAGCGCTCGCCGGGGCGCGGCGGTATGGTGCCCCCACCAGCGGAAGGAGACCCCATGCATTCCCGCAGCGGACCGGATTCGCAACGTCGCCCTCGTCGGACATCGAGGGTCGGGCAAGACCTCGCTGCACGAGGCGCTGCTGTTCGAGGCGGGCGTGATCAGGCGGCTGGGATCGGTCCCGACGGCAGCACGGTGTCGGACGCCGACCCCGACGAGCAGGCGCGGCAGATGTCGATCTCCGCGGCGCTCAGCTCGTTCGAGTGGCAGGAGCGCAAGATCAACCTGCTCGACACGCCCGGCGAGCCGAGCTTCGTGGCCGACGCGCTGGGGGCGCTGCGCGTGTGCGAGTCGGCGGTGTTCGTCGTCAACGCGCGTGATGGGCGTCGAGGTCTCCACCAGCCGCCTGTGGGCGCGCGCCGCCGAGCTGGACATCGCGCGGATGCTGTTCGTGAACATGCTCGACCGCGAGCGCGCCGACTTCTTCCGCACGCTCGAGCAGCTCAAGGGCGCCGTTCGGCCCGCACGTCGTCGCGACCGAGATCCCGATCGGCTCCGAGCACGACGTCGAGGGCGTGATCGACCTCGTCGACATGAAGGCCTTCCGGCCAGGACCCACGCCGAGCGCGGCGCCGCCGAGCGAGATCCCGATCCCTGACCCGAGCTCGAGCAGCGCGCCAGCGAATACCGCGAGAAGCTGATGGACGAGGTGTGCGAAGTCTCCGACGCGCTGATGGAGCGCTACCTCGAGGGCGAGGAGATCTCCCACCAGGAGATCGTCGACGCGCTCAAGGAGGGCACCAACCACGGCAAGATCTTCCCCGTCGTCTGCGGCGTCGCGACGCGCAATCTCGGCACCACGCGCCTGCTCGACGCGATCGTCGAGGACCTGCCCTCGCCGGTCAAGCACGGCGCGCTGAAGGTCGGCGAGGTCGAGCTGAGCGCCTCGGAGGACCGCGAGCTGTTCGCCTACGTGTTCAAGACCCGCGCCGACCCGTTCGCCGGGCGCATCAACCTGCTGCGCGTCTACCAGGGCGTGATGCGCGCCGACAGCCAGGTGCTGAACACGCGCGCGCATGCCAAGGAGCGCATCGGCCAGCTGGTGGTGTTCGCTGGCAAGGATGTCGCCACGTGCAGGAGTTCGGCCCCGGCGACATCGGCGCGGTGGCGAAGCTCAAGGAGACGCGCGCCGGCGACTGGCTGGCGGAGCGCGACGAGCCGATCGAGATGCCGCGCCTGAAGCTCCCCGCGCCGGTGATGGCGTTCGCGGTCGAGCCGAAGAGCAGGGGCGACGAGGACAAGGTGCTCTCCTCGCTGCGCCGCCTGCAGGAGGAGGACCCCACGATCGACCTGCACCGCGACCAGCAGACCGGCGAGCAGATCGTCGCGGGGCTCTCGCAGGTGCACGTCGAAGTGATCGTCGACCGCCTGCGCGAGCGCTTCGGCGTGGAGGTGACGCTGAAGCCGCCGCGCGTGCCCTACCGCGAGACGATCCGCACCGTCGCGGCCGCCCACGGGCGCCACAAGAAGCAGTCCGGCGGGCGCGGGCAGTTCGGCGACTGCCACATCGAGATCGAGCCGCTGAACGACCACGCGCACCCCACCGGCTTCGAGTTCGTGGACAACATCAAGGGCGGCGTGATCCCCAGCTCGTTCATCCCAGCGGTGGAGAAGGGCGTGCGCGAGGCGATGGAGTCGGGCGTGCTCGCGGGCTATCCCGTCAGGGGCGTGCGCGTGCGGCTGTTCGACGGCTCCCACCACTCCGTCGACTCCTCCGAGATCGCGTTCAAGCTCGCCGGCGTGCAGGCGATGAAGCAGGCGCTCGAGCTCGCCGATCCGGTGCTGCTCGAGCCGATCATGCTGGTCACGCTGTCGGTGCCCGAGGCGCACGTGGGCGATGTGATCGGCGACCTCAACAGCCGTCGCGGGCGGCCGCTGGGGATGGAGCCGGTGGGCGCCATGACCGAGATCCGGGCCGAGGTGCCGATGGCCGAGATGCTCACCTACGCGCCCGATCTGCGCTCGATCACGCAGGGCCAGGGGGACTACACGCTGGAGTTCCTGCGCTACGAGGAGCTGCCCGCGCACCTCGCCCAGAAGGTCGTCGAGCAGGCCGGCGAGGAGCGCACGGCGATCCACGCGTAGGCGCCCGGCTGTACGGAGGCGGGCGGTAGCGGTAACCTGATCGGCCGATGGCAACCCGTACGATCGTCACGTCGCAGCCCGACGTCGCCTGCGACGTGTGCGCCCGCCGACTGCTGCGCGGCGAGCAGCCCGACGTGTTCGTCGGGGCAGGACGCCGGCGGATCGTGTGCGAGCTGTGCGCGCCACGCGCCGCGCACGCCGGCTGGATGCGCGAGGCCGACGGCCAGTCGCTGACGCTGCCGCCGATGCGCCCGCGCCGCGGGCGAGGCCTGATCGAGCGGCTGCCCGCAGCCTTCCGCCCCCGCCAGGTCTCCGGAGAGCCGGGCGAGACGCCGGGCGTTCCCGCCGCCGGGGCCGAGGAGCAGCTGTCGGAGCCGTATGACCTGTTTGCCGAGGCCGCGCCGGGTATCGAGCCGGCGCCAGCGCACAGCCGCGCGCAGCCGTTCGCCGCGGCCGCGCCGGATGCGCTGATCGAGTCCGCGGACGTGGCGCCGGCGGCGCCGCCGCCGCCGGAAGCGGATGCGTCCTTCGCGCAGCGGTCGGAGACAGGCCCTGCGTTCGAGCCGCCCAGCGAGTACGTGCAGCACGCCGTCACCGTGTTCAACGCGAGCGAGTTCCCGCGTCGCGTCGCCGGCGTCACCCGCTCGCTGGGCCCGCCGCTGGTCACCGTTCGCTCCGCCGAGCACCTCGACAGCGTCGTTTCGATCGTCGTCGCGTGGGAGCTCTGCTGGTATCGCTACGAGGTCGACATCAGCGAACCGGTCGTCGAGGCGCAGGTGATCGCCCAGGGAACCGAGCTCTCCGAGCTCGCCCGCGAGGACCGGATCGGCAACGCGGTGGCCGCCGAGTCGGGTCTGCTCGCGCTGGCGGGCGTCTGAGCGACGGCTCGCGCTCGTGTGACGATTCGGTACCCCCGCTTGCGCATCTGCTCACGGGGAGTAAGATCGGAGGCACGATGATCTACTGCGTGGTACCAAGACCGCTCGCAGACGAGCTTTATCCGAAGCTCGTAGAGCACTACAGCGACGACGCGAACGTCACGGTGATCGTCGACCGGCGCAAGTTCGATCGCAGGGCACGTTACGCGGCCGCAGGCGGCGCGTCCTCCGATGACGACGCGCAGCGACGCATCGTGCGCGATCGCCGCCGCGCCCGCGTCCCCGGCGACTTGCTGCCGCTCGCACAGGCCTCCTAGGAGGCTGGTGTTTTTTGGGCGGTTCCGTCCGACTCTCAAGTCATGCTTGAGGGTATGAGTCTTGGACTATCTCCCCGCCAGTCGGACATGTTTGCGACCACGACTGGGTTCTGCGGGCCGTTGGTCGCGCCGGACTCGATCTACGGGTTGCTGCACCGCGAGTGCCATCGGTTGTTCCCGGATGAGATGTTCGCCGACCTGTTCACGGACGTGGGCCGTCGGTGTGTGCCGCCGATGATCGTGGCGGTGGTGATGGTGTTGCAGCGGTTGGAGGGATGCTCGGATCGTGAGGCGGTTGAGCGCTTTCAGTTCGATCTGCGCTGGAAGTACGCGGCGGGCGGGCTGGGGTTCGACTATCCCGGGTTTGTGCACACGGTGCTGGTCGACATGCGCGCCAGGCTGGCGTCTTCGGAGCGTCCTGATCGGATCTTCCAGGTCACGCTGGATGCGGCCAAGCGAGCGGGGCTTGTGGGCCGTCGGCGGGTGCTGGACTCGACGCCGGTCTATGACGCGGTCGCGACGATGGACACGGTGACGTTGGTGCGCTCGGCGATCCGTGGGCTGCTCGCGGTGTGCGAGCCGGGGCTGGAGTCAGAGCTGCGTGGGCTGCTTGGTCGCGATGATGATTACCGCAGTGCGGGCAAGCCGGTGTGCGATTACGAGGATCGGGCGGCGCGGGAGGAGTTGATCGACTTGCTCGCGAAGGACGCGCGGGCGCTGCTGTGCGCGCTCGACGGCCGCGAGCTCACCGACGAGGTGAGCAAGGCAGGGGCGTTGCTGGCGTCGGTCGTCGGCCAGGATCTGGATGAGGGCGAGGACGGCGTGTTCCGGATCGCTCGGCGGGTCGCGAAGGACCGGGTCATCTCGATCGTCGACCCGGACGCGCGGCACGGGCACAAGACCTCAGCGCGCGGGTTCGACGGCTACAAGGGGCACGTCGCTGTGGACCCCGACAGCGAGTTGATCACGGCGAGCACCGTGACCGCAGGCAACGTCGGCGACGCCGCCCCGGCTTGCGGCTTGCTCGTCGATGATCTCGCCACGATAGGTGAACAGCCCGATCCCTCCCAGCCGCCTGGCAGCGCGTCCGAGCATCCCGCCGATTCCGAGCCGCAGCCGAGCAGGGAGCCGCTGTCTGTCTACGGTGACTCGGCCTACGGCGCCGGCGAGCTCCTCAGCACGCTCGAGGACGCTGGCGCGGAGGTCTACTGCAAAGTGCAGCCGCCCCTCGCGCCCGGCGGCCGGTTCCCCAAGGACACATTCACGATCGATCTCACGAACGGCACCGTCAGCTGCCCTGCCGGGCACACGGTCACGCTCACGCCGGCGGGTGACGGGCAGCTCGCGAGGTTCGCCGGGGCGTGCGCGGGCTGCCCGCTGGCCGAGCGGTGCACGAGGGCCGCTGGCGGGCGCACGATCTATGTCGGCCCCCACGAGCAGCAGCTCGCCCAAGCGCGCGCCCGGCAGAAGGACCCCGCCTGGAAGGCCGACTACACCGCTACCCGCCCCAAGGTCGAGCGCAAGATCAGCCATCTGATGCGTCGCCGTCACGGCGGCCGCCGCGCAAGGGTGCGCGGCAAGCCGAAGGTCACCGCCGACTTCTCGCTGCTCGCCGCCGCCGTGAACCTCGCCCGCCTCAGCGTCCTCGGACTCGCCCACAACAGCACAACCTGGACGGCAAACACCGCCTGAACGGGTCGAAACGACCCGCAGAACCCTCACCGGACCGACCCCCAGGGCACACAGCACCCCCAACACCCCCCGCAACCGACCCACACCATCACCACGAGATCCCCGGGGCCCCACCAGCCCACGGACCACGCGCCCGAGAGCCCCACAAATCACACGTTCGACACCAGCCTCCTAGAGCCTGTATCGCCCGCCCGCGAGACGGCTGCACGAGCCGGCGTCGGTGCCTGCGCCAAGAGCTTCGTCCCCTGCGGCCTGCATAATCTCGCCGCGATGAAGCTGATCGTCCATGTCGATGGCGGCGCCCGCGGCAACCCCGGACCGGCGGCCGCGGCCGCGGTCACGAGCACGCCGGCCGGCGAGGTGATCGACGAGCGGTCCGAGCTCCTGGGAAAGGCCACCAACAACGTCGCCGAGTACCGAGCCCTGCTCCTCGGCCTCGCCAGAGCAAAGGAGCTGGGAGCCACCGAAGTCGAGGTCATCGGCGACTCCGAGCTGATCGCCAAGCAGGTCCAGGGCATCTACAAGGTCAAGCACCCCGCGATGCGCCCCCTCCACCTGGACGCATTGAAGGCCTTCAGGCAGTTCAAGACCTGGTCGATCCGAACGGTCCCAAGAGCCCAAAACGCGGAAGCGGACGCTCTCGTCAACGCGGCCCTGGATCAAGCCGCAGCCCAAAGCTGACCGCGACCCCGGGCCGCTCGGCCCAAGCGGAGCGTCGAGGCAATTTCGTCGCCCGCGCGAAGCGCCAAAGACGAAATTGACTCGACGCGCAGCGCTAATGCAAAGACTGCGCCGATTTCGCGATCGCAAGCATCTGCGAGTTCGAAAGTTCCTCGAGCAGCGTGTTCGTGAGCCAATACAGCACGTTCCCCTGGCGCCACCCGACGACATGGATGTGCGAGCCGTCGTCGACGAACTCGTATGTGCGCCCGTCGATGACCTGCGTGCGGGCGTGCGCGAACAGGGGAGGGTTGAGCCAGTCGGTGCCCTGGAAGTCGTAGTAGGCGCCGAGCGCGGCGTTCTGTTGGAAGACGACCACGTACGCGTGGTGGCGGATGTTCTGCTGGTTCTTGAGCGGGTACGCGCGCACCTGCTGCTGTTCTGCCTGCCCCGTCTGCAGCGTCGGGTAGAGCATGTGGAAGGGCACTTCAAACGACGCTTTGACCGCTTCGCTGACGCCGGCTGAGGTCGTCGGGTAAAGGTTCAGCGCCGCCGGCGAGAAGCCGGAGGTGTGGTGGTGGCTGTGATGGCCGTGGCTGGAGCTGTGCGTGGAGTGCGAGCTCGGCAGCTGCAGCGATTCGTGGCCGTTGAGGAAGCGGTCGAGGGTCTCCTTCTCCAGTTCCGGTGTGGATGTCACGTAGTCGCCGCCGCCCAGCTGCACGTTGATGTTCGTGGTCAGGAATTTGACCTGGCGCAGCGGCTTCGTCTGCGAGAAGGCGATCAGCTTCGACAGCAGCACCAGCTCTTCGGGGGTCGCCGGGAAGTTGGACCGGATCGCGTGCCCCACGGCCTTGGCGACGGTGTCGATCTGGCCGATCTCGTTCGCCGGGCTGATCTGCTCGCGCAGGTCTCGCAGGAAGTCCTGCTGGCGCGCGACGCGCACGAAGTCGGAGTCGGTGTGCCGGTAGCGCACGTAGTCGAGCGCGTTTTCGTAGCAGAGCCGCTGGTAGCCGGGCTCCAGGTTGATGCTCGTGTAGTCCGTTTCGGTCGAGCCGACGTTCTCGTTGTAGTAGTGGTGGTCGACGTTCACGTACGCGCAGCCGAGCGTGTCCACGACTTTGATGAAGCCGGCGAAGTTGACGTCGATGATGCCGTTGAGCTTGCCCTCGAGCTCCGGGAAGACTTCGCGCACGATCGTTTCCGCGGCGAGCACGCTGGCGCCGTTGGCGCCGCCGAATTTGCTGCCGATCGTGTACGCCGCGTTGATCTTTTCGTGTTCGTAGACCTGGCCGTTGGGCGTTCTGATGTCGACCATCAGATCGCGCGGGATCGACAGCACCGAGGTCTGGCCCTGTTCGGGGTCGAAGCGCACGAGCAGGATCGTGTCGCTGTGCGGCGAGGCATCGCGTTCTTCGATGTTCTTGGAGCCCGAGCGCCGATCCGAGCCGAGGATCAGGAACGTCTGCGGGCCGCCGCCGTATTCAGGCGTGATCAGCCCCTTCGGGGCGCTGATGTGGCTGAGGTGCGGGAACACCTCGTCGGCGAGCGTCGTGAGCTTGTTGAGGGCGACCGTGGCCGTCGCGCCGGCGCTCAGCGCGATGATCAGCACGCCGGCGATCAGGAAGCGCTTCCACATGCCCCACCACAGCGAGGGCGGGCGCTCGTCATTCATGGGGTGTCGGGACGTGGCAGCTCATGAGGCCTGAGGTCGTGCTCTCGCCTCCCCCCGGACGATGCGTTCCCACGCAGGGTAGCGGGCGGATCGGCGCAAACGCGTCGCTGGAGCTCGGCCCTGCGCCGCGCGCGCGGGTACGCTCGGAGCAGTGTTCAGCCCGCGCAACCGAGAGCTCCTGGGCCTGGTGCCCTCTGCGCTGCTGGTCACGGCCGGTTTCACCGCGATCTTCATCCAGACGCAGAAGAGCTCGCCCGGGGCGTCCACCAACCTGACGCTCAACCATGCCTCCAGCGCGTCGCTCACCTACGGCGCGCTGTTCCTCGGCCTGTGCCTGGCGGCGCATCTCGTGATCCGTTTCGCGCTGCCGGACGCGGATCCGTACCTGTTCCCGCTGGTGGCGGTGCTCGCGAGCGTGGGGATCGTGATGGTGTACCGCATCGAACCCACGCTCGCCCGCCAGCAGGCGCAGTGGATGGTGCTCGGGCTGGTGCTGTTCGCGGCCACGATCCTCGCGCTGCGCCGCCGCGGCGTGAGCGTGCTCGAGCGCTACCGGTACACGATCGCCGCCGTCGGCATCGTCGTGACGCTGCTGCCGCGGCTGCCGGGCATCGGCGAGCAGGTCAACGGCGCCTACCTCGACATCCACTTCGGCAGCGTCTCCTTCCAGCCGGCCGAGCTCGCGAAGGTCGCGATCGTGATCTTCCTCGCCAGCTACCTGCGCGACAACCGACAGATCCTGGTGACCGCGGGCCGGCGCGTGCTGGGGCTGACGATCCCGCCGATGAAGCAGTTCGGGCCGATGCTGATCGTGTGGGGCGCCGCGATGGCGACGCTGTTGATCACGCGCGAGCTCGGCACCTCGCTGATGTTCTACGGCGCGTTCCTGGCGCTGCTGTATGTCGCCACCGGGCGCTTCTCGTTCCCGCTCATCGGGCTCGTGCTGTTCGCGCTCGGCGCCTGGTATCTGACCAACCACGTCAGCCACGTGCACGCGCGCGTGCTCGCATGGGAAGAGCCGTTCAACGAAGGGCTCTACAACAAACTCGAAGGCGGCAGCTACCAGCTCGCGCAGTCGCTGTTCGCGCAGGCGGACGGCGGCCTGCTCGGCACGGGCTTCGACCGCTCGCTGCTGCGCACCGGCCCGCACGGCTCCTCGATCCTGCCGGTCCCCGAAAGCGACATGATCTACGCGGTCATCGTCAACGAGCTCGGCCTCGTCGGCGCCGCCGGCCTGCTGGGCGTGTATCTGCTGCTCGTCGCACGCGGGCTGAAGACGGCGGTGCTCGCGCGCGACTCGTTCTCGAAGCTGCTCGCCACGGGGCTGTCGTTCATCGTCGCGCTGCAGGTGTTCGTGATCGTCGGCGGCGTCACGCGCGTGATCCCGCTGACCGGCGTGACGCTGCCGTTCGTCGCCTACGGCGGCTCCTCGGTGGTGATGAACTTCGTGCTCGTGGCGCTGCTGCTCGTCGTCTCGGATCGCGCGCGGCGCCCGTACGTGGCCCGCGCGCGAATACGCAGGTGAGCCCGTAGCGCCGTCGAACTCAGTCGTTGGATGTTCAGCTCGACGACGCCCCACGCGACCCCGCGCGTGCTCCTTGGCCGCTCCTCGTCGCGTGGAGAATGGGTGCGCGGCCTGGTCGATGCGCGCGCGCTGAGCGAGGGCTTCTGCTCGCCGGCGGGCCTGCACAGGCGTCCGTGGCTCGAGCGGCTGCGCCGGGCGCTCGAGGGCGAGCTGTTCGTGCTGCACTTCCAGCCGATCGTCGCGCTGAGCGATCGCCGCATCTCCCACTACGAGGCGCTGCTGCGCCTTGCGGATGAGCCGAACGGGCAGCTCGTGGCGCCCGGGCGGTTCCTGCCCGCGGCCGAGCGCTACGGGCTGGTGCGCGACATCGACCGGATGGTCGTCGACCACGTCGCCGCGATGCTGGCCGCGGAGCCCGACCCGCAGGCGAGGATCGCGGTCAACGTGTCGGCGCTGTCGGTCACCGACCGGACGATGCTCGCCCACATCGAGCGCCGGCTGCGCTGGCACGGTGTGGACCCGTCGCAGCTCGTGATCGAGATCACCGAGACGTCCGCCATCTCGGACATGGACAGCGCTCGCAGCTTCTGCGCCGGCGTGCTCGAGCTCGGCTGCGACCTCGCGCTCGACGACTTCGGCGCCGGCTTCGGCTCCTTCCAGTACCTCAAGCACCTGCCGTTCAGCTATCTGAAGATCGACGGCGACTTCATCCGCCGCCTGCCCGTGTCGCGGACCGACCAGCTCGTCGTCAGGGCCTTGGCGGGCGTGGTGCGCGGCATGGGCGCGGAGACGATCGCCGAGTTCGTCGGCGATGAGACGACCATGGGCATGCTGCGCAGCTACGGCGTGGACTACGCCCAGGGGTTCGCCGTGGGGCGCCCGCAGCCGACGCTCGCGGCCTACTCCGGCTGAGGGAACTGCGCGCGCATGGCCGCGTCCCAGGCGCGGTCGCCGAGCAGCCGCCGGGTCGCGATCGAGAGCTTCGCTGATGGGGTGATCGTGATCCGCGCCGGCGGGCGCCTGCGCGTGATCGCGCGCTCGATCACCTTGGCCACGCGCTCCGGGCCGGCGCCGAGCAGGCGCATTGGCCCGTCGTAGGCGCCCACGGTGACGGCGCCCACGGTCGCGTTGAAGTGCGCGTAGGGGTCCGCGCCCGGACGGCCGGCTGCTTGAGAGCCGGCGTCGGAGGGGCCGGCGTCTGCGCCGACGGCTCCGGGAGTACGAGGCCGAACACGTTCGTCTCGAACTGGCGGCGCACCGCGTCGATCGGCACCGTCTCGATCGCGCCGCTCTGGCTGTAGCCGGCGTTGTTGATCAGCACGCCGACCGCGCCCTCGGCCTGCTCGACGGTCGCCACGGCCGCGCGCATCGAGTCCTCGTCGGTGACGTCCAGCGCCAGCGTGCGGCAGCCGGCCTCGCCCAGCTCGGCGATCGTCTCGGGCCGGCGCGCGGTCGCGTACACGGTCCACCCGTGCGCCGCCAGGCGCAGCGCGCTGGCGCGGCCGATGCCGGAGGAGCAGCCTGTCACCAGCACCGCCTTGGAGGGCTCGGCCATGCGCGCAGCATAAAGCTCCGGGCGAGGTAGGCTCCATCCATGACCACTATCTCCGCAGACACCCTTCCCGACGCGCTGGGCGCTCCCGCGCGCGAGTTCATCGCGCAGTCTCATCGTCTCCTGATCGGCTCCGAGCGCCTCGATGCGGCCGACGGGCGCACGTTTGCGACGCTCGATCCGGCCACCGGCAGGGAGATAGCCGAGGTCGCGCTGGGCGGCTCCGAGGACGTCGCGCGGGCGGTTGCGGCGGCGCGCGCCGCGTTCGCTGACGGCCCGTGGGCGACGATGCCCGCGGCCGGGCGCGAGCGGCTGATGCACGCGCTCGCGGATGCGATCGAGGCGCGCGCGGAGGAGATCGCGCAGATCGAGTCGCTCGACAACGGCAAGCCCGTCGGGCTCGCGCAGTACGTGGACGTGAACGGCGCCGTCGGGCACCTGCGCTACTTCGCCGGCTGGCCCACCAAGATCGAGGGCGGCGTGCTGCCCGTGACAGCGCCGAACATGCACTGCTACACGCGCCGCGAGCCCGTCGGCGTGTGCGCGCAGATCATCCCGTGGAACTTCCCGCTGCTGATGGCCGCGTGGAAGCTCGGCCCGGCGCTGGCCGCGGGCTGCACGATCGTGCTGAAGCCCGCCGAGCAGACGCCGCTGAGCGCGCTGCGCGTCGGCGAGCTGGCGCTCGAGGTCGGCTTCCCGCCGGGCGTGATCAACGTGCTCACCGGCGATGGCGGCACCGGCGCAGCGCTCGTCGACCATCCCGACATCGACAAGGTCGCGTTCACCGGCTCGACCGCCGTCGGGCGCGAGATCGGCGCCAAGGCGGGCAAGGCGCTCAAGCGCGTGACGCTCGAGCTCGGCGGCAAGTCGCCGAACATCATCCTGCCCGACGCCGACATCGACGCCGCCGTCAAGGGCTCCTTCCAGGCGATCTACTTCAACTCCGGGCAGGCGTGCAACGCCGGCTCGCGTCTGTTCGTCCCGGCGGAGCGCTTCGACGAGGTCATGAGCGCCCTCGCCGACGCGGCCTCATCCGCGCAGCTCGGGCCTGGTCTGGAGTCGGGCACGCAGCTCGGCCCGCTCGTCTCCGCCGAGCAGCAGGAGCGCGTGCTCGGCTACATCGAAGCGGGCCGCCAGGAGGGCGCCGAGGTGCTCGCCGGCGGCGGGGCGGCGCTGGCCGACAGCGGCGGCTACTTCGTCGCGCCGACGCTGTTCGCCACCACCTCCGACGAGCTGCGCATCGCGCGCGAGGAGATCTTCGGCCCGGTGCTCGTCGCCTCGCCGTATGACTCGCTGGAGGAGGTCGCGCAGCGCGCGAACGCGGGCGAGTACGGCCTCGCCGCGGGGGTGTGGACGCGGGACGTCTCGAGCGCCCACAAGCTGGCCGCAAAACTGCACGCGGGCATGGTCTACATCAACACCTGGGGCGTCGTCGACCCGTCGGCGCCGTTCGGCGGCTTCAAGGCCTCGGGCATCGGTCGCGAGCACGGCCACGACGGCCTCGACGCGTATCTGGAGACGAAGACCGTTTGGACGGCTCTGTGAGCTCAAGGGCCCTCGCCGTTTCGTGAGCGTCGCAGTTCAGAGCGAGCGTGGCGCTGCCCATGTCCGCTCTGAGCGGTGGGCGCCTGCGCTGGCAGCGCTGCTCGCGCTGCTGCTCGTCCTCGCCGCCGCCGAGATCGTCGTCGACGGCGCCGCCGGGCTCTCGCCGCTGATCCCCAAATCGCCGGAGATCGCCGGCTGGTTGAACGGCATCGGCGAGCGCCTGGGCTACCGCGTCTTCCTGATCGCGCTGCTCGTCTCCAGCTGCGCGTATGCGGGGCTGGTCGTGCTCGCCGGACGCGTCTCGGGCGGTGGCGCGGTGGGCGATCGCGCGGCGGGCGAGCCCGCCGCGATCGCGCGCCCGCACGCGGGCGTGATCTCCAAACGCTGGGCGATCGCGTTGATCGCGGCGCTGCACCTGATCGTGTTCGTCGGCCCGATCCTGATCTCCACCGATGTCTTCAGCTACATCGCCTACGCGCGCATGGGCGTCGAGCACGGCCTGAACCCATACCTGCACGGGCCCGCCGCGATCCTCGGCGATCCCGTCTCGCCGTACGTCGGTCACGACTGGGAGCGCGTCGCCACCGCGTACGGGCCGCTGTACACGCTGCTGTCCTACCCGCTCGCGCCGCTGGGGCTGGTCGGCGCGCTGTGGGCGATGAAGCTCGAGGCGCTGCTCGCGAGCGCCGGCACGCTCGCGCTCGTGTGGCGTTGCGCTGTGGCGCGCGGCTTCGACCCGGTGACGGCCGTGCTCGCGGTGGGCGCCAACCCGCTGTATGTGATCTACGGGCTCGGCGGCGCGCACAACGACCTGATCATGATGCTCGCGATGATGGCCGCCGTCAGCCTCACCGTCGTCGGCACGCCGTCCGGGCGGCGCGAAGCCGGCGCCGCGGCGTGGGTCGTGGCGGGCGCGCTCGTCAAGGCGACCGTCGCGGCGCTGCTGCCGTTCATGATCGTGTCCCGGCGACGCGTGGCGCCGATCCTTGGAGCGCTGGCGGCGCTGGTGCTGGGGGCGCTGGTCGGCTACGTCGCGTTCGGCATCCACGGAGTGAACGTCGTCGCGGCGCTCAACCGCGACTCGGCGTTTGTCTCGACCGACAGCTTCGCCACCGAGATCGCGCACCTGTTCGGCAAGCCCGGCGTGTTCCCGATCGACCATGACCTGCTGAAGGCGGGGCTTGTGATCATCGTCCTGCACCTGCTGTGGCGCACGTGGCGCGGCTATGACTGGGTGGCGGCCTCCGGATGGGCGCTGCTCGCCATCTCCGTCACGAGCACGTGGCTGCTCGCGTGGTACATCCTGTGGCCGCTGCCGCTCGCCGTGGTCGTTCGCGACCGGCGGTTGCTCGTGGCCACGCTCGGCGTGCAGGCGCTGTTCATCCTGCACCAGATCTCGCCGCTGCTGGTGCCCGTGCAATGACCCGCGTGTGGCTTGTGGAGACGACGCTGCTGGTGCTCGTCGGCGTGCTGCTCGCGGCCGCCACCGTCAACGACCTCGCGCGCCAGGCGCAAACAAACGACCGCCTGATCGCCGACCTGAGCACGTGGCGCCACTACACCGGCCACGATTACCACAACATCTCGGTCGACCAGGAAACGCTGGGCTCGACCACGCAGCGCGAGGTGCTGTGCGGCAACACCAGCGCCGGCCCGCCGAAAAGCCGCCCGCAGATCTGCCTGGCGATCTGGGGGCCGGTCGTGAACGGCAGGCGCGAAGTGCACGGCGGTTGGTACCTGCCCCCGCGCAGTGAAGACGAGCACAGCAAGCGCTACGGCTGCTTCGGCCTGGCCGGGCGGGGAGCGTGCCGGCCGTGAGCGCCGCCGTCGGACGCGAGGCAGGCGCGCCCGTGGCCGGAGCCGGCGGACCCGGCGCGCCCGAGGCCGGCGCATCGCAGGGCACGCAGAGGCTCGCGCGGTGGTGGCCCCTGGCGGCGCTGACGCTGCTCGCGGCCGCGCTGCGGCTGTCGACGCTCGACCTGCAGAGCTTCTGGTACGACGAGGCGTTCACGCCCGTGCACGTATTGCACGCGAGCCTGTGGGCGACGCTGCGCTCGGTCTCGCACACGGAGAACACGCCGCCGCTGTGGTACGTGCTCGCGTGGGCGGACTCGCGCGTGCTCGGCACCGGCGAGGTCGCGCTGCGCCTGCCCTCGGCGCTCGCGGGGATCGCGACGGTACCGGTCGCGTGGGCGATCGGGCGCGAGCTTGCCGGCCGCCGCGCGGCGCTCGTGTGCGCGGCGCTCGTCGCCGTCAACCCGCTGTTCGTGTGGTACTCGCAGGAGGCGCGCGCGTACGGGCTGTTCGTGCTGATGGGGGCTCTCGCGATGCTGTGCTTCCTGCGCGCGTGGCGGGAGCCGACGCCGCGGCGGATGGCGCTGTTCGCGCTGTCCGGCGCGCTGGCGCTGGCGACCCACTACTTCGCCGTGTTCCTGCTGATCCCGATGGCGCTGTGGCTGCTGTGGGACCCGCGCACGCGCAGGCCCGCGCTGCCCGCGATCGCAGCGCTGGCGATCGTCGGCGCGGCGCTGCTGCCATTGATCTCCGCGCAGGGCGGTCACGGGACGCAGTGGATCGGGCGCTGGCCGCTGTCGGAACGCCTGCAGGCGATCCCGCAGTACTTCCTCACCGGCTACTCCGGCTCGCCGCTTGGTCACGGCGTCGAGCTGCTCGTCGCGCTGCCGATCCTCGCCGCTCTCGCGCTGGGCCTGTGGCGCCTCAGCGCGCCCGCGCGCACGGGCTCGAAGCCGTCAACGAGGCCGTTTCTGATCGCATTGTCGGTCGCCGCGTGCGGCGTGCTGATCCCGGTCGTGCTCGTGGCGTTCGGCGCCGACTACCTGGCCCCGCGCAACCTCGTCGCGGCGATGGTCCCGGTCACGGCTGTGATCGCAGTACTGGTCGTGTGGCCGAGCCCCGCTGCCGTGGAAGAGGGGTCCGGCGCCGTCGGCGGTGCCGCGCCAGGCGAGGGCGTCACCAAGGGCACGGGCGCCGGCCTTGCGCTCGCGGCCCTGATCGCGCTGGCGTTCCTGGCGATCTCGATCGACGTCGATCTGAGTCCGCGCCTGCAGCGGGGCGACTGGCGCGGTCTCGCCAAGGCCCTCCGGGGCGCGCCGCGCGAGCGCGCGGTGACGACCGTGGAGCTGGGCTCGGCGCCGCTCGAGTACTACCTGCCGGGGCTGCATCCGCTGCGCGAGGGCGCGACGGTGCGCGTGAGCGAGATCGACGAGACGGGCTACGCGCCGCTGCGCGCCTCCGCCGGCGAGCCGCCCGCGCCCGGCTTCCACCTGCTCGCCCGCCTCGACGTGCACGGGCTGATCGTGTTCCGCTTCGTATCGCCGGTCGCGCGGACGGTCTCCGAGGCGGCGCTGCGCCGCCATGTGATCACGCTCGCGACCCCGGATGTGCTCGTGCCCGCCGGCGTTCAGGTGTCATCGTGAGGTGTGAATATGGGACATGTGGTGCGCCACTGTCGTTTCGGACCAAAAAGATTTAGGTTGTCAACATGCCGCAGTTGACCTTGGAGGCTCACAGCGAGGCGATGGTGGCGCTGGAGAACGCCCGCGAGCGCCTGCTGTCGATGCAGAGCGAGGAGGGCTGGTGGCGCGGCGAGCTGCAGACGAACGTCACGATGGACGCGGAGGACATGCTCCTGCGCGAGTTCCTGGGCATCCGCCGCGCGGATGAGACGGAGCGGTCGGCCGCGTGGATTCGATCGCAGCAGCGGGCCGATGGCACCTGGGCGAACTTCCACGGCGGCCCCGGCGAGCTGTCGACGACGATCGAGGCCTACTGGGCGCTGCGGCTCGCGGGCGACCCCGCCGATGCCGCGCACATGCTCGCCGCCGCCGAGTTCGTCCGCGGCGAGGGCGGGATCGAGCGCGCGCGCGTGTTCACGCACGTGTGGCTCGCGCTGTTCGGCCTGTGGTCGTGGGATCGGGTGCCGGCGCTGCCGCCCGAGGTGATGCTGCTGCCGCCCTCGGTGCCGCTGAACGTGTACGACTTCGCGTGCTGGGCGCGCCAGACGATCGTGGCGCTGTCGATCGTCAAAGCGCATCGGCCCGTGCGCCCGCTCCCGTTCGGCCTGGACGAGCTCCGCGTCGAGGACGCGACGGCGGGCCGCCCTGCACAGCATCCCGGCAGCGCGGCCTCGCGGCGGGCCGCGTGGCTGTCGCGCCTGGACCGTGTGCTGCGCGCCTACGAACGCCGGCCGTTTGCGCCGCTGCGGCGGCTGGCGCTCGCCCGGGCGGAGCGCTGGGTGGTGCGCCGCCAGGAGGCGGACGGCTCGTGGGGCGGGATCCAGCCGCCGTGGGTCTACTCGCTGATGGCGCTGCACCTGTCGGGCTACCCGCTGGAGCATCCGGTGATGAAGGGTGGCCTTGAAGGGCTCGAGCGCTTCATGGTCGAGGACCGCGACGACGCCCAGGGCGTGGGCGATGGATCGGAATCCCGCCCACCCGCGAGCCGGCGCCTGGAAGCGTGCCAGTCGCCGGTGTGGGACACGGCGCTCGCGATGCTCGCGCTGAGCGACGCGGAGCTCGCGGATGAGCACCCGGCGATGCTCGCCGGTGCGCGCTGGCTGCTGGACGAGGAGGTTTCGGTGCGCGGCGACTGGGCGGTGATCCGGCCCGGCCTGGAGCCGGGCGGCTGGGCGTTCGAGTTCGCGAACGTCAACTACCCCGACGTGGACGACACCGTCGAGGTCGTGCTCGCGCTGGCGCGCCTGGCGGGGCGCCAGCCGCTGCGGGCGCCGATCGACGGCGCGATCGGGCGCGCGCTGCGCTGGGTCGAGGGGATGCAGAGCTCGGACGGCGGCTGGGCGGCGTTCGATGCCGACAACACGCGTGCGCTGGTGCGCGAGCTGCCGTTCCTGGACTTCGGCGAGGTGATCGACGAGCCGAGCGCCGACGTGACCGCCCACGCGGTCGAGATGCTGGGCGTGCTCGGCCTCGGCGGCACGCCGGCGGCGCGTCGCGGCGTGCAGTGGCTGCTCGAGCACCAGGAGGCCGACGGCTCGTGGTTCGGGCGCTGGGGCATCAACCACGTGTATGGCACCGGCGCGGCGGTGCCCGGGCTGATCGCGGCCGGCGTCTCGCCCTCGCACGCGTCGATCGGGCGCGCGGTGGCGTGGCTGGAGGGCCACCAGAACGAAGACGGCGGCTGGGGCGAGGACCCGCGCTCCTACGACGACCCCAGGTGGATCGGGCGCGGGCCCAGCACCGCCTCGCAGACGGCGTGGGCGCTGCTCGCGCTGCACGCCGCCGGGGAGCGCTCGCAGGCGCTCGTGCGCGGCATCTCGTGGCTGGTGTCCACGCAGCGCGCGGATGGCAGCTGGGACGAGCCGCAGTACACGGGCACGGGCTTCCCGTCCGACTACTACATCAACTATCACCTCTACCGGCTCACGTTCCCGATCATGGCGCTCGGCCGCTGCCTGGCCGCGGCGTCTGAGCAGGAGCAGGACGCCAGCGGCGAGCGCGCCGAGCGACAGGGGTGATGCTCACGGCGGACGCGCCGATCGACGCCCCCGCCGCGGAGGCGGTGATGGCGCGGGCGCGGACGGAGAACTTCTCCGTCGCGAGCCGTGTGCTGCCGCGCCGCGAGCGCGGGCATCTGCTGGCGGTGTACGGCTTCGCGCGACTCGTCGACGAGCTCGGCGATGCGCCCGCCGGCGAGCGCAGCGCCGCGGATGCGGCCGCCGAGCGGCTGGCCGCGCTGGACTGGCTCGAGCGCGAGCTCGACGCGGCGTTTAGCGGCGAGGCGCAGCATCCGCTGCTCGTGCGCCTGGGGGAGACGGTGCGCGCGTGCTCGCTCCCGCGCGAGCCGTTCGTGCGCCTGATCGAGGCCAACCGCGTCGACCAGCGCGTCAGCCGCTATGAGACGTGGGCGCAGCTGCGCGAGTACTGCGCGCTGTCGGCCGATCCCGTGGGGGAGATCGTGCTGGGCGTGTTCGGCCTGGCGACGCACGAGCGGATCGCGCTGTCGGACTCGATCTGCACGGCGCTGCAGCTGACCGAGCACTGCCAGGACGTGGCCGAGGACTTCGCCCGCGGCCGCGTGTACCTGCCGGCGGAGGACATGCGGCGCTTCGGTGTCGGCGAGGCGGCGCTGGCGGACGCGCACGCGAGCGCGCCGCTGCGCGAGCTGCTCGCCTTCGAGGTCGCGCGCGCGCGGCGGCTGTTCGACGAGGGCGCGCCGCTGATCGCCCAGCTGAAGGGCCGCCCGCGGCTGGCGGTCGCCGCGTTCCTGGCCGGCGGGCGCGCCGCGCTGGACGCGATCGAGCGCGCCCGCTACGACGTGCTGGCGGGTCCCCCGCGGGCGGGCACGGGACGGCGTCTGGTGGCGCTCGCGGGGACGCTGCGCGCGAGCCGCGCCGTCGCCGGGCGGAGCGCGCCCGCGTGAGCACCGACCTGGAGGTCGCGGCCGCGTACCGCCACTGCGAAGCGGTGACGCGCGCGCAGGCGGCCAACTTCTTCTACGGCATCCGCCTGCTCACGGGCGAGCGCCGCCGCGCGATGTGCGCGGTGTACGCGTTCGCGCGGCGCGTCGATGACATCGGCGACGGCACGCTGCCGCTAGAGCGCAAGCTGGCGCTGCTCGCCGAGCAGGAGCGCGCGCTCCTGGCGCTCGCGGCCGACGCGCCCGGGTTGGCGCCCGAGGGCCCGGTGATGGTGGCGCTCGCGGATGCGCAGCGCCGGTTTCCGCTGTCCCCGGACGTGCTCGGCGAGCTGATCGAGGGCGTGCGCATGGATCTGGAGAGCACCGTCTACGAGGAGTTCGACGAGCTGGTCGTGTACTGCCGCCGCGTCGCGGGCGCGATCGGGCGCGTGTGCCTGGCGATCTTCGGGCTGCGCGAGGACGCCGGCGTCGACTGGTCGCACGCGGAGCGGCTGGCGGACGATCTCGGCGTGGCGCTGCAGCTGACGAACATCCTGCGCGACGTTCGCGAGGACGCGCAGATCGGCCGCGTGTACCTGCCGGGCGAGGATCTGCGGCGCTTCGGCGTCGTGCTGCGCGCCGGCTCCGCGGACGGGCCGGTGGGCGACGCCGAGCAGCTCGAGCGCCTGTGCGCGCTGGTCCGTTTTGAGTGTGAGCGTGCGCGTGGCTGGTTCGATCGCGGCATGGCGCTGACGGGACTGCTGGACAGACGCAGCGCGGCGTGCGTGCTGGCGATGGCCGGCATCTACAGGCGGCTGCTGGAGCGCATCGAGGATCACCCCGAGGAGATCGCGCGCGGGCGCATGTCACTGCCGGCGCGCGAGAAGGCGTGGGTTGCCGCGCGCGGGATGCTGGGAGTGGGCGCGTGAGCGCCGGCACGACCTCCGACGCCGGCTCGGCGCCGGGCGGCGGCACGAGCCCGGGCGGCGGCTCGCACGGCGGGCGCGTGCTCGTGGTGGGCGGCGGCCTCGCGGGCATCGCGGCGGCGCTCGACTGCGCGGAGGCGGGCATGGACGTGACGCTCGTCGAGGTCAGGCGGCGGCTGGGCGGAGCCGCGTACTCGTTCGAGCGCGACGGGCTGCAGCTGGACAACGGCCAGCACGTGTTCCTGCGCTGCTGCGTCGCCTATCGCGCGCTGCTAGCGCGCATGGGCAGTGCGCAGCTGACGGCGGTGCAGCCGCGGCTGGAGATCCCGGTGCTGAAGCCCGGCCACGAGCCGGTGCTGCTGCGGCGCGGCTCGTTGCCCGCGCCCGCGCACCTGGCGGGCGCGCTCGCGCGCTACCCGCACCTGAGCCTCGTGGAACGCCTCGGCGCCGCGCGCGCGGCGCTGGGGCTGATGCGGCTGGACCCGGCGGACGAGTCGCTCGACGAGCAGACGTTCGGGGAGTGGCTCGCTCGCCGCGGCCAGGGCCCGCGGGCGCTGGCAGCGCTGTGGGACCTGATCGCGCTGCCGACGCTCAACCTGCCCGCCGCGCAGGCGTCGCTGGCGCTCGCGGCGTTCGTGTTCCGCACGGGGCTGCTGTCGGGCGCGGACGCGGGCGACATCGGCTTCCATGTGGGAACGCTGTCGCAGATCATCGGCGAGCCCGCCGCGCGGGTGCTTGGCGAGGCGGGCGTGGAGGTCAGGCTGGGCTGGCGCGCGGAGCGCCTGGAGCGGACGGGGAGCGGGGTGGAGGTGCACGGTCGCGAGGAGGCGCTGGAGGCCGATGCGGTCGTGCTCGCGGTGCCGCACACGCGCGCGGCGACGCTGCTCGAGCCGCTGCTGGGCGAGCCCGCGCGCGCGCTGCTCGAGCTGGGCGGATCGCCGATCGTGAACCTGCACGTGGTGTATGACCGGATGGTGTGCGACGAGCCGTTCGCGGCCGGCGTGGGCACGCCGGTGCAGTACGTGTTCGACCGCACGGCGGCCGCCGGCGCGCCAGCGGGCTGCCAATATCTGGCCGTGTCGCTGTCGGGCGCCGATCGTGAGATGCAGATGAGCGTGGACGCGCTGCGCGAGTGCTACCTGCCGGCCCTGCGCGAGCTGTTCCCCCGCGCGCGCCAGGCGAAGATCGAAGGCTTCATGGCGACGCGCGAGCACGCGGCGACGTTCCGCGCCGTCCCCGGCGTCGCTCGCCTGCGCCCGGGTCCGGTCACGGGCGTGCCGGGGCTGGTGCTGGCCGGCACGTGGACGGCGACGGGTTGGCCGGCGACGCTCGAGAGCGCCGTGCTGAGCGGGCACTCTGCCGCGGCGGTCGTGACGCGCTCGCTGGGCGGCGGCGCCGCGTCGCAGGCGGCCGTCGCCGGCGGGCTCGGGGCGGTGGCGTTGTGAGCGCCCCGCAGGATGCTCCCCATGGCGCGGGGAAGGCTGCCCGGCTGCTGGTGGCGGCGCCGATGCGGATCGAGGCGGCGCTGATCTCCTCGGCGACCCGCCGCGCGGAGGTGCGCAAGACGGGCATGGGCCCGAAGCGCTCGATGGCGGCGGCCGGCGAGCTGGCGGCGGCGGGCGCGGGTGCGAGCGCGATGCTCGTGCTGGGCTTCTGCGGCGGTCTGGACGCGTCGTCGGTGCCGGGCGAAGTGATCGTCGCGGAGGAGGTGTACGCGGCGATCGACGAAGGGCACTCCGAGGAGCGCGTGCGCTGCGACCTGCATCCGCAGCTCGTGCAGCAGCTCACAGGGCGGGGGCTGAAGGTGCGCACGGGCGGCGTTGTGTGCGTGTCGCGCCTAGCGCTCGGCGAGCGCCGCGCGGAGTTGCACGCGGGCGGCGCGATCGCGGTGGACATGGAGTCGGTGTGGCTCGCGGCGGGCGCCGGCGAGCGGCCGTTCGGGGTCGTGCGGGTGGTGCTCGACAGCCCCGAGCACGAGCTGCTGCGCGTGCGCGCCGCCGCGGGGGCGCTGCGGGCGGCGCTCGCACTGCGCCGTGTGGCGGGCGCACTTCACGAGTGGACGCCGGCGGTCTAAGGTAGGCGAGATGGCGGCACGAGTCAGACAGAGCACGCGCATGGGCTGGTACCTGATGCGCCAGCGACTCGCAAAACGCGAGAAGTTCCCGCTGATCGTGGAGCTGGAGCCGCTGTTCCAGTGCAACCTCGCGTGTTCGGGCTGCGGCAAGATCCAGCACCCCGAGCACGAGCTGCGCCGGCGGATGCCCGTGGAGCAGGCGATCGGCGCGATCGAGGAGAGCGGCGCGCCGATGGTCTCGATCGCTGGCGGCGAGCCGCTGATCCATCCGGAGATCCACGTGATCGCGGCGGAACTGATCAAGAAAAAGAAGTTCGTGTACCTGTGCACGAACGCGCTGCTGCTGGAGCGCAAGCTCGAGAACTTCAAGCCGAGCCCGTACTTCTCGTGGGCGGTCCACATGGACGGGCTGCGCGAGCGCCACGACGCGTCGGTGGAGCGCGAGGGCGTGTTCGACAAGGCGGTCGCGGCGATCAAGGCGGCGAAGGCGGCGGGCTTTCGCGTGACGACCAACACGACCTTCTTCACGCACGACTCGCCGAAGACGGTGCGCGAGGTGCTGGACTTCCTCAACGACGATCTCGAAGTCGACGAGATGATGATCTCGCCGGCGTACGCGTATGAGAAAGCACCCGACCAGGAGCACTTCCTCGGCGTGTCGCAGACGCGCAAGCTGTTCAGTGAGGCGTTCGCGGACGGGCGGCGCAAGAAGTGGCGGCTGAACCACAGCCCGCTGTTTCTCGACTTCCTCGAGGGCAAGGCCGAATTCGACTGCACGGCGTGGGGCATCCCCAGCTACTCGCTGTTCGGCTGGCAGCGCCCGTGCTACCTGATGTCCGACGGCTACACGAAGACGTACAAAGAGCTGATCGAGACGACCGACTGGAGTCGGTACGGGCGCGGCAAGGACCCGCGCTGCGAAAACTGCATGGCCCACTGCGGCTACGAGCCGACGGCGGTGCTGCAGACGACGAGCTCGCTGCGCCAGTCGCTGCGCGCGTTCGCCGGTTAGTACAGGAGCTCGGACTCCGCCTCGACCTCGCTGCGGCGGATGTCGCGCCAGGACAGGCCCTCCCTGAAGAGCGCCGGCACTCCCAGCGCGAGTGCGGTCACGACCTCGACGGCCTGCAGGATGATGCCGTAGGCGAGCGCCTGTCCCGCGCCGACGCCGTAGGCGGCGAGCACCACCAGGCAGGCGGCCTGGAAGACGCCGACGTTCGACGGCGTCGCGGGCAGCACTGCGCTGAGGTTGATCGCCAGCAGGATCGCGGCGGCGGCGACGGCGCCGCCATCGGACTGGAGCCCGAGCGCGAGCATCACCATGTAGCAGGCCACCCACTGCAGCGCCCACGCGAGCAGCTGGAAGGCGACGGCGGTCGACCCGTAGCGCGGGCTCGCGAACACGACGAGGCCCTGGCGGGCGAGCTGCAGCATGCGGCTGACGGTCTCCGCCGCGCGCGCGGCGCGCGGCCAGCGCGAGCGCCGCGCGAGCGCCAGCAGCCTCGGGCCGGCGACGACGAGCGCGGCCACCGCCAGCGGCAGCGCGAGCGCGATAGCGATCGCCGCCAGGTGGCCGCTCGGCAACGGCACACTCGTGAAGCTCACGGCCAGCAGGATCGCGAGCGCCACCAGGTTGATGAGCGTCTGCGAGAACACGGTGCCGGCCACCACCGGCAGCAGGTGTCGCGTGCGCCCCTCGAGCCGGCGCGAGAGCACGAGCACGCGCGTGGGCTCGCCGATCCTGCCGGGCACGAGCGCCGAGCCCATCACGCCGATCATCGTCGCGCGCACGACCGCGCCCCACGGCATCGGCGTGTCGGGCAGCGCCGCGCGCAGCACCTGATGCCAGGAGACCGAGCGCATCGCCATCGCCAGCGACATCAGCGCGAGCGACAGCGCGATCCATCCGGGTGAGGCGGTCACCAGCGCATGGCCGACGCGACTGAGTTCAAGGCGCGAGAGCGCGAACACGACCAGCCCCGCGAGCGCGATCACCAAGAGCACGACGCCTGCGCGCCGGAGCAGGATCCCGCGCGATCGGAGGGGGACATTCTCCGGTGCACCCATCAGGCGGGGGTCTAGCAGGTCCGGCCGATATGGTCCGGCCGCAGCGATGAGGCTCGACCGCCAAGAGCTGGCCGCGATCTTCGCGGGCGGGTTCGTCGGCGCGATCGCGCGCGCGGCGCTCGCGCAGGGCTGGACCACTCATCCCGGGCAGTGGCCGTGGGCGACGTTCATCGTCAACATGCTCGGCGCGGCGCTGCTCGGCTACTTCGTCACGCGCCTGCAGGAGCGCCTGCCGCCGTCGCTTTACCGTCGCGCGTTTCTGGGCACGGGCATCTGCGGCGCGCTGACGACGTTCTCCACGGTGATGGTCGAGCTGACGCGAATGCTCGAAGGCGCGCACGTGGCGCTGGCGGTCGCCTACGTCGCCGCGACGCTCGCCGGCGGCCTCGCGGCGGTGTTCCTCGCCACCAAGCTGGTCAGGCGCGCAAGGCCCGTGCGATGAGCTTCGTGGCGCTGTGGCTGGGGGTGGGCGTGCTCGGAGGCCTGGGTGCGCTCGCGCGGTTCCTGCTGGACGCGTTCGTGTCGGTCAACACCGGCGCGCGCTTCCCGCTCGGCACGCTGCTGGTCAACCTCTCGGGCGCGCTCGTGCTCGGCCTGCTGGTGGGGCTGGCGCTGAGCGGCGACGCCTACCTGCTGGCGGGGACCGCCGTGATCGGCTCCTACACGACGTTCTCGACGTGGATGCTCGAGTCCCACCGTCTCGCCGAGGACGGGCAGCGCTGGCTGCTGTGGGCGAACATCGCCCTGAGCCTCGCGCTGGGCGTGGGCGCGGCGGCGCTCGGCCGGCTGCTGGGGGGCGGCTGATGGTCGAGGATGGGCTGCGGCTGACCGCGTACATCGGCGAGCGCGACCGCGCCGACGATCGCCTGCTGGCGGACGCGCTGATGGATCTGTTCGAGCGCCACAAGGTGAGGACGAGCGTGCTGCTGCGCGGGATCGAGGGCTTCGGCATCAAGCACCGGCTGCAGACCGAGCGCCTGCTGACGCTCTCAGAAGACCTGCCGCTGCTGGCGATCGCGCTGGACACCGAGGCGCGCATCGAGCCGCTGCTCGACGGGGTGCGCGCGCTCAGCCGCCACGGGACGATCACGCTGGAGCGCGCGCGCCTGCTGAGCGGCGCCGACGGCGAGGCGCTCGCGCCGGGGTCGGATGCGGTCAAGCTCACCGTGTACATCGGCCGCCAGGAGCGGGTGGGCGGGCGCGCCGCGTACCTGGAGGTCGTCGACTGCCTGCACCGCCACGGTGTGGCCGGCGCGAGCGTGCTGCTCGGCCTCGACGGCACGCAGCAGGGCGCGCGCCGTCGTGCACGGTTCTTCGCCCGCAACGCGGACGTGCCGCTGATGATCCAGAGCGTGGGCGAGGGGGAGAGCATCATGCGCGCACTCGCCGAGATCCAGGGCATGCTGAGCGACCCCGCGATCACGCTGGAGCGAGTGCGCGTGTGCAAGCGCGACGGCGCGCTGCTGGCGGAGCCGCTGAGGCCGCTCGCCGAAGACGCCGCCGGGCTCGCCTACTGGCAGAAGCTCGTCGTGTACACCAGCGAGCAGAGCCGCCACGACGGGCAGCCCGTGCACAGCGCGCTGGTCCGCCGCCTGCGCGGGGAGGGCGCCGCGGGGGCGACGGCGCTGCGCGGGCAGTGGGGCTACCACGGCGGCCATCGACCGCATGGCGAAGCGTTCTGGTCGATCCGCCGCCACGTCCCCGTGCTGACGCTCCTGCTGGACACGCCCGCGAACATGAAGCGCTGGTTCGAGATCGTCGATGAGATGACCGCCGAGACGGGGCTCGTCACGAGTGAGATCGTGCCCGCATTGCGCGCCGCCGGCCCCGGCATCGAGCACGGAGGGCTGAATCTCGCCGCACGGCATGGGCACTCGCCGGGGTGAGGGCGATGCTCTGAGCGATTACTCGGATGTGCTCAGCGGATGAACTGCGTCTGGGTCTTACCGCAGACGGTGCATTTGCGCTCGAGGACATAGCCTTTGGCGCTGCTGACTTTGCCCCAGGCGCGCTCCCACTCGCCCCAGACGTGCCTGTGCCACAGCCTCATAACGTCATTATCGGGGCCGGTGCAGACGCACTCCTTGGATGGGCTGGCGACATATCTACCCTGTGTCCACCAGCCAACGGCGATAAGGAGCGAGCATGAAGGCCACTTGGAACGGCGCGACACTGGCCGAGAGCGACGACACGGTGGTGGTGGAGAACAACCACTACTTCCCCGCCGACAGCATCGACGCGCAGTACTTCACCGACAGCGACACGCACTCGATCTGCCCGTGGAAGGGCACGGCGAGCTACAAGACGATCGAGGTCGACGGGCAGGTGAACCCCGACGCGGCCTGGTACTACCCCGAGCCGAAGGACGCCGCGGCCGAGATCAAGGACCGCTTCGCCTTCTGGAAGGGCGTGACCGTCGAGGCGTGACTCAGCGCCGCAGCCGCCGCAGCAGGTAGAGCACGATCAGCACGTTGACGATCACCGCGCCGACCTTCAGGAAGGTGGCGCTTTTGGTCAGCTCCCAGATCTCCGGGATGAACAGCAGCGAGGTCGCCACCACCGTCAGCCACTCGCCCCAGCGGCGGTGCGTGAACAGGCCGTAGGCCTCGACGCCCTCCAGCACCCCGTAGCCGATCGCCGCCGAGCCGAAGATCAGATCCTGGTTGGCGTGGATCTTGCTGACGTCGTCGATGATCCGCTGGACCCAGTTGTCTTTCGGATCGAGTCCCAGGTGCTGCGCGAAATGCGCGATGTCGCTGGCCCAGTTGGCGTGCGGGTGCGTCACGAGCACGATCCCCACGGCGAGCAGCACGACCGCGCGGAAGGCGCGCTCGGCTGCGATCCACGGCAGGAGCCGATCGTGGCGGGTAGCTGCAGTGCCGGGCTGGAGCATCTGCAAAGCTTCTCCTCCTCAGCGGCGGAGAGAGGTTGGGATGACCGGGGGAGCCAGGAGGGCGGGGTGTCGGGCCGCGGGCGAGGCCGCGCGCTCGCCGCGCATCGTGTTGCTGTGCGCACTGGCTCTCGCGCTGTCGTGCGCCTGCGCGGCGACGACCGCGGCCGCGCAGGCGCAGCCGGCCATCAAGCTGCATCTGGGCACGCAGACGCTGACGCTGTGCCAGAACGCGCCGCTCGCCTACTGCGGCACGCTGCCCGTGCCGCTCGACCGCGGCACGCCGAGCGGCCCGCAGATCTCGATCGCCTACCGCTGGTACCCGGCCACCGCGCCGCCCGGCGGGCAGGCGTCGGGCACGGTCGTGCCGGTCGAGGGCGGGCCGGGCTATCCGTCGATCGGCTCGGTCTCCTACCAGTCGGCCGGTGCGCAGGCCGGCTATAGCGCGATGTACGGGAGCGCTGCTGCGAGCGCTGGAACATGCTCGCCGTCGACAACCGCGGCACGGGGCTCTCGCACGCCGCTGCGCTGCCCCGCCCTGCAGGACTTCTCCGGGCCCACCGGCGGCGAAGCCTTCCAGCAGGCCGCGGCAGGCTGCGCCGCCGCGCTGAACCATCGCTGGCGCTACGCCGACGGCAGCTGGGTGCACGCCTCCGACCTGTTCAACTCGGCGCCCGCCGCCGAGGACCTGGCGGCGGTGATCGCGCGCGCTCGGCGCTCGGCAAGGTCGACCTGTATGGCGACTCCTACGGCTCGTTCTTCGCGCAGGTGTTCGCCGTCGCGCTTCCCGCAGCTGGTGCGCAGCGTGATGCTCGACTCGACGTATGAGACGGTCGACCTCGACCCGTGGTACCGCAGCACGATCGACTCGATGCCCGCCGCCTTCGACGCCGCCTGCGAGCCGCGCGCCCGCTTGCGCGAATGCCGCGGGCGGCCCCTCGTGGCCGCGGATCGTCGCGCTCGCCGAAAGCCTGCGCGCGCACCCGATCTCAGGCGTCGTGCCGGGACCCGGCGGTGCGATGCAGAACGGTCAGCATGGAAGTCGTCGGGGCTCGTCAACCTCGTCAGCGACGCCGCCGAGGACACGCAACATCTACCGCGAGCTGGACGCCGCCGCCCGCGCGCTGCTCGACGCCCGCGATCCGGCGCCGCTGCTGCGCCTGTACGCGCAGCGGCTCGCCGTCGACGAGGCGTACTTCGGCGCTGCCCGTGCGCGAATACTCAGTCGAGCTGTACCTCGCCGTCTCGTGCCTCGACTACCCGCAGCTGTTCGACATGGGCGCCGAGCCCCGCCGTGCGCGCGCAGCGAACTGGCGGCCGCCGAGGCGGCGCTGCCCGCGGCGACGTTCGCCCCGTTCAGCACCGCCGAGTGGCTCGCCCAGGACCAGAACACCGAGGCGTACACCGCGTGCCTGCGACTGGCCCAGCCCCGACCGTCGCCGCAGCCGCCGACGTCGGGCGTGCTGCCGCTGTTTCCCAGCTCGCTGCCTGTGCTCGTCCTCGGCGGCGAATTCGACACGTGGACGCCCGCCGGCCGACGTCGCCCAAGGTCCTGCCGAGATCGGCGGCCACGCGCGCTTCATCGAGCTGGCCAACTCCACGCACGTGGTCGGCGAGGGCGACACCGCGTGCGGCTCCACGCTCGTGCAGGAGTTCGTCGCCGAACCGCAGGCGCTCGACTCGCTCGACGCCTCCTGCGCGCCCGCGGTCTCGCCGATCCACACGGTCGGCGTGTACCCCGCGGCAGCTCGCAGAAGAAGCCGCCGCTCGCGGCCGCGCCGGGGAGCGGCGCGCCGAGCGCCGACCTGCAGCTCGCCGCGGCGGCGGTGACGACCGCCGGCGATGCGATCGCGCGCTACGCGGCGATCGAAGCCAAGCACGACCGCGGCCTGCACGGCGGGCACGGTGACCGTCGGCGCGAGGCGGCTCGCTGCTGAAGCTGCAACGCGATCAGCTGATCCCGAAGTCGCCGTCAGCGGCACCGTCAGGCTCGCGCCCGCGCCCGATCCCCGAAGACGGGCAGACGGTGCTCGCCACGCTGACCGCCAAGGCGCCAGGCATGCGCGCCGCTTCGCTTCACCGCGACGTGGACGACCGCCGGCGCGGGCGCCAGGCGCAGCTCGTCGGCGCCGTCGGCAGCGCAGGCGTCGCCGGCAGCATGCCCGCGCCCTGATCAGCTCGTGGCCACGGCCCGCTCGTCGGCGCCCGCCGCCGGGAACGAGCGCGCCCACTCCTCCTGCTCGACCCGCGAGCCGTTGCAGAGGTAGGCGATCACGTGGTACCAGCCCGCCGTCACGATCAGCTCGATGATCTGCTGCTCGTCGAAGCGCGCGCGTCAAGCCCTCCCACAGCTCGCTCGCCGATCGTGCTCGTCTCGTGCAGCTCGTCGGCGAGGCGCAACACGGTCGCCTGCTCGGCGCTCCCAGCATCGATCGCTCCAGCTGCCCGTGGACGGTGGCGTGCAGCTGCTCCTCGCTGAGGCCCAGCGGCGCGCCGAACGCGACCGCGTGCACGCCCCACTCGTACTGCGGCGCCCGTGAGCGCGCACGTGCGGTGGATCATGCACCTCGCGCAGCTGCGCGCGGCACCGTGCGCGCTCGCGCCGAGGATGCCGGCGCCGAGCGGGCGCATGCGGCTCGTCAGCTGCTCGTGGACGACCAGCGTGCGGAACAGCGCGCAGCGGCTCGACGCGTCGCTCGCCGGGCGGCATCCACTTGGCGAGCATGCGCCTCGATGTCCGGCGCGTAGGGCGGCTCAAGCGGCGCGATGCGGGGGGTCTGGTCGGGCATCGGTCGTTACACTCCGATCGGTCATGCTTCGATTTTCACAGCGCGAAGGGGGATGCGTATCGGATGCGCATCTGATTTCCGAAGCGCCTCGGCGCGGATGACGCGCGGTCGCGCGAGCGCCGCGGCCCGGGCAGCCCGCGCGCGGCTCGCGCCAGCGGGCGGCCGATCATGGCGCTGCTCGACCTGCTCGGCCGGCGCTGGGCGCTGCGCGTGATCTGGGAGCTGCGCGAGCGGGCCGCTCGCGTTCCGCGCGCTGCAGGAGCGCTGCGAGGGCATGTCCTCGAGCGTGCTCAACCAGCGGCTGCGCGAGCTGCGCGCCGCCGGGCGTCGTCGAGCTGGGCGCCGACGGCTATCGCTCACCGGCGAGGGCCGGCGTCTGCTCGACGTCTACGCGCCGCTCGAGGCGTGGGCGGAGCGCTGGGCCGCGCGCGAAGGGGAGTAGCGCGAGAGGGCGCGAGCGCGCGACGCGGCCGGAGCGTCAGGTCTCGAGCAGCAGCGTCACCGGCCCGTCGTTGACCAGCTCCACCTGCCATGTGCGCGCCGAACACGCCGCGCTTGGCGCCCGCGCGCTCGCAGAAGCGCTCGTACAGCGGCTCGGCGATGCTCGGAGGGGGCGGCCGCCACGAAGCTCGGGCGGTTGCCGCGCCGCGCGTCGCCGTACAGCGTGAACTGGCTCACGCACAGGATCTCGCGCTCGCCGAGCGCCTCGTTCATGTTGCCGTCGGCGTCCGCGAACACGCGCAGCGCGCGCACCTTCGCGGCCAGGCGCTCCGCCTCAGCTCCCCGTCGTCGCGCGCGACGCCCAGCAGCACCAGCAGCCCCGGCCCGATCTCGGCGACGATCGCTGCCGTCCACCCGCACGCCGGCGCGGCTGACCCTCTGCACGAGCGCACGCATGGTCGGCGAGTATCGCACCCGCCGACCCTCCCCGAGCCCGCCGCCTACGCGGCCACGGCACCGACATCGGTTGCCGCCACGCTCGCCTGAGCCGCCACGGACGCCCGCCGGTGCGGCGAGAGCTCGCGCAGCGTGACCACGGGCGGCGGCGCGATCACCTGGTGCGAGCCGTCGTCGAACACGATCACGCCGCCCTCGCCAAGCCAGCCGGCCGCCGCGCGCGGACCGCTGAGCAGCGCGGCCTTGGCCTTGACCTCCGCCGCCAGCGCGGTGCGCGCGACGGCGGTCACCTGCACGATGCCCGTGAACGCCGGCCGGCCCGTGGCGGGATCGAGCAGGTGGTGAGCGGGCACCCCGTCGCGACCCAGCCAGCTGCGCCGTCCGATGCCGCTCGTCGCGACCCCCGAGCGCGTGAGCACGAACGTGTGCAGCACGCGCTCGTCGAACGGGCTCTGCACCCTGACCGGGCGCGCGACCCCGGCGGCGCCGCCCACGAGCAGGTCGCCGGCGCAGTTGATCGCAAAGCTCTCATGCGTCGCCAGCGTCTCGCCCAGCACGTCCGCGAACAGCCCCTTGGCGAGCCCGCCGCTGTCCAGCGCGAGCCCCGGCGGGCGCGTCACCGTGCCGGCCGCCAGGTCCACCTCGATCTCGTGCCAGCGGCGGGCGTGGGCGGCGGCGGCGGGCCTGCGCGCGGGGGCGAGCGCGAGCGCACGGGCGAGGCCCAGTGAGTCGCGCAGGTCACCGGCGTAGCCCGCGTCCTCGACCTGGCGCAGCAGCGTCGAGTCGACCAGACCGCCGCTCATCGCTCCCGCTTCGCGCACCGCCTGCGCGAAGCGCGCAAGCATCGGGCTCGCGGGCACCGTCCTTCGCGGGTCGCCGTTCAGCCGCGAGAGCTCGCTGTCCGCCAGGAAGCGGGAGAAGCGCTGGTGCCACGCCAGCAGTGCGCGCCTGACCAGCGCCACGGCGTCCCCGGCCGAGCCGGCCTGCCCGGGGCCGGACACGACGGCGCCGCAACGGGAGCCGAAGCAGTCGAACTCGTCGCTGGCCTCGCGTTGAGAGCTCATGACTGCGAGGTGGTCACCGCGGAGGCGCCACCGGATTCTTCGCTCGTCGATTCTTCGCCGGCGGTGGATTCGCCCGTGGACGAGCCCGATTCTTCACCGGTGGAGGAGCTCGATTCGCCTGTCGATTCGGAGCTCGTCGTGCTCGTCGTCGCGGCACGCCGCTTGGCGGCGTTGGCCGTGAGCGCGGGATCGTGACCGGAGGCCAGCTGGACGTAGATGACGAGGAACGCGGTCGCGAACAGCGCCGCGGTGAGGCCCGCGACCGCCCGCCGGATGCGGCGCGCACGCTGGCGCATGGCTTCGCGGCGGATTCTCGCGAGCGCCTTCGCGTCGAGCTGCCCGGCTGTGCGCGCCGACCTTGTCATCGCGCCACGCTCGGCTGCGGGATCGGCGCTGCGTCGGCGCTGCGTGGTACGGGGGCGGACCCCAGCAGCCGGTTGACCAGCAGGCCCAGCGCCGGCAGGGCGACCGCGGCGAGCATCGCCAGGAACCAGATCTGACCGGCATCGGTTCCCTCTCCCAGCGAGTGCACGAGACCGAGAACCCACGCGAGCGCGGTGAAGCGGTGCAGCTTGCGCCAGCGCGCGACGCCGATGCGTCCGCGGGCGTAGTAGGAGAGGCCGAGCGCCAGCAGCGCCCAGAACGCGATGATGCCGGTGCTCGTCCACAGCGTCTTGTAGCTGCCGAGGAACGGGACCGCGATGTTGGCGAGGCTCGCGTTCAGGTAGCCATCGCCGAGCAGCGCGAGGCCGTGCGCGAACAGCGCCCCGAGCGTCGCCAGCGACAGCGCCTCGTGGAGCACCCGCAGCTCCGCGCGGTGGCCCTTGACGATGCGCCCGCCCATCAGCAGGCCGACACACACCGACAGGCTGGAGAGCAGCAGCGCCGCGGTGCCGGCGGCGCGGCTGGTGATCCAGAAGAGGTGGGGGGCGACGGCGGTGGCGAGGGTGTTCGGGTCGATGGCGTGCATGGCAGTGCGAATACGATCGCGAGCGGCGCTGAACTGCCGGTAACCCGTGCCTAAGCCCGCGCTAAGAGCACGATGAGGCTCGTCACAGCATTCACCCGGCGCTCGCGCGGGCGTGCGCTGTCAAGCGCGACGCGTACCGCCGTGGTGCCCTAGCATCAAGCGCCGATGAATGTGGGCGCGCGGCGGCGGATCTCGGGGGCGATGGCGGCGGCGGCCGCCGTGGCGCTGGCGCTCGCGGCGGCCGCGCAGCTCGTGGGAGCGGGCGCGGCGCGCGCGCAGGCCGGCTGGTGGACGCCGCCGCAGCGACTGACGTGGTACTGGCAGCTGCAGGGGGCCGTTCCAAGCGGCGAGCCGGTGGCCGCGTATGACATCGACGGCTTCGAAACCGGCGCCGCCGAGGTGGCGGCGCTGCACGCCGAAGGCAAGCACGTGATCTGTTACATCGACGTCGGCACGGCAGAGGACTTCCGCCCGGACTACTCGCAGTTCCCCAAGGCGGTGCTGGGACGCTCCAACGGCTGGCCCGGCGAGCGCTGGCTGGACATCCGCCAGCTCAGCGTGCTCGAGCCGATCATGACGGCGCGCTTTCAGATGTGCCGGGAAAAGGGCTTCGACGCGGTTGAGCCGGACAACATGGAAGGCTACGCCAACAAGACCGGCTTCCCGCTTACCGCACCGCAGCAGCTCGCGTACAACGAGTGGGTCGCCGGCGAGGTCCACTCGCTGGGGATGGCCGTGCTCCAGAAGAACGACGGCGAACAGACGCTCGAACAGCAGCCGTACTTCGACGGCGCGCTCACCGAGCAGTGCAACCAGTACCGCGAATGCGCCGACTTCCAGCCTTATCTCGCCGCCGGCAAGCCCGTGCTGAACGCCGAGTACAAGCTGGCGCCGAAGCGCTTCTGCGCGGCAGACGAAGCCGCCGGGATCATGGGCGCCCGCTACAACCTCGCGCTCAACGGCAAGCGCTTCGATCCCTGCGCTTAACGAAAGCGACGCGGCCCAGAGCCGCTCGAGGAACCTTTCCCTTCCGGCCCGGGGGCCTTCCAGTTCGGGTGGCGCGGCCTCACACCTCAGTGGCCTCGCTCTTTACGGCTCGGAACCGCGTCTGATGAGAACCTAGAAACATCGCCCGAGTAATGCAAGAGCTGGCCGGCTCTGATTCCGCATCTTCCGAGGAAATCGTTGCGTGCGTCCAGCCGGCGGACGGTGTACGCGCTGTGCTGCACGGTGTCGCGCGCGCGCTGGCGCTCGCGGCTCCCGTGGGACAGCATGCGGGGCACGCTCTTGGCGGCGCGCCGGGTGGCGAGGATCGCCATGCTGGGGCTGAGCAGCGGTCCCAGCGCCTCCACGATCCCGCGCGAGACGACCCCGGCGCTCGCCGACGTCGCCTCGGGTGCGGTCAGGTAGAGGCTGGCCATGGCGAGCGTGATCAACGCGTGCTGGCGACCGTGGGGGAGCGACTGCGCGCTGCGCAGCGAGCGCGACGCGAGCATCCGCATGCGAGCGGCTGCCTCCGCCGCCGATTCGTAGTGCTCCAGCAGGCTCGTCTGGCCTGCGCGAGCGTCCTCGCGCAGGTCGACGAGGCTGTCGAGCAGCGTGTGCAGGGCGCCGATCCAGGGGAAGTACGCGCGCTCGATCGCCGTCACGTGGTCTGTGCTCACGCGCGGGTCCGGGGCGAGCGTCAGCAGGGCCAGGACCGCCAGCGAGGAGGCGCCGGCGGCGGCCGTCTCCCACCAGTGCAGGTCGCTGTCGGGCGGTGTCTCGGCATCGGCCCATTCCGCGAGCGCGCCGTGATCGTCGTGGTTGAGGCTCTGATAGACGATGATCCGCATCGCGGCCCGCTGCACGGGGGCCGCCACGGCGCCGCTGCCGGGGAGTGCCGAGAACGCGGCGCGCACCGCGTCGACCATGCCTTCCAGGTAGCCGTCGTCGTCGCTACAGGTGTTGTGCGCGTAGTAGTCGTCGTGGCGCGGACCCGGCTCGAGCGCCGCCAGCAGCGCCAGGTGCAGCTGGCGGCCGTTGGCCTGCCGGTCGGCGCTGGGCTCCTCGGAGAGCGTGTCGACGTAGTCGTAGGCGGCCTGCCACGCGATCAGCATGCGCACGACCAGCGCGCGTTGGGGCTGTGGCACGAGCGCCGCGAACGCGCCCGCGCCCTCGATGTTCCCGCGCTTCTCGCGCAGGCTGTCGAGCGCCACCCGGCGCAGCAGCGGGTCGGGGATGCGCGCGGCGCGCTCGCTCCAGAAGCGCGCCTCCCGGCAGATCGCCGGAAACACGTCGAGCCAGTAGCGACACGCCAATTGCGCGAACGCACCCGCGGATGCGATCAGATCGCGAGCTCTCCCCATGTCTACAGCTTCGCGCGAGTCGGCTCATCAGGACATTCACCTGTTCGGATCGTTGCTCGGAGAGAGCGGGTTTCACTCCTGGAAACTGGCGCTCGGAGACACCCGCGCGGCGGACAGTCCGGGCACCGCGACCACCACCAGCGCGATGCCCGCGAGCAGCATCACCGTCAGCAGCAGACGGTCCACCCCGAGCGAGAACGGTGCGGGAAAGCCGGTTGACAGTCGCAGCCAGCGGCTCGCGAGCGCATGGCCGTAGACGCCCAGCACGGCGCCGTCGGCACAACCTATGCCGAGCACGATCGTGCTCTCGAGCAGTAGCGCGCGCCACAGCTGACGGCTGTCGAAGCCCTGCGACTTCAGCGACGACAGGCGGTTGCGACGCTGCCAGATGGCCGCACTCAGGGCAAAAGCCACCGCCAGCGCGGCCACCACGAGCAGCAGCGTCGAGATCTCGACGAGGCTCTGAACCGCCTGGCCGGCCTCGCTCCTGAACTGCGCTTCGCGGGCGGCGCTCGTCTGCACCCGCAGCCCGGGACGCGGGCCCAGCGCGGCGCGCACGGAGCGAGCGCCCTGCGCGGGCGTCACACCGGACTTCAGGTTGACCTCGAGCGCGGCGGGTTCGCGTGTCTGCCAATAGCGCTGGTAGTCGAGCGAGGAGAGGGTGATGGCACCGGCCGGCCAGCCCACGTTGGTGGTGATCGCCGCCACCCCGAAGCGCGCCGAGCCGGACGGCGTCGGAAGCACGAAGCTGTCTCCAACATTCAGGTGTCGTTCGTCGGCGAAGCCCTGGGAGATGGCCGCCCAGCCGCCCTGGCGGAGCAGCCGGGTCGCGCGCACGAGGCCGCCGCGCAGCAGCTGGCTGGACTGCAGCATCGCCGAGTCGGTCGGTGGCCTGGCCCTGATCCACAGGCGGCGGTTGCCTACGTCCAGCAGCCCTCCCTGGTAGACGCGCACAGAGGAGACGCCCGGCGCGCGTGCGATCGCGGCCACCGCTCCGTTCGCGCGAAAGCTGTCGGTTGTGAACACGTTTTCCCCGGTCGTCACCCACACGTCGGCGGTCGCGAGGTACTGCGTGATCGCGGCGTTCAGGCCGTTGCTGAGGTCGTGCCGCGCGCCCTGGATCGCCACGCTGCCGTAGACGGCCAGCGCGGCGACGCCGGCCAGCGCGATCGAGCGCGTCGCGGTGGCGCGGAATTCGACGACGGCGAGCGCGAGCATGCTGCCGCTGATGCGCTCGCTGACCGGTGTGATCGCCCACGCGAGCGCCGCGAACACGGCCGGGATCAGGCACAGCGCAGCCAGCGCCAGCAGGATGCCGCCGACGATCGTCAGACCGGGCGCCGCGAGCACGATCACCGTCACCGCCGCCAGCAGCGCGCCGCCCGCCACCGCGAACCCGATGATCGCCCGCGCGCCGATCCCCTGGCCCGCCTCGCCGGCCTCGTGCAGCACGGCATCGACGGGCTGGCCGGGGCGCAGGTCGAGCATCGGCGGCAGCGACGCGATCAACGCCGCGAGCAGACCGCACCCGATCGCCAGCAGCACGGTCGTGACGTGGACGACCTGGTAGGGGCCGATGGGGAACGCGAACGTGAGGTAGTTGGGGACGGAGTGAAACAGCGTGTGCGACAGGAGGTAGCCGACGCCGACGCCCGCGATCGACGCGACGAGGCCGAGCATCGCCGCCTGCGAGCCGAGGATCAGGAGCACCTGGCTGGGACCGAAGCCCTGCGTGCGCAGCTCGGCGACGAACCGACGCCGCTCGGGCACGGTGAGGAGCATCGCGTTGAGCGCCAGCAGGAAGCCGACCATCGCGCTGATCGCCGCGAACAGCGTGGTGGACTGGCTGGACGGCTGGCTGGCCTCGTTGAGCAGCTGCAGTTCGCGGTTCGTCGGCTCCACGTCCAGGCGCCCGCCGGCGAGCCGGCGCAGCTCGCGTTCGACGAGCGCGTCGGCGCCCGCGCGCGGCTGGATCCACACGTCGGTGATCCGTCCTTGCAGCCCCGTGAGCATCTGCGCCATCGGCAGCAGAGCGATCGCGATCGGGCTGCTCGCCACGGGGCCGATGATCTGACCCGCGAGCACCGCGCGCACGACCGCCGTGTGAGCGTCTCCGCCGGACAGCAGCGTCACCGATTCGCCCGGCTGGGCGCCGATCGCGTTGGCGACCACGCTGGGCAGTCCGATGCCGCCGGCGAGCAGCGTGGTGCCGGCGCCGAGGTTCTTGACGGCGGCAGTCCGCAGCGCGACGAGCGCCGGCGTCACGCCGAGCAGCTGCACCGGCTGGCGCCCCTTCGGTCCGACCACCGTCGCGCTCTCGCGGAGGATCGGCGCCACCACGGCGACGCCGGGCAGCGCTCGCACGTCGCGAGTCAGGCGTTCGTCGAAGCCGCTGGAGGACCGTGCCGCGAGCTCGATGCGCGCCGAGCCGGTGACCGCATGCAGCAGCTGCCCGGCCGATCCCTCGATGCTCGAGTTGGCGAGCAGCACGCCGAAGAACAGCGCCACGCCGACGGCGATGCCCATCCCGGCCAGCAGCTCCTGGATCCGGTGGTCCTTCAGGCGCCAGCGGTAAAGGTCCACCAGTGCACTCGGGCGTATCCCCAGCAGCGTCAGGCGGGGCCGGGCACGCCGCGTCATCGAATCGACGCCACGCCCAGCTCCGCGTGCAGCCCGTCGTGGATGCACCCGTCCTTGAGCGTGTGCACGCGGTCGACGAAGTGACCGGCGAGCGGGTCGTGTGTGACGAGCAGCCCCGGGATCCGGCGCTCGTGGCAGATGTCGCGGAGCAGCGCGAGGGTCTCGCCGCTGCGAACGGAGTCGAGGTTGCCGGTGGGCTCGTCGGCGAGCAGCAGCCGGGGCTCGTTGACCAGGGCTCGCGCGATCGCCACGCGCTGGCGCTCGCCCATCGACAGGCGCTCGGGGGGGTGCTCGGCGCGCGCGCCGAGACCGACCCGCTCGAGCCACGGCTGCGCCTCTCGCTGCGCCTCCCTGAGGCTGAGGCCGTCGGCCAGGAGCTTGATCGCGGCGTTGTTGAGCGCGGAGGCTCCGCCGATGAGGTGGAACGTCTGGAACACGAAGCCCACGTCGCGCAGGCGGTAGGCGGCGCTCTGCGCGGCGCTCATCTGCGCGAGCTCGCGGCCGTCGAAGCGCACGCTGCCCTGGTCTGGCGCCAGCAGCCCCGCGGCGATCAGCAGCAGCGTGGTCTTGCCAGATCCGCTGGGTCCGTACAGCCCGACGAGCTCGCCCTCCGCGATCGTCAGCGAGACATGATCGACCGCGCGGATGAGCTCCTCGCCGCTGGGATAGTGCTTGACGACGTCGCGCAGCTCAAGGACGTTCACAGCTGTGAACGTGTCCTTGCAGCCGATCGCTGGTCGGGGAACTCGACGACCAGTGCCTGCTGGTCCATCGAGCGCAGCGTGCCATCGTCGATCGACATCATCCGCCGTGCTCGCTTGATCGGCGCGGCGTCCTCGGAGGCGACCACGATCGCGATGTTCGAGTCGCGGCCGAGCGAGCCCAGGAGCCGGTACAGCTCGACCGCGTCGGTCGGCCTCAGCGGCACCGGCGGCTCGTCGAACAGCATCAGCCGCGGCTGATGCACGAGCGCCTGCGCGATCCCGACGCGGATCCGCTCGCCACGCGACAGGCGATCGACGGGCAGATAGGCGCAGTCGGACACGCCCAGCCGGGCGAGCGCGAGGTGGGCGGGCTCCTTGGCGTCCCTGAGGCTCATGCCGTCGCTGAGCAGCGGCAGCGCCACGTGCTCGACGACGGGCTTGTTGCGTCCGGGCAGCCACTCGGTGCGCACGAAGCCGATGCCGTCGTGACGTCGCAGCTTCGCGCGCGCGTCGGCCGACATGCTCGTCAGCTCGCGCCCGTCGAAGCGGACCTCGCCCGCGTCGGGCAGCTCGATGCCGGCGATGACCCGCAGCAGCGTCGTCTTGCCCGAGCGTCGCATCCCCCAGATGCCGATGAAGTCCCCGGCGTCGATCTCGAGCGACACGTCGTCGAGCACCCGCAGCTGGGTACGCCCCTCGGGGTAGTGCTTGCTGACGTGCTTGAGCGACAGAAGGCTCATCGAGTCGTGTCTGTGGCGCTCTCCGCTAGGAAGTCGTCGATCCAGCGGCGGGCCATCGTCACCCATCTGAGCTCCGCCTGGATGCTCTCGTCGACCGCCATTCGCGTGAGGTTCATCGCGAGCCCCGCCCACGAGCCCATCGGGACCTCGGCCTCGTTGGTCTGGCGCAGCATCTCGAAGCACTCCCGCTCGTAGGCGTCCAGCGCCTTCAAGAGCTCGGGCGCGTCGTGCGCGCGCGACATCGCGATCTTGGCCTGCAGCTCCACGCGCACGGGCTCCTTGGAGGCGGGGCTGCGAATCCAAGCCGAGAGCGCGCTCTCGGCTTGATCGGTCGCGGCATACACCCGCTGGCGGTGGCCGCCGCCGTCGAGCGCGGCGGTCTTCCAGGAGGAGGTCACGAGGCCTTCCTCTTCGAGCCGGTTCAGCGCGCCGTAGACGCTCTGGCGGGTGACTCCCCAGGCGGGGCCGAGCCGGCGCTCCACGAGCGTGGTGAGCATGTAGCCGTGCAGCTGCTGTTCGTGCTCGCCCAGCAGCAGCGCGAGCAGCACACCCTGCAGAGGCGATCCTGTCAACTGCTCCTTGCCGACGGCTCTTGCGGGCATCTGTTCCTCGTACAGATCGGATCTTGGTCAACCGAATCATACGGCAAATATGGCGCTGCCGCGCGGATTTTGAAGAGCTGGGAATGGGCGCATCGTTCGCACAATCGGATGATGCGGCGCGTGTGTGATGTTCTCAGCTGACAACCCGTCACGCGTGACTATTCAGATGATCGGGCAGTCGCCATGATCGTCGTGTGACTGTGAGTGGCACGAAGAATCCCAGCTCCTCGCCGGTTCGCGGCGCGCGTCGAGCACGCGGAGCCGCGCGGGGCGAGCACGACACCAGGGGGGCCGTGATCGAGCTGCTGCCCGCGCAGGTCGAGCGCGTCGTGCGCGCGGCGGCGGACGGCGGCAGCATGCCGGTGCTCCTGGCCGGCCTCGACCGGGTGCGTGGCACGCTCGCGACACGCCCGGCGCAGCTGCAGGACCCGCGTCTGTCGCGATCGCTGCTGTCCGGTCTGCTGCTCGTGGCCTCGCTGCCGGGCGACGGCAGCTACATGGGCAACGCCCAGCTCGCGCGCATGCTTGACATGAACGTGAGCACCGTGCACCGCTATCTGCAGACACTCGTGGCCGTCGGTCTGGTCGAGCGCGACCCCGGTACGCGTCGCTACAGGCTCGCGCAGTGAGCCCGGCGCAGGACAGCGCGAGACCGCTGCCGGCCGCCGGCGTCGGCGGGGGGCTCAGGTGAGCTCGGAGCGCAGCGTGACGATCACGCTCACCGAGCGGCAGGTGGCGCGGGTCGTGCGCGAGGTCCAGGGCGGGTCGCCCCTGGAGGCGCTGCCGGATGGGCTGGAGCGTCTCGCGGGCCTGCGCGGCGCGCTGGTGCCGTTGCTGGACGACGCGACGTACTCGCGCTCGACGCTGCGCGCGCTGCTCGTGCTCGGAGCGTTCCCGCCGGACGGTGGCGAGCGCGAGCTCACGGACGTCGCCAAGCAGCTGGATCTGTCCCCGAGCACCACGCACCGCTACATCGGCACGTGGATGGCGGTGGGGCTGCTGGAGCAGCACCCGCGCACCCGTCGCTACCGGCGCGTGATGAGCGAGTCGAACCAGTCGAGCTAATACGATGCGCAGCGGATGATCCGTCACAAACCGTGTGTACGATATGGTGCAGACAATGCACCGCAAGCGATAGGCAGCTGACGATGGGCAGTGGAAGGCATGGACCTAGACGTGCATGGCGTGGGATGTTCCCGGGATGCCGAGGCAGCTTGCGCCCGATCCCGCCCTCGCTACCGTTCTGCGCCGCATGCGCGTGGAGCGGGGCGCCACTCAGGAAGCACTCGCGTACCGTTCTGGGATCACGACCGGCTCACTTGCACGCATCGAGCTCGGGCAGGCGAGCCCCGCATGGACGACCGTGCGCCAGATCGCCAAAGCGCTCGACGTGAGCATGGCCGAGCTGGCGGCCGCCGTCGAGGCATCCTAGCCGCGATCTGCGGCGAGCTCAGCCGCTCGCGATGAGCGACACCGCGTCGCTCGCGAGCAGGCGTGCGTACTCCTCGCTGGATTGAGGACGACCCGGCAGGTAGCCCTGGACGAGGTCGTAGCCCAGCTCTCGCACCATCGCCAGCTGCTCTGGCTGCTCGATTCCCTCCGCGATCGTGACGAGCGAGAGCACGCGGCCGATGTTGACGATCGCCGTTAGCTCGTCGCGCACCGCCTCGAGCACGCGGTCGGCGAGCACCAGCGCCCCCGCCGGCGAGTCGGGTGAGGGCTCCATGAGCACCGCGAACTCGTCGCCGCCCAGCCTCGCGACGGCGCCGCCGCGGCGCAATCTGCAATGACGCAAGAGGCAGCCACATGTCCGTGCCGGTGGCGTCATTCCTCAAGCGCGCACATCGTCGAGACGAATATATGGACACGCGATGCGCACTGAATCGTCTCAGCTGCTCTGGCAGCGGCCGGGCTTCACGGAGTCAGGGCTCGCCGCAGAGATGCCGCCGCGCGCGGCCGGTCCCGCGCTGCTGCGCGCGTTCGCACGACGCGTGACGGCCGATCGCCCGGCGATGGCGTGGTCGCTGGCGCTGCTGTTCGAGTTCAAGGCGCTGATCGCCCTCGCGACGGTTGTGTTCCCGATCAGCGCCAGCGAGCCGACGCGGCTCATTGCCGCTGCTGGTGTCGTGACGATACTCGGCGGCTTCGTCATCTGGCTGTTCGCAACCCGAATCAGCCTGCTCGGCTTCGAGCTGCTCGCGGGCGCGGGCGCGGTTGCCACGAGCGCTCTGATCACGCGCGCGAGCACCGACGGGGGGATGATGCTCGCGGCGTTCGCGTACCCCTGGATCGTGATCTACGCCGCCCACTTCTTTCCGCGACGAGCAGTGAACGTCCTCGGGCTCCTGATCTCGGTGGGCTTCGGCGCCGGACTGCTGCTCGGGCACCTGTCGCACGTGATCGTCTACTGGCTGGTGGTCACCGTCACGATCTGGTCGATCTGCATCCTGCTGGGGAACCTCAGCGAGAGCCTTCGCCGCCAGATCGGCACCGATCAGCTCACCGGGCTGCTGAACCGCAGCGGCTTCCTGGCGGCCGCGCAGCGCGAGCGCGCGGTTGCGAATCGGACGGGCACGCCGCTGACGCTGGCGGTGATTGACCTCGACAACTTCAAGGAGATCAACGACAGCGCCGGTCACGCCGCCGGCGACAAGCTGCTCGCCGGCCTCGGCCGGCAGTGGCGCGAGCGCATGCGCCCGAGCGACGTGCTTGCACGCCACGGCGGCGACGAGTTCGTGCTGCTGCTGCCCGGCACCGAGCCGGCAGGCGCGGACGCCGTGCTCAAACGCCTGTGCAGCGGCGATGACCCCGTTGCATGGTCGATCGGTATCAGCGAGTGGCTGCGCGACGAGGGTTTGGCGGCGCCGCTCGCGCGGGCCGACAAGCATCTGTACGAGACGAAGCTCGCGACGAGTCAGGGACGGCGCCCTGCGCCGCTCGGCTGAGGGCGCCGGTCGGCCGTCTCGCGGCCGGTCAGTGGGCGACCTCCCAGACCCGGTAGCCGCGCGTGAAGCGCGAGACGAAGACGACTCCCTCGGACAGGCTCGCGCTCGGCAGCTCCTTCGGGAAGCAAAGTTCCACGACTACGGTCCTCGCCCGGATCGTCTTGCCGCACTGGAAGGCGACCTCTTCGCCGCGCGGTCCCGCTTTGGTCGCGAGCTTCGACCAGACGACCGTCGCGCCTTCCACATCGAGGCCCCTGTAGCGCTCGGGTGCCGCCGCCAGCGCTGCCCGTGCGGCGTGTCGGCGGGCGTTGGCAGACAGCGGCAGGGCGGCCCTGGCCTGCCTCGGGCAGCTGCTCGCCATCCTGCTGCGCTTCGAGGCGGCGGCGCCTGGCGCTGTGGAGAGCCCCAGAATGACCGCGAGCGAGGCGGTGGCGGCGAGCACCAGTGCACAGTGGGTCGCGTTGCCGCCAATCTGGCTGGCGCGAGGTGCCATACAACGCGGCAGTGTATATCCGGCTCCGCGGCCGCCTCTGGCGCGATCGAGCTCCGTAGTTCGCCGCCGCGGAGGTCGGCACTCTCCTGATGCCATCCGGTGCTCGCTCGCGCATGCTCTGCGATATGGCGTGCCATCCCATCCGACGGGTGCCGCCTCGCATTGACGTGCGGGGCAGCAGGCCGTGAGCGGCGACTACCAGATTCGCGCCTGGGCCGAGCAGGTTGCGCACGAGCTGTACACGCCGCCGGACGCTGAAGCGCATGGCTGACTTGCACCTGGTGTCGCTTCCGGCCGACGGGGTGCTGGAGTCTTTGGCGTCCTCGCCGATTCGAGTCGTTCTGGGGGAGGATCACGCTTTGCTGTGTCGCAGCCTGCGAGTGCTGCTGGATGCGGAGGAGGGCATCGAGGTGGTCGCTGAGGCAGATGACCTCGAGTCGGTTCTACGTCAAGTCCGCGAGCGACCGCATGTGCTCGTGCTCGACCTCGGCATGCTGGGCGACGCTGCCCGCGAGACGATCGGCAAGCTACGTGGACGAGCGCCCGACACGCAGGTGGTGCTCCTCACCATGCATGAGAGCCCGGTCGTCGCACAGCACATGCTGGCCGCCGGGGCGCTCGGCTTCGTCTTGAAGGATCAGGCCGACACCGAGCTGGCGCCGGCTGTGTGGGCTGCCGCGCATGGGGAGGAGTACGTCAGCCCGCGCGTCGCCGCTCGGCGACGGTCGCTCACCGGGAGATGAGAGGACGAGTTTGCGCTAGCCCGCCGCCTGGTGTATCGGCACGCCCGCGGTAGCGCCGATCGGCAGGCGCGCACTAACGAGTGTTCCAGGCTCGCTGGGGCTGATGCTGAGCGTGCCGCCCGCGAGGCTGACCCGCTCGCGCATCCCTTCCAGTCCGAAGCCTTGGCTGGCGGCTTCGGGGTCGAAGCCCTTGCCGTCGTCTTGGACCTCGACCTGAAGCGCTCCGTCGGATTCGGCGACGGTGACGCGCACGGTGCTCGCCTCGGCGTGCTTTGCGACGTTCGTCAGGGCCTCCTGCACGAGGCGGTAGACAGCGCTCTCCAGGTCACGGTCGAGCCGCGCTGCTCCATTCTCGGGGTTCGGCAGCGTCAGCTCGCCGGCGATCTGCAGCCCGCCCTGCTCGCGGTGACGGTCGAGCAGCGTCTCGATCGCGATCTTCAGTCCGAGCTCGTCCAGCGCCGCGGGGCGAAGCTCGGTGATGATCGTCCGCAGGTTCTCGATCTCTCGCTGGATGTGCTCGACCGCAGTGTGCATCGTCTGCTCGTGCTGATCGGGATCTTTGCGGCGCAGTGCCGCGGAGATCAGCAGTCGCAGGCCGGCCAGGCCCTGCAATGTCTCGTCGTGCAACTCGCGCGCCCAGCGACGCCGCTCGCCTTCGGCGGAGGCGAGCGAGCTCCGCAGCCGGTCGGCCGCCACGCTCTGGGCGAGCGTCACGGCGGTCGCGGCGCTCGCAGCGAACGTGCGCAGCGTCTGCTCGTCGTCCTCGTCGAACAGCCCTCCGTCCTCATCGCGATCGAACGCCGCCAGGATGCCGACCGCGTCGCCGCGATAGAGCATCGGCACGAGCAGCGCGGTTTGCGGGTCGCTCACCCCGAACTTGCTCGGGTCGATCCGCAGCCTCGCGGCGACGTCGGTGATCCGCTCGGGCACCCGGCGCTCAAGCACCTGCCCCGAAGTGGAGCCGGAGATCGGCAGCCTGACGCCCCGCATCTCCCGGACGTGGCCGGCGCTGGTGTGCACGACCAGCTCCTCACCCTCGCGGAGCATGATCACGAGGCTCTTGGCGCGCACGAGCGCACGCCCGCGCTTGGCGATCAGCTCGAGCACGTGCTCCAGAGCGATCTCGCCGCCGATCGCGGCTGCGACGTCGCGGGTTGCCTCGAGGCCGCGCGCGGTCCCCTCGGACTCCTCGCGGCGACGCTCACTGGTCTCATAGAGCCGCGCGTTCTCGATCGCGATCGACGCCCACCGCGCGAGGATCACCGCCGCCTCCTCGTCCGCCTCGGTGAACTCGCCCTCGTCCTTCTCCGTCAGATACAGGTTGCCCCACACGTGCCCGCGGATCACCACCGGCACGCCGAGGAAGCCGCGCATCACGGGATGCCCGGCAGGGAAGCCGTAGCTGGTCGGGTGCTGGCCCACGTCACCGAGGCGCAGCGGCTGCGGCTTCTCGATCAGCGCACCCAGCACACCGCGCCCGCGTGGGAGGTCTCCGATCGCATGATGCGTGGCATCGTCCACGCCCGAGGTCAGGAACTGCGCCAGCTCGGTCCGCCGCTCGTTCAAGATCCCGACCGCGGCATACCGCGCGCCTGTGATCTCGCGCGCCGTCTCCAAGACGCGGTCCAGCACGACGCGCTGGTCGAGCTCGGTCGTCAGCGTGTAGCCGACGTCGAGCAGCCGTCGCAGCCACGGCCCTTCGGCCTCTGGGCTCATCGGACCTGGACCTGCCATCCCACAGTTTCCTTCGGCGCTCTCGGAAGGGATTCGCTGCTCGGCGGATAGAGAGCGAGCCTGAGAGACCCGAAGAGCAGCAGACATACAGCATAGAGACTCCGCGCCCGAGCCCAATCGTCAAAGGGCGACCGGAGCCTCGGTGGCGCTGCGCGACGCTCCGACCGAGGCGATCACCACCAGCGCGATACCGAGCAGCGCGCGGGCGCCGAGATCCTGGCCGAGCACGAGGAAGCCGGCCAGCGCCGCGACTGCGGGCTCGAGGCTCATGAGCACGCCGAACGTCGGAGCTCGGATGCGCCGGAGCGCCTCGAGCTCGAACGAGTACGGGATCACCGACGAGAGGACGCCGACGGCGGACCCGAGCGCAAGCGAGGCCGGCTCCAGCAGACGGCTGCCGCCGGCGATGCCCACCGGGAGCGCCGCCAGCGCCGCAACGCACATCGCGAGCGTCAGCCCGGACGAGCCCTCGAAGGCTCGCCCGAGCCGGGCGTTGAGGAGGATGTACGTCCCCCACAGGCCGCCCGCGAGGAGCGCGAGCGCGATGCCGAGGCCGTTCAGCCCGGCCGTCGTGCCGCGGGTCAGCGCGAGGATGCCCGCCAGCGCGAGCACGACCCAGACGCGGTCGATACGCCGCCGCGAGCCCGCCACGGCGACCGCGAGCGGTCCCACGAACTCGATCGTCACCGCGATTCCCAGGGGGATTCTGTGAATGGCCTCGTAGAAGCTCAGGTTCATGGCGGCCAGGACGAGCCCGAAGGCCGCCGCGAGCAGCAGCTCACGCGGTGTGTGCCCGCGCAGCCGCGGTCGCCGCAGCAGCGCGAGGATGACCGCCGCCGAGGCCAAGCGAAGGAAGACCGTATCGCCGGGCCCGAGCTGGTGGAACAGCGTCGCCGCCAACGCCGAGCCGAACTGCACCGAGGCGATCGCGCTGATCACCAGGCCGCCCGAGGGGGCGCGGGCGAGCGGGCCGACGCGGCCCGCCGACTCGGGGCGCTCGGCCATTGGCTTGATCGTAACGGCGGAGTCCGGTGCTACATCGGTTGAAGCGGCCCGACAAGCGACTACGTGAGAGCTGGTGAGCTTCGTGCGCTTGCCCGGCGCTATCGCTGGCGAGTCAGGGGCGGCGCTTCGCGTCGGTCAGGCGCTGCGGAGCAGATCCGCGACCACCTCGGCAGGCCGCTGGTGGCGGCGTGCGGCGAGTTGTTGTAGCCGCTCGGCGTCCTCATCCTCGATGCCGACGACGATCGTCAGCTTGGCGTCCGGGTTGCCGACATGTGCCTCGACGTACCGTGGATCGACAGCTGTCAGGTCAGCATCGAAATCGCCAAGCTGGGGATCGGGGTCTGTCCAAGGATCGTTAGTCATGTTCAGCTCCTAAGCAGTTTACGCTCGCGTGGAGAGGAATCCCAGCCGGTGATGATCAGCCACGTTGTCGGGTCGAGGGTCTGCTCGATAACCAGCGTCAAGGCCCGTCCACCATCGGTGCGGCCGATGAGCAGTCGACGTTTGCCGGCGGGCGTCTTGTGTGGGTTGCGCACGACGACGTGAGCGTTTCGAGGGATCTGGCGTGCATCGTTCGTCGAGATGCCGCGGGCTCCGAGCTTGTTGATCGCAACCTCGGTGACGAGCAGTTCGATAATCGCGTCGGGCATGCCATAGGTCTATCGAACCCATAGGCCGTCGTCCTGAGGCGGCCCCACCGCTCGCACCCCGTGATGCTTCGGCGTATATCTCGGGGCTCGACCGCCCCTACATGGGGCGCACAGTGCTGGATTTGGCAGCAGCTTGCTGCCAAATCATTCACAGGCGAACGCAGGACGCCCGCCGCTTCGGGACGATGCCGGAGGACCGACTCGCACAGTCGCACAACGCTGCGGCATGACTACCGGCTGGCGGCGTGTCGGGGGGTCGGAGCGCACAGCTGGCGAACGCGTTCGGCTCGTCTGGGCCGCTGAAGGCCGTGAGCGACCGTGACGCGACCATTCTCGTGGACATCGCCGCGGACCTCTACTACCAGCCGCGCTTCGCCGCCGCGCCTCGACGTGTAGCCGCCTATCGCAAGGTGCGCTAGCCGCGAACGCTGTTCGAGGACTCGACCCGCGCGCCGCTACGGGCCGGCTCTCTATTCAGAACCCCACTTAGCCCCAGCCTAGCTCGTGCGAAATTGTCACAACTCCGGGGGAGGGACTCGAACCCCCGACACGCGGATCATGTCGCTGCTCCTGCGGGGATCGGCCACATGGCCATGATTTAGCGGCCACACGAGATTGAATTATCGGCCATACCACGGTACAGTCGCAGCATGGACTCTCTCCGGCGAGCCGCATCCGAACTTGAGATCCCCGAGCGCACGCTGCGTCGCGCAGCATCCGAGGGACTGGTGCACGGAGAGCGTCTGAGCCCGCGCCGGTTTCGTATTACGTTTCGCGAGGAGGCGTACCTGCGCACTCATTGGGAGCTGTTGCGGGCGCTGCGCGCAGCGCTTCGCACCGAGCCCAACGTCAGACTTGCGGTGCTGTTCGGCTCTAAGGCCATCGGGAACGACGATGAGCAGTCAGACGTCGATGTCCTCGTTGTGTTGCACGATCCGAGCATAAGCCGCCTGGCGGAACTCTCAGAGCGACTCTCCCGCAGTATCGGTCGCGAGATGCAGCTTGTACGGCTTTCGGAGGCGCAGACCTCGCCGGTTCTCATGACCGACGTGATCGATCATGGGCGCGTGCTTGTCGATCGAGATGATCTCTGGCCCGCCTTGAGAAGGCGCGCTCCGAGATGGCGGCTGCTCGCCCGCAGCATCGAACGATCCTCAGCTGCTGCGATTGACGAGCCCGATCTCGACGATCACTCCGCATGACTCGCGGTGCATCGTCCCCCGCCCCGCTCGAGGCGAATGACGCCCAGCGTGCGAGGGCGCTGAAGGCGAAGATCGGCGATCGAGTCAGCGATGTGCGCCGCCATCTGCTTGCGCTGCGCACGGCGATGGCGGAGTTTGGCGATGACTTTGAGCTGGATGCCTTTCGTGCGGCCTACTCGTCGGAGGATCCCGTCGAGCTCAACCGTGTGAAGGCAGTCGAGCGGGGCGTCGATCAGCTCTACAACTACATCGCCGAGCTCGCCGCGTTCGGACTGGAGCTCGCCGAGCTTCGTGCGCGTCGCGATGAGACCAACGCGAGACGCGATCTCGATGCGCTGAGGGATGTCGGTGTGATCTCAGCCGAGCTGACTCGCCGACTGCAACGACTTCGGGAACTCCGGCGCATGCTCGTCCACGAATACGCAACGGCCACTGCCGAACAGGTGCACGAGTCTGCGCTCATCGTGTCTGGCAATTTCGCGGCTTTCTACGACGCCTACCGGGCGTGGATCAGACGTGGTTTTGCGCCCAAGCCGTGACCGATGCTCAAGTCAAAACCGCTTGGGAAAAGGCTTTGCGGCAGTGCCGGAGGAGAAACTCGAACCCCCGACACGCGGATTATGATGCGTCTGCCTTGACCTCGGATTGGCTTGGTTACGGCGGTTCTGACCCGAGTAGCAGGGCCTTGCACGGCCTTCGCCCGGCCCGTTGGGGAAATCGCAGGGAAATCGCGGCACGTCGCTCGCCCCTCATCTCGAACCTTGTTGGCCGGTTCGAGTCGATGGAGGTCTATAGGCATCATGAGCGGCATATCTCGCCCTACGGGGCATCTTCAGGTAAAGACGGATCGGAACGGTCACGCGCGATCGTATTGGGCATTCTGGCGCGACCAGACCGGCAAGCGCAGTGGACGTCGGCTCGGTCCGGCGCACGTCCGTGACTCTGGGCGCAAGACGCCGCGGGGCGCGATCATCTGGCGCGCGGGCCACGGCCCCCGCCCGACGCCCGAGCACCTTACGCCCAGGGACGCCGAGGAGCGCCTGGATGCGATCCTGCACGAACTGGCGGGCAAGACCGAACTCGCCGAGGCCGAGGAGCAGCAGGCGACGCTCAGAGACGTGACCGAAGGGTGGGTGGCCGAGCGCAGCCGTGAGAAAGGCCTGAAGCGCTCAACTCTCGCCGGCTACGATGACATGTTCGCGCGGCTGTACCGCGACCTGGGCGCCGATACTCCCGTTCATGATCTTGCCGACGGTCGCCTGTGCGCCTACTTCGAGGACTTCAAGTCTTACAAGGTGCTTGGCGAGAAGTCGGCGAAGAAGGCCCGTGGAGAAGGCAAGGACGTTCGCCGAATCGAGGTCGAGCGTTGGACGGCGCAGTCGCCTGGCAGCGCCTCGGTCGAGGTGGTCACCAAGGCCGAGGCCGTGCGGCTCGCGGACGAGCTGCCGGGGACGTGGAAGCACCGGCGCCGCGGCGCCTACCGCGTCGTGCCGCTGAACGCCCAGCGGCCCCGTCGCGTCTCGCTCGCGAAGGCCAAGGCCCTCGAAGCCGAAGGCTGGATCGTCGCCCGCCGCAAGACGAAGCCGTGGATGCTCGTGGCCACTGCCGCCGCCCAGACCCGCAACTCGTACCGCGACATCCTCTCAGCGTCGCTCGACTATGCCATGCGCAAGCGCTGGCTCGACGTGAACCCGCTGGCCGAGGTCAAGCGCACCAGCAAGCGCGAGGAGCGCGAACGCATCCTGCGCCGCGAGGACTTCTACGACCCCGACGAGGTCGACGGCCTCCTCGCCTACGCCCCTGGCATCTTCGAGGAAGTGTTCTGGCTCTGTGGAGCCCACGCTGGTCTGCGCCTCCCCGGCGAGGCCCTGGGTCTGAAATGGGGCGCCGTTGACTTCAACGCGCTTGTCGTCCGACCCTACGACAACTGGGTGCTGGGCGAGCTCGACACGACCAAGACCTCCGACTCGGAGGCCATCCCCGTGACGCCCCGGCTGACTCGCGCCTTGACAAAGCTCAAGCAGCGCGGCTACGCGGCCGACGACGAGGACTTCGTGTTCGTGTCCGAGCTCACTCCGGACAGGCCGGTGCCCCAGCGGCCCCTCCGCGAAGCATTCAAGCTCGCACGGCAGAAGGCTGGCCTGAAGCCGATCAAGATGTACAACCTGCGCCACTCGTTCGGCACGAGCCTGGCCGCCAAGGGCGTAGACGTGAGGACGATCCAGGCGCTCATGCGCCACACCCGCCTGAACACGACCGAACAGTACATGGCCTACGCGCCACGACCAGAGCTCGCGAGTCAGATCACACGGGCGCTCGATCCACACAGCTTGCCCGAGAACGCCTCGCCGCCGCTCCGTCCCGCATCCAGGGACGCGACGGCGACGTTCCTTGAGCGCTTGGAGGAGGAGATTCCGGCGAGGTGGCTGCGCGAGGTTCAGCGGCTTTACGTCGAGACGGGCGCGCCGCGCCCGACGTAGGAGATGCCTCACCGCGCCGGGAGCATCTTCGCGTGTGGCAGCGCGTCGTGGAAACCATCCTGGAGGCCGGTTTGGGTGCCACGATCCGCCACGACCTTGTCTCCTATGCCGCCGTTTCCCGAGGTCACCAGGCGTCTTACTACTTTATGCTGCTTCCGCTATAATCCTGGTATGCGTAGTTCTGATCTAATCGTGACCGGGCGCAGGCGTGCAGGGCTCTCTCAGGACGAGCTCGCCGGGCGCCTGGGGCGCCCGCAGTCAACTATCGCCCGCTGGGAGACCGGCCAGCAGCACCCGCCGCTTGAGAGCGTCATCGAAGCGCTACGGGCCTGCGGCCTAGAGCTCACCGTCGGCATCGCGCGCTACGACGACTCCTACGACGCGCAGATCGCGCGGCGGCTGCGGCTCGACCCCGCAGAGCGCGTAGAGCGCCTGACGCCGGCATGGGCCACCGAGGGCTTTGACCCGATCGGCGCCCTCGCCGAGCTGGCCGGACAGGCGCGTTTCGTCGTGATCGGCGATGTCGCTGGTGCCCTGCACGGCTCGCCGGTCATGCTCGGCGCTCGAACGCTGCACGTAGTACCGGCAGAGACCGCGCTGCGCCGCATCGAGCAGACCGCCCGGCGACTCGATGCCAAGCCGAGCGCCGAAGGGACAGTGCAGACGCAGCGCTGGACACTGCCCACCGGCGGGGAGCTGCACGTCACGCCGCTGCCGCCCGGCACGCGCGGCTACCGCGACCTCGTGCGCGACGCAGAGATCATGCAGATTGCCCCGAGCACGTCTGTCAGAGTCGCGTCGCTGCTCGACCTCATCCGCATCGCCGAGGCATCCCCGGATGCCGGCGCCCGCGCATCGGTCCCGGTTCTATGGGCCACCCTTGAGATGCGCCAACGCCAGGCGGAAACCACACCGGCAAAGACATGGCAGACGGCGACTCGATAGACGAAGGACGCCAGGCCATTCTCGCTACCGTGGCCGTGCGCGGCATGATGTCAGGCGGCGGAGAAGTAGTGAAAGGCGGCACCTGTCGTCTCAACTCCGGCGACCTCGGCGACCTCGATGTTGAGGTCGCCGTTGCGGTAGGCGAAGGGCAGCAGCCGTGCCCAGCGCTCAGCGCCGTCAATCCGCGTGACTCGCTCGGTGGTCTCGGGGTCGATGATCGCGAGGTCAGGGTTGATCCAGTCGGCGTGCGGCCCGCTGATCGTCACGCGCTCGCGGTCGGCAAGGAGCTGCGCGACAGGTCGCTCGATCCACTCGTTGGTGCGTGGGTCGAGCTCGAAGGTTGTGAAGTTGACTTCGAGCATGGACGGTTCCGTTTCACGGCAACAGGGTTGAGAGGGCATCGAGCACCAACCCTTGCGCTTCTGCAAAGGATGGCGCGTCCGGCGCGAGTCCGGGAACAGTCTGCTCATAGGCCCCGCGCAACTGCTCCACGTTCGCTTCGATTCGCGCTCGCCGGTCGCCCTGCTTGACCAGCTCGAACTTCGCGCGTGCGAGTTGACGGACGTGGGCGCGGTTCAGTTGATCGTCGTGCTGGCCGAGGATCAACGCGAGGTCGGAGAGGTCGGTCGGTCGCTGTCGCTGGAGCAACGTTCGCAGCTTCTCGGCCACGGTCTCGGCAAGGGTCAGAACGGGGATATGGAACTGCTCGTAGTAGGGCGGTCCGATGGCCGCCCATTCGGGCTCGTCGGCCACCGCCTCCCGGTAGCTGATCTCGACAGCGATCTGCCCGTTGTGATGCGGCGTGTGAAAGGCGATCTGGTCGAAGTCGAGACTGTGCTGGGAGTCGGTGGCGGGCACGCCCGGCTCGATGCGCAGCATGGGCTCGTCGGTCGCGCGCCTCATCGTGTCGGCTATGTCGGCGGCGGCGAGCTTGTGCTTCGGAGGGTTGGTGCGGGTGGCGTCGAGGTCGGCTGAGAAGCGGCTGGACCCGCGGACGTGGCGCAGCACGAAACCGCCCTTGAAGCAGAGCTGGCCGGGGAATTGATCGGCGAGATGCGCAGCGACGGTCACCAGCGCGAAGTCGCGCTCGATCAGCTCGATCGGCCTGTCCAGTTGTTCAGCGAGCTCCTGCAGGTCGTACTCGTTGTGGATGAGGCGGCGAGGAAGTGTCATCCGACCAGCCTGTGCGCGAGCAAGGCATCGGGATCGACGTTGATCCGCAGACCCCATCGTGGACTGCTCGGCCCGCGATCCGGCGCGGAGGCCGAGAGCAGAACGTGGGCATGGCTGCGCCCTCGCAGCGCCAACAACGGCTCAGCGGCGACCGGGCCATGCAGAAGCTCGAGCAGATAGCCGAGTCGCCGCGCCACCGCGGCGCTCCCATAACGTTCCGCCGCCTGAGCAAGGCGCTCGGCGCTCGTGCGGCCGGGCACGGCGCGATCGACCGCCTCTGCCGTCTGCGCCACGCTCACTCCCCAGCGTGGGTTTGCCAGGCAGTCGAGGATCGCCCTCTCGGGCGAGGCAATCGAGGGACCATTCGGTGTGTATAGGCCCCACATCCGCTCCGGGGCCAGTACCGCGTAGCGGACCTGATCGCCCTGCCAGCTCCAGTCGTTCAGGCGGTGGGAGGTCAGGATGATCACCCGAAAGAAGTGCTGGTCGCTGAGGTTGAACTCCGTCAGCGCTCGACCCGCAGTGATGAGATATGGCTTCGGCGTAACCGCGTCGATGAGATCCAGCAGACGAACGTCGGTCGATCCCGTCGGTGCCACCAGGAGATAGACGCCTCGCCGCACACGCCGCAGGCGGCCGTCATGGCTGAGCTGACGCAGCGCATCCTGGCTGCGCCGCCGAGAGCCCGTGGTTGCGTCCAGCGCCTTGATGTCCTCGTCCAGGCGAACGACCGGGTGGCGCCGGGCGTCCATAGCTCTACGACTCAGCGCGACGAACGCCCGCTCGCTCAGCGGCCGCTCGGACAGGGGGATAGCGGGAGTGGCCATGTAGATCCTTGTTGCATGAGCGATCTTACAACATTCCTGTTGTTTAGCTCAAGGAAACGGGAAGGCACGATCGACGCGCCGATACCGCGCCCTCCCGGCTCGATCTGCAGGGCCGCCTTTGCGGCCACCACGCCCCCAGCGCGGCCCTCCAGGGAAATCACAGGGAAATCCACACCTAGCCGCCGCACACGCGAAAATGGCTTGAACACAGGCTTTGCGGGATGCCGGAGGAGGGACTCGAACCCCCGACACGCGGATTATGATTCGCAAGTCTCGCCCTCGATTTGGCTCTAGTTAGCGGGTTTTCGCCGTAGATACAGGCCCTATTTCAGCCTGGGCGCGGCCCTCTCTAGAAATCCTAGAGAAATCTGCCTCTCGACTCGAACCTCCTTGGCCGGTTCGAGTCGATGGAGGTCTACAGCAACATGAGCGGCAAATCTCGCCCCACGGGGCATCTACAGGTCCGCCCCGACAAGAGGGGTAGCGGACGGTCTTATTGGGCCTTCTGGTACGACCAGGATGGCGAACGCGGCGGACGCCGGCTCGGCCCGGCGCACGTCCGCGACTCAGGTCGGCTCTCGTCGCGCGGCGCGATCATCTGGCGGGCAGGCAACGGACCCCGCCCGACGCCCGAGCACCTGACGCCAAAGGACGCCGACGAGCAACTGGACGCGATCCTGCGCGAGCTGGAGACCGTAGTCGAGCTCCCCGAGCCCGACGAGCAGCAGGCGACGCTCGCGGACGCCCTCTACGGCTCGATCGCTGAGCGCGAACACGAGAAGGGCCTCAAGCGCTCAACGCTCGCCGGCTACAACGCCATGACCGAGCGCATGTACCGCGATCTCGGCGCCGACACTCCGCTGCGCGACTTTGCCGACGGGCGTCTGCGTGCGTACTTCGCTGATTTCAAGTCCTACAAGGTGCGCGGCGAGAAGGCGGCGAAGAAGGCCCGCGCCGAAGGCAAGGAGGTTCGCCGAATCGAGGTCCAACGCTGGACGGCGCAGCCGCCCGGCAGCCAGGCGGTCGAGGTCGCCACCAAGGCCGAGGCCGTGCAGCTCGCGGACGAAATGCCGGGCACCTGGAAGCACCGGCGCCGCGGCGCCTACCGCGTCGTGCCGCTGAACGCCCAGCGCCCCAAGTGCGTCACGTTCGCGAAGGCGAAGGCCCTCGAATCCGAGGGATTCATCATCGCCCGACGCAAGACGAAGGTGTGGATGCTCGTGGCGCCCGCCGCCGCGCAGACTCGCAACGAGTACCGCGATGTCCTCTCTGCCGCCTTCGACTACGCCGTGCGCAAGCGCTGGCTCGACGTGAACCCGCTGGCCGAGGTCAAGCGCGCGAACAAGCGCGAGGAGCGCGAACGCATCTTGCGCCGCGAGGACTTCTACGACACCGACGAGGTTGCCCGCCTCCTCGGACACGCGCCTGGTGTTCTGGAGGAAGCGTTCTGGCTCTGCGGTGCCCACGCGGGTCTACGTCTGCCCGGCGAGGCCCTTGGCATGAAGTGGGGAGCCGTTGACTTCCAGGCAGGCGTGATTCGCCCCTACGACAATTGGGTGCTGGGCCAGCTCGACACGACCAAGACTGGCGACTCGGAGGCCATCCCCATGACGCCTCGGTTGGCTCGCGCTCTGGCGAAGCTCAAGCAGCGCGGCTATGCGACCAGCGATGAGGACTTCGTGTTCGCCTGCGAGCTCGAACCGGAGCGGCCCGTGCCAGAGCGCCCGCTGCGCGAAGCGTTCAAGCTCGCGCTCCAGACGGCCGAATTGAAGCCGATCAAGATGTATAACCTGCGCCACTCGTTCGGCACGAGCCTGGCCGCCAAGGGCGTAGATGTGAGGACGATTCAGGCGCTCATGCGGCACAAGCGCATGAACACGACCGAACAGTACATGGCCTACGCGCCCCGGCCGGAGCTCGCGAATCAGATCACGCGGGCGCTCGATCCCGACAGCCTGCCCGAGAACGTCGTACCGCTGCGTCTTGTCTCCAGCGATGCGACGGCGACGTTCCTTGAGCGCTTGGAGGAGGAGATACCCGCGAAGTGGCTGGCCGAGGTTCAGCGGCTCGCCGCAGAGACCGGAGCGCAGCTCACCGCGTAGCGGCACGTCCCGATGTGCGGGAGCCGGCTTGCCCGTCCATTTTCGCATCCCTTCGGGGATGCGGCCGGGGCTGCCACCGGCCCCGCATCGGGCGGGGCCACCCGTATCCAAAGGAGGGCGCCATGCCTACGCGCACCCGCTGGCCCGGAGACGAAGGCTATGACCGGAGGGAGTTCGCAAGCCGTATCGGCTGGGACGCAATCGCGAATTGGGGACTCAACGGCTGGGACCTCGGCAGCTGGCCGTATGTCGTCGTCTATCACCGCGGCGAGACGGAGCTCGCGGTGGACGTGGAAGGCGACATCGACATCGAGAAGTTCGCGACTCGCGAGGAGCGCGACCGCAAGACCGACGAGATCGCCTTCTTCTACTGGAAGAACGACGAGGAGGAGTGGGTGAACGGCATCGACTCGCACGAGCAGATGCCACCGAACCTACGCGGTCCGTTCTCGTGGAGCCGGCTCGACGGAAGCAGCGAGCCCGTAGTCGGGCAGCTGTGATCGGGAGCACGTTGGTCCTCCGGTGCGGGAGCCCGCTTGCCCGGCCAGTGTTGCATCCCCTCCGGGGATGCGGCCAGGGCTGCGACAGGCCCCGCACCGGGCGGGACCACCCATCCAAAAAGGAGGGCGGCAGTATGTCCGCTGGACTCACAGACTCAGACTCGATGTTCTCCGTGCGTGAGACACCCTGGCACGGGCTCGGAGCCGTACTCGACCGACCGCCGGCGACCGTCGGCGAGGCGATCGAGGCGTCGGGGCTCGGCTGGACCGTCGCCAAGGAGCCCATCGCGATCGACCGCGGCGAAATGCCGGACGCCGATTGGTGGATTCCGCGTTGCGAGGAGATTCCCGGCTACTACGCGACCGTCCGCCAGGACACCCGTGAAGTGCTGGGGATCGTCGGTGAGCGCTACCGCCTCGTGCAGAATCACGAAGCGTTCGCCTTCATCGACCAGCTGCTCGGCAGCTCGATCAACTTCGAGACGGCCGGCAGCCTGCACGGCGGGCGCCGCGTATGGGTTCTCGCCACGCTGCCCGAGCACGTCGAGGTCGGCGGCGACCCGGTGCGGCCCTACGTGCTGCTGATGAACAGCCACGATGGCTCGACGGCGGTCATCGCCGCCACGACCCCTGTCCGCGTCGTCTGTCAGAACACGCTCAATTGGGGGCTTCGCAAGGCGCGGCAGAAGTTCTCGATCCGCCACACCGAAGCCGTCACACAGCGCGTCCACGAGGCGCGGCGGGTGCTGGACCTCTCGATCAACTACTACGAGCAGTTCAAGCGCTTCGGGGACGAGCTCGCCTCCGAACACTGCACCGAGCGCCAGCTGCGCGCGGTCCTCAATGAGCTCTACCCGAACGGGACCGACGACTCGATGAGCAGCCGTGCGCGTAGCTCACGCCAGCAGACCAAGGACCGCATCTCGGAGCTGTTCCTGCGCGGCGACACGCAGGGCAACGCGCCCGGCTCCAAGTGGGCGGCGGTGAACGCGATCGTGGAGTACGGCGACTGGATTCGCCCGCTGCGCTCAAGCGGTCAGCGCTTCGCCCGCGCGCTCGATGACGGGGCCGAGAAGACCCGCGCCTTGGAGCTGGTCGCGGCTGCCTGAGACACCACGGCCCGGCGGGCACAGGGCTCGCCGGGCCACACGTCACTTTATGCTACTTCCGCTATAATCTTGCTATGCGTAGTTCTGATCTACTCGTGACCGGGCGCAGGCGCGCAGGGCTCTCTCAGGACGAGCTCGCCGGGCGCCTGGGGCGCCCGCAGTCAACTATCGCCCGCTGGGAGACCGGCCAGCAGCACCCGCCGCTTGAGAGCGTCATCGAAGCGCTACGGGCCTGCGGCCTAGAGCTCACCGTCGGCATCGCGCGCTACGACGACTCCTACGACGCGCAGATCGCGCGGCAGCTGCGGCTCGACCCGGCAGAGCGCGTAGAGCGCCTGACGCCGGCATGGGCCACCGAGGGCTTTGACCCGATCGGCGCCCTCGCCGAGCTGGCCGGACAGGCGCGTTTCGTCGTGATCGGCGATGTCGCGGCTGCCCTGCACGGCTCGCCGGTCATGCTCGGCGCTCGAACGCTGCACGTAGTACCAGCAGAGACCGCGCTGCGCCGCATCGAGCAGACCGCCCGGCGACTCGACGCCCAGCCGAGCGCCGAAGGGACAGCGCAGACGCAGCGCTGGACACTGCCCACCGGCGGGGAGCTGCACGTCACGCAGATGCCACCCGGCACGCGCGGCTACCGCGACCTCGCGCGCGACGCCGAGACCATGCAGATCGCCCCGAGCACGTCTGTCAGAGTCGCGTCGCTGCTCGACCTCATCCGCATCGCGGAGGCATCCCCCGATGCCGGCGCCCGCGCTTCGGTCCCAGCGCTATGGGCCACCCTTGAGATGCGCCAACGCCAGGCGGAAACCACACCGGCAAAGACATGGCAGACAGCGACTCGATAGACGACGGCCGCCAAGCCATCCTCACGGCCCTTGAGCGCCATCAAGTGCTCTATGTCGTGATCGGCGGCGCCGCCGCCCAGGCACGCGGCTGGCCGGAACCAACCGACGACATCGACGTGACACCCGAGCGCTCCGAGGGCAATCTCGCACGGCTGGCCGCCGCCGTAGAAGAACTCGACGCCGGCTTTCGCGTAGACCCCGCACGTTACCCCGAGGGCTTCCGGCCACCCGACGGCATCGACGCCCGCACCTTTCGCAATCAGGTGTCGATCACGTTCACCACACGCCACGGCGACTTCGATGTTGTCCTCATCCCCGACGGCACCAGCGGCTACGAGGAGATCATCGCCACCGCCACGCAGGAGACCGTGCCCGGAACGGGCATCGTCGTCCCGGTCGCATCGGCTGAGACCATCCTGCACTCCAAGGCCGCGGCCGGTCGCCCCAAGGATCGCGCCGTCATAGAGTCGATGCGCGAGGCGCTAGGGCTTGCAGACTGATCCCAACGCGGGCTGCTGTTACATTGGCGCGATATGGGGGCTCGCCACCCGTGGCAACGACTTCCTTGAGCTCCGCCGCCGTCTCGCGTCCACGTTCGGACTCGCCTAGAAGCCCTTGCGCTTCGCCCATCCGGCGCCCGTTTCCGGCGTGCGATCGTCACCGTCGGGGCCTCGTTCGAGCGCAAGCAGCTCCTCGCTGTACGAGCGTCTTCCCGCGTTTCGCGATCGGGCACCGCTCCGCGGCCCGGCCTTATGTGCGCCTCCGCATCCGCTACGGCGCGGCCGAGGCCCTTCGGCCTGCCGAGCCGATCGTCTCGCCCGATGCGAGAAGACGCTCTACCAGGAGGATCACATGCCACAACGCCCGAACGAACCCCACGACGGCCACCGCCACGTACCCACCGAACCGTGCCCCGGCTACTTCGAGTGCGAGCGCTGCGGATACCGCTGGATCGACGTTGACGTTCTGCGCCACTTCCCGCCACCGCAAGAGATCATCAACTGGCTCCACCACAGCCGAGGCCCGGCCTACCGTCCCACGGGCGCTCACACCATCGAGCACGGCGTCATCGCCGCCGAATACTGACCGCCTACAGTCTCGCCGGCCGCCGCCAGCTCGAAAGTACCGGAGGCAGGACTCGAACCTGCGACCTTTGGATTATGACTCCACTGCTCTAACCAACTGAGCTACTCCGGCGCGATGAGACAACGAGTTTAGCCGCGGCCCGGCATCGACGGCTCGCGCCAGCGCCGCCGAAAAGAAGGTCTCCCAGGCGGGCGCTACCGTAGCGGGCCGTGAGCACGCAACGCACGATCGCGCTCGAAGTCAAGCTCGACGGCCGCCGGGTCCAGAGCGAGACGATCGCCGCTCGCGTCGGCCCCCGCGCCCTCGTGATCGCGACGACGCTGCCCGACCCGGAGCTCGCGTTCGAGCTCACGTCCACCTTCACCGGGCATAGGGGCGTGCCGACCCATGTGGCGCATCTCACGCTCGGACCTCCCGGCCACCATCCCGTCATGCGGACCGACGATCACGAGCACAAGAACCTCAACCCCAACGACAGGGTTAGGGAGTGCGTCTATGAGCACGTCGGAGTCGTTCTCGAACACCTCAAGGCGCTGGGCTACGACACGGTGATCGACGTGCCCGACGACGCCTTTGAGCAGCTAGAGCGCGACGAGCGCTGACAGCCGCGCCAGCCCCGATCGAGATAGCGCCTGCGACCGACTGGCGCAGCGCGAGCCGGCCCCTTCCGATTTTCGCACGCTGGCGCGTGCGGGTTGGTCGGGGACGGCTCCCCGCTGGGGGGAGCCCTGCGTGAAAAAGGAGGGCCTTTATGGCCGCCCCGAGCACCACCCAGAACACCAACGGCGCGCACGGCCGCGCCGAGCTGCGTCACATTCCGCTTTCGCGGATCACCGTGCAGGAGGGTTTCAACCCGCGTGGCGAGATCATCGACGCCGAGCTCGACGCGATGGCCGAGACGATGCGCGAGCGCGGCTGCCTTCAGCCGGTACTCGTTCGCGCGATCGACGGCGAGGACTACCTGCTCATCGCGGGTGAGCGGCGCTACCGCGCAGCCACGAAAGCAGAGCTGACCGAGATCCCCGCGAACGTACTGCCCGCCGGCGCGGGTGACGAGGCCGAGCGGTTGGAGCTGCTGACGGACGCGATGATCGAGAACGAGGTCCGCAGCGACCTGAACCCACTCCAGCGGGCGCAGGGCTACAAGGCGATGCTCGACTGCGGATTGAACGTTCGCGGTGTCGCCGAGCGCTTGGGCGGCAAGGCCAAGCGCAGCTCCCGCGAACGGCGGATCAGGGATCACCTGACGATCCTCGCCCTGCCGGACGCCCTGAGCAGGCTCGTCGCCGGGGAGACGATCCCGCTGCTGGCCGTGAAGGCTCTCGCGGAGCTCTGCAAAATCCACGAGGAGCTTGCGCGTAACGCCGTCGCAGCTGTGCTCAACGCCGAGGACGGTGACGAAGCGCCCACCTGGAGCGAGTTCGCCAACGATGCGCTGTCGCTCGGCGTACTTCACACCGACCCGCTGCCGGCGGGGATGTTCCAGTCCAACCGCCGCTACCCCGTCGGGGCGTTCACCCTCGGCGAGAAGGCAGTGAAGAACCTGATTGCCTACGAGAAGGCAACCGGCCGGAAGCTCGAATCGGTGTCCTTCACCCCCGATGTGGTCGAGCACGCACGCCGGCTCAAGGCGGTTCACGAGATCGGGGGCTGGTCGCAGCTGATCGTCGGCCAGGATGTCGGCGACGCGCTCGCCGAGGACCACATCGCTCAGAGCCTCAAGGCGGTGCGCGCGCGGATCAAGGCCGAACGCGACGCCGAGCGGATGCGCAGCGCCGCCCAGCCGCCGTCAGGCGCTCCCGAGGCAGGCTCCGATGGCGAGAGCGCCAAGACGGAGACCGTCGAGGAGCGCGAGGCGCGCATCAAGGAGGAGGCGAAGGCCCAGCGCAAAGAGCAAGAGGAGAAGCGCGAGAAGGCGACCCGCTTCAACGAAGCGGTCGGACTGCTCGTGTTCAAGTACCTGCCGCGGATCAAGGTCGATGAGCGGGTCCTTCGCATCCTCGCTTCGGTCAACCTCAGCGGCGAGCTGCGGGGGATCGCGGCGCGGGGCGCTCGGCTTGCGTTGCCCGGCTGGATCAGCCAGAGCTCACAGGGCGACGGGGACACCAAGACCGTCTACCTGGAGGCGCAGGAGGCGCACGAGCGCGCGAGCCGCTACCTGGCAGACGCGCAGGCGGCGGGTGACATCGCCGGCCGGGCGCTGACGTTGATCGCGCTCGCGTCGTTGGCCGATGAGGAGGTCATCGCCACGCAGCGGCGCAGCTACTACACGCTGCACTTCAACGGACCGCTGGCCGCAGCCGCCGAGCGCGACCTGAACGCGATCGTCAGGGAACGCATCAAGGAGGGCCAGCTGCCGGCGCTCGATGACATCCTCACCGAGCGGACCGCCAAGGACGAGGAGAACGCCCGCCGCGAGACCGAGATCGCACAGGCCCTCGCCCGCCTCGATGGAGTCAGCGACCGGCTCGACCAGCTGGACGGCGACGAGCTCGATCGAGCAATCGCCGATGCCGACCTCGTGTGGGGTGAGTTCCATCCCGAGACCGGCAGGCTGCGTGACGCTCAGGAGCAGCGCGCGACCGAAGCGGACACCGAGGACGCCAGCGAGTCCGAGGAGGAGCAGGTCCCGGCCGCGGCATAGCAAGTAACCGTGACCGGCGGCGGTGCCTTGCCTCCCCCGATGGTCGCACGCCCGAGGCGTGCAGGGGAGGGGCAAAGGCCCGCCGTCGGGGCGGGTCGCCGAATCCCACGGGAGGAATCATGGGCTGGACCGCTGGACAACTTGAAGGTCCGTTCACCGCGCGCGCTGCGATCGAGTTCGACCTTGGCGCGGACTTCGCCGCGCGCGTCATCGACGCCGTGCGCTACGGCAAGGTCGTCTACGCAGCCGTTCGAGCACACAAGGGCGATGAGATATTCGGCCTCGTGTTGCTCACCGAGCGTGAGAAGGGCCTCCTCTACACCAAGCCTGTCAGCGAGGACATGGGGCCGGTCGAGGACGGCTGCCCCGCGCGCATCCTCGACCTGCTGGGCACACCGAGCAACGACCACGCGCGCGAGTGGCGCGAACGCTGCCGCGCCCGCCTGGCAAAGCCACTTCCACGCAAGGGGCAGAGCGTCGCGTTCGCCGATCCGCTCACGTTCACCAACGCCGAGGTACACCGCACATTCACCTACGAGGGCGGCTCACGGTTTCGCGCAGTCAACGGTTGCCTGTGTCACATCCGTCATTGGCGAGAGCTTCACTTCAGCTTGCGAGACTGACGAGTAGACCGCTGGGCCTAGTGAGTCCACTGCCGCTTCTCGGGGCCGTGGCCGAGCTCACCCCTTAAGGCCAGCAAACCGGCTTTCCGCCGCGTAAAGCCCTGCGCTGCGCGTCGCCTACGGCGATCCCTGCCGGGACAGGGCTTGACCCGCCTCGCCGGCCCGCTCAGGCCGGGGCGTGCTCAACCACGACCCAAAAGGAGAAGCGGTGAATAGGTACTCAAGGCGAAACAGCGGTCTGCTCGTCCCAGCGCATGTGAAGCTCGGAACGCCGCGTGCGGTGCATTGCAAGCGCGAGCGTCACCACGTTTACATCGGGCGCCCCTCGAAGTGGGGCAACCCGTTCGTGGTGGGCAAGCACGGCGCACGCGGCGAGTGCATTGCGCTGTACGAAAGTTGGCTGCGCGAAAACGATGCGCTGATGGCCTCGCTCGATGAGCTGCGCGGGTTGGTGCTCGGCTGTTGGTGTGCGCCGCGGCCCTGCCACGGCGATGTGTTGGTGCGGTTGGCGAACGCGAGCGAGTTGGAGCGGCAAAGCTGGCTCGCGCTCGCGGCATGAGCGGGATCGCTCGGGCATCGGACGATGAGGTTTTACCTCGGAACGCACGAAACGGGCTGGCTGCGGCTCGGGATCGGGCCTCTATTTGTCTCGCACAGGCGCTTGGCGCGTTGCGCGACACTGCCGCGCGCGGCGGCCGGCTGGGCGCTCGACTCCGGTGGCTACTCCGAACTGCAACTTCACGGCCGCTGGCTGACGAGCGTCGATCAGTACATCGAGGCGACCCGGCGTTATGCGCAGGAGATCGGCCGACTTGAGTTCGCCTTCTCGATGGACTGGATGTGTGAGCCCGCCACGCTCGCGCGCACGGGTCTCACGGTCAAAGAGCATCAGCGGCGCACCGTCGCCAACTTCGTTGAGCTCCGCCAGCGCGCCCCCGACCTTCCCTTTGTGCCGGTCCTTCAAGGTTGGCGACTGACGGACTACGAGCGCTGCGCCGCCCTCTACGTCGCCGAAGGTATCGACCTCGCCCGTGAGCCGCGAGTCGGCGTCGGTTCGATCTGCTCGCGCCAAGGCAGCCGGCAGGTCGAGGACATCCTGTGGGCGCTCGCGATGAGGGGCTTCGCGCTGCACGCCTTCGGCGTGAAGACGCGCGGCCTGGCTGGATGCGCGGAGGTGCTGGCCTCGGCCGATTCGACCGCCTGGTCCCTACAGGCGCGCTACGACGCGCCACTTCCGTCCTGTCAGCACCAGCGTTGCTCCAGCTGCGTTCGGTATGCCGTGCGCTGGCGCGATCGTCTTCTCGCTCAGTTCGAGCTCGACTGACGAGCTTTCACGGTATTCACCGCCGGGCCTGCGTTGCGCCGGCAGCCATCAGGATCGCACCCCTGCGGGGTGCGGGATGGCCTGCCACCGGCGCCCGCACTGTTGCGGGTGCCACCCACAGGAGGACTCGACTTATGAGTGATTCCCGCAGTCTCTTTTCACTATTGGTGAACGACGGTAGGGAGGTCGGCGATGGAAGTTATGCCGCCCGCAAATGACACCCGCCCGCAGTTCGTCTCGCTGGGCGCCGGCGTTCAGTCAAGCGCCCTGCTGCTGATGCTCGATGCGGGGGAGCTGCCTGGGCCGCTGCCTGCGGCAGCGCTGTTCGCCGACACCGGCTGGGAGCCAGCAGCCGTCTACGAGCAACTGTCCTACCTAGAACGCACCGTCAAGCGCATCCCGATCCATCGCGTGAGCGCGGGGAACATTCGTCAGCAGTTGCTCGACCATGCCGCGGGCCGCGCGCGCTTCGCCAGCCCGCCGCTCTATGTCCAAGCGCCCAACGGCGTCGATAGCGGTCAGCTGCGCCGGCAATGTACCCGCGAGTTCAAGATCGACCCGATGCGCCGCTGGCTGCGCAGCCGAGGCTACGGCCCGAAGCGGCCAGTAGTGCAACTGCTCGGCATCACGCGCGATGAGAGCGAGCGGATGTCACCGAGTCGCGTGAAGTGGGCTGCGGTGGCATGGCCGCTCATCGCCGCTGGCCTCACGCGCGCGTCGTGCCTTGCGTGGCTCAAGGAGCACGGTCATCCCGAGCCGCCGAAGTCGGCGTGCATCGGCTGTCCATTTCGCAGCCGCTTCGGCTGGAGCGCTCTGACTCCGGCTGAGCGCTCAGACGCGATCCAGGTGGACGCCGCGATCCGCCACCTGCCGAAGATGCGAGGCGATGTCTACCTGCACCGCGACTGCCGGCCCCTGAGCGAGATCGACCTGCGCTCTCCCGAGGAACGCGGCCAACTGAGCGTCCTCGACGGGGAGTGCGGGGGCTGGTGCGAAGCCTGAGCGAAGTTCAGGGGCTCACTTCCAGTCCGGTCGGGGTCGAGCCCACCCCTTAAGGCCAGCAAACCGGCTCTGCGGCGCGTAAAGCCCTGCGCTGCGCGTCGCCTGCGGCGATCCCTGACAGGACAGAGCTTGACTCGCCTCGCCGGCCCGCTCAGGCCGGGGCGTGCTCAACCCCGACCAGCAGGAGGACTCGATGCTTACGCACTCACCGCGGCCTGCAAGCGGTCCGCGCCACGCCTCGCCGACGGGCTGGCCGTCAACGTGTCACCCGTCCTACGCGGGGATCGGCTCGCGCAAGACCCCGCCCGCGGTTCTCGCGCTCATGGGCAGCGTCGCCGCCGAGCTCGCCGCGCAAGGCTGGGTTTTGCGCACGGGCATGGCTGGTGGCGCCGATCAAGCGTTTTACCGTGGCGCGGCTGCGAACGGAGCGGTCGAGCTCTACTTGCCGTGGGCGCGCTTCGAGGCGTCCGCGCGCCGGTCGGGGATGCGGGAGTTCACCCTTGCGCAACCGTCCCAGGCTGCCTACACGATGGCTTCACACTTTCACCCTGCGTGGGGCAGCCTGAGCGGGGGTGTGCGTCACCTGCACGCACGCAACTGTCATCAGGTACTCGGGGCCGACCTCGCCTCGCCCGCCCGATTCGTCTTGTGCTGGACGGCTGACGGCAGCCTCGATGGCACCGGCCGGCGCGTCGGCGGAACCGGCCAGGCGTTGCGGATCGCTCACCACTACGGCGTGCCGGTCTTCAATCTGGCTCGTGGCGACCACGCCGAGCGCGTGCGGACGAGGCTCCTCGGCGATGCGTAAGCGAACCGGGATCAAGCGGTACGTCGTGACGATCCACGGCGCGAAGACCCGAAGGGACGGCTGGGCAATGTCAACGGGCGTCCCTCCAGTCCGGCCGAGATCGAGCGCACCCCTTAAGGCCAGCAAACCGGCTTTGCGGCGCGTAAAGCCCTGCGCTGCGCGTCGCCTGCGGCGATCCCTGACGGGACAGGGCTTGACCCGCCTCGCCGGCCCGCTCTGGCCGGGGCGTGCTCAACCCCGACCAACAGGAGAACAAATGAGCCTATCGACCACCAAAAACCGTCCTACCGATCGGCAGCTTCGCTTTCTGAAATCTCTTGCGGAGCAGACCGGAACGAGTTTCACCTACCCCAAGACGCGCTGGCAGGCAAGCCGTGAAGTCGAGCGCCTGGTTGAGCTCAAGGACTCAGGTTGCACCCCTCCTTCGGAGATGGAGGAGACCGACGAGCGCAGCCTTGTCTACGCCACGGCGGTAGCGGACCACGAGGTATCCGGCTACGGCTCAACCGCCACCTGGAGCCAGGCGCCGGTCGATGATCCCCTCTGCGTCTGCGGGCACCGCCTGAGCAGGCACAGCAGCCAAGGAGACACACGCTGCCTGGATGTCGAGCATCGAACCGAACTGATCGGTGCCTTCGATGAAGGACGCGATGGCCCTATCGCCTACTGCGAGTGCCTGCGTTTCGATGACGGTAGCGAGCCTCGACGGACCGGCGAGCGCACGGAGCTGGCGCGCTACGGCGTGAGCAGCGGCGAGCGCGTTCTCTACGGACAGCGCATCAACGGCGGCGTGCGGATCACCGACCGACCCGCCGCAGCCGAGGGTCGCTCCTATCTCGTGGAGCGCGAGCTGGAGCAGGACGGCTACTCGGCGCTGAAGGCGCTGGTCGCCGACTACATCGAGCAGGCGCACAGGCTGGATGCGATCCCGATGGCGAGCAGCGTCGTCAGGCGCGAGCTTGAGCAGTTGGGCACAGGTGCCTAGCGGGCGCTGCGGGGCCGCCCTCCCCGATGGTCGCACGCTCCGCGTGCAGGGGGTCGGGGTAGGCCCCGCGCTGGGCGGGGCCGTTCGACCCGAAAGGACGGTGCCCTGATGGGGCACGCCGAGGGTGAAAGGAGAAAGATGATGCAGACCTACAAGACGCAGCTACGCAATTCGCGCTGGGTGGCCCAATCGCGTGTGGTTCACAGCAGCCGAGGCCATCGTGGCTGGCATCCGTGGTCGGTGCAGCTAATGCGGAAACGCAGCCGTCATGGCGGTGTCGAGCGCCGCGGATGGACGCTGTTCGTCAGCACCGGCGGTTATCGCTTCGAGGTCGGAACGCGCTGATGGCCACCGCGAGTCACCGGGTCGGCCAAACCCATCAACCAAGGCCGCGCCTCAACGATGACATTGAGGCGGGGTCACTCCTGATTGGAGGCTTGTGATGAACGCCAGGGCTGCGACGCTGCTGGTCGTTGGTGAGGGGCGACGAAACGATGCGCTCGCCGAGGAGCTGATTCTCGACGGCTTTCTACTGCGCCGCGCCGAGGATACGGAGGTCATCAAGGCCCGCTTCGCGGAAGACGACACGGACCTCATCATCTTCGGTCCGACGCGAGACCGGGCTGCGAGTCTCGCGGTCCTGCGCTCGCTGCGAGCGGACGAGCTCGGCCCGCACGTCAATCCCGACAGTCGTGTCCTTTGGGTGACGACGAGCGAGGACGTAGCGGAGACGCTTCGCGCTTTCAGCGCCGGCGCCGATGACGTACTCCGAACCCCCTGGGAGTACGCAGAGCTGTTGGCTCGCGTGGGCTCACTCCTACGTCGGGGCAGGATCGACCGCACCGACTTGATCCGGTTCGGCGTGCTGGAGATCGACACCCAGGCGTGCCGTGCAAGCGTCGGCTCGGTTGCGGTGCCGCTGCGCCGGATGGAATACGCGCTGCTCGCTCACCTTGCGCGCCATCCGCACCGGGTCTACAGCCAAGACGAGCTGATGCGCGACGTGTGGGGCTATCGCTCCGCTGGCGCCACGCGCACCCTGCACTCGCACGCCTCCCGTTTGCGGCGTGCCCTCGCACGCGCGGGAGCCGAGGGACTGATCCCCAACGTGCGGAGCATCGGCTACCGCCTCGCGCCCGAAGGCCACAGCGCGCCGGACGAGATAGGCGACTAGCGAGTGCGGCCGTGTCCTCTCGATCATCGCACGCTGCGCGTGCATCGGGATCGGACCACGGCCCGCATCCCAGCGGGCCGGCGCCCCCAAAGGAGAGTGATGAACACCCTCACGGCACCCGAGCCCCAGGTCAGCCAACCCATCGAGCGCCATCGCGTTCGCCTTGGCCGCTACGCCGATCCCGAGAGCGGCGAGGCACGCGAGCTCGTCACCGTGCGCAGCGCGGGCGGGAGCACGCTCGTCATCGACCGGCTCGCATGGACGCACGCCGACGCGCGCCTGATCGCGCACCTGGCCGCCGACGAGCCGGCCGAGAACGCACACGTTGTCTGCGAGATGTACCTCGCCGATGAAGCGCGCGGTCGCTGCCGACGAGTCACTTTGCAAGACCTGGAGCTGCGCCCGCCGATCCTGTCGCGGCCGGCTCCCAGGGCAGCGCCGCCATCGTCGGACGCGCCGCTTCTGGACGCCAATGGCGATTCCTACCGCATCCGGGCGGTCTCCGACGGCGAGCGGTGCCGCGCGCTGCGCTGGACGCGCACTCACCACCACGGCCGCGAGGAGGACTTCGCCGTCCTCACGCTACGCGAGGTCGTCGGCGCCCTTGAGGACTACGAGCCGGCGCGCAGCCTCACCATCAACGCCCTCGCTGCTCCCGGTGGGGAGGACCGCCCTTCGGTGTGCGGACTGCGCGCCGAGCTTGATCGCCTGGACGAGAGCCCGACGCTGCTGAACCGCGGCCTGCGCGAAGCCGTCCAGCGCAAGGTCGCGCGTGGCGAGATGAGCTACAGCCAGATCGCGCTGCGCTGCGGTCGCTTCAAGCGCGACGGCCGCGGGAACGTCAGCGGCGAGACGAGCTGGCTCGCGCGCCGTATCGGCTTGAAGCCCGAGGGAGGCGAGACCGAGCCGACGCCTTGGATTCACACCAAGACTCTCGCGCTCATCGTGCGCGAGGGCCTTGGCGGCAGTCCCCACGAAATCGAACTCGGCTGATGCGCGCTCACGCCAGCCATCGGCATCTATGCTGCGCCACGATGCCCGTCTCGGTGTGCCTGCTCGACAACCGCTCCGAGGGTGCCCGCCCGCCCGTCGAGGCGCCTGACGCCGGGCGGATCGGCGAGCAGCTTCCAAGCGAGTGCCACGCGCTCAGCTACGAGACGAGCACATGAGCGCGCCGGCCGAGCGTCCAACGACCGATGCCGACCTGCTCGTCCTCGTCAAGCTGCTGGCCGAACTGCCGGGTCTCACCCCGGCACGCCTGGAGCTGTCGATCGAGGACGGCATCGTGACGGCACAGGTCATGGCCGACAAGATCGCCGTGCCCCTCGCCGCCCAAGGCGCCGATGCGCCAGCAGCGCTTCGCGCGCTGGTCGAGGCGGTGGAGCAGGCAGCCAAGGAGAGGCGCCGCCGCCGACGGGCGAAACCGCCGCGGCGATGAAGATGGGCGCCGCCCCGCTCGCCTCGCCGACCCCAAAGGGCCGGCGGCCGTAGACCGGCTCGCCGCTCGCTGACGCTCACCGGCACCGCTCGGCGGCTGGCTCTCGCGCGGGCTCGCGCCCGCACTCGGCAGCCTTCCGGCCGCGACGCCATCCCCACGCGCCGGCGACCGCCGACGGCGCGGTCCGACAACGGCCTCAGATAGCGCGGGCTGCGCCCGCTGTGACCGAGCCTCCCTGCGGTCGGCTCTCTGATCGACCCCGGCACTGCACGCCTACGGCCTACGGGCTGCTCGCTGGACTGCTGGCTTCGCCGCAGCCAGCACGGCCGACCGCTTCGCGGCGGCCTTCGCACCCCTCCGGCCTGCGCTGCTTCGCCTTCGGCTTCGCCGCGCCCGGCGCACAGCACCAAGCCCGAACAGACTAGATGCAGGCCCCAGCGGGGGCTTAGCGAGCGCTGTGCAATTCGTTGGCCGCCTCGGCGTGGTCGTGGTCTTAGGGGGTGTGATGACCGCAGCCAGCATCGGTGCCGCCAAGGGCGGCGGGTACGCGCGCTATCTGGAGAGCAAGACGATCCGGCCAGAGCGCGGCGACTACTACCTCAGCCCGGAGGGTGAGCCCACGCAGGCCCCCGGCCGATGGCTCGCCTCGCCGGACACGCTCGCGCGGCTCGGCATTGAGGGCGAGACCGTCGAGGGCCGCGAGTTCATCGCGCTCATGGAGGGACGCCACCCACGCACCGGCGAGTGGCTGCGAGCGGAAGGCGCCGGCGGCGGCCGAGGCGGCGGGATCGACCTGACGTTCAGCGCCCCGAAGTCCGTCTCGGCGGTGTGGGCGCTCGGCGACGTGGCACAGCGCCGCGACATGGAGGCCGCGCACGCCGCGGCCGTCAAGGACGCGTTGGCGCACCTGACAGAGACGGTGCCCACCGTGCGTCGTAGTCGCCACAACCAAATCTTCGAGGAGCACGCCGTTGAGCTGATCGCGGCCGAGTACCGGCACACGACCGCCCGCGGCGTGATGGAGGGCGACGCGCCCGACCCGCAGCTGCACAGCCATGTGGTCATCACGAGCGCCGTGCGCGATGACGGGCGGATCGTCGCGGTCGCCTCCCGGCCGATCTTCCGCTCCGCCAGGGAGCTCGGCGCGTACTACCGCTCGGCGCTCGCGCACGAGCTCGCCCAGCGCGGCTACGCGATCGAGCGCGGCACCGGCAAGCAGGGCCGCTACTTCGAGATCGCCGGCGTCCCACGCGGGCTGCTCGACGCCTTCTCGTCGCGCAGCCGCGAGGTCGCCCGCGCCGCCGAGCGCTTCCGCGCGAAGTACGGGAGGGCACCCGAGCGCGGAGAGCTGCGCGCGCTCAAGCTGGAGAACCGCAAGGCCAAGGTGCTCGTCACCCAAGGCGATCTACAACTCGTCTGGAACGAGACCGCCGCGCGCTTCGAGTACACGACCGACAAGGAGCAGGCGGTCGGGCACCGGGCGCCCGACGCGCCCGAGCGCGCGCTTGAGGATCGCGTCGAGGAACGCCTGACCGAGCGCGCCGCCACGTTCGAGCCGGGCGAGCTGCGCGCCGTCCTGCTTGAGCAATCCGTCGGCGAGCTGGCGCCCAGAGAGGCGCTTGCGCTGTCCAAGAGCATGATCGCCGAGCGGCGCATCCTGCCGCTTGAGGGCGGGCTGATGACGACGCTCGCGGTCCGCGCCCGCGAGCAGGCGATCGAGCGGCGCTTCGGAGAGCTCGCCGGCGACGCCGGGCGCGACGTGGGCGAGCACGCGCGCTCGACCGCGGGCGATCAGGTCGCGGAGCGGATCAGCGGCCGACTCTCAGACGAGCAGGCCCACGCCCTTGAGGTCATCACCGGCCCGGAGCGCGGCGCGATCCTCGTCGGACCCGCCGGCACCGGCAAGGGCGTGGTGATCGACGCGGCGGCCCGCGCCGAGCAGATGACCGGCCACCACACGTTCGGGATCGCCGTGTCCGGCTCGACCGCGCAGCGGCTCGGCCAGGACTCCCCGGCGCTCTCCGGTCAGACGCTCACGCTCGACGCGCTCGTTGCCCGTGCGGACCGCGGGCAGTTGCAGGTGGGCGAGCACACGACGATCTACTTCGATGAGGCAGGGATGGCCGACACCGACCGCCTCGACCGGCTCACCGAGCTCGTGGCGAACACCGGCTCCAAGCTCGTCGCGATCGGTGACGCCGCGCAGCTGCCCTCGATCGGCGCCGGCGGCATGTTCGACCGGCTCGCGCAGATCGCGCCGAGCGCCGAACTGTCGAACGTGCGGCGCACCCTCGACCCGGCCGAACAGCGGGCGTGGGCAGACCTGCGCGCCGGGCGCTCGGACCGCGCGATGGCGCACTACTACGCCGAGGGTCGCCTGCACATGGAGGACACCCGCGATGAGGCAGTCGAGCAGGCCGTCCAGAACTGGGCGCAGCTGACCAAGACCCATTCGATCAACGAGGTAGCGCTGATCTCCGACGCCTCCAACAAGGAGATTCACCGACTGAACGCCCGCGCGCAGCACCACCGCGCAGAGCGCGGCGAACTCGGCGAGCTGGAAGTCCAGGTGCCGGACGTTCACTACGGCGTCCGCGCCGGCGACCGCATAGCGATGATCGACCAGCACCACGAGCCCGGCGTCGAGCGGATCGAGAACGGCGCCCGCGGCGAAGTGCTGGACATCAACGACGCCGGCGAAGTGCTCGTGCAGTTCGACGTGACCGGCCAGTGGCGAACACTCGCCGAGGATGACCTCGCGCGGCTGCGGCTCGGGTACGCGCAGCACATCCACCGCGCGCAGGGCGCGACCGTGACCCGCACGCTCGTCGTCACGGGCGGCTGGCAGACGAGCAAGGAGCCCGCCTACGTCGAGGCGTCACGCGCCCGGCAGGGCACCGACTGGTACGTCTCCCGCGACGACCTCGGCGTCGAAGGCCACGACACCGACCGGATCAAACGGCTCGCTCAGAACATGAGCCGCAGCCACGCGCAAACACCGTCCCTGGCCTACCCCGAGCTGCCCGACCCCGAGTACGGGCCGAGCTTCCAGCGAACGATCGCCCCAAGTCGAAGCCGGCTGCCGGGGATCGCCCGCGCCATCCACCGCATCGTCCAACCACAACCGACACAGGAGAGAACACGATGAGCCTCAAGGTCCAGGTCGTCCTACCCGACCCCGTAGCAACCCAGCTCCAAGAGCTCGCCGGCGCCGCCAACGAACCACACTCCAGGCTCGCCGCGCAGCTGATCCGCAACGGCGTAGCCCAGGCCGCCAAAGACGGCAAGGTCCGCCCGCTCAGGCAGGCACCCGTGATCGTTGGCGGCAAAGCAGGCGACCGGGCGCGCTGGCTTGAGCCCTACGGCGGCGACACCGCCTGGCGTGCAGAGATGTGGGGCCAGATCGTCGCGCTGCACGGCCGCTACCCCCGCATCCTCGCCTACCTCAAAGACGAGTGGTGGAAGGAGGAGGCCCACATCGAGACGCTGTGCGCGCTCGCCGTGTGGCGCTCAGAGCTCGACGACGGCGGCGTTGACCCGCGCGAGGAGCTTGCTTTCCACGCACAGCTCACCGACTACGCCCAAGCGCTCCGCCAGGAGGGCGGCGGCGTCACGAAGGCGTGGAAGCCCGGTGCGCCGCCGGAGGAATGGGCCGGCTGACAACGGCCCCGCGACCCCGACTGTGACAGGGATGTGTCCTTCTGTGCCGGCTTCCTGTCACACGTTCGCCGTCTGCTCGGGCCGATGTACGGTCGCCATGACCTGAAAACCAGCGGCCTGTCGGTCCCGGCCGGCGAGCCCTTCGGCCGCCCAATGATCGCACGCCTCAAGGGCGTGCGGTGGGGGCGCAGAAGGGCTCGCCGCCAGGCGGGTCCGCGTTTTATCTACAACTGAACATTTGGCGCCGGCGGCAGCTCTAACTGCCCCGGCGCCGTGACACAAGGAGCAGTAACTCCCCATGCACAAACACCGTACTCCAGACGGGTTGGAGGCGCACGGGCTGATTGACCGTGCCGTCCTCAACCTCATGCTCGACATCGACCAGCAGCGGCCGTGGGCAGAAGATGAGATCGCCCGCGCGATCGGCGTCCCCGGCGATGTCCGCGACAGCCTCCGGCGCCTGCGCGCCTCCAGGCTTATCCACCGCTGGAACGACCTCGCGACCGCATCGCGTCCGGCCGTGCGCTACCACGAGCTCACCCAGGCCGGCGACCCCGACTCCGCCCACGAGCGCCGCGACGACAAAGCCGTCCTCGAAGGTCTGCTCGTGCGCAGCGCCGACGGCGAAGGCCCGCGCAGCGAGGAACAGGTGTGCGAGGCGCACGGCGCGCGCAAGCGTAAGCAGCGGCTCGCGATCACCGACGCGCTGAACCGGCTGGAGGGAGCCGGTCTCATCGAGCGTCGCGGCGGGCGCGCGATTCCCTCAGAGGTCGCGCAGCGCGTCGATCAACTGATGACCCTCTGACGCGCGGAGCCGACTATGCGCGTCGCCGAGCTGGCCTTGAGCCAGGCTGCCTCCCCCAGCCTGGCTCGGGCCGGAATACAACAAGTGGATCAGCTCGCCGAGTACACCACCGGCGAGCTGATCCAACGCCCCGAGTTCAGTAGCGGAGTGGAGCTCTACGAGCTCATCCGCGAGCTTCACCGTCACGGCCTGACACCGTTCTCTCGCAACGGCGGTCATGTTCCGGGCGAGCGCGAGCTGACGATGTTCCGTTTGCGCGCGGTCGAGGGGTTGACCCTCGAACAAATTGGTGAACGGCTCGGCATCAAGCGCGAGCGCGTGCGCCAGTTGCTTAACCTTCACTTCGGTCTGGACGGCATACCGCCCGCCGCACGAAAGCGACCGGCCACAAAGCACCGGCCGTCCACCGTTAGTGAACGCCGCCGGCTGTACCTGCTCGCGCGCTTGGCGGTCAAGCGTTACTACCGCAGGGCATTGACGCTGGACGCCGTTGCGAAGGCGCTCGCCAGCTCCCCGCGCCAGCTACAGCGCGCCTATTCGCAGTTCGGCAATGTCACCTTTCAGGATGACCTCGCCGGCAGGCGCCTGGAGGCTGCGGCTGAGCTTCTGTCGCTGCCCTCGATCCCGGTGTGCGACGTGGCGCAGCGGGTCGGCTACTCGCAGGGATCGCACTTCGCGCGAGCGTTCCGGCGCCGCTACGGGGCCTCTCCGTCCTCCTACCGCGCCGCGCTGATCCAGGCAAAGCGCCCCGCCACGCCGGGGGTGATCGCCGCATGAGCGCGCAGGGCATCGCGATCACACGCCCCGAGACGACCCCCGGCATCAGCCCCGAACGCGCGGCGATTCTCGTTGTCGAGTCTGACCCCGGCCTGGGGCGAGAACTGGCCGAACAGCTCACGGCCGACGGCCATCCCACGAAGCTCGCCAGCACCGCGACCCACGCTGGCGTGTTGGCCGGGGCGCACCCGCCGGGACTCGTCGTGATCGGAGAGCTCGACACACCAAGGGGCTCCCTCGACCTTCTCGAAAGCATCCGCGGGCACGGCCTGGACGAATCCCACGAGGGGACCGATTCGCCGTGGCCGTCGCGGCTGCCGGTAATCGTCCTCAGTGCCCGCGGCCACCAGCTCGAAGTCTTGCGAGCCTTCGAGGCCGGGGCCGACGACTTCTTGCCTCGCGCCGCGGGGTATCTGGAGTTGCGGGCACGCCTGCGAGCGCTGCTGCGTCGATCTGCGGGCGATGAGCGCACAGCGCCGCTCAAGATCGGATCGCTCACGATCGACCGTGCCGCCCACGCCGCGATCCTCCACGGCGAGTCCTTGGAGCTGCGCCGCATGGAGTACCAACTGCTGTTGCACCTTGCCGGCGATCCTCGGCGGGTCTTCACGAAACACGAGCTGCTGAAAGCGGTGTGGGGCTACCACTCGATCGGCAATACCCGAACACTGGACAGCCACGCCAGTCGCCTACGCCGCAAGCTCGGCGTAGCAGGCGAACGCTGGATCATCAGCGTGTGGGGCGTCGGCTACCGCCTCGCCTGACACTCAGAGGCACTAGACGGCAAGGACGCCTCCAGGCCAAAGACACGGCCGACCCCCATCCGACTACCTCGCCCGGAAATCTGCGGCGCCGACGCCGCTCGCTGCCGTCGCTGAGCGAGGCGAATCGCCGCTGCGCGTCAGGGCACAGTTGGCGCCCGCGGACCACGGCCTACAGCCACCCTTGCCCACGCAGGGCGGCCCGTCCGCGTGCCGTGACTTCCCACGGATCGCCCAACCTCACCAATCCCGCCTTCACGGCCTCGATGAAGTCCAGGGCGTCCGGGCTCGGTCCCACCAAGCCGCCGGCAACCCACTTCGCCGCCGCGAGGATGCGCAGCTCGGCCTCCGGTCGCAGACGAGAAGTGGGGAGGGTAGGTGAGTGCTCGACGGTGTGCATGTAGACAACTGCGTTCAGGCTACCCGGCCGAGTGTCATAACCGGAATGGCTGTTGTGACACTCGGCGGAGGCCAGTCGTCATTCGTCCGCCGTCCGGCTCGCGTCGGTATGAAGCTGGCGCATCAGCTGGAGCTCGACTTCGGCGCCAGCCTTCGACGGGTCTGCGTCGTCAAGGTCGCCCACGGTGGTCGTGAGTATCGGCAGCATCAGCGCGGCGAGCTCCGCCACCGTCCGGGCGTGCCCGGTGGCATCAACGTCTGAGGCAGTCTCGTCGTCGTCGCTCCCGTCGATCAGATCAAGCAGGTCGCAGATCGCGCTCAGCCGCCGGCAGCACTCGCGCGGGTCTACTCCGTGGTCGATCTCCTGAGACACGACAGTAAGGGCGTCATCGGCTCCCTCACGGATAGGCCCGAGCAGCGATCCGGGGATCAACAACGTGGCGGGTTCGGGACGTTCGCTGAGGCTCGCGAGAAACCGCTCGATGGTGGCCGAGTGCTCCGCCGCACGAGCACGACCCTCCACCGATTCGGTCCTCTCCTGTTTCGAGAGCCAATCCCACTGCTCGGCGTCGTCCTCCAGAACCTCGATCAGCGCGGCGTCGAGAGCGATCGTCACCGGCCGCTGCTCGCTAGGCGTGACCCAGCCAACCACGTTGAGCCCACTGAGCGCTCCGTTGAGGCGTCTCAGCGTGGGCGTCCATCCTGCGCGCGTGTGTGACTCTGGCATCGCCCCCGGCGAGTCCTCGCACGAACGCCGCAGCTCCGCATACAACGCTCCACGCAGTTGCGTGACCACCTCCGCGGGCATCGTCGTGGTGATCCTCGTAGGCCGATCGCGCTCGGTTGCCGGCAGCCCGGCGCCCTCGAACTCGTGTAGCGCCCGCAGGTCGTCAATGCTCATCTTCGATCCTCCTTATCTCGGTAGGAGGCGTCGGTTGGCGTCGTCTCAGGGCCACGCTGAGGCTCCGTTATGGTCCCCCGCGCGGCGGGGTCTCGGCTCCGTCGCCACGCCCCCGGCTGTTAGCGCAGCGCGGGGGCACCTTTCATATGTAGTGCAGACAATACGCCTCAGCCGCGAGACCTCGCCTCGGTATGGAGTACCGAGCGCACGCCGCTGTCGCGGCCGCGAGCGTACCCACCTACATAGGCGGCCGGTCAGGCTTGCAGCTTCGCCCACCGTCGTTTCTGTGTGACGCTGACCCTCTCGCTGAACTCGGCGCTGTGCCGCTTGCAGGCGCACCCCGGCGAACACTTGCGGTTGCCGCTACGCACCGGAAGATCGTTGGCCGCGAACAGTTGGGCGATCCACGCGCGCGAGCACCCGCGCTCGTCGGCGAGCACCCGCATCGACACCCTCTCCTGCTCGTAGCGCCGGTGCATCGCAAGAACCTCCGCGACCGGCGTGCGTGTGCTCCCCATGAGGCGTGATCGGGTCAGGCGTGTGGATCGCCGGGGTCTTGGGGCGTCAAACCGGCCCGATCGTCCAGAGCGCATAGAAGTACGCCATCACACCCGACAAGACCCAGGCAATCAGGAAACTCACGAGGAACGCGGCGTCGGAGCCGAGAACGGCGTCACGGCGAGCCGCGTCGAGAAGCCAGAAGCGGCGGCGGGCTTCGATGTGCGCGTAGCGTGGTCGGCGCGCTACGACGAGTGGCGCGTCTTCGACGGCCGCGCCGCCTATCACCGCGATCGGCCAGTCCTCACGCGGCTCGTGCGTCAGGCGGGAGGTTGATCGTGCGCCGCTGCGTGGGGGAGCAAGGGTCGTTGTCATCGCTCGCAGCTTCCTTTCTCGCATTTGGCCCGGCTAAACGCCGGTCCCGAGGATCGGGACACGCTACGCCATCGGATCAGCGTCGGCGCGGCCCTAGTCTATGGCTAATCGGCCATAGGCGCACAAGTGCGAAGGTGCCGGGGCGCGGTCGGCGCCGCTGCCACCGATCCGCGCCGCAGACGCTTAGGGATGGTGCTTGACGCCCTCGAACAGCTTGCTTGTCGGCACGCCGAGCCCGTGCGCGATCTTCGCCGCGACCTTGACGCCCGGATCGCGTCGCAGCGTCTCGATCCTCGCGATGTCGCTCAACGCCAGGCCGGCTTTGTCAGCCAAGTCTTCCTGCGTCAGCTTGCGCTCATGGCGTAGGCGCTTGACGTTCGCGGCGAATGTCTCCAATGGCTCCATGCCCGCAGCCTGCACGGCGGCGACCCCCCGGTCTATGGCCGATAAGCCATAACCCGTGGGCTCGAATGAAGCGCGAAGGCTGGCCGCCGCTCATCGTAGGTCATTCCCACCGCGAGCGCCAAGCCCTTCCGGGCAGGGCCGGGGGAGGGGACACGCCCGTCGCAGACAACCGACTTCGGTCCTTGGCTAAGGATGGTGCTTGACGCGCTCGAACAGCTTGCTTGTCGGCACGCCGAGCCCGTGCGCGATCTTCGCCGCGACCTTGACGCCTGGATCGCGTCGCAGCGTCTCGATCCGCGCGATGTCGCTCAACGCCAGGCCGGCTTTGTCGGCCAAGCGTTCCTGCGTCAGCTTGCGCTCATGGCGTAGCCGCTTGATGTTCGCGGCGAATGTCTCCAACGGCTCCACACTTCGGAGCTTTCCCGGTGTGGACGCCCTAGTCTATGGCTGATAAGCTATAACCGCAGAACAGAACGAGTCCACTTTCCCCATTGGCGGCTGCCGCCAGCCAACAAAATCGAGTGGCCGGACGAGTGCTACTAACACCCGCCCGGCCTATGGACACCGAAGAATCCTCCTTCGGCGCCACAGGACGAAACCGTAGCTATCGCAGCACGGCCCCGTCCGGTGATGCTCGCCGGGCGGTGGCTTCTTCGGCCGATCCGAAGGAGAGTCCCAATGACTGAGCATCGCGGCCTACTGGCCGACTATCGGGAGGTCGAGCGGGCAAACGTCGTGCATCTGCTCCCTGCGGACGACGGGCCGGCGTGGTGCGTATGACGAGCGCCGCGCAACCATCTGAGCTCGGGCCGTACACACCCGTCTCCGACGCCCTGGTACTTGCCGCGATGGATCGCGCCCAACGCCACAACCCGAACGGATACGACTACGGCGTCCTCTGGAGCCGCCTGGTCGAACATCTCGGGTTCATCCATGCGCCAGCTACAACCTTCAAGCTGCGCCCGCAGCTCTCGCGGCTCAGAGCCGCCGGATTGGTCGAGCACCACAAGGCCCGCGGCTACACCGTTTGGAGGCTGACGAGCGACGGGCGCAAGCAGCTCGCAAAAGCGCGGCGCAAACGTGAGGACTTGCGGCTGCCGGAGTCTCCGCAACATCGCCTATGGCGGGAAGCGCGAGCGACCGCTGAGGGACGAATCGAGGGAATCCGCGAGCAGCTGCGCGGCGCTCTCAGCGAGGCAAGCAATCTGCTCGACACCGACGGTGGCGACTCCGATGCCTGGTTCGACCTCTGCCGTCGCCTGTTGAAGCGATGCGAGCGGTACGGGTCGATGACCTACTGCGTGCGCGAGTGGCCTGAGCCCGACGACGCGCACGCAGACATCGAGGACCCATCAGGCCGGCACAGCGATTCCCGCCGCGCGTTCTATAGGGAAGTGGACGACGACTGCCCATGATGCGACCAAACCCATTGAGACGCGGCGCCTGTCGATTCGTGCCGCGATGCTGCACCGACGCGGCCTCGCCGTCGGGAGGCTGGCTCTCTCGCCGCCGGTGCCAGCGGCGGCATCCGGCGTCGTCTTGGCGATCCTCGCGCCGCGTGCGCTAGAGATTCCCGATGCCCGAACGTAACGAACGCAACCCCGGACCGCTGGAGATCGCCGAGCGCGCCATCGTCCTACAGCTTCTCCGCGACGACCACGACGAGAGATGGTCACTCGCTGAGCTGCAAGCCGAAATCGGCGTCGAGCCCACGTTACTCAGCAGCGCCGTGAAGCATTTGGAGCAGCAAGGAGCGTTGGTGTCGCTCGACGCTTGCGTCCTAGCGTCGCGCTGCGCCCGCCACCTTGACGGGCTTTGGCTGATCGGCGTATGACCTGGCCGCTCGGGCGCGTCATCGAGGTCGAACAGCGCCCGCTTCACGGATCAGCTCGGCTGCAAGAGACGGACTCTGAGCCGAAGCGTGAGACCGCAGAGCAGGTAGAGGATGGCGATGCTGATGAGCGTGAACTTGATCGCAGAGCAGACGGCGGCGAACGGCGGGGCGAAGCTGCCGCCGTCGCCGGCGAGTGTGAGCAGCAGGGCGACGTTTTCGCTCGCGTCAAACGTCGCGGCAGCGAGGGCGAAGAAGGGGACGACGACGCCAATGGCCGCGAGGCGCCGCCAGCTGTGTGCTCGCGCGGTGTCGCGGATGGCGAAGCCGGCGAGCGCGAAAAACAGACCGTAGGAGAGCATGTAACCGTAGTCGAGCACGAGCGAGAGGTGCGCGGCGCTGCGGCCTCTCGCTCCCCATTCAGAGACGATCTGCGCCGCGCGAGTTTGACTGCCCGCGAACTCGAAGTCGAGGATCGTTGGCCCGTGTGAAACGTGCGACGGGTCAATCAGTTCGAGGATCACCGTGAACGCGACGGTGGCGATGCCAAACAGGATCAATGCGTGCTTGCGATCGAGCCTCAAGAGTGCGCTGCTCGGTAGGGATCGGTGGAGTGGCCCTCTCGCAGCTGGCTCATCGTGAACAGCGAGCGCAGGTCAAGGCCCTCGGCGGCAAGGTTCTCCCGGCCGCCGGCTTCGCGGTCGATCACGCACAGCACCGCCGAGATGTCGGCCCCGCGCGTTCGCAGCTCCCGGCACGACTCGATGGCCTGCCCGCCCGAGGTCACGACATCCTCGATGACGGCGACCCGGCGAGCTGTGATCTCTCCGCCCTCGGCGAGGCGACACGTCCCGTAGGTCTTGGCGGCCTTGCGGACGAATACGGCTGGTAGGCCGCATACCTGGGAGGCGACGACGGTGAGCGGCACGCCACCCAGCTCAAGACCGGCGAGCACGTCCACACCAGCGGGCAACAGGCCGACCAGCTCGACGGCGATCTCGCGCAGCAGGCGTGGGTCTGACTCGAATCGGTACTTGTCGAAGTATTCGTGGCTCACGGCGCCGGAGCGCAGCCGGAACTCGCCCGTGATACGGGCGCGCTCGTAGATGCGCTTGCCAAGCTCCGCACGAGATCCAGACACCGAACAGCAGCTTATTCGCCGGTCGTGCTGACGATGTTGAGCGGGCCGGGGCTGGGTATCGTGCTCACCGACCGCTAGCCTTGCTACCGGCGCGGTTGCTCGGTAAGCCAGTCATCGAGCATGGGGCGCGTGAAGCGGATGTGCCGTCCTACTCGATGGCATGGCAGGCGACCAGTCCGCACGGCCTCATAGACCCAGCTTGTCTTGACGTTGAGATACCAAGCGGCCTGCTCCGGGCGCAGGAGTCGATCCTCGGTCAATACAGCCGGCGGGTTCGCTGTTGATGGTGTCTCCATGCTCGTGTAGACCCACACCGCGCCGCACCGGCCAAGAACTTTGCGCGGCGCTAGGGATCGCGTTCGTCAGAGCGCCGACGAGAGTGCTTCTGCGGCTAGATGGGCGACGTCCGTCGGTCGGGCGGCGCGTCCGTGGAGCAGGTAACGGACGACGAGCCCGTCGCAGACGGTGATGATCGCGGCCCGCGCTCGCACTGGAATCACAAATCGAGGCGTAGACCCGAGCCGTTTTCAGCGAGGGCGGCGATGAACGGCTCACGGATCGTGTGGTCGCAGTGCTGTTCCTCAAGCGCTCGCTTCTCGGCCTCCGGGTCATCGCCCGCCGGGTAGTCCTGCCCAGGTCCGCAGGCGAGGGGCAGTGGAGATTGTCGATCCCATGCCGGTCCGGGGAACGTCGCGTCGATCACGATGCGCTCCCCTTTCAGCGTGATCGTGATGTAGCGGTGGACATCAACCAGCCCATGCTCAGGGACGGCATCGGCGACGGTGGCGCCGAACAGATCGCGCGCCCGAGTGCGATCGAGCGTGTAGACGCGGTGCACGATAAGCGGGGCGGTCTCGGGGAACCGCTCAGCCAATGCTTCGGCGAGAAACAAGTGCTTAGTGGAGCAGGTGCCACGACGCTCGCGAAGCATCCCCACGACCGTGCGATCACTCGGGCGACCATAGGGCAGGGCTCGCACGGACTCGACAAGCTCGCCAAGAGATGCGTCAACGTTGTACGTCCGACGCCTCCTAAACGTTTTGGATATATCGAGTTTGCTCGGACCGGCGCAGGTATCCCGCAGCCTCCCAAAATGCCATCGCAGTCGGGTCATCCCCAAGCACGATCGCGGTCAGCCTCATAGCGCCCTGGGATCGCAGGCGGTGCTCGCCCTCCCGCAGCAACTTTGTCGCTATGCCCCGTCGCCGATGCTCGGGATGCACAACGAGCTTGTAGAAGCTGCCACGCCACCCATCCCACGCTGCGATCAGCGAGGCGACGACAACGCTGCCCGACTCTGCGACGAGCAACGCACCAGGATCGCGGGTCAATAGATGAGCAAGGGCCTCCGGCGTGTCGCTCACGCTCGACGGGCCACCGGCCACCTTCCACAAGCTCAGGACAGAGCCGATGTCCTGAGCGCCGGCGCTGCGGAGCCCATCCAGCGACCCCCTACATCGTATGGCTCGACTGCTCGTGCTCGTGCCCGCGGCGGGGTCCATCATCCTTAACCAGCTTACGCACAGATACTCGTTCCGCGCTGGCTGGCCGCGCTGGCTGGCTTTCATCGACCTGGATGAGTTCCTGTCTCGCCCGGACCCGCGCCGGCTACGAGCGCCAGCAGCATCAGGCGCGGTTCGTCCGCCGCCCTTAGCGTGCAGCAGGTTCGCTGAGCGGTCGAGCTTCGCCTCTACGCGCGCTCGCAACGCGATGGACGGACGGCTGCACCACGCGGAGCACCGCGCCGACTACACGCTGTCAAGCTCTCCGCTGGCGAGACGCCGCTTCCCCTCGGCGAGGATCGCTGATTGGTCGAACGTCTCGCACGTCCACTTGGTAGAGCGCGCCGTGCCGCGTGGCCTGTACTGGCGCATGACTTCGACGTGGCGCGGCAGTCCGATCCACCGCCGTAGGTCCGCCGCGTCGGTCCACACCGAGAGCGAGCCCACGCACCGCCGCGGTATGTCGGCCCAGAGGTACAAGCCCACCGCGCCTGGAAGCCCGTACCAGCCAGCCCGGAGTCCGAGCGCGACCCAAGCCATGCCGGGCAGATCACGCCAAGCGTGCGCCCTGAACTCTGTGAGGCTCACCAGCACCGTCGCCGGTGTGTCCTCGTGGGGTCCGGCCGTCCACGGCAGCCACACCGGGCGACGCCCATCCTTCAGCGGTGTAGCAGCCTTCATGGACCGCGAAGCTATCACCCGCCGTCTGCGGCTGCTCGGGCTCTCACGACGGCGCCGCCCGACCAGCCGTGGGGCCGGGCAGAAGCGCTGCGTAGCCAAGGCTGACAAGGCGATCGTCGGTGATGGAGAGCGCGGCCCGAAGCTCCTCAATCAGCCGGTGCTCGGTAGCGAGGTCGGAGTCTGCGGGCGCGACGGCCTCTAGCTCGACGAAATCGCCAAGCTGCTCGACACGATCGAGATGGATACGGACATCACGCCACAGGAGTAGGCGCCGTCGCTTCTCGACTACCTCTCGTATGCCGATCGCCTCCGTAAGCGCCGCTCGTAGCACGCTGCCGTTGTCTACCTCGATGATGCGGTACTGGCTTTCGCGTTGCTGCGGTTCGTTCGCACGAACGAACTGGATCAAGTGGGGGCGGCCTGGGCTCTCCTCACGGAGCTTAAGACCACCGCGGGTCACGTTGAAATAGGTGTCGCACTGCCGTATCTCGCCATGATCGGCTGCGCCGAGGGCTCGGCAGACCTCCAACGACGCGGACGGGTCCGGGTCACGCGCCTTAAGCTCGATATTTCTCCGAGGGTGATCCACTCGCCGATTATGAAGGTGCGGTCGAGATTGAACGAGGAGCAGCTACGCGATCCGCACGGAAAGCTCGACGCCCGCGTCAAGCGGCAGGTTGATCGAGAAGTAGCCTTGGGCACGCTCACGAACGTGCTCCAGATAGGGGAGCAGGTCGGGGTCCTCGACGCTGAGGTCGGCGGCCACCAGCGCGTCGGGGGCCAAGCGCGGCTCAAGGAGACGAAGGACTGGCAGGTACAGGTCGTTGCGTCCGTCTAGGAACAGCAAATCGACCGGCTCGGTGACGTTGGCGAGAGTCTGCAAGGCGTCGCCAACACGCAGCTCGACAAGATCGTTTAGGCCCGCTTCCGTCAACTTCTCGCGCGCGGTTTTTGCCTTGCCGGAAAGCAGCTCCGTCGTGATGAGCGACCCCGCGCCGTCGTTGTTGTCGCGGAGGCCGGCTGCGAGAAAGATCGTTGACAGCCCGAGCGAACACCCGAACTCCACGACGCTGCGGGCTCGACGGCTCACCGTAAGCACGTACAGCAGCTCACCGACCTCCCGCGTTATCGCCAGCGGCGCCTCACCATAGAGTTCATATCGCTGCGCTTGAGAGAGGCGACGGCCAAGCTCGATCTCGCGGTCCTGCACGCGCCGCTTGGCCGACGGGTCCTGCAACTCGACTTGCGCGAACAGTCGCCCGAGGACATCGACAACACGCGGCGATCTCAGCGTTGAGGCCATCACGTCACCCTATAAGCCCGTGCGCGTGGAGTGGATGACGACCGTCTCTGCGAGGATCACCGGCCATAGGTGCGTCGAGTCCTCGGGCCAGTTTTGATGGCCCGGAGTTGCTGCTCGTCCACGGCACTCGTCGCAGGGCAAACGCGCCCATTATCGTGTCTCCACGATGAGGTCTGTCTACCTTTCGATTTGCGCGATCTTCAAGGACGAGGCGCCATACCTGCCTGAGTGGATCGAGTTTCATCGGCTCGTCGGCGTCGAACGGTTCTTCCTCTACGACAACGGCAGCATCGATGGCGGGCGCAAGGTTGTGGAGCCGTGGGTGCGCACGGGCGTCGTGTCCGTTGTTGACTGTTCGGTCCCGTTGGCCGAGGGCGGCCAGAGCTGGGCCTACGCGGACGCGCTGAGGCGAGCACGAGGACGCACGCGCTGGCTGGCGTTCATCGACTTGGATGAGTTCCTGTTCTCGCCCGGCCCCACGCCCCTACCGGACCTGCTCCGAGACTACGAGCAGCACCCCGGCATCGTCGTCAACTGGCAGGTCTACGGCTCGTCCGGCCAAACGACAGCAGGCGACGGTCTCGTGATCGAGCGCTTCGTCAGGCGCGCTCAGACTCGATGGGTTCGCAATCGTCGCGTCAAGAGCATCGTGGACCCGCAGCGCGCGGTGCGGCCGATCGGTCCGCACTTCTTCGAGTACACAGACGAAGCCCTAGCGGTCACAGAGGATCAGGAGCCCGTGCGAGTGATCGAGCAACGGGCTTGGACGCGCCGGATGCGACGCGGCCTTGTCCGGCTACCGCTGATCGAGACAGACCCATATGCGGTCCGCCGCTCGTCGGTCAAGCGCGTATCGGTCGGGCGAGTGCGGCTCAACCACTACGCCGTCCGCTCGCGCCAGGAGTTCGAGCAAAAGACGACGCGGCATGGCAGCTCGCGCCTTGCGCCGCGTTACTTCGCCTACCACGACCGCAACGAGGTCCACGACCCCGCCCTCGCCTCCTATGCGAGCGAGGTTCGGGCGCGGCTCGCCGCCCTACAAGGCGGCGATGGCACTCGCTGACCGCCAAGCAGCCGCAGCAGCGGACCTCGCGCGCGCTGGCGAAGCCAACGCCCCGGTGCAGATCATCGACTATGACCCTGCGTGGCCGGTGTCCTTTGAGGCCGAGCGCCAGCGACTCACGCCCCTGCTCGGCGGTGCTGACATCCACCACATCGGCTCGACCGCCGTGCCCGGCATGGCCGCGAAGCCCGTCATCGACATGATGGCGCTCGTGCCCGACATCGACGCGCCGATCGTGGCGTTGGTCGAGCGCGCCGGCTACCAGTTCCCTCCCGCGTATAACGCGACGCTCTCGCACCGTCGCTGGCTCTGCTACCCGGCGGCCTCACACCGCACCCACCACCTGCATCTTGTCGATGAGCAGCACGAGCTCGACCGTCACCTGCGCTTCCGCGACCGGCTGCGCGCAGACCCCACGCTCGCGTGTGAATACGCCGCGCTCAAGCGCAGGCTCGCCGGCCGATTCGCCAACGACCGCGAGGCATACACCGAGGCCAAGCGCCAGTTCATCCAGACCAACAGCGGCGGAATCCGCTAGGACCGGCGGGAGCCTCGCGGGGCGAGCAGGCCGGGTAGTTCAGCGAGTGAGCGCAGCGGTTCTGCGCCGGCCTCTCCCAGCGCGTGCTCGTCGCTGTCAGCGGTGTAGCCGACAGCCCACATCCCCGCGGCTACAGCAGCCCGCACCCCGGAAGGCGTGTCCTCCACGACCACGCAGCGGGCGGGCTCCGTTCCCATCCTCGCCGCCGCGTGCAGGAACAGGTCCGGGGCCGGCTTGCCGTTGGCGACGGTGTACGCGGAGAAGCGGACGTGCTCGGGAAAGAGATGATCCAGCCCGGTCAACACGAGCGAGAGCCGCGTCTTTTCCAGCTTGCCTTGCGAGGCCACGCACACCGCCAGCCCGGCGGCGAGCAGGGATTCGACCGTCTCAAGCGCCCCGGTAACGGGCCGCAGTTCGTGGTGGAAGGCGACCGCGCGCTCAGCCTCGTAACGCGCCAGCCAGCCCGACGGTAGAGAGCGGCCAAGTTTCGCCTCGGCGCGAGCGAGCACGTCCGCCAGCAGCAGCCCTTGGTACTCACGGCGTGCCTGCGGCAACGTCGTGGGTAGACCTTGCTCGGTGAGCATCGCTGCGAGCACCCGATTGGAGATGACCTCGCTATCGACAAGCACGCCATCGCAGTCGAAGATCACGAGCTCCACAGCCACGGCCAACGCGACGCCCCTACGCTCCGCGCAGCCAATCGACCCATCCGGCGGCGACCACGCAACCCGCCAGGATTTCGTAGCCGTCAGTGGCCGGGTGGGCGCCATCGCCCGCCGCGACCTCGTGCATCCACACCTGCGAGGCAAGCAGCGGCTCAACCACGCTCACGAACGCGGCGCCCGCCCCACGGCACACGTCGGCGAAGGCGCCCGACAGGCTACGGATGCGCTCGTTTTGCTCGGGATCGTCCACTGGAGCCGGGCCGACCATGAGCACCGGCAGCCCGACCACCGCGGCCTCTTGCAGAATCTTGGAGAGCGCTGCACACGAGCGCTCGGATTCGACGCGAAGCCGGCCATTCTCGACCGTAGTGTCGTTGGCGCCGAAGGAGAACACAACCCTTCGGGCGGTCCCTGGTGCGAGGCGTGGAAGCGCCTCTATTCGCCAGCGCGCGACGACCTCCTGGGAAGTCTCGCCCCTGACGCCGAGGTTGTAGGCAGTCAGTGGAAGGCCCAGCCCGAACGAGGCGGCCACAACGCGACCCACCCAACCGCGCCCGGTCGGGTCGCCGACGCCAGCGACAAGCGAGTCGCCAACGAACAGCACACGCCGATCAGTCCTTGAATGACCTCCGAGCACAGCAGACCGCTCCGAGTCAGCGTCGAGCCTGTACGAGTTGAAGCGGCTGCGCCTCGCTCCCCGTGCTAGTCACCGTGACGCTACTGAACCCGGCGTGCTCGACTATCGCGTGCATCTGCTCATCGCCGTAGACGTGCATTTGCGATCCCCACACGTACACCCACCAGTTCCGCAGTGACGGCGCCGGTAGCGGGCCGGGAACAGTCGCAATCACCATGCGCCCAGCAGGCGCAAGCACCCGCAGGAACTCTGCAAGCGCACGCTCGGGCTGCGCGATGAAAAAGAACGTGTTAGCCGAGAGCAGGACGTTGAAAGTGGCGTCCGGCCACGGAAGCGACTCGGCCTCACCGAGCTTGAGTTCAAGCGCGCCCGTTTCGACGGCACCGCGATTGCGTTGGGAAGTCAGGTCCAGCATGTCGGAGCTGTGATCGACGCCGGCCGCGTGGGCACCGGCTGCCAAGACCCGCTCAAGCAACCGGCCGCCGCCACAGCCAACCTCAAGGCACCGTTCCCCGTCCAGAGCGCCGATCGCGTCCAGAACACGATCGAAGACCTCCTCGTGCCCCTTCGGCGCTCCCTGCGTGCCGCCATAGGTCTTGCGCGCGATCCACCCGTGCGGCCTACGCGCCGTCAGGTCAATAAGCCTGCCCGCCAGCCGCCGGCCAGTCCTGCCGCCGCTCGACGGCGGTGGCTCGCGCTGCTCCGTGTCGGTCGCCTCCGCAGCACGGTTCACAGGCGCGGAGTCTAGTCCTTGAGGGCGGTCCCGTAGTCGTCCCGGCCATGCAACGGAGCCGTTTTCGCCGTCTTGCGCCCCCGGAGCGGCCCTCTGGAGAAATCCGTAGAGAAATCTGAGCGCCCCGCCGCACCCCCTGGTACACTTAAAAAGGTTCGATTTGCGGGGCTTTTTTTGAGGCCCGAGGCAAGCGGTAGACCCCCGTATGGGGGATTATGATTCCGCTGCTCTAACCAGCTGAGCTACTCCGGCCCGGATGACGCTGAAGTTTAGCCGCCGGGCGAACGGCGATCTTCGACGCTAGCCTCGTGGCGCGATGACGCCGCCGATCCTGCTCGCGGTACCCAATGTCTCCGAGGGGCGCGACGAGAGCGACGATCGCCGCGATCGGCGCCGCCTTCGCCGCAGGCGGGCCAGACGGCCCGCGCGTCGCTGGACGTCCACTCCGACCCCGACCACCACCGCTCGGTGTTCACGCTCGCCGGGCGCGCCGATGCGCTGGTGGACGCGCTGCTGCGGGGCGCGCGCGTCGCCGTGGAGCGGATCGACGTGATGAACCGCGCCGATCGCGCGCGCGGCCGCCGCGGGCCAGCATCCGCACGTGGGCGCCCTGGACGTCGCGCCGATCGTCTACCTCGACCCGTCCGCCAGGGGCGCCGCGTGTGCGAGGCGCTCGTGCTCGGCGACCGCATCGGCGAGGAGCTGCGCGTGCCGGTGTTCCTCTACGGCGAGCTGTCCGGCGACGAGCCCGCCGCCGCGCAGGACCCGCGCCGAGCTCCGCCGCGGCGGCGTTGCCGGCCTCGCCGCGCGGATGGCAGCGGGCGAGGGCCGCCTCGAGCCGGACTTCGGACCGCCGCGGATGCACCCGCGCGCCGGCGCCACGCTCGTCGCCGCCAGGCCCCCGCTCGTCGCGTTCAACCTGCAGCTCGCGCCCCCCGCGACCGCTCGAGGACGCCCGCGCGATCGCCGCGCTGATCCGCGACGGCGGCCGCGACGGCCTGCCCGGCGTGCGCGCGATCGGCGTCGCGCTCGGCGGCGGCGTGGCCCAGGTGTCGATGAACGTCGAGCGTCCGTTCGAGGTGCCGCTCGCGGCGGTCGTCGACGCCGTTCGCGCCCACGCCGACGTCGCGAGCGCCGAGCTTGTCGGGCTCGCGCCGCGCCGCCGCGTTCGAGGGCTTCCCGCAGGATGTGCCGATGCCGGGCTTCGATCCCGCTCGCCACCTGATCGAGAACGCACTAGGCTGCTGAGTCATGGCGCAGACCAGGCGCAAACGCCAGACCAAGCACCGCGGCAACGCCGCCGGCGTCGTCGAGTCGCGCGGGCGCACCGGGCGCAAGCCCACGGCCGCGCGAGAAGAGCGGCGACGCGCGAACGTGCGCGCGCGCGAGAAGGAGCGCAAGCTCGACAAACGCGACCAGCCCGCCCACGTGGCGCGGCGCGTTCGTCAAGGCGATGTTCGCCGCCGTCGTGCTCGTGCTGGTCGTGATCCTGCTGCTGCACCAGTCCTCCAAGCCAGGCGTTCCGCGCTGTTCCCGATCGTGCTCGTGCTGCTACACGCTCGATCAGCTACTACACCGACAAGTTCGATCTACGACCGCCGCCAGCGCAAGAAGGCCAGGGAAGGCGGGGCGGAGGGCGCCGTCGCGATGAGCGCTCCCGACGTGCGCGCCTTCACCGTCGGGCCCGTGCAGGAGAACTCCTACATCGTGCGCGCCGCCGCCGACGCGGTCACCCGCCGTGATCGTCGACCCGGGCGACGAGCCCGAGCGCGCTGCTGCGCGGCGATCGACGACGCTCGGCGTGCAGATCGAGGCGATCCTGATCACGCACTGCCACTTCGATCACATCGGCGCCGTCGCGCCCGTCGCGCGCGCGACCGGCGCCCCCGTGTACTGCCCGCAGATCGAGCGGCCGCTGCTGGCCGACATCATGAGCTGGGCGCCCCCCGGGTTCGGGCCGTTCGAGAGCTACGAGGCCGAGCACACGCTCGCCGGCGGCGAGCACCTGAGCCTCGCCGGGCTCGAGCTCGACGTGATCTTCACGCCCGGGCACAGCCCCGGCCACGTCACCTACGCAGTCCGGTCGCCCGCCCACCCTGCGCTGCTCTCCGGAGACGTGCTGTTCCAGGGCTCCGTCGGGCGCGTCGACCTGCCCGGCGGCGACTGGGCGACGCTCGAGCGCTCGATCGGCAGCCTGCTGCAGGCCTACCCCGACGACACCGTCGTCTATCCCGGGCACATGGGCGTCACCACGCTCGGGCGCGAGCGCGCCAGCAACCCGTTCCTCAGCGAGCTGCGCGAGCGCGCGCCCGACGCCGCCACCGCTGACTCGCCGGCAGCCTGACGTTGGGCGACGCGAAGCTCAAAGCGCCGCGCGGCACCTTCGACGTGCTCGGCGAGGAGGCCACGCGCCGCAGCGCCATCGAGGCGCGCGCCCGCGCGATCCTCGAGGGCGCCGGCTACGAGCGGATCGAGACGCCCGTGTTCGAGGCCACCGAGCTGTTCGCGCGCGGCGTCGGCGAGTCCACCGACATCGTGCGCAAGGAGATGTTCACGTTCGAAGACCAGGCCGGGCGCTCGCTCACGCTCAGGCCCGAGGGCACCGCCCCCGTGTGCAGGGCCTACGTCGAGCACGGCATGCACAAGCGCCGCCAGCCCGTGAAGCTCTGGTACCTGTCCTGCTTCTTCCGCCACGAGCGCGCGCAGGCCGGGCGCTACCGGCAGTTCTGGCAGGTCGGCGCCGAGGCGATCGGCTCCGAGGACCCCGCCGTTGACGCCGAGCTGATCTCGCTGCTCGCAGCGCTGCTCGCCGAGCTCGGCGTGCGCGAGCTGCGGCTGCGGCTCTCCAGCCTCGGCAGCATCGCCAGCAGGCGCGAGTACCGCGAGCGGCTGCAGGCCTACCTGCGCGCGCACCAATCCGAGCTCTCCGAGGAGGTGCGCGGCAGGATCGAGCTGAACCCGCTGCGCGCGTTCGACTCCGAACACCCCGGCACGCTTGCGGTGATGCGCGACGCGCCGCTGCTGCGCGACCACCTCAGCGCCGAGGACGCCGAGCACTTCGCGCACGTGCGCGAGCTGCTCGACCGCGCCGGCGTCGTCTACGAGCTCGACCCCACGCTCGTGCGCGGCCTCGACTACTACACGCGAACCGTCTTCGAGCTCACCTCCGACGCGCTCGGCGCGCAGAGCGGGGTCGGGGGCGGCGGCCGCTACGACGGCCTCGATCGAGCAGCTTGGCGGCGCGCCCACGCCCGGCATCGGCTGGGCCGCCGGGATCGAGCGGATCATGCTCGCCGGCGATGACGGCGCCGCCGCCCGGTCCGGCCACGGCGCCGATCATCTGCCGCCGGCGCCGCTCGAGCTGTTCATCGCCACCGACGGCCACCGCGAAGGCCTGCGCGCGGCCGCGTTCGGCCTGCTCAGCGAGGCGCGCGCCGCCGGCCTCACCGCGCAGATGGACCTCGGCGGGCGCTCGCTCAAGGGGCAGCTCGGCCACGCCGATGCACTCCGCGCGCGCTACGTCGCGATCCTCGACGATGGAAGAGCCGTCCTCAAGGACATGCAGGGCGCTACGCAGCAGTCGCTCGACACCAACGCCGTCGTGCACGCGGTGCTGCGCGGTCACCACGCCCTGTAGCCCGTCTTCCGCGCCGCTCGAAGCGTCCAAGCCCGCAAATCGCCGTTCAACTTCTGCGCCGCAGATGCCGAAGCATGAGGCGATGGCGCAGCTCTCCCGTCCATTCCAGGTCGTGCTCGTGGTCTTCCTGCTGCTCGCGGGCGTGTGGCTGTTCGCGCTTCAGGGGCAGTCCAGCACTCCCAGCTCCAGCTCCAGCTCCTCCGCGCCCGCCGCGACCAGCGCGCCGTCAAGCTCCTCGTCCAGCTCCAGCGCGGCCGCCCAGGCCAAAGGAGCCGCCGCGCCCACCCACGTCTACCACGGCGCCGCACCCGGCGTGGAAGGCCTGACGCGCGCCGTCGCCAAAGCTCACGAAGCCGTCGCAGGCTCCCAGCAGACGCCAAACAGGTCGAACAGGAGTCCGGCGAAGCCTCCTCGGCCCACACCTCCGCGCCCGCCGCTGTCAAGACCTCAGCCGTCAAGCCTCCGCTCCCGTCACGAAGACCTCCGTCCCCGCCGCCAAGTCCACGACGCACACCACTCGCTCGTCGGCCGCCACGGCGCCGACGAAGGCGCCCGCGACGAGCACCGTCCACAAGCCCGCCGCCCCGTCGCATCGAGCCTCGCGTGGCGCCTCGCTCAGCGGCCAGCGCGCCGTCGAAGCGGACCTCGCCAAGGGGAACGTCGTCGTGCTGCTGTTCTGGAACCCCAAGGGCACCGACGACGTCACCGTGCAGCGCGCCGTGCAGCAGGTGCGCAAGCTCGACGGCAGCTCGAGGCAGCACGTGGTCGTCCAGGAAGCGTCCGCCAACGCGGTCGCCTCATACGGATCGGTCACGCGCGGCGTGCAGGTCGACGCGACCCCCACGATCTTCATCATCAACCCGCACCGCCAGGCGCTCGTGCTGACCGGCGTGCAGGACGTCTTCTCGATCCAGCAGGCGATCGCCGAAGCGCAGCATCCACAGCCCGCCGCGTAGCCGCCCAGCCGCAAGCACGCCGGCCCCTCGGCCCTAAACTCGCTCGGGTGAGCACCACCGCCGCAACCGGGGAGCAGCTGGCCGTCCACCTCGAACGTCCGCTCGGGCGCGGTCATGTGCCCGAGGGCGCCTTCACGGGCGCCGCCGGCGGCGCCGCCTGCGGAGACCTGATCCGCATCTCGCTCGCGCTCGACCCGCTCAGCCCCGAGGGCCGCGTCAGCGACGCCGGCTTCGACGCAAGCGGCTGCGGCGCCACGCTCGCCGCCGGCAGCGCCGTCGTCGCGATGCTGCGCCATACGCCGCTGCTCGATGCCGCGCGCATCGGCCCCCGCGAGATCGCGCACGAGCTCGGCGGGCTCAGCCTCGCCAAGCGCCACGCCGCCGAGCTCGCCGCCGACGCGCTTCACCGCGCGCTCGGCGCCGCCGCGCGGGCGCGCGCCGCGCTCGCGCCGAACGCCGGGCGCACGCTCGTCGCCATGAGCGGCGGCGTCGACAGCGCCGTCGCCGCGCTGCTCGTCGGCGAGGCCGGCGGCGAGAGCGTCGGCGTCACGCTCGAGCTGTGGTCGGACGCGGACAACGACGGCGATCTCAGCTGCTGCTCCGCGCAGGCCGTGCGCGGCGCGCGCGAGCTCGCGCACGACCTCGGCATGCCGCACCTCTCCATCGACCTGCGCGCCGGGTTTCGCGCCGGCGTCGTCGACGGGTGGCTCGCCGACCACGCCGCCGGGCTCACGCCCAACCCGTGCGTCCGCTGCAACGGCAGCGTGCGGCTCGACGCCATGCTCGAGCTCGCGCGCCGGCTCGGGTCGGAGACGCTCGTCACCGGCCACTACGCGCGCGTCCTCGACGACCCGTCGGGACCGCTGCTCAGGACCGCCGTCGACGTCGCCAAGGACCAGAGCTACGTGCTCTCCGCGCTCAGCCCCTCCTCGCTCGCCCGCATGCGCTTCCCGCTCGGCGACATGAGCAAGGCGCAGGCCCGGGAGCGAGCCGAGCGCGCCGGCCTCGCCGTCGCGCGCAAGCGCGAGTCCCAGGACCTGTGCTTCCTCGCCGGCACCCGCCACGGCGACTTCCTCGAGCGCCACGCCGGGCTCGGCGAGCGCCCCGGGCCGATCCTCGACCGCGGCGGCGCCCAGCTCGGCGAGCACGCCGGCGCTCACCGCTACACCGTCGGCCAGCGTCACGGCCTTGGCCTCTCCAGCCCCCAGCCGCTGTACGTGCTCGCCACCGACGCCCGCGCCAACACCGTCACCGTCGGCCCGCGCGACGCGCTGCTCGCGCGCGAGGTGCCAGTGCGCGAGGCCACGCTGCACCGCGACGGCAGCTGCGTCGACGGCTTGCGCGTGCGCGCGCACGGGCGCCGCTTCGCCTGCCGCCTTGCCGGCGACCCCGGCGCCGGGCGCCACCAGCATCTCGCGATCGAGCTGCACGAGCCCGCCGAGCGCACCGCCCCCGGCCAGCTCGCGTGCCTGTATGCCGGCGACGTCGTAGTCGGTCACGGCACCATCACCGCTTGACGGCTTAGGGTGCGACACCGGAGCCGGGCGCTTGGTCGCCCTTAATATCTCAAGACATGAACACCGACGACATCCGCGAGCGCTATCTGGCCTTCTTCGAGGAACGCGGGCACCTGCGCATTCCCTCCGCCTCGCTCGTGCCCTCCGCGCACGACGCCTCCGCGCTGCTCACCGTCGCCGGCATGCATCCGCTCAAGCCGTACTTCCTCGGGCAGGACACGCCCCCCAGGCCGCGGCTCACCGACTGCCAGAAGGTGTTCAGGACGGTCGACATCGACAACGTCGGCAACACCGCGCGCCACCTCACCTTCTTCGAGATGCTCGGCAACTTCTCGTTCGGCGACTACTTCAAGCGCGAGGCCATCGACTTCGCCTGGGAGCTCTCACGCGAGGTGTTCGGCTTCGCCGCCCAGGACATCTGGGTGACCGTGTTCGAAGGCGACGACGGCCTCAGGCTCGGACCCGACGAGGAGGCAATCGGGTTTTGGGAAGCGCTTGGCGTCCCCCCGGCGCGGATCGTGCGCTGCCCGCGCTCGGAGAACTTCTGGCAGGCCGGGCCCACCGGGCCGTGCGGGCCTTGCTCCGAGCTGTACGTCGACCGCGGCGTCCAGCACGGCACGCCCGACGATCTGCCCGGCGGCGAGAACGAGCGCTTCCTCGAGTACTGGAACCTCGTGTTCATGCAGTACGACCAGCGGCCCGCGCCCGACGAGCCCGGCAGCGTCCTGGAGCCGCTGCCCGCCAACAACATCGACACCGGCCTCGGGCTCAACCGCATGGCCGCCATCCTCCAGGACAAGCAGTCCGTGTTCGAAACCGACCAGTTCCAGCCGCTCATCGAGCTCGGCGAGCAGCTTGCCGGCACGCGCTACGGCTCCGGCTACGACAGCGACCGCGCGCTTCGCATCCTCGCCGACCACACCCGCGCCATGACCTTCCTCACCGCCGACGGCGTCGTCCCGTCCAACGAGGACCGCGGCTACGTGCTGCGCCGCGTCATGCGCCGCGCCATCCAGCAGGGGCTCGCCCTGGAGCTCGAGCCCGGCTTCCTCACACGCTACTCCGCGCGCGTGCGCGAGATCATGGGCGCCGCCTACCCCGAGCTGCACGAGCACGCCGACGTCACCGACATGTGGCTCGCCGCCGAGGAGGAGGGCTTCGGGCGCACGCTCGCGCAGGGCATGGAGATGCTGCAGGACCAGATCGAGCAGGCGCGCGCCGCCGGGCGCTCCACCGTGCCCGCGCTCGAGGTCTTCACGCTGCACGACACCCACGGCTTTCCCCACGAGATGACGCGCGAGCTGCTCGCCGAAGCCGACCTCGCGATCGAGGGCGACTTCGAAGAGCTCATGGAGGAACAGCGCGAGCGCGGCAGGGGCGGACCGGCCCGCGCCGGTGCGCCAGCGCGCAGCGGCGCCGGCGCGATCGGCGCGCTGGACGGCGCCCCGACCCGCTTCACCGGATATGAGACAGAGGTGCAGCCCACGACCGTCGTCGCCGTCCGCCCGCTCGACGCCGTCGACGGCGCCAACGGGGGCGGCGGAAGCAACGGCGGTGGCAGTGGTGCGCCGACGCGCCTGCTCGTCAAGCTCGCCGAGTCGCCCTTCTACGCCGCCGGCGGCGGGCAGGTCTCAGACGTCGGCACGATCGAATGCCAGCACGGCGACTGCCGCGCGCGCGTGCACGATGTCCTGTTCCTCGGCGAGGACCGTGTACCCGAGGTCGTGCTCGAGGCCGGCACGCTCCAGGTCGGCGAGCAGGTGCTCGCGCGCGTCGACCACCTCGCCCGGCACAAGACCGAGTGCAACCACACCGCCACGCACCTGCTGCAGGCGGCGCTGCGCGAGCGCGTCGGCAGCCACGTGCGCCAGGCCGGCTCCTACGTCGGCCCCGACAAGCTGCGCTTCGACTTCAGCCACGGCCAGGCGCTCAGCGCCGAGGAGCTGCGCGACGTCGAGGACCGCGTCAACGGCTGGATCGCCCGCAACGACCCAGTGCACGCGATCCAGACCACGCTCGACGAGGCCAAGCAGCTCGGCGCCATGGCTCTGTTCGGCGAGAAGTACGGCGACGTCGTGCGCATGGTCGAGGTCGGCGACGGTGAGTACTCGCGCGAGCTGTGCGGCGGCACCCACGTACGCTCCACTGCCGAGATCGGCGCCTTTCGCATCCTGCACGAGACCTCCAGCTCCGCCAACGTCAGGCGCATCGAGGCCGTCACCGGCCCCGTCGCCGTCGACCTGCTGCGCGAGCACGACCGCCTGCTCAAGGACATCGCCGCGCAGCTGCGCACGCGCCCCGAGGACGCGCCCGCGGCGCTGGCCACGCTCGCGCAGGAGCGCAAGCGCCTGGAGAAGCAGCTCAAGCAGGGCGCCGGCGCCCAGGGCGCCGCCGGCGGCCTCGACGTCGACGCGCTCGCCGGCGGCGCCGAGCAGGTGGGCGGCGTAAGCGTGCTCACGGCGGCCGTCGAGGTCGCCGACCCCAAGCTGCTGCTCGACGTCGTCGACCGGCTCAAGGGCCGCCTGCCCGACGCCGCCATCCTGCTCGGCGCCGCAGCCGACGGCCGCGTGCACCTCGTCGCAAGCGTCGCGCCCGCGCTCGTCCAGCGCGGCGTCAAGGCCGGCGCGATCGTCAAGAGCGCCGCCGAGCAGGTCGGGGGCGGCGGCGGCGGGCGCGACACCATGGCCCAGGCCGGAGGACGCGACCCCGAGAGGCTCCCCGACGCCATCGCCGCCGGGCGTGCCGCGATCGAGGCGGCGCTCACGGCCAGCGCCTGACGCGCGCATGCGGGTGCTCGCCCTCGACTACGGCAGCGCCCGCTGCGGCTGCGCCCTCAGCGACCCAACCGGCACCATCGTCACACCGATCGACGTAATCGAGCGACCCGCCACCAAGCGCGGCTTCGCGAAGCTGCGCCAGCTCGTCGCCGAGCGCGACGTCGAGCGCGTGGTCGTCGGGCTGCCGCTGTCGCTCCACGGCGGCGACACCGATCAGACGCGTGAGACACGCGCGTTCGCCGAGGAGCTCGCGCGGCGCCTCGGCGAGGCCGTGCCCGTGGAGATGCACGACGAGCGCTTCACCACCCGCCTCGCCCAGCGGATGGACGGTGCCGGCGGCTTCACCACCAGCGAGGACTCGCGCGCTGCCGCGCACCTGCTCGAGAGCTGGCTCGCCGCCCGATCGCGTTAGGGTTCCAGGCCCTTGTCTCGCGGCGACCGATCACGATCAGGGCGCGAACGCACCGCCGCCGAACGCGAACGCGACCGCCTCGAGCGGGAGAAGCGGCGCGGGTCCGCGCACGGGGCGCCCGCGGATGCGCCGCCGACCGAAGAGCTGACGGTGCCCGCGCCTGTCGAGCCGCCACCGGCCGTGCCCATCGAGCCGCCGCCTGCCGCACCTGTCGAGCTGCCGCCTGCCGCACCTGTCGATCCGCCGCCGGTCGCGCCCTCCGAGCCGCCGCCCGCAACCTCCGCGTCGTTCGTGCCGCCGCCGCCACTGCCGCGCCTGGACGGGTCGGCGGCTGGCGGCCCCAGCGCGCCCAGGCACCGCTCGGCGGTCGCGCGGCTGGCTGCGCTGATCGCGCTCGCGGCTGTGGTCGTGGCGGTCGTGCTGGTGCTGCACGCGCATGACCGCAAGGCTCCCGCCGTGCCGGCGCCGCCGCCGGTCGTAAAGGTGCTGATCGCCGAGGGCAAGACGCGGGCGCAGATCGCGCAGATCGCCGCCGCGGACGGCCTCAAGGGCAGCTACCGCGCGGCCTCCCGGCGCTCGTCGCTGCTCAGCCCGGCCTCCTATGGCGCGCCCCACGGCACGCCCGACCTCGAAGGCTTCCTGTTCCCGGCCACGTATGACATGGACTCCGGCGCGCCCGTCGCGAAGCTCGTGCAGGAGCAGCTCGTGGCGTTCCAGGAAAACTTCGGCGTCAGCGAGATCGCGCGCGCCCACGCGCTGCACGTGACGCCGTATGAGCTGCTGATCGTGGCCTCGATGGTCGAGCGCGAGGCGCAGATCCCGGGCGACCGGCCGAAGATCGCCGCGGTCATCTACAACCGGCTCGCGGCCGGAGTGCCGCTGGGGATCGACGCGAGCATCTACTACGCGGTCGAGCTGAAGACCGGCATCGCCACCTACACGCACGAATTGACAGAAGCGCAGCTGCACATCGACTCCCCCTACAACACGCGCACGCACGTGGGGCTGCCGCCGACCCCCATCTCGAACCCCGGCACGGCCTCGATCGAAGCGGCCGCGCATCCCGCGCACGTCGCCTATCTGTACTACGTCGCGGGCGCGGACGGCTGTGGCGAGCAGGTGTTCTCGGACACACTCGCCGCGTTCGAAGCCGACGCCGCCGCCTACAAGGCCGCGGTCGCGCGCAACGGCGGTCACCCGCCGACCTGCAAGCACGGCTGATGACGCGACTCGGCGTCCTCGGCTGGCCGGTCGCGCACAGCCGCTCGCCGGCTATGCACAACGCGGCGCTCGCGGCGCTCGGCATGCACGACTGGCGCTACCAGCGCCTGCCCGTGCCGCCGGCGCTGTTCGCCGAGACCGCCGGCGCGCTCGGGGCCGCGGGATTCCTCGGCGCGAACGTCACGATCCCGCACAAGCAGGCCGCGCTCGCGCTCGCCACCGACGCCTCCGCGGCCGCGCGCGAGATCGGCGCCGCCAACACGCTCACGTTCGCCGCCGACGGCACGATCGCCGCCGAGAACACCGACGCGCCCGGTCTGATCGCCGCGCTCGAGCGCCTGCCCGAGCCGCCGCCGGCCCATCTACGCGTGCTCGTGCTCGGTGCCGGCGGCAGCGCGCGCGCGGTCGTGTGGGCGTTGCGAGAGGCCGGCGCGAGCGACGTGGCCGTGTGGAACCGCACCCCCGAGCGCGCGCAGGCGCTTGCGCGAGAGCTCGGAGCGCGAGCCGCGATCCGCGCCGAAGACGCCGATCTGCTCGTCAACTGCACCTCCGTGGGCCTGCAGACGGGCTCCGGCGTACAACCCTCGGCCAGTGACGATGAGGCGCTCAACCAACTCGGATTGACGTTCGATCAAGTCGGTAACTACGCCTATGTTGTCGATCTGGTCTATCGCCCCACACCCACGCCGCTCATCGCGGCCGCAAGGGCCCATGGCGCGAGCGCCGTCGACGGCCTCGAGGTGCTCGTCGCGCAGGGTGCGCTCAGCCTCGAGCTGTGGACCGGCCGCAAGGCGCCACTCGAGGTCATGCGTCGCGCTGCGCGCGAGCAGCAGCCGCCCGAGCAGCAGCTGCCCGAGGCGTAGCCGCCGCCGGACATCCCGCGGGACGAGCCGGAGGGTCGCGCACCCCGTAAAGGGGCACAGGCCGTGAGCGAGCTCCCGCAGACGGACCCCGACCTGCACGCGATCTTCGGGATGGACGGCGCGCCCGAGGGCGCCGAAGACGTGTTCTCGGTGGAGCGCGCCGAAGCCGACATCGAGCTCGAGCGGATCGCAGGCGCGGACCTGGACGCCGACCAGTACGGCGAGATCACCGCGGCCGAAGCCTCGCAGGCGACGCCCGCGGCTGAGTACACGGGCATCACCAAGCCCTCGCGGCGCGGCTCCTCACAACGCTTCCTCACCGACGTGATCGTCGACATGGGCCTCGCCAGCACCCGCCAGGTGGAGGATGCGCTGGAGGCCTCGCGCGTGTCCGGCACGACGCCCGAGCGGGCGCTGCTCGACAGCGGCGCGATCACGCCCGACGCGCTCGCGCGCGCGCTGGCCGAGCGCTACGGGCTCGACCATCTCGACCTCGGCGTCTTCCAGGTGGACATGTCCGCCGCCAACCTCGTCAGCACGACCGTCGCCAAGCGCTACCAGACGGTGCCCGTCGCGTTCGCCGACAAGCGCACGCTGCTGGTGGCGATGGCCGACCCCTCGAACGTGCTCGCGGTCGACGACATCGCGATCATGACCGGCTATGAGATCCGCGTCGCGGTCGCGCCGCCGGACGACATCGCCACGCTGATCTCGCGTCTGGACCGGCTCGACGACGTCGTCGGCGAGGGCGCCGAGCTCGTCGAAGAAGCCGAAGACGGCGCGGAGGTCGTCGCCCTCCACGAGACCTCCGAAGACGCGCCCGTCATCAAGCTCGTCAACCAGCTCGTCGCGCAGGCGGTCGAGCGCGGCGCCTCCGACCTCCATCTCGCGCCGGACGGGCGCGAGCTGCGCGTGCGCTTCCGCGTCGACGGCGTGCTGCAGGACATCACCACGGTGCAGCGGCGGATGGCCGCCGGCGTGATCTCGCGCATCAAGATCATGGCCGAGCTCAACATCGCCGAGAAGCGCCTGCCCCAGGACGGCCGCGTCGGGCTGGTCGTCGACGGCCGCCACATCGACCTGCGCGTCGTCACGCTGCCCAGCGTGCACGGCGAGGGCGTCGTCATGCGCGTGCTCGACAAGGAGTCCGTGGTCGTGCAGCTCGACAAGCTCGGCATGGCGGACCCAGAGCGCGAGCGCTTCGAAAAGGCGTGTCGCGAGACGCACGGCGCGGTGCTCGTCACCGGCCCCACCGGCTCGGGAAAGTCCACCACGCTGTACGCCGCGCTGCAGCTGCTCAACACGCCCGAGAAGAACATCATCACCGTCGAGGACCCCGTCGAGTACGAAATGACCGGGCTCACCCAGGTGCAGGTCTCGAGCAAGGTCGGGCTGACCTTCGCCGCGGGACTGCGCGCGATGGTGCGCGCCGACCCCGACATCATCATGGTCGGCGAGATCCGCGACCGCGAGACCGCGCAGATCGCGGTGGAGTCGGCGCTCACCGGGCACCTCGTGCTCTCCACGCTGCACACCAACGACGCGCCCTCCGCGATCACGCGCCTGATCGAGATGGGCGTCGAGCCGTTCCTCGTGGCATCCGCCCTCGACTGCGTCGTCGCGCAGCGCCTCGCGCGGATGCTGTGCCCGAGCTGCAAGCGGCGCACGATCATCCCCGCGAAGGTGCTGCGCGAGAACGGCTACCGGGCGCGCGTGGAGCTCGAGGCCTACGAGCCGGTCGGCTGCAGGCGCTGCGGCGGCAGCGGCTACCGCGGACGCGTAGGCCTGTACGAGGTGATGAAGATGACCCCCGAGATCCAGACGCTGGCGCTCGAACGCAGCCCCGCCGAGAAGGTCCGCGACGTGGCCGTCAGCGCAGGGGATGACGCGCCTGCGCGACGACGGCCTGCAGAAGGTGCGCATGGGCCGCACCTCGATGGCCGAGATCGCGCGTGTGATCGGCACCAACTGAGCTCGTACCTTCGTCTAGTCCTCCGTGGCGCGTGCGGCGCCTTCTAATGCAGCGGCGGCGATCTGCCGATGCACCGACCCATGGACATCGATTTCGCCGACCTGCTGATGGAGGTCGTACACCGCCGGGCATCCGACCTGCACCTCACCTCGGGTGCGCACCCGACCGTCCGCGTCCGCGGCCGCCTGACGCCGCTCGAGGACTACCCCAAGCTCTCGCCGACGGACACCCGCGAGATCGTCTACTCGATCCTCACCGGCGACCAGCGCCAGCGCCTGGAGACCAACTGGCAGCTGGACTTCGCCTACTCGATCCCCGGTCACGCGCGCTTCCGTGTCAACGCCTACTACCAGCGCGGCGCGATCGGCGCGGCCTTCCGCCTGATCCCCTTCAACCTCACCTCGATCGACGAGCTCGGGCTGCCGCCCACCGTGCACGAGTTCACGCGCAAGCCGCGCGGCTTCGTGCTCGTCACCGGACCAACCGGCTCGGGCAAGTCCACCTCGCTCGCGGCGATGATCGACGAGATCAACTCCACGCGCGAGGAGCACATCATGACGATCGAGGACCCGATCGAGTTCCTGCACGGCCACAAGAAGTGCATCGTCAACCAGCGCGAGCTGGGCTCCGACGCGCAGAGCTTCTCCCTGGCGCTGACCGCCGCCCTGCGCCAGGACCCCGACGTGATCCTCGTCGGCGAGATGCGCGACCTGGAGACGATCTCCACCGCGCTGACCGCGGCCGAGACCGGGCACCTGGTGTTCGCGACGCTGCACACGCAGGACGCCGCGCAGACGATCGACCGCGTGATCGACGTGTTCCCCTCCCACCAGCAGGGCCAGGTGCGCGTGCAGCTGTCGGTGGCGCTGCAGGGCATCATGACCCAGCAGCTGCTGCCCAGCAGCGATGGCTCCGGGCGCGTCGTCGCGTGCGAGGTGCTCGTGCCGAACCCCGCGATCCGCAACCTGATCCGCGAGGGCAAGACCCACCAGATCTACTCCGTGCTGCAAACCAGCTCCGCAGCCGGCATGCAGACGATGGACGCCGCGCTCGCGACGCTCGTGCGCGAGAACAAGATCACCCAGAAGCTCGCCGAAGCGCGCTCCTCGACGCCCGATGAGCTCAGGCGCCTGCTGGGGGCGAGCACGCTGGCGGCGGCGTAGGGGGAGGCGGGTGGGATCTAAACCATGAGCACTTACGTCTTCAAGGCGATCGACCTGGCCGGCGCCAAGGCGCGCGGCGAGGTGGAGGCCGACTCCAAGCAGGCGGTCTCCGATCAGCTCAAGCAGCGAGGGCTGATCGTCCTCGACATCTCCGACAAGCACTCCTCGCGGGAGATCGAGCTCTCGTTCATGAAGCGCGTCAGCGCGAACGATCTCGCGATCTTCTCGCGCCAGCTCTCGACCATGATCTCGTCGGGAATGAGCATCCTGCGCGCGCTGTACGTGCTGGAGGAGCAGACCGAGGACAAGTTCCTGACGGAGACGATCGTCGCGGTACGCAAGGACGTCGAGGCGGGCCTGTCGCTGAGCGACTCGATGGCGCGCCACCCCAAGGTCTTCAACCCGCTGTTCGTCGCGATGACGCAGGCGGGGGAGATGGGCGGTGTGCTCGAGGACGCGCTCGTGCGCGTCGCCAACCAGCTGCAGAAGGACGCCGCGCTGCGCCGTCAGGTGAAATCGGCGATGGTCTACCCGATCCTGGTGATCATCTTCGCGCTCGGCGTGATGATGGCGCTGGTGGCGTTCCTGGTGCCCGTGTTCGAGGGCGTCTTCAAGGAATTCGGCGGCGAACTGCCCGCCATGACGCAGGTGTCAGTCGTGCTCTCGGAAATCGTCACCGGCTACTGGTGGGCCGATGTTCGGCGGCACCGCGCTGGCGGTCGTGACGTTCGTGAAGTGGAAGAAAACGACCTGGGGCAGGCGCCAGTGGGATCACTTCCGCCTGCACGTGCCGATGAAGATCGGCACGATCGTGCAGCAGATCGCCGTCGCGCGCTGGTCGCGCACGCTCGCGTCGCTGACCGCCGCCGGCGTGCCGCTGCTGCAGGCGCTCGAGATCACCGGCCGCACCGGCGGCAACGCCGCCGTCGAGGAAGCGATGGACGGCGTGATCGCCTCCGTCAAGCGCGGTGGCACGATCGCCGCGCCGCTCGCTCAGGCGCCGATCTTCCCCTCGATGGTCACGCACATGGTCGGCGTCGGCGAGGAAACCGGCGCGCTCGACGCGATGCTCGACAGGGTCGCCGAGTTCTTCGAGGAACAGGTCGAGGCGTCCGTCAAGGCGCTCACGTCGATCCTCGAGCCGATCATGATCATCGTGATCGGCGGCATCGTCGGGTTCATCGTGATCTCGATGTACCTGCCGCTGTTCGAAGTTTACAACCACATCGAATAGGCGCTACGGGGCTCCTCGGCGGGCGTCGCTGATCTCCACGCGCCGGCCGGCCTCGGTCTCGGCGACCGACAGCGACACGCGGCCTTCCAGCAGTTCCAGCAGCTCTGCTCCCGCGAGCTCGCGACGCCAGCCACGCAGGGTGCGCACGTCGGCCTCCTCCTCGCCGCCGGTGCGGGCGGCGGCGACGATCGCCTGCAGGTCCGCGCGCGCGGCCAGCAGCTCGTAGGCGAGGCCGGCTTCGCGGGCACGGGTTCGCAGCAGCGCCTCGCCGAGCGCCACGAGCGGGGCGTCGTCGGGCTTCGGCGCCGGCCCCCGCGCGAGCTCCGGCGCCGGGTCCGGCGGGCGCTCGCGGCCACGGCGGACGGCGTCCAGCAGGTCCTCCGCGCGGCGGCCGTTCGCGCTCGCTCCGACGCCGCGGATGCGCTCCAGCTCCCCTCGCGAGGACGGCCGGCGCTTGGCGATCTCGATCATCGTCGCGTCGCCGAGCACGCTCTGCACCGGGCGGTCGTGGCGCGCGGCCGTGGCCTCGCGCCACGCCACCAGCTCGCGCGCGATCGACCGCGCGGCCGCGTTCAGCGTGCCGATCCGCGGCAGCCGCGCGAAGATCGCATCCGGCTCGCGCTCGTCGCTGGAGCGCGCCAGCGGCTCGCACTCCTCGCGCGCCCACTGCAGCCGGCCGAGCGCGTCCAGGCGCCGCTCCAGCTCGCTCGCCAGCTCGAGCAGATGCACCACGTCCTCGCGCGCGTACGCCGCCTGCTCGGGCGAGAGCGGGCGCGCGTCCCAGCGCGTGAAGCTCGCCGTCTTGGCCACGCGCAGGCCGAGCACGTCGCCCAGCAGCGAGTCATAGGAGACCTGCGCGCCCAGCCCGGCGAAGCCCGCCGCCACCTGGGTGTCGAACACGTTGGTCACCTCCGTGCGCAGGCATCTGCGCACGAGCGCCATGTCCTGGCGCCCCGCGTGCACCACGATCTCCACCGCCGGGTCCGCCAGCACCTCCGCGAGCGCGGAGCCGTCGAAGCCGTCCACGAGCGGGTCGAGGACGAGGATGTGCTCGCCCGTTTCGCCAGCCTCCTCCCCCTCCGGGGACGATGCCGAGGACGCGTCGTCATCCACCTTCGATGACGACGCGGAGTGGTTCGGGGATCGCCAGCTGAACGAGGCACAGCAGCGTGCGGTAGCGGCCCTCGCCCATGAACTCCGTGTCCAGCGCCAGCCGCCCCGCCGCTGCGCGCGCCATCCACCAGCGCGCGCAGCCGCTCGCGCTCGAAGCCGACGCTCACGGCTTCGCCCCCGGCAGCAGGTACAGCAGCCCGCCGTGGCGCAGGCCCGCCGCGCGCGAGACGTCCGTGCCGTGCGCGCGCACCCACTCGCACCGGCGCCGCGCACGCCGGGTTGAGCGACTGCACCGCGCCCGCGCAGAACGTGTTCAGGAACGCGTAGCGCACCTGTCCCTGAGCGATCAGCCGCTGCAGCTTCGGCACGGAGGTGAACACGCGCGCGTCATAGGTGGTGAGCACGAGCACGGGGCGCCCATCCTGCACGATCAGCGAGCCGATCGCCGTCGCCGACTCGGCCGCCACCTCGTAGCGCGCGCCGTCCTGGTGCGCGCGCAGGTATGCGCTCAGCGGGTGCTGCTGGTCGCAGCGGCAGCGCGCCCACGAGCCCCGCGTCGCTGACGCCGTCGGAGATCGCGGTGAAGTCCGCTTTCAATGGGATGGCCAGCACCGCCACCAGCGTCAGCGCGATCGCGCCCACCGGCGCCAGCAGCCAGCGCGCTCTCGCGGGTAGCGCGGCGCGGCGCGCGAGCAGCGCGCACGCGACCACACCGAGCGCCCCGGCGAGCGCCACCCACCATGCCGCCGGGCGCCCGTACAGCAGTCGCTCGCTGTAGTACACGGCGACCGCCAGCGTGACCACGAGCAGCGCCAGGCGCGGGCGCGCCGAACGGTCCTCCGAGTCCGGCGCGGGGGCCCCCGCCGGCGTGGACGCTCCCGCCGGTGCGGGCGCTGCCGGCCTGGTCTCGAAGCCGCGCACGACCCACGCGAGGCCGATCCCCAGCATCGCGGCCACCGCCGGGGTCAGCCCTTCGACGTAGCGCGGATGCAGGCGCACCATGTGGCTGAACAGCACCACACCGGTCAGCATCCACAGCCCCAGCCCGCCCGCGGCGGCGCGACGCATGCGCGCGTGCAGCTCCGCCTGAGGGCTCTCCGTGGGTTCTCGGCGCAGCGCGCCCAGCGCCAGCGCCGGGATCCCCAGCAGCAGCGCCACGAGCAGCTCGAGCCCCAGGCGCTCGCCCGACAGCGGCCCGACGCGCGCGAGCAGGCGGGTGGGGGAGGGCGGCACGATCGGGATGTGGTCGCGCTCGGACTGTGTGGCCACGGGGTATCGGTGTCCCGGTTCGTACACCGTCGCCCCGGGTTCCGGCGATTTGCCGCCGAGCCGGTCGCTGCCGTTGAACACGAACGCGGCGTTCCACGCGCTGCCGTTGGTCGAGCCGATCGCGTAGGGGCGATCGTGTGCGGGGAACAGCAGCGTGGCCGTCAGCCACGACAGCGCCACCGCCACGTACACCGCCCCTGCTGCCACCAGGCGCAGCACGCGTCGCGGACGCGAGCCGGGCAGCCCGAGGTAGGCGAACAGCGCGATCCCCGGCAATGCCACCAGCGACTCCAGGAGCTTCACGTCGAACGCGACCCCCAGCGCCGCGGCGCCGGCGAGCAGCCACGCGAGGCGGCCCGTCTCCACCGCGCGCACCGCCGCCCCCAGCGCGAGCACCAGCGTGAGCATCATCACCCCGTCCATCGTGTCGCTGCGCGCGGTGATCACCTCGACCGGCAGCGCCGCGATCGCCGCCGCCGCCGCGATGCCCGCCGTCGCGCTCCACATGCGGCGCACGACCGCATACAGCAGCGGCACCGACGCGATGCCCGCGAATGCCTCCGGCAGCTTCAACGTGGTCGAGCTGAAGCCGAGCAGCTTCACGCTGATCACCTGCAGCCACAGGTCCACCGGCGGCTTGTCGATCGAGACGCTGCCGCCGGGCTCGAACGCGCCGAAGAAGAAGTTGTGCCACGACAGGCCCATGCTGCGCACGGCCGCGTCGTAGAAGGGTCCGGGGATACGTGCTGCAGCCTGAGCAGGCGCAGCACCGCCGCGGCCAGCGTGATCGCCGCCACGATCGCCCACTCCGCGCTGCGGCTTCGTGTTCTCACGCGCGGAACGCTAGTCTCATCGGCTCGTGGCGAGCGACGACAGCGACAGCGAGGATCGGGCACAGGCGTCCCATGAGCCGCGGGAGTGTATGGCCTGCCGCGGCAGCGGCCAGGTGATCTCCAACCTCGGCGGCACGCCCAGCAAGCTCACGTGCCCGTGGTGCGCCGGCGGCGGTGTGCGCGTGCCCGAGATCGACGCGCAGGCCCGCTGGCTGGAGCAGGGCGCCGAGGCCGCGCAGGCGGAGCCGGCGCCCGAGCCGGCGGCCTGACCTCGCGGCTGCTCGAGCGGCCGCAGGTCCGGTCGTACCGGTACTGATCGCGCCGAGTCGACGCGCGTCATCCGTCCAAGCTGGTGTGCAGCGGTAAAGGTCTCGCGCGCGCGGGTCGATTCAGGCGCTGTCAAAGCCAGTGCCGAGGTGCCAAGGCAGAGCATCTTCGTGGTGCGTATCAAAGCCGGCGGCCCTCAGTGGGGGACGCATCGCCGCTTGAGGCGATTACCGAGGGCTGGCGCCCAAACCGGATCCTAGGAGGATCGAAAATGCTGTATCGACTGCGCCAGCGCTCGAAGGATGAGGGTGGTTTCACCCTTATCGAGCTTCTGGTTGTGATCCTGATCATCGGCATCCTGGCCGCGATCGCCATTCCGTCGTTCCTGAACCAGAAGGCCAAGGCGTACGACGCCTCCGCGAAGGAGATGGCACGTACGGCTGAGACCACCGCGGAAACGTTCGCCACCGACCACAACGGCGAATACACCGGCCTGACCACCGCCGAACTCGAAAAATACGAATCTGGCCTGTCGAAATGCCCGGGGAAAGTCTCGGAACAGTCGAACGCCTGCTTCCTGAGCGGCTCGACGACCGGCTCCGAACAGTACAAGGTCGTCACGCGCGCGGCCAACACCGGCGACAAGTTCACGATCGAACGAACGGCCGGCAACGTGATCACGCGCACCTGCAACAGCGGAACCGAACTCAAAGAAGGCTCCGGCAAGAACAGCTGCTCCGGCAAAGAAACCGGCACCTGGTAGGCCATCCGGCGGAGCATCGCTCCATACGGTGAAGTGACGTAGAGGGGGCGGCCTGCGGGCCGCCCCCTCGTCGTTGTGCCATCGCTGAGCCACGAATCGCCGGCAGTGGCTCGAGTGCGCACGTGGCTCGAGCTCGCACGTGGCTCAAGTGCGCTCGCGCAAGCGCCGATCAGCTCTCCATGGAGGCCGCCACCTTCGCGGGAGTGCTCGGCGCGATCGTTCGGCTCGTTCCTGAACGTGGTCGCCTACCGGCTGCCGCGCCACGAGTCGCTGATCACGCCGGCATCGCACTGCCCGCGCTGCGGCACGCCGGTCAAGCCCTACGACAACATCCCGATCCTCTCCTGGCTGCTGCTGCGCGGCCACTGCCGCAGCTGCGGCGAGCCGATCTCCGCGCGCTATCCGCTCGTCGAGGCGCTCACCGCGGCGCTGTGCGTCGGCGCCGTGCTCGCACACCACAGCGCCGCGGGCATCGCGCTCAGCGTCGATCCTGATCCTGCTGGTCGTGCCCGCCGCGCTGATCGACCTCGAGTACCGGATCATCCCCAACCGGATCACCGCGCTCGGCGCGGTGCTCGCGCTCGTGATCGGGCTCGCGCTCGACCCGGCCGGCGAGCCCGAACGGCTGATCGCCGGCGCGGCCGCCGGCGGCTTCCTGCTGCTCGCCGCGCTCGCCTACCCGGGCGGCATGGGCATGGGCGACGTCAAGCTCGCCGGCGATGATGGGGCTGTTCCTCGGGCGCCGCGGTCGCGCCGGCGCTGCTGATCGCGCTGCTCGTCGGGGGTGGCTGCTCGGCGCCGTCGTGATCGCGCGCAAGGGCGCGCAGGAGGGACGCAAGACGGCCGTGCCGTTCGGTCCGTTCCTCGCGCTGGGCGCGCTGGTCGCGGTTTTCGTCGGACACGCAGCTCGTCGATGTCTACGTCAATCACTTCCTTCACTAAAGCGCCACGGGCTTGGCGCCGATACCCCACGTGCGGGTCGTCCGCCAGCTGCCTGCAGCGCCCCATACGCAGATGCAACTCCCTTCCCGAATCCCCTCACTCCCCACGAAGCTCTCGCTCCAAGCTTCGGCCGCCGACGCCGGCGATCCGGCGAGAACCTCGTCGGCCTGGACATCCAGCCGGGCTTCGTCGCGGCCGTCCAGGCGCGCGTCAACGGCTCGATCGTCGCCGAGCGGGCCGCCGCGCTGCCGCTCGCCGGCCGACACGATGCGCGACGGCGAAGTGGTGGACGAGGACGCGCTCAGCGAGGCGCTGCGCGAGCTGTTCGGCCAGAGCGGGCTGGGCAAGCGCGTCCGCGTCGGCGTCGCCAACCAGCGCACGGTGCTGCGCACGCTCGAGCTGCCGCCGGTCACCGACCACAAGGAACTCGCCGCGGCGGTCACCTTCCAGGCCCAGGACCAGGTGCCGATGCCGCTCAACAACGCCGTCATGGACTTCCACCCGCTCGGCATCGTCGACACCCCCGCCGGCCCGCGCCAGCGCGTCGTGCTCGTCGCCGCCCAGCGCGACATGATCGAACGCCTGCTCGCCGCCGTGCGCCGCGCCGGCCTGAGCGCCGAGGGAGTCGACCTGTCCGCGTTCGCGCTGATCCGCTCGCTCTACCGTCCGACCGACGTCCCGAGGAGGAGCAGACCGGACGCGTGCTGTACCTGAACGTCGACGGGCTGACCAACCTCGCGATCGCCGAGGGACCGTCTGCCGCTTCACCCGCGTCGTCGGCAGCGGCCTCGAGGGCATGGCCAGCGAGCTCGCCGAGCGGCGCAGCATCGCCCTCGACGGAGGCACGCGCGCTGCTGGCGGCGGTCGACCTGCAGCCGCCCGAGCCCGCGCCGAGCAGGCGCCGAGCCGCCCGCGCAGGAGGCACCCGAGCTCGAGGCCGCCACGACGAGGAGCGCCGAGCCGGCCGCAGGCGCTCAGCGCCGAGGAGCAGCCGCGAGCGCCGAGGACGCCGAGGCGAGCGAGCGCGCGATGAGCTACGAGGAGCTGGCGGCGCGTCGACGACGACGCCCGAGGCGCAGGCGCCCGCAGTCGCGACGCCGACGTCTGGACGGTGCTCGAGAACGGCATCCGCGACATCTCCGGCGAGGTTCGCAACTCGCTCGACTTCCACCGCTCCCAGGAGGGCGGCGGCGAGGTCTCGCACGTCGTGCTCAGCGGCGCCGCGCAGGACATCCCCGGCTTCGCCGAGGCGCTGCAGCCTCGCTGGGCGTCGAGGTGCGCTGCCAGGAGCTCGGCGTCGCCGACGGGCGGCTCGACGCGACGGCGTCTCCCCGCACCGGCTCGCGGTCGCCACCGGCCTGGCCGCCACGGAGGCCCCGCAATGAGAGCCGTCAACCTGATTCCCGCCGAGCAGCGCAGCGGCGCGCTCGGTCGGCGCCGGGCGCTCGCAGGGCGCCGCCTACGCGGTGCTCGCGCTGCTCGGCGGGCTCGCGGTGCTCGCGCTGCTCTACGGCAGCGCCGACCACCAGATCTCGAGCCGCACGCACGCAGGCCGCGGCGCTCACCGCGCAGGCGCAGCAGGCGCAGGCCGCGGCCGAACAGCTCGCGCCCTACACGAGCTTCATCGCGCTGCGCGAACAGCGCATGCAGGCGGTCGACGCGCTCGTCGACTCGCGCTTCGACTGGGCCCACGCCTTCCACGAGTTCGGGCGCGTGCTGCCCGCGCAGGCGCTCGATCTCCTCGCTGCACGCGGCACGGTCGGCGGCGACCGGCGCCGCCGCGACCGTCAGCCTGCGCCGAGCTCGTCGAGCTCCAGCGCCAGCCGACGCGCCGCGGCCGGCGCCGCGGTCGACCTCCGCGACGCCTCCCGGGCAGCGTCCCGACGTTCACGCTCGCCGGCTGCGCGACCAGCCAGCCGGCGGTCGCGCTGATGCTCGAGCGCCTGCGCCTGATCGACGGCGTCAGCGAAGTGACGCTGCAGAGCTCCGACCAAGGCGCTCCGGCGGCGGCGCGGCGCCGGCGCGGCGGATGCGCCGCGCACGAGCCCGCCTTCACGCGTGCACGGTCACGCTTCGACCCGCTGCCGAGCACCTCGGCCGTCGCCGCGGCGCCACCGTCACGCGACACGACCGACGGCTCCGGCACGACCTCGGCGACGCAGGCGGGCAGCACGAATGACCGGCCGCGACCGCATCGTCGCTGATCGTGCGTCGTCGTCGCTCGCGGTCCTCGCCGGCGGCTGGATGCTGGTCGTCTCGCCCGAGCGCAAGAAGGCGAGCAAGCTCGACGCACAGGTGACGACCGCGCAGGCGCAGCTCGCGAGCGCCGAAGGCAAGCTGGCGAGCGCGCGCGCGGCGCAGTCGCAGTACGCGGCGGCGTACGCCTCGGTCGTGAGCCTCGGCAAAGCGGTGCCGCCGAGCCAGGAAGTGCCGTCGCTGATCTACCAGCTCGCGCAGGCGTCCAACCAGAAGCACGTCGACTTCGCCTCGATCACGGCCGGCGGCAGCGGCAGCTCGAGCGCGCCGCCGAGCGCCGCCGCCGCGCCACGGCCGCCGCGGCGCCGCCGGCTTCACGCAGATGCCCTTCACGTTCGTCTTCAACGGCAGCTTCTTCGACCTCGAACACCTCTTCCAGCCAGCTGACCGGCTTCACGATCGCACACGCCGCCGGCGACGCTGCAGGTCAGCGGCCGCCTGCTGACGATCCAGAGCGTCAAGCTCGCGCCGCTCGGCCGAGCTCCGAACCGACGGCCAAGCGCACGGCGGCACAGCTGACGGGCACGATCACCGCGACCGCCTACGTGCTGCCGGCCAGCCAGGGCGCTGACCGGCGCGGCGAGCCGCCGGCGCCGCCGCCGCGGCGCGACGCCGCGCGGCCTCGACCACCGGAGCCGCGAGCTCCCCGACCGCGCCGGCGATCGCGAGGGTGAACCCATGAGCGAGCTTCCTGAGCTCCGTCAAGGCCGACCTGACCGACCGGCGCCTGCTGCCGCTCGTGGCGCTGGTCGTGGCTGCGCTCGTGGGCGCCGTCGCCTACGCCGTGCTCGGCGGCGGCTCGAGCGCTCCGACGCCGCCGACCGCGGCCTCGACGCGCTCCGCGCGACCGCCTCCGCGGGCGTCGCCGTCAGCCAGACGACGCCCGAAAAGGCGGTCGCCGAGACGACCGACGGCGTCGCCGTCCAGCGCCACGGCGCCGCGCGCAACCCTTCACGCCGCTCCCGGCGACCGACGGCGAAGCACGGCGAGCTCGCAGCTCGAGCAAGTCCTCCGGCTCGAGCAGCTCCAGCTCCAGCGCTCGAGCTCCGGCTCGCTCGAGCTCATCCTCCGACGGGCTCCTCCGGATCGGGCTCCAGCGGCGGCTCGGCACCGACGACGCCGTCCAAGCCGTCCACGCCGGCCAAGCCCAAGACCGTCTACCACGTGGCGGTCCTGTTCGGCGTGCTCCCCGCCGGCGCCACGCCGCAGACCGCGCAGCTGACCCCCTACGAGAGCCTCAAGCTGCTCGACGCCGCTGCCGTCGGCCAAGCAGCCGCTGATCGTCTTCCGCGGCGTCACCGCCGGCGGCAAGAGCGCGACCTTCACGCTCGTCGGCGAAGCGATCCTGCACGGCGACGGCGCCTGCCTGCCGAGCGCCGTCGCAGTGCGAGGCGATCGACCTGAAGCCGGGCAAGACCGAGCAGCTCGAATACCTCTCGCCGACGGGCCAGACGGTCACCTACGAACTGCGCGTCGTGAGCATCGCCTCGACGCAAGGCCTCGAGCGCCGCGGTCAAGAGCGCAGCTGCGCGGCGAGTCCAAGGCCGGGCGCGAACTGCTCGCAGCACGCGGGGCTGCTCGCGCTGCCCGTCCTGCGCTACTCCGCGCAGCCGGGCGTGCTCGTGTTCGCCGGCGCACCGCGCGTTCGGCGCGCGCGCCGCGCGCACGCCGCGCGCCGCGCGCCACGGCGCTGAGCCGCCCAGCAAATAAGCTAGGGGCCGTGGAGCTCCGTCTGATCACCGCCGGCGAGTCGCACGGCCCCGGCCTGACCTGCATCGTCGAGGGCCTGCCCGCGGGCCTCGAGCTCGCGCCCGAGGACCTCAACCGCGACATGGCGCGCCGCCAGCTCGGCCACGGCCGCGGCGGGCGCATGAAGATCGAGCGCGACGCGCCGAGGTCACCGGCGGCGTGCGCCACGGGCGCACGCTCGGCGGCCCGATCGCGCTGCAGGTCGCCAACCGCGACTACGCCAACTGGGAGGAGCGGATGAACCCGTGGCCGGTCGACGAGGACGATCGCCGAGGTGCACCTGCCGCGGCCCGGGCACGCCGACCTCGTGGGCACGCAGAAGTACAAGCACTCGCGACGTGCGCAACATCCTCGAGCGCGCGTCCGCGCGCGAGACCGCCGCGCGCGTGGCCGGCGGCGCGCTCTGCAAGGCGTTCCTGCGCGCGCTCGGCGTGAGCGTCCACTCGCACGTCGTCCAGATCGCCTCGGTGCACGCGCCCGAGCGCGAGCGCGCCGCTGACGCGCCGCGGACTTCGCCGAGGTCGACGCCTCGCCGGTGCGCTGCCTGGACGCGGAGGCGTCGAAGGCGATGGTGCGCGAGATCGACGACGCTGCGCAAGGCCAACGAGTCGCTCGGCGGCGTCTTCGAGGTGCAGGCGTTCGGGCTCGTGCCGGGCCTCGGCTCGCACGTCTCCTGGGAGGAGCGCCTCGACGGGCGCCTGGCGATGGCGATCTGCTCGATCCAGGCGATCAAGGGCGTCGTCGATCGGCGACGCGTTCGCGGTCGCCGGCCTGCCCGGCTCGCAGGCGCACGACGAGATCTTCTACTCGCGACGAGCGCGGCTACTACCGCGAGACCAACCGCGCCGGCGGCCTCGAGGGCGGCATGACCAACGGCCAGCCGCTGATCGTGCGCGGCGCGATGAAGCCGCTGCCGACGCTCACCAAGCCGCTGCGCTCGGTCGACACCGAGACGCACGAGCCGGCGCAGGCGCTGCGCGAGCGCACCGACTCGTGCACGGTGCCCGCCGCCGGGCGTCGTCGGCGAGGCGATGGTCGCGCTCGTGCTCGCCGACGCCTACCGGCGCAAGTTCGGCGGCGACCACATCGACGACGTGCTCGAGGCCGTGCGCGCCTACGCAGAGCGGATCGGATGGCATTCGTCCTGATCGGCTTCATGGGCGCCGGCAAGTCGACCGCCGCCCGCGAGCTCGCCGCGGCGCTCGGCGTCGCAGCGCGCTCGACAGCGACGCGCTGCTCGAGCGAGCGGCTTCGGGCACCCGGTCGCGCGACGAGTTCGAGCTGCAGCGGCGAGGCGGCGTTCCGCGCGCGCGAGGAGGAGCTCGTGTGCGAGCTGCTCGGCCGGCGCCGGCGCCCGGCGACGTGATCGCGCTGGGCGGCGGCAGCGTGCTCTCCGAGCGCGTGCGCGAGGCGCTGGCGCGGCCACGTGACCGTGCTGCTCGACGTCGACGCCGAGACGCGCCTGGGAGCGCGTGCGCGGCGCCGACGGCGCGGCGCGCGAGCGCCCGCTGGCGCGCGACCGCGAGCGCGTTCGTCGCGCTGCACGCCGAGCGCCGCGCGCTCTACGAGCGGCTCGCCGACGCGATCGCTCGCCGAGCTGCCCGCGCGGCGGCGCCGCGCGGCGCTCGCGGCGCGCTGCGCGCGCTCGCGGCGGCGCCGGCGGCACGCGCATGCTGTGGGCGCAGCTCGGCCTCGGGCGAGTACCCGGTGCTGGTCGGCGCGCGGGCTGCTGCGCGCGGCGCGGACGCGCGCGAGCTGCGCGGATCTGGCCGCTGGACCGCTCGCGCTCGCGCGCGTTCTGCGTCAGCGACGAGAACGTCGCCGCGCTGCTACGGCGAGCGGCTCGGCGAGCTGGCGGGGACGATCGCGATCGCGCCCGGCGAGCAGCACAAGACGCTCGCGAGCGCCGAGCGCGTCTGGCAGGCGCTCGTGCGGCGCGGGCATGACGCGCGCCGACCACCTCGTCGCGCTCGGCGGCGGCGTCGTCGGCGACCTCGCGGGCTTCTGCGCCGCCACCTACCAGCGCGGCGTGCCGGTCGTGCAGGTGCCGACCACGCTCGTCGCGCAGGTCGACTCCGCCTACGGCGGCAAGACCGGCGTCGACCTGCCGCGAGGCCAAGAACTACGTCGGCGCCTACCACCAGCCGGCGGGCGTGCTCGTCGACCCGGACACGCTCGCCACGCTGCCCGCGGCCGAGCTCGCGGCCGGCTGGGTCGAGGTGCTGAAGACCGCGCTGATCGCCGGCGGCGCGCTGTGGGAGACGGTCGCCGCCGGCGCCGAGCGTCGACGAGCGCGATGATCTTCGCCTGCGCGCGCACGAAGCTCGCGGTCGTCGCCGCGGACGAGCGCGACGGCGGGCGCCGCCAGGTGCTCAACCTCGGGCACACGGTCGGCCACGCGATCGAGACCGCCACCGGCTACGCGCGCTACCGCCACGGCGAGGCGGTCGGGCTCGGGCTGCTCGCCGCGCTGCGGCTCTCCGGGCAGGACGAGCTGCGCGAGCAGGTGCGCGAGCTGCTGCGCGGCGCGCGGGCTGCCGGTGCGCGCTCGACGGGGTCGTCCGTCGATGCGGTGCTCGAGGCGATCGCGCCGCGACAAGAAGCGCCTGGGCGGCGCGCGTGCCGTTCGTGCTCGTCGGCGCGCCCGGCGAGGTCGAGCTCGGCTGCGAGGTCGCGCCCGAGGAGCTGCGCGGCGGCGGTGCGCGGAGCTCGCGCGATGAGCGCGCCGAGCGCAACCGCGTCGAGGTGATGCACGGCGTCAACCTCGACCAGCTCGGCCGCCGCGACCCGCTGCTCTACGGCACGCTCACGCTCGCCGAGCTCGAGCAGCGGATCGAGCAGGACGCGCGCGCGCTCGGGCTTGACGACGCGCTTCTTCCAGACCAACCACGAGGGCGCGTTCGTCGAGCACCTGCACGCGCTGCGCGGCGCAGGCCGACGCGATCCTGCTGAACCCGGGCGCGTGGACGCACTACGCGTGGGCGATCCGCGACGCGCTCGAGATCGCCGCGCTGCCGGCGGTCGAGGTCCACCTCTCCGACGTCGAGCAGCCGCGAGCCGTGGCGGCGCGTCTCGGTGATCGGCGAGCTGTGCTTCGCGACGCGTCACCGGCCGCGGCGCCGACGGCTACCGCGATGCGCTCGCGCTGCTGCGCGAGCGAGCTCGACGGGGCGGGCGGCGTGAGCGCGGGCGCGAGCGCCGCGCGCCGAGCGCCGGGCGCGCGCGCAGCGCGCTGGCGCGGCGAGCTGCGACGAGCTGCGAGCGTCGACGCGCTGCTCGTCGACTCGCTCGTCGACGTGCGCTACCTGACCGGCTTCACCGGCAGCAACGGGCTGGCGCTGGTCGTCGCGCGACGCGGCGGGCGCGAGGCTCGGCGCGCACCGCTTCCTCACCGACTTCCGCTACGCGACCCAGTCGGCGCGAGCAGGTCGCCGACGGCGTTCGAGCGCGAGATCGTCAGCGGCGAGCTGCTGCGAGGCGCTCGCGGCCGACGCTGGTCGACGGCGGCGGGCGCGCTCGGCTTCGACGACGCCAGCGCTGACCGTCGCGCGCACGCGCGGCTCGCGGAGCTGCTGGGCGCCGGGCTGGGAGCTGGTCGCCGTGCGCGGGCGCCGTGGAGCGGCTGCGCGCGGTCAAGGACGCCGGCGAGATCGCGCGCATCCGCGCCGCCGCGCGAGCTCGCCGACGAGGCGCTGCGAGGCGTGCTCGAAGACGGCCTCGTCGGGCGCACCGAGCGCGAGGTGGCGATCGAGCTCGAGCTGCGCATGCGCCGCCTCGGCGCCGAGGCGCCGAGCTTCCCCTCGATCGTCGCCGCCGGCGCGCACGGCGCGCTGCCGCACGCGCAGCCGCGCGAGGCAGCCGATCCCGCGCGACGTGCTCGTGACGATCGACTGGGGCGCGCTGCACGAGGGCTACTGCTCGGACTGCACGCGCACGTACGCCACCGGCGAGGGCGTCTCCGCGCAGGCGCGGGAGGTCTACGAGCTCGTGCTGCGCCGCCCAGGAAGCGGGCGTCGCGGCCGTCAGGGCCGGGCCCAGCGGCCGCGAGGTCGACGCGGTCGCGCGCGCGGTGATCGAGCGGGCCGGCCACGGCGAGCACTTCGGCCACGGCCTCGGCCACGGCGTCGGGCATGGAGATCCACGAGGGGCCGCGGCTGTCGCGCACCGCGGGCGAGGAGCCGCTGCGCGCCGGCAACGTCGTGACGGTCGAGCCCGGCGTCTACCTGCCCGGCGAGCTCGGCGTGCGGATCGAGGACCTGCGTCGTCGTCGGCGAGGACGCACACGAGGTGCTCACCGGGCTGCCCAAGGCGCTCACCGTCGTCTCCTGACGGCGCCCTGCGTGAGCCTGGAGCGGGCGCACGGTCGTCAGCGAGCGCTCAGCCGCCGGCGCATTCGTAGGCTTCGGTTGACGTTGAGGTGCGGGGCCCGTGCGGTTCTTCGGGCTTGCAGCGGGCCGCGATCCACTCGATGCGCGGGTCGTCGCTGACGGCCGGGATCAGGAACGTCCGCACTTCGCCCGCGGCTATCCGGTGGCGCAGGTCGGCGAGCGAAGGCTCCGGCGCACCGCCCTGGTAGCCGCCGATCGGGAGCACCTCTTTGCCCGACGCCAGGATGAACGGAGCGGCCAGGATGGAGGAGTCAGTGGCGAGCACGATGGGCGTTTCCGAGCGCGAGGAGAGCTCTTCCATCACCTGTGCGTCCCGAACCTGCGAGCGTCGCGCCGATGCTCTCGACACGGTTGCGGACGCGGGCTCATATGGCGCCGCGAACGGACCGAGGCCGCGTGTGACCATCAGCACCGACGCGACACCAGGCAGCAGCAGCGTGCACGCGAGCACCAGGATGACGGTCCGCTCGGGCGACCGGAGAACGGCTGCGCCGCGCGCCGTGATCAGCGCTACCGCGCCGAGCGCTCCGACGAGCGCCGCTGTGGGAGCCAGCCAGGCGGGTACGCCGGTTCCTCCGCGCAGCAGGTAGATGCCGTACCCCGCCGAGCAGAGCGTCGCGCCGGCGAGCCAGGCTCTCGTTGCGAGAGAGGCGCGTCTTCGCTGCAGGAGCGCCGCGCCGGCCCCGCACAGCGCGCCGGTCGCGGGAGCGAGCCCGGCCACGTAGTAGGAGTTCGGGTAGCCGCCCGCGCTGAAGAACGCCGCCAGTACCAGCAGCCAGGTCCCCCACAGGACGACCGCGGCGCGCAGCGGGTCGCGCCGGCCGGCGCCGCGGCTGGCAAGCAGCACGCCCGCGGCCGCGATCAACGCGACCGGGAGCAGCCACCCGTCGTCGCGGCCGAACAGACCGCCGAGCAGCCGGTGCCAGCTGGGCTGGACCTTGTGGGTAGGGGAGGCTTCCGCTTCGGAGGTACGCACGAGGAACTCGGCGGGATGGCCGGCGCCGGCGAACACGTTGCGCCGTTCCAGGCGGCCGAACCCGTTGTATTCGAAGGTCTGGCTGAAGACGGAGTTGTCCTGCGTGCCGTCCACGAAGGGGCGGGAATGTGAGGGCACGAGCGAGACCGCAGTCATCCAGCTCAGGGACACCGCGAGCGTCACCAGGCCCGCAAGCGCGAGATGCCCGAGGCGGACGCGGATGCGCGCCGGCGCCGCGAGCAGGTACGCCACGGCCAGCGCCGGCAGCACCAGCCACGCGACCATCATCTTGGCCTGGAACGCGAGTCCCACCCAGACGCCCGCCAGCAGCAGCGTACGGAGCCTGCCGGTAAGCAGCGCCGAGGATGTGGCGTCCGCCGCGAGCACAACCAGCAAAATCAGCAGCGAGTCCGCGACGTTGCCGCGGTTCAGCGCGACGGTCACCGGGCTGGCGGCGACCACGGCCGCCGCCGTGATGCCGGCGAGGGGACCCGCCAGGCGGCGTACGGCGCGGTAGAGCACGAGGATCGTGATCACGCCCTCGATCGCCTGGGGCGCCACCACGGCCCACACGTGGAAGCCAACGACCCGCAGCAGCAGCGCCTGCGGCCACAGCGACCCCGGAATCTTGTCGATCGAGATCGTTCCGGCCGGGTCGAACGCCCCGAAGACGAAGTCGTGCCAGCTCGTGGACATGCTGCGCGCGGCCGCGCCGTAGAAGGCCTCCAGGGCGGCGCCGTTCATTCCCCACGCGTACGCAAGGCCCGCCACCGCCGCGATCGCGATCAGGGTCGGGCGCGCCCAGGCCGGCTGGTCGGGTGGCGAGCGCCAGGCGTGTCCGACGACGGCCAATGCTCGGCTGCTCAGCTGAGCAGCCGGTCGCCGGGCGGGCTCGCGCATGGGCGCATCCTATGGGCGCACGCTGCGCTGATTGATCCATTCTTCCGGAAGTGTCCTGTTATGGTGATCGCATAGCGACGTGTGCCTCTTGGGGGTCCGCGCGCAATCGAAACGAGGCGAGCCGTGCCCAGCATTGCCGTGGTTGGTTGGCTCCAGAGATATGCGAGGTATGAGCTTGCCGCCCTCGCTTATCGCCGACCCACCAGCTGATCGACGGACCGGGCGCTCAGCCGGCGAGCCGCTCGCCCGCCGCCGCGAGGATGGTGGGAGCCTGCGGGTGGCGATGCTCGCTCCCCCCTGGATCTCGGTGCCGCCTCCGGGCTATGGGGGAGTGGAGGCGGTGGTGAGCGTGTTGAGCGAGGCGCTCGTGCGGCGCGGCAACGATGTGACCCTGTTCTGCGCCCCGGGGTCGAGCTCGACGGCGCGGGTGGTCACGTTGCTCGAGGACTCGCATCCCGATGAGATCGAGCGCTCGCTTTTCGAGGTCGATCACGTGGCGCGGGCATTCGCCGCGATCGATCGTGCCCGCGGGACGCTGCGATTCGACGTGGTTCACGATCACTGCGGATTCACGGCTCTCGGCATGGCCGACCGCCTGGACACTCCGCTGGTGCACACGCTGCACGGTCAGTTCACGGACGCGACGGCGGCGTTCTACACGCGGCACGAGTCCAAGGCGATGCTGGTGGCGATCAGTCGCGCGCAGCGCGCGATGGCGCCGCAGTCGATGCGTGGGGTGGCGGTGATCCCGAACCCGATCGACGTGCAGGGCTGGCCGATGCAGGAGCGCAAGGAGGACTACGTGCTGTGGGTCGGGCGGATGACCGCGGAGAAGGGGCCGCACCGGGCGATTGCGGCCGCACGCGAGGCTGGCGTGCCGCTGGTGCTCGCCGGTGTGATCCAACCCGGCCAGCAGTCCTTCTTCGACCGTGAGGTCGCACCCCACATCGACGGTGATCGCGTGAGGTTCCTCGGCGAGGTCGGTGGCGCGCTCAAGCGCTCGGCGTTCGCCGGCGCGCGGGCGCTGCTGATGCCGATCAGCTGGGAGGAGCCGTTTGGCATGGTGATGGTCGAGGCGCTCGCGTGCGGGACGCCGGTGATCGCGTTCCCGGCGGGCGCAGCGAGCGAGCTGGTGGTCGACGGGCGCACGGGCTTCCTGGTGCGCGACGAGAGCGCGATGGCAGCCGCCATCGGCTGCCTCGCAAGCATCGCCGCGAGCGACTGTCGCGCGTGGGTCGCGGAGCACTGCGACATCGAAGTCGTTGCCGAGGCTTACGAGTCGGCGTATCTCGCGGCCGCGTGGCGGCGAGAGCAGGCGAGCGCTCTTGTCTGAGCGCACCGTCAGCGTTCTCGACGGCAGCACGTTCGTGGTCAGCGACCGTCTTGGCGATATCCGCTGCGAAGACGGCCGCGAGCACGGGTTCTTCTGCGACGACACGCGCTTCCTGTCGCGCTGGGTGCTGAGGGTCGACGAGGCGCCGCTCGAGGTGCTCGGGCTCGACCAGGCCGAGCATTTCGCGGCGCGGTTCTTCCTGACGCCTCGTGTCGGCCCCGAGGACGCGGCGCCATGCTCGGTCATGCGCCGCCGCCTGGTCGATCACGTGTGGATGGAGGAGCTGTCGGTCATCAACCACCGCCATGAGAGCAGCACGATCGGCGTCGCTGTGGAACTGGGCACGGACTTCGCTGACATGTTCGAGGTCAAGGACGAAGCGGTACAGGCGCGGGAGATCGCCTTCCGGGGCGACGCGTGCTCGCTGACGCTCTCTTACGAGCGCGGCGAGTTCCACCGCTCGGTGACGGTGGCTTCGAGCGAGCGCGCGGCGGTCACACGCGAAGGGTTCGCCTATTCCCTCACGCTCGCCCCTGGCGAGGCATGGTCGACGACTCTCACGATCACCCCGTCGGCGGCGCAGCGCTCTGCGGCATTCGCGCGGCGCGCAGCCCGAGGCAGCCTGGATGCGATGGCCGCCTCCAAAGCGGAGGAGCTCGACCGCTGGCTCGCTCGTGCTCCCGCTCTTGCCGCCAGCGATCCCGGGCTGATGCGCACGTATCACGCCAGCCTCAGCGACCTCGGGGCGCTGCGACTGCCGCCAGACATCGGCAAGGGCGCCACGCTGCCAGCGGCGGGGCTGCCCTGGTTCATGGCGCTGTTCGGCCGCGACAGCATCATCACGAGCTTCCAGGCGCTGCCATACCTGCCCGAGCTGGCGGCCACCACGCTGCGGGTGCTCGCCGCTTACCAAGCCCACGATCGGGATGACTTCCACGAACGCGAGCCCGGGAAGATCATGCACGAGCTGCGCTTCGGCGAGCTCACCGACAGCGGCGCTCGACCGCACTCCCCGTATTTCGGGTCGGCCGATGCGACGCCGCTGTTCCTCGTCCTGCTGGACGAGTATCACCGCTGGAGCGGCGACGACGAGCTGGTGCGAACGCTCGAGCCGAGCGCTCGCGCGGCGCTTGCCTGGATCACGGAAAGCGGCGACGCCGATGGCGACGGATACGTCGAGTACGCCAGGCGAAACGTCTCGAGCGGGCTCGTCAACCAGTGCTGGAAGGACAGCTGGGATGCGATCCAGTTCGCCGACGGCACGCATCCGCGGGGCCCGATCGCGACCTGCGAGATCCAGGGCTACGTCTACGACGCGCTGCTTCGAACCGCGCGCCTGGCCCGCGAGGTGTGGCTCGACTCTCACCTGGGCGAGCAGCTCGAGCGCCAGGCGCGCGACCTGCGCGCGTGCTTTCACCGCGACTTCTGGATGCCGGAGCGAGGGTGCCATGCGGTGGCGCTCGACGGCGACAAGCGCCAGATCGACAGCCTGACGTCCAACATCGGGCACCTGCTGTGGTCCGGCCTGCTCGACGACATCGAGGCAGCCGCCACCGCGAACCGCCTGCTGCAGAGCGAGCTGTACTCGGGTTGGGGCGTGCGGACCCTCGGCGACAGCGAGGCGGGATACAACCCGCTCGGCTACCACACCGGCACGGTATGGCCGCACGAGAACTCGCTGATCGCGGCCGGTCTCGCGCGCTATGGCCATCACGAGCAGGCCGCCACGATCGCCGCCGCGATGCTCTCTGCGGCGCCGCACTTCGAGCATCGCTTGCCTGAGGTGTTCGCCGGCTACCCGGCTGCCGTCACATCCGTGCCCGTCGCGTACCCGACCGCCTCGCGCCCGCAAGCCTGGGCAGCCGGCACGCCTCTGCAGCTGCTCACCACGCTGCTCGATCTACAGCCTGGATTCACCCACATGAATCGCGAGCTGCCGCACAGTCTTGGCCACATCACACTGCAACCCAGCGGAAGATAGGAAACGGCATGGACACACCGGCCACGAACGACACCGACGCCATCGCTGAGATCGTCAAGCGCCTGGCTCGGCCTCATCCCTCCGGCGGCACCGTGATCGGTCGCCCCGTGATACTCGCGGAGGGCGCACGCGCGACGGCGATCCTCGCCTGGATCGCGGACCACGGCGGGGCGCCCGACTCGACGCTCCCGAGCGCGCGGAGCAAGGGCCTGCACAGCCCAAGCCCGGCTGCCGGGGTGAAACCCGACGCCACGTCGGCGCGACGCTACATACTGCCCGCGCGCGCGTTCGGCTGACCTGGCGTCCCCGGTTCCGCCACGTCGACCCTTGGCAAGCGCACGACCGGGATGGCTCTTGGACGCAACCGGCGGCGATCAGCCGCAAAAGAGCCGCAGGTCACGTCGCACGCGGCGTGGCGCGACCGTGCAGCCGGTGTCTGCGGTGCCGAGATCTCGCACGCGCCAACGATGATGCTTCAGCTCGAGCACGGCCAATGCCCGATCGCCATGCTTCGAGCACGGGAAGATCCTTGCGCGTGCCCACGGTCCGGCGGTGGAGATGACGATTTCGTGCACGTGAAAGCAGTGCACGGCCCCCGTCGCCCGGGACGCGTGGAGGGCGCGTGAGATGGCACCGGCCTCGTTGGGCGTGGGGGGTCGACTTGCGACCGCTGGACTCGTGGAGGCGAGCAGCGCCACCGCGATCGTCAGCAGCACACCGACGGCGGTCGATCCCCTTCGCCCAATCTTCAGCGCCGTCCGTTGATCTCGCTGTGCAGTTGGTCTCATCGCTCGAGGATGGCAATCGACCGGGCTCTTCGAATCCGCTCTATGCCCTTCTTCGAGGCGGGAGACTACGGAGGGCGGGCGCACCTGCGAGGGATGTCACTCTGCGTCTTGACGTCGGAGGTACGCGGCGAAGTGCGGCACCGTGTAGTCGACCGCCCCGTGCTCGGGCGCGTAGATGAGCCCCTTGCGGATGAGCGCGTTGCGGCGCACAGAGATCGAACGCTGGTCGCTCTTGCCAAGCGCGGAGGTGACCTCGGCGATCGGGTAGGGAGGACCTTGGCAGCCCGCCATCGCGTGGAGAAAGGCTCGCTCGGCCTTGGTCGCGCGACCCTCGTAGCGCACCTTGAAGAAACCATGGTCAAGGCGATCCTGTGCTATGCGACCGCCTGCCCGTGCGTCTGTCTCTGTGATCCTGCCATCTGATGCCACATCCCACGCATACTTGCCGTACTCTTGGAGAAAGTACGGGTAGCCTGCGGTCTGGCTGAAGACGTAGTCCAACGCGTCAGGCTCCCATATGACACCGAGCTTGCTCGCGGGACTGGCGAGCGCCTGTAGCGCATCTGCCTTCGCCAGTTGATCGATGCGCGGGTATTCGAACAGCCGCTCTGCGTAGCTCTTGGCGTTCCCAACGAGGGCGGGCAGGCTGGGGAGTCCCGCGGCGACGCAAGTGACCGGCAGGGCCTTCTGATTGAGCCGGTGCAAGCCGACTACGAAGGGCCCGAACTCCCTGGCAGGCACGAACTGAACCTCGTCGAGGAGGAATGCAACTCCGCTGTCCTTCGACTGGGCGGCCCTGCCGAGAGCGAGCAGCATGTCAACGAAGTCTTCGCCGAGCATCTCATGTGAAGGCTCAGGGCCAGGCGTATAGCTCAACTCGAATCCGTTCGGGTCCTTGAGCGTGAACGACCCCAGCCTGCCAAAAGCCTGCAGGACCTGCTCGGCCACCTTTCTCGTCGGGCGCAACTCGCCGAGGATCCTCTTTGCACTCCGAGCGATGGCCACGGGGAACGACGTTCCCTCGTCGAGCTCCCGTCCTGCGGCGATCCACCCTCGTTCGACCGAGATGTCCTCGAGAGCATTCAGGAGCACCGTCTTGCCCACTCCGCGCAGCCCCGTGATGATCATGCTCTGGCCAGCCGTGCCGCGCTTGAGGCGGTCGAGCAGGACTTCGTAGGCCTGGATCTCGCTGTCTCGGCCGGCGATCAGAGGCGGACGCGTGCCGGCGCCCGGTGCATATGGATTGATCCTCGCGTCCAACGGATACACGACCCTACTAGATTCTAAGATAGCCACATAGAATTCTTTAGGAGCTGTTAGATAGGCTTAGACGCTCTGAGACGTGGTTAGACGGAAGTCGAAGTCGCATTGCAGGCTCGTGCTCTGGTGTTTCGACCCGGCGAGCCGCAGCCCTTCGCGCGGCCAATCGCTCGTATGCTTGACCAACCAACGTGAAATCTTGGCTCTGAAAGGGCTGATCGACCATCATCAGCACCAACCAATTCTGAAACGTGTCTAGGAGGCTGGTGTCGAACGTGTGATTTGTGGGGCTCTCGGGCGCGTGGTCCGTGGGCTGGTGGGGCCCCGGGGATCTCGTGGTGATGGTGTGGGTCGGTTGCGGGGGGTGTTGGGGGTGCTGTGTGCCCTGGGGGTCGGTCCGGTGAGGGTTCTGCGGGTCGTTTCGACCCGTTCAGGCGGTGTTTGCCGTCCAGGTTGTGCTGTTGTGGGCGAGTCCGAGGACGCTGAGGCGGGCGAGGTTCACGGCGGCGGCGAGCAGCGAGAAGTCGGCGGTGACCTTCGGCTTGCCGCGCACCCTTGCGCGGCGGCCGCCGTGACGGCGACGCATCAGATGGCTGATCTTGCGCTCGACCTTGGGGCGGGTAGCGGTGTAGTCGGCCTTCCAGGCGGGGTCCTTCTGCCGGGCGCGCGCTTGGGCGAGCTGCTGCTCGTGGGGGCCGACATAGATCGTGCGCCCGCCAGCGGCCCTCGTGCACCGCTCGGCCAGCGGGCAGCCCGCGCACGCCCCGGCGAACCTCGCGAGCTGCCCGTCACCCGCCGGCGTGAGCGTGACCGTGTGCCCGGCAGGGCAGCTGACGGTGCCGTTCGTGAGATCGATCGTGAATGTGTCCTTGGGGAACCGGCCGCCGGGCGCGAGGGGCGGCTGCACTTTGCAGTAGACCTCCGCGCCAGCGTCCTCGAGCGTGCTGAGGAGCTCGCCGGCGCCGTAGGCCGAGTCACCGTAGACAGACAGCGGCTCCCTGCTCGGCTGCGGCTCGGAATCGGCGGGATGCTCGGACGCGCTGCCAGGCGGCTGGGAGGGATCGGGCTGTTCACCTATCGTGGCGAGATCATCGACGAGCAAGCCGCAAGCCGGGGCGGCGTCGCCGACGTTGCCTGCGGTCACGGTGCTCGCCGTGATCAACTCGCTGTCGGGGTCCACAGCGACGTGCCCCTTGTAGCCGTCGAACCCGCGCGCTGAGGTCTTGTGCCCGTGCCGCGCGTCCGGGTCGACGATCGAGATGACCCGGTCCTTCGCGACCCGCCGAGCGATCCGGAACACGCCGTCCTCGCCCTCATCCAGATCCTGGCCGACGACCGACGCCAGCAACGCCCCTGCCTTGCTCACCTCGTCGGTGAGCTCGCGGCCGTCGAGCGCGCACAGCAGCGCCCGCGCGTCCTTCGCGAGCAAGTCGATCAGCTCCTCCCGCGCCGCCCGATCCTCGTAATCGCACACCGGCTTGCCCGCACTGCGGTAATCATCATCGCGACCAAGCAGCCCACGCAGCTCTGACTCCAGCCCCGGCTCGCACACCGCGAGCAGCCCACGGATCGCCGAGCGCACCAACGTCACCGTGTCCATCGTCGCGACCGCGTCATAGACCGGCGTCGAGTCCAGCACCCGCCGACGGCCCACAAGCCCCGCTCGCTTGGCCGCATCCAGCGTGACCTGGAAGATCCGATCAGGACGCTCCGAAGACGCCAGCCTGGCGCGCATGTCGACCAGCACCGTGTGCACAAACCCGGGATAGTCGAACCCCAGCCCGCCCGCCGCGTACTTCCAGCGCAGATCGAACTGAAAGCGCTCAACCGCCTCACGATCCGAGCATCCCTCCAACCGCTGCAACACCATCACCACCGCCACGATCATCGGCGGCACACACCGACGGCCCACGTCCGTGAACAGGTCGGCGAACATCTCATCCGGGAACAACCGATGGCACTCGCGGTGCAGCAACCCGTAGATCGAGTCCGGCGCGACCAACGGCCCGCAGAACCCAGTCGTGGTCGCAAACATGTCCGACTGGCGGGGAGATAGTCCAAGACTCATACCCTCAAGCATGACTTGAGAGTCGGACGGAACCGCCCAAAAAACACCAGCCTCCTAGAACGTATCAATGGTCCACGACAGAACTGCGGCTGGGGCTCTATCGATGCTCATCCGCCCTTTGACGCCGACGCACACGCGCTTGCAGGATCGGTGCGATTGGCACTGCCATCACGACCAAGCCGAGAACGAGCAAAGCGATCCCCACTGGGTGCAGGCTGGAGTCTCCCAAGAGTAGGACGATGACACCCGTGGGAACGAGCACTGCGCTCAGGAGCACCATCGTCCCGGCGAAGATGCGCTCTCCTAGCGTCAGTAGCTCGCGTCGCGCTCTCCGGCGGCGACGCATCCCGGCTCGGAGATGGCCGATCGCCAGCGTGCCCTGGGGAATATTGCCCTGCTTGCGAGCTATTTGAAGGCCAAGCCAGGCCGCGAGTCCGAGCGCGGCGGTCATGATGGCGAGGAAGGCGACAACCTTGACGATTGTCACTGTTACCGTCATATCGACCATGTTGCTATCCCTCCTTTGATCCGTGCCGGGCAGGGTTGGTGGCAGCCTTGTGCGGCGCCACATGTCGGATGCCTCGGTACGCTAGGACAAAGGGAACCCCACAACCATTGGGGAGCCTGAGTAGCAAGCCGATCACGAGATTGTTGATGAGCAGCGCGAGCGGTGCCACGCCGGGGATGATCGTCATGGGTATGCCGACGAGCAGTCCTATCCACCAGCTCCCGAGTAGCAGGCCGACGACGGCGGCCAAGATCAGGAACGGAATCGGGTTGTTGCGGGTATCCTCCAACGGCACGTAGCCTAATCGACGCAAGAACGATCTTTCAGACTCTGACCAAGTGTCAGGCGGTCGACGAGCTTCATCCACTATTCGCAGCAAGCCGGCGGCGGTATCGGCGGTATCCTGAGGTCGATGGCTACGCGCAAGATCAATCTGCCGCTGGACGAGGAGCTAGTCCGGCGAGCCCGTGACCAAGACGTCGGGCAGGGCAAGAGCGACGCCCAGGTGGTCGAGGACGCGCTGTCGGTGTTGTTGGGCCTTCGTGCTCTGGACGATGCCCGCGCCCAAGGCACTCTCTCGCCAGAGGCTGCCGATGAGCTGGCGGTTGCTGAGGTACGCGCTGCCCGACGAGCGCACAGCCGCGCTTGATTCGTGCCGTCGTATATCCGAGCGTCCTCGTGTCGGCGTTCATCGGTGATCCCGACGCTGGGCCGGGCCGACTCGTCACCGTTTCGGAGCACGCGGCTCTCAGAGGCTCTGCCTACCGGGAACCCTCGCCGCCATCTTGTCTGAGGCCAGCTATCTTGAGCGGGCGCCGAGGCCACACGCCAGCATTGACTTCAGAAAATAGTCATGGCTATCTCAACCAACCAATTGAGAAAAGCACGTAGAACGTATTGAGGCGTTCGGACGTAAGAGCACGTTTCTGCGAAGGCTGCTCGTCTCGTTGACTCCCATCAGCGGCTTGACACTGCTAACGCTGGCTCCGACCCCAACGACGTATGTTCGCTGATGTGTCGACCGGCGAGGTTGCCCGTCGTAGGCCATCCGTCGGGGCCGCAGCAGTCAGGCTTCTGCTCGCGCCCACGGCCCACACCCGAGATTCCCAACTCGTGTGATAGTTGCGTGTAGAAGCCCGGACCGTCGTGCTCGCCGACGGCCGTGACCGTCGCGATCCCAGGCTCGAAAGTGGTGATCACTCTCCACCGTCCATAGAGATGCTTGCAGCAATATGGAGACCAGTTGCCGTCGCTGCCAAGCAGGCGGTATCCGGCGGCCCGGCAGCCCTGGGCCTTGAGCTCGGCCTCCACGCGAATCCAGGCTGCTGCTGGCTTTCCACGGAGCCCTCGCACCGCCTTGTCTGCTGACGGGGTCAGTCGCAGCCGGTGCATAGCCACGGGCTGCGCTCAGTGCTCGATGAACTCGCCGCGTTCGAACTCGTCCCGACCCTTGGTGGCCCAGCTCTGGCCTTGCAGATCGCGATCGTGCAAATACGCAGCCAGTGCCTTGCTCCACTGTCGTGCGGGGTAGCCATCCCTGACCGTAGCCAGCGCATGCTGTAGCTCTATGAGGCTTCGCGGCTCGATCTCCACCGGCTTGCGTCCCTCGGTGCGCTGGAGTAGACCGTCCTTCAGCCACTTGCGAATCGTCGGGGCCGTGACGTCGAGCCGTTCGGCTGCCTGCTCGACGGGGACGCCGATCGGTGCATCAAGCGTTTCGACGATACGTTGGGCGATCTCGGCGAGACTCGCCAATACCGTGTTGAGTTCAGCTGACGAGACTTCTGGCGACTCCGATGAGGCGCGACTACTGGCCCGCCCGTTTGTGATCTCGAACAGCAACTCTTCAGCGTCGAGATGAGCGAGTGCCGTCATCCGCTGGAGCTCGCGAGGCTTTGGAAGGGCTGTTGTCATGAGGCGACTCTAGCATATCGTTTCGGTTTTGACGTATATTTCGGCAAGGAAATCGGGTCGCGGTTCTGCCGCGCAGCGATCTGCGGGTCCATCGGGGCGCCTCCAATCGCTTATCGATGAGCCGCTGATGTACAGAGAGCTTGGTTACCCTGGCCTTCGTCGTGTACGGAGTGATGAATCGAGGTCTGACCGGCTGGGTAGGCCCGTTTTCCGCATCTCAGCACGGGCCGCATCGATGCGGGCACGCTGCGCTGCCTTTCGCCGTTCGATTGCGTCGATGTGCGGCGCGAGACGCTCGCGGGCCGCAACGCGATCCTGGTCGGTGAACAGAAAGGCGTAGGGCTTGGCTTCGTCAGCCACGAGCGACTCACAGGCGAGGTCGAGCGCATCTGCGTCCTCAAGCTTCTTGTAGCCGTCGCTGGGCGGCTTGTAGAGGTAGCGTCGGACGTACTCCACGACCTCGTGGTCGCCCCGCTCGATTGCTGTCTGAAGTCCGCGCTTGTAGTAGCTGGGGTTGTAGGTATGCCCCACTTCGTTCTTGATCCCTCTCGGGGCCATCTGGTCGATCTGCCAGTACAGATCGCTGATGAGGGCCTCGATGGCTTCACGCTCATTCATGTAGTCGACCAACGTAGCCAGTTGACGACGTCGGTGGGGCTTGGAATCCTCGCTGCATATAGATTTCCGCGATGCCCCAAACTGCGGAACAGTTCCTCCGATCGCTTGTGGACCAGGACATCACGACGGTGACTGGGCGGCCGAACAGGATTCTGGCCGTCGAGGGCGACCACGTGCTCGTGGCGACGAAACGGTCTCCAGCAGGGCAACACGTTCCGATCGCCTGGGTCCAAGACGCTGTGGATCGACTGCTAGAGGACCGCAGCATCGAGATATCGGTCGCTTCGGTGAGATATCGCTCAGCCTTCATCGGCGCCGTTCTCAGCCAGCTGCCCGGCGCCGAAGTCGACAGATCCAAGTCACCGCCTCGGATCCATCTGCGCGGCTCTCGATAACGGCATCCACCAGCGGCTCGGAGAGGATGTAGCAATGTCGTCCACGTCAGCGCGGTCGCCGCCACCGATGTTGGCAGTCGAGTGGCTGGTGTGCCGTTTCTCGGCGAATTCGATCGAGACACCCTGGAGCAGACATCGGGCGCGTACGCTACTCGGCGATTGCGACGGAGTCCGGCCGACGCGGAGGCAGCTATCGTAGGGACGCTGTCGTGCTTCCAGACGGCACCGAACCACATTGAAATTTGGCTCTGAAAGGGCTGATCGAACATCATCAGCACCAACCAATTCTGAAATGTGCCTAGAACGTATCGGGTGGGCCGGACGTGAGAGCCGCCCGAGATCGTCGTCCGACCCGGTCGCTGGTGACCCATGCCGTTGCTCGCGCAAAGCGCGTCTCGGGAGCTGCTGCGGGTGCTGGCTGGTCGTCGTCCGAGGCGAGCGCTCGATCGGCTGCCCCGGGGTGTCGCATCTCGCGCAAAGCAGCGGCGATCTCGATGCCTGACCTCTCGACGCTGTCCGTATGCGGGCGTGCGTTCCCGCAAGCGAGAGCCGGCCGCACATAGACTGCACGGATGACCACAGCCGACGACCAAGCGCCCGGCTCGCCTGACGACGTCGAGTTTGACGATTCGGCTGCGGAGCTTGCCGATCGTCAGAGTTCGCCGCCGCGGTATGAGATCGCGACGTACCCAGCCGACTTCACGCTGGAGGTGCTCCAAACGAAGTGGGACTCAGGCGACCTGGTGATACCACGCTTTCAGCGGAAGTTTGTGTGGTCGCTGGCGCAGGCCAGCAAACTGGTCGAGTCTTTCCTAGTGGGACTGCCGGTGCCGGCGATCTTTCTGTACACCGAGCGCGGAACCGAGAAGTCCCTCGTCGTAGATGGGCAGCAGCGTCTTCGCTCGATCTTCTACTACCTCGACGGCAACTTCGGTGAGGAGAAGGACGGCCGTCGGACGGTTTTTAGGCTCAAGGGCCTGAGCGAGGACTCGCCTTATGCGAACAAGACGTACGCCGAACTTGAGACGACCAACGAGGCCGCGGCCCGCCGTCTACGCAACAGCGTGCTTCGGGCGTTCGTGGTGCGGCAGCTGGATCCGGCCGACGACACGAGCGTCTTCCACATCTTCGAGCGATTGAACACCGGCGGCACCTTGCTCCACAACCAGGAGGTAAGGAACGCCGTCTGTATGGGTCCGTTCAACGACCTCTTGCAGGATCTCAACATGGATGCGCGATGGCGCGCGCTCCTTGGCAAGGAGGCACCGGACACGCGTATGCGTGATGTCGAGTTGATTCTGCGCTTCATCGCGTTCCGGCACGCCGTTGACCGGTATGAGAAGCCCATGAAGGATTTTCTCTCCCGGTACATGAGGGCACACGCCCACGATAAAAACGAGCAGATCGAGCGCTACCGGCAAGAATTCACCGACGTTCTCATCGCCGTGACGGAGCACCTTCCTGCGCGTCCGTTCCATATCTATGCCGGCTTCAACTCGTCGGCGTTTGACAGCGTCTTCAGGGCCTTTGCGCTACATCTCAACGAGATTCCTCCCGACGTGGCAGAGAGGTACGAGCGGCTGTCCGGTTCCGCCGAGTTCGAGGCCCTAGTGAAGGGCGGCACGACGGACGTCGAGCAGATACGCGGACGGATCCAGCTGGCGGAGGACGTGCTTTTCGGATGAACCTCACCCGTGTCGATGCGGCGCTCGAGGACTGCGAGCGCCATCTCGAGACGACAGGCACCTTTGGCACGGAGATTGAGCCGATCCTCACCGTCTACGTGTCCGCTGTCATCTACGCGGCATTCGAGGCAGAGGTCAGGCGGACTCTGGCAGCACGCATAGCGTCCGTAGTAGAGCAAGACCAACACGTCGGAAACTTCGCCACCTATGCATCCACGCGCTTGGTGCGCTCTATAAAGATCGGAGAGCTGGCAGGAGCCGCCGCTTGGCTTCACGAGGATTGCAAGCTGCGGTTCCACGATGCACTCGACGGCGAGGCGCACGCCGCATGGGACAACATAGTCACCAACCGTCACGGCGTGGCGCACGAGGATGACAGTACCGTCGTGAGCAATATGACGTTCCGGGAGCTGAAGGAGGCATACCCCAAGGCGCTGACAGTCCTTGAGTGCTTTCGCGGGTCGATCGCTCCGATTGAGGTCGAATAAGAGGGCAGAACCCTCGGGCCATACAGCGCAAGCCCCTTTACCCCATGCTCAGCCGGCTCCTGCTTGCGCGTGGATGCGTCCGCGACTGCGGAGGCTGCTCACGCACCTGCTCCAAGACGACAAGCGGCGGCTCGAACTGCTGCCGATCGTGCCTCCGCGATCCCTCGCACGCATTAGCCTTCTCATGGCCTTCGCCGGGCTTGCTCGACGGCCTGCGCCAGTTCCGGCAGCGACACGCCCATCGCACCGATGAGCTGCATGACCGTTGCCCATGCGGGTGCGCTCTTGGCTGACTCCAGGCGGCTGACGGTCCCGAAGGTCATCCGGGCTCGGCTGGCGAGTTCTTCCTGCGTGAGGTTGCGGGCCTCGCGTAGCTCCTTGATTGCTAGGCCGAGTGCTGGGTCCGGTGGGAGTGGGGGAGGCACAGGTCGAGCCTTGCAGGCAGAATCGCTTGGGTCCATGCGCTTACGCCCATGCGCGTAAGCGTTATGCTTGGGGCGCAATAACAAATGTGCCCCCGCGCTGCGTCAACAGCCGGGGGCGTGGCAAAGGAGCGTGAACTCCAATGCAGTCGGAGGATATCCCGCGAGCTGTGCCCCCGGTCGTAGTGATCTACGGCCAGGAGAGCGAAAACGAAGTGCTGGCCAATGAGCTGGCGCTTGACGGCTTCGACACACGGTTGGTCAGCGATCTCGCGTCGGTCGGCGAGGTCGACCTGATCGTCTTTGGCCGCGCGTTGAAGCGTGGCGCAGGGCTCGGCGCTCTACGTGCCCTGCGAGGGGGTGGGCTCGCGGGTTCCGGTGCTCGTGTGCTGTGGGTCAGCACGAGTAGCGATGCCACGGACACGCTGCGAGCGTTCGAGGCAGGCGCCGATGACGTGATCCGAGCGCCGTTCGTCTACGCGGAGCTGCTTGCCCGAGTGCGGGCGCTTCTGCGCCGGGCGACTGGCGAGACGCAGCCGTTGATCCGCTGCGGAGCGCTGACGATCCACACGGCGGCGCGGACCGTGATTTATGGATCGACGCCCGTGGATCTGCGCAGACGCGAGTACGCGCTGCTGCTCTACCTGGCGCGTGAACCGACGCGCGTCGTCGCCAAGGCCGAGCTGCTGCGCCAAGTGTGGGGCTACCCGTCGCAGGACGCGACGCGGACGGTGGAGTCCCACGCCTCGCGGTTGCGCTGCAAGCTCGCCGAGGCGGGCGCGACCGGATGGGTGTCCTCGACCTGGGGCGTCGGGTACTGCCTCGCGCCCCCCGTACAACTACCAGCAGGAGGAAGGCATGGAAAACCGAACAGGGTTGATCCGCTTCGGGTGAACAGCTAAGACGGGTGCGCGACTCAACAGCGGCTCACCGTCCCTGAGGGGGGCAGAAGCAACATCAGCCCGACGCGAGTAGCCAAGTTAGAGGCCGCTCTGACCGCCCCGAGATTCGACGTGCTGGTCACGCTGTCCCACGGCCTGGGCGTTGGACTGCCTGCGTTGATCCCTGACGACGAGGAAGGTCAGGCGAGCTAGCGGGGGGACGGGCACCGTCAAACCAGCCGGTTGAACTCCTCGCGGCTGATCCCGGCCGTGCGCAGGATGCTGCCAAGCGTGCCCCTCTTGATCGGCTGATTGCCGTGAACCGGCACCGGGATTGCATCCGGCACGGTGGGGTGGCGCAGGATGTGGTGGCTGCCACGGATGCGCTTCACGTACCAGCCCTGGCCTTCGAGAATCTTGATGAGCTGCTTGCCTGTGACGGCGGGGGTCTGGCTCACGCGGCGTGGACCGCTACGCGGTCGCGGTGCACGGTGGGGATGGGAAGGCCATCCTCGTGCATGACTTCGAGATACCCCTCGATCGCCTCTTGCGCGTTCGCGCGCGCTTCCTCGATCGTCTCGCCCTGCGTGGCGACACTCGGCAGCTCGGGCACGAACACGCTGTAGCCGCCCTCTGGCTCGGCCACGATCACCACATCGAACTCACGGTCTGCGCTCATCGCCAGGAACGATACCGCTCCGCCGAGTCCCACACGCGCCCTGGCTCTCTCCATCCCGCGGTCCCCAAGTCTCCTGAACAGACTAGATGCTCACTTGGAGCGGACCCTAAAGTGGGCCTCAATTCGTTGGCCGGTCTCGCGGACTTGGGGTCAGTAACCGGCAGAAGGGGCCCCAGAAGGCCCTCAATGTCGAACTCGGAGGTTCCGCAATGAGCAGTCGAATCAAGATCACGCTTGCCGACGACATAGCCGCACGCTTGGACGAGCTGGCTGCAGCGTCTGGGCAGCCGGTCGCGCGTGTCGCGGGCCAGATTGTCCGCGACGGACTCGGGAAGCTCGCCGCCGCAGCGCGTGGCAACGGAAGCGCACCGGCGGACGAGCTGACGATCGCTCGGGCGCCGTGGCTTGAGCCTTACGGGGGCGATCGTGAATGGCGACAGTTCATGTGGGGCTCGATCACCGCGCTGTGTGGGCGGTATCCCGACGAGCTGCAAGGGCTCAAACAAGGTTGGTGGACCGATGAATCACAGGTCGAGACGCTATGTGCGCTCGCGCACTGGCGTCAGATGCTCGACGACGGAGGCCGCGATCCCCGTGAAGAGTTGGACTTCCAGCTCAACGTCGTTGAGTTTGGGCGAAGGTTCAAGCAGGCAGGCGGTGGCGTGACCAAGGAGTGGACACCGGGCGCAGTTCCCGACGCGTGGCGCTGAGAACGTCTGCAAAGGGATGAACGGGCATCTAGGGGCACGCCCGTAGCGCAGGTGGAAGGCGCGCGAGGCATAGGGGCGACGCCGGCGTCGGAGCGGTTGCGGCCGGGTGGCCGCCGCTACGAGCACCGGAGGCGTCGGCTTCGCCTCCTTGTCCGCGCTCGCGCGCGGCTCCCAGATGTCGGCCGGCGAAGCGTTGGCGCTGCGATCACACGGGTTCAGGTAACACGAACAAATCCCGATAAGGGCACTATGCGTCGTCGCTTGCGCACGAACCGCGGCATCGCCGCGGCGATCATCACGGCACTCGTCGTGATCTTGGGTGCTGCCGGAAGTCGAGAACCGGCTGGCTCGCTGATTGCGTTTCTGATCTTCTCGCCCGTGATCTGGTGGTTCTGCTGGTGGGCGTTCAGCGTGTTCCAGAGAATCGGCGATGACCTTGTTCGCGGCCGTCCGCCGGACGTGCGCGTGGGGCGCCAGTGGCAGTCCAGCGGGTCCACGCGACAGCAGCTTCGCCAGGACGGCAACGCACGCGTCCTCGCTGACCGTGGTGGCATCTTCTTCCGAAAGCGCCGCTGGTTCGTTGGCTCCGGTACGCCTCCATTCGAGATCCCTGATGGCAGATGGCGTCACGTTGTCGCGGCACAGATAGACGAGCCGCAGTACCTCGCCACGTGGCGCGATCGTGTGTTCTGGTGGTACGACGACGCGTTCTACTGGACGACAGCGGGCGCATACAACAGCGAGGACATCAAGGCGCTCCTATACGCACGCCAGCGGCAGAGCGAGCGCGAGCTGGAGCATGCCCACGCCGTGCTGGCCGCATCAACCTCACCCGCGAAGCGCAAGCGCGAACCGATCCCCAAGGACGTGCGTCTCGCCGTCTGGGCACGCGACGAGGGCCGCTGCGTCGAGTGCGGCAGCGATTTCGACATCCAGTACGACCACATAATCCCGTTCAGCATGAACGGCGCGTCAACCGTTGAGAACTTGCAACTCCTCTGCGCGCGCTGTAACCAGACGAAGGGGGGGCGACTCTAGTGCAGCGTTCCCGAAAAGTGGCTTGCTCTCGCAGGGTAGCTCTTCGTCCCGAGGCGACAGTGAGGCGCCGGAGCTGGCGGGCGCTCCCATCCGGGCGAATCCGATTGCGCGTCGTGGCGTTCACACGGCCGGAGTAGGACGATTGCGACGTCGGGACCCTGTGGCCTACTGACGGTGCGACTCACGACGTCGTGGAACCAGCTGGCTCCCATTCCTGCTGGACCAAAGCAGACACACGCTGCACAAGCTCAATACAACCGTCCGTCAGTTGGTTGAAGGACGTCCCGCCGTCGAGGTACAGCATGGTGGCGGCGACCGTATGGGCTTCTCGCGCCACCCCCGAGAGCTCCTGGAGAACAGGAGCTTCGGGGGCGACGGTGGCCACGTGCTGGACCACGAGGAGGATTACCTGCTCCACTTCTGTCGCCAGCGATTGGCGGGTATCAGCGCTGTAATCGCCTTCAAACGATCCAACGATGCTCTGCCACTTAGTCACGTAGCCGCGTAGCTGGCTTCGGATGTCGTTCAGTGCGCTCGTCGCCGCGGTTCCCTCGGCTTCAACCTCCGGCGCTCTGTTTGCGTTGTCCGGCCGTGTCGCAGTTGACGCGATGTCGCCGTTTTCGACGCTGTCATGCACAAGCCTCGTTAGATCCTTGCGCACCTTCTCGCGCAGCTCATCGATCGAGCTGTACGAGCTAAACAGGCCTTCGGTCTTGATGCGCTCCCTATACGCCCTGAGTTCATCGAGTGCCGTGGTGTCGTTATCAAGCGGCGCGACGGGCATGTCGCAGAAGTACAGGAGTACGGGGTTCTCAGCTTTGCGGGCTCGATCGATCTCCTCCACTGTCCCGGACTCCGCCTCGGCAGTCCGAGACCCGAGGGTGGTCCAGAAGGTAGCGACGACGATGTCTGCACGATCGACGACCTGCTTGTTGATCACCGGCTGCGCTGGTGCGCTCAGATCCGGGTACGTGTGCGTCTCCCACATCACCGGCAGAAGCACGACGCCGAAATGGCGCGGCTCGGTCTCATTCCAGCGGACGACTGCGTCGTGAATCGCCGCCCGCTGCTCAGGCGTGTCGCTGGGCGACGCAATAAGCACCTCTAGAACCTTGGCGTCATACATGGCCGCACACTATTCGAATCCCACGGTCCAAAGATTCGAAACGCCAATGCCGAACGGGGGTGAGCCAGGCCGCCCACAACGGAGCCAACGAAATTTGCGCTCCCTGCTTTAGGCGTCTTGATCAGCGCTCGACAGACGACCTGGGTTGGACGAAAATCAGGCGTCCGAGCAGATCATCGCCAACGTCACGAATCGACAAGCCACTTCCCGAACGCTGCACTAGGTGGGAGTCTCGCCCGCGTTTATCAGACGCTCCTGCGTCTTGTCGCGTGCCTCGCGGATCGTCTCGCTGGTGAGCAGCAGGTCCAGCGCGCACCACACCCTCTGGTTGCGGAAGATTTTGCCTGTGCGTGTGGGTTGCTGAGGCTCAATCACGGGGCCGAGGGTGTAGAGGAAGTGTGGTTCGGCGCTCCAGTCTGCCTTGGGGATGATCTCGGGGATGTAGTCGTGGGGCCGCGTGATGACCTCGTAGCCGTCAATGTGTCGTATCTGCTGGAGACGGCCGTCAAAGCGGAAGCCGATGTAGTTCGGTGGCGTATGTGGCCAGCCGCCCCGTTTGCCTCCGACTGGGTGGTAGTAGTAGCCACGCTCCACCACCGTGTCCTTGAAAGTGAGGCTGGACCAGTCCAGGGGTTCCTGCCCGAGCGCAACGACGTAGACGAGGTTGGAGGTCACGTTCTGCATCGTCATCAACCCCTTCAAGTAGCGATGTAGCTCCAAGAGGAGCCTTTTCTCGGCGTGGCTGCGGCTCGCGGTTGCGGTGCCCGTCGCCAGCTCGGCGATCCTCGCCCACGGCATGTACGCGACGGGAATGTCATCGATCGACTTCGGGAGGGCCTGCACGGGCGGGTAGAACCGCGCGCACTCTGCGACTACAGCGATGCGGCCGACGCGCTCCTCGTGCTTGTTGAGGCGGTCGGCATACTGCTGGAGCTGGGAGTGGAGGGGCAGGTTCCAGCCGCGCTTCGCCTCCACGATCAGGTGCAGTCGCTCCGTCTCGATCTCAACGTCCGTGCGACCCGTGCCGCTCTCGCTCTCCTGGAGCCGGATCGCTGTGATCTCGCCCTGCTCAGCGTTGCCGTATGCCTCGCGCAGGACGCTCCGCGTGAAGCCTTCGCTCTGAGCGAGACCCCAGCCGACGCTGTACGTGATGTCATCCTCCTTGCCTCCGAGGAGGTCGAACACCGTCGCAACGGCGTGGCTGTGCAAAGTCAGCTCGGTCACGGCAGTCAGCGTATTCCAAGTCGCCGCGTCAATGGACTCGGCGCGGACGGTCATTCAGGTGCCGCTCCCGAAGTCATTGGCCGCTTCGCAGGAGTCGCACTCATTACCCCGGTATGAGAAGCGCTGTCTCGAGAACTCGTTGGCCGGTTGCTCCCCTTGGGGGTCAGTACCCGTGTGAGGCCACCCAGCCGAGCACAAAAATTGAACCGCCCCGGCCGCGACGAGCCTCGTCTCGCCGTAGCGACCCCCGAGGCGCAGCCGATGCCCCGAGAGGCCCGCGAACGATTGGAGCGGGCGCTATGTGGCGTTCTCGAGCGCCGCTACCCCGGACGCCGGTTCGCCATGAAAGACCAACTCGACACGCTCGGCCATCGGTCCACGGCCGCGGGAACTGCCGCGGCCAACACGCACAGACTCGAAGACGCTGCGTAGCACGGTCCTCAGCTCGGCGGGCTCCAGGTTGTCAAGCAGCTCGATCGGCGGTATCACGATGTCGACCGCGCGCATCGTGTCCACGTGTTCGCGGTACTCGGCCCGCGCGGTTTCGGCGCGTTCGGTTCGAGTACGCAAAGCCGCCGTCCACGCGGACTCCCCAAGCAGCTCGGCCGCAGTCGGATCGGCGGCGAACCGCTCCAGCTCACGCTCAGCCGCCTCCAGCTCGCCCTGAACGTCCTCGAAACTGCAGTCCGTCTCCGCGACGCTGGCCGCATGGCGCGACGTGCCGCCCTGTTCGTATGCCTGCTTGATCTGTTCCACCACGTAGCCCTCCAGTCGATCGGCCGTGATGTTCGTAGGCGTGCTGCACCGCTCGCCCTTCCAGCTTGCCAGCGATGCGCGGCAGCGATACGTGCGGATGCCTCCGCCTGCTCGCGCGCCAATCAAGAACTCGCCGCAGTTGGCGCAGGTGGCGAACCCGCTCAGCGGGAACACGGCAGCAGGGCGGCGCTGTGGCTTCTCGTCGCCGGGGTGCGCCCGCTCGAATGTCACGCGATCAACGAGCGCAGGGTGCGAATCCCGCACCAGGCGATCGCCATAGTGCGTCTCGCCCAGGTAGCTGCGGTTGCGCAGTAGTCGCCGCACGGTGAACGCGCTCCAGGTTCGGTGATCGGCGCTGCGCTTGGGGCGAACGCCCGGCCGACCGTTCGATGGATATGCCGGTACTTGCTTGCGTAGGTACGCGAGCGCCGCGTCGACGCCACCGTCTGCGGCGAGCTTGAACGCTCTTGTCACGACGCGCGCCCACTTCGGATGCGGCACAAGCAGGCCGTCATCAGTCCGCGAGTAGCCGAACGGCGTTGGTCCCATCCGTGCGCCTCGATCAAGCGCCCGCGTCTTGGCGTGCTCCCATGCTTCGCTCATGCGGCGGCGTTCCATTCGCGCCAATGCGAGCATGATCGTCATGCCGAACTCGCCAAACGGCGTCGTCGGGTCGAGGCCGAGGTCGAGCGCCGCAATCGAGCCGCCCGCCTCCGTGATCTGTTCAACCAAGCGCAGCGCGTCGGCCACACCCAAGCGGCTCAGGCGATCGAGTTTCGAGACGATCACGCCGTCTGTCTCGCCCGCCTTGATGCGAGCCAGGAGCGCGTCGAGGCCGGGACGCTCCAGCTTGCCGCCAGACTGGTCGAGGTCTTCGTGGATCGCCGCAACCTCGACACCGCGCGATGTGGCCCACGCCGCGCCCTGCTCGCGTTGGAGGTCAGGCGAGATGAAGCTCTCGCCTGAGCGACCCGCCACCCGGCTGACCCGCACGTACTGATCCATGCGGCTAGGCTTCTTGGATGTCGCGCTCACGGAGAACAAGAGTAGGCTGAATACGTGCTGGGCACAAACCAATTCAAAAACGGAAACCACATCGAGGTCGAGGGCACGATCTTCAAGATCCTCGAGTTCCAGCACGTGAAGCCGGGCAAGGGCGGCGCGTTCGTGCGCACGAAGCTGCGCCGCGCCTCCGACGGCAACGTGATCGACCGCACGTTCCGCGCGGGCGAGAAGTTCCGCTCGGTGCGCACGGAGTCGCGGAAGATGCAGTTCCTGTACGCGGACGGCACGCGACGCGCACTTCATGGACACCGAGTCCTTCGAGCAGATCGCGATCCCTGAGCGCGCGGTGGAGGACGCGCTGCGCTGGATCACGCCGAGCAGCGAGGTCGACGTGCTGTTCATCGACGGCGAGCCGGGCGACGTGCAGCTGCCGAGCGCGGTCGAGCTCGAGGTCGCCCAGACCGACCCGGGCCTGCGCGGGGACTCGGTCTCGGGCGGCGGCACCAAGCCGGCGACGCTCGAGACGGGCGCGGTGATCCAGGTGCCGCTGTTCGTCGAGCCGGGCCAGCGCATCCGCGTGGACACGCGCTCGGGCGACTACGTCGCGCGCGTCTGAATGCGCCGCTCCGAGCAGCGCCGGGCCGCCGTGATCGCGCTCTACCAGCACGACCTCACGGGCGCGCCCGCTGGCAGAGACGCTGCCGCGGGACGCGTCGCTGTTCGCGCGCGCGCTCGCGCACGCCGCCGCCGACCGCGCGGAGGAGCTCGACGAGGTGATCGACCGCCACGCGCACGGCTGGTCGGTGCAGCGCATCCAGCCGCTCGAGCGCAGCATCATGCGCGTGGCGCTGATCGAGATGCTGCACCCCGACGCGGCGCCGGCGGATGAGCCGATCCCGCCGGAGGGGGCGATCGAGGAGGCGGTCGAGAGCGCCAAGACGTTCTGCGGCATCGGAGGCCGCCGGCTTCGTCAACGGCGTCCTCGCCGCAGTCCTGCGCGAGGTGCGCGAGAATGCGCAGATCTCATGAGCAGCGTCGAGCGTCTCGACGAGCTGATCGCGCGCCTGGAGCGCGCCGCCGAGCAGCTGCGCTCGGGCGAGCTCTCGCCCGACGCGGCGGCGACGATGGTCGAGGACTGCGCGGCGCTCGCGACGCAGGCGGCGGCGGAGCTCGAGCAGCTGACGCGCGCCGAGGTCCACGCTCCGGCACCCGGCCAGGACACCCTGCTATAGGAACCCTGCCGTCCACCGATCCGCCGAGCCCCGTCCGCTGACGCGGTGAGCGCGAGCTACCCCGACCACCTGCGCGAGGAGGTCGAGCGCTACCTCGCAGCGCTGAGCTTCTCCGAGGAGCCGATCACGGCAGGGCCTGGACGAGGCGATGCGCTACTCGCTGCTGGCCGGCGGCAAGCGCATCCGGCCGGTGCTCGCGCTCGCGACGGCGCGCGCCGTCGGCCTCGAGCAGCGCGAGGTGCTGCCGCTGGCGGGCGCGATCGAGCTGATCCACACCTACTCGCTGATCCACGACGACCTGCCGGCGATGGACGACGACGCGCTGCGCCGGGGCGCAGCCCACGTGCCACGTGAAGTTCGGCGAGGATGTCGCGATCCTGGCCGGCGACGGCCTCTACGCGGAGGCGTTCCGCCACCTGCTGACCCGGCAGCGCTCGGCGCCCGAGCGGGTGCTCGCCGCCGCAGCGGAGCTGGCGGCGGCGACGGGCGTCAACGGCATGGTCGGGGGGCAGTACGCCGACGTGAAGGCGCACGCACGCCTCCGGGCCGGTTGCCCTGCGGCGGCTGCACGAGCTGAAGACTGGACGTCTGATCGGCGCGTCCGTGCTCTGCGTACTACTGTTGACGGGGATCGAAGATGAGTCTGAGACGGCTCCGTTCCGCCGCTTCGCGGCAGAGCTGGGCGTCCTGTTCCAGATCGTCGACGACATACTCGACGTGACAGGCACCGACGATGCACTTGGAAAGCCACGAGGTAGCGATGAGCGTCACGGGAAGCGCACGTACGTGAGCGAGTTCGGGATCGAGCGCGCGAGGGAGCTTGCGGCGGAGTCGCATCGGACGGCGCGCGCGGCGCTCGCGGAGGTCGCGACGCCGCGCCGCCGGCGTGCGCGGCCGGACGCGACCGCCGAGCTCGAGGACATCGCCGACTTCATCTACACCCGCACCTCATGAGCCTGCTGGAGAACATCGACGGCCCCGAGGACCTGCGCGAGCTCTCCGAGCAGGAGCTGGCGCAGCTCGCGCAGGAGGTGCGCGAGCACATCATCGACACCGTCGGCGAGATCGGCGGGCACTTCGGCGCCAACCTCGGCACGTGCGAGCTGGCCGTGGCGCTGCACTCGGTGCTGGACTCCCCGCGCGACAAGATCCTGTGGGACGTCGGCCACCAGGCCTACCCGCACAAGGTGCTCACGGGCAGGCGCGATCGAGCTGAGCACGATCCGCCAGTACGGCGGCCTCGCGCCGTTCTGCTCGATCGCGGAGTCGCGCGCACGACATCATGGGCGCCGGGCACGCCTCGACCTCGATCGGCTACGCGGTCGGGATCAAGGAGGGCATGCGCCACCTGGACTCCGCGCCGAGGACGGCAAGGTCGTGGCGGTGATCGGCGACGGCGCGATGACCGGCGGCGTCGCGTTCGAGGCGATCGGCCAGGCCGGCGGCCTGGGCACGCCGATCGTGGTCGTGCTCAACGACAACGGCATGTCGATCGCGCCCAACGTGGGCGCGCTGTCGCGCTACTTCAACCGCGTGCGCCTGAACCCCAAGCTGTGGCACGCGCGCTCCGGCGTCGAGGGCGGGCTGACGCGCCTGCCCGATCGGGATCGGCTCGGCGTTCGAGCGCCTCGGCCCGCACCTGAAGGAGTCGATCAAGGCGTTCTGGGCGCCCGGCCTGTGGTGGGAGGAGCTCGACTGGGCCTACATGGGCGTGATCGACGGCCACGACGTGCGCGCGCTGCGCGAGGCGCTGCGCGAGGCGCTCGCGGCGCAGCGGCCCGTGGTCGTGCACATCGCCACCGTCAAGGGCAAGGGCTTCGCGCCGGCCGAGGAGGGCGGCCTCGAGGGCATGGAGCAGTGGCACGCGGCCAAGCCCAACTCGATCACCAACGGCGTGCCCACCAAGCCGGCCGCCGCCAAGGCCAACGGCTCGCGGGCGAAGATCGTGCAGGCGCCGCCGCCGCAGTACACGCAGGTGTTCGGCGAGGCGCTCGTGCGCGAATGCGAGCGCGACGAGCGCGTCGTCGGCATCACCGCGGCGATGAACTCCGGCACCGGGCTGAGCATCCTGCAGAAGGCGATGCCGGAGCGCTACTTCGACGTCGGGCATCGCCGAGCAGCAGGCGATCCTGTTCGCCGCCGGGCTCGCGCTGGAGGGCGTCAAGCCGGTCGCCGCGATCTACTCGACGTTCCTGCAGCGCGCCTATGACCAGATCGTGCACGACGTCTGCCTGCAGAAGCTGAACGTGGTGTTCGCGATGGATCGCGCGGGGCTGGTGGGCGACGACGGCCCCACCCATCACGGGGTGTTCGACATCCCTTACCTGCGCTGCCTGCCGAACATGGTGCTGATGGCGCCGCGCGACGAGGCGATGCTCGTGCACATGCTGCGCACCGCGATCGAGTACGACGGCCCGATCGCGCTGCGCTACCCGCGCGGCGAGGGCGTCGGCGTGGAGCTGCCCGAGGAGGGCCGCGCGATCGCGATCGGCACCGGCGAGATCCTGTCCGAGGCCGAGACAGCTTCGGGATCAAGCCACGCGGGCAGGCGCGTCGCGCTGATCGGCTACGGGTCGGGCGTCGGCAAGGCGCTGAGCGCCGCCGAGCTGCTGCGCGGCCAGGAGATCGCGGTAACCGTCGCGGACGCGCGCTTCGCCAAGCCGATCGACGCGGGCCTGATGGCCCAGCTAGCGGCCGAGCACGACCTGCTGGTGACGGTCGAGGAGGGCGCGCTTGCCGGCGGCTTCGGCTCCGCCGTGTGGGAGACGCTCAACGACGCCGGCGTCGACGCCGCGCGATCCTGCGGGTGGGGCTACCCGACCGCTACGTCACGCACGGCAAGCCCGCGCTGCTGCACGAGGAGGTCGGCTTCACCGGCGAGCGCATCGCCGAGCGCGTCGCCGCCGCGATCTCCGATCGCGGCGCCGGCGCAGACGCATCGTGGCTTAAATGAAACGACCCGCCGGGGAGAGCGGGCCGTTTCGGGAGGAGGGATTCAGGAGAGTCATGCTGCGCTCTCGATCGACAACCATGATGCCCGGCAGAGCCCCCGTGTGTGTGACATCGATCGCACAGATCATGGAGATCGCCAGTCGCAGCCGCGGCGCTTTGTGCAAGGGTTTGCCGCGATGGCCAAGCGCCGCCTGGACACCCTGCTGGCCGAGCGCGGGCTGTTCCCGTCGCGCAGCCGCGCGGCGGCGTCGGTGATGGCCGGGGAGGTGTTCTGGAACCCGCGGGACCGGCCGAGCGGCGCGCCGTCAAGCCCGGCGAGCTGGTCGACGCCGAGATGCAGGTGCGCGTCGCCGAGCGCCCCGCGTTCGTCTCGCGCGGCGGCACCAAGCTCGCCAACGCGCTCGACGCGTGCGGCCTGGAGGTCGCGGGCAGGCGCGCGCTGGACGTGGGCGCCTCCACGGGCGGCTTCACCGACTGCCTGCTGCAGCGCGGCGCGTGCGAGGTGATCGCGGTGGACGTCGGCTACGGGATCCTCGACTACCGCCTGCGCAGCGACGAGCGCGTATCGGTGCTGGAGCGCACCAACGCGCGCGCGCTCACACCCGCGATGCTGCCAGCGCCGCGGACCGAGATCGACGCGCCAGCGCTCGACCTGGCGACGGTGGACGTGTCGTTCATCTCGCTCGCCAAGGTGCTGCCGGCGGTGCTCGGCTGCCTCGACGCCGGCTATGACGTGCTGGCGCTGGTCAAGCCGCAGTTCGAGCTGGGGCGCGGACGCGTCGGCAAAGGCGGCGTGGTGCGCGCCGCCGAGGACCGGCGCGAGGCGCTGGTCGGCGCCGGCGAGGCGGCGCTGGGCGCGGGCGCGGCGGTCGTCGGCTACCACTCCTCGGGGCTGCCCGGGCCCAAGGGCAACCGCGAGACGTTCGTGTGGCTGGCCGACCCTGCGAGCGGGCGCGGCACGCGCGAGCCGGCGCAGCTCGAGCGGATGGCGCGCGAGGTCGAGCCCGAGCGAGGCCGAGCCGGCGCAGGGGCTCGAGCCATGAGGGACGCCGGCGGCGCACGCGAGATGACCGTCTTCACCCACCGTCGCCCGGACGACACCGACGAGGCGCTGAGGCTGTTCGTGGAGCGCGCGGCGCAGGCGGGCGTCACGCTGCGCATGGACGCGGAGGAGACGCGCAAGCACGGTCTCGCGGCCGGTCCGGGCATCGCCGTGGACGCGCCGGCGAAGGACGAGGTCGAGCTGTGCGTGGTGCTCGGCGGCGACGGCACGATCCTGCGCGCGCTGCGACGCTACGCGGGCACCGGCGTGCCCGTGTTCGCGATCAACTTCGGCGAGATCGGCTTCCTGGCGACGGTCGAGCCGCAGGACATCGAGGACGGCATCGCGCGCGCGCTCAGCGGCGACTTCGAGCTGCTGCGGCTGCCCGCGATCGTGCTCGAGATGCCCGACGGCTCGCAGCTGTCGGTGCCGCAGACGGCGATCAACGACGTGGCGATCCATCGCAAGGTCGGCGAGCGCGTCGCCGAGCTCGCGTACGCGCTCGACGGCGAGGAGGCGGGCAGCGTGCGCTGCGACGGTCTCGTGGTCGCGACCCCCGCGGGCTCGACGGGCTACAACCTCGCCAACGGCGGCCCCGTGATGGCGTGGGGGGTGGAGGGCTTCGTGGTGTCGTTCATCGCGCCCCACTCGATCTCCGCGCGCGCGCTCGTGGTCGCGCCCGACGACCGCCTGACGATCCACAACCGCTCGCGCGAGCCGCTCGACGTGGCCGTCGACGGACGTCCCGGCGGGGAGATCCCGCCGGACGGGCGCATCCAGGCGCGCTTCGTCAACGACGTCGGCACGATCGCCCAGCTGCCCGGCTCGTCGTTCTACCGGCGGCTGCGCGAGAAGTTCGGGCGCCTGGCCAGCTGACGGTCGGGCGCTTCGGGCCGCTCGCCGGCCTGCTGGCGGCTCGGCTCAGGCGACCTGTGCGCCCTGGTGCGCGTCCGCGCCCGCGGACTCGCTGGGGCTGGTGCGCTTCATCGAGGCGATGAACTCGTCGAGCTGGGCCCGCGAGAAGCGGCGCTGGCCGCCGGGGGTGCGGTAGCAGTCGATGTGGCCGGCGTCCGTCCAACGGCGGACGGTCGCGAGCGACACGCCCACGTAGCGGGCGGCCTGAGAGCTGGTGAAGACGAGCTGGCGCTCGTTGCGCTGCGTCGGGGAGAGGGACAGGGGCATGTGCCGGCCTCGATCGGTAGGGGTCGCCGAATGTTTCGTCCAAAAGCGGCGGGAACTTGAGCGCCGCTGAGCTTTGTCGGTCTTTCCGTCCAGGCTCCTGCTTCTGCAAACATTCGTGCACAAAGCTCCGCAGACTGGACGCTCCAGCACTGTTCCGCTACTATCCTGCGCAAACCTACTCAAAGCGGTCGTGCTCCCGGGTATGGAGACAGACAGGTGGCGGCCGCGAAGTTCCCCCAAGGCGCTGGATAAAGGAGAACGACATGGCACAGCCTCACGCCAATCAGCCTCACGCGAATCAGCCTCACGCGAATCAGCCTCACGCAAACTAAGAGCTGGTTCGCAGCTAGAGCTTTGAGGGCGTCGCGCGGTATGCGCGGCGCCCTCTTCTTGTTGGGCTTGACGCTCAGGGCGGGCTTGACCGTAGGGCCGAATCGGCGCTGGCGAATGCTTGACAGCGCGGCCGGCGCGGCGCGCTACGGCTTGATCGCGCCGCCGGTTCGCCGTCGCGTGTCGTCCGCCGACGGCAGTCTGCTGGTCTGGTGGCGCTAGTCTCGGCGCAGCGTTGTCAAGCGCTCGCGCGCTCGCGAGACGGGCCCGGGCGCGGCGACGTGCGAGCCGCCCGCCATGTCGCGCACGCGGCGCTCGAATTCGAGGTCGGCCTCGAAGTCGGTGTCCTCGCCGAACGCGGGCCCTTCGCGCTCGAGCAGCGCGAAGAACGTCTCGACGAGCTCGTCGTCGAGCTGGCCGTTCTTGGCGGCGTGGCGCAGCTCGGCCATCGCTTCCTGGTAGCTCATCGGCGAGCGGTAGCTGCCGCGGCTGGCCATCGTGTGGTAGGTGCAGCAGATCGCGAGGATGCGCGAGGCCAGCGGGATCTCTTTGCCGATCAGCCCGGCCGGGTAGCCGCCGCCGTCGACGCGCTCGTGGTGGTAGAGGATCGCCTCGGCGGCGGCGCCGTAGCCGTCGAGCGCGCCCACGAGTTCGGCTCCGTCCTGCGGATGGCGCCGGACGATCTCCTGGTCCTCGGGGCTGACGACGTCCGCGTGCAGCACGTTGTCGGGCCACGTGAACTTGCCGATGTCGTGCAGCAGACCGGCGGTGCGCACGTCTTCCTGCACGTCCTCGCCGCAGCCGAGCTCCCGGGCGAGGGCCTCCGAGTAGTGGGCGACGGCGGAGGCGTGGCGCGCGGTCGTGGGGTCGCGCATGCCGAGCGCGCGCACGAGCGTCCTGAGGACGCCCATCTGCAGCGACACGAGGCGCACGGTGCGCCCCTGCAGTTTCTCGGCGCGGTCCTCGGAGCGCAGCAGCGCGACGGTGAGGTGGCGGAAGATCAGCAGCACGGGGATCGCGGCGAACAGCGCCGGCAGGCCGGCGCTGCGGTAGGCGAGCACGAGCAGCGTCGAGACGACGCCGACGGCGAGCTCGCCGGGGAGCAGCGGCAGGAACAGCTCGGTGACCAGGCGCGGCAGCTGGCGCCCCTCCCTGATGCGCAGCTCCAGCGCGAACAGCGCGAAGTTGAGCACCAGCAGCACGATCAGCGCGCCGAGCACGATCAGGCCGAAGATGGTGCTCTGCGACGCGTGCTGCACGTGCGGCACGCCGCTGACTTCGCTGCTGAGCGCGCGCACCGTCAGGCCGCCCGCGTAGGGCGCCACCGCGTACATGCAGAGGTTGTTCAGCCACTGCGCGAGCGGGCGCCGGGCGGCGGCCGAGTGCACGATCATCGCGGCGATCCCGCACGCCGCTGCGGGCGCAGGTCCGAGCAGCCCCATCGCGAGCACCATCGCGCCCAGGGAGGCGCTCAGCACGCCGTGGCTGGTTTCGACGGTGAACAGCTCGCCGCCGAACGCGAGCACGAGCAGCAGCACGACGAGCGCCAGCGGCTGCCATTCGCCGGGGTGCGAGAACCACACGGCTGAGAAGACCGTGCCCGCGAGGAGCAGGACCTCGGCCGCCCAGAACAGGCGTCTCGTGAGCTTGGGTGCAGGCATCGCGGGCTCTGTCGTCCTTTTCGACCGGCCCGGCGTGGTACTTGAGGTGACGTTCGAGCGCCACCGGGGTGTGGCTAGCTGCCAGCTGGCTCCTGCCGCACCGCTTCGACGGCCTGCGCTGGCTGGCCGTCCAGCTCGCTGCGCCCGAGTGCTGCGTCGGCGCCGGTGCTGCGCGGCTCGAGCCCGATCAGCATCACGCGCACGAACGCGACCGTCGCCACGGCCGTGCCCAGGCCCAGCACGAGGAACGCGGTGCGCGGCGAGCTGAGCGCGACCAGCGCGCCTCCGAGCGGCAGCCCGAACGCGAGGCACACGGCGGACAGCGATTCGACGGCGCCCATCAGCCGCCCGTGCAGGGGCTGCGGCGTGAGCCGCTGCACGAGGCTGATCAGCGATGGCCACTCCAGGCCGTTGCCGATCCCGCCGACGAGCGATGCGACGCACGCGAGCGCGAGCGATCCGGACAGCCAGAAGCCGATGAACGCGAGCCCGAGCGCGAGCACGCCGCCCGTCAGCATCGCGCCCAGGTGCCGCCGTCCCGAGCGCGCGAAGACGACGCTCGCGAGCACCGCTCCGGCGCCCCAGGCGGTCACGAGCAGGCCGTAGCCGCGATCGCCGGCGTGCAGCGTGGCCTTCGCGTAGGAGACCTCGATGGGGCTGCCGGCCTGGATGAACAGCAGCGCGATCGCCTCCGCCGCGAGCAGACCGCGCAGCACCGGGGCCGCGTTGATGTGCGCCCACGCGGCGCGCAGGCGCGCGCGCACCGAGTCGCCACCCGCTTCCTCCACGTGGGGGTGCAGGTCGATCAGCAGCGCACCGCAGATCAGGAACGAGCCGACGTCGACGAACAGCGCGGACGGCGCCCCCGCGGCGGCGACCACGGCGCTTCCGATGAACGGGCCGCCGACGAATGCGATCGAGAAGCCGACGTTGAGCGCCGCGTTGGCCTTGCGCTCGGCCTCCTGCGCTTCCTCCTCGAGGGCCTCCGCGGTGAGCGCGGCGCCGCCCGGCTGGGTGTGCACCTGCTCGCGCGCCACGCGCGCTACCTCCGCGCGCAGCAGCGAGCTGGCGGCCAGCGCCGCGGTGCCGTCGAGCAGCGCCAGCAGCAGCACCCCCGGAAGCCAGAAGTTCCACAGCAGCACCGCGAGCGCCGCCGTGGCGAGCGCCTCGAAGATGTACAGGGCGCTCAGCTCGTGGCGATGCTCGGATGCCTCCACGCGGGCGACCACCACGGGCACGAGGAACGCCGGCAGCGCCTGCCAGGCGAGCAGCAGCGCCGCCACCGCGAGCGCGTCGTGCGTGTGGTCGAACACCGCCAGCGACAGCGCCACCAGGCCGACCCAGGATCCCAGACGGTTGACCGTGTAGGCGGCGATGATCCGGCGCAGCCGCGACGACAGGGTGGATGGCACGCCGCCACGCTAGCGTCTGGCCGACAGATCCACCACGTGCACGCCGGGCAGGCGCCGCGCGAGGATCTCGGCGAGGGCGCTCGGCTCGGCTTCGCGCAGCGGTCCCACGATGACCACCATGCGACTGCCGCGCGCGTGCTCGAGCGTCCGCGGGACGGTGTCGGCCTCCAGGAAGACGGTCTCCTCGGGCAGCCGCTGGGTGAGGCGGTCGAGCAGCGCCGCGCGCCTGTCCGCCTCCGCGCCGGCGATCACCACACGCGAGCTGACCTCCTGCGCATCAGGCCCGGCGTCGGCTGTGCCCTGCGGCCCCCCGGCGCGCGTTTCGCTGTCGCCCCCCATCAATTAGAAATGATCCGCCCCTTAGGCTTGTTTGTATGTAGGGTCGATGGTGCCGATCGTGTCGTCCCAAAAGGGAACCCGCGCGTCGTCCCAAAGGTGCGCAGGGATGTCGTCCCTTGCAGACGTTGGATCAGTCCTGTCCACTCGCTACCGTCCATCGGATGGAGGCGGGCACGCCAGGAGTGAGCAGACCGATCGACGTGATCATCGCCGACGACCACGCGGTCGTGCGCGACGGCATCCGCGCGGTGCTGCAGCGCGAGGGGGGAGAGTTCCGCGTGGTGGCCGAAGCGGCGGACATCCCGTCGATGATCCGCGAGGTACGCGAGCACAAGCCGGACCTGCTGACGCTCGACCTGACGATGCCCGGCGGCTCGAGCCTGGGCGCGCTGCCGTCGTGCTTCATCTCCCATCCGACGCTCGCCGTCGCGATCCTGACGATGCGCGAGGACCCCGAGTACGCGCGCCAGGCGCTGAGGGCGGGCGCGCGCAGCTACGTGCTCAAGGAGGCCGAGCCGGCGGAGCTCTTGCAGGCGTTCCGCCTGGCGGTCGCCGGCGGCAACTACCTGCACCCGCGCCTGGGCGCGCTGATGGCAACGGGCGAGGACGGCGTCACCGACGGCGTCGTGCTGTCCGAGCGCGAGCGCGAGGTGGTGCGGCTGATCGCCAACGGCTACACCAACCCGGAGATCGCCGAGCAGCTGAACGTGGCCGAGCGCACCGTGAAGACCTACCGCGCGCGGGCGATCGAGAAGCTTGGGTTCTCCTCGCGCGCGGAGATCACCGCGTACGTGCGGCGTACGGGTCTCGCCGACTGAGGAGCTCCTGCTAGCGGCGCGTCACGTGCAGGCCGCCACGTGAATGCGCTTACGCCGCTCGCCATAGCGTGCCGGCCAGACCGAGTGGCGGCAGCCTTTGGCAGCGTTGCGTCCGCAGGCGATGCTAGAAGGCACGCATGGCGCCTGCCACTGGAGCTGCGCTGCTCATTCTCGGGGTGTTTGTGCTCCCCGGTTTCGTGACCCTGCTGCTCCGCGAGCGCATGTTCGCGGTGAGGGGTGAAGACACGCCATTTGAGCGCTTGCTGAATGCGCTCTACTACAGCGCGCTGGTCTATGCCATGGCGGTCGGCGTCGGGCTGGTCCTTGGCTTGAACACGCGCGATCTGGTGCAGTCCTACCACGGCGAAATGTTGCTCTGGGAAGATCTGCTCGCGGCAGCAGTGATCGTGATCGTCGCGCCCACATTGCTGGCGGTGGTGGGCCTGCGATGGCGGAAATCGCGTCGATTGAGGCCTCGGGTGCTGGGTGTGACTGGCATCTCGCCATCACACAGCGTCGCATCGGCCTGGAATGAAGCCTTCAGTCGCGAAGGGAACATGGAGGAGATGATGATCCGGGCGACGCTGAAGGACGGCCGAGTTGTTGGCGGCTACTTCAAGGTTGGAAGCCTCGCGGGGTATTCCGAGCACATCCAAGATTTGTTCGTTGCGGAGCGCTGGTCACTTGACGAGCAGGGATGGTTCGAGAAACGCGCCGAGAGCACAGAGGGCGTCTGGCTTGCGCAGGGCGAGATCGCATCGGTTGAGTTCTACAATCGCGGATCGGAAGAAGGCGCCGGCGACGTGAGCTAGGATGTAATCGTGGCAAGAAGAGAGGGACTTCCACCAGTTGAAAAGCGTGGCGGTTATGCGCCGCAAGGGTCAGCGCCAAGTCCCAGCAAACCCCCCCCGAAACCATCTGACTCGGCTGCGAGCGCCAAACCGCCTGGCACGACGAAGTCCTGACTGCTGCTAGCTCGGCGTGAGCCTTGCGCCAGAGAGTTCTTGGCCCGCTCAGCCACTAGCTTAGGCAGCCGTCCAGACCCGCCTTCGCGCGGCCGTGATGACTCGCCTTCGTCGCCGAAAGCTGGTCTGACAGAAGTAGCTCCAAACAGGCTGCGCCGCAGCCTGTACCCTGACTCCATGGCCTCCTCGGGATCTACGCTTCCCGCCGAGGGCTACCGGCTGACGGACATCTCGCCGCGAGCCTTCCAGCATCCGGCCGACCGCGCGGCCACCGCCGCGCTCGGCTCGATCCCGTATCTGGACACGGTCGTGAGGAAGCTGATCGAGCTGGGCTACGAGCGCGCGCTGCGCCAGAGCTACCTGGGCTCGTCGGTGCGGCTGTCGGAAGATCAGCTGGGCGACGTGTGGCGGGAGCACGCGATCGCGTACGCGACGCTGGACATGCCCGACGTGCCGGACCTGTACCTGACCCAGTACCCGACGCCGAACGCGCTTGCGATCGGCGCGAAGAAGCCGATCGTGGTGGTGCAGTCGGAGCTGGTGCACCTGCTGGACGCGCCGCAGCGGCGCGCGGTGCTGGCGCACGAGGCGGCGCACATCCTGTCCGACCACCAGCTGTACCGCACGGCGCTGGCGATCCTGGTGCTGCTGACGCGCAGCGCGCGGCTGCCGCTGCCGCTGGCGCCGGTGCGCTCGGCGCTGATGGAGTGGGGCCGCGCTACGGAGCTGAGCGCGGATCGGGCGGCGGCGCTTGTGACGCGCGATCCGCTGGTGGTGTGCCGCACGCTGATGTCGCTGGCGGCGGGCGCGATGGTGGACGAGCTGGACCTCGACCTGTTCATGCGCCAGGGGCTGGACTACAAAGAGAAGGGCTCGGGCCTTGAGCGTCTGACGCGCCTGATGATCGACCTGGGCGTGACGCATCCGATGCCGGTCAAGCGCACGCACGAGCTGATGGAGTGGGTGCGCTCGGGCGAGTTCGATCGCATCGTGGGCGGTGAGTACCCGCGTCGCAGCGAGCCGGCGGACCCGCGCGCGGACAGCGGCGAGGCGGTGACGTTCTACGCGGAGCGCATCCGCGACGGCTTTCGCGACGCGGGCGAGTCGATCAACTCGGTCGGCCAGCAGCTCGCGGGATGGCTGCGGCGCGACGGTGACGTGGACGATCTGCCCGAGGACTAGGCTGGCGGCACGCTGGCTCTGGGGCGCCCCGTCAGCGGCACGGTCAGCCGCACGATCGTGCCCTGCTCCGGCGCGCGCGCCCATTCGAGCTCGCCCCGACGAGCTCGGCGCGCTCGCGCATGCCGGACATGCCAAAGCCGCCCTCGAGGCCGTCGCCGCGGGGGCCGAGGCGTGTCGGCGTCGGGCAGCCCGCGCCCGTCGTCGGTGACGGACGCGGTGAGCACGCCGTCGTGCTCGCTGACGCCGATCACGGCTTTGGTGGCCTGCGCGTGGCGGCTGACGTTCGTGAGCGCCTCCTGCACGACGCGGTAGATGGTGCTCTCGAGCTCGGGGTCCAGGCGCTGGCCTGCTCGTCCGTCGGCCGATCTCGATCTCGGTCTTGACTTCGAGGCCGTCGATCGCCTGCGCGCGCCGGGCGAGCGCCTCGAGCGCGGCGGCGAGCCCGAGGTCGTCGAGCGCGGCGGGGCGAAGCTCGGTGATCAGGTGGCGCAGGCCGTCGATCTCGGTGCCGAGCCCCTCGAGCGCGGCGTCGACGGCCTGGCTGAGCGCCTGCTGTGTCGTCCAGGTCGCGCGCGTTGGCGAGCTGCAGGCGCAGCGCGCCGATGCCCTGGATGCTCTCGTCGTGGATCTCGCGCGCCCAGCGCGTGCGCTCGCGCTCGCGCGCCTCCATGCCGTAGCGCAGGCGTTCGATCTCGACCGAGCGCTCGGCGGCGAGCCGCTGCGCGACGCTCGACGCGAACGCGGTGAGCGCCTGGCGGTCGGGGTCGCGGAAGCCGCCGTCGCGTGCGCAGCGCGATCACCAGCCCGCCGCCGTGGCCCTCCATGGTGAGCGGCTCGACCAGCGCGGCGCGCGCCTCCAGGCCGAGTTCGTGCAGCCACGCGGCCTCCTGGCCGCGGGGACGGTCGAGCGAGACGGCGCGGCCCTGCAGATACAGCGCGCCGAGCGCGCTGCCCTGCACGGGCATGATCCGCAGGCGCACGGCGGCGGCGCCGCTGCTGGCGGCGACGCGCAGCTCGCCGCGCTCCTCGATCACGACGAGCAGCGGCGCTTGCGTCGAGCAGCGCGAGCCCGCGGTCGGCCATCAGCCGCAGCAGCCACAGCTCTGATCCGGAGAGCACTGCCCCAGATTATGAGCTTCCGGCGCGTCCGACCACGGGCGGGTCCTCGGCACGTGTTCGAGTGCCCGCTGGAGATGGCTGCTGTGGCGCGGGCGCCGGCGGATCGTCGTCGGGCGGCGGCAGGTGTGGCGAAGCGGAGTCGCCGTTGACGCTGCTGACGGCGGCGCGCGCCTGCGCGAGCAGCTCATCGGCGCTCGTGTCGCGGCGCCACGCCGCGAGCCCGACCGAGATCTCGCAGCGGCCGGCGCGGCGCCGCCGGCTTCGACCTTGATCGTGCGCAGCGCTCGAGCGCGCGCCTGGCCACGATCTCGCCGCGCGCGCTGTCGGCGCCGGGCAGGACGATCAGCAGGTCCGGGCGGCCCGGCTCGTGGTGTCCGCCGCGCGCGTCGTGTCGTCGGGCTCGTGCCCGTCCTCATCTGCCCGATGCGGTCGAAGCGGCGCAGTTCGCGGCGCAGCGCGCCCGCGACGTAGGCGACGGTCTGCTCGCGCAGCTCGCCGCCGTGCTCGCGCGCCATCTCGTCGAGGTTCTCGATCACTGACGAGCAGGCAGCTGAGCCGGGTGCCGTGGCGTTCGGCGCGGCTGATCTCCTCGTCCAGGCGCTCGCGCAGCGGCGGCCGGCGCCCAGGCACTCGAGCACCCCGGGCGGGGACGGATCGAAGCGCGGATTGGTGTCGCTGGCAGCCATGCCTTAGCGGACGAGAGTGTACGCGGGTGAGAGGTCCCTCCTGGACCGATTCGGACTGATTATGCGCGGGCGTGCGGGCGGTGGCAAGCCGCGCACGCGCACGCCCAGGGGTCGCCGGGGACGGCGCGCGCGTGCGCGATCCCCCTCCGGGGACGATCCGTCCCCGGGCGCTGCTAGACCACGCTGGCGTGCTGCAAGAGCTGCGCGTCGAGAACCTGCTGCTGATCGAGCGGGCCCAGCTGCGCCTGGCGCCGGGGCTGAACGTGCTCACGGGCGAGACCGGCGCGGGCAAGACGGTGCTCGCGCACGCGCTCGACCTGCTGCTGGGCGGGCGCGCGCGCCCGGGGATCGTGCGCCCGGGCGCCGGCGAGGCCTACGTGGAGGGGATCTTCGACCTACCCGAGCGCGCTGCGCGCGCGAGCTCGGCGAGCGCCTGGCGCCGGACGCGCGAGGAGCTCGTGCTCGCGCGCCGCGTCGGCGACGGACGGGCGCACGCGCGCCTACCTGAACGGCCGCTCGGCCACCGTCGCCGACCTGCGCGAGGTCGGCGGCGCGCTGCTGGCGTTCTACGGCCAGCACGAGCACCGCAAGCTGACGCTGTCGGCGGCGCAGCTGGAGATCCTCGACGGCCTGTGCGCGGGCGAGCACGCCGCGCGCCTGCGCGCGTGCGCGGCGGCGTTCGCGCGGACGCGTGAGCTGGAGGCGCGGCTGGAGAGCTGCGCGAGCTCGTCCTCGCAGCGCGAGCGCGAGCTCGACCTGCTCGAGTACGAGCTGGGCGAGATCGACGCGCTCGCGCCGGACGAGCGCGAGCACGAGCAGCTGCTGCGCCGCGCGCGAGCGGCTGCGCCGGCTGGACGCGCTGCGCGCGGCCGCGGGCGCGGGCGCCGAGGCGCTTGCGCCCGACGCGGGCGAGGCGCCGGGCGCCGCGCAGCTGCGTGGCGAGCGCCGCTGGCGGCGCTCGACGCGCTCGCCGGCGTCGACCCGGCGCTCGACGCGCTCGCGGAGCGGATGCGCGCGCCTTGCGATCGAGTCGCAGGATCTGGCGCGGCGAGCTGCGCGACTACTGCGAGCGGGCGGGCATCCACGGGCTGGCGTCCTCCGGAGGGCGACGGAGGCGCTGGCGCGGCTGGGCGAGGACGCTTCGCTGGACGCGCTCGAAGAGCGCCTGGCGGCGATCGAGCGGCTCGCGCGCAAGCACGGCGGCAGCGTCGGGCGGTGCTCGAGTACGCGGCGCAGGCCCGCGCGCGCCACGACGAGCTGGCGGGCGCCGAGGTGGCGCTGGCGCAGGCGACCGAGCAGCTGCGGCGAGGCCCGCGCGGACGCTGGAGCGGCACGTGCTGCGCCGTGCGCCAGGCGCGAGCCGCGGCGGCGGCGGGCTTCGCGGAGGCGGTGCGCGAGCAGCTCGGCGTCGCTGGCGATGGGCGAGGCGACGCTTCGAGGTGCGTGCTCGGCGAGCGCGAGCCGGGCCCGGCGGGCGGCGACGCGGTCGAGTTCATGATCGCGCCCAACCCCGGCGTGCCGGCCGGGCCCGCTGCGCGAGATCGCCTCCGGCGGCGAGCTCTCGCGCGTGATGCTCGCGATCATGAGCGTCGCCGGCGCCTCGCGCGGCGGATGCGACGCTCGTCTTCGACGAGGTCGACGCGGGCATCGGCGGGCACACCGCGCGCGCCGTCGGCGCGCGGCTGCGCGAGCTGGGCGAGCGCAGGCAGGTGCTGTGCATCACGCACCTGCCGCAGATCGCCTCGCTCGGCGCGCGCCACTTCTCGATCGTCAAGGACACCGGCGCCGAGCCGACGCGCACGACGGTCGTGCAGCTCGGCGAGCGCGAGGTCGTCGCCGAGCTGGTGCGCATGCTCGGCGCCGACACCGACGACAGCGCCGCGCGCCGCCACGCGCGCGACCTGCGCCGCGCCGCCTGAGCGTCCGCGGACGCGGCGCGGCGTCCTGCCGCGGCGCGCGGGCGTTACTCTCGCATGCATGGCCGCGACGCGATCCATGCGTCCGGTCCCGCTGGCGACGTCTGGTGCACGACCCGCTGCGTCGCGCGTCGCGCGGCGGGCGTACGCTCGCGTGCGGCGGTACGCGATCGATAGAGCCGGCGCTCGATCCGCGGTCGCGTCGCCGGCCCGGTGCGCCCGGGCAGGCGCACGAAGCTGCTCGTCAAGCACCTCGTGCGCGGCGACATCGCGCTGATCGACCACCTCGACATCGACCGCGTCTCGGCCGAGGAGCTGATCGCGGCGGGCGCGGCCGCGGTGCTCAACTGCAGGCCCTCCTCCGGCGGCACCTACCCGAACCTCGGCCCGCAGCTGCTGGTGGAGGCGGGCATCGTGCTGGTCGACCTGCCCGACGACTCGCTGTTCGACGCGCTCTCCGACGGCGACCCGCTCGTGATCCGCATCCGCCGCGGCCGACCGCCGGGACGCGGCACGGCGCGCGCGGAGGTCCTGCGCCGCGGCGAGCTGCTCGGCGCGCGGCGAGGTGCTCGACCTCGAGCGCGTGTGCGCCGAAACGGAGGCTGCGCCGCCGCGAGATCGGCGAGGCGCTCGAGCGCTTCGCCCACAACACGATCGAGCACATGCGCGAGGAGCGCGAGCTGCTGGCCGGGCGGATCCAGCTGCCGCGCTTCGCGACCGACTTCCGCGACCGCTCGACGCTGGTGGTCGTGCGCGGCGTCGGCCACCAGCGCGACCTGCGCGCGCTGCGGCCGTTCATCCGCGACATGCGCCCGGTGATCGTCGCCGTCGACGGCGGCGCCGACGCGCTGCTGGAGGCGGGGCTGACGCCGAACATGATCGTCGGCGACATGGACTCGGCCGGCGAGGCGGCGCTGCGCTGCGGCGCGGAGCTGGTCGTGCACTCCTACCCCGACGGCCGCGCGCCGGGCCGCCACCGCCTGGAGGAGCTGGGCCTGCCGTTCAAGCTCGTGCCCGCGCCCGGCACGAGCCAGGACGTGGCGATGCTGATCGCCGCCGAGAAGGGCGCGCGCCTGATCGTCTCGGTCGGCTCGCAGTTCAACCTCGTCGAGTTCCTCGACCGCAACCGCAAAGGCATGTCCTCGACGTTCCTCACGCGGCTGCGCATCGGCGAGATCCTCGTCGACGCCAAGGGCGTGAGCCGCCTCTACCAGCCGCGCCCGGGCCTCACGCCGCTGCTGGTCGTGATCGCCGCCGGCCTGATCGCGATGATCGCCGTCGTCTGGATGACGCCGGCGCTGCGCGACGTCGCCGAACTGCTCTGGCTGCAGCTGCAGCTGCTGTTCGGCGCCGCGGCTGACCTCGCCCGGCGCGAGCGCCCATGTTCGACTACCGCTACCACGCGCTGTCCCTCGCCGCCGTCCTGTTCGCGCTGGCGCTCGGCGTGCTGATCGGCGTGGCGATCGGCGACTCGAACCTCGTCTCCTCGGCCAAGAACGGGATCGTCCACAACCTCAACTCCGAAGTCAGCGCAGTCGCGCCGCCAGGCGGGCCAGCTGCAGGAACGGCTGACGAGCGAGGAAGCGTTCGTCGAACGGCCTGTACCCGCTCGCGGTGCACGAACTGCTCAACGGGCGCAGCATCGGGCTGGTGTTCCTCGGCGGCTCCTCCGACCAGGTCAACTCGCTCGTGCGCACCGCGGTCACGCAGGCGGGCGGCAACCTGACGACCGTCGTCGCGGTGCGCGAGCCGCTCGACTGGCAGGGCATCGCCCACGCGGCCGCGGGCACGCACTACGCGTCGCTGGCGAGCTCCACGCAGCTCGTCGAACGCTTCGGCGAGCTGGTCGGCCGCCAGCTCGTCAGCGGCGGGCAGCTGGTCGACCGCGAGCTGCTCAGCCGCGTGCGCGGCAGCCTGCTGAGCGCGTTCGACGGCCAGCTCACGCGCCTCGAAGGCCTCGTGGTGGTGCGCGCCGAGCCGAGCGGCATGAGCGCCGCGCAGAGCGAAGCGAGCGCCGCGTTCGAGTCGGGCCTGCTCGCGGGCGTGGCCGCCGTCGGCGTGCCCGCCGTCGGCGTCGAGCTGACGCAGCACCGAGCCCGTCGCAGGTCCCGTGGTACAAGGGCAAGGGCCTCTCGAGCGTCGACGATCTCGACAACCTCGCGGGCCAGGCGGCGCTCGACTACGCGCTCGCCGGCGACCGCGGCAGCTTCGGCGTCAAGTCGACCGCCGACTCGCTGCTGCCGACGCGTCACCACGGGCGCGTCGCAGCCCTGACGGCGCGTCCGCCCGCGTCGCTAGCTTCCAGCCATGCACGCCCTGCCCTTCCTCCTCGCGCTGGCGCAGCGCCGCGCTCCTCGCGCCGGCGCTGCTGCGCGCGCTGCGCGAGGGCGGGCACACGCGGCCCAACTACCGCGACCGCGCGCTGCCGTTCCCGTTCGGCGTGCTCGACGCTCGCCGCGGCGCTGCTCGCGCTGATCCCGCTGCTGCTCGCTGCAGCGGCTCGCCTCCACGCAGCGTGCTGCCGCCGCGAGCTGCTGCCGATCGGCGTGTACGCGCTCGGCGTGCTCGCGCTGGGGCTGATCGACGACACGCTCGCGCCGCGACGGCCCCGGCGCGGCGACGGCGACCGCCCGCGCGCGGCTGGCGCGGCCACGGCGCGGCGGCGCTGCGCGGCGAGCTCTCGACGGGCGCGCTGAAGGCGGCGGCTCGCTCGGCCTGGCGCTGCTGGCGATGAGCTGCCTCGGCCTCTCCAACGGCCGCTGGCTGCTGGCGGCGGCGGTGCTCGTGCTGGCGACGAACGTCGTTCAACCTGCTCGACCTGCGCCCGGGGCGCGCGACCAAGGCGTTCGTGCTGCTCGGCGCGGGCCTCGCGATCGGCTCGGCGGACCTGCGCCCGCTGTGGGCGCTCGGCCTGTTCGCCGCGCCCGGCGCTCGTGGCGGGCGCCTACGACCTGCGCGAGCGGGCGATGCTCGGCGACACCGGCGCGAACCTGCTCGGGGCGCTCGCGGGGCTGTGGCTGGTGCTGACGCTGTCGGGCACCGGGCAGCTGGTGGCGCTCGCGCTGCTCGCCGCGATCACGCTCTACGGCGAGCTGCGCTCGATCTCCGCGCTGATCGAACGGACTCCGGGGCTGCGCGAACTAGACTCTTGGGGCAGGCCCTCATGACCTTGCACCACTCCGACCGCCACGCCCAGGCCCCCAGCAAGACCCGGTTCATCTTCGTGACCGGCGGCGTCGTCTCCTCGCTCGGCAAGGGCATCGCCGCGGCCTCGATCGGGCGGCTGCTCGTCTCGCGCGGGCTCACGGTCGGGCTGCAGAAGTTCGACCCCTACATCAACGTCGACCCGGGCACGATGTCGCCCTACCAGCACGGCGAGGTGTTCGTGACCGAGGACGGCGCCGAGACCGACCTCGACCTCGGCCACTACGAGCGCTTCACCGACGCCGAACACCAGCCGCGCCTCGAACGTCACCGCGGGCGGCATCTACGACACGGTGATCCGCCGCGAGCGCCGCGGCGACTACCTCGGCGGGACCGTGCAGGTCGTGCCGCACATCACCGACGAGATCAAGCAGCGGATCGCGCTGATCGCCGAGTCCAGCGACGTCGACTTCGTGATCACCGAGATCGGCGGCACGGTCGGCGACATCGAGTCGCTGCCGTTCCTGGAGGCGATCCGCCAGTTCCCCGTGGACGTGGGGCGCCGGCGCTGCATGTTCATCCACCTGACGCTCGTGCCCTACATCGGCCACGCGGGCGAGCTGAAGACGAAGCCGACGCAGCACTCGGTCAACGAGCTGCGGCGCATCGGCATCGCGCCGGACATGCTCATGTGCCGCTCGGAGGGCTCGCTGTCGAGCGACATCCGCAAGAAGATCGCGCTGTTCGCGAGCCTGCCGATCGAGGCGATCGTCTCGGCGTGCGACGTCGACAACATCTACAAGGTGCCGCTCACGTTCCGCGAGCAGGGCGTGGACGACTTCATCCTCGAGCACTTCGGCCTGGAGGCGCCCGCGCCGGACCTGGCGCGCTGGAAGGAGCCGATCGAGCGCGCCGCGCGCGCCGACGCGGACGGTGCGGATCGCGCTGGTCGGCAAGTACGTGCAGCTCGAGGACGCCTACCTGTCGGTCTCCGAAGCGCTGCGCCACGCCGCCTCGCTGCAGGACAGCCGCGTGGAGATCGACTGGATCGACTCCGAGAGCCTGCGAGGCGTGCGACGAGCAGGAGATCTGCAGGCGCCTCGGCGGCGTCGACGGCATCCTGATCCCGGGCGGCTTCGGCGGGCGCGGGATCGAGGGCAAGATCGAGGCCGCGCGCGTCGCGCGCGAGCAGCGGATCCCCTACCTGGGCATCTGCCTGGGCATGCAGGTGGCGGTCGCCGAGTTCGCGCGCAACGTCGCCGGCATGGAGGGCGCCAACTCGACCGAGTTCGACATCGAGACGCCCTATCCCGGTGATCGACCTGCTGCCCGAGCAGAAGGAGGTGGCGGACCTCGGCGGCACGATGCGCCTCGGCGCCGACCCGATCAAGCTGCACGCGGGCAGCCGGGCGCGGGAGATGTACGGCGAGGCGGTCATCTACGAGCGCCACCGCCACCGCTACGAGGTCAACAACCTGCTGCGCAAGCGCCTGCAGAGCGCCGGGCTGCGCGTCTCCGGCACCTCGCCCGACGAGCGCCTGGTCGAGGTGATCGAGCTCGACGAGCACCCGTTCTTCGTGGCCTCGCAGTTCCACCCGGAGTTCAAGTCGCGCCCGGAGCGCCCCGCGCCGCTGTTCCGCGACTTCGTCGCCGCCGCGCTCGCAGCGCGCCGGCGAGCGATGGGGACGCCGCGGATGCCGTCGCCGTCGCGCCGTCGCCGACGCCGGCGCAGAGCGCCGGCGTGTCCGTGACGGCCGCCGAGCGCCGTGTCGAGGCTCGGGACGCTCGAGCGCCGCTACCTGAACGGCACGTTCGCCGAGCTGTGCCGGATCGAGAGCCCGTCGGGCAGCGAGCGCGCGTGCGCGGAGCGCGTGATCGCCGAGCTGCGCGCGCTGGGCGTGGAGGTCCACGAGGACGACGCCGGGCCGGCGCGCGGGCTCGGACTGCGGCAACCTGCTGGCGCGCATCTCCGCGGACTGGCCGAGCGGCTCGGAGGAGAGCGCCGAGCCGGGGCGCTCGCTGCTGCTGTGCGCGCACCTGGACACGGTGCCGCTGCAGGCGCCGGTCGAGCCGGTGCTCGTCGACGGCGTCTGGGAGAACGCCAACGAGGGCATCCTCGGCGCCGACAACAAGGCCGCCGTGGCGGTGCTGCTGGCGCTCGCGCGCCACGTCCGCCGCGAGGGCGCGCCGGTGGATCGTGGAGCTGCTGTTCACGGTCGGCGAGGAGACCGCGCTGGCGGGCGCGCGCGCGTTCGACGCCTCGCGCCTGCGCAGCGACTTCGGCTACGTGTTCGACCACGCCTCGCCGATCGGCGAGGTGGTCATCGACTCGCCCACGCACTTCCGCATCGAGGCGACGTTCCGCGGCGCCGCCGCGCACGCGGGCATCCGCCCAGAGGACGGCCGCAGCGCGATCCTCGCGGCCGCGCGCGCGGTCGCGTCGATGCGGCTCGGGCCGCCTCGACGAGCAGACGACGGTCAACGTCGGCACGATCGCGGGCGGCACGGCGATGAACGTGGTGCCGGAGCGCTGCACGCTGGTGCTGGAGGCGCGTGCGCTGGCGCGACGAGCGCGCGGAGGAGGTCGTGGCGGAGATCGTCGACCGCATGCACGAGGCGGCCAACCTGCCCGACTGCGACTGCGACGTGGACGTCAGCGTGGAGCGCACCTTCTCCGGCTACCGCCTGCCGGCGGCAGCCGCCCGGTGCGCGTGGCCGAGCCGGCGCTGCGCGCGTGCGGGCACGAGCCCGTGCGGATCGCCAGCGGCGGCGGCTCGGACGCGAACGCGCTGATCGCGCAGGGCTTTGCAGACGGTGAACCTGGCGAACGGCACCGAGCGCAACCACGAGCCGGGCGAGCGCGTGAGCGCGACCGCGCTCGAGGAGATGCTCGACGTCGCGCTCGCCCTGCTGGACGAGGCCGCGGCGCTCGCGCCCGCTCCGGCCGTGTAGCTTGCGGCCTCGATGCTGAAGCTCCGCCGCGCAATCGTCGTCGAGACCCGCCGCGCCGGCGCCGACCCCGCGGCCGCGAACGGCGCCGCGCGGCCCGGCGAGTCCGAGCAGCGCCTCGTCGTCGAGCTTGCCGGGGACGCCGGCGCGGGGCGTCGCCGCGAGGCGATCGCGGACGTCGGGCTGGTGGGGCGCTCGGAGGTGGGCGACGAGGTGATCGTCAACGTGCAGGCGCTCGACCTGGGCCTCGGCTCGGGCGGCTTCGACGTCGTGCACGTCAACCTCACGCGCGGCCTGGACGGGGAGGGCGCGCGCGGCGCGAACGTGATGAAGCTCAACTACACGAGCCTGCAGCACGCGGTCGAGCCGGTCGAGCGCGAGCCGCTGCAGCTGCCGGTGGAGCGCCCGGTGGCGGTGCTCGCGCTGCACGGCCAGCTGGCGGCGCGTCGCGTGGGCGTTCGCGCAGGCAGCCCCGGACGCGCGGCTGGGCTACGTGCAGACGGAGGGCGGAGCGCTGCCGGGCAGCGCACTCGCACACGGTGCGAACGCTGCGCGAGCGCGGGCTGCTGGCCGGCCACGTGACGGCGGGCGCCGCGTTCGGCGGCGAGGGCGAGGCGATCACGACCGCCGGCGCGCTGCACCACGGTCTGCGCGAGCTGGGCTGGGACGCGGCGGTGTGCGGGCCGGGGCCGGGGATCGTCGGCTCGAGCTCGCCGCTCGGGCACGGCGGCATGGTGGCGCTCGACTCCGCGCACGTGGCGCTGGCGCTCGGCTGCCCGACGCTGCTCGTCGCGCGGATGTCCTCGGGCGACGCGCGCGAGCGCCACCGCGGCATCTCCCACCACACGCTGACGGTGCTCGACCTGCTGCTCGAGCCGGTCACGGTGGCGCTGCCCGCGGGCATGCGCTCGCCCGTCGGCGCCGACCTGCGCGCGGGCCTCGGCGCGGTCTTCGGCGGCGCGATGCCGAGTCGCCCGACGGACGAGCGGGCGGGGCTCGCGATCGACGTCGAGCGCCCTGCGCGCATCACCCGCCACGACTGGCGCCGCGCGACGGTCGACCTGCCGGCGTACGCGGCGAGCGGCCTGCCGGCGGAGACGATGGGCCGCGGCATCGCCGCGGACCCGCTGTTCTTCGGCGCGGCGCTGGCCGGCGGCACGGCGCTCGCGGAGCTCGCCAGCCGGCTCGTCGGCCAGGGGGTCGAGGAGTCCGCGTGAGCGGCGCATTCGAGGCGCTCGGCGGGGAGGCCTCTTGAGCGGCGCGTTCGAGGCGCTCGGCGGCGAGACCGTCTACAGCGGGCGGCTGGTGGACGTGCGCATGGAGCGCTTCCGCCACGCCGACGGCGAAGAGGTCTCGCGCGAGATCGTGCGCCACCGCGGCGCCGTGGCGATCGTGGCGCACGACGAGGAGCACGTGTGGCTCGTGCGCCAGCCGCGCGAGGCGGTCGGCGGAGCCGACCTGCTGGAGATCCCTGCGGGGCGTCTGGACGTGGAGGGCGAGCAGCCGCTGGCGGCGGCGCAGCGCGAGCTGGCCGAGGAGATCGGCTGCGGCGCGCGCAGCTGGGAGCCGATCCTCAGCTTACTACGCGAGCGCCGGCTTCACCGACGAGCGCGTGCACCTGTTCCACGCCACGCGACCTGTATCCGGCGCAGGCGCGACAGCGAGGAGGAGGAGCGCATCGAGATCGTGCCGCTGGCCGCTCGCCGAGCTGCAGGGCGCGATCGACGAGTGCCGCGACGCGAAGACGCTGATCGGCCTGATGTGGCTGTCGCGCCGTCTGAACGCTCTGATTGCACCGCCAAGGAGCGCCGCTGGCGTCGAGCGAAGCTCATGGGATGACGCTGCTCGAGACGGCCGCGCCGGCGGTCGAGCCGTGACCTCGGGCCGCTGCTGCTGGACTTCCTCGCCTACCTGGAGCTCGAGCGCGGCCTGTCGCGCAACACGCTCGAGGCCTACCGCACGGACCTGCTGCAGCTCGGCGGTTCCTGCGCCGTCGCGGCGTGGCGCCGACGCGCGCCACGCACGGCGATCTTGCGGCGTTCCTGTCGGAGCTGCGGCGGCGACGGCGTGCGCCGGCGCCGCGAGCACGCTCGCGCGCAAGGTCGCGTGCCTGCGCTCCTTCTACCGCCACCTGCGCCGCGAGGGCGCGATCGAGCACGACCCGACGGCGGACCTGCGCGGCCCGCGCAAGCCGCAGCGGCTGCCGCGCGTGCTGACGCGCGAGCGAGGTGGCGCGGCTGCTGGAGCAGCCGCGGGGCTCGACCCGCTGGCGCTGCGCGACCGCGCGCTGCTCGAGCTGATGTACGCGTGCGGGCTGCGCGCGTCGGAGGCGGTGGGGCTCGAGCTCGCGGACGTCGACCTGGAGGAGGGGCTGCTGTGCGCGCGCGGCAAGGGCTCCAAGGAGCGGCATCGTGCCGGTCGGCCGCCAGGCGGTCGCGGCGCTGCGCGCGTACTGCCGCGGCGCGCCGGTGCTGGTGTCCTCGCCGGGCCGCGCCGCGCAGTCGGCGAGCGCCCGTCCGCCCAGCCAGCTGTTCGTCAACAGCCGCGGCAGCGGCCTGACGCGCCAGGGCCTCTACAAGATCGTGCAGGGCCACGCGCGCCGGGCGGGCCTGGAGGAGCGGATGAGCCCGCACACGCTGCGCCACACCTTCGCCACGCACCTGCTGGCCGGCGGCTGCGACCTGCGCTCGCTGCAGGAGATGCTCGGCCACGCCGACCTGGCGACGACGCAGGTCTACACGCACCTGTCGGCCGAGCGGCTGAAGGACGCGTACTTCAGCGCGCACCCGCGCGCAACGAGCGCGCCATAGGCGTGCACGACTTCGGGCCAGCCGCCCGTCCTGCACGGCGCGCGCTCGTGCTCGTGATCGACGCGTGCGGCGTGGGCGCGCTGCCCGACGCGGACGCATACGGCGACGCGGGCACGAACACGCTGGCGCACCTGGCCGAGGCGGTGGGCGGCCTGCGGCTGCCGGTGCTGCGGCTCGCTGGGCCTCGGCTCGATCGTCCCCGTGCGGGGCGTGGCGCCGAGCGCGGAGCAGGCGATCTACGGCCGCCTGCACCCGCTGGGCCCGGGCAAGGACTCGATCAGCGGCCACTGGGAGCTGATGGGCGTGGTGCTGGAGCGGGCGCTACCCACCTACCCGGAGGGCTTCCCGCCGCAGGTGCTGTCGCGGCTGCGGGAGGCGACGGGCCACGAGCTGATCTGCAACCGGCCGGACAACGGCCTCGCGGCGATCGAGCAGTTCGGCGCCGAGCACCTGCGCACGGGCGCGCTGATCCTGTACACCTCGCAGGACTCAGTGCTGCAGCTGGCGGCGCACGTGGACCGGGTTCCGGTGGATGAGCTGTACCGCGCGTGCGCGGCGGCGCGCGCGGCGATGACGGGCGAGCACGCGGTGGGGCGCGTGATCGCGCGGCCGTTCACCGGCGAGGCGGGCGCGTTCGCGCGCACGGACGGCCGGCGCGACTATCGCCCTGACGCCGCCCTCGCGGAGCTACCTGCAGGAGCTGCAGGACGCGGGCGTGGAGGTGCACGCGGTGGGCAAGATCGACGACCTGTTCGCGGGCGTGGGCGTGAGCGCGTCGCACGCGGGCGCGACCAACGCGCAGGCGCTGGACTCGGTCGACGAGCTGATGAGGGGGTTGCAGGGCGGCCTGGTGCTCGCGAACCTGATCGAGACCGACCAGGTGTACGGGCACCGCAAGGACGCGCGTGGCTTCGCGCGCGCGCTGGAGGAGATCGACGCGCGCGTGGGGCGCATGCTCGACGAGTTGCACGATGAGGACCTGCTGATCGTGACGGCCGACCATGGCGTCGACCTGGCGCACCCGGGCACAGACCACACGCGCGAGTACGCGCCGCTGCTGGCGGTCACCGGCGCGCATCGCGCGGCGGCGGCGCCGCCACGATGGCCCGCTGGCGGACGTGGGCGCGACGGTGCTGCACTGGCTGACAGGCGGAGACGGGGAGGGCCTGCCGGGCGCGTCATTCATAAGCTAGGGCGCGATGCCCGAGCTGCCGGAGGTCGAGACGATCAGGCGCCAGCTGGCGCCGCTGGTGGAGGGGCGCAGGCTGACGCGCATCGAGATGCTCGACCCGCGCTGGTCGCGGCCACTGGCGCCGCGCGAGCTCGAGCAGGCGCTGACGGGCAGGCGCATCGAGCGGCTGGGCCGGCGCGGCAAGTACCTGGTGTGGAGCTTCGACGGTGACGTGCACCTGGCGCAGCACCTGCGCATGACGGGCGCCGTGCTTTCGGATCCGGACCCGGAGCAGGGGCACGTGGGCGTGCGCATCGAGCTGAGCCGGACGCGCCCCGCGCGAGCGCGAGAGCTGGCGATCGTCGACCCGCGGCGCTTCGGCACGGGCGAGCTGCTGCTGGGCGGCGAGGCGCTGGAGGCGTTCTTCGCGGCGCGGCTGGGCCTGGAGCCGTTCGACGAGCGCTTTACGGCGGAGCACCTGCGCGCGCTGGCGCGGGGCAGGACGGCGCCGATCAAGGCGTTCCTGCTGGACCAGCGCAGGATCGCGGGCGTGGGCAACATCTACGCGGACGAGGCGCTGTTCCGGGCTGGCGTGCATCCGCGGCGGCCGGCGGGGCGGCTGAAGCTGGAGCAGTACGCGCGCCTGCGCGAGAGCGTGATCGCGGCGCTGAGCGCGGGCATCGACGCGCGCGGCGCGAGCATCGACGACTTCCGCCACGTGGACGGCGTGCGCGGCTCCTTCCAGGACCAGTTCCTGGTGCACCTGCGCGAGGGCGAGCCGTGCGGAACGTGCGGCGCGACGATCGTGAAGATGGTCGTGGGCGGCCGCGGGACGTACGTGTGCGAGACGTGCCAGCCGGCGTTCAGGCAGCGAGGAGCTCGTCCAGGCGCCCGCTCTCGGCGGCGGCCTGCACCTCGGTGAAGCCGCCGATCAGCTCGCCGCCGACGATCACCTGTGGGAAGCTCAACATGCCTGTCTCGCGCGCGAGCGCGGCGCGGCCTTCGGGGTCCTTCGACAGGTTGATCTCCGAGAACTCGACGCCGCGCGCCTTGAGCAGCCCCTTGACGCGCGCGCAGAACGAACACGGATCGGTTGTGTAGACGGTCACCTTGCTCATTACTTCATAAAGTATAGCGCTACCCGCCGGATACGCTCACCTCCGCGCGTCGCCATCATGTCCGGCGTGCTCGAGGTGACAGACCTGCACCAGCGGTTCGGCGAGCTGGTCGCGCTCGACGGCGTCGCGCTCTCCGTCGGCCAGGGGGAGATCGTCGGCCTGGTCGGCCGCAACGGCGCCGGCAAGACAACGGCGATGCGGGCGGTAATGGGCATCCGGGCTCCCGACCGCGGAGTTGTCACCTGGGACGGGCAGCCGGTGGGTGACCGCGCTCGGCTCCGGTTCGGCTACATGCCAGAGGAGCGAGGGCTGTATCCGCAGATGCGGCTGCTTGACCAGGTCGAGTACTTCGCGCGGCTGCACGGGCTCGACTCGGCCGCGGCGGCTGACTCCGGCCGCCGGTGGCTCGACCGACTCGGGCTCGGCGAGCGGGCCGCGGAGAATCTTGGCGCGCTCTCCCATGGGAACCAGCAGCGGGTCCAGCTGGCGGTCGCGCTCGTCCACGCACCCGAGCTGCTCGTCCTCGACGAGCCGTTCGCCGGCCTCGACCCCGAGGCGGTCGACTCGCTGTCGGAAGTCCTGTTCGAGCGGGCGGCGGCTGGCACCGCGGTGCTTTTCTCGAGCCATCAGCTCGAGCTCGTCGAGCGGGTCTGTCGGCGGGTGGTGATCCTCGAGTCGGGGCGGGTGCTCGCGGCAGGGACGCTTGCGGAGTTGCGCCGCGAGCTGCCCGCGCAGCTGCGGGTCAAGGTCGACGGTCTCGACGACAGCTGGACGCAGGGGCTGCATGGCGTGAGCGTCGAGAGATCCGACGAGGACGGCGTCCTGCTCGTGATGCAGCCGGGCACCGATTCGCAGGCGATCCTGCAAGCGGCGCTCGCGGCGGGACCGGTCGAGCACTTCGGGTTCGAGAGCGGGGGCCTCCTGGAGCTCTACCGGCGGATGGTGTCCCGGTGAGGCGCGGCGGGGCGACTCGACTGATCGCCGAGCGCGAGATGCGCGAGCGCGTCGGCGGGCGGGTCACGCGCATCGTGACCGTGGTGACCGCGCTTCTGGTCGTCGCGGGGATCGCGATCCCCGGGCTGGTCAGGTCCTCGGCGTCCCCGACGAAGATCGGGCTCGTCGGGAGCCGCTCGCGTGCGCTCGCGCCGGCGCTTCAGCGCGCGGCGAATGCGGCGACGGTGACCGTGAGACTGTCTGACGTCGCTGGTGTCGGGGCAGCGCGGGCGCTGCTCGACGCCGGCAAGCTCGACGTGGCGATCGAAGTTGGCACCAGCTCGGCGAAGATCGAGGTCAAGCAGTCGCTGTCGGCCGGGACCAGGGCGGTGATCGCCGCCGCCGTCGACGAGGCGCACTTCCGTACAGCGCTGGCGAAGGCGGGGGTACCGCTCGCGAAGGTGCTGCCGGCGGTGACCCCGGTGCCGCTGGCGACGGTCGTGCTCGAGCCGCAGTCCGCGGATCAGGACGCGCGCTACGTGGCGGCGATCTTCGTCGGCCTGCTGATGTACCTCGCGATCACGCTGTACGGGACCGCGGTCGCCACGGGCGTCGCCCAAGAGAAGACCTCCCGCACCGCCGAGGTGCTGCTGTCCGCGGTCAGGCCGCAGCAGCTGCTGGTCGGCAAGGTCGTCGGGATCGGCCTCGTCGGCCTTGGCCAGCTCACAATCGCCGTCGTCGCCGGCCTGCTCACCAACGCCGCCGTCCACAGCGCGAAGATCCCCGGCAGCGTCTGGGTGCTGATGCCCGCGTTCCTCGCGTTCTTCGTCGCGGGGTTTGCGCTCTACGCATTCGCCCTCGCGGCCACAGGCGCGCTGGTCGCACGCCAGGAGGAGGTCCAGTCGGCGACCCTCCCGCTCATCATGTGGCTGCCGATCGGCTACGTGCTCACCTTCCTCGCGGTCAGCTCCCCGAACGCGACCTGGCTGCGGCTGGTCTCGTGGCTGCCGCCGCTGACGCCGACGTTGATGCCCGCCCGGATCGCGCTCGGCACCGTCGACTGGTGGGAATACCCGCTGGTCGCAGTGATCATGCTCGCCGCGATCCGCGGCATCGTGAGGGTCGCGTCGGCCGTCTACGCCGGTGGGATGTTGCGGGGCGGCGAGCGGGTCACATGGCGGACGGCACTGCTTGGCAGGCGCTAGATGAGTAGTGCCACGGCCGTGGGGGTGGCTGTGGGTTGTGGGGAGGGGTTGTAGGCAGGCAGATCGAAGTCGGCGGTGCTCAATGTCACCGCCGACCCGGGAGGGCCTCGATGGACGCCGACCTCGATCTGCTGCTTATCGCTGTTTACTGCACGGTGGATGATTTCCTGCCCGAGCGGACAGAAAACGCTAGGCGAAGGATCTCCGATGCGGAGCTGATCACGCTGTGTATCGCTCAGGCGATGATGGGGATGCCATCCGACGCACGGTTCTTGCGGGCTGCTCGTCGTCAGCTTGGCCACCTGTTCCCCCGTTTGCCCGAGCGGACCGCTTTCCATAAGCGCAGGCTGCGCTTGTCCGGGACGATCGAGGCGCTGATCCGGGAGTTCGCCAAGCACAGCCCCGGTTTCTATGACGATCTGCTGCTGGTCGATTCCACGCCGGTGGAGTGTGCTCGCAGCCGTGAGACCGTCAAGCGGGGCGGGACCTCCAGTCTCGGTGACGCGCTCGCTAACGCCGCCGACTACGGCTATTGCGCCAGCCACAGCCGCTACTTCTGGGGTTTTCGCCTTCACGCCCTGTGTGCTTTGGACGGCACTCCCAGAGCGCTGGCGCTGACCTCGCCAAAGATCGACGAGAAGCTCGTGTGCCTGCAACTCGTCGAGCGCTGTGAGCGAGCACCCGGCCAGATGCTGATCTTGATCGGCGATAAGAACTTCCGCGGCAAGGACTTCGAAGCCGAGCTCTCCAACCTCGACGCCGCGATCATGCGCCCCCGTCGCAAAGACGAGCGCGGCCGCGGCCCGCACCTCGCGCCGATCCGTCAACGCATCGAGTCGATCTTCTGGACCTGCAAGGACATCCTCACGCTCGAGCGCCACGGCGCCCGCACCCTTGAGAACCTCCGCGTGCGCCTGCTCACCCGCTTCGCCGCACTCACAGCCGCCATCGCACTCAACTACCGCCTCGGCCGCCCACCCCGCAGCCTCGCCAACTACACCGCCTGAAACCGTGGCACTACTCATCTAGGCCGCAATCCGCGCGTGGTCCCGGTTTCGCCAGGAGCCGGCGCGTCCGCTTGGATGCGTCGTGCGGGCGGGGCTCGCTCAGTGCTCGTCGACGACGTAGCGCGTGGGCACGACGCGCTCGGTGCGCTTGGGCGGGCGCAGGTACTTGCGCTCCTGGCGCGGCGGCAGCTTGGGTGTCTTGCCCTCGTGCACGTGCTCGTAGGGCACGATCGAGAGCAGGTGGCTGATGAGGTTCAGGCGCGCGGTGCGCTTGTCGTCCGCCTCGACCACGTACCAGGGGCTCTCCTCGACGTCGGTGTAGTTGAACATGCGGTCCTTGGCTTCGGCGTAGTCGACCCAGCGGGCGCGCGCCTGCAGGTCGGTGGGGCTGAACTTCCAGCGCTTGCGCGGGTCCGACAGCCGCTTCTCGAAGCGGCGCTCCTGCTCGTCGTCGCTGACGGACAGCCAGTACTTGACGAGCAGGATGCCGTCGTTGATGAGCGCCTGCTCGAACAGCGGGCAGAAGCGCAGGAACTCTTCGTACTGGTCGTCCGTGCAGTAGCCCATCACGTGCTCGACGCCGGCGCGGTTGTACCAGCTGCGGTTGAACAGCACGATCTCGCCGGCGGCGGGCAGATGCTCGACGTAGCGCTGGAAGAACCACTGCGTGCGCTCGCGCTCGCTGGGCGTGGGGACGGCGACGACGCGGCAGGTACGCGGGTTGAGGTAGGCGATGATGCGCTTGATGGCGCCGTCCTTGCCGGCGGTGTCGCGGCCCTCGAACAGCACCACGACACGCCGGCCGGTGGCGACGACCCACTCCTGCAGGTACACGAGCTCCGTCTGCAGGCGCAGCAGCTCCTTTTCGTACTGCTTCTGGCTGAGCTCCTCCACGTGCGCTCAAGTTAGACGATGGCTATGCGTCGGGCTTATAGGTCACCATTGGCTGTTCATGTCCAGCCGAGCTGTGAAGACGGAAGCGGTGGTGCTGCGCTCGATGCGCTACGGCGAGGCGGATCGCATCCTGCACCTGTACACGCCGCACCGCGGGCGCGTGAGCGCGATCGCGAAGGGCGTGCGGCGCGCGCGCAGCCGCTTCGGCGGGCGCCTGGAGCCGTTCTTCCGGCTGCACGTGGAGCTGCACGAAGGGCGCGGCGAGCTGCTGACGGTGACGGGCGCGCAGACGATCAACGGCCACGCGCATCTGCGCGGCGACGGGCGCGCGCTGGACGCGGCGGCGCGCGCATGCGACGCGGTGGGCCGGCTGTTCGAGACCTCGGAGCCGCACCCGGGCGTGTTCAACCTGCTGTGCCGCCAGCTGGGCCTGCTGGACGAGCGCGCTGGCACGGCTGCGGATGCGGGCGCGGATGAGCCGGCATCCGCGGCCGGCCGAGCACCCGCTCTGCGGGCACAGGCGAGCGCGCTTGCGTTTCGCCTGAAGCTGCTGCTGGCGGCGGGTCTCGCGCCGCAGCTGGCGGCGTGCGCGAACTGCGGCGAGCAGGAGCACCTGGTGGGCTTCTCGGGTGCGGCGGGGGGCGTGGTGTGCTCGGCGTGCGAGGCGGGCTCGTTCGCGCTGGCACACGACGCGTATGCGTTCATGACGGAGGCGCTGGGCCGCGCGCTGACGGAGGTGCCGCACGCGTCGGCGAGCGCGCTCGGGCAGGTGGAGCGGGCGATCGCGGCGACGCTGGAGCACCATGCGCACGTGCGGCTGATGCCGGCGGTCGGCCGCACGGGGTGATCCCGGTATCGTGAGCGCCGTGGACGAGGGCCTCCCGATCTCCTACCAGCTGCTCGACGAGGGCGTGCCGGTGGTGGCGTCCGACGGCGAGCGTGTGGGCACGGTGGGCAGCGTGCTGAGCGCGCCCGAGGAGGACGTGTTCCACGGGCTGCTGATCAACACGCCGGATCACGGGATCCGCTTCGTGGAAGCGGACGCGATCGCGTCGATCCACGAGTTCGGAGTCGATCTGCGGATCGACTCCGCGACCGCGCACAGCCTGCCGGCGCCGGAGCACAAGGCTCCGGTGTACGACGAGAACCCCGACCAGCAGCAGCGCTGGCGCCACTGGGTGCACATCATCACCGGGCGCAACGACTGGAACCACGAGCGCTGAGCGCCCGCGCGTGAGCCGCCGCCGGGGACCGGCCGCAGGCGCTGCGACAATCGAGCTGTGAGCATCGCCATCCTTCAGGACACGGTCGCGGCCGGCTTCGCTGAACGCTGGGCGGAGCAGGAGGAGCTGCTGCTGTCGCCGCTGGCGGCGCGCTCGTACCCGGCGCGGCGCGAGCACGAGGAGCGGGACTGCTCGCTGCGCACGCCGTTTCAGCGCGACCGCGACAGGATCGTTCACTGCAAGGCGTTTCGCCGGCTGACGCACAAGACGCAGGTGTTCGTGGCGCCGCAGGGCGACCACTACCGCACCCGGTTGACGCACACGCTGGAGGTGACGAGCATCTCGCGCACGGTGGCGCGGGCGCTGCGCCTGAACGAGGACCTGGTGGAGGCGATCGGCCTTGGCCACGACCTCGGTCATCCTCCCTTTGGGCACCTCGGCGAGGAGGTGCTGGACGGCTGCCTGAAAGAGCGCTTCGGGCGCGACTTCCGCCACTACGAGCACTCGCTAAGGATCGTCGAGCACCTGGAGCGCGACGGCGTGGGCCTGAACCTGACGGAGCAGGTGCGCGACGGGATCGCGCGCCACTCGAGCCGCACACCGGCGCCGCAGACGCTGGAGGGCGCGATCGTGCGCGTGATCGACCGCGTGGCGTACATCAACCACGACATCGACGACGCGGTGCGCGCGGGGCTGCTGGACGAGGGGGAGCTGCCGCGTGAGCCGATCGCGGTGCTGGGCGACAGCGGCTCGGCGCGGATCGACGCGCTGGTGCACGACATGGTCGAGCACTCGCACAGGGCGGGGGAGATCGTGCAGGGCCCGCTGGCGGGGCCGGCGATGGCGGAGCTGCGCGAGTTCATGTTCGAGCGCGTGTACCTGGGCCCGGCGGTGCGCGCGGAGCACGAGAAGATCGCGGCGGTGCTGCGCAGGCTGTTCGAGCACTACTCCGAGCACCCGGAGCTGCTGCCGAGCGCGGCGGGAGAGGCGCCGCCGGGCGACGAGCAGGAGCTGGCGCAGCGGGTTACGGACTACCTGGCGGGGATGACGGACCGCTACTGCATCAGGGAGTACACGGAGCTGCAGGTGCCGCGCGCGTTCGCCCGCTAGCGTTGCGGTGTGGCGCTATATACCAACGAGTCCAAGGACCGCGTACGCGATGCGGTGGACTTCCTCGAGCTGGTGTCCGCGCGCACGGAGCTGCGCCGCGCGGGGCCGGCGCGCTACGAGGGCCTGTGCCCGTTCCACGACGAGCGCACGCCTTCATTTGGAATAGATCCCGCGCAGAAGGTCTACTACTGCTTCGGCTGCCAGGCCTCGGGCGACGTGTTCACGTTCGTGCAGGAGACGGAGGGCGTGGACTTCAAGGGGGCGCTGGAGCTGCTGGCGGAACGCTACGGCGTTGAGCTGCAGCGCGAGGAGGAGGACCCGAAGGAGGCGGAGCGGCGCAAGCGCAGGGAGCGGCTGCTGGAGCTGCTGAGCCGCACGGCGGCGTACTACGAGCGCTACCTGTGGGAGTCGGAGGAGGCAGCGCGAGCGCGCGAGTACCTGCTGGGCAGGGGGCTGGGCGAGGAGGTGCTGCGCGAGTTCCGCGTGGGCTACGCGCCGAGCGCGTGGGACCGCGTGCTGCTGGCGTCGCGCAGGGGCGGGTTCTCCGAGGCGGAGTTGTATGAGACGGGCTTGGCGCAGCGCAATGAGAATGGCCGCCTGTATGACCGCTTTCGCTCGCGCATCATGTTCCCGCTGGCGGACGTACGCGGCAAGGTGCTGGGCTTTGGCGCGCGCGCGATGCGCGAGGACCAGCGCCCGAAGTACCTGAACACCTCGGACAACGACATCTACCACAAGGGCAAGCACGTGTTCGGGGTCGATCTCGCTCGGCCGCACGCGGCGAAGGCGGGCGAGGTGATCCTGTGTGAGGGCTACACGGACGTGATCGCGCTGCACCAGGCGGGTGTACGCAATGTGGTGGGGCTTATGGGTACTGCATTGACCGAGGGACAGGTACGCGAACTCGCAAGGATGTCCAACGTCCTGCTGCTAGCGCTGGACGCGGATAGCGCTGGGCAGGAGGCGATGCTGAAGGCGTTCCAGCTCGCGAACAAGAACAAACGCGAGCTCCGCATGGTCATGCTGCCACAGGGGACGGACCCGGCCGACTTGGTCCAGCGAGACGGCGTGGCGGCCTTGGAAGCTGCTGTGAGGGAGTCGGTCCCGTTTGCGAGCTTCCGTACCGAGCATGTACTGGCAAGCGGAGACCCGTCGAACAGCGAAGAACAGGATCGCATGATCGACGAACTGCGCCCCGTGTTCGCCGAGCTGCCGCCCAGTGCGCTGCGGATGGAGCTGACGCGCACGGTGGACAGCCGCATGGCGCTGCCGGAGGGGGTCGCGGAGAAGCTGCTGGCGGCACCGACGCGGGCCGCTCAGCGTCCTGGCGATCCCGGGCGCGGTGATGGGCGGCGCGACGGGCGCGGCGAGGGGAGGGGCGAGGAGCAGTCGCAGCAGACCCAACGCGCGCGCCAGCCGCGCGTGAGCGAGCTGACGCGCCGCGAGGAGACCGAGCGCGCGTTCCTGGCCCTGTGCATCGCCTCGCCGGAAGACGGCGAGCTGGCGCTGGCGGGCCTGGACATCGACGAGCACTTCTCCAGCGGTCTGCTGCGCCGCGCCGCCAGACACCTGCTCGCGGGCGACCTGCGCGCACCGATGAGCGACGCGCCGGGCGCGGAGGAGGGCGTGGACGACGACCCGCAGCTGAAGGGCCTGCTGGCGGAGCTGGTTGTGGAAGCGGGGCGCGAGCGCGCGGACACCGCCATGCTCGAGGTCCAGCGCCTGCAGCTGGAGCTGGCGCGCGTGGACCGCCAGATCCAGCGCGCGCGCGGTCAGGACGGTGGCGACATCAGCGCGCTGGCGCAGCGCAAGGCGGAGGTCAAGCGCGACTTCGACAGGGCGTATGTGCAGGTGCTGGAGCAGACGGGGGACAGGGAGGGCTGACGGTCGCGGGCCGGTCGTTGTGGCCGGCCGCTGGAGCTCAACCCGAGTTGTGCTTCTTGCGCGCAAGAAGTCACAGTGTTGTCACGAAGCGCACAGAAACGAACACATGTTCGTGCGAAGATCCGGTGCATGGATCGCATCTCTTTGGAGCAACTGCTCGACCAGGGCTTGTCCCTCGCCTCGATCGGTCGTCGGTTCGGTCGACATGAATCGACAGTTGCCTACTGGGTGCGCGCGTATGGTCTTGAGCCGGCGCACCGCAAGCGGCATGCGGCGCGGGGGAGGCTCTCGCGCGAAGAACTTCACGCGTTGGTCGAGAGGGAGCTGTCGATCGCCGAGATCGCGGCGGCAGTGAGTCGCAGCAACGGCACTGTCCGGCACTGGCTGCGGCAGTATGGCTTGAAGACCTACGCGCAACAGGGCCGGCACGGGGAGGGCTCCACGCGCGCGGCCAAGGCAGCGGGCAAGGCAACAGTCATGCGCAGGTGTCGCCGACATGGCGTGACGGAGTTCTGGCTCGAGGGTCGCGGCTACTACCGTTGCAAGCGATGCCGCCAGGAGCGGGTGAGCCAGCGTCGGCGCAAGATAAAGCGAATCCTCGTCGCGGAGGCTGGGGGTCGCTGCGAGCTCTGTGGCTACGACCGCTGTGTGGCGGCGCTGCACTTTCATCATCTCGACCCCAGCAGTAAGCGCTTCCATCTGAGTATGCAGGGCGCGACTCGCTCGCTGGCTGTAGCTCGGGCTGAGATGGCGAAGTGCGCGCTCCTGTGCGCCAACTGCCACGCCGAGGTCGAGCAGGGCTTGGTGACGTTGACTGCGGCGGATGCGGCCAGGAGCACCGTGGCCTAGAATCCAGCAGGCGGTCCCCGGCAGCTCGACTGGCCGAGCGCTCGACTGTTAATCGAGAGGTTGTGGGTTCGAACCCCACCCGGGGAGCATTTTGGGCAGCGCGTGTCGCCCGCGTTGATGCCGCTCGATTTCCGGCGGCGCCTTCGTCATGTGGTCAGCCCGGTCGCTCGCGTTGTGCGTAGCGTTCGCGCTCTTTACGCCAGAGATCCTCTTCCTCTTGGCTGTTGACCGCCTGCGTGATGATCTCCTCGCGCTCGATTGGCCCGAACTCGTGACGACGTTCGGCGAGGTTCCCATCGCGCCAGGCGCCGCTTCTATCCAGCCCGAGCGGGACACCGGCGACGATGCCCACGAGCAAGATCAAGGCGACGATCATCGCCGGCGCCTGTACGTCCGTTGGGCCGGACGCGAACAGGCCGCAGGCCTACAGCCCCAACATCCCGACCGTGCGAATCCGATGGTCGTGCTCAGCCGGCCAATCGCTCGACCAGTCCCGCGGCAGTCGCCCCCGCGTCGTGCCCCTCTGACCACGCCGCCAGCTCGCGCGCCCGCTGCCCGATCGACGGTTCCCCGAGCGCGCGTTCGACCGCCAGGCGCAGCACGCGCGGCGTGACGAAGCGCCGCGGCACGCGCACGCCCGCGCCCGCCCAGTCCACGCGCGCGGCGTTCTCGTTCATGTCGCCCACCGCCGGGCACGCCACCACCGCGCAGCCGGAGGACAGCGCGCGCACGAGCGTGCCGTGGCCCACGTGGCAGACGACCAGGTCGCATTGCGGCATCGTGCGCGAGTAGGACACCCACTCGACCACGCGCGCGTTCTCCGGCACCGGCAGCGAGCGCGGCGGCAGCCGGCGGTTGTACGTCGCCAGCACCCTCACCGGCAGGTCCGCCAGACCGCGTAGCGCCGCGCGCAGCATCGTGTGCCGCGAGTCCTGCGCGGTCGACGGCGCCACCAGCACCAGCGGCGCATCCGCCGCGACGCCGCCCAAGCCGCCGGTCGGCAGCTCCACGTCGCGCGCCGGCGGCTCCCACATCAGCGGGCCCACCACATGCACGTGCTCCGGCCATGCGCGCGGGTACTCCAGCTGCGGGAACGTCGCCACCAGCGCAAGGTCGCGGCTGATGCCGCCGTGCACATGGTCAAGCGGCGCAAGTCCCAGCCGCGCGCGCGTGTCGTTGAGCTCCACCCGGCCGCGCTCCAGGCCCTTGTCCACCGCCACATGCGCCCTGCGCCACAGCGCGCGGCCCGCGCCCGTGCGCGGCATGCGCGCGCCCAGCGAGTAGATCGGGAACTCCCGCGCGCTGTGCGGGTGCACGTGCGGGATCAGCGTCGCGTAGGGGCGCCCGTCCATCTCCGCCGCCAGCGCTGGCGCCAGCGTGAGGATGTCCGCGACCACTGCGTGCGGCTGCAGCTCGCGCACCAGCGGCGCCGTGTCGCGCGTCGCGTGCACCACCGCCTCGTAGAAGTCCAGCGGCTCCGGGCCCGACGGGAACACCGCGTACTCGGGCGCCGGCGCGAACGTCATGCCCTCCGCCTCCACGTGCTGCTGCCAGCGCCGCCACGTCTGCAGCGTCACGTCGTGCCCGCGCGCCGCAAGCGCGCGGCCCAGCGCGATCATCGGGAACGCATGGCCCGGGTCGCCGAACGCGCCCAGCAGCAGCCGCCTCCGCGGTCGCGCATCCACGCCGTCGCCCTCCAGCACGCCGCGTCCGGTCAGGCGGCCAGCTCGGCCAGCAGCCGCAGCTGCTGCAGGCGCTCAGGTGCCGTGAACGCCGTCGGCGTCACGCCCAGCGTGCCCACGCCCGCGTCGCGGTACACCGCCAGGCGCTCGCGGATCACTCCCGGCGGGCCGCACAGCGACACGCTGTCGATCAGCTCGTCCGGGATCGCCGCCATCGCCTCCTCGCGCTTGCCTTCCAGGTACAGGTCCTGGATCTGCTGCGCCTCCGCCTCATAGCCATAGCGCTGCACCAGCTGGTTGTAGAAGTTCTGCTTGCGCGAGCCCATGCCGCCCACGTACAGCGCCACGAACGGGCGCATCGTGTCGCGGCCCGCCTGCAGATCGTCGGTTATGCAGAGGCTCACCGTGGGCGCAACATCAAAATCATCAAGAGATTTGCCGGACCTGTCAGCGCCTTCCTGAAGCAGCGGGCGCAGCTCCGAGACGTGCTCCGGCGAGAACAGCGTCGGGATCCAGCCGTCCGCGATCTCGCCCGCCAGCGCCGTGTTCTTCGGGCCGATCGCCGCCAGGTAGATCGGGATGCGCTCCTGCACCGGGGAGATCGTCAGCTTCAGCGCCTTGCCCGGCCCGTCCGGCAGCGGCAGCTGAAGCGTCTCGCCGTGGAACTCCACGCGTTCGCGCGCCAGCGCCATGCGCACCACCGCCACGTACTCGCGCGTGCGCTGCAGCTGCTTCGCAAAGCGCTGCCCGTGCCAGCCCTCCGCCACCTGCGGGCCTGAGGAGCCGATGCCCACGATCATGCGCCCGTTCGACAGCTGGTCGATCGTCGCCGCCGTCATCGCCGTCATCGCCGGCGAGCGGCCCGGCATCTGGAAGATGCCAGCGCCCAGTCGGATCTTCGTCGTCTGCCCCGCCAGCCAGCCAAGCACCGTCGCCGTGTCCGAGCCGTACGCCTCCGCCGCCCACACCGAGTCATAGCCCAGCCGCTCCGCCTCCTGGACGATCGTCAGCTGGTCCTCCGAGCTGAGGCCAAGGCCCCAGTAGCCGATGTGCACGCCGAGCTTCATGCAAGTTTCCTTTCAGCTGGAGGGGATTCTTTGCCTGCCGGGAAGGCGTGCCATACGCTTGGCCGCGCGCCACCGAGCACTGGCCATACAGCCAATGCGGCGGTGCACAGCCTATGCGAAACCGCCGCCGCGAAAGCACCAGCCCCGTCGAGCGCCTGCGCCTCGCCATCGACTGCCTGCCCGTGCGCACGCGCGAGGCCATGCTCGAGGGCGTGCGCGCCAACCCGCGCATCATCGCCGGCGCCTACGTCGACGGCGATGGCGGCGTGTGCCCGATGCTCGCCGCGCACCGCGCCGGCGGGCGCACCGACCTGCTCGCCTTCGCGCGCTCCTGGGACCGCTTCACGCGCTCGCGCCGCGGCGCCCGCGTCGTCACCCGGCGCGAGGTGCGCATCCTCGTCGCACAGCTCGAAGACAGCCTCGCGTGCGCCAGCGCCGTCGACCTCGATGTTGTCATCCGCCAGCACCGCGAGCTCGTCAGCGCCAGCCGCCGAGTGCCTGTGCCCCGACATGGGGTACGTCGCCGCGCCCGCCCGCTGCCCGACGCCGCCGATCCGTCCGGCGAGATCCTCGCGCGGCGCCTGCGCGTGCCCGCCGCGGTGCGGCGCCTCGTTGGCGCCGGCGCGTCGCGCTAGGGCGCACCGCTTGCGCTGCGGAGCCGCTTCGCCCACAGCGCGTGTCTCCCGCTACACCGCGTCGCCCGGGCGCACGAACATCATCTCCGGCACCACGCACGCTGGCGAGACCTTCAGCAGGTAGCGCACCGCCTCCGCGATGTCCTCCGAGCGGATCATGTCCTCCGCCGCCACCTGGCCCTTCACGAAGTCCGTCATCGGCGTGTCCACGAACGCCGGGCACAGGGCCGTGTTCTTGATGCCGTCCGCGCCCAGCTCCTTGTTCATCGCTTCCGTCCAGCCAACCACGCCGTGCTTCGTCGCCGAGTACACCGACAGCCACGCCTCGCCGCGCTTGCCCGAGATCGACGACGTGTTCACCACCAGCGCGTTCTTGTGCTCGCCCGCCGCCTCCTTCAGCAGCGGCACGCATTCGCGGTAGAACAGCACGATCGAGCGCAGGTTGATGTCCAGCTGCATGTCCAGCCGCTTCGTCTCGATGTCCGCCACCGCCTGGCCCACGCCCACGCCCGCGTTGTTCACCAGCACGTCCAGCCGGCCGTACCGCGCGCGGTGCTCCGCCACCACCTTTTTGATCTCCGTCTCGTCCGACACGTTCGCCGCCACCGCCTGCACGTCGAAGCCGTCGCCCGCCAGCCCCGCCACCGCCGCCTCCAGCTTCTCCGGACGCCGCGCCGCCATCGTCACGCCGTAGCCCTCCTCGCCCAGCACCCGCGCGATCGCCAGGCCGATCCCGCTCGACGCCCCCGTCACGATCGCTGCACGCTCAGCTGACATCCGCCGTCCTCTCCCTTGGTGGTCCGAATCGATGCGCCCGCCCAAACGCCGTGGCCGCGCGCGCCAGCATTCCACATCTGGGGCGCGCCGTCCGCTGGTAGCGTCTGGCGGGCGTGCACCGGCACGAACGCCGAGCGCGCGGCGGGCCCGTAGCTCAGTTGGTTAGAGCTGCCGACTCATAATCGGTAGGTCGCTGGTTCGAGTCCAGCCGGGCCCACTTCCGAAACACCTGCAAACGCAACAAAAACAAGCCTATCACGAGGTTGCGACGGCAGGGCATCGTTCCCTGCATCGTTCCCCAGCGGTCGTCCGGCGGTCGCCGGGGCTTCGATGGGTACCTCCGCGGTGGGCTGGCTGCAACCCCTGGCGGCGAGGCGGCTTGCGCAGAATCCGTTGGCCGGTTCGGCTGCCTTGGGGTCTATATCCGCATGGAAGCACCAACACAACAACAGGCGACGATGGGAAGAAGGGTTTCGGTCCCGGCAGTGTCTGGGCCGTTGGCGCCGTATGCGGCGGGGTTCGAGTGCGAGTTGGTGGCTCGGGGCTATTTGCCGTCGGCGGTGAGCCACAGGCTGTGGCAGTTCGGTTCCCTCAGCCGTTGGCTTGATCGTGAGGGACTTCGGGCGGACGAGTTGACTGCGGAGTGCGTGGAGCGGTTTCTGGGGGCGCGTCGCGCCGCGGGCTATGTGACGTGGGTCGCCGCGCTACGGCGACGACGCCAACGATTCACGTCAGCGAGACGTTGCGGGGGCGCGAGCTGGTGGTGCATGTGAGCGGACCCGCGAGCGGGACGGTTCGCGTGGGCTTCATCGGCCGGCTGCGAGGCCGAACGGTCGCCTCTGGCGCCAAGACGGTCGCGCTCAAGCACGGACGGCTGACCGTCGTCTTCAGGCTCGGTCCACGGACGGCGGCGCACGCGCTGATCCGCGTCAGCGCGAAGCTCGATCACGAGCTGGCGGTGACGAGCACGCTTCGCCGCAGCGCATCGCATCACAGCAAGCCGAAGCAGTAGCTCTTGATGCGGGGCGGTGATGCCCCGTCAAGCCCGGTTCTCGTGGAGCAGCAGCTCCCAGTCCTCGCGTAGTGGCTCCACTGCGAGCTCGTTGACCGCCAACGACACGATGTTCTCTAGCTCGATCGCGCCGGTGGGAAGGTGGACCTTGCCGAGCCAGCGCTCGCCGAGCTGGATGTTGGCCCGGACGTGTAGGTGCGGGTCAACAACCGGGCTCTTTCCGCGCGGATGCCAGTGATAGGCGAGCAGTTCGCCGGTGTCGTGAAGGCCGATGGCATAGAAGTAGGCCGCTCTGTGGACCTGCCAGCCTCCGGAGTCCTCCGTGATGGTGTAGTGCTCGCTGACCGCGAGCGTCAGGCGACTTGCTCCCCGCAGGGCCACGGCATCGTTGCCGGCCATGATGAGGGCGTGCGGAGCAGCGGACGGCGCGTAGCCGCCTCCGACGTCGACGTGCGCAGTCGTCAGGCAGGAGAGTACGCGCGAGATGCGGGCGCGGTAAGCCTGTACGGCCTCCGCGGGAGTTCTAGCCGGCAAGGGGCAGCAGCATCGCGACTCGCATCACGTCCGGCTCGTCGTCGGCGTCTATCTCGCCAGCCTCCCAGCGGGTGCGGAACTCCTCCCCGGAGATCCCGAGGTACTGACGAGCCTTGTCGTCGAGGAGCTGCTGGCCCTGCTCGGGGGTCAGCTCGCGGATTTCGTTGTCGGTTCGAGTAGCCACAGCAAGCAGTCCACCAAGGGAATCGGCGGCGGGCGCCGTATCCTTGAACCCATTGTAGGCGAGCACGCGGAGGCATTCAACGCGGCCGTTGATAAGCCGTGGAGGCTCAGCTGCGGCCTCGCCGGAGAATCAGAGCTGCGGTGATCGCGAGCAGGGCGCTCGCCAGAGCCGCGGCTGCTTGCCGATGCTCTGGCTCACCGAGAATCGCGCCCGTTGTGCCTGCAGAGAGCACCGACGCCTTTGCTCCGGCCGAGAGCACTGAGCCGAGTGACCCGGCCGAGCCGATCGAGAATGCCGATGCGAACGATCCGACCGAGCCGATCGACAGCGCTGATCCCACTGAGCCGACCGACAGAAAGGAGCCAGTCGAGCCGACCGAGAGAAACGAATCATCCGAGCAGAGCGACAGTCCTTCCACGGGGCCATCGTATCTCGGCTCACCATGCGCGAGCGCGCCGCCTTGGAGCTGACAGACGCGATCACCGGCATCAGCTTCCGGACGTACTTCGCCGCAATCGATACCCTGCCGGACGCGCCGCCGACCATCGGGATGCCAGTCTTCTCTATTCCGTCGCCTACCGTGCTCGGTCGGTCCGCCCGGCGAAGCAGCCTCAGGGGTGGGAGGTGGATCGCCTACGACGGCTAGCTGCTATGCCGTGACCGACTCTCACGTTGATCCAGATAAGCCCGGCGGCGAACGCGACCAGAATCGCGACACCCGGCGCATAGACGTCGCCGAGTTCGAGTGCGCCGTCCCCCTGGTTCAATACCCCGACGGCCAGGACGACGACCCAAAGCAGGCACCAAAGGTCGGTGAACACCAGGGCCACGGCACCCGCGCCGCGAAGGAGGTCGCGCATGGGCAAAGCTTCCCACACGAGGACGGACGTGGGCCCCGTGGGTCCACTGGAACACCCGCAGGGCGGCACCCCGGCGCCCCGAGCTGACGGGTGCACCGCTTGAGCACCGTCCCATCTACAGTAAGGTTATCGTTACGGTAGACCGATAGGAGCATGTGATGGAGCGGACCATTGGCGTTGACAAGGCGCGGGCGAAGCTGGGCGAGATCGCTGACGAGATCGCGGCCGATGACGAGGCCGTTGTCCTTACGCGGCGGGGGCAGCCGGTGGCGGTGCTCGTCAGCCCGTCCGAGTATGACTCCCTGGTAGAGAGCCGGCGAAGGGTGGCCAGGGAGGACCTGCAGGCGCGGCTGGGCGAGGTGCGCAAGAGCGTTGCGGCTGCTGGGCTGGACGTGTCGGTTGTCGACGAGGCGATCACGGCAGCGCGGGCGGCTGAGTGACGCCGAGGGTCGTCCTCGACTCCAATGTCATCGTCTCCGGCCTCGGTTGGTCCGGTCCTCCTGCCAGGATCCTCGACGCGGCCCTCGACGGCCAGCTCTTGCTCGTGACCAGCCCGCCTCTTCTTGCCGAGTTGCGCCGGGTGCTTGGATACCCGAAGCTCGCCAAGGTGATCGACGGGGCGCAGCAACTCGTGGACCTCGTTGAAGCGAGCAGTGTGGTCGTCCTACCGACTCGTGTGCTCGCTGTTGTCGGCGATGAGAGCGACAACCGCGTCCTGGAGGCCGCCGTCGAGGGGGCCGCTGATTACATCGTCTCCGGCGACGATCACCTGCTCGGGCTCGGCACCTTCCAACGTATCCCCGTCCTGCCGCCCGGCGAGTTTGTTGCGTCTGTCCTCACCTGAGCAGAGACCTGCCGATGAGCGAACGATCCCGCAAAGCCGGAGTAGCGGAATAGGCACGTGTGCCTAAACCGCCTCGAATCGCGCGCAAACCGCGGCTATCGCCCGCCCATCCCCGATCCGGCCAGCGAGCCGGAATCATCAGCATCGATGCGGGTTCGAGGCCACGGACAAGCCGGCAAACCGACGCCTCATAATCGGTAGGTCGCTGGTTCGAGTCCAGCCGGGCCCATCGTCAACCTCGAGCGCCGACCGCGACTTCAGAACTCGCTGCGTAGCCGGCGCCACCTGGCCCCGCGGCCTGCACCTACGGGTTCGATTATGCCTTCGTCGCGCAGCTTCGCGAGTGTCTTGCTCAAGTGCGACTGGCTGACGCCCGCTGCGAACTGGCGGATCTCGGCGACGGTGAACTCGTCTGTGACCGAAGAGCGTATGAACTGCCTGACCGCCTCTTCCTTGGCTCCCTTCCCGGCGATGACTCCCACGCGGCTCTCGAACTCCTTGTGGGCGGCGTTCAGGATGCCGAGGAAGTAGCTGAGCCATGGCGCGATGTCGTGAGCGTCGTCGTGCCAGCCGTGGCCGGAGGCGGCGAGTGTGTCGTAGTAGGTCTCCTTGCTGTCGTTGATGAGGCGCTCCAGGCTGATGAATCGCCCGACCTCATAGCCGGACTGGTAGAGCGCGAGCAGCGTGAGCAGGCGGCCAATCCGTCCGTTGCCGTCGCGGAACGGATGGATGGCGAGAAAGTCGAACACGTAGGAGCCGATCAGCAGCAGCGGGTGGTGGTCGCGTTCGCGAAGCGCGTCGGCGAAGCGGGTGTGAAGCTCGTCCATCGCTGCCGGGGTCTCGGCGGCCGGGACGGTGCGGAAGCGAACGAGCTTGGTTCCGTCCGCGCGTTCCTCCTCGATTGCGTTCTCGACCGTCTTCCAGCGGCCGGCGGGTGCGTTGGTGAATTGGTAGAGGTCGCGGTGGAGCTGCTCGACGACCGAGGGCTTGAACGGAATGTGTGCGGCGCTTGCGTGGATCGTGTCGAGTACGGCTCGGTAGCCGGCGATCTCCTCCTCCGAGCGGTTGGCGGGCGTGGTCTTCTCAGCCACGAGCGCCTCGATCCGCTTTCGGGGGGCTGTGATCTGCTCGATCGCATTGGATGCCTCGGTGCTCTGGATGCGCGCGATCGCAATGAGTGTCTTCAACGCCTCTGGGTGTTGCTGACGGTATGCCTCCTCGCGGCCCCGGCCGAGGTCGACGCCGGCGAGCGCGAGCGCCATCGAGGCTGGAATCAGTCCGAGCTGGCGATCGAGTGAGCGGAAGGTGTGCATCGATTTATGCGTCTCAGAGAACCTGTCACTATTCTCGAAACATAGCATTTAGGGAAACATGGTGCCATGTTGTGCTCGCCGGCGCAAACATAGCACCTTCCATGAAAACATGGCATTTTGCCCACATCTGTGCCATGTTCCGCCGGCCTAGCACGTGTCAGAGTGGTGCGGGGCCCTGGCCCAGCCGCGACTCATAATCTGTAGGTCGCTGGTTCGAGTCCAGCTGGGCCCATGCAAAACGCCTGCAAATGGCCACACGCTCGGTGCGATACACCGGTCGTACACTCATCTGGTGGCCACATCCCATCCCCGCATCCAGGTCACAGAGGATCCAGAGCTCACACGTGCGCTGCGCGCGGCCGCGCCGCATCTGCCGGCCGGACTCTCGCGCTCGCGGCAGGTGCGCGAACTGGCGATCGCCGGAGCTCGCCACATCGCCGAGGAGCCACCGACCGAAGAGCAGCGCACGATGCTGCTAGAAGGGCTCGCCGAGAGCTTCATGAAGCCGGAGACGGCGGGCATCGACTGGGATCTGCTGCGCGATGGCAAGCTCCGTGCCTGGCCCGTCCGATAGGCGGGCCGCCTGAGGCGAGCTGCCGCTGCTCGTCGATACCTCCGCGTGGTCGCGCGCACCATGCGGCCGTCCGCGACAGCAAAGCCAAGCGCTGGCGCGGCGTTCTCCTAGGGGATTTCCACTAATCCGAACTCGCGCGTCTTTGGCGAAAGAGAGAAACACCGTTTTTCAGATACCCGCTGGTATGCGATGATCGGCCCTGTAGTCATCGTCGCAACCGCGACTTGGTCCAGTGTCCCCACACTGTGACTCATCGAACCATCGCGGTTGCGCTCCCCGGAAGAACAGGAGCCTGATATGTCATCTGGCACACCGCTCGCGCGCGGTACGCGTGCGTTCCCCGGCCCCTCAACCTGGCGTGCACTGCGCGTCTGCGGCGCGGCGCTCGGCGCGTTGGCGCTGTCCATGCTGCTGGCGTCCTCCGCGCTTGCGAAATCGCCGAAAGGCAACTTCGCGGTGTTCGCGCAATGTCCAACAGCAACGGCCACGACCTGTTTCTACATGTCGGCTACAGGCGGCGAACTTCGCCTGAACAAAGTCACAATCCCCTTCACGAAAACAATAACCGTTCAGGGAGGGATCGAACGCAACGCCAAAACTGGCGCCGAAACGTTCATCGCGGCGCTCAACGGCGAAACGCTGTCGAAAACTCCCGAGGCTCTTCCAGGGGGGCTGTCCGGCCTCTTCACGTGCCGCGAAATCACAAATCTGATCGAGCGGGCGGCGTGCGAACAGGTGTTTGAATCCGGCAAAACCGCGGTCAACGTGATCGCGGAACTGGCCAAGCCCGCAAGTGAAATCGGCATCAGCAAAGCGAACTTCTTCAAAGACGAAGGCGTGTCGCTGAAGCTGCCTGTGAAGCTGAAGCTCGAAAACCCGTTCCTCGGCTCCGAATGCTTCATCGGCTCGAGTGCCAGCCCGGTCGTGTGGCCGCTCACGACGGGCACCACCAAACCGTCAGAACCCAACAAACCGATCAAAGGCACCGCGGGCAAAGTCGAAGTGCTCGAAGGGGGTACGCTCGAAAAGGCGCTCGAAGCCTCGTTGGTGGAAAACGACTTCAGCGCGCCCGCAGCAAGCGGCTGCGGCGGGCTGTACTCATTCCTCATGGACCCGATCCTGGATGAAAAGATCGGCCTGCCTGCGGCAGCTGGGAAAAACACGGCGATTCTGAAGGGAGCCGTCGAGTTCGCCACTGCTGAAGCAGTAGTGAAAAGCGAATAGCGGTTCTGTTACCGCCGGGGGCACGGTCACCGAGGCCGTGCCCCCATCGGGCAGCGGTTGGCTCACCTGCAGCTGACCGCGCTCCTTCTTGCCTATAGTATTGGCACCAGGTGTCTTTGTGAGGAGTTCTGCAACGGCTGCGCACCTGCGAAAGCTGCGCCCCGTGAAGGTCAAGAACGCGATACGTCGCCGTTGGTTTGAACGCCGGCTGTCGCGGCTCCCCATGCGCCCGGTGCCCGACCTGATCCACTTGGGAAGCCCTTACGGAGGATGGGTCATCCCCGGCGGCATGATCGAGCCGTCATGGATCTGCTACTCGGTCGGAGCGGGCGGCGATATCGGCTTCGACCTGGATCTGATCGAGCGCTACGGCATCACCGTGCGCGCGTTCGATGCGGTAGCCGGCTATGTCGAGGATGCCATTGCGCAGGCCGCCGGCGAGTCGCGCTTCACCGCGCATCACGCCGCGATCGCAACCGGCGATGGGCCGCTTCGGATGCAGCTCACGCACGATCCGCACAGCCGGTCGGTGTCCTCCGCGGGGCTGTACGAGTCGGCGCGGTTCGTCGAGCTGCCCGGTCGCACGCTCTCGTCCCTGATGGCTGAGCTCGGCGACGATCACATCGACCTGCTCAAGCTCGACATCGAGGGCGGCGAGTACGAGTTGATGCCAACGCTCAGCCTGCGAGACCTGGGAGCGAAGGTCTTCGCCGTCCAGCTACACCACACCGGTTCGGTGCGAGCCGCCCACGGTCTGATCGCCCGGCTGCACGAGGAAGGCTATGAGCCGGTCGCGTGTCGCCCAGCGGTAAAGATCGCCTTCGCCGACCGAGACCTGCTGTAGCCACACGCGTTCGCTCGGTTCGGACAATCGGCCTGCGCTTCGCTGGCGTGCGTTAGCGCGTACTGCGCCGTGCGGACCGATGCGCCTGACGACTGCGGGGACGTCGCCCGAGACGGATCATCGAGGCGAGTAGAAGGCCGACGATCGAGCCCAGCACGAGGCCGATGAGCACAGGCTTCATCAGTGAAAGGGCGTCGCTGGATATGAGACCTGCGACGCAATGCTGTACGAGCGCGGCCGCCGTGTGGCTCGGCGGGCATTTCGTGTGCGCGTGCTTTTGGGCGCTCGTGTAGTGATGCAGCGACCACTCCAGCCCCAGGAGGCCGCCGGCAAGAGTGCACAGGCGAAACACGGTGTCACGAAGGTCGCGGCCGATGGCGCGCTTGCGTCGATTGCTCATGCTCACGCGTCGGGGCATCGACCGGGAGCCGTACGAGCTGCATGGTGGCCGCGGTCGGCACAACGACCTGTCGAATGATCGGAACGCCGCGCGACGTTCCGCGCCGTCAGAGCAACCGCCGGCCGTTGACTGGATGTTGCAGCTCGATCGCGAGCGAGTAGGCGGGAGCCGCGAGTTCGCAGCCAGGCGCGGAGGCTTGGACGGCAAGACGCAAATCCGCGGGCGGGTGTAGCTTGCCGGGCGATGGCTGAGCCTGAGAACGGGGCGGGCTGGGAGCAGCTGTTCTGGCTGGTGTTCAAGCGCACCTCCAATCCGGTCGTGCTGCTCGACGACCAGCGCCTGATCGTCGAGGTCAACGACGCCGGGCTCGCGCTGTTCGGCGGCGAGCGCGACCAGCTCGTCGGCAGCTCGATCGCCGACAGCATCAGGCCCACCGAGCGCGACCGCGCCGGACAGGAATGGGGGGCGTTCCAGAAGACCGGCGAGTACTCGGGCACGCGCGCTCTGCTGCGCGCCGACGGCTCCGAGGTGCAGATCCAGTTCGCAGCGCGTCTCGCGTTCGTCGGCGGCCGGCGCCTCGCGATCTATGTGGCCGTCAGCGACGACCCCTCCTACAAGCCGTCCGACGGGCTCGCCGGCGAGCTGCCGCTGACCGAGCGCGAGCGCGAGATCGTGACCCTGATCGCGCTCGGACGCGAGACTGCCCAGATCGCCGAGGAGCTGCACATCTCGCGCGAGACCGTGCGCACGCACGTGCGCAACGCGATGTCCAGGCTTGGTGCCCACACCCGCGCGCAGCTCGTCGCGATCGTGCTCTGCACCGATCAAGCCGTGCACGGGCCGCGCGTCACCGAATAGCCGGGCCGCTCATCGAACGGCCGGCCCTCCGCGAAAATCACCCGTGTGCGGTATTGACCGGCGGGCGCCGGCAGCCGACGCTAGGGCTATGCAGTTGAAGCTCCCCGGTCGCGCGCACCCTCGCGCCCGCACGCGCATGCATGTGCGCCTGCAGGAGGATCAGCAGCTGCTGTGCGCGCTGCTCGAGAACGTCAGCGCGGCGATCGTCGCGTGGGGCGGCGACGGGCGCCTCGCGCACGCCAGCCGCCGCGCCGAGGAGCTATTCGGCGCGCGCTGCCCGCTGGACGTCGATGAGCAGGCGGCGCTCCGGGAGCTGCGGCCGCGGACCGCGTCGGGGATCGCGCTCGTGCCCGAGGACCTGCCGCAGGCGCGCGCCCTCTCGGGTGAAACGGTGCGCGGCCTCGACGTGCTCGTGTGCGTCCGCGGCGTCGACGTGCTGCTGTGCACGCGCGCGCTGCCCGTGCGCGACCGGGGCGGGCGCCGCTGTGGCGCGGTCGTGCTGATGGAGGACGTCACCGAGCGCCGGCGCGAGGAGGCGCGGCTGCGCGCGGCGGCAGCTCAGGCGGCGCCGTGCGGTAGCTGACGGGCGTCGCCGACATGCCGATCGGGTTGCGCGTCAGCCGCACCGCGCGCCCGCCGTCGCCGCCGCCGGCCGCGTCTGCGTCGGGCACCTCCACGATCGGGTCGAGGCCAAGGGCCTCGGCCAGCGCGAACGCGCCGGCGATGTCGTTGACCTGGCCCGCCGGGACGCGCGCGGCGCCGAGCACGCGCACCCAGTGCGCGGCCGGCTCGGCCGCCAGGCGCTGCTCGAGGCGCGCGCGCAGCTCATCGCGCGCGGCGACGCGCGCGGAGTTCGTGGCGAAGCGCGCGTCGTCGGCCAGCTCCGGGCAGCCGAGCACCTGGGTCAGCGCAAGGAACTGGCGGTCGGTGCCGACCGCGAGCACCAGCTCGCCGGCCGCCGTGTGCAGCAGTTCATACGGGGCGATGCTCGGATGCGCGTTGCCCATGCGGCCGGCCACCTGGCCCGCCACGGTGTACGCGGAGCCCTGGTTGACGAGCGCCGCCAGCAGGCACGAGAGCAGGTCGACCTCCACGCGCTGGCCCTTGCCACTGCGCTCGCGGTGGCGCAGCGCCGCGAGGATGCCCACGCTCGCGAACAGGCCGCAGATCACGTCCACGAGCGCCACGCCGACCTTCTGCGGCTCGCCGTCGGGTGCGCCCGTGATGCTCATCAGGCCCCCGAGCGCCTGCACGAGCAGGTCGTAGCCGGGCAGCGCCGCCGCGGTCGCGGTCGCGGTGCCGAAGCCAGTGATCGAGCAGTACACGAGCGCCGGGTTCGCGCGGCGCAACTCGTCGTAGCCGAGGCCCAGCTCGTCCATCAGGCCGGGGCGGAAGTTCTCGACGACCACGTCCGCCGCCGCCGCGAGCTCCCGCGCGCGCTGCACGTCGCGCGCGTCGCGCAGGTCGAGCGCCACGCTCTGCTTGTTGCGGTTGACCGACTGGAAGTACGTCGCCATGCCGTTCGCGTCGTACGGCGGTCCCCACGCGCGCGTGTCGTCGCCCGTGTCCGGGCGCTCGACCTTGGTCACGCTCGCGCCCAGGTCAGCCAGCACCATCGTCGCGAGCGGACCCGCCAACACCCGCGAGAAGTCGACGATGCGCAGGTCCGCGAGCGCTTCAGCCATCGGCCTGCAAGCCTAGTCGCACCCGCTGCGCCGGCTCGCCGCGCAGCTCGCGCGTCGAGCGCGGCAAAAGCGCGAGCACGAGCAGCAGCAGTCCGAAGGCGCTGCCCGCGCCGAGCACCGTGCGCGCGCCCAGCGCGCCCGCGAGCGGGCCGGCGACGAAGTAGCCGAGCGGCAGCAGCGCCAGCGAGCCCATCCAGTCATACGCGCTCACGCGCGAGAGCGCGTGCGCGGGGATGTGCTGCGCGAGCGCCGTCTCCCACCAGACCATGAACAGCGAGAAGCCGAAGCCGTTCGCGAGCGCGAACGCGATCACGATCGCCAGCGGCGCGTGCAGAGCGAACGCCGCGTTCAGGAGCGGCCAGCTGAAGATCAGCGCGATGCCGGTGCGCAGCGGGTGCGCGGGGCGCCAGCGCACGCTCACGAGCGAGCCGGCCACCGCGCCTGCACCCGCGAGGACCTCGAGTACGCCGAACACGCCCACGCTGCCGTACAGGCCGCGCGAGAGCCCCGGCGCGAGCGAGTACCAGAACGCGAAGACGGTCAGCACGCTGCCCGTGAACGCGGCGATCGTCGCCCACACCCACGGTCGCGAGCGCACCTCCGCCCAGCCCTCGCGCAGCTCCGCCAGCACCGGCGCGGGAGGCTGGGACTCGCCGCGCGGTCGCGGGCGCACGCGCGCCAGCGCCGCCGCGCTGAGCACGAACGTGGCCGCGTCGAACGCGAACGTCTCGCCGGCGCCCACGCTCAGCACGAGCACCGTCGCGAGCGCGGGGCCGAGCAGGAACGCGAGGTTCGCCATCGATTCCGTCAGCGCCCGTGCGTCCTGGATCAGCGGCTCGGGCACCGTCTGCGGGAGCAGACCGCTGTAGGCGGGCTGGAAGAACGCCTGCGCGGCGCCGAAGCACGCCTCGATCGCCACCAGCTGCCAGATTCTCACCGAGCCGATGAGGATCAGCGTCGCCAGCAGCGCGTGCAGCGCCGCGCGGGTCAGGTCGGCGGCGATCATGATCCGGTGGCGCGGCAGCCGGTCCGCCCACACGCCGCCGAACAGCAGCAGCGCGACGAACGGCAGCGTCTGGCCGCCGAGCACCAGCCCGAGGTCGGTCGCCGAGTCGGTGGACTGCGTCACGTACAGCGCGATCGCGACCACCACCGCGCGATCGCCGATCACGCTGGCGGCCTGGCCCACGAACAGGTAGCGGAAGTCTTGGTGGCGCAGAACGCGCATGTATGAGCTCATAGGGGTCCTCGACGGATGGGGCACACACTCGCATGCGAGCGGCCGCGCCTCCGTAGAAACTGCGTAGCACGGTCCGTGGGATGCGCCGATGGCGCACAACCACGGTACGGGCAGGATTGCCTGGATGCTGGTGGTGGCCGCACTCGGGGGCAATGCGCTGCTGCGCCGCGGCGAGCCCGCGGACGAGGCTCACCAGCGCCACAACGTCGAGCTGGCGGTCGACTCGCTGGCCGAGCTCGCCCGCCACCACCAGGTGGTCGTCACGCACGGCAACGGACCGCAGGTGGGGCTGCTCGCATTGCAGGGCGAGGCATACCCGCAGGTCGCGCCGTACCCGCTGGACGTGCTCGTCGCCGAGTCCGAGGGCATGATCGGCTACCTGCTCGAGCAGGGGCTCACCAACCGGTTGCCAGGGACCTCGACCGCGACGCTGCTGACGCAGGTTGTGGTCGACGGGGCCGATCCCGCGTTCGCGGCTCCCAGCAAGCCGATCGGACCGGGCTACGACCGCGACACGGCCGCGCGCCTCGCCCGGGAGCGCCGCTGGACGGTCGCCCGCGACGGCGAGCGCTGGCGCCGCGTCGTCGCCTCACCGGAGCCGATGCTGATCGTCGAGCTGCCGACGATCCGGATGCTGGTGGCCGCGCGCGTGCTCGTGGTGTGCGTCGGCGGCGGCGGGATCCCGGTGCTCGTCGATGAGCACGGAGCGCTGCGCGGCGTCGAGGCGGTGATCGACAAGGACCGTTCCGCTGCGCTGCTCGCGCGCGAGCTGGAGGCGGACGCGCTGCTGCTGCTCACCGACGTGCCCTACGTCGAGCGCGACCACGCCACAGCGCACGCGCAGCGAAGCCTTCGCCCACGAGCTCGACCCCGCGCAGTTCGACGCCGGCTCGATGCGCCCCAAGGTCGAAGCTGCCTGCCGCTTCGCCACCGAAACGGGCCGAATCGCCGCTATCGGCGCGCTCTCGAGCGCCGCCACGATCCTCGCCGGCGGCGCAGGCACGCACATCATCGCCGACGGTCCAGCGCGTGCATGACGGCCGCGGCCTGGGCGTCGAGCGGCTGCGCTGTGTTCAGCGCCAGCACGTCCTCCGGCGGCAGCTCCTCGAGCGGCTCGAACGAGCGGAACTGCTCGGCCACGATCTGCGGCCCGGCGTCGGACACGCGCGCGCTGTCGCGCTCGCGCAGCGCCGCCCGCTCCAGCGCCAGCTCGAGCGGCAGCTCGCAGCGCACCACCAGGCGCGGCATGCCCGCGCGCGCCAGCCGCCCCAGCAGGGTCGAGCGCTCCGCCCGCGAGCGGCATGTCGCGTCCACGATCACGCCCGCGCCGTCGCGCAGCAGCTCCTGGGCGCGGCCGGCGAGCAGCTCGTAGATGCGATGCGTGAAGCGGTGACTGTAGTGCTCTGGAGCCGCGCGCTCGGTCGCGGCGAGGCCGGCGGCGGCCTTGCGCACCGCGTCCGAGGAGAGCACCTCGTAGCCGGAGCGGCGCGCGAGCTCCGCCGCGAGCGTCGACTTGCCGCTCGCCGCGGGGCCGCACACGACGAGCGCCGCCGGTGCCCGCGCGCGCCAGCACAGGTGCTCCGCGAGCGCCCACATCGAGCGTGCCTGCGCGAGCGCCTGCGCGCTGCGCTCCTCTTGATCCTCACCCTCGCCCGCGTGCTCCGCGGCCGCGACGAGCGCCACCTTGGCCCGCACCAGCGCCAGGTAGGCGCCGTAGAAGCTCAGCAGCGCCTCGCTGCCCGCGTCGATGCCGCCGGCCCGGTACTCCGCGAGCAGCGCCGCGGCCGCCCACCGCTGGTCCCGGGCCTCGAGGTCCATCGTCAGGAACGCCAGATCGCGCGCGACGTCGCCGTGGCGCAACCCGGGGTCGAACTCGATGCGGTCGACGATTCGCACCTCGGGGATCGCAAGCACATGCTCGCAGCGCAGGTCGCCGTGCCCGTCGCGCACGAGTCCCGCCTCGCGGCGGCGCTCCAGCTCGCTCGCGTGCGCGTGCACGAACGCCTCGCCGAAGTCCTCCGCGATCTCCGCCGGAAGGCCCAACGCGCGATCGACGTCGCGGAGCTCCCGCAGGTTGAGCCGCCACGCGTCCAGCAGCGCCTCCGCTTCGCCGCCGGGCACGACCGGCGCGTCGCGGTGGAACGCGACGAGCCGCTGCGCCACCGCCCGCAGATGCTCCGCGCGCAGCTCCTCGCGTGCGATCAGGCCCGCGAGCGTGTCCGCCTCGTCGAAGCTGCGCATCAGCACCGCGTACTCGACCGCGCCCGGCGCGCCGTCGTCCGCGGCGAACGCAAAGCCCGTCCCGGCGCTCACGATCGCGCGCACGCCGAGGTAGATCCCCGGCGCGAGCTCCCGGTTGACGCGCACCTCCTCGTGGCACATGAGGCGCCGCCGCTCGAGCGTGCTGTAGTCGAGGAAGCCGAGCGCCACCGGCTTCTTGACCTTGTACGCGTGCCCGCCGGCCACGAACACCCACGACGCGTGCGTCTCGTGCACGGCGACCGGCGCTCCGTCGTAGGTGGCGGGGTCCGCCAGGGCCGAGAGCAGCGCAGAGTCGATGGCGCGGATGCTGACAGGCGGGTGCGCTGGGGGCATCCGTGGAAACTCCGCGGTGGCAGCGGGGAACGCGCCCTGCGTTCGGCGGGAACACACCGATGACCGACTGCGCCGTGCGCGAGAATCTACGTATCGCCGGTGTGACCCCCTGAAGAAACAAGGAGTGGCGATCATGACCTCGACAGTGCCGACCCTCGCAGCGTGCCGCAAGCGTCTGGGGCTTCTCGTCCTGGTAGGTGGATCGCTGTTGGCGCTCGCCGGCTGCGGCGGCTCCTCCAGCAGCACCACGACGAGCACCAAGGCCGGCTCCACAAGTGTCACCACCGCACCCGCCAGCACGACCGCCCCCGCGACCGGTGCCACCCAGCCCTCGGTCTCCACCGCCGTCGCCGGCGCCAATGCCCACTCCGTCAGCGCGTCCTCAGGCGGGGTCACCGCGAGCATGCGCGCGGGCACCCACAAGCCCAAGGTGGAAGCGGCCTGGCCAATTCACTTCACCGTCACGCGCGGCGGCCAGCCGGCGGCCGCGAGCGTCAGCTACGAGTACATGTTCGCCGGCCAGGTCGTGGCGCACCGCTCCCACTACACGTTCAAGGGGCGCTTCTCGGATGTGTTCAAGTGGCCGTCGTCGGCCGTCGGCTACCCGCTGACGTTCCGCGCGGTGATCACCGCGGGCGCGGTGACGCTCAACCTCGACTACCCGGTGCAGGTCAAGACGTGAGCGCTCGCGCCGGCGCGGCGGTCGCGGTGCAGGGCGTCAGCAAGAGCTTCGGCCGCATCAGCTCCCTGCGCGAGGTGTCACTCGACATCGCGGCGGGGGAGGCGGTCGCGATCACCGGCCGCTCCGGCTCGGGCAAGAGCACGCTGCTGGCGCTCGTCGGCGGGCTGGAGCAGCCGGACACGGGGCGCGTGGAGATCGATGGCCGCGCGGTGTGGACGCAGCCGCGGCCGGCTCGCGCGCGACGCGAGCTCGTCGGCTTCGTGTTCCAGCGCCACCTGCTGCTCGGCGCGCTGTCGGCGCGGGCGAACGTCGAAGTGCCGCTGATCGGCGCCGGCGTGCATCGTGCCGAGCGCCACCGCCGCGCGCTCGCGCTGCTCGAGGAGGTCGGGCTCGCCGACCGCGCGGAGCACCTGCCGTCGGAGCTCTCGGGCGGGGAGAGCCAGCGTGTGGCCGTCGCCCGCGCGCTCGCCAACGAGCCGCGGCTGCTGCTCGCCGACGAGCCCACCGGGGCGCTCGACTCGAGCACCTCCGAGCGCGTGCTCGACCTGCTGTTCAGGCTGCGCGAGGAGCTCGGCATGACGCTCGTGATCGTCAGCTACGACCCCTCCGTGGGCGCGCGCGCCGACCGCACGCTGACGCTGATCGACGGCACGATCAAGGCGCCGCAGGCGTCACCTCCCACAGCCCTCTGCTCGAGCTAGCGACCGCGCGATGCTCGCGATCATCACCACCAACCTCCTGCGGCGCTCGGCGCGCACCGTGTTCACCGCGCTCGGCATCGCCGTCGGCGTGGCCACGATCGTGGCGCTGCTGTCGTTCACGCAGGGGCTCAGGGAAACGGCAGCCGGGTTCGTGCATCTAGGCGGCTCCGAGCTGGGCGTGTTCCAGGCCAACGTGTCGGACCCGACGGCGTCGATGCTGCCCGAATCGATCGTGGGGCGCCTCGGCGCCAATTCGCAGGTGGCGCACGCCACGCCGCTGCTGCTGGTCGTGGAAGGCGTCAAGGCGGATCCCGGCGCGATCGTGTTCGGCGCGGACCCGGCGGGATTCTTCACGCACAACCTCGTGTTGACCGGCGGCGCGCTTCCGCGCGCGCAGGCCAGCGAAGCGCTCGTGGGCGATCGCCTCGCCGCGCAGCTGCACCTGCTGCCGGGCGCCCGGCTGACGATCCACGGGCGCGCATACCGGGTGGCGGGGATCTACCACGCGGGCGTCCTGTTCGAGGACTCGGGCGCCGTGCTCTCGCTCGCGCAGGCCCAGCAGCTGACGGGCCGTCCCGCGGAGGTGACCGACGTCGTGGTGCAGCTCGCGACGGGCGTGCGCGCCAGCCGCGCCGCGCGCGGCATCGAACGCGACTTCCCCGGCACGCAGGTGATCACCGACCCGCAGCAGGCGCTGCGCGCCGGCGCCAACGGCACGCTGATCTCCAAGGCGATCCTCGTGATCGTCGTGATCGCGCTAATCGTGGGCGCGATCAGCGTCGCCAACACGATGGCGATGTCGATCATCGAACGCCAGGGCGAGCTCGCGCTGCTCAGCACCGTCGGCTGGTCGCCCGTCCGCGTCGCCAGCCTGATCTTCGGCGAAGGCGTCGCCGTGAGCGTGCTCGGGGCCGCCGCCGGGCTGCTGCTGGGAGTGATCGGCGGCGGGCTGCTGGTCGGCGCGCTCGGCGTGAGCACGTACGTCTCGCCATCGGTCACCGCCTGGGGTCTCGGCCGCGGCCTGCTCGTGGGCGTCGCGATCGGCGTGCTCGGTGGCATATACCCTGCCTGGCGGGTCACGCGCATGACGCCGCTGAAAGCGCTGGCGAGCAGCTGATGATCGGGGGTCGCGGATGGCGATGATCGAAGTGCAGGCGGTGGAGAAGCGCTTCGGCTCGACGCGCGCGCTCGCCGGCATCGACCTGCTCGCGGAGGAGGGGAGGGTGCTCGCGCTGCTCGGCCCCAACGGCGCCGGCAAGACAACGCTCGTGCGGATCCTCGCCACGCTGCTGAAGCCCGACGGCGGGCACGCGCGCGTCGCCGGCTGCGACGTCGTCGCGGACGCCGCGCGGCTGCGCTCGCAGATCGGCCTCACGGGGCAGTTCGCGGCCGTCGACGAGCTGCTCACCGGCCGTGAGAACCTCGAGCTGGTGGGGCTCTTCTACCGCCTGGGCAAGGCCGAGCGCCGCCGCCAGGCTGCCGACGTGCTGGAGCGCTTCTCGCTCACCGATGCCGCCGACAAACTCGTGAAGACGTACTCCGGCGGCATGCGCCGGCGCCTGGACGTGGGCGCCAGCCTGATCGGCCGCCCACGCGTGCTGTTCCTCGACGAGCCCACCACCGGCCTCGATCCCCGCACCCGCAACGACGTGTGGCGGTTCGTCCAGGACCTCGTCGCCGACGGCACCACGGTGCTCCTGACGACGCAGTACATGGAGGAGGCCGAGCACCTCGCGCACCGCATCGCCGTGCTCGACTCCGGCTCGATCGTCGCGCAGGGCACCGCCGCCGAGCTGAAGGACCGCCTCGGCGGCGACGTGCTCGAGGCGCGCGTGACGAGCGCCGCCGACCTCGACCGGGCCGCGGCGCTGATCGCGCAGCTCGGCCAGGGGGAGCCGCGGATCGACGCAGACCAGCGCAGCGTCAGCGTGCCCACCAAGGGCGCCACGCAGGTGCTGATCGCCGCCGGGCAGCGCCTGCAGGAGGAGGGGGTGGCGCTCGACGACCTCGGCATCCGCCATCCATCGCTCGACGACGTGTTCCTCGCGCTCACCGGCCGCCCGGGCGGCGGCGAGGATGGCGCGATCGGGGGAGAGGCGCCGGTCCTCGTCGCGCCCGCCGCGCCCGACGGCCATCCGCGGCCCGCACCGGCCCCGCAGCCCGCGTCCGCGCCGCAGCCCATGCCAGCCGCGCCCCGGCCGCACCTGAGCGCCGCGGCGCTGCGCGACGTCGCAGGCGTCGCGAGGCGCAACCTCCTGCGCATCGTGCGCAACCCGCGGCTGCTCGTGATCTCGGCGCTGCAGCCGGCGCTGCTGCTGGTGCTGTTCCGCTACGTGCTGGGCGGCGCGATCCACATCCCGGGCGTGAGCTACGTCGACTACATCGTCCCGGCGGTGTTCATCGAGGCGGTGATGATCGGCAGCATGGCGACCGCGATCGGCCTCGCGGATGATCTCCGCAGCGGCGTGATCGATCGCTTCCGCAGCCTGCCGATGGCGCGCTCCGCCGTGCTCGCGGGGCGCACGCTGGCGGATCTCGCCCGCAGCGTGTTCTCGCTGGCGCTGATGGTCGGCCTGGGTCTGCTCGTGGGCTTCAGCTTCCACGGCAGCATCGGCGCGATCATCGCGGGGCTGCTGCTGGTGATCTTCTTCGGCTACTGCTTCTCGTGGATCTACGCGAGCATCGGGCTGCTCACGAAGGACCCCGAAACGGCGCAGGTGGCGGGCATCCTGCCGTTCTTCATCCTCGTGTTCGCGAGCTCCGCGATCGTGCCCGTCGCGACGATGCCGGGCTGGCTGCAGCCGTTCGCGCGCCACCAGCCGGTGAGCGTCACGATCAACGCGGTGCGCGCGCTCTTGCAGGGCGAACCGACGCACCACTGGGTGTGGCAGTCGCTCGCTTGGTCGGGCGGGATCCTGATCGTGTTCTTCGCGCTCGCCGTGCGGCTGTATCGCAACGTCACGACGTGAGACGTCCTCGCGAGACGGCCGTGAACGCGTTGTGCGCCGGAGCATTTTCTAGCCTCTGGGCCGATGGCAAGTCTGAAACGACCAGCAATGGTTCAGTCGGCGGCGAATCCGGTGTGGTCGCGACGGCGCACGCAGGCCGTCTTCTACCGAGATGGGCGGGGTAGAGAGCCTGTCGATGATTTTCTTGCGGGACTTCTGAACTCACGGCCTCTCGCGGTCGCCAAGATCGATGATGCCATCGAGGAGCATCTGAACGGCCGTCGTCCGAGTGATCCGCCGCCGGAGTTCCCGGTCACGTCGCAGATTGCGGGGGAGTTGCGCGAGTTGCGGGTCCGGTTCGCCAAGACCCGCTACCGCGTGCTCTACCAGCGTTCGGGCAACCTGCTGATCCTGCTGCATGCCTTCGAGAAGAACACGGGCGCCGTTCCAGCGAGCGACCGAAGGAAGGCGGAAATGCGGATGGATGACTTCCGGGCGAGGATGGACGCTCGCCCCCGACTGCCGCCTCGGGCCGCTGGACATGACGCGCCGCCGGGCTCACGCAACGGGTAAGCACTTACCATCCGTGATAAGCTCTGTCGATGGCTGTCACCGTCAAGGGTCCTGTTGGACGCAGCGCTGTCGAGGCGGCTGAGGATCGTGCGGAGCGCAGTGAGGCGTACCGCGACGCTCGTGCTGAGTACGCGCGCATCCGTGCCCTCCGCGAGATCAATCCGATCGCCGCGCATCTCCGCGAGCGCCGGTTCGAGCTCGGGCTGACTCAGGGGGAAGTCGCTAAGGCTGCCGGTACATCGCACAGCGCGGTCTCTCGACTGGAGAAGGGAACACACATCCCGCAGCTTCCTACGCTACAGCGCATCGCCGCTGTTCTAGACGAGGAGCTGCTTGTGTGCTTTCAGCGCACCGTGGATGGAGAGGTCGAGCGCGAGTTCGCAGCAGTGGCTTGAAGTCGCACCACGGTGTGGTGTCTTGTTGACTGCAGAGCCGGGTACAACGTTGCCGGATGCCCTCCTACTAGTGAGCCTCCGCATCCATGGCATCCCAAAGGCGCGCCCATCGTGGGGCGACCAAGCGTAGTCTGTTGCGGAACGAGAGGCTGCTGGGTGAGCGAATTGGGTCTTCTGCGACCTCTCGGAGAGTGAACATGAAACAGACGGTCTTGGTCGGAAGATCATCTAGGGCGCCCGGCGGGATATTAGATCGAGCAAGCACACCGTCTTCGCTGTCTAGGATCGCTCGAAGTTGTGTCGGATACCGTTCGCGCAGGTACAGCGCGCTCGCTGCGTTCGCGTCAAGCTCAATCGGCTTAGCGTGGTAGAGGAAGGCTGCCTTGGGCAATCCACCCACCTTCCATGAAACGAGTTGATCGGCCAACTCATCCAAGGCAAAGAGGTCGCCGCCCCAAGCCTCGCGTTGCTCAGCATGCCGTAGCTCATGACGAAGAGTTCCAGCCATGATCGCTACGGCGAGCGGATCGTCGCCGTCAATGTCCTCGTAGATCGCGATTCGATGCTTGTCTCTGTGTTCTGGCAGGTTCGCCTCCTCAAGCATCGCGCCATGCAAGAGGTCATGGGGTTCGTCCTGGAGGTCGATGTGCGGCGGATAGCAGGCTGCCTTGTTGTGGTCTGCGACTGCGGCACCGGGTACGGGAAGGAGATGTACCCGAGATGGGTCCAAGCCGGACACTCGGACCACATCGTCCCAGGCGCTCAACATGACCGGCTCCGTCTCCGTCGAGGCAGTCATTCGCTTTGCGCGTTCTCAAGCGCGGCTTCTGCCTGTCGAATTGCGGAAACGGCTTGCCAGAACGTACTGTTCCCATTAGCCCTGGGGCGAGCGCCCGCTGGATAGTGCACGCCATCTTCCGCGAGACGCTGTACTGCGCCTTCGTAAGTCTCCTTGGCAATCTGGTTGAGTTCAGCGATATGCCGATAAGCAATCCGCGTAGCCTTGTGCGCCTCATCAAGCTCGGCCTTCGTCAGTATGTCCGCCGAGGTATTCCAGTCCTCTATCCGCAACGGTTCGAGCCACCACTCCTGCGCACTTGCTGATCGTTCGATTGCGCCTCTAGCATTCTCGAGCTCAGCGAGGATTCGTCCAACTGCTTGGCGTAGCTCGTCCCGCTTCTGGTCCTCTCCTGGCTCCGGCGGGTCTACCCCGAGCTTCTGCCATCCACGTGCCCTGACCACCATGCTGGCGCCCCCGTCACGAGCAAAAAGACTCCCGCTGCGACCACGATCAACCATCCGAACGGGAAGCTGGTCAGCTTCGCCAAGGCTCCGCCGAGCAGCCCTGCCACGAGGATGCCTGCGCCGACGACGAACCAGAGATTGCTTGCCACGGTGACATTCGGGTGGCGCAGCCAGTGCGTCAGCGAGTCAAACAGTTTGCGCATGCGCTCCAGCTTATGCGCAAACCATTCGCAAGGGCGTCATTGCCTCGTCAAGTGGTGTGCACAACCGGACTCGAACGGGTGTTTTGTTCCGCTCGTCCGATCCCGGCCGTTCGTGGCCTATCGCAGTCGGTCTGGGCACACAAGGCTGAGTCGCCGGGTTCGCTTCGGGTGGATCTCAGCTGGCAGCGAGAAACCAGGCTAGAAGCAAGCCGCCCGCGATGAGGCCACCTGCCTGTAGCGGCGTGAGCCGGCTCTGTTCGGAAGCAGCCAGCTTCAAAGCTTCAACCGCGAGGTTGACTACGCGGCTATCTGCGCTTGGGAGGGCAAGCTCTACCCCGCTGGCAATAAGTTCGCCATCGGCGGTGCTCAGAAAACCCCCGAGCTCAAGAGCCCGGAAGCCGATGTCTTCGAGCAGCTCATCCGCCAGCTCGACGGCGGTCTGCGGGGGCAGTTCGTCAGGGAGCCAGATTCCAGCCGGGTAGCCCGGGCGCGGTGCGTACGGAGCAAATGTCGGGTGCTCAAGCGCATTCCACCGGCGCCCGGCGCCCGCTTCGTTCCTAGCGCCTAATTGATGACGGCCCAGTCGATGTCTACGTTCCCGCCGCCCACGACCACAAACCCTACACCCGGCGTCCGCGACTTGACATACCACCCTACGACGGGGTCGTCGCCGCCCTCGTGGGTCAACTCGATAGCTGATGTCGCAGTGACCGACGGAGCGGAGATGGTGGTTTCTTCTCCGGACCCAAAACCCGTGGCCGTCGCGACGCCGCCTTCGACAGCGGCGGGTCGGCCCAGTTCCTCTATCGCGTATCCCGTCTTGCACGAGATTGGATTCCCGGTTCTGGGCGTGACGAGCGGCTTGCTTTCTTTCGTCGGCACGCACACCTTTAGTGGCGGGGAGCTTTCGCTGGCCATCACGACACCCGCAGCAATCAGCAGGAGCACGAGCGCAGCAGCCACCGGCAATGGCACCGCGATAACCGTCCTGAAGATCCTCATCACCTATCCCTGTCGCCAGCCGACGGGCAGACCCATGTGCTGCCCGCGAATGTCGCGCGCATGGTTCCACCGAAGTTCGGCATACGCAAGGGCCAGTGACACAATCCTAACAACTGGACGACCCAACCACGGCCTGTATCTGGCTCTGAGAGTGACCTCAGCGCCCCAGCGCAAGCGCCCCGACATGCTCCCGCAGCTCCTCCCGAGCATCCGGATGCGCGGCCTTATCAATGATCAACCGCGCCTGCGCCCGCGCACTGCGCCCGAACAGATGCGCACACCCCTGCTCGGTGATCACCGCGGAGTGCTGGAACGAGGTAACCGGCTGTGTCAGGTGCGGCACGATCGTGGAGCTGTCGCTGCGCTCATGCCAAGAACGCAGCGCGATCACCGCATGCCCACCGGGCGAGTGCAGTGCGCCGGAGACGAAGTCGGGCTGGCCGCCGAACCCCGAGTACAGCCGCCCGCCGATGTGGCTGGCGCCGGCCTGGTCTGAGAGGTCGACCTGCAGCGCGGTGTTGACGGACACCATCGCCGAGTGCGCGGCGATGCGCGCGGGGTCGTTGGCGACCTCCGTGCGCGTCATCCGCACGCGCGGGTTGGCGTCGACCCAGCTGTAGAGCTCGGGCGAGCCGAACATGAACGAGCAGATGATCGGGCGCGTGCGCTCGAGCGCGCCCGCGTGTTCGAGCTCCATCACGCCGTCGCTGATCATCTCCGACCAGATCGCAAGCTCGTGCCGATGCTCGAGCGCGCGCAGCGTCGCGTCGGGAACCTGCCCGATGCCCATCTGCAGCGTCGAGGAGTCGGAGACCAGCTGGGCCACCTGCTCCGCGATCAGGTCGGTGTCCGCGCTCGCCGGTCTGAGCTCCGGGGAGGGCAGCTGCTCGTCGACCTCGATCGCGATGTCGATCAGCTCCTCGTCGAGCTCGCCGTCGCCGAACGTGTACGGCATCTGCGGGTTCATCTGCGCGACGACCAGGCCGTGGTGCGCGCGCACCTGCTCGATCGCGGCGACGAGCACGTTCACCTCGATCCCCAGCGACACCCTGCCGTTGCGCGGAGTGGAGGTGTGCAACAGCACCACGTTCGGGGTGCGGACGGTGGCGAACAGCCGCGGCACGAGCGACAGGCGCATCGGCAGGTAGTCCAGGCGCGCGCCCGCGTCGCGCATCCCCGGCCCCACGAACGGCGTCTCGAAGATCACGCCGTCGCGCTCTGGCAGCGGGCCCTGCGCGGCGAGCATGAACAGCCGGTAGCGCTCCACGGTGCGCTCGAGCACGTCGAGCAGCACGCGCGGCGTGGCGTGGTTGCCGCTGGCCACCACCCGTGGCTCCGGTGTTCGCAGCGCGCCGAGCGCGTGTTCGAGCTGCTGTTCGGAGATCGCTCGCATCGGGCTACACCCCGGCGGGCACCGGCGCCATGACCCTCGCGGCGAGATCGACGAGCCGGCTCGAGTAGCCCCACTCGTTGTCGTACCACGCGATCACCTTCACCTGCGTCCCGTCCATCACGCTCGTCAGCTGCGAGTCGAAGATCGAGGAGAAGGGCGACTGGACGATGTCGCTGGAGACGAGCGGCTCCTCGCTGTAGGAGAGGATGCCGTGCAGCGGGCCGCGCTCGGCGGCGTCGCGGAACGCGCCGTTGATCTGCTCGACGCTCGTCGCGCGCTCCGCCTCGACCGTCAGGTCGACGATCGACCCGGTCGGCGTCGGCACGCGCACGGCGATCCCGCCGAGGCGGCCGTCGAGCTCGGGGATCACGAGGCCGAGCGCCTTCGCCGCGCCCGTGGAGGTGGGTACGAGGTTGAGCGCCGCGGCGCGGGCGCGGCGCAGGTCCTTGTGCGGCCCGTCGAGCAGGTTCTGGTCGGCGGTGTACGCGTGCACGGTCGTCATCTGGCCGTGGCTGATGCCCACGGTCTCGTGCAGCACCTTCGCGACGGGCGCCAGGCAGTTGGTCGTGCACGAGGCGTTGCTGATGATGTGGTGGCGCTCGGGGTCGTACGTCGCCTCGAAGTTCACGCCGATGACCACCGTCGCGTCGACCGGCTCCGATCCCTTCGCGGGCGCGGAGATGATCACCTTGCGCGCGCCCGCGTCGAGGTGCTCGGCGGCCGCCGCGCGCGTGCGGTAGCGGCCCGTGGACTCGATCACCACGTCCACCTCCAGCTCCCGCCACGGCAGGCTCGAGATCGCCGGCTCGGCCAGCGCGCGGATCGGGCGGCCCGCCACCAGCAGCTCGCCCGGGATCGACTCGACCGTGCCGGGGAACGCTCCGAACACGGAGTCGTGACGCAGCAGATGCGCGAGCGTGTCGGCGTCGGTGAGGTCGTTGACCGCCACGACCTCCAGCTCCTCGCCGCGTTCGTGCGCGATCCGAAGCACGCTGCGTCCGACGCGGCCGAAGCCGTTGATGGCGACTCGAGTGGGCATCCTGGCGTCTCCTGTGGCTCGTGTGGGTAAGAGGTGGCTAGAGGCGGGGCTCGACCTCGGGCGCTGTCCACGTTAGGGCCAGCCGGTGTGCGCGCCGTCGGTGAGAACTACGGAGCCGTGTCAGTGAGGAGTGCGGTGGCAGCGGCGCTCGCGCGGCGGTTGACTGTGATCACACCACCACCGCGAGCAAGCGAGCCAGGAGCTGTGAGCCGATGAGCGTTGCCACCGAGTCAAATGCCTCACTCACGACCGAGCAGGTCGCGCGTCCGTTCGCCAGCCTGCGCCGCGGCGACGTCGCCTACGCCGGCGGCAAGGGCGCGAACCTGGGCGAGCTCGTCGCCGCCGGGCTGCCGGTTCCCGACGGCTTCGTCGTCGGCGCCCCCACGTACGCTGCGTTCCTGGCTCGCACGGGATTGCGCGAGCGCCTCGCGCAGCTGCTCGACTCCGTCGACGTCGAGGACACCGCCGCGCTGCAGGCGGCGAGCGCCAGCGCGCGCGAGCTGTTCGACCGCACACCGCTGCCCGAGCCGCTCGCGCAGGAGATCCGCAGGCACTATGGCGAGCTGGCCGGCGGCGCGGGTGAAAACCCGGCCCTGCCGGTGGCGGTGCGCTCCTCGGCGACCGCCGAGGACACCGCCTCCACGTCGTTCGCGGGGATGAACGAGACGTTCCTGAACATCCGCGGCGCCGACGCCGTGATCGATGCCGTGCGCCGCTGCTGGCGCTCGCTGTTCGGCGCGCGCGCGATCTACTACCGCGCGGTCAACGGCTTCGCGCAGGCGGACATGGACATCGCGGTCGTGGTGCAGTGGCAGGTCGCCTCCACGCGCGCCGGCGTGATGTTCACCGTCAATCCCGCCACCGGCAGTCGCGACGAGCTCGTGATCGAGGGCTCGTTCGGTCTCGGCGAGGCCGTCGTGTCCGGCTCGGTCTCGCCCGACCGCTACCTCGTCGAGAAGCCCACGCTCGCGATCCGCGCGCGGGAGGTCCACCACAAGGACCTCGTGATCGAATACGACCCCAGCGGCGGCACGCGCCGCCGCGCGCTCACCGAGGACGAGGCGCTGCAGCCTGTGCTCAGCGACAAGGAGGTCGTCGCCGTCGCCGAGCTCGGCCGTCGCATCGAGCAGCACTACGGCTCGCCGCAGGACACCGAGTGGGCATACGACCCCGACGGGCGGCTGTGGATGCTGCAGAGCCGGCCCATCACCACGCTGCAGGGCGCCACCGCGGGCTCGGCCGCGGGCGCCACCGGCGGCGGGCCCCCCGGCGCCCCCGGCGCGAGCGTTTCCTCCGGCGCCGACGGCTCCCAGCCCCAGGCGATCCTGCTGCACGGCCTCGGCGGCGCGCCCGGCAGCGCGAGCGGCGCCGCGCGGGTGCTGAAGACGCTCGACGAAGCCACCAAGCTGAACGACCGCGACATCCTGGTCACGCACATGACCTCGCCCGACTGGCTGCCGCTGCTGCGCCGCGCCGCCGCCGTGGTCACCGACTCCGGCGGCATGACCTGCCACGCGGCGATCGTCTCGCGCGAGCTCGGCATCCCGTGCGTGGTGGGCACGGGGGAAGCGACGCGCAAGCTGCGCGACGGCGAGATCGTGACCGTGGACGCCACCCGCGGCCTCGTATACGAGGGGGCTCGTCCCGCCGCTGCGCCCGCCGGCCCGTCCGATGCCGCCGCGGGAGCCGCGGCCGGCCCGACAGCCACCGCGGGACCCGCCGGCCGGACGCTCCCTTCCCACGGCGCGGCGGTCACCGCCACGCAGATCCTCGTAAACCTTTCAGAGCCCTCGCAGGTGGAGCGCGTGAAGGATCTGCCGGTCGACGGGGTGGGGCTGCTGCGCGCGGAGATGATGGTGCTGGAGGCGCTCGCGGGCGATCACCCGCGCACGCTGCTGGAGGAGGGCCGCGGGGACGAGTTCGTGGCGCGCATGGCCGACGGGCTGACGACGTTCGCGGCGGGCTTCGCGCCGCGGCCGGTCACCTACCGCACGATCGACTTCCGCACGAACGAGTTCTCGGGGCTGCGCGGCGGCGAGCGCTTCGAGCCGCACGAGTCCAACCCGATGATCGGCTACCGCGGCGCGCTGCGCTACACGCGCGAGCCCGACGTGTTCGCGCTGGAGCTGGCGGCGCTGCGCCAGGTGTGGGACGCGGGCCTGCACAACCTGCACGTGATGCTGCCGTTCGTGCGCACCACGCGCGAGCTGCGCGCCTGCCGCGCGCTGATCGCCGAGTCCGGCCTGCTGGACCGCGTGGGCTTCGAGCTGTGGGTGATGGCGGAGGTGCCGTCGGTGCTGTTCAACCTCGCCGACTACGCCGCGCTCGGCGTCACCGGCATCTCGGTCGGCTCCAACGACCTCACGCAGCTGCTGCTCGGCGCCGACCGCGACAACGAGGTGCTGGCCGAGACGTTCGACGAGCGCGATCCCGCCGTCACGGCGTACCTGCGCGAGCTGATCCCGACGGCGCGGCGGCTGGGGCTGCGCACCTCGATCTGCGGTCAGGCGCCCTCCGTGCATCCCGAGTATGCGGAGTTGCTCGTGCGTGCTGGCATAGACGCGATATCGGTCAGCGTCGACGCGGTCGACCGGACACGTGCTTTGGTCGCGACCGCGGAGCAGCGGCTGCTGTTGGACGCGGCACGCGGTCGCGGAGCGGGCATCGAGGCGGCCCGCGGCGCGCCGGACGAGCGCCGGTAGGGGATCGGGGTCGGCGCGTGTTCGAGGTGCGCATCCACGGCCGCGGCGGGCAGGGCGTGGTCACGGCCGCGGAGATGCTGTCGCTGGCGGCGTTCGACGAGGGCCGCTACGCGCAGGCGTTCCCCAGCTTCGGCTCCGAGCGCATGGGCGCGCCGGTGGTGGCGTTCTGCCGCATCGACGACCGCGAGATCCGCACGCGCGAGCCCGTCGTGGAGCCCGACGCGCTGATCGTGCAGGATCCCACGCTGCTGCACCAGGTGGACGTGTTCGCGGGCCTCAAGCCCGACGGCTTCATGCTGATCAACTCCGCCAAGAGCTTCGACGAGCTCGGGCTGGGGGAGTTCGTCAAGGGCTTTCGCCACGAGCGGCTGCTGACGGTGCCCGCGTCCGACCTCGCGCGCGCCCACACCGGCAGGCCGGTCGCCAACGCGGCGCTGCTCGGCGGCTTCGCGGCGCTGACCGCCTCGCTCGCGGAGCCGATCTCGCTGGACGCGGTCGCGCGCGCGATCCGCGAGCGCTTCGCGGGAGCGGTGGGGGAGGGCAACGTCGCGGCGGCGCAGGCCGCCAACGAGTGGGTCTCGGACGAGCTGCGGGAGCTGAGCGGTGCCACGCCAGCTTGAGGGCTCGCGCGCGGTCGCCGAGGCGGTGGCGCTGTGCCGCCCCGAGGTCATCTGCGCCTACCCGATCTCTCCCCAGACGCACATCGTCGAGAACCTGTCGCAGATCGTCAAGAGCGGCGAGCTGGCGCCGTGCGAGTTCGTCAACGTCGAGTCCGAGTTCGCCGCCATGTCCGTCGCCATCGGCGCCTCCGCCACCGGCGCGCGCGCGTACACCGCCACCGCCAGCCAGGGCCTCTTGTACATGACCGAGGCGCTGTACAACGCGTCCGGCCTGGGGCTGCCGATCGTGATGACCGTCGCCAACCGCGCGATCGGCGCGCCGATCAACATCTGGAACGACCACAGCGACGCGATGTCCCAGCGCGACTCCGGCTGGATCCAGCTGTACGCGGAGACCAACCAGGAGGCGCTCGACCTGCACATACAGGCGTTCCGGCTCGCCGAGGAGCTGTCCGCGCCGGTGATGGTGTGCATGGACGGCTTCATCCTCACGCACGCCGTCGAGCGCGTCGAGATGCCCGCGCAGGAGCAGGTCGACGCGTTCCTGCCGCCGTTCCAGCCGCGCCAGCTGCTCGACCCGGACGAGCCGATCACGATCGGCGCGATGGTCGGGCCGGAGGCGTTCATGGAGGTCAAGTACCTGGCGCACGCCAAGCAGCTGCAGGCGCTCGAGCTGATCCCCGAGATCGCCGCCGACTTCGACGCCGCGTTCGCACGGCAGTCCGGCGGGCTCGTGCGCGGCTACCGCACCGAGGACGCCGACACGATCGTCGTCGCGCTGGGCTCCGTGCTCGGCACCGTCAAGGACACCGTCGACGAGCTGCGCGAACAGGGCACGAGCATCGGCGCGCTCGGCATCTGCTCGTTCCGCCCGTTCCCGCTCGACGCCGTGCGCCGCGAGCTCGAGGGCGCGCAGCGCGTGCTCGTGCTCGAGAAGGCGCTCGCCGTCGGCATCGGCGGCATCGTCTCGATGGACGTCCACGCCGCGCTCGCCGGCGTCCAGCGCGCGGGCGGCGTGCAGCCGCGCTCCTGTACCGCGATCGCGGGCCTCGGCGGGCGGCCCATCACCAAGGCATCGCTGCGCGGCCTGTTCGCGGACGCGGCCGCCGATCGGTTGGAGCCGCTGACGTTCCTCGACATGGACTGGGACGTCGTCAACCGCGAGCTCGCGCGCATGGGCGCCTCGCGCGCGTCCGGGCCGCACGCCGAGAACATCCTGCGCGACGTCGGAGCAGTCGCGGCGGGGCCGGTATGAGGCGCGCGCCGAACACCGCGGCGGGGAGCGCCGACGCATGAAGGCGCCCGCGATCCGCTTCTACCAGACGGGCAGCTTCGCGGTGGGCAACCGCCTGCTCGACCCCGAGCAGCGCGCCGTGCAGGCGGGCGGCGAGCGCAGCAACTCGATCACGTGCGGCCACCGCGCGTGCCAGGGCTGCGGCGAGGCGCTCGGCGCGCGCTACGCGCTCGACGCCGCCATGCGCGCGACCAATGGCCAGATGATCGCCGCCAACGCGACCGGCTGCCTGGAGGTGTTCTCCACGCCCTACCCCGAGAGCTCGTGGCGGATCCCGTGGATCCACTCGCTGTTCGCCAACGCGCCGTCGGTGTCCACCGGCATCGCCGCCGCGCTGCGCGCCAAGGGGCGCGAGGACGTGCGCGTCGTCGGCCAGGGCGGCGACGGCGGCACGGTCGACATCGGCATGGCATGCCTGTCGGGCATGTTCGAGCGCAACGACGACGTGCTGTACATCTGTTACGACAACGAGGCGTACATGAACACCGGCGTGCAGCGCTCCGGCTCGACGCCGCCCGCCGCGCGCACCGCCACCACCCAGGCCGTCGGTCCCGAACCGGGCAACGTCTTCGGCCAGGGCAAGAGCGCGCCGCTGATCGCGATGGCGCACGAGATCCCCTACGTCGCCACCGCCACCGTCGCCGAGCTGCGCGACCTCGAGGCCAAGGTGCAGACGGCGATGGAGCTCCGCGGCGCGCGCTACCTGCACGTGTTCGTGCCCTGCCCGCTCGGCTGGGGCAGCGCCTCCAAGGACACGATCCGCATCGCGCGGCTGGCCAAGGAGTCCGGCATCTTCCCCGTGTTCGAGGCGCGCGACGGCGAGGTCACCGGCGTCTCGAAGATCCGCCGCCAAGTCCCGGTCGAGGAGTACCTGCGCCCGCAGAGGCGCTTCGCGCACCTGTTCAAGCCGGAGCCGCACACCGAGGTCATCGCCCGCATCCAGGCGGGCGCCGACCGCAACATCCGACGCTTCGGGCTGATCGGCGACGCGGCGCCGATCCAGCCCGGCTTCGCGGTCGCGGCCGAGACGGTGGGCGCGTGATGGACAAGCCGTTCGCGATCACGCTGGACGTCGGCTCGAGCCTCGCCAACAAGACCGGCTCGTGGCGCGAGGAGCGCCCCGTGTACGTGCACCGCATGCCGCCGTGCAACCACGGCTGCCCGGCGGGGGAGAACATCCAGCAGTGGCTCTACCACGCGGAGTCCGGCGACTACGAGCAGGCATGGCGCGTGCTCGTCGAGGACAACCCGCTGCCCGGCGTGATGGGGCGCGTCTGCTACCACCCGTGCGAGACCGCGTGCAACCGCGCGCAGCTGGACGAGACCGTCGGCATCCACGGCGTCGAGCGCTTCCTCGGCGACGAGGCGATCAAGCAGGGGTGGCGGCTGCAGGCCGACGCGGAGCCCTCGGGCAAGCGCGTGCTCGTCGTCGGCGCCGGCCCGTCCGGCCTGTCCGCCGCCTACCAGCTGACCCGCCGCGGTCATCAGGTCACGATCCGCGAGGCGGGCCCGATGGCCGGGGGCATGATGCGCTTCGGCATCCCCACCTACCGCCTGCCGCGCGACGTGCTCGACGCGGAGGTGCAGCGCATCCTCGACCTCGGCGTGACGCTGGAGCTGAACGCCAAGGTCACAGACATCCTCGCGGCGATGCGCGACGGCGGCTTCGACGCGGCGTTCCTGGCGGTCGGCGCGCACATCGGCAAACGCGCGTACATACCCGCGGGCGAGGCCGCGCACATGCTCGACGCGGTGTCGCTGCTGCGCAGCATGGAGGGCGAGGAGCGCCCGCTGCTCGGTCGCCGCGTGGTCATCTACGGCGGCGGCAACACGGCGATGGACGCCGCGCGCACCGCCAAGCGCCTCGGCGCCGAGGCGGCGATCGTCGTCTACCGGCGCACCCGCGAGCGCATGCCCGCGCACGACTTCGAGGTCGAGGAGGCGCTCGAGGAGGGCGTGATGATGAAGTGGCTATCGACGATCAAGCACGCCGAGGAGGGCAAGCTGCTGCTCGAGCGGATGGAGCTCGACGAGGACGGCTTCCCGCAGCCCACCGGCGAGACGGAGGAGCTGGCGGCCGACTCGCTGGTGCTCGCGCTCGGCCAGGAAGCCGACCTGTCGCTGCTCGACGGCGTGCCGGGCCTCGAGATCGAGGACGGCGTCGTGCGGGTCGACGAGCGCATGATGACCGGCCACGCCGGCATCTTCGCGGGCGGCGACATGGTGCCCGCTGAGCGCACCGTCACGGTCGGCGTCGGCCACGGCAAGCAGGCCGCGCGCAACATCGACGCGTGGCTGCGCGGAGCCGACTTCGTGCACGCGGCCGAGCCGCAGCTCGCGAGCTTCGAGGAGCTCAACACGTGGTACTACGCCGACGCGCCGAAGACGGTCGCGCCGCAGCTCGACCTGGTCCGCCGGCAGTCGAGCTTCGCCGAGGTCGCCAAGGGCCTGGACGAGACCAACGCGCTGTTCGAGGCGCGGCGCTGCCTCAGCTGCGGTAATTGCTTCGGCTGTGACAACTGCTACGGCGTGTGTCCTGATAACGCGGTGCTGAAGGTGGACGAGGGGGACGGATACGCGTTTGACCTGGACTACTGCAAGGGCTGCGGAATCTGCGTGGAAGAGTGCCCGTGCGGAGCGATTGAAATGATCGCTGAGACCACCTGAGGCCGCAGACGGGCCTGGATTTGTCGGGGCGGGGTTCCGGCTGCGACCGGGGCTCCATCTTCGACGCTCGCCTTTACACGGTGCCCGTGCCCGAGGCCACGGCGCTCGTCGAGCCTGCGAGCGCTCCGGCGGGCTCCTGCGCCACGGCGTCGCTCTGTGCCGCGTCCGGGGAGCTCTCCTGCGTGCGCGGCAGCACGAGCAGCGGGCAGCGCGCGTGGCTCTGGAGGTAGTCGGAGGTGCTGCCCAGCACCAGGCGTCGCACCGGCCCGTAGCCGCGCGAGCCGACGACCAGCAGGTCCACGTCCTCGCCGAGCTTCGCGAGCTCCTCGCCGGCGAGGCCGTACACGGCGCTCCCTTCGACGTCCGCCAGCTCCGCCATGCGGGTGCGAGCCTGATCGAGCAGCGCGTCGATGCTCTCGCCCAGCGCGGCGGGCACGATGCCCGTGTAGGCGATGGACGGGACGGAGACGACTTCGAGCGCGCGGATCCGCGCCTGGGTCGCCGCCGCGATCTCGCGCGCGGCGGCGAGCGCCGCGACGCTCTCCGGCGAGCCGTTGTACGCGACGCCCACCGTCGTGAACGGCGCGGCGTGGGCGGCATAGCCGACGGGGGCCACGGCGACCGCGCACGCGGCGCCGTTGAGCGCCGCGCGGGTGTCGTTGCCGAGCATCGCGCGCCCGAGGGCTCCGCGGCTGCACGAGCCCACGACCAGCAGATCGGAGTGCAGCTGCTCGGCCTGCTCGTGCAGGCCGCGGCCGGGAGTGCTCGCCACCACGCTCACCAGCTCCGCCTGCACGCCCGCGTTCGCGCGTTCGCGCTCGAGCAGCTCGTGCGAGTCGCGAAGCTCCTCCGCGATCTCGCCCCGGTGCACGTGGGCGAGCGTCAGCTTGCCCTGCGTCCCCGCCAGTCGCGCCGCGAGCGCGATCGCATCGCGACCGTTGGCGCTGCCATCAACTCCCACAAGCACGTTGTCGAACATCGTCGTCTCCTTGTCCGGGTGTATACCCAGGCTACGGTCCGCCCAATCACGGACCATCCGTAGAAACAACGTGCGATCAGGGGAAGGATCCCGATGTGCGGGCCTGCGCGCCGGATTAGCTTGAGTGGGAACCGCTCACCGACCAAAGGCAGGCACCCAAGATGAAGGCGCTCGTTTACCACGGTCCCGGGCAGCGAGGCTGGGACACGGTCGAGGACCCGACGATCGTCGATCCGACGGATGCGATCGTGCGGATCGACACCTCGACGATCTGCGGCACCGACCTGCACATCCTCAAAGGCGACGTCCCGGAGACGACGCCCGGCACCGTGCTCGGCCATGAGGCGGTTGGCACCGTGCAGGAGGTCGGAGCCGGCGTCAGCACGGTCGCCCCCGGCGACCGCGTGCTGATGTCGTGCGTCAGCTCCTGCGGGCGCTGCCGCTTCTGCAAGGAGGGCCGCTACGGCCAGTGCCTCGGCGGCGGCGGCTGGATCTTCGGCCACCTGATCGACGGGCTGCAGGCCGAGTACGCGCGCGTGCCGTTCGCCGACAACTCCGTCTACAAGGTGCCGGACCAGCTCAGCGACGAGCAGGTGCTGTTCCTCGCGGACATCCTTCCCACGTCCTTCGAGGTCGGCGTGCTCAACGGCGCGGTCGGACCCGGGGACGTGGTCGCGATCGTCGGCGCGGGGCCGATCGGCCTGGCTGCGATCCTGACCGCGCGGCTGTACACGCCGGGAAACATCGTCGCGATCGACCTCGCCGACAGCCGCCTGGAGAGCGCCCGCCGCTTCGGCGCTGACACGACGATCAACAACGGCAGCGAGGACGCCGTCGCGAAGGTCATGGAGATGACAGACGGCCTCGGCGCCGACGTCGCCTTCGAGGCCGTGGGCGTGCCGCAGACGTTCGAGCTCGCCACCGAGCTGATCCGCCCCGGCGGACACGTGGCGAACATCGGCGTGCACGGCTGCTCCGCCGAGCTGCACCTGGAGAGGCTGTGGATCCGCGACGTCACGATCACGACCGGCCTGGTCGACACGTTCAGCATCCCGCAGCTGATGCGGCTGATCGCGAGCGGTCGCCTCGACCCGTCGCTGTTCGCGACGCATCGCTTCGCCCTCGGCGACACGATGTCCGCCTACGACACGTTCGCCGACGCGGCCAGCACCGGCGCGCTGAAGGTCGTGCTGCAGGGCGCGAACGGCGGCTCGCCGGCCGTCGTCGGGGCGCAGAGCGTGGCCGTCGCGTGAGCACACGTGGACCAGGCTGCTCAGTTCACCAGCTCGGCATGTCAGTAATTAGAAACGATCGAGATGCTCGACGCATAGCGAGAACGATCTCTCGACTTTTGCGTGCGCTAGGAGGCTGGTGTCGAACGTGTGATTTGTGGGGCTCTCGGGCGCGTGGTCCGTGGGCTGGTGGGGCCCCGGGGATCTCGTGGTGATGGTGTGGGTCGGTTGCGGGGGGTGTTGGGGGTGCTGTGTGCCCTGGGGGTCGGTCCGGTGAGGGTTCTGCGGGTCGTTTCGACCCGTTCAGGCGGTGTTTGCCGTCCAGGTTGTGCTGTTGTGGGCGAGTCCGAGGACGCTGAGGCGGGCGAGGTTCACGGCGGCGGCGAGCAGCGAGAAGTCGGCGGTGACCTTCGGCTTGCCGCGCACCCTTGCGCGGCGGCCGCCGTGACGGCGACGCATCAGATGGCTGATCTTGCGCTCGACCTTGGGGCGGGTAGCGGTGTAGTCGGCCTTCCAGGCGGGGTCCTTCTGCCGGGCGCGCGCTTGGGCGAGCTGCTGCTCGTGGGGGCCGACATAGATCGTGCGCCCGCCAGCGGCCCTCGTGCACCGCTCGGCCAGCGGGCAGCCCGCGCACGCCCCGGCGAACCTCGCGAGCTGCCCGTCACCCGCCGGCGTGAGCGTGACCGTGTGCCCGGCAGGGCAGCTGACGGTGCCGTTCGTGAGATCGATCGTGAATGTGTCCTTGGGGAACCGGCCGCCGGGCGCGAGGGGCGGCTGCACTTTGCAGTAGACCTCCGCGCCAGCGTCCTCGAGCGTGCTGAGGAGCTCGCCGGCGCCGTAGGCCGAGTCACCGTAGACAGACAGCGGCTCCCTGCTCGGCTGCGGCTCGGAATCGGCGGGATGCTCGGACGCGCTGCCAGGCGGCTGGGAGGGATCGGGCTGTTCACCTATCGTGGCGAGATCATCGACGAGCAAGCCGCAAGCCGGGGCGGCGTCGCCGACGTTGCCTGCGGTCACGGTGCTCGCCGTGATCAACTCGCTGTCGGGGTCCACAGCGACGTGCCCCTTGTAGCCGTCGAACCCGCGCGCTGAGGTCTTGTGCCCGTGCCGCGCGTCCGGGTCGACGATCGAGATGACCCGGTCCTTCGCGACCCGCCGAGCGATCCGGAACACGCCGTCCTCGCCCTCATCCAGATCCTGGCCGACGACCGACGCCAGCAACGCCCCTGCCTTGCTCACCTCGTCGGTGAGCTCGCGGCCGTCGAGCGCGCACAGCAGCGCCCGCGCGTCCTTCGCGAGCAAGTCGATCAACTCCTCCCGCGCCGCCCGATCCTCGTAATCGCACACCGGCTTGCCCGCACTGCGGTAATCATCATCGCGACCAAGCAGCCCACGCAGCTCTGACTCCAGCCCCGGCTCGCACACCGCGAGCAGCCCACGGATCGCCGAGCGCACCAACGTCACCGTGTCCATCGTCGCGACCGCGTCATAGACCGGCGTCGAGTCCAGCACCCGCCGACGGCCCACAAGCCCCGCTCGCTTGGCCGCATCCAGCGTGACCTGGAAGATCCGATCAGGACGCTCCGAAGACGCCAGCCTGGCGCGCATGTCGACCAGCACCGTGTGCACAAACCCGGGATAGTCGAACCCCAGCCCGCCCGCCGCGTACTTCCAGCGCAGATCGAACTGAAAGCGCTCAACCGCCTCACGATCCGAGCATCCCTCCAACCGCTGCAACACCATCACCACCGCCACGATCATCGGCGGCACACACCGACGGCCCACGTCCGTGAACAGGTCGGCGAACATCTCATCCGGGAACAACCGATGGCACTCGCGGTGCAGCAACCCGTAGATCGAGTCCGGCGCGACCAACGGCCCGCAGAACCCAGTCGTGGTCGCAAACATGTCCGACTGGCGGGGAGATAGTCCAAGACTCATACCCTCAAGCATGACTTGAGAGTCGGACGGAACCGCCCAAAAAACACCAGCCTCCTAGCAGGTGTCTCGTGAAACTGGGCGTAATTGGACGAGACTGATACGAAGCCGAGTAATACCATTCACTCGAATCGCCCGACATGCTGCGCTCGATCGCTCGGTACCCCCTTACTATCGCAATCGTAGCCATCGTCCCGGCAGGGGCCGCTTCGTTGCATGCCGGTGCGGCCCAAGCGAAGGGGAAACACGTCCTCCACGTGTCACGCGGGGCCACAGGACCCGCAGGTCCGGTCGGCCCGCAGGGCAAGGAAGGGCCCCAGGGCACCCCCGGCACGGCCGGCTCACAAGGTCCACAGGGTGAAAAGGGCGCGACCGGTAACGAAGGCAGGGAAGGAGCAAGCGGCGCGGCCGGTGCCGTCGGGCCCGAAGGCAAGGAAGGCCCGCAGGGCGTCAGGGGCGAAACTGGAGCCCCCGGGTCCAACGGCAGAGAAGGCGCCACCGGTGCGCAGGGCAAACAGGGTGCCACTGGTGCGCAGGGCGTCAAGGGAGAAACGGGTCTCGCCGGCCCCGAAGGTAAAGAAGGCCTCCAGGGCCCGGTCGGTCCGCAGGGCCCGGATGGCTCGCAGGGTCCGGAAGGCCCGCAGGGCGTCGAAGGCCCACAGGGTCTCGAAGGCAAAGAAGGTCAGCAGGGTGTAGCGGGCCCGCAGGGTGTGGCGGGCGAAACGGGGGCCGCCGGCGCCGAAGGTCCAGAAGGCCCTCAGGGCCAGACCGGTCACGAAGGACGAGAAGGACCACAAGGCGTTCAGGGTGTCAAAGGCCAGTCGGGCGCGACCGGCCCCGAAGGCAGGGAAGGGCCCAAGGGCGAAACCGGCGCGTCCGGACCAGCCGGCGTCAAAGGTGAAACCGGGGCGACTGGTCCGGAAGGCAGAGAAGGAGCGCAGGGCCCGGTCGGCCCGCAGGGCGTCGAAGGCAAGGAAGGCGCTCAAGGTCTCCAGGGCGTCAAAGGGGAAACCGGCATCGCCGGTGCCGAAGGCGCGGAAGGACCCATGGGCGCTACGGGCGCGACCGGGGCTGAAGGCAGAGAAGGCCCCAAAGGTGCCACCGGCGCAACGGGCGCCGAAGGCTTGCAGGGCGTCGAAGGCAAGGAAGGGGCTCAGGGTCTCCAGGGCATCAAAGGCGAAACGGGCGCCGAAGGCAAAGAAGGACCCAAGGGCGCCGCAGGCGTCAAAGGCGAAGCTGGTGCCAAAGGCGCTGAAGGCAAAGAAGGAAAAGAAGGAAAAACGGGAGCTACGGGTGCAACGGGCGCGAAAGGCGAAGCTGGTGCCAAAGGCGCTGAAGGCAAAGAAGGAAAAGAAGGAAAAACGGGAGCTACGGGTGCGACGGGCGCGAAAGGCGAAGCTGGTGCCAAAGGCGCTGAAGGCAAAGAAGGCAAAGAAGGCAAAGAAGGGACCATCGGCGCGGAATCCATTACGACCGCCGATGTCAAAAAAGAAGCTGTGACGGTGGCGAAGCTCGCGGCCCCGACAGCCAAGCCGGCGAAACCCGCCGAAGGCGCTATCACGGTTGGCCTTGCATCGCCCGCGCGCAAGGTGTCCGCAGCCATCGTCGGCAACGGCGTGAAAAAAGAATGGGTGATTGAAGACGGCCTCGAAACCCGGCTTGTCGAGGTCACGGTGCAGGTCGGCGAAGGCGAAGAACCAGGCACAGTCGAATCCAGTGCCAATTACAAAGTCAAGGCCATCAGCGCGAAATCCGTCGAAGTCGTGTTCACGACGGCACCCGCCGCAAAAGCCCTCCTATACATCACGGTGGTCGGATAGCGTGACAAGCGATCGTCCTCTGCGAGCCGCGGCCAGGTTGCTCTCGGTCGCTGCGGCCCTGCTCACGACCGTGTGCGTCTCCGCGTGCGGTTCGAGCGCGCAGTACCTCGACACGGTGAACGTCGAGCGGGCGGTCGCGAAGTCGATCCTGAAGGAGCGCGATCTCTACGCCACGGTGGCGTGCCCGTCGCAGGTGCCACAGAAGGCGGGGCACGTGTTCACCTGCACGGCACGCCTGGACGTCGGCACCTACCCGGTCACGGCCAGGGAGATCGACGGCAGCGGGCGGGTGCGCTTTCAGGACGAGAGACCGCTGGTCGTGTTGAACGTCGCGACGGTGCAGCAGGCGATAGAGACATCGGTCTTCAGCCAGAGGCGGCTGCGCTCCAAGGTCGCCTGTCCAGCCGAGGTGCTACAGCGAGCCGGACTCGTCTTCAGGTGTACGGCAGTGATCGACGGGGAGGCGCGCCGCTATCCGTTCGAGGTGAGAGAGGTCGACGATTCGGGTCATGTGCGCTACCTCGGACTGTGACGCTGAGTACGCCGTCGGCTCGCGTCGCAGTGGAAGCTGCCGTGTGCTGCCCCCGGCGGGATCGCTCACACCACGGCCGGGACCTGCTGGGTGATGCAGTGGATGTTGCCGCCGCCGAGCAGGATCTCGCGCGCGGGCACGCCGACGACCTCGCGGTCGGGGAAGCACGCGCGCAGCACCTCGGCGGCGGTCTCGTCGTGGCGCTCGTCGAGCAGCGGGAACACGATCGCGTGAGGTGGCCGAGGTAGAAGTTCGCGTAGGACGCCGCGAGGCGGTCGCCGGCGCGGCGCGGCAGGCTGCCCTCGACGGCGTCGACGCCGGCGGCCTCCTCCTCGGTGATCGTGATCGGGCCCGGCGATGGCAGGCGGACCACCTCGAGCGCGCGGCCGCGGGCGTCGCGTGGCGGCCCGCAGGCGCTGCGCGGCGTCGCGTGAGATCGCGTGCTGCGGGTCGGACGCGTCGTCGGTCCAGGTGAGCAGCACGACGCCGGGCCGGACGAAGCAGGCGAGGTTGTCGACGTGCCCGTCGGTCTCGTCGTTGTAGACGCCCTGCGCCGAGCCAGATCATCTTCTCGGCGCCGAGGTGCTCGAACAGCGCGCGCTCGATCTGCTCGCGTGAGAGCTCGGGGTTGCGGTTGCGGTTCAGCAGGCACTCTTCGGTCGCCATCACCGTGCCCTCGCCGTCGACGTGGATCGAGCCGCCCTCGAGCACGATCGGCGCGCGGTAGCGGTCGGCGCCTTCGATCTCCAGGACCTTCGCGGCGACGCGCTCGTCGCGGTCCCAAGGGAAGTACAGGCCGCCGTCGAGCCCGCCCCAGGCGTTGAAGTGCCAGTCGACGCCGCGCCGCCCGCCGCTGCCGTCGACGAGGAACGTCGGGCCCATGTCGCGCATCCAGGCGTCGTCGGTCGAGATCTCGACGACGCGGATCGACGGGGACAGCAGCGAGCGGCAGTGCTCGAACTGGGCGTCCGAGACCGCCACCGTGACCGGCTCGCGAGGCGTTGATCGCCTCGGCCACCGCGGCGAAGGCCTGCTGCGCGGGCTTCGCGCCGAGGCGCCAGTTGTCCGGGCGCTCCGGCCAGGCGATCCAGCAGCCCGAGTGCGGCTCGAACTCGCCCGGCATGCGGTAGCCGTCGGCGGCCGGCGTGGAGGCGAGGGTCGCGCTCACGGGCGCTGCGCGGTGACGCTCGGCTTCGCGGCGACACCCGGCTGGGCGGCGCGCAGGTACAGCGCGTGCCCGCCGAGCTTCGCCATCGCGACCTCGAAGGAGACGCGCGTGCGCGTGGAGGGCTCCTCGAAGATCATCCCCAGCGAGCGGTGGCTGAGCAGCTGCGGCACGGCCGCGTCGCGATCGGCGTCCTTCAGCAGCCGGATCAGGTCGAGCAGCTCCTCCAGCTGCCGGCGCGAGAAGTCCTGTGTGTCTATGAAGTTCATGGTCTGCGGTAATTCTGCTGTCGCCCGGCGCTGTCTCCATCCGTCGCCGGCCGCACATTCGCCTCCGCGCAAACTACGTACCGCGCGCTCGCGATCCCGTGTTCTCGGCGGGCGGCGACCGCGACGACGGCCTACAGTCCGAGATGTGCAGGAGCCCCGCCTGATCGCCGCGCTCGCGCCGCATCCATCGCCGGCGCGCAAGCGCGCGCCCGGCCGCGCGCCGCTGCGGATCGCCGCCGTGCAGGAGCGCTGGCACCCCGACCCCGAGGAGCACGAGGAGGCGCTCGCGACCGGCATCAGGCTCGCCGCGCGCGAGGGCGCGCAGCTCGTGTGCCTGCAGGAGCTCACGCTGAGCCGCTACTTCGCCGTCGACCCCGCGGGCCCGCGAGGCGCCGGCGTAGAGCCCGAGGAGCTCCCCGGCGGCGCCACCCACAGCTTCGCCGCGCGCATGGCGCGCGAGACGGGCGCGCACGTGCACGCCTCGCTGTACGAGCGCGCCGCATCGTCTTCGAGGGGGACGGCGAGGACGGCCTCGGCTTCAACACCGCGATCGTCGTCGCGCCCGACGGCGAGCTCGTCGCGCGCACGCGCAAGCTGCACATCCCCGTGACCGCCGGCTACCACGAGGACCGCTACTTCCGCCCGGGGCCCGGCGGCGCGGACGCGTTCCCGCTGCTGCGCGTGGGCGAGGCGCAGCTCGGCCTGCCGACGTGCTGGGACCAGTGGTTCCCGGAGGTCGCGCGCGCGTACAGCCTCGAGGGCGCCGACGTGCTCGTGTACCCGACCGCGATCGGCTCCGAGCCCGACCATCCGGAGTTCGACACGCAGCCGCTGTGGGAGCAGGTGATCGTCGGCAACGCGATCGCCAACGGCGTGTTCATGGTCGCGGTCAACCGCATCGGCGCCGAGCCGCCGCTGCGCTTCTACGGCTCCTCGTTCATCTGCGACCCGTACGGGCGCAAGCTCGTGCAGGCGCCGCGCGATGAGCCGGCGGTGCTGGTCGCCGACCTCGACCTCGACCAGCGCCACGACTGGCTCGAGCTGTTCCCGTTCCTCGACACGCGCCGCCCCGACGCCTACGCCCGCCTGTCCGAGGAGCGCAGCACCCAGCGGCGCAGCTCGTCCGCGCCCCACACGACGAACGGGTAGGGGAGCAGGAAGGCGAGGTCGCGCAGCGGCAGCGCGGCGGTGCCGAGCAGCGACTGCAGCGGCGGCGCGTAGACGAACACCGCGGCGAGCGCCAGCTCGCCGACGATGCCGAAGATCAGGTAGCGGTTGCTGAAGACGCCGATCGAGCGCAGCGACGCGCGGCGCGTGCGCACCGCGAACGCGGTCCCGATCTGCCCCGCGATCATGCCCACGAACGTCATCGTGGTCGCCTGCAGGTAGGCGTGGTGCAGCGGGTGCCCGACCCCGACCGGGTCGCCCGGGTGCCAGCCGGCCCGGGTCATCACGAAGAAGTAGCCAGCCAGCGACAGCGCCGGCCACCATCAGGCCGAGGAACAGCCACGCGCGCACGAGCATCGGCGCCCGGATCACGCCCTCCGAGCGCTTGCGCGGCGGGCGCTGCATGCTGCCGGGCTCGATCGGGTCGCGACCGAGCGCCAGCGAGGGCAGCGTCTCCGAGCCGACGTCGAACGCCAGCAGCTGCAGCACGGTCAGCGGCAGCGGGATCGCGCCGCCGGAGAGCGCGAACAGGAGGAACGGCACGACCTCGGGGGTGGCGTGGGCGAAGATGTACTGGATGAACTTGCGCACGTTGTCGTAGACCTGCCGGCCCGCCTCGATCGCGACGACGATCGTCGCGAAGTTGTCGTCGGTGAGCACCATCGTCGAGGCCTCGCGCGCCACGTCGGTCCCCGAGCGTCCCATCGCCACGCCGATGTCCGCGCGGCGCAGCGCCGGCGCGTCGTTGACGCCGTCGCCGGTCATCGCGACCACGTGGCCCTGCCCGCGCAGCGCCTCGGCGATCTGCAGCTTGGTCTCCGGCGAGGCGCGCGCGAAGATCACCTCGCGCCCGGTGGCGAGTATCTCCTCGACCTGCTGCTCGTGGGTGTGGTCGAAGTCCTGGGCGCTGACCACGAGCGGGTCCTCGCCGCCGATGCCGACCTGGCGGGCGATCGCGGCCGCCGTCAGCGGGTGGTCGCCGGTGATCACGATGATGCGGATGCCGGCGCCGTGGCAGCGCGCGACCGCGTCGATCACCTCCGGGCGCGGCGGGTCGCGCATCGTCATCGAGCCCGAGCAGGCACAGCTCGCGCTCCGCCTCGTCGCGCTCCGGCGGCTCGCCCGTGCCCGGCAGCGCGCGGCGCGCGAGCGCCAGCACACGCAGGCCCTCGCGCGCGAAGCGTCTCGACCTGCTGCGAGACGTGCTCGCGCTCGCCGTCCTCGAGCGCGCGTTCCTCGCCGTCTGCCGCCGAGCACGCCGGTGCAGCGCGGCAGCACCGACTCCGGCGCACCCTTCGTGTGCAGCCAGTCGCGCTCGCCGCCGGCGTCGAGCGTCGACATCAGCTTGCGCTGCGGGTCGAAGTCGTACTGGTGCACGCGCACCCGCTCGCGGGCGGCGGCGTCGAGCCGCACGCCGAGCACGCGCGCGGCGCCGAGCAGCGCGACCTCCGTCGGGTCGCCGCTGCCGTGGCCTTCGGACTCCAGGTGGGCGTTGTTGCAGGCCGCGGCCGCCTCGCCCAGCGCGACGAGCGAGGCATCGCGCGCTCGCGGCCGGGCTCCCCGTCTGCAGATCGACCGCGCCGGTCAGCGTCCATGCTGCCACGGGGCTCATGCGGTTCTCGGTGAGCGTGCCCGTCTTGTCGGTGCAGATCACGTCGGTCGAGCCGAGCGTCTCGACGGCGATCAGGCGCTTGACCAGCGCGCCGCGGCGCGCCAGCGCGCGCACGGCGACGGCGAGCGCGAGCGTGATCACCGGCAGCAGGCCCTCGGGCACGTTGCCGGCGAGCAGGCCCACCGCGAACACGACGCTGTTCTTGAACGACAGCCCGGCGCCGAAGATCGCCACCGGCACGAACGCGACCGCCATCGCCACCGCGATCGCCCGCGATCAGCCACGCCACCCGGCGCACCTGGCGCTCGAGCGGGCTCGGCTCCTCCTTGACGCGCTCGGACAGCGCCGCGATGCGCCCGAGCTCCGTGCGCATGCCGGTCGCGAACACGACGCCCTGCGCCTCGCCGCCGGTGGCGCTGGTGCCGCTGAACAGCAGGTCCCGCGCGGCAATCCGGGGAACGCCGCACGTCGACGAGCGTCGGCGGAGCGCAGCGCCGGGGCGGACTCGCCGGTGAGCGTCGAGAGGTCGACCTCGACCGCGCCGGAGATCAGGCGCATGTCGGCCGCGATGCGCTCGCCCTCCTCGACGACGACGATGTCGCCCGGCACGAGCTCCGAGGCGGGGATCGCGCAGCGCTCGCCGCCGCGCAGCGCCGTGACCTGCTGCGGCAGGAACTGCGCGAGCGCCTCGACGGCACGCTCGGCCTGCATCTCCTGCACGAACGCGAACAGCGCGTTGAGCGCGATCACGAGCAGCACCGCGATCGCCACCGTCTCGCTGCCGACCGCGAACGACAGCGCCGCGGCGAGCCACAGCAGCAGCGCGAGCGGGTGGGTCAGCTGGCGCGCGAGCTCGCGCGGCCACTGCACGCCGCCGCGGCGGCTCAGCTCGTTCGGCCCGTACTGGATCAGCCGCCGCCCGGCCTCGGCCGCCGAGATCCCGGATCGCGACGAGCGCAGGTCGCGCAGCAGCAGCTCGACCCGCTCGGTCGGCTCGACCTCGTCTCCCGACGCCGCCGTCGCGGGGAGATCGTCCGGCGTGTCCTCCGGCGTGACCGCGTCGAGCTGCTCCACCGGGACGGGCTCCATGCTCGCCAACGCTAGGCCGTCCCGGGTGCCCCGCCATCGGGCGTGGTCCGCGAGCGCGGTCGGTAGAAACCCCGGACGATGCCGTGTCTCCGTGGTGACTACTGACGCGCCTGCGCGCTACTGCGGATGTCCTGCAGGGCCCGCAGTGGCAGCTTGGATTCACCAGTCGCGCGCACCTCCAAATAAATCTCGAGACACCACTCCAGGAGGAGTCCCATGGCCATCGCAGTCGACAAGCCCACCGTCTACGCCGCACCCGGACAGCCCGGCAGCCCGGTCGAGCTGAAGTCCCGCTACGACAACTTCATCGGCGGCGAGTGGGTGCCGCCGAGCGGCGGCGAGTACCGCGAGAACCTCACGCCCGCCACCGCGGAGCCCTTCTGCGAGGTCGCGCACTCCACGCCCGCCGACGTCGAGCTGGCGCTCGACGCCGCGCACGCCGCCAAGGCCGGCTGGGGCAGCCAGTCACCGGCGGAGCGCGCGGCGGTGCTCGACGCGATCGCCGACGCGATGGAGGAGAACCTCGAGATGCTGGCGATCGCCGAGAGCTGGGAGAACGGCAAGCCGGTGCGCGAGACGCTCGCCGCCGACCTGCCGCTCGCGATCGACCACTTCCGCTACTTCGCCGGCGCCGCGCGCGCCGAGGAAGGCGCGATCTCCGAGATCGACGAGAAGACCTACGCCTACCACTTCCGCGAGCCGCTCGGCGTCGTCGGGCAGATCATCCCGTTCAACTTCCCGCTGCTGATGGCCGCGTGGAAGCTCGCGCCCGCCCTCGCCGGCGGCAACTGCACCGTGATCAAGCCCGCGAGCCCCACGCCGTGGTCGCTGTTGAAGCTCGCCGAGGTGATCGAGGACGTCGTGCCGCCCGGCGTGCTGAACGTCGTCAACGGCTCCGGCGCCGAGGTCGGCCGCGCGCTCGGCTCCAGCAAGCGCATCGCCAAGATCGCGTTCACCGGCGAGACCGTCACCGGGCGCCTGATCATGGGCTACGCCGCGCAGAACCTGATCCCCTCCACGACCGAGCTCGGCGGCAAGTCGCCGAACGTCTTCTTCGAGGACATCCTCGCCGCCGACGACGCGCTGCTCGACAAGGCGATCGAGGGGCTCGTGCTGTACGCGTTCAACAAGGGCGAGGTCTGCACGTGCCCGTCGCGCGCGCTGATCCAGGAGTCGATCTACGACGAGTTCATGGGCCGCGCGCTCGAGCGCATCCGCGCGATCAGCCAGGGCAACCCGCTGGACCGCTCGACCCAGATCGGGCCGCAGGTTTCAGCCGCGCAGCTGGAGAAGATCGAAAGCTACGTCAAGATCGGCCTCGACGAGGGCGCCGAGCTGCTGATCGGCGGGCACGCCCCGACGATGGAGGGCGAGCTCGACGGCGGCTACTACTTCGAGCCGACCGTGCTCAAGGGGCAGAACTCGATGCGCGTGTTCCAGGAGGAGATCTTCGGGCCGGTGCTCGCCGTCACCACGTTCCGCGACGAGGCCGAGGCGCTGGAGATCGCCAACGACACGATGTACGGGCTCGGCGCCGGCGTGTGGACGCGCGACGGCAGCCGCGCGTTCCGCATGGGCCGCGCGATCCAGGCGGGCCGCGTGTGGACCAACTGCTACCACCTGTACCCCGCCGGCGCCGCCTTCGGCGGCTACAAGTCATCGGGCGTGGGACGCGAGAACCACCGCATGATGCTCGACCACTACACGCAGACCAAGTGCCTGCTCGTCAGCTACGACCCCGAGCCGCTCGGCTTCTTCTGAGATGGCCGGGAGGGTCAGCGCCACGCCGCCCGTGCTGGAGCTGCTCCAGCGGCTGGCGGCGCGCTACGGCCCGCTCGTGATCCACCAGTCGGGGGGCTGCTGTGACGGCAGCTCCCCGATCTGCCTGCCCGCCGCCGAGCTGCCGCCCGGGCCCGAGGACGTGCTCCTGGGCAGCGTGGGGGAGACCCCCGTGTACATCGACGCCGCCCAGGACCGGCGCTGGCTGGAACCCGACCTCCACATCGACGTCTCCCCGGGGGCGGCGATGGGCTTCTCGCTGGAGGGCGCCGAGGGCGTGCACCTCGTGGGTCTTACCACCGGCGCCGATGCTCAGTGTCCGGTGCCCGACGGCGCGTCGCCAGCCGGCTGAGCCCAGGAGCGGGCCGCGAGCAGCCGCAGCGATCGCGGCGCCCACCAGTTGGCGCGTCCCAGCAGCCCCATCAGCGCCGGCACCAGCAGCGCGCGCACGACCGTCGCGTCGATCATCACCGCCAGCGCGGCGCCGACCCCGAACTCTTTCAGCGACGCGACGCTCGACACGGCGAGCGACCCGACGGCCGCGCAGAACAGCAGCGCCGCCGCGCTGACCACGCGTCCGCTGCGCTCCAGGCCGGTGGCGACCGCCACCGCGTCGCTCGCGCCCGCGTCGTGCGCCTCCTTGATGCGCGCGAGCAGGAACACGCCGTAGTCGGTGGACAGGCCGAAGGCGATGATGAACAGGATGATCATGTTCGTCTGCTCGAGCGAGCCGGTGGCGGTGTAGCCGAGCAGGCCCTGCAGCCGGCCGTCCTGGAAGATCAGCACCAGCAGGCCGAACGCGCCGCTGAGCGTGAGCAGGTTCATGACCAGCGACTTGATCGCGAGCGCGACCGAGCCGGTCATCGCGAACAGCACCGTCAGCGTCGTCGCCGCGAGGATCGCGAGCGCCAGCAGCATGTGCGAGCGCAGGCTCAGATGCTCGTCGTACTGGCTCGCCGCGACGCCCGACAGCGCGACCCGGTAGGGGGCGCGCAGCGCGTAGATCGCGCCGATCAGCCGCTGGGACTGCGCGCTCAGCGGCGGCTGCGAGGCGAGCAGCCCGATCGTCCACGCGCCGGCGGCGATGCGCCGCGGCGGTTCGACCACGGCAGCGCCGGGCAGCCGCGCGAGCCGCGCGCGGTAGCGCTCCAGCGCCGGGCCCGCGCTCGCCGGGGCGTGCACGAGCGCGACCACCGGGTTCGCCGCGTCGGCCGCGAAGCCGCCCGCCGCCGCCTGCACCGTGCGGGCGCTCGATCCGGGCGGCAGCACGCGCGCGTCGGTGCCCCCGAGGCGCAGATGCAGCGCCGGCGCGCCCACCAGCAGCAGGCACACGGCGCAGGCCGCCGCGACCGGCCCCGGCCTGCGCATCACGCGCCTGGCCAGCCGATACCAGCGGCCGTCGACGACGGGCCCCTCCGCGTGCCTGCGCGCGCGCTGCAGCCGCGCCGGCGCGAGCGCGTTGACGCGCGGGCCGAGCAGCGCGAGCATCGCCGCCAGCGGGATCAGCGCGGCGGTCGCCGCGAAGACCGTCACCACCGCGGCCGCGATCCCCATCGAGGAGAGCATCGGCTGCGGGAAGACGAGCAGCGACAGCAGCGCCACCGACACCGTCAGCGAGGAGAACGCGACCGTGCGGCCCGCCGTCGCGAGCGTCCGCGCGAGCGCCTCCGAGCAGTGCCCGCAGCTCGCCAGCTCCTCGCGATAGCGGTACACCACGAACAGCGAGTAGTCGATCGCCAATCCGAGCCCGAGGCCGGTCACCAGGTTGAGCGAGTAGATCGACAGCGACGTCACCTGCGTGAGCGCGCGCATGATCATCAGGCTGCCCGCCACCGCCACCGCGCCGACCATCAGCGGCAGCGCCGCCGCGACCAAGCCGCGGAAGGCCAGCAGCGACAGCGCCAGCAGGATCGAAAACGCGATCAGCTCGACCTTCGGCAGCTGCGCCGAGATCGTGTCTTCCAGCTGGCTGAATGTGAGCTGATCGCCGCCGACGCCCACACCGCGGACGCCGCGCAGCTCGCGCGCGACGCGCCGCGCCGCCGCCGTCGAGCCGGCTTCGGAGGCGCGCGTGTGGAAGTAGCCGAGCACGAGCGTCTCGCGACCGTCGCGCGAGAGGAGCGCAGCGGGCCGGCGGACATCGAGGACGCTCAGCACCCGCCCGACGGCGCCCTGCGCGGCCACCGTCGCCGCCACGCGCGCCACCAGGCCGCGCCCGCGCGCCGACAGCGCCGATCCCGGCGCGCGCACGAGCACCACCAGCCCCGGCTGGACCGGCACGCCGCCGATCGCCGCGATCCGGCGGGCGGAGACCTCGCTCGGGGCGGCGGGGTCGGCGCTGCCGCCGTTGCTCAGCGAGCCGACCACGCCGGCGCCGAACGCGCCCGAGGCCAGTGTCAGCACGGTCGTCGCCGCGAGGACCAGGCGGGCGCGTCGATGTATCAGTTCAGCGGCTGTGCGCAAGGCTGCGCGCTACCAGCGCAGAAGCGCCGCGACCTCGCCGTGGGCGCGTAGCGCCTCGGACTCGTGGCGGGCGACGACCACCTCGACCGCCTGCTCCGTCGCCCGCGCGATGAGGTGCTCGATGCCGTCCACCGCGACCAGCGGCGCGCCGTCGAGCGGGCACGCGCCATCGGTTGAGGCGTAGAGGCGCTCACAGCCGGGGCAGAGGCCCGCCTTCAGCTCGGCGCCGTCGCAGAGCAGCAGCGTCTCGACGCGCCGCTCCAGCAGCGAGGCGAACACCTCCTCCAGGCCGCAGGCCGCCGGTCCGCCCGTCCCCAGCGCCTGCGCGAGGCGGGCGATCAGGCTCCGCTCGCGCTCCCGCTCGGCCTGCTCGATCAACGGAGCCACCGCCCGGGCGATGTCGCGCTCGGGCGAGTGCTCGAGGTTGCTCGCGATCACCCCGGCGAGACGATCGCGCAGGTCCTGGTGCAGGCTCTTCTCGAGCATTGGCCAGAGCTCGTCGGCGGCCACCACTGCGATGTGCTCGAAGGGGTGGCGCCTGTGCGCTCGCAGCATCAGCTCGGCCACGTGGCGCGCGTGCTCGACGACCTGCTGCTCGATCCCGCGCTGGAGGTTGGCCTGCGACCAGCCGCCCTGTGCGTGGCGTCCATGCAGCTCGTCGCGGATCACCGCGAGCTCGACCAGGCTGTCGCGTCCGCCGCGGAGCAGGCGCGCCTCGCGCCGGCTCATCACCGCAACCAGCCAATCCTCCGTCGCGAGCATCGCGGCGAGGGGCTTGAGCCACGGCACCGAGTCGACCACGGCGAGCGGCTCCGTCGGCTCCGGGAGGGCGAGCACCTCGAGCACGCCCACTGCGGCGCACGAGAAGATCGCCAGCGCACGCGCTCCCTGCGCCAGCTCCGGGTGTGTGCGCACCGCCTCGCGCACGTGCTTGACGTCGAGCTCGTCGGCGCCGGTGCCGGCGAACAGGCCCGCGAGCTCCATGTCGCGAGCCGCCGGAGTGGGGAAGCGGCTGGGGTCGAGGTCGATGTAGACGCTGAGGATCGGGTTGCCCTCGACGTCGATCCTGCCGATTCGCTCGAGCGTGCTCTTCGAGACGGCGCCGACGGCCCCCGCCCGCCCGTCAGGCTGATCCGTCGCGCCGGGCTGTGGCTCGACCGCGCTCATCCTATGCCGCGATCGTGGCGGGCTTGAACAGGCGAATCAGCGTGCGATCGCCGCCGGCATCCGTCACCAGGATCGAGCTCGGCGTGGCTTCACCGGACTCCTCGAGCTCGATCGTCTGCGGTGCGGAGATGAAGTGCCGCAGCACGACGGGGTAGCGCGGGGTGCGGCCACCCACGGCGACCTCCAGCACATTGTCCTTGTGGTCGTAGCCGATCGTCTGCACCGGCAGCCGCTCGACGTCGATCTGGTCGCCCAGCTGCTCGTCCATGACCTCGATCGTTACGAGCAGCCCTTCGATGCCGGGGGCGATCGAGTCGAAGTACTGCGCCCATCTCTCGGCACCGAGCGCTCGCGTTGTGACATTCATGGTGACTCCCTTCTCGTGCCTGGTTGCGGGTGTTGTTCGTGTCTCTTCAAGCTATTCCCGGGGAGCGTCGGGGCGCATCGGGGTAAGCCGCGCGCGCGGCTCCGTGGTGACTACTGGTCGGGGGTTGACCCGCGCTCGCCAGACGATCTGCTCAGCTCTCTGACCGTGATGTGGCGGCTGAGCCGCTCGATCTGCTGGCGTGTGCCGGTACCGAGCCCGTGCCTGGTGGCGTTGAGACAGCCCGCGGCCATCGCCAGGCGCAGGGCGGCGTCGAGCTCGCTGCCGCTGGCCAGGCTCGCACCGAGCGCGGCGAACATCGAATCGCCCGTGCCGCGCGGCTCCAGGCTCTCGACGTGTGGGCCTGTGAGCTCCAGATAGCGTGCGCGGGCGCCGTCGAGAGCGAGCGCCGGCTCCGCCGCGCGCGAGATGAGCACGGTTTCGGCGCCGTCCTCGTGGAGCCTGTCGAGCGCTCGCAGCAGCTCATCCACGTCAGAGCTGCGCGCGATGTCGTCCGCCAGCAGCTCCTCCTCGCTGACCTTCACCAGGTCCACGCCTCCGGCGAGCGCTGCGCTCAGCGAGGAGCCGGCGAGATCGGCGATCACGCGGACGCCGTTGGAGCGCAGATCGCCCGCCAGTCGACGGTAGATCTCGCTGTCGAGCACCGTCGGAGGGTCCACTCCGGTGAGCAGCGCCACTCCGGCGTCGAGCGCGGCGCTGAGGGCGAGGCCGTAGAGCTCGTCGGCCTCGTGGCGCGACAGTCGCCCCGACTCGGTGCGTGCGATCTGCTCGCGCGCGGCGCCGCCTCGTCGAGTGTGGATGTAGACGCCGTTGGGGGCATCGCACTCCACGCTGAGCAGCTGGAGGCGCTCGCTTGCGATCAGTCCGCCCAGCACCGCGCCGGACTCGCCGCCAAGAGCGCAGCACAGGGAGACCTCGGCCCCGAGAAGCGCCGCCATGTGGGCCACCCAGAAGCCCTGTCCGCCGGCGTGCAGATGGATCTCCTGCGCCGGCGTGTCGGCGGCCTCGACGGTGATCGTCAGCAGCGGCGAGGGCGCGAACACGACGAGCGGAGAGCTCACCGCTGTGGCCATGCTGGAGTCAGCTGGCTGTCTGGATCGGGCGGGAGCTGAGCAGCGAGGCGAGCATGGCCGGCTCAGCGCAGCAGCATCCCGCCGTCGGCCACGATCTGCGAGCCGGTGAGGTAGCTGGAGAGGTCGGAGGCGAGGAACAGCGCGACGCGCCCCATGTCGTCGGGCGAGCCCATCCGGTGCATCGGGATGCGTTGCTCGGTCTCGCGCAGCATGTCCTGGTCGACGGCCTCGCCGCCGCTGCCCGGCGTTGCGATCGCGCCGGGGGCGAGCGCGTTGACCGCGATCCCGTGCTCGGCGAGCTCGAGCGCGACGTTCTTGGTGAGGCCCCACACGCCGTGCTTGGACGCGTCGTAGTGGGCGAGCCCGACCATCGACGGGTGCAGCGCGTCGATCGAGCTGACGTTGATGATCTTGCCGCCGCGGCACTGGGCGATCATCTGCCTGGCGGCCGCCTGCATCGCCGCGAACACGCCGAACAGGTTTACGCGGAGCACGCGCTCGAACAGCTGGGGGTCCATGTCGAGGAACGGGGCGAACGGGTAGACGCCGGCGTTGTTGACGAGGATGTCGAGGCCGCCGAAGCGATCGACCGTGGTTGCGATCATCGCGTCGACGTCGGCGCGGCTGCTGACGTCGGTCTGCACGGCGATGGCGCTGTCGGCGCGCTCGCTGTTGAGTCGCTCGGCGACGCTCTGGCCCGTGTCGAGGTCGACGTCGGCGATCACGACCGCGGCTCCCGCCTCGTGCAGGCGCTCGACGATCCCGCGGCCGATTCCCATCGACGCGCCAGTCACGATTGCGGTCCTGCCGCTGAGGTCGACCAGCTCGGCGATGCTCGGTGTGGTGAGAGTGGTTGGTGTGCTCATAGGGCACACGTTCCCACCGGCGCGCATCGCCAGCTTCCGGACAAAGCACGCCACCGGCTAGGTAGAAATCCGCGAGCCGGTCCGCCCGGCTGTGGCGGCGAGCTACTCCGCCTGACTCGAGAGGCCGTTGCCCGCGCGCACCCGCGCGATCGCCTGCGTCCTGCTGGTGACGTCCAGCTGCGTGTAGATGTTCTGCAGGTGCTTCTCCACGGTTCGCCGGCTGATCCCGAGGCTCATGCCGATCTCGGCGTTCGAGGCGCCGCGGCTGATGCCGCGCATCACCTCGAGCTGGCGCTCGGAGAGCCCGAGCCCCGACTCGGGCCACGAGCTCTCACCATCGTCTCGGTAGGCCGACAGCAGCCCCGTCAGTCGCTCCCGTTCGAGCAGCCGCTCGTAGCAGGCGCGCAGCGGCGCGCGCAGCAGGTCGAGCATCGCCGCCTCTTCAGCGGTGAAGTCGCGACGCGTGCGGTTGAGCGCGATGCCCACGACTTCGCCAGGGGGAGAGGGCAGCACGAACGCGAGCTGGTGCTCGACTTCCAGCGGTCGGTAGATCTGGTCGTAAAGCGCGAGCCCGTGCAGGCGCGTTCGGGAGATGAAGTCGGACAGGCGCACGGGCTGGCCGTCGCCCGTGCGCACGTAGTGCGCGATCAGCGGGTTCTCGCCGGCGAGCCTGCCGAACGTCTCCACGCTTTCCGCCGTCAGCCACTCGTCGGGGTCCGCGATCACGATCGCGCTCGCGCCGGGCCGGACCTCGTTGTAGGAGGCGCTCTCGCAGGGCACGAGCTCGCGCGCCAGCGCGATCGCTCCGGCGCGGAACTCGGACAGCTCGCGAAACTCGACCGCCCGTGCGGTGGCCTGCAGCACCTTGCGCAGGCCCGAGGCGGACAGGCTGTTCATGGGCGGCAATCGTATTGCCTGATGGGCTTTACGTGCAATTGCGTATTGATGTCGTCGGGGGCAGACCCTAGGCTCGCGCGTCGTCACTCTCGCCATCCACGAGCCAGGAGACAGACCACGTGAAGAAGATCACCCTGCGCGCGACACTCGCGACCGCCACCGCCGCACTGACCATGGCAGCCGGCCTCGCCGCTGCCGGGGCGGCGCAGGCGTCGACGCTGCCGACGCTCACGCTCGCGCTGTCGAAGTCCTCGATCACGGTCGGCGGCACGACCCAGTCGGGCGCTGTGAACGTCGTCTCGACCGACTCCGGTGTGAAGGAAGGCTCGACCATCCTGTTCGCGCTGAAGCCCGGCTCCACCCTCGCGGAACTCGAAGCCGCGCTCAAGGCCGGCGCGGGGAAGGACCCCAATGTGGCGACCAAGTACGGCTCGATCGTGTTCGACGCCGAAGTGAACCCCGGCCAGACCAACGAAGCGCAGACGGTGCTGGCGCCCGGCCAGTACGTCGCGCTCGGCGGCGGCGGTGAAGGCGGGCCGAAGCTGAAAGCGCCCTTCACCGTGACCGCGGCGGCAGCGCCTGCGACGCTGCCGGCGCCGCAGGCGACGGTGCGCTCGATCGATTTCGGCTTCCGTGGACCGACGACGCTCCACGACGGCGAGCTCGTGCGCTTCGAAAACGAAGGCTTCCTCGTGCACATGGACGTGGCGTTCCCCGCCAAGAGCGCGAAGGCCGCCAAACAGATCGTTCAGGGCCTCTTGACGGGCAGGGAAAAGGGCCTTGAAAAGCTCGTCAGCGGAGCGCCGTTCGCGTTCGCGGGGCCGCTCTCGCACGAAGCCTTCCAGCAGGAGACGATCACCGCGAAGCCGGGCTGGTACGTGCAGGCGTGCTTCATGCAGACCCAGGACGGCCGCGATCACACGCTGCTGGGCATGGAGCGGATCTTCCGCATCGTGAAGTAGGCCGGCGGGGGAAGGTTGCCGCGCATCTGGGGTCTAGCTGGTCGAGGATCAACCGATCTCCGGAAATCCCGACAGACCCCAGATTGCGAGGCAACCCATGAACAGAGTCCACATCGTCCTGGCGGCGGCCTTGGCCACGCTCGCGAGCGGCTCGGCGATCGCGAGCGCACAGGCGGGCGGCGCGAGCGCGCACGCCAGCCGCTCCGCCGAGGTGCTGCTGCGTCACACGAGCATCGGCAGCATCCTGACGACGTCGTCAGGCTTCACCGTGTACGAGTTCACGCGCGACCACGGCAGCGCCGACAGCTGCGTGAAGATCAGCGGTTGCGCGCAGGCGTGGCCGCCGCTTAGGACCAGCGGCCAGCCGACGGCGGGGCCGGGCGTCAAGTCGTCGCTGCTGTCCAGCATCCCCATCTCGGGGGGCGCCCGCCAGGTCACGTACGCGGGGCACCCGCTGTACACATACAGCGCCGACAGCCGCGGCGCGACCGACTACGTGGGCGCAAGCGCGTTCGGCGGCAGCTGGTATGCGCTTAGCTCGACTGGACGCACCGTCAAGTAGGTCCCCCGGTCTGCCGATGCCTGCAGTGTGTCCGTGTCATTCGCGCGAGAGCCGAAGGCGGACCCGCTGTGGGCGGGTGCCGACCGGGCGGCCGAGGCCGCGCTGCGCGAGCTGCCGGAGGCGCTCGTGCTGGTGTTCGACGCCGAGCTGCGGTTCGTGCGCACGGCGGGGCAGGCGCTGGAGCGCCTGGGCGACCCCGACAGTTGCCGCGAGGGCGCGCCGCTGGAGGGTGCGCTGCCGGCCGAGCTGTGGCGGACGATCCAGCCGCTGCTGCACTCGGCGCTGGCGGGCGACACCCGCACGCGCGAGATGTGGACGGCGGGGCAGCGCCACTGCGTGATGCTCGACGTGGGGCCGCTGCGCGAGCACGGCGCGGACGGCCAGGAGTCCCGGGAGGTGCTCGGCGGGATCGCGGTGCTGCTGGACATCACCGCGCGCAGGCAGGCCGAGCTGCTCGCGCCGCGCCCGCAGAGCAGCTTCGAGGAGCATCTGGAGCGCTGCGAACGCGCGGCGATCGGCACCGGGCTGCTGGACGAGGAGGGCCACTGGCTGCTGGCCAACCGCGCGCTGTGCGAGCTCACGGGCTACACCGCGCACGAGGTTGCGGGCAGGCGCTTCGACGGGATCGTGCACCCGGAGGACGTCCACAACGACGCCGAGCAGCGACAGCGCCTGCTGGCGGGCGAGATCCCCTCCTACCGCGTCGAGAAGCGCTGCGTGGACGCCGCCGGCGAGACGGTCTCCGCGATCGTGTCGATGTCGCTGCTGCGCGATCGCGACGGCGCGCCGCTCTATTACATCGCCCAGCTGCAGGACGTCTCCGAGCGACGGCGCCTGGAGGAGAACCTGCGCGGCCTCGGCGACCACGACCCGCTGACGGGGCTGCGCAACCGCAGGCTGTTCGGCCACGACCTGAAACTGCAGGTGGCGCGCTGCCGGCGCTACGGCGAGGTGGCCGGTCTGATGCTGGTCGAGCTGGACGGCCGGCGCGACGTGAGCGAGCTGCACGGCGAGCAGGCGGGCGAGGCGCTGCTGGAGACGGTCGCCAGGGCGCTCACGCGCAGGTTGCGCGAGACGGACCTCGTGGCGCGGCTCGGCAGCGACCAGTTCGCGGTGCTGCTGCCGCACATCGACGAGGAGGGGCTGGCGGTGGTGGCGGAGGGGCTCGCGCGCGTGATCGCCGCGTGCTCGGTGGACGTGGGAGACGATCTGCTGCACGCCCGCGCCCGCGTCGGCTTCACGCTCGTGGACGAGCACGTCGACAGCGCCGAGCACGCGCTGGTCAAGGCCGGGCAGGCGATGCGCCCAGTCGGCGCCGGTGGCGCCGAGACCGCCTGCTGAGCCGCCCAGGCGCCCGCCCCGGCAGGACCCTCCGGCGCGGTGAATACGCTCAAGACATGAAGCCAGACGAGCGGCTCGCGGTCATCGACCTGGGATCGAACTCCTTCAGGCTGGTCGTGTTCATGGCCGGCTCGGGCTGGTGGCGGCGCACCGACGAGATCTACGAGCCGGTGCGCATCGGCGAAGGGCTGATGGCGACGGGCAGGCTGGCGGAGGAGCCGATGCGCGCGGGCGCTGGCGACGCTGGACGTGTTCTCGCACTTCTGCCGCGCGGCGGGGCTCGACGCGGGCTCGGTGGACGCGGTCGCGACGAGCGCGATCCGCGACGCCGAGAACGCCGAGGAGTTCCTCGAGCGGGCGCGCGGGCGGCTGCGGCTGCCGATCCGCGTGCTCAGCCGCGAGCAGGAGGCCCGCTACGGCTACCTGGCGGCGGTCAACTCGACGACGCTGGGCGACGGCAGCGTGCTCGACCTCGGCGGCGGCTCGCTGCAGCTGGTGCGCGTGCGCGGGCGGCTGACCACCGACACGGGCTCGTGGCCGATCGGCACGGTGCGCATGAGCGAGCGCTTCCTGCCGCCGAACGGTCCGGCCAAGCGCAGGCAGCTGGAGGAGCTGCGCGAGCACGTCGCGGCGGAGCTCGCCCAGGCGCCGTGGCTCGCCGGACGGCGGCGACGGCGCTGACGGCGGCGGTCGCCTGGTGGGCATCGGCGGCACCGTGCGCAACCTCGCGGCGGCGGCGCAGCGCGCGGCGGGCCTGCCGTCGAACGGCGTCCAGGGCATGGTGATCGCGCGCGAGTGCGCTGGACGAGCTGGTGGCGCGCCTGGCGGCGCTGCCGGCGGCCGAGCGCGCGAGCGTGCCCGGGATCAAGCCGGCGCGCGCGGATCTGATCCTGGCCGGCGCGGTGGTCGTGCAGGGAGTGCTGCTGGCGGGCGGCTTCGACGCGTTGGAGACGACCGAGGCGGGGCTGCGCGAGGGCGTGTTCTTCGAGCGGCTGCTGGCTGGTCACGAGCGGCCGCTGTTCGATGACGTGCGGCGCGCGAGCGTGCTGCAACATGGCGGCGCAGTACAGCGTCGACGGCGAGCACACCGAGCACGTGGCGACGCTCGCGCTCGGCATGTTCGACGAGCTCGCGGCGCTCGGGCTGCACGACGGCGACGCGCGCGAGCGCGAGCTGCTGTGGGCGGCGTGCATGCTGCACGACGTCGGCATGTCGATCGACTACGACGACCACCACAAGCACTCGCGCTACCTGATCCTCAACGGCGGCCTGCCGGGGTTCACGCCGGTGGAGACAGCGATCATCGCGCAGGCGGCGCGCTACCACCGCAAGGGCATGCCCGCGCCGGGGCCGATGTCGGCGCTGTTCGGCGAGGGCGACTCGCGCGCCTGGATCGCTGCGCGACGCTGCTGCGCCTCGCCGAGGACCTCGAGCGCTCGCGCGACCAGCTGGTGCGCGCCACGCGACCTGGAGCTGCACGACGGCGAGGTCGAGCTGCAGGCTGATCGCCGACGGCGAGTCCGCGGTGCCGCGCTGGGCCGCCGGCCGCGAGCGCGAGCTGTTCGCGAGGGCGTTCCACAGGGACCTCTCTGTGGCGGCGTGACGTCGGCGGGCTGCTGGCGCCGATGTGACGCTCAGCCCGCGGCGGCGAGCGCCGCGGCATCGCCGGCGCAGTCGAACAGCACGAGCCCGTAGGGGTAGCCGACGGGGCTGTGCCACACCGATGGCGCGCAGCTCCTTGCAGGCGCGCAGGACCGCCTGCGTGGCGCGGTTGCCGCCGCGCAGCGAGTACTCGCCGCCGAGCAGCACGTAGCGCGCCTGGCCGCTTGCGACCATGCGCGCGAGCTGCGGCCCGTCGACGGCGGGGTCGACGCCGCTGTAGCCGGCGAGCGCGCCGACGTCGAGCCCCAGCAGCATCAGCGGCGAGCCGGTGTCGGAGGCGACGGTCAACAGCGCCCAGCGCGAGCCGGGCCGGTGCGTGGCGACGTAGTCGAGCAGCGCGCGGTCGATGGCGAGGTCGTGCGCGTTCACGCCATAGCCGCCGCTGCCGGCGAACGCTTTGGGCCCGGCGGCCGGGAACGTGCCCTCGACGGGCGCGAGCCAGGTGGTGGCGGCGTACCCGGCGGGCACGACGAGCAGCAGCACGAACGCGAGCGCGACCGCGGGCGCGGCGAGCCGGCGCAGCGCGAGCAGCGCCGCGAAGCAGACGGCGCGCGCCGATCGCGAGCACGGGCACGAACGACGTCATGTAGTGCTCGCGGTGCATCAGCACGACCTCCACGAGCACGGTCGTGGCGAGCGCGCCGGCGGCGAGCGCGAGGCCCCACAGGCGGTGGCGCCCGCGCGCGAGCTCGACGAGCGCGGCCGACGCCGGCGCCGGCCATCGCGCCGGTTCCGGGCGCGAGCGCGGAGACGTAGTAGGGGTGGACGATGCCCTTGGAGAGGCTGAGCACGGCCGCCTCGACGACGAACCAGCCGCCGAGCACGAGCGCGACCGCAAGCGCGAGGGTCACGGCGGCTGAGCGCGAGCGAGGCGCCGAGCAGCGGCGTCGGCGTTCGCTGGTCGCGGCGGCGATCGAGGAACGCGAGCGCGACGAGGGCGAGCAGCGCGAGCAGCCCGAACAACGCGAACGGCAGCAGCCAGCCGGCCTGGTCGCCGAGGCCCTTGCCGAACAGGCGCAGCGGCTCGGGTGCTTCGCCGAACGGGATCGGGTCTTTTTCCCTGCCGGTGACCTTGATCGCGGGCCCGGGCACGGCGGCCGGTGTGAGGTGCACGGGCGTGGTGGGCGCTTCGGCCGGGGCGGGGTGGGCGCGCGCGGTGGCGTCGACCGCGCGCTGGCGGGCGGCGGGCACGTAGGCGCCGGGACGCACGCTGGTGCTGTTGGGGCCGCCGATCTGGCCTTCGACGCGGCCGAAGCCGTTGTATTCGAACGTGAGCCCGAGCTCGGTGTTGTTGGTCGAGCTGCCGACGTAGGGGCGCTTGGAGGCGGGCGTGAGTTCGACGAAGGCGATCCAGGCGAACGACACGACGAGCATCGCGAGGCCGGCGGCGAGCAGCTGCGCGATGCGCCGCCGCCACGAGCCGGGCGCGCACAGCGAGGTAGCCGACGGCGATGCCGGGGACGACGAGGTAGGCGGCGAGCGTCTTGGTGTTGAAGGCGAGCCCGACGACGACGCCGCATGCGATCAGCGTGCGCCAGCGACCGGTCTCGCAGGCGCGCAGCGCGAGCGCGCAGGCGAGCAGCATCAGCAGGATCAGCGACGGGTCGACGCCGTTGTCGCGCGAGACGGCGACGAACGACGGGAACACGGCGAGCGCGAGCGCGCCGGCGAACGCGGCGGCGGCGCCGAGGCGCCGCGCGAGCACGACGTACAGCAGCGCGACCGCGAGCACGCCGGCGAGCGCCTCGGGCAGCAGCAGGCTGAGCGGGGAGAAGCCGAAGATCTTGGCGCTGGCGGCCTGCACCCACAGCGCGAGCGGCGGCTTGTCGATCGGTGACGAGCCCGCCGGGGTCGAACGACACGAACAAGAAGTTGTGCCACGAGCGCAGCATCGACTTGACGCCGGCCGAGTAGAAGATGTTGGCGTAGCCGTTCTGGGCGAGGCGGTGCGTGTTGAGGACCGCGGAGAGCGCGATCGCGACGGGCAGGCCTGCGTGACGCGCGCAGCGTGGCGGCTTGCGAGGCGCTGGCGCGCGCTGTGCCGTCCTGCTCGCGAGGCTGCGGTCTACGGTCGGCGTCGCTCGGATGCGGCTGCGCTCACCCGGGGAGCGTCTCCACGAGCCGCTCGAGGTCGCGCTCGTCGTTCCAGGCGCCGACGGACGCGCGCAGCCACGGCCGGTCGGGGATGTTGCGCACGATGACGCCGCGCTCGGCGAGCAGCGCGCTCGGCCTCGGGGGGTCGGGGCTGGGGAAGGACACGAGCGTGGTGGGGCCGCGCGGCGCGGCCTCGCGCCCGCGCTCGGCGAGCAGCTCGGCGAGGCGCGCGGCGAGCGCGCGCGCGCGCTCGTGCACGGCGTCCCAGCCGGCGTGCTCGAGCACGCGCGATGGCGGCGAGCGCGCAGGCGAGTGGCCTCGGCGCTCAGCGACGAGCGTGTCGAAGCGCCGCGCGTCCTCGTGCACGTGCGCGTCCAGCCCGTCGCCCGGGTCGGCGAGGTTGCCGTAGCCGCGGCGGGAGACGGAGATGCGCTCGCGCAGCGCGGGGCTGACCCACAGCATGCCGGTGCCGTCGGGGCCGCACAGCCACTTCTGCCCGGCGCCGGCGTAGGCGTCGCAGCCGAGCGCGCGCACGTCGACGGGCGACGGCGCCGACGCCCTGGGCGCCGTCGAGCAGCACGGGCACGTCGAGCTCGGCCGAGCTCGGCGGGCGCGAGCGAGCCGCTGACCCAGCCGACGTGCGAGCAGGCGACGAGCCGCGTGCGCGGCCCGACGGCTTCGGCGACCTCGCGCGAACGGGACTTCGCGGACGTCGACGCCGCGCAGCTCGCGCGCGGCGGCGAGCGCGCCGAGCAGGCCGGGGTGCTCCTCGTCGCTGGTGAGGATCTCATCGCCCGGCGCCGAGCTCCATGCCGCCGATCACCTGCGCGATGCCCTCGGTGGTGCAGGTCGTCAGCGCGACGTCGGCGGCCTCGGCGTCCGAGCGCGCGCGGCGTACGCGGCGCGCAGCTCGGCGCCCAGCTCGCTGCGGCGTTCGAAGTGCGCGATGCGCGCGCCCGTCGCGCGAGCTCGCGCTCGAGCTCCGTCGGCGGCTGCCTGCACGGCGCGTGCGGGCAGCGGCCCGTCGGTGCCGGCGTTGAGGTAGGCGAGCGTCGCGCAGGACCGGGAAACTCGGCGCGCAGCCCGGGCAGGCTCACAAACCGCGAGAATACCCGCATGTCCAGCGCCGACACCGCAGCAGCCGCTGTGGGAGCCCTCGCCGCAGGCGTTGCAGGCGACGTCGAGATGACGCGCTTCATGGAGCTGGGCGGGCGAGCGCCGCGGGCGAGCGTTCGCCGGCTACGACGAGCTGTGGCGCTGGTCGGTCGACGAGCTGGAGGACTTCTGGGCGGCCGTGTGGGAGTTCTGCGGCGTGCGCGCGTCGAAGCCGTACGAGCGCGTGCTCGGCTCGCACGAGATGCCGGGCACGCGCTGGTTCGAGGGCGCGGAGCTGAACTACGCGGAGAACCTGCTGGCGCACGGCGAGGGCGCGCGACGTCCGAGGTGGCGGTGCTGCACTGCTCGGAGCTGCGCGATCTGCACGAGCTGACGTGGGGCGAGCTGACGCGCGCGTGGCGGCCGCGGCCGGCGGGCCTGCGCGCGCTCGGCGTGCAGCGCGGCGACCGCGTGGTCGCGTACATGCCGAACATCCCGGAGACGCTGATCGCGTTGCTGGCGATGGCGAGCATCGGCGCGATCTGGTCGAGCGCGGCGCCGGAGTTCGGCGCGCGCAGCGTGATCGACCGCTTCGCGCAGATCGAGCCGAAGGTGCTGCTGGCGGTCGACGGCTACCGCCACGGCGGCAAGGACTTCGACCGCACGGCGACGTGGCGACGCATCCTCGCGGAGCTGCCGACGGTCGAGCACGTGGTGCTGCTGCCGTACCTGAACGGACGATTTTGATGAGACCGCCTCGGCGGCGGGATGGACGGCGTTGCGGCGCTCACCTGGGATGAGCTGCTCGATCTGCGATCGGCCACCCCGGGCGCGGAGCTGGCGCTTCGAGCAGGTGCCGTTCGACCACCCGCTGTGGGTGCTGTACTCGTCGGGCACGACGGGCCTGCCGAAGGCGATCGTGCAGGGCCACGGCGGCATCCTGCTCGAGCAGCTGAAGAAGCGCCTGCACCTCGACCTGCGCCCCGGCGACCGCATGTTCTGGTTCACGACGACGGGCTGGATGATGTGGAACTTCCTCGTCGGCTGCCTGCTGTCGGACGCGGCGATCGTGCTCTACGACGGCAGCCCGGCGCACCCGGACCTGGGCTTCCTGTGGCGGCCTGGCGGAGCGCGCCGGGATCACGTGCATGGGCGTGAGCCCGGGGCTGCTTGCGAGCTGCGAGAAGGCGGGCGTCGAGCCGGGGCGCGACCACGACCTGAGCAGCGCTGCGCGCGCTCGGCGCGACCGGCTCGCCGCTGTCGCCGGAGAGCTTCCACTGGGTGTACGAGCACGTCAAGCGCGACGTGTGGCTGTTCTCGACGAGCGGCGGCACGGACGTGTGCACGGCGTTCGTGGCGGGCTGCCCGCTGCTGCCGGTGTACGAGGGCGAACTGCAGTGCCGCGCGCTCGGCTGCGCGGTGGAGGCGTGGGACGAGCAGGGCGGCGAGCGTGTCGGACGAGGTCGGCGAGCTCGTGATCACCGAGCCGATGCCGTCGATGCCGCTGTTCCTGTGGGGCGACGACGGACGGCGCGCGCCTGCGCGAGAGCTACTTCGCGATGTACCCGGGCGTGTGGCGCCACGGCGACTGGATCCGCATCACGCCGCGCGGCGGCGCGGTGATCTACGGGCGCTCGGACTCGACGATCAACCGCCAGGGCGTGCGCATGGGCACCGCGCGAGATCTACCGCGCGGCGCACGCGCGTGCCGGAGGTGCTCGACGCGCTCGTCGTGGACATCCCCAGCCGGCGCGGACGCGGGGCGAGAGCACGAGCTGTGGATGGAGCATGTTCGTCGTGCTGCGCGAGGGCGTGACGCTCGACGAGGAGCTGGCGGCGCAGATCAAGCGCGCGCATCCGCGAGGACTGCTCGCCGCGCCACGTGCCCAACGAGATCCGCCAGATCGCGGAGGTGCCGCGGACGCTGTCGGGCAAGGTGCTCGAGGTGCCGGTGAAGCGCATCCTGATGGGCGTGCCGCCGGAGCAGGCGGCGAGCGTGGAGTCGCTCGCGAACCCGCGGTCGCTGGACTACTTCGTGGAGATGGCCAACGAGATGCGCGCCTCGTTGGAGAGCTAGCAGCGAAGCTGCCGGACAACGCCGTACGCTAAGCAGCATGCAGTCTTTCTCCCGCCCCGTCGCCGAAGCGAAATCAGTATCCGAGCTCGTCGAGCTGGCTAGGCATGGCAAGCTTCGTATCCCTCCATTTCAGCGACGCTTTCGCTGGGACGGCACGGATGTCGAGCGTCTGTTCGACAGTATCCGTCGCGGCTATCCGATCGGTAGCCTCCTGCTGTGGGAGCGTGCCGCGCCAACAGCGGAGGTGCGCTTCGGACCGTTCAGGGTCGACGCTGATGCCGACGACGATGCGCTCTGGGTCGTGGATGGCCAGCAACGGTTGACGAGCCTCGTCGGCGTGCTCGCCGGGCCGCCCGACGCGGGAGCTGAGTTCGACCTCTACTACGACCTGGCGGCATCAGAGTTCAGGCGCCCACGCTCTGGGCAGCGTCCGTCGGACAATTGGGTTCCGCTCCGCCGCATCATCGACACGAACGCGTTCGTGCGCTGGTTGCTTGAGTTCAAAGAACACGGTGCCACGGAGGATGACGTGAATGGTGCAACGGAGCTCGGTAACCAAATCCGCGACTACAAGGTACCTGTTGCACTCGTGCGGAACGCGCAGGAGCAGGAGTTGCGGGACATCTTCGATCGCATGAACACGTTCGGGAAGAGGCTTACGCAAGCGGAGGTGTTCCAATCGCTTTACACTGCCGCGGACGGAACAAAGCCGAGTGACTTGCGCGCGCTTGTTCATACGGTGCGCGACCTTGGATTCGGCTCTGTGCGCGAGGAAACAGTGCTGCGCGCGGTGCTCGCCGCTCGCGGCGGGAACCCGTACCGGGACTTCCGTGGGGAGTTTGATGAGGAGGATCCGGCGGATGCATTCAGGGCTACGGCGGATGCCCTCGAGCATACAGTCGACTTTCTTCAGCGCGATGCCGGAATTCCCCATCTTCGCGCACTTCCGTATGTGTACGTGATCCCTGTCCTGACACGCTTCTTCTCGCTCCACGCCGATGCTTCGGAACGGAGTCGGATACTGCTTCGCCGTTGGTTGTGGAGGGACGCAACGGTCGGCGGCAGCGGGCGCGCTGGGGCGGCGGCGGTGCTGCAGCGCGCCGTCCAGGCGATCGACGAGAATGAGGATGAGAGCGTGCAGCGTCTACTCGGTCTCGTGAGTGGTGAGCCATCGGCGCAGCCCGACCTGCACGCGCATCAGCTGAACCGCGCCGCGGGGCGTGTGAACCTCGCCTTGCTGGCGCAGCTGAATCCGCTGGACTTGGAAACCGGCAAATCGATTGACGTCCCGGCCTTGCTAGACGAGGGCGAACCCCTCCGTCTGCTTTCCGCGGACGGTCGCGTCGAATCGATTGCGAACCTCTTCCTTCACCCGCCGCCTCGTGACGACGAGTTCGTAGAGCTACTGGTGGGCGCAAGCGACAACGTGCTTGCAAGCCACGGGCTCTCGCGCGAGACGGTCGCCGCCGTGGAGGTTGAGCACGGCGGCGATGCGGACGTTGTCAGACGCCGCGCCCGGATGCTTTTTCCGATCTTGAGAGACCGGCTGGCGGCGCTCACGGAGTGGGGTGCGGCCGATCGTCCCGCGCTGGCAGCCCTTGTGGTACGGGACTAACAGGAGTGGCCGCGCCGCTGGAAGTCGTGATCGGCGACGTATGCGCTGGTCTGCTTCATCCAAACGGCGAGGGCTCCTTCTTTGAGCTCGATGAGGCTTATCTGCATTTGCCATCCCGGCCTGTGCTTGGCCAAGTGTTCGAGGACACGCCGTACCGCCCTCACCGTACACGCCAGGGCGTTCCGTCCTGGTTTGCAAACCTGCTTCCCGAAGGTCCGCTTCGCAAGCTGATCGCCGCACGGGCAAACGTGCATGAGCGACGATCACTTTTCCTGCTGCGCCTTCTCGGCGGCGACCTGCCCGGTGCCGTCATCCTTCGAAGTGAAACCGGCACGGAGATCCTCGACGATGGTGTCGAGGACTCTACGGTAAACGACGACACATCGATGAAGTTCTCGTTGGCAGGCGTTCAGTTGAAGTTCTCTGCGGTCCGCAGAAGCCGTGGCTTGACCATACCGGTGCACGGTCAGGGCGGCGACTGGATCGTGAAGCTTCCTGATCAGCGCTTCGACGCAGTGCCAGAGAACGAGTACGCGATGCTCACGCTGGCCCGGTCGTCCGGCATCCAGGTCCCCGAAGCAGAGTTGGTGGGGGTCGGTGACGTGGGTGGCTTGCCGGGGGAGCTCGCGAGCAATAGTGGCGAGCGCGCTCTGGCAGTTCGTCGCTTTGACCGCGACGATGGCTCCCGCGTTCACATCGAGGACTTCGCGCAGGTGTTGGGTCTCGCGCCGTGGGAGAAGTACGGGGCAACGAACTTCGACACGATCGCCCGCGTCGTCGCCGAAACCTGCCCCGACGATGACCTCGACGAGCTACTGCGGCGTCTTGTGTTTATGGTCGCGATTGGAAACTATGATGCCCATGCGAAGAATTGGTCTTTGATCTATCCCGACGGACGCACCGCACGTCTTTCGCCTGCGTACGATCTGGTTGCGGTGAGTGCTTACGCATCCCATGGCTCGGGTCTGGAGCGTAGATTGGCGCTCAAGCTGGCTGGTGTAGATGATCCGGAGAGAGTCACAGAGGCGACGTTCCGTCGTTTGGCCGACCGTGCCAAGTTCGATGAAGAGCGGGCGCAGTCGGTCGTCAGAGCGCAGGTCGATGCGATCCAGACGGCATGGCCAGCTGTGGAGCACTGGCTCATGCAGGAGGCCAAGACAGCGGCGCTCGCCAAGTCCATTGCAGCTCGAATGGGGCGATTGCCGTTGTTCGCAAAGCAAGCCGACGCAGATTTAACGATGGACGATCATGCTCAGAGCCCCAGCGAGCGCCCGACGATCTCCTTCATGATCTCGTTGGCGCCGCCGTAGATGCGGGTCACGCGCGCGTCGGCGAACGCGCGGGCGATCGGGTACTCGAGCATGTAGCCGTAGCCGCCGAACAGCTGCAGGCAGCGGTCGACGACGCGGCCCTGCAGGTCGGTGCACCACCACTTGGCGGTCGCGGCGTCCTCGGGGGTGAGCTCGCCGGCGTCGAGCGCCTGCGCGCAGCGGTCGACGAACGCGCGCGCGATCTGCGATTTCGCCGTGCAGCTCGGCGAGCGTGAAGCGCGAGCTCTGGAAGGAGCCGATCGCCTGGCCGAACGCCTGGCGCTCGCGCACGTACTCGAGCGTCCAGCCGAGCGCCGCCTCGGCGGCGGCGACGGCGGAGGCGGCGATCGACAGGCGCTCCTGGGGCAGGTTGGAGACGAGGTAGCGAAAGCCCTCGCCCTCCTGTCCGAGCAGGTTGTCGACCGGCACGTGCGCGTCGGAGAAGGACAGCTCGGCGGTGTCCTGCGCGTGCTGGCCGATCTTCTCGAGGTTGCGCCCGCGCTCGAAGCCCTCCATGCCGCGCTCGACGACCATCAGGCTGATGCCGCGGTGGCGCTCGGACGGATCGGTCTTGACGGCGAGTGATCACGAGGTCGGCGTTGATGCCGTTGGTGATGAACGTCTTGGAGCCGTTGACGACGTAGTGGTCGCCCTCGCGCCGGGCGCTGGTGGACATCGCGGCGAGGTCCGAGCCGATGCCGGGCTCGGTCATCGCGAGCGCGGTGATCAGCTCGCCGGATGCGATCCCGGCGAGCCAGCGCTCGCGCTGCGGCTCGTTGCAGTAGGTGAGGAAGTAGGGGAGGCAGATGTCGTTGTGCAGCGTGATCCCCAGGCCGAAGCTGCCGACGCCGGCGCGCTGGCACTCTTCGCCGATGACGAGGTTCAGGCGGAAGTCCTCGGCGCCGGCGCCGCCGTAGCGCTCGGGCACGGCCATGCCGAGGAAGCCGCCGCTCGCCGGCGCGCGCGAACACCTCGCGCGGGACGATCCCCTCGCGCTCCCACTGCCCGTAGCGGCCCTCCTCGCCGAGCACCTCGCGCTGCGAGGAAGGTGCGGAAGCTCGCGCGGAAGTCTTCGTGCAGGTCTTCGAACAGGCTGCGTCTCATGCAGGCGCAGTGACACTGCACCGGCGTCGGGCTGCGGCGCGGTAGCCGGGCTTGGCGAGCAGCAGCTGCACGTCCTGGATGCGCCGCTCGCGGAAGCCGCCCTCGCAGTAGCACAGGTACAGCTCCCACAGCCGCCGGAAGCGCTCGTCGTAGCCGAGCTCGACGAGCCGCTCGCGCGGCGGCGAGGAAGCGCTCGCGCCAGCGCGCGCAGCGTCGTGGCGTAGTGGCGCGGTGATGTCCTCGAGGTGCACCTGGCGCAGGTCGGTGACGCGCGCGACCGAGCGCGAGATCACCTCCAGCGAGGGCAGGCAGCCGCCGGGGAAGATGTAGGTGTTGATGAAGCTGCGCCCGGCCTTCTCGACCTCGTAGGCGCGGTCGTCGATCATGATCGCCTGCAGCAGCATCGCGCCGTCGTCGGCGCAGCAGCTCCGAGCAGCGGCGGAAGAAGCGTCGGGAAGTACTGCCAGCCGACCGCCTCGATCATCTCGATCGAGACGAGCTTGTCGTAGCGTGCCCGTCGAGCTCGCGGTAGTCCTCGAGCAGCACGGTCACGCGGTCCTCGAGGCCCGCCTCGCGCACGCGCTCGGCGCGCGTAGGCGTGCTGCTCGCGCGAGATCGTCGTCGTCGTCACGCGGCAGCCGTAGTGCTCGGCGGCGTACACCGCGAAGCCGCCCCAGCCGGTGCCGATCTCGAGCACGTGGTCCTCGGGGCGCGAGGTCGAGCTTGCGCGCAGACGCGCTCGAGCTTCGCGAGCGAGGCCTCCTGCGAGCGTCGCGTCGGGGCGCTCGAAGACCGCGCAGGAGTACATCATCGTCTCGTCGAGGAACAGCGCGAACAGCTCGTTGCCGAGGTCGTAGTGCGCGGCGATCGCCGGCGCGCGCGTCCGGGCGTGTTGCGCGCGAGCCAGCGCGCCCAGCGCTGCACGGGGATCAGCACGGGCGCGAGCGCGCGGCGCAGGCGGTCGAGCGCGCCGCACGTTGAGCGCGGCGATGCGCGTCAGCGCGACGAGGTCGTCGCACTCCCACAGCCCGTCCATGTAGGACTCGCACAGGCCGACGCTGCCGCGCAGCAGCTGGCGGTAGAAGCGCGCGCGAGCGCACCTCGACGACGGCGCGCAGCGGGCGTCTCGGAGTCGAGCGCGCCGAAGCGTCGAGGCGCGCGTCGCCCTCGACGAGCATCGAGCTCGCCGCCGCGCAGGTCGCGCGAGCAGCGCGCAGCACGAGCCGCCGCGCGAGGCGGCTGCGCATGCCGCCGCTGCGGCGGCCGCGGCGAGTGCCGCTGCGCGGCGCGTCGCGCGACCGAGCTCGCGCGCGCTCGCCGGCGTGCTCATGCAGGCGCCGCTCCCTGCGGGGTGCGGGAAGTAGCGCGCGCCGCGCAGCCGCAGGCGCAGCGCGTGGGCGTAGATGCGCGCGATGATGCGCACCGTCAGCAGCGGGTAGCGCGCGAGCGCGCGCGCGCAGCGTCGCGGCGGTCAGCTCGCGCCGGCGCGAGCGACAGCGTCGCGTCGAACACGCGCTCGCCGCCGTCGCGCGTCGGCGACTCGATGTGCACCGACAGCCGCTCGCGCGGGCTCGGTCAGCGCGCCAGCTCGTAGGTGTGGTCCATGCCCATCAGCGGCGAGACGTGCAGCTGCTTCGCGAAGCGCCCGCGCATCAGCGCATCGAGCCGTGGTCGGCGCGCCGTCGGCGCCGTCCAGCACGTAGGCAGTGGCTCTCGCCCCACGGCGTGTTGGTGACGTCGGCGACGACCGCCTCGACGCGCTCGCCGGCGGCGTCGTAGCAGTAGTAGAAGCTCACCGGGTTGAAGCAGTGGCCGAAGCAGCGCAGGTGCGTGAGCAGGCGGATCGGGCCCGTCGGGCGCGCGTGCCGGTGCGCTCCGCGACGAGCTCGCGCACCGCGTCGGCGAGCGGCGCGTCGCGGGTCGCCGAGGTGGTCGGCGCGGCGGAACCAGGCGAGCGGCGGGCCGGCGCGCGGAGCACAGCAGGCCGCCCGTCGAAGCAGCGCGGGCAGCTCGTCGAGGTCGAGGTAGACCATGAACAGCGGGTAGCGGAACTCGTCGCGCAGCCGGCCTGACCGCATGGCGGCGGTGGCGCACCGCAGCCCTCGTACAGGCAGCTCGCTCACAGCGCTCACCCCGAACGGCTCGCACGCGCGCAGCGCGCTGACGACGCCGTCCTCGTGGAAGCCCCAGCCCCAGTAGGCGCCGCAGTAGTGCGTGCGCTGCGCGAGGCCGCTGATCTCGCGTGCGCGCGACTGCGCGGCGACGCCCGCGCGGCGTGTACACGGGGTGGGCGTAGGAGATCGTGCGGATCACCTTCGCGGGGTCGATCGCCTCGGTGCGGTTGAGCGTCACGCAGAAGTCGCGGTCGGCGCGCGAGCCGCTGCAGGTGGTTCATGTAGTAGGTGACGGTCGTCAGCGGCTTGGGCTCGCGCGAGCAGGTGGAAGTTCCACGCCGGCGCGCGCGGCGCGCCGGCGCGGCAGCAGCGCGCTGTCGGTGTGCAGCACCGCCTCGTTGCGCTGGTAGGGGATCGCGCCGAGCAGCTCGCGCTCGCGCTCGGAGGGATCGCTGAGCATCGCCAGCGCCTGGTCGGAGTGGGTGGCGATCACCACCTGGTCGAAGCGCTCGGCGCGCGCCGCGCCGCGCGGCGCGCGATCTCGACGTGGTCCTCGCGCGCGCGCGATCGAGCGCACCGGCGTGTTCAGCCGGATGCGCTCGCGAAACGGCGCGGTCAGCGCCTCCACGTAGCGCGCGGAGCCGCCGGCGATCGGTCGACCAGCGCGGGCGGTCGCGGAAGCCGAGCATGCCGTGGTTGGCGAAGAACTCGGCGAGGAAGCGCACCGGGAAGGTGCGCATCTGGCGCGGGTCGGCCGACCACACGGCGGAGACCTGCGGCACGATCAGCCGCTCGACGAACGTGCGCGAGAAGCCGCGCCGGGAGAGGAACTCGCGCGAGCGACTCGCCGCGTGCGCGCGATCGCTGCGCGAGCATCGGCCGCAGCTCGCGGTTGAAGCGCAGCAGGTCGACGATCATCCGCTGGAAGCGCGGGCTGAGCAGGTTGCGCGGCTGGCAGAACAGGCCGCGCGGCGTGCCGGAGTACTCGAAGTCCTCGTCCTCGCCCTTGACCGAGAAGCTCATGTGCGTCGGCTGGCGCGCGACGCCCGAGGCGGTCGAGCAGGCGCGTGAAGTTGCGGGTAGTTGCGGTCGTTCATGACGATGAAGCCGGTGTCCACGTGGTGGCTCCCGAGCGGTGTGTCGACGCGCACCGTGTTGGTGTGGCCGCCCGCGTAGGCGCCGGCCTCGTAGACGACGATCTCGTGCTCGCGGTGCAGCAGGTGGGCGGCGACGAGCCCGGAGACGCCCGCGCCGACGATCGCGATCCTCATCGCTGGCTCACGCATCGTGGTCATCGGGCTGAGCGTATGTACGCGCGATCCCGTCGCGGCGGATCATCCGCTTCGCGCAAGCCGCGAAGTTCGGCGGAAGTGCGTGATCGGCGTGGGAGGAGTGCGAGCGCGGGACGTCGAACAGATGCGCCGAATGAAGCGCGCTGCCACCAAGACCGCCGAGCCGCCGCCGGTGAACGGCACGAGCGAGCACCAGAGCCTGTCCAAGTACATCCAGGCGCGCTTCGACGAGTGCTCGCGCTCGCAGAAGGACGTCGCGCAGTACATCGTCGACCACCTCGACGAGGCCGCCTTCCAGACCGCCGAGGAGCTGGCGCGCCGCGCGAACACCTCGAGCTCGACGGTCGTGCGCTTCTCGCAGGCGCTCGGCTTCGAGGGCTTCCCCGAGCTGCAGGCGGCCGCGCGCGAGGAATACCGCCGCGTGAACGCCAAGGCCACCAAGGAGGGCGCGGCCGTCGTCCTCGACGCCGCTGTTCTCGCTCGACCAGAACGAGTTCGAGTCGGCGCTCGCGGCCGACCACCTGAACGTCGAGGAGACCGCGCGCAAGGTCTCGCGCAGCTCCGTCGACGCGCTGATCGCGGCGATCGTCGAGGCCGAGAAGGTGCTCGTCGCGGGCACCGACCAGATGGCGTTCTTCGCCAGCTACCTGCGCCACCTGCTGATGCTGCTCGACCTGCGCGTCGACGTCGTCGCGAGCCCCTCGCAGGAGGCGCTCAGCCGGCTCGGGCGGATCGACGCGAACACGCTCGTGATCGGGCTCTCCGCCGGGCGCCCGCACCCGCTGGTGGTGCGCGCGATGAAGCTCGCGCGCCACCGCCAGGCGCGCACCGCGGCGATCACCGACGCGACCCTCTCGGAGGTCGCCAAGCTCGCGCAGATCAAGCTCTACTACTCCTCCAACAGCCCCGCCTACGTGCGCTCGCACACGGCGCTGCTCAGCATCATCCAGGCGCTCGCCTACGGCGTCTACGCGCAGGACACCGCGCAGTACGACGACCGCATCAAGGCGTTTCGGCTGAAGTGACGCTTCGCGGATCATCCTCGACGGCTCTCGCCGCCGACGATGATCGCTGCGCTTGGCTCGGGAATCACGGCTCTGGGCTATGACTACCATGAGCCGGGATGGGCCTCAATCGCAACCTGTGGCCGGGACACAATGCTTGGGTCTCCGGGCCTGCGGGTGCAGAGTCCCGCCCGTCCCGCCATGAGCGGAGAGCTGAGCGCGAGTCGGCGATGCGTCGCCGTCGCCGCGTTCACGGCGCTCTCGCGCGCGTTCGGGGCCTTCTGAGATCGCCAGGCGCCAGCAGTAGAGCTAGCAGTAGAGAAAGGTGAAGACAGGGCCGTACATGTACGGTCCGGCCGGTCGGTGCATGCACCGACCGGAACTACAGTGGGTGCCGATGGATGACCACACTGGCGCGAGCACGATCCAGCGGGCCACGATCGAGGATCTCGTGGCGATCGTCGACGACCAGCGCGAGTTCTGGGGTGAGCGCGATCTTCCGGCGCTGCATCATCCGCTGCTGGTGCACGACTTCGGCGAGACGGCGCTCGTGATCCGCGACGGCGGCGGCCGAGTGATCGCGTATCTGTTCGGCCTGCTGACGCCTGCGGGCGTCGGCTACATCCACCTGGTGGCCACACGCGAGGGTCACCGCCGCGCCGGTCTCGCTCGCTGCCTGTACGAGCGCTTCGAGGCGCTGGTGCGCGAGCAGGGCGCCGTCGCGCTGAAGGCGTTCACCCAGCCCAGCAACGCGCGCTCGATCGCCTTTCACCGCTCGCTTGGCTTCTGTGCCACCGACACCGCCGACTATTCCGGGCCCGGTGAGACGCGCACGGTGTTCTGGAAGGAGCTCTCCGAAGCCGCGCTCCCCGCCGCGCACGCGCCCGGGCTGTCAAACTAGAGCGATGCGCGACGAGGCGACATTCCGGGTCAAGACCGGGCTTGGCGGAGATGCTGAAGGGCGGCGTGATCATGGACGTGGTCACGCCCGAGCAGGCGAAGATCGCCGAGGACGCCGGCGCGGCCGCGGTGATGGCGCTCGAGCGCGTGCCCGCGGACATCCGCCGCGACGGCGGCGTCGCGCGCATGTCCGACCCGGAGATGATCGCCGGCATCCAGGAGGCGGTCAGCATCCCCGTGATGGCCAAGGCGCGCATCGGGCACTTCATGGAGGCGCGCGTGCTGGAGGCGCTGGAGGTCGACTACGTCGACGAGTCCGAGGTGCTCACGCCCGCCGACGAGGCCAACCACATCGACAAGTGGGACTTCAAGGTGCCGTTCGTGTGCGGCGCCACCAACCTCGGCGAGGCGCTGCGGCGCATCGGCGAGGGCGCGGCGATGATCCGCTCCAAGGGCGAGGCCGGCACCGGCGACATCGTCGAGGCGGTGCGCCACATGCGCCAGATCAACGGCGAAATCCGCCGCCTGGCGACGCTCGGCGCCGACGAGCTGGCGACCGCCGCGAAGGAGCTGGCCGCGCCGCTGGACCTCGTGCGCGAGGTGGCGCTCGCGGGGCGGCTTCCCGGTGGTGCTGTTCTGCGCGGGCGGCATCGCCACGCCGGCCGACGCGGCGCTGATGATGGCGCTGGGCGCCGAAGGCGTGTTCGTCGGCTCGGGCATCTTCAAGTCCGAGGACCCGCCCACGCGGGCGCGCGCGATCGTCGAGGCGACCACCCACTGGCAGGACGCCGAGCGCGTCGCGCGCGGCCTCGCGCGGCCTCGGCACCGCCGATGGTCAGCCTGGAGAGCTCCAAGCTCGAGGGCGAGCAGCTCCTCGCCCAGCGCGGCTGGTAGCGACCCGCCGCCGGCACCGCCGGCGAAGCCGGTGGTCGGCGTGCTCGCGCTGCAGGGCGGCTTCGAGGCGCACGAGCGGATGCTCCAGCGGCTCGGCGCGCGCACGCGCGAGGTGCGCGTGCCCGGCGATCTCGACGGGCTCGACGGGCTCGTCGTCCCGGGCGGCGAGTCGACCACGATGACGCTCGGGATCGCGCGCGAGGGCCTGGCCGAGCCGCTGCGCGAGCTGGCGGAGGCAGGGGTGCCGGTCCTCGGCTCGTGCGCCGGGCTGATCATGCTCGACCGCGACCACCTCGGCCTGATGGACATGCGCGCCGAGCGCAACGCGTTCGGGCGCCAGATCAGGAGCTTCGAGGCGGACGTGGAGCTGCGCGGGATCGGATCCGGCGGCCCGCCGATCAGGGGCATCTTCATCCGCGCGCCGTGGATCGCCGAGCACGGACCGGATGTCGAGATCCTCGGCGAGGTCGACGGCCACGCGGTGGCCGCGCGCCAGGGAAGGATGCTCGCCGTCTCCTTCCACGCCGAGCTCGGCGACGACGACCGCCTGCACCGCCTGTTCCTGAAGTCGATCGCCGATTCGCTGCCGGCACGGGCGGCGGGGGATGGGGGCTGATGCGCATCTCTGTGTCCGCCGATGAGCTCACCGGGGTCGCGGGCGCGCTCGTGGCGGAGCTCGAGCGTCGCGGGCACGAGGTGATCGCGCACGGCGCGCTCGCGCCGGGCGAGCGCCAGGACTGGGCGTGGGCCTCCGAGGCGGTCGCGCGCGACGTGGCGGAGGGGCGCGCGCAGCAGGGGGTCGTGTGCTGCTGGACCGGCACCGGCGCGTCGATCGCCGCGAACAAGGTTCACGGCGTGCGCGCCGCGCTGTGCCCCGATGCGGCCACCGCGGAGGGCGCGCGCAGGTGGAACGACGCCAACGTGCTGGCGCTCAGCCTGCGCATCACCTCGCCCGCGGTGCTCGACGAGATCCTCGACGCATGGTTCGCGGCCACCCCCAGCGCCGAGGCCGAGGACCGCGCGAACATTGCGCATCTGCGTGAGATCGGCAGGACGCCGAACCGGTAGCCGCCCTGAGCGCGGCTCAGCTGGCGCGGAAGCGGACCACGCCGTCCCGCTCCTCTTCGACGACGAGGCCGTCGCGCAGCAGCAGATCGACGTGCCCGAGCACCTCCGAGAGCGTGAGGTAAGCCTGCGTGACCGCGACGTTGCCCCACAGCTCCTGGGCGATCTCGTGCGCGGTGCGCGGCTGCGCGGAGATCAGCCGCAGCATCTTCTGCGCGCGCCGCTCGTGCATGCGGAAGCGCTCGTCGATCAGCGACGCGTGGTCGGTGATCGGCCGTCCATGGCCGGGCAGCACCAGCGACAGCTCCATCGCGCGCGTCTTCTCCAGCGAGGCCATGTAGGTGATCAGCGCCTGCGGGCGGGGCTCGGTGAACTCCTCGTCGGCGCCCAGCGGGCGCGCGAGCAGCGGGTTGGAGGAGATGTGCGCGATCAGGTGGTCGGCCGCGAGCAGGATCGAGCGCTGCTCGTCCAGGAACACCGTGTCCGAGGGGCTGTGCCCGGGGCGGTGCAGCACGCGCAGCGTGCGGTCGCGCAGCTGCAGCTCGGCGCCGTCGGCCAGCGGCCGAGTCACCTCCACCGCCGAGCCCCACGCGCGAAAGCCGGCCGACACCGCCCGCAGGGCCGTCACGATTTCGGCGGGAATGCCGTGGCGCAGCATCAGGCGCTGAGGCGAAGCGGTCGTCGAGGTCGATCTGGTGGCCGTAGCTCGCGAGGAACGGCGCCAGGCTGGAGAGCGCCGCGACCTCCGCGCCCGAGCGCCGCGCGAGGATCGAGGCGAGGCCGAAGTGGTCCATGTGCTGGTGGGTGATCACCAGCAGCTCGATGTCCTCGATCGCTGTGTCCGCGCGCCGCCAGCGCCTGCTCGAGCTCGTCCAGCGCCTTCGCCGAGTTGGGGCCCGAGTCGACCAGCGTCAGCGGCGAGTCCTCGATCAGGTACGCGTTCACGCGGCCGACCATGAACGGCGTCGGGACAGCCAGGCGGTGGATGCCCGCTTCGGCGGCGCGGGCGAGCGCCTCGCGCTCCTCGCTCCGCGTCGCTCACGTGCGGATCAGCGCGAGTACCTCGTCGCGCCGGCGCTCCATGTCCTCGGGCGAGATCAGCGACTCCAGGCACAGGCGCAGCAGCGGCTCGGTGTTCGACGGGCGCACGTTGAAGTGCCAGTCGTCGTAGTCGATCGAGATGCCGTCCAGGCGTTCCTGGCGCGCATCCGCGTAGCGCGCGGCGATCTCCTCCATCTTGCCCGCCGGATCCGCCACTTCGGAGTTGACCTCGCCGGAGATGAAGTACTTGGCGTGGTAGGGGGCCAGCAGCTCGGACATGCGCTTGCCCTGCGTGCACAGCATCTCCAGCACCAGCAGCGCCGGGATCGTGCCCGAGTCCGCGCAGTAGAAGTCACGGAAGTAGTAGTGGCCCGAGACCTCGCCGCCGAACAGCGAGCCCTCCTTGCGCATGCGCGTCTTGAAGAACGCGTGGCCGACGCGGTTGACGTACGGGGTCCCGCCCGCGCGCGTGACCGTGTCGGGCACCGCGCGCGACGCGCGCACGTCGTACAGGATCGCTTCGGGGTGGGTGGGATTCGATACTTTCGCAAGCAGCGAGCCGGCGAGCAGCGCGGTGAGGAAGTCGCCGTCCACGAACGCGCCGTTGTCGTCGATGAAGAAGCAGCGATCCGCATCTCCGTCCCACGCGATCCCCAGGTCGGCGCCGCTGGAGCGCACCTTCTCCATGATCAGCCGCCGGTTCTCCGGCAGCAGCGGGTTGGGCTCGTGGTCGGGGAAGTTGCCGTCGGGCGTCCAGTAGTTCTCGATCAGCTCCAGGTTCAGGCTCTCCAGCACGGGTCCCACCATCGGCCCCGCCATCCCGTTTCCGCCGTCCAGCACCACCTTCAGCCGCCGCGGCGCCGCGCGCACGGCGTCCACGTCGATGAAGCGCAGCGCCGCCGCCTGGAACTCCGCGTACAGGTCGACCTCCTCCAGCGTGCCCCGCGCCGCGCCCGCGTCCGTGCTCGCGCCGTCGGCGGACTGCGCTTCGACCGCGCGGCGGATGTCCTGGATGCCCGAGTCGCCCGACAGCGCGATCGCGCCCTCGCGCACCAGCTTGGCGCCCGTGTAGGCCTTGGGGTTGTGCGAGGCGGTGCACATCAGCCCGCCGTCCAGCTCGCGCGAGCCGACCAGGAAATACAGCATCTCGCTGCCGACCTGGCCCGCGTCGATCACGTTTGCGCCCGCCGCCAGCAGGCCCTCGCGATAGCGCGCCGCGAGCTCCGGCGCGCTCAGGCGCATGTCGCGCCCCAGGCCCACCCGCAGCTGCGACACGGGCTTGCCCGCGAGCGCGCCCAGCACGTGCGCGAACGCGCCGCCGATGCGCTCGGCGAGATCGCCGTCGATCTGCTCGCCATAGAGGCCGCGGATGTCATACGCCTTGAAGATGTCCGGTGTGGGAGTCGTCATGTGGGCTCGCATCCTAAGCTGTGTGCCATGTCAGGACACTCCAAGTGGGCGAGCATCAAGCACAAGAAGGCGATCGTGGACTCGCGCCGCGGCGCGCAGTTCTCCAAGCTCACGCGCGCGATCACGGTCGCCGCGCGCGATGGTGGCGGCGATCCCGTCGGCAACCCGGCGCTCGATCTCGCGATCCGCAAGGCCAAGGAAGCGTCGATGCCCAAGGACAACATCGAGCGCGCGATCGCCAAGGGCACCGGCGAGGGCGGCGAGGCGGACGCGATCGAGAGCGTTCTGTACGAGGGCTACGGACCCGGTGGCGTGGCGGTGCTGGTGGAGGCGCTGACCGAGAACCGCAACCGCACCGGTGCGGACGTCAGGCACGCGTTCTCCAAGAGCGGCGGCAGCCTCGGCGAGCCGGGCTCTGTCGCGTACCTGTTCGACAAGAAGGGCACGATCGTGATCGATGCCGAGCGCTACTCCGAAGACGACCTGATGGCAGCTGTGGAGGCGGGCGCGGAGGACATCGCCACCGACGAGGGCGTGTTCGAGGTGATCACCGAGCCGGCCGACTTCGCGCCCGTTCGCAAGGCGCTGGAGGACGCGGGCGTGGAGATGGAGAACGCCGAGCTGGTGTACCGGCCGTCGAGCGTCGTGCCGGTCGACGAGGCGCAGGCCTGCAAGTTGATGCGGCTGATCGAGTCGCTGGAAGACAACGACGACGTCAGCGCCGTGCACGCCAACTTCGACGTCTCCGCCGACGTGCTCGAGCGTGTCGCGGGCTGAGCGCCCGGCCGCGCTCGCCGTGTCAGCCGCGACGCGCCCTCCCGTGGTGATCCTCTGCGGCGGGCGCGGGACGCGCCTGCAGGAGCACACGCAGGCGATCCCCAAGCCGCTGGTCGAGATCGGCGGCATGCCGATCGTGTGGCATGTGATCCAGCTCTACGCCGTGCAGGGCTTTCGCCGCTTCCTGCTCGCCACCGGCTACCGCGGCGAGCTGATCGAGCAGTTCGCCGCCGCGCACGAGTGGCCACAGGGCGTGAGCGTCGAGTGCGTGGACACGGGCCTGGAGACGCCCACCGGCGGGCGCGTCAAGCTGCTCGAGCCGCGCCTGGCCGGCGAGGAGCTGTTCTGCCTGACCTACGCCGACGGGCTCGCCGACGTCGATCTGGATGCCATGCTCGCGTTCCACCACGAGCACGGCGCGCTCGCCAGCATGACGGTCGTGCGTCCCCGTCTCCAGTTCGGCGTCACCGAGCTCGCCGAGGATGGGCGCGTCACCGGCTTCCACGAGAAGCCCACCTCCGAGCACTGGATCAACGGCGGCTTCTTCTGCCTCTCCGCGCCGGCGCTCGACTACCTCGACGCGGACAGCGTGCTCGAGTGCGAGCCGCTGGAGCGGCTGGCCGCCGACGGCGAGCTGCGCGCGCATATGCACGAGGGCTTTTGGGAGTGCATGGACACCTACAAGGATGCGGTCGCGCTCAACGACCTGTGGGCGTCGGGCGCGGCGCCGTGGGCTCAGGCGGGCAGCCTGCGCGCGCGATAGAGCGGCACCGGCTCGCGGATGCCGCGCAGCCGCCGTTCGCCGGCGTAGGACCAGCCGTAGGCCTCGAGCGCGGACTCGCGCACCTCGCGCTCGGCGAGCACGCTGCCCGGGCGCGCGATCGAGGTTATGCGGCTGGCGAGGTTGACGGGGCGCCCGAACCAGTCGCCCGCCCGCGGCAGCGCGACCCCGACCGCGGCGCCGGCGCGCAGCTGCGGGAAGTCCTCGCCCTCGGCGTCGGCGGCGTCGATCAGATTGAGCGCCGCGTCCAGCAGCGGCCCGGGCTCAGGCGCGGTGAGCATCGCCGCGTCGCCGATCGTCTTCACCAGGCGCACCGGAGGCTCGGCGGCCGCGGAGGCGAGCTCCTCCAGGCGCGCGGCCAGATGACCGAGCTCCTCGGGCGCCACCTCCTCGCCGAGGCGTGTGAAGCCGACGAGGTCCGCGAAGCACACCGCCACCTCGCGCGAGCCGGGCAGCTGCCCGCCGCTGCGCTCCAGCGCGTTGATGACCTCGCTCTGCGCGGTGTGCCTCAGGTGTTGCGCAAGCACGTTGCTCAGCATCGGATCGACGAGCGGATACAGCTGCGCGGCGGCCTGCGCGTAGCGGCTGGCGAGGTCGCGTTCGCTCATCCCGGGCTCCAGCACGAGTTTCAGCGGCAGCAGGCGCAGGCTCTCGGCGGCCTGCGAGAGCCCGCGGCCGAGCACGCGCAGCAGGTCGAGGATCTCCTCGTCGGAGATGCCGGCTTCGCGCGCGAGCGCGATCCTCGCCGCCGACTCGACCTCGGCCTCCGTGTACAGGAATTCCTCGGGCTCGGGCACCGGAAGCCCCATCGCGCGCCGCGCCGCGACGAGGAACTCCAGCTCGACGCCGCTCCGCTGCGCGACCTCCGCGGCGGTGTAGCGCTCGCTGCCCACGATCACGCGGTCCGCCGGCAGGAACACGACCGTGCCGGTGGCCGTGGTGCGACGCAGATCGCTCAGCGGAACCCCTTCCTCGGCGAGCTGCTCGAGCAGCGCCAGCCGCTCCGAGCGCACCTCGCCCTCGAGCCCGTCGAGCAGGCCCTCGGCTGCGAAGTCGATCGGCTCGTCGGACACTGACGCGCAGCGTAGGGGAGGCAGGCGTCCGACAGCGGGCGCAGAATCACAGGCCGTGATCGTCCTCGGCATAGACCCCGGCCTGGCCAGCACCGGCTACGGCGTGGTGGAGCGGCGCGGCAGCCGCCTGCTGGCGCTCGATGGCGGCGTCATCTCCACGCGCGCGGAGCTCGCGCTGGAGCGCCGGCTGGCCGAGATCCACACCGCCGTGGATGCGCTGCTGAACGAGCACCGGCCGGACGCGGTGGCGCTGGAGGAGCTGTACTTCGGCCAGAACGTGCGCACCGCGTTCGCCGTCGGGCAGGCGCGTGGCGTGGTGCTGCTCGCGGCCGGCCAGCACGGGCTGCCGTGCGCGGGCTACACGCCGCAGCAGGTCAAGGGCGCGGTCTGCGGCTCGGGCCGAGCGCAGAAGGACCAGGTGGCGCGCATGGTGCAGGCGCTGCTGGGGCTGGCAGAGGAGCCGCGGCCGGACCACGCCGCCGATGCGCTCGCGGTGGCGATCTGCCACGCCAACTGCGCGCCGCTGGCGAGCGCGCTCGAGGGGGCGCTGGCGTGATCGCGCTGTTGCGCGGCGAGGTGGCGGTGCGCCGCACCGACCACGTGGTGATCCTCAGCGGCAGCGTCGGCTATCGCGCGGCGGTGTCCGCGCAGACGCTCGCGCACGTGCCGCCGATCGGCGAGCAGGTGACGCTGCACACGCACCTGATCGTGCGCGACGACGCGCTGACGCTGTACGGCTTCGCGTCCGAGCAGGAGCGCGACCTGTTCCTGATGCTGCTGGCCGTGCAGGCGGTCGGCCCCAAGGTGGCGCTGGCGGTGCTCTCCGCGGGGACGCCGCGGGAGCTGATCGGCGCGCTCGCCGCCGGCGACGCCGCGCGCTTTCAGGCGGTGCCCGGCATCGGCAAGCGCACCGCCGAACGGATCATCGTCGAGCTGCGCGAGAAGGTCGGCGTGCAGGCCGGCGCCGCGGCGTCCGCGCGCACGCCGATCCTCGCCCGCCGCGGCGAGGCGCACGATCCGCGGATGCTGGCGCGCGACGGCCTGCTCGAGCTGGGCTACGCGCCGGCGGAGGCGGAGGAGCTGCTATCCGGTGTGGAGGGCGAGACCGCCGAGGAGCTGATCGGGGGCGCCCTGCGCTTGGCGCGTGCGCCTTCGTGAACGCCGCCGATCCCATCGCCATGACCGAGACCGCCGCCCGCATCCAGACCCCGTATCTCGTCCCCGAGGACGAGCTCGACCGCTCGCTGCGCCCGCGCCGGCTCGAGGAGTTCGTGGGGCAGCAGACGCTGCGCGAACAGCTGGCCGTCGCGATCGAGGCGTGCGCCGCCCGCGGCGACGCGCTCGACCATCTGCTGCTCGCGGGGCCGCCGGGGCTCGGCAAGACCTCGCTCGCGCAGATCGTGGCGGCCGAGCTGGACGTCCCGTTCGTGCAGACGGCGGGGCCCGCCCTGGAGCGCAAGGGAGACATTGCCGCGTTTCTGACGGCGCTCGAGCCGCGCAGCGTGTTCTTCGTCGACGAGATCCACCGGCTCCCGCGCACGCTCGAGGAGACGTTCTACCCGGCGATGGAGGATCACCGGCTGCCAATCACCGTCGGGCAGGGCGCCGGCGCGCGCGTGGTGACGCTCGAGCTGCCGCCGTTCACGCTCGTCGGTGCGACCACGCGCACCGGCCTGTTGACGACGCCGCTGCGGGACCGCTTCGGCATCCAGGCGCGTCTGGATCCCTACGCGGTGGATGAGCTCGCGATCATCGTGCGCCGCTCGGCGGGGATCCTCGAGATCCAGCTGGAGGACGGCGGCGCGCTTGCGATCGCCGCGCGCAGCAGGGGCACGCCGCGGGTGGCCAACCGGCTGCTCAAGCGCGTGCGCGACTTCGCCGAGGTGCGCATGCACGGCGTCGTCACCGCGGAGGCGGCGCACGCGGCGCTGGAGATGCTCGAGGTCGATGAGCGAGGGCTCGATCGCCTGGACCGCGAGATCCTGAGCGTGATCTGCAGCAAGTTCGCAGGCGGGCCGGTCGGCCTGTCGACGCTGGCCGTCGCGGTGGGGGAGGAGCAGGACACGATCGAGGACGTGTACGAGCCGTATCTCCTGCAGGAGGGCATGATCAAGCGCACTCCCCGGGGCAGGATGGCCACGGCGGCCGCATACGAGCACCTTGGGCTGCCCGATCCCGGTACGGAGGAGCGCTCGACGCCGGCGGGGGCGTCGCTGTTCTGAGCGGCGTCCGAGGCGCGCGGCCGGCTCGCGCGGAGCGTCCGCCCGGGCACCCGGGGGATTCGCGGAGGTGCGCCTCCGCGCCGCCGCTTGCGTAGTCTGTGTGCAGACACCATGACCCATCCATTTATCTGTCCGAACTGCGGCCACCGCACGAGCGAGCTCGATCGCAACATCGGCTTCACACGCCAGCCCAAGGGCTGCTCCAAGTGCGGCTTCGCGTTCCTGTTCGAACTGCTCGACGACTACTACCCGGCACCCGACGCGGCGTTCTTCGTCTGCGACGGCGAGGGGCGCGTGATCGGCTGTGGCAGGAACTCGTTCGCGTTCACCGGCCTCGAGGAGGAAGACGTGATCGGCCAGCGCGTCGAGCAGGTGCTGGGACTGAGCTTCGCCAACGGCGATGACCCGGTGGCGACGGTGCTCGAGTGGGGCGTGCGCGCACTGGAGGTCCCGGTGCGGGTCAGCGGCGAACGCGACGTGGCGGCCAGCGCCAAAGCGGACATGTTCCCGGCGTATGACGACGACGGCGGGCTGTTGCTCGTGCTCACCCCTGACAAGTAGGCTCTTGAGACGATGACCGATCCACGGCGCAACGCCCTGATCCTTTTGATCGTCGCCGGCCTGCTGGTGGGGTCGGCCGTGGCGATCGTCGCCAAAAAGACGCTTCTGGGTCTCGAACTGAAGGGCGGCGTCGAGCTCGTCTACCAGGCCAAGCCGACGGCCCAGTCGAAAGTGACCTCCGAATCGCTCGAACGCGCGATCAACATCATGCGCAAGCGCGTCGACCAGCTGGGCGTCGCGCAGCCCGAAATCCAGAGCTCGGGCAACGATCAGATCGACGTGGGCCTGCCCAACGTCCAGAACGCCGAACGCGCACAGAACGAGGTCGGCAAGACCGCGCAGCTGCAGTTCTACGACTGGGAGCCCAACGTGATCGGCCCCACCGGCGAACCGGCGCCGACCGAAGGCAGCGTCACCGGCGACAGCAGCGGCGACCCGGGCGGATCGAACTCCGGCCTGCCCGAGTACCAGGCGATCCAGCGGGCGATGAAACGCAAGGCGGTTCTGCGCACCTCGGACACGACGTGGTCCCACGGCTGCACGCCCGCGCAGGTCGGCGACTGCCTCTACGGCGACTGGTACCTGCTCGACACCGCGCATGAACGCGTCGTGCGCGGCCCGGAAGAAACGGAACACAACCTCTTCACCGACCTGCCGCTGCAGGAGAAGGGCACGAAGCTCAAGGCGGTGCGCGTCAACCCGGGGACCGTGCTCGTGCAGGCGCACGCCGTCGAACCCACCGCGGGGAAGGTCACCGTCGCGTCTCCCAACAGCTGGTACGTGCTCAACGACGACCCGGTGCTGAACGGCGAAGACATCACCAACCCGGCGCAGGGCAACGACGAATGCGACCGGGCAGCCGAACGTGACGTTTGGCTTCAACTCGCACGGCAAGGCCGTGTTCGAACGCGTCACCAAGGAGATCGCGCACCGCGGCCAGGAAGCGCAGCTTCCGGGGATCACCAAAGAAGAGGCGATGCAGCACTTCGCGGTCGCGCTGGACGGCCAGCTGATCACGGTGCCCTCGATCGACTTCTCGAAGTACCCCGAAGGGATCGACGCCTCCACGGGCTCCGAGATCTCCGGCGGCTTCACGATCACCTCCGCGCAGAACCTCGCCAACGAGCTGCAGTCCGGCGCGCTGCCGGTGCGGCTGGTGCTGATCTCCCGCTCGCAGGTCTCCGCGACGCTCGGCAAACAGGCGCTCAGCCAGGGTCTCGTCGCGGGCCTCGCGGGCTTCGCGGTGGTGTGCCTGTTCCTGCTCGCGTTCTACCGCTTCCTCGGCGCGATCGCCGTCGGCGGCCTGGTCATCTACGGCGCCTACTTCTTCGCGCTCGTCAAGCTGATCCCCGTCACCCTGACGCTGCCCGGGATCGCCGGCCTGATCCTCACGATCGGCGTGTGCGCGGACGCGAACATCGTCATCTTCGAGCGCGTCAAGGAGGAGATCCGCGGCGGCAGATCGATCGTCTCGGGCATCGCCACCGGCTACAAGCACGGCTTCGCGGCGATCGTCGACGCGAACGTCGTGACGTTCATGACCGCGTTCATCCTGTTCGCGCTCGCCACCGCGGAAGTCAAGGGGTTCGCGTTCATGCTGGGCATCGGCACGCTCGTGTCGCTGTTCACCGCCGTGCTCGCCACGCAGGCCGCCCTCGGCGCGATGAGCCGCTCGCGGCTCGTCACGCATCCGGCCGCGCTCGGCGCGGCGCGCCGCGCGCAAAGGCTGGACGTTCGACTTCATGGGCGCCTCGAAGTGGTTCTTCTCCATGTCGGGCACGATCCTGCTGGTCGGCGCGCTGGCGATCGGCGGCAAAGGCATGAACCTCGGCATCGACTTCAAGTCCGGCACGCGCATCCAGACCGCGTTCGTCAGAACCGCGTCCCAGGCGGAAGTGGCGGAAGTGATGACCGCCGCCGGCTACCCGAACGCCGAGGTGCAGAAGTTCACCAACAAGAGCATCGGCGGCGACGGCTACCAGATCTCGACCAAGACGCTGGGTCCGCGCAAGCGTCGACGCGGTCCAGCGGGCGCTCGACGCGAAGTTCGGCAACGGCCCGAGCATCCCGGGACCAAGAACTTCTCCTCGACCTCGATCGGGCCGACGTTCGGGAAGACCGTCGCCAACGCGCCGTGATCGCGATCATCGCCTCGCTGCTGGTGATCTCCGCCTACATCGCGCTGCGCTTCGAGTGGAAGTACGCGGTGCCGGTGCTGATCGCGCTGATGCACGACCTGCTGATCACGGCCGGCGTGTATGCGCTCACCGGAAAGGAAGTCACGACGGCGACGGTCGCCGCGCTGCTGACGATCCTCGGCTATTCGCTGTACGACACGATCATCGTGTTCGACCGCGTGCGCGAGAACGTGCCGCGCATGCCGCGCGCGGCGTTCTCGCAGATCGTCAACCGCTCGATGTCCGAGGTGCTCACCAGGTCGCTGGCGACGAGCTTCTGCACGCTGCTGCCGGTGCTCGCGCTGCTGCTGTTCGGCGGCGCAACGCTCAAGGACTTCGCCTTCGCGCTGATGGTCGGCATCGCCTCCGGCGCGTACTCGTCGATCTTCATCGCCTCGCCGGTGCTCACGCACTGGAAGGAGCGCGAGCCCGGCTACTCGCAGCGCCGCGCACGGATCGTGCGCGAACTGGGCGCGGTGCCCGCATACGCGACCACCGCCACCGGCGCGCCCGAGGACGTCGAGCCGGTCGCCAAGCGCAGGCGCACACGGCGCGGCAGCCTGGTCGCGCCGGAGGAAGCCGGGCCAGCAGCTCTCGCGCGACGAGTTCCAGGAACTGGTGCGCGACCTCGACGTCGAGGCCGATGCGCCCAACGGCGGCTCGCCGGCGCCCGGCCGCGGCCGTCGCGCCCGCTCGGCCGAGGGCGGCGCCACCGTCGCGCCGCCCGCACCGGCGAGCGCCCACGGAGGGGCAGCGCGACCCCGCCGCCGACCTCACGCCCGAGGACCTGGTGCTCAAGGAAGAGCCCAAGCGGCGCGAGAAGAACCGGCGCCCGCGCAACCGCCGCCACGGGAGGTCGCGCTGATGGGGATGCTCGCGTGGGTGATCATGGGCCTTGCCATCTGGCACTTCACGATCTTCATGCCCGACCGCTTCTGGGGCGGGATCGTGGGCGCGTTCGTCGGCTCGCTGGTCGGCTCGATCGTCATCGGGCTGATCATCTACAGCGTGAAGGTCTCGGCGCTGCGGATCCCCGGCAAAAAGGCGACAGACATCGGGATCGTGCTGTACGCGGTACCGGGCGCGCTGATCGGCATCGCCGTGATCTATCTGGAGGGCATGCGGCGCGAACGCCGCCGCGCGCGCAGGCGACGTTCCGTCTCGCCCTGGCCGTAGTCTCGCTGGGTGCAGCCCTGCCGCTTCGAGATCGCCGAGTGCCCGACCACGGACGTCGAGCGGCTGCGGCGCGAGCTGGGGGTGAGCGACGCGCTCGCGCAGGTGCTCGTGCGCCGGGGCATGGCCGAGCCGGCCGCGCGCGCGCGTTCCTGGCGGCGAGTGAGGAGCATCCGCCCGGAGCTTTCGCCGGGATCGAGCGAGGCGGTCGCGGCGATCCTCGGCCACGTCGGCGCGGGGCACGCGGATCACGATCCACGGCGACTACGACGTCGACGGCATCTGCTCGACGGCCGTGCTGGTGCGCGCGCTGCGCGGCGCTGGGGGCCGACGTCGACTTCTACCTGCCCGACCGCGCCGGCGACGGCTACGGGCTGAACGCCGCGACCGTGCAGCGGCTGGCGCGCGGGGCACGCGGCTGCTAGTGACGGTCGACTGCGCGATCACCGCCGTCGAGGAGGTGGCGCAGGCGCGGGCGCTCGGCATGGACGTGGTCGTCACCGACCACCACGCGCCGCGCGCCGACGGCGCGCTGCCGCAGGCGCCGATCGTGCATCCCCGCGCTGTGCGGCTACCCGTGCGCGGACCTGTGCGCGACGGCGGTCGCATACAAGCTGGCGCAGGCGCTGATCGAGGCGGCCGCGCGCGGCGAGGCGGGCGAGCCCGCCGGGGAGCGCGCGCGCGAGATGCTCGCGCAGGGCGCGCTCGAGCAGGACCTCGACCTGGTGGCGCTTGCGACGATCGCCGACGTGGTGCCGCTCGTGGGCGAGAACCGCACGCTCGTGCGCCGCGGGCTGCGCGCGCTGGCGAGCACCGCCAAGCCGGGCCTGCGCGCGCTGATGGCAGTCGCGCGGGTCGATCCGGCGAAGGTCGACGAGCGCGCGGTCGCCTTCGCGCTGGCGCCGCGCCTGAACGCCGCCGGGCGCCTGTACCGGGCCGACGCGGGGCTCGAGCTGATCCTCACCGAGGACCCGCTGCGGGCGGCGCAGATCGCCGAGGAGCTCGACCGCGCCAACCGCGAGCGCCGGCAGGTCGAGATGGGCATCCGCTTCCAGGCCGAAGCGCAGATGGCCGAGCTCGGCGAGCGCGCCGCGTACGTGCTCGCCGGCGAGGGCTGGCACCCGGGGGTGATCGGCATCGTCGCCTCGCGCCTGGTCGAGCGCAGCGGACGGCCCGTCGTGCTGATCGCGCTCGACGGCGACAAGGGCCGGGCATCGGGGCGCAGCGTCGAGGCGTTCGACCTGCTCGCGGGGCTGACGCGCGTGCGGCGAGCACCTGCTGCGCTACGGCGGGCATCGCGCGGCCGCGGGCCTCGAGATCGAGCGCGGAGCGCGTGCGGCGAGTTCGCGAATGCGCTGGCGACCACGCCGAGCGCGTCCTGCGCGCCCGAGGACCTCGTGGCGGTCGAGCGCGTGGACGCGGTGGTCGGCGGCGAGGAGCTGGGGATGGCGCTGGCGGAGGAGCTGCGCGCGCTGGCGCCGTTCGGCCGCGGCAACCCGCCGGTCTCGCTGATGGTCGCCGACGCGACGTTCGCCGACGTGCGGCCGATGGGCGAAGGCAAGCACGCGCGCTTCACGGTCGCAGTCGCGCGGCGCGCGCGCGCGGGCGGTCGCGTTCGGCAGCGGCGGGCGGCTGCCGAGCTCGAGGACGGGCGAGCCGGCTGCAGGCGACGTTCACGCTGGAGGTCAACGAGTGGAACGGCGTCAGCGAGCCGCGCCTGGTGCTGCGCCAGGCGCAGGCCGCGCGAGCGGGCTCGCGTCGAGTCGCCGGCCGGCGCGGGTGTCGAGCGTGGCCGAGCGCGGCCGATCACGCCGATCTGGAGCCCTCGTGGATCAGGGCGCCGATACCGAGGAGCTGGTGCTGTTCGCAGCTCATGAGCCGGCTCGCGGCCTTCAATCCGGCCCTGCGCAGTTCCCTACGCCTGTAGTTCATGGCCATCGCCGAGGCACCCCGGTCGCGGCGCGGCAGGCCCGCGGCGCTCAGTCTCAACGCCTCCGGAGCGGCGGCTGCTGAGCGACCTGTTCGCGATCGTCTCCGAGCACGCGGCGGACTCCGTCGGTCGAGATCGACCGCGCGCGCGTGCAGGACGCGTTCGTGTTCGCCTGCGAGCACCACGCCGACCAGCGGCGCAAGTCGGGCGAGGACTTCATCGTGCACCCGGTCGGCGTGGCGCGGATCTGCGCGAGCATGCGCCTGGACACCGAGACGCTGTGCGCGGCGCTGCTGCACGACACGGTCGAGGACACCTCGGCGTCGATCGAGGAGGTGCGCGAGCGCTTCGGCGAGGAGATCGCGGCGATCGTCGACGGCGTCACGAAGCTGACCGGCATCACCTTCCAGTCGCGCGACGAGGCGCAGGCGAACAACTACCGCAAGATGATGGTCGCGATGGCCACCGACGTGCGGGTCATCCTGATCAAGCTCGCCGACCGCCTGCACAACATGCGCACGATCGACGCGATGCCGAAGCAGAAGCAGATGGAGAAGGCGCGCGAGACGCTCGAGATCTACGCGCCGCTGGCGCACCGCCTGGGTATCCACGCGATCAAGTGGGAGCTCGAGGACCTCGCGTTCGCGACGCTGCACCCGCGCAAGTACCAGGAGATCAAGGGCCTGGTCGCCCAGCAGCGCGACGAGCGCGAGCGCTACGTCATCGGAGGCCGGCGAGTACCTGCACGCGCGAGCTCGCCGAGGTCGGCATCGAGGCGCAGATCGCCGGGCCGCGCCAAGCACTTCTACTCGATCTACTCGAAGATGACCAAGAAGGGCCGCGAGTTCAACGAGATCTACGACCTCACCGCGATGCGCGTGATCGTCGACTCGGTCAAGGACTGCTACGGCACGGTCGGCGTGATCCACTCGCTGTGGAAGCCGCTGCCGGGCCGCTTCAAGGACTTCATCGCGATGCCCAAGTTCAACATGTACCAGTCGCTGCACACGACCGTGATCGGGCCCGAGGGCCGGCCGCTGGAGATCCAGATCCGCACGCACGAGATGCACGAGATGGCCGAGTTCGGCGTCGCCGCGCACTGGGTCTACAAGCAGCCGGAGGCGGGCCGCGAGCGCCGAGCAGCGCTCCGGCTGGTCGGTGGCGGGCGAGGACGCGAAGCTCAAGTGGCTGCGCTCGATGCTCGACTGGCAGAAGGAGCTCTCGGACCCGCGCGAGTTCATGGAGACGCTGCGCACGGACCTGTTCGAGGAGGAGGTCTACGTGTTCACGCCCAAGGGCGAAGTCAAGTCGCTGGCGGCGGGCGCGACGCCGCTGGACTTCGCCTACGAGGTGCACACCGAGATCGGCCACCGCTGCGTGGGCGCGCGCGTGAACGGCAAGATCGTGCCGCTGCACTACGAGCTGCAGCTCGGGCGACATCGTCGAGATCCTCACCGCCAAGCGCGAGCGCGGGCCCTCGCGCGACTGGCTGGCGATGGTCAAGACGACGCGCGCGCGCAACAAGATCAAGGCGTGGTTCAAGGCCGAGTCGCGCCAGGACACCGAGCACACCGGGCGCGAGCTGCTGCAGGAGCACCTGCGCAAACAGGGCCTGCCGGCGCAGAAGATCACCGGCTCGGCGCTGCTCGCGGACGTGATCCGCGAGGTCGGCTACCGCAAGGCCGACGACTTCTACATCGCGCTCGGCGCCGCCAAGATCTCGCCGAAGCTGGTCGTCAACAAGGTCATGCAGCGCCTCAAGCAGGGCGAGGCCGCCGACGGCGAGCGACGGCGCCGCGGACCTGCTGCGCGTCGGGCGCGCCACGGCGGCGCCCGACGAAGTCCTCCGGCCAGTACGGGATCCGCGTCGAAGGCGTCGAGGACGTGATGCTGCGCCTGGCCAAGTGCTGCCGGCCGGTGCCCGGCGATGAGATCGTCGGCTACATCTCCCTCGGACGCGGCATCACGATCCACCGCGAGGACTGCCCCAACGCGGCGCTGCTGCGCAAGAACCCCGAGCGCTTCACGAGCGTCGCCTGGGAAGGCGACCAGTCGACGGGCTTCGTCGTCGAGATCCAGATCGACGCGTGGGACCGCCACCGCCTGCTGGAGGATCTCTCGCGCGCGTTCTCGGAGTCGGGCGCGAACATCCTCGAAGCGCGCTGCCTGTCGATGCCGCCGATGGTCAAGAACCGCTTCGTCGTCGAGGTCGCCGACACGCACACGCTGAAGGGCGCGATCACGCGCCTGCGCAACACCGAGTCGGTGTTCGACGCCTACCGGGTCACGCCGGGCGCGGCGACGGCGGCGTAGGCGCGCGGCCCGCCGGTCGGCGGCGTCGGGCGAACTCAGGAGATGACGCTGAGCGCGTCGCGGCAGGATCGAGTAGCGCGCCTCGGTGACCTCGCCGAGGTAGTCGCCGTCGACCTGCAGCGGCAGCGGGCGTCCGTCGGCGCTGCGCACGGTCAGCTCGCTGCAGGTCGCGCAGGCCGGTGACCTGGCGGTGGCCGGCGACGCGCGCGCGCGGCGAGAACGCGCGCCAGGCGATCGACGGCATCGACAGCAGCGTCGCGCGGTGCAGCACGCCGCCGGCGAGCGCGCCCGAGTCGAGCGCGGCGCCGTCGGCGATCTCGATCGGGCGGTTCTGGAAGTAGGTGAACGGCGAGCCGTTCTGGACGATCGCGGTGACGCCCTCGAGCGTCTGTCCGCTCGGCGTCGCACCTCCAGCTGCGGCGGGCTGACGCAGGTAGCGGCGCAGTGAACGTGCTGACGGCGACCCACGTGAAGAAGTAGGGGCCCAGGCGCGCCTTCATGCTTGGGGTTGGCGTCGACGCGCTCGACGACGCTCGCGTCGAGGCCGAGGCCGGAGGCGAACGTGAAGCAGCGGCCGTTGACGACGCCGAGGTCGACCTTGCGCGGGCGCCAGTCGTCGGCCATCGCCAGCAGGTGCTCGGTCGCGTCGACGACGTCGCCGGGGATGCCGAGCATCTTGCCGAACACGTTCGCCGAGCCGCCCGGCAGGCAGCACAGCGGGGTGGGGGAGCCGAGCAGGCCGTTGGCGGCTTCGTTGACGGTGCCGTCGCCGCCGAACGCGACGACCACGTCGTAGCCCTCGTGCGCGGCCTCGCGGCACAGCTCGGTGGCGTGCCCGCGCGCCTCGGTGTCGACCGCGTCGACCTCGAAGCGGCCCTGCAGCGCGTAGACGACGAGGTGGCGCAGGCGGTCGGAGACGGTCGTGGCGTACGGGTTGACGATGATCAGCATGCGCCGCCTGCTGCCGGGGGAGGCGAAGCGGAAGGGCTCGCCGGCTGTCGCCGGTAAGCTCGGTCGTGCTCGCGCGTGGAGCGTGCTCATCGCAAGGGCCTACACCGCAGCGCGCGCGCGCCGTTACCGCGCGAGCGAGCTCCGGCCTGCAGCGACGGCTTGCGTTCCGCCGATACGGTTGCTAGACTGTCGCACAGACATAGCTGGACACATCCAGAGGGGTGGAGGGACTGGCCCTATGAAACCCCGGCAACCACCGTCACGTCACAGCGGGAAGGTGCCAATTCCAGAGAGATGTGTGGCGGGCCTTCGCGCTCTTCGCCACACCGTGACACGGCGAAGACAAGAGCGAAGGAGCCCCCAATGGCTGTCAGTCATCTGCAGTGCAAGGAGTGCAAGGCCGAGTACCCGCTCGAGGCGCTGTACGTGTGCGAGCGGTGCTTCGGGCCGCTCGAGGTCGCCTACGACCACAGCCGCTACGAGCAGCGACGTCGGCGAGCTGCGCCGCCGGATCCAGGGCGGGCCGCAGAACATCTGGCGCTACGCGGACTTCCTGCCGCTCGCGGGCGGGCCTCCCGGCCCCTCGGGACGGCTGGCCTCGCGCGTCGGCCTGCCGGCGGGCTGCACGCCGCTGATCCGCGCCGACCGGCTCGCCGCGCGCCTGGGCCTGCGCGAGGTGTGGGTCAAGAACGACGCCGCCAACCCGACCCACTCGTTCAAGGACCGCGTCGTGTCGGTCGCCGTCACGCGGGCGCGCGAGCTGGGCTTCGAGACGATCGCGTGCGCCTCGACGGGCAACCTCGCCAACTCCGTAGCCGCCCACGGCGCGGCGCTGGGCCTGGACTCCTACGTGTTCATCCCCGCCGACCTCGAGGAGCAGAAGATCCTCGCGACCGGCGTCTACGGCACCAAGCTGGTGGGCGTGAAGGGCAGCTACGACGACGTCAACCGCCTGTGCACGGAGCTGTGCGCCGAGCGCGACTGGGCGTTCGTGAACATCAACCTGCGCCCCTACTACGCCGAGGGCTCCAAGACGCTGGCGTTCGAGATCGCCGAGCAGCTCGGCTGGGAGCTGCCCGACCGCTGCGTCGTGCCGGTGGCCTCGGGCTCGCTGTTCACGAAAATCGCGCAGGGGCTTCGAGGAGTGGACCGAGCTGGGGCTGCTCGAGGGCGAGCTGCCGCGCATGAACGGCGCCCAGGCCGAGGGCTGCTCGCCGGTCGCGAGCGCGTTCGCCGCCGGCCACGACGTCTGCCGGCCGGTGAAGCCGAACACGATCGCCAAGTCGCTCGCGATCGGCAACCCCGCCGACGGCCCCTACGCGCTCGAGCTGGCGCGCCGCACCGGCGGCTCGGTCGATGCGGTCAGCGACGAGGAGATCCGCGCGGGCATCAAGCTGCTGGCCGAGACGACGGGCGTCTTCACCGAGACCGCCGGCGGCGTCACGACCGCGGTGCTCGCCAAGCTCGCCGCGCGCGGCGACATCGACCCGGACGAGCGCGTCGTGCTGGTGATCACCGGCGAGGGCCTGAAGACGCTCGACGCCGTGCGCGGCACGTTCGAGACGCACACGATCGAGCCGACGCGTCGAGGCCTTCGAGGCGGGCGTCGCCGAGACGGTCAGCGGTCTGATGGCGGTCGTCGTGAAGATCCCCACGCAGCTGCGCGCGGCGGCCGGCGGCGAGGCCGAGGCGGAGGTCGACGGCGCGACCGTGCAGGAGGTGCTCGACGGGCTGTTCGAGCGCCACGAGGAGCTGCGCGTGCGGATCTCCGACGACGACGGCTCGCTGCGGCGCTTCGTCAACGTCTACCTGGCCGGCGAAGACATCCGCTTCCTCGACGGGCTGGCGACGCCCGTCGCACGACGGCGCGGAGCTGACGATCCTGCCGGCCGTCGCCGGAGGCTAGCGCGCCGAGGCGTGCTGGGCCACGGCGCGTCGCCCGGCCGGCGTGGGCCGTGGCGCGGCGGCGTCGAGCCGCTGAAGCCGATCGTCGAGACGAGCCCGGCGGCGCACATCGCGGCGATCGTCAGCGCGGCGCATCCGGCGCGGCGTCAGCCAGCGGGATGTGCTGGCTCTGCATCCACGTCCTGAAGCCGCTCGCGGCCGAGGCCGCCGCCATCGCGCAGCCGGCGCACATGCGCTCAGGATAGCGCTAGCGCACTGCTCGGGGTGCTCGCCGGCGCGCGCCTCCAGGCGCCGGCGCAGCTCCGCGCCGCGGCCGGCGGCGACCGCGCGCGCGGCGCGCGCGTCGCTCAGCTCCAGGCCGCTGCGCGTGCGCGAAGTCGAGCAGCTCCTGGCGCTCCTCGCTCTCGCGGGCGGTGCGCAGGAACAGCCAGCAGAACAGGCCCAGCGTGAGGATCGACTCCTCGACCATCATGATCGCGCCGGCGATGTTCTGGTCGGCGAGCGGGGAGATGTGGAAGTGCGCGTCGCCTTTGAGGTAGAAGGGGTAGAAGACCGTGCCCGACCACAGGAAGATGTTGCCGAGCACGGTGCCGGCGAGGCGCACGGCGACGATGTAGATCGAGCTTGCCGAGGTTGCCGAACCAGCTCGGGCGTCGGCAGCGGGCCGAACAGGCACATCCACATGTTGATGCCGAAGCCGAGGAACATCGCGTGCTCGAGCGCGTGCACGCCCGAGTGGCGCAGCGCCGCCTGGTAGAGCACGGGCAGGTGCCAGACGTACAGGTCGATCGCCCACAGCGGGAACGCGATCGCGGGGTGCGAGAGCGCGCGCAGGCGGTCGAAGAGCCGGATGCGCAGGATCGGCGCGAGCAGCGGCCCGGTGAGGCCGAGCACGATCAGCAGCGCGGCGATGTCGCCCGAGCAGCAGGTGCTCGATCATGTGCACGTACAGCAGGTCCTGGCTGGCGCGCGCCGAGCGAGGTGAGCGCGGCCCCGATCACGACGAAGCCCGCCGTAGAAGCACGCCTGGCGCCAGCCCGGCACCGGGTGGTCGTCCTCGGCGAGCGTGTGCGCGCGCTCGCGCGTAGAGCAGGCCGAGGATCGCCAGCGGCCCGAGCTGGAAGGCGGCGGAGGTGTCCGCGGAGACGGCGAGCGGCAGGCGCGAGCATGCCAGGCTCAGGGTACGCCGAGCGCGCGCGCGATCGGCGAGGCCGCAGGACGCGCTTCGCATAGACTGCCGCTGGCATGAGAGCCCCGGCCCGTCGCCTGCTGGGAGTCCTGCTCGGCGGCCTGGGCCTCGTGGCGCTGGCGCTGCCAGCGCGAGCGCCGCAGGCGCACGGGATCGTCGGCAAGGCCGATCTGCCGATCCCCGTGTGGCTGTTCAGCTGGACGGCGGCGATCGTCCTCGTGGTCTCGTTCGTGGCGCTGTCGACGATGTGGACGCGCCCGCAGCTGCAGGAGCCCGCAGCTGCGCAGGCTGTTCCGCCTGCCGCGGACGCTCGAATGGCTCGCAGGCCTGTTCGGCGTGGGCGTGTTCGCGCTCGTCCTCTACAGCGGCTTCGCCGGCGCGCAGGTCACGCAGGCGAACTTCTCGGTGACGTTCATCTACGTCGTCTTCTGGGTCGGCACGCCGGTCGCGAGCGTGCTGTTCGGCGACGTCTTCCGCGCGCTCAGCCCGTGGCGCACGTGCGCGCGCGCGGCCGCTGCGCTCCTGCGCGTGCTGCGCCGCGGGCGACCGCTGCAGCCGCCGCTGCGCTACCCGCAGTGGCTCGGGGTATGGCCGGCGATCGCCGGCATCGTCGGCTTCGCGTGGCTCGAGCTCGTCTACATCCGAACGCGACCAGCCCTCGACGCTCGCGGCGCTGTCGCTCGGCTACTTCCTGGTGATGCTCGCCGGGATGGCGCTGTTCGGCGTCGAGGAGTGGAGCTCGCAAGGCGGACGGCTTCGGCGTGTACTTCAACCTGCTCTCCAAGCTGTCGGCGCTCGTGCGCGGCGAGGACGGCGTCGTGTACCTGGCGGCGGCCGCTCAGCGGCGTCACCGACCTGGAGATCCGCTCGGGCACGGTCACGCTGATCTGCGCGCTGATCGGCACGACGACGTTCGACGGCTTCTCCAACGGCGGCATCTGGCGCACGAACGAGCCCAGCCTGCAGAGCCTGTTCGCCGGGCTCGGCTTCAACCCGACGCCGGCGCAGGAGCTCGCCTACTCGCTGGGGCTGGTGTTCTGCATCCTGCTGATCATCGCCGTCTACCGCGTGGGGATCTTCGGCGTGCGCAAGCGTCAGCGCGCGCTATGACCGCGACACGCTGACGCGCACGTTCGCGCATACGCTCGTGCCGATCGCCTTCGCGTACGTGCTCGCGCACTACTTCTCGCTGCTGCTGTGGCAGAGCCAGGCGATGGGCTACCTGATCTCCGATCCGCTCGGCAACGGCTCCAACCTGTTCGGCACGAGCAACCTCCAGATCGACTACCACGTCATCTCCTACGCCGCCATCTGGTACGTGCAGGTCGCCGCGCTCGTCAGCGGCCACGTCGGCGGCCTCGCGCTCGCGCACGACCGTGCGCTGGTGCTCTACAAGGACCCCGAAGAGGCGGTCCGCAGCCAGTACTGGATGCTCGCGGTGATGGTCGCGTTCACGAGCTTCGGGCTGTGGCTGCTGTCCGCGGTCGGCACATGAGCGCGCCGCTCTCGCGCGCGCATCTGCGCGCCGCCGCTGCGCTACGTTGTGAGGCGATGCTCCGCCGCTTGGTGCTCGCGCTGCTGAGCGCCGTCTGCTTGGCGCCGGCCTGCGCGGGCACCGTCGCCGTCGCGGCGGCGAGCCCGGCGAGCACGACCGAGGCCGCCAACCCGATCAACGACCAGGGCAGCAAGCTACAACTACCGCTCGAACATCACCGCGGTCACGCCGAGCGTGCCCGGGCTGAGCATCGAAGTGCTGGAGTTCGCCGACCGCCTGCTGCTGCGCAACCGCACCGGCAAGACCGTCACGATCTACGGCTACGAAGGCGAACCGTACGCGCGCGTGCTCGCCAACGGCACCGCCGAGCAGAACGTGCGCTGCGCCGGCGACGTATCTGAACACGAACTTCTACGGCGACGTCGGTCGTCCCGCCGATCGCGACCTCCACCGCGCACGCCGAAGTGGGAAGTGGTCGACCGCACGGGCGAGTTCGAATGGCACGACCACCGCATCCACTGGATGTCGCCGGTGGCGCCCGCGCAGGTCAAGGACAAGAGCAGGCGCACGCTGATCTTCGACTGGCAGGTGCCGATCGCCGTCGGCGCGAGCAAGGGCGCGATCGACGGGCAGCTGTTCTGGACGCCCGAGAGCTCCAAGGCGCCGCTGGCGGTGATCGTGATCGGCGCCGTGATCGTCGTCGGCGGGGCTGCTGTTCGTGGTGTTCGTGCGCCGCCGCCGCGCGCGCGTCGCGCTGGCGGCGGCCGGCGCGGGCGGGCCAGGCGGCGCCGGAGAGGCGTGGTGAGGGCGTGATAGATTCCCTCCACATGGTGGCGCCGCTTGCCTGCCTGATGCACTGGTACATCTCGATGATGTACGTCGTCCCGGTGGTGGGCGGTCGGCGGCTGGGGCTGGCTGAGCTCCAAGCGGATGGCGCGGCGCAAGGCCGAACGACGCGGTCCGGGCGGTCCCCCGGACGGCGGGGCGGCTGGCGGCTCGCGCACGGCGACCGCCGCCTGAGGCGCTCGCTTCGGCGATTCTTACCCTCCTTATTTCTTAATTTCTTCAAGAGGATTGAGGTGCGCGTGAATCGGGCACGCGTTAGCTGTAGACATGACCGCACAGCTCCTCAACCGCCCGGCAGCCGACGGGGTCACAGAGAGGTTCGACCCGACCGCGTGCCTGGACGAGCGCGTTCGCCACAGCGCGGTGCCCGCGGACCCGGTCGCTCCCGGCCGCTACATCGAGATCCAGGGAGCCGAGCAGACGCTCCTGATCCCGCTGGACGGACGAGGTGCTGCACATCGGACGCGGGCTGACCGCCGGGCTGCGCCTCGACGACGCCTCCGTTTCGCGCCGGCACGCGATCCTCGTGCCGCGCCCCTCGGGCGCGCGGATCCTCGACGACCGCAGCTCCAACGGCACGTTCGTCAACGGCCGGCGCATACAGCAGGCCGACCTGCGAGCGGCGACGTGATCGTGCTCGGCCGCGTCGTGCTGCGCTTCCTCGAGCTCTAGCCTCGGCCGCGCCCGCTCCGGCCGCCGGGTCCGCGCGCCGCGTGTATGTTGCGGACGATGCACGACGACGTGCGAGGCGACGCGTTCCCGATCGAGCACGCGGAGGTGCGCCCTGGTGTGAGGCTCGCCTACGTGCGGGCGGGGGAGGGCGGCTATCCGCTGCTGCTCGTGCACGGCTGGCCGGAGACCAAGCGCATCTGGTGGCGCAACATCGCGCCGCTGGCGCGCGCCGGCTTCGAGGTGATCGTCCCGGACCTACGCGGCTTCGGCGACTCGGGATTGGCGCCCGACGGCTGCTATGACCTCGCGGCGCACGCGCGCGACATGCACGCTCTGGTCCACGACGTGCTCGGCCACGAGCGCTGCGCCGCCGCTGGCGGCGACCTGGGCGGCGGCGTGATCCAGGACCTGGGCCTGCGCTTCGCGTGCTTCGTCGAGCGCCAGGTGCTGTTCAACAGCGTGCTGCCGCTGCTGGGCGACGCCTATGAGGCCGCGGGCATCCCCGCGGCGCCGCCGCCGGAGGTGCGCATGGCGGCCGACTACTTCGTGCGCCAGGGGCGCGAAGCGGACGCGCTCGCGGCCGAGCTGGACACCCCCGAGCGCCGGCGCCGCTATGTGGGCGAGTTCTACGGGCACCGCTTCTGGGCCACGCCCGGCGCGTTCTCGCGTACGCAGGTGGAGTTCATGGCCGAGCCGTTCGCCGATGCCGAGCGGCTGCGCGCCGGCTGGGGCAACTACGAGAGCGCGCTGGGGACGCGGGCGCTGTCGGAGCCGCCGCGGTTCTTCGAGGTCAGCGCGGTGCCAACGCTCGCGCTCTACGGCGCCGACGACCACGTCATCTGGAGACAGTTCCCGCGCATGTGCGAAGTCGCGTTCTCCGAGCTGATCGGGCCGTTCGTGGTCGAGCGCGCGGGGCACTTCCTGCAGTGGGAGCGCGCCGATCTGCTCAACCGGGCGATCGCGTATTTCCTCGGCGAGCTGCGCAAGGCGCCCCGAGCTTCGTAGGAGTCGCACGGTTGCGCTGACTGCCTGCGGCTTCATACGGACCGCGAGGGAGCGTGCGTGCATTACTTCCATTTGCTGGGCAAACACGCGTATCATGCGCTGCGGCGGAAGCTTCGCCGGGCACACATGGAGGGGTGCCCCGAGCCGCTGAGAGTGAGCCTAGGGAGACGACATAGTTGTGAGCAGCGGTTCGACGATGGTCCGGAGAGTGATGGCGCGCACGTGCGCGACGATGCTGGCGGCGCTCGTGGCGCTCGCCGTCGGCTGCGCGGGCGCCGCCCTGGGCGCCGAACCGACGATTGCGATCTCGCAGCCGCACACGGGCTTCTCCACGAACGTACAGACGCCGACGTTCAGCGGCACCACGAACGACACGCTGGACCCGGTCACGCTGGACGTCTACGCCGGCGCGAGCGCGACGGGCACGCCGGTGCAGGAACCGACGCTGCTCGCGCCGATCGAAGTGGCGCCCGGCGAAGCCACGTGGGAAATCACGCCAAGCGCGCCGCTGGCGCCGGGCGAATACACCGCGGTCGCCGTGCAGACCAACGCCGCGCTCGAACAGGGGACGAGCGCGCCCGTCACGTTCACGATCGACACGACGGCGCCGGCGGTCACGATCAACCCGGTGGCCACTCCCACGAAAGAACCCAAACCGACGCTGACCGGCGCGGCCGGAGCCGAACCCGGCGACGAGCCAACAGTCACCGTCACGATCTACGACGGAGCGTCGGCGGGCGGGACGGTCGCGGCGACGGAAGCGGTCACGGCGAGCGGCGGGAAATGGTCCTACTCGCCGAAGACGAGCTTGAGCGAAGGCACGTACACGGCGCAGGCGACCCAGAACGACGAAGCGGGCAACACCGGCGAGAGCGCCGCGGTGACGTTCACGGTGGACACGACGGCGCCGGCCGTCACGATGAAAGCCGTCGCCTCGCCCTCGAAAGACGCCGCGCCGACGCTGACGGGCTCGGCCGGGACCGCGGCGGGCGACATCGCGAGCGTGGCGGTGTCGATCCACGAAGGCACGACCGTGTCGGGGAAACTGGTGGCATCCGGGGCCGCGACGGTCTCGGGCGCAAGCTGGTCCTATGAAGCCGCCGCATTGAGCGACGGCACGTACACGGCGCAGGCGACGCAGAAAGACGCGGCCGGCAACACCGGGAAAAGCGCGGCGATCACGTTCACGATCGACACGACCGCGCCCGCAGTGACCGTCCACGCGGTGGCATCTCCGACGAACAACGCGGAACCGACGCTGACCGGCGCCGCGGGTGTCGCCAGCGGCGACCTGGCCGCCGTGACCGTCACGATCTACGACGGCTCGGTGGTGGGCGGCACGGTCGCCGCGACCGGCAGCGCGACCGTGAGCGGCGCCGAATGGTCGTTCAAATCTCCGCATCTGAGCGACGGCACGTACACCGTGCAGGCGACGCAGAGCGACACCGCGGGCAACACCGGCAAAAGCGCTCCGGTCACGTTCGCGCTGGAAACGGTCGCGCCGGCGGTCTCGATGAACGCGGTCGCCTCGCCCACGAACAACGCCACGCCGACGCTCACCGGCGGTGCCGGCGTGGCCCCCACCGATCATCCGACGGTGACCGTCACGATCTACGACGGCTCGGCGGTGGGCGGCACGGTCGCCGCGACCGGCAGCGCGACCGTGAAAGGCGCCGAATGGTCGTTCAAATCCCCGCACCTGAGCGACGGCACGTACACCGCCCAGGCCGCGCAGAGCGATGAAGCGGGCAACGTCGGCACGAGCGCGCCCGTGACGTTCACGGTCGATACGACCGCGCCGGCCGTGACGATCAAAGCACTCGCCTCGCCCACGAAAGAAGCCACGCCGACGCTGACGGGCGCCGCGGGGGCCGCGGCCGGGGACCTCGCGGCAGTCGCCGTGTCGATTCATGAAGGCACGACGGTATCGGGGCCGGTTGTGGCGTCGGGGGCGGCCAAAGTGACGGGCGCGACCTGGACCTATACGGCGGCGAAGCTGGCCGATGGCACCTACACGGTGCAGGCGACGCAGAAAGACCAAGCCGGCAACACCGGCACGAGCGCGGCGGTCACGTTCACGGTGGACACGACCGCGCCGCTCGTCACGATCAACCCGGTCGCCTCTCCCACGAGCAACGCTACGCCGACGCTGACCGGCGCCGCCGGAGTAGCGGTCGGGGACCTCGCGGCCGTCGCCGTGTCGATTCATGAAGGCACGGTGTCGGGGCCGGTTGTGGCGTCCGGTGCGGCGACGGTGACGGGCGCGAGCTGGTCCTATACGGCGGCGAAGCTGAACGACGGCACCTACACGGTGCAGGCGACGCAGAAAGACCAAGCCGGCAACACCGGCACGAGCGCCGCGGTCACGTTCACGGTGGACACGACCGCGCCCGTCGTCACCGTCAATCCCGTCGCCTCGCCCACGAACGACGCCACGCCCACGCTGGGCGGAGTCGCGGGCGTGCTCCCACGCGATCTCGCGAGCGTGACGGTCACGGTGTACGAAGGCCCGTCTGTGTCGGGGAAGGTGGTGGCGACCGGGGCGGCGACGGTGACGGGCGCGAGCTGGTCCTACACCCCGGCGACGTTGAGCGACGCGACGTACACGGTGCAGGCGACGCAGAAAGACGAAGCTGGCAACGCCGGCAAGAGCGCTGCGGTCACGTTCACGGTCGACACGACGCCGCCGGTCGTGACCATGAACGCGCTCGCGGTCCCACTGAACAGCTCCGAACCCACTTTGACGGGAGCCGCAGGCGTCGCTCAGGGCGATGACGCGAGCGTCACCGTGACGATCCACGAAGGCGCCTCCGTCGCCGGCAAGGTCGTGGCCTCCGGCGGCGTGACCGTGAACGCCGGGAGCTGGTCGTACAAGACGCCGCACCTCGCCGACGGCACCTACACCGCGCAGGCGGCGCAGAGCGACGACGCCGGCAACGTCGGCACGAGCGCGCCCGTCACGTTCAAGACGCCGCCCTCGGTCTCCGTGAGCTCGCCCGCGGCCGGCAACAGCCTCAACATCTCGCGCCCGACGTTCAGCGGGCTCGCCGGCAGCGCGAGCGGGGACGAATCGACCGTGACCTTGAAGATCTACGACGGCGCGAGCGTCTCCGGCACGCTCGCCGAAACCGTCAACGCCAAGCGCGAAGGCGGCCACTGGACGGTCACGGGCGCGCCGCTCGCCAACGGCGAATACACGGTGCAGGCGGAACAGTCCGACAGCACCGGCAACGTCGCCAAGAGCGAACCGGTGACGTTCGAAGTGTCGGCGACGGTGACGCTCGACGAATCGGACTTCACCGAACGCGGCGGCGCGCTGTTCACCGGACCGACGCCGCGGTTCACCGGGACCGCGGGGACCGCCGCGGGCGACGGCGCGGTCGTCGTCACGCTCTACCACGGCGAAGAAGGGACGCTCGGCGAAGTCGTGGCCGGCACGCCGCTGGAAGGAGTCCCCGACGCCGCGGGCGCATGGTCCGTGGGGCCGCTGCCGGCGCTGGCCGAAGGCACGTACACGGTCCGTGCCGAACAGAAGGAGGGCCACGTCACCCACGTCGAAGAAGTTGTCTTCACTGTCGACGCCGACGCGCCGAAGCCGACCATCACCTCGCCCGCGAGCGGCAGCTCGGCAGCGGCGAGCTCGCAGGCGGTGGGCGGCACCGCGGGCATCGACGCGGGGGACGTGGCGACCGTCACCGTTCATCTGTACGCGGGGGCGGCGGCCACCGGCACGTCCCAGAGCGCCGCCGCGCACGTTTCCGGCGGGCTCTGGTCCGTGACGTTCACCGGACTGGCCCCCGGCACGTACACCGTCGAGGCCGAACAGGGCAATGACGTCGGCGACGTAGGCCACAGCGCCCCAGTGACCTTCTCCCTCACAGAACCCCCGCCGACGGTCACGACCCCGACGACGACCACCGAAACGACGCCCGCGGTGACCCCATCGGCGCCGCCGGTGGCGTCGTTCAGGTGGGTGCCGGCGAGCCCGCACCCGGGCGAACCGGTGACGCTGATCTCGACCTCGACCGACGCGAGCAGCCCGATCACGGGCTTCGCGTGGGCGTCGGGCGCGAGCGGCGCCTTCACCGCGGGCGAATCGGCGCTGACGACCAGCTTCGCGACGGCCGGCTCCTACGTCGAGCAGCTGCGCGTCACCGACGCCGGCGGGCGCTCGACCACGGTCGCGGAGACGATCCAGGTGACGCCGCTCGCCGCGGCGCTGATCCAGCCGTTCCCGATCGTGCGCATGGCCGGCTCCTTCGACGCGGCGGGCGTGAAGATCAGCCTGCTGACGGTCCAGGCGCCGCCCGGCGCGACCGTGACGGTCAAGTGCCACGGCGTCGGCTGCCCGACACGCTCGGAGACGCTCGTCGCGGCCTCCGGCGCGAAGGTCAAAGCCGGCACGGTCGTGATCACGCTGCACCGCTTCGAGCGCCCGCTGCACGCGGGCACGACGCTCGTGGTCGAGGTTTCAGACCACGGCGAGATCGGCAAGTACACGCGCTTCGTGATCCGGCACAACAAACTGCCATCGCGCCAGGACCTGTGCCTCAGTCCCTCCGGCACGACCCCGATCCAGTGCCCGTCATGAACACGATTCGCGTCTCTACACAGCTCGATGTGGGTAGGGGACCCGTGAGCATGCTCCTGCGCACGATCGCTGTGACGACCGTCCTGTGCGCGCTCGTGTTCGCGGCCAGCTTCGCGGCCGGACGCGCGGCACGGCCCGCCATGGCGTCGCACGAACTGCTGTTGCCGAGCGTGCCCGCCGCGGACGCGGGGCCGGCGATCCCCGTCCGGCTGGGCAGCGTCCCCGCGATCGCCGCTGAAGCGCCCCCCGTGGTGCAGCCCGCGACACATGCGAGCTCGGGTCCGGCGAAGGTCGAAGCCGCGGCTCCCACTACGACACTCTCCGTCCAGACGCCGAGCGCGCCCGTCAGTTCGACGCCGGTGACGAAAGCGCCGGTCACGACGGCGCCGACGCCCGCCGCGAAAGCGCCTGCGACCAAAGCGCCTGCGACGAAAGCACCCGCCGCGAAAGCGCCGGCCTCCAGCGGGGGCTCGGGCGGCGGCACCTCGTTCGACAGCTCGGGCTGAGCTTGGGCAGCATGCGCCGCATCGTGCCGCCGGCCGTGATCCCGGTCCTCGCGCTGCTGGCGATCGCCGGCTACCTGCTCGGCAACCACCGGGCCGCCGCACCGGCGATCGCCACGTCCACCGGCGCCGCCCCCGTGCAGGAGACGCAGATCGCGTCGGGGTCGAGCGTGCTGCTCGAATACCCGGCCGGCTGGCGGCCGGCGAGCGGCGCCCCGTCGATCCCGGGCCTCGCGATCTCGAGCCCGCTGCTGCTGGCGCCCGGCGGCGACGCCGCGCGCGCGGGCCTGCTCAGCGGACAGCTGCCGGCCGGCGCCTCGAGCCCGCTGCCGTCGGCGTTCCTGGCGCTCGTGCACGGGCTCCCGCACACGGAAGTCCTGAGCCTCACGAACCTGCAGGCCTACCGGTACAGCGGCCTCAGCGGCTACGAGCGCACGCTCGACGTGTACGTGGTCCCGACCGTTGGCTCGGGTCCCACGGCGCTCATCTGCTACGCCACGACCGGCTATTCGAGCTACCTGCAGCAGTGCGAGCAGATCGTCGCGAAGGTCGCGCTGGTCGGCCAGCAGACCCCCACGGAACTGAGCCCCGACGCGGCCTACGCCGGGCAGCTGAGCACGGTGATCAGGAGCCTTGAAGCGGAACGCGTGAAGCTGAGGCGCGAGATGCGGGCGCAGCCCGAAGACGTGGGCACGCTCGCGGCGACGCTCGCCAGCCGCTTCGCGCACGCGGCCACGGCGGTGAGCGCGCTCGAACCGCCGCAGCCGGCGACGGCCGCGCAGGTTGCGCTCGCGGGCGCCCTGACGAGCGCGCACGAAGCGTACGCGGCGCTCGCGGCCATCGGCGGGGCATCGGCCGGCGATGAAACCGAACAGCGGATCGACGCGGCCGAGGCGGGCGTGAACAGCGCGCTGGAGAGCTTCGCGCTGCTCGGCTACAACCACGCGTAGCCAGCAGCTCCCACTCGCCGTGGCCGCGCGCTTAGCGCGGGTCGGCGCGATCGAGGTTCCAGTGGCGCGCGGTCGAGCACAGCCACAGCCACGGATCCTCGTCGTCGTGAGAGCGCGGCGCCAGCGAGAAGCGCGTGATCGTGCGCTGCCCACCCTCGTGATCGCCGTAGAGCACGTCGACGCTGACGGGGGTGCGCGCACGGACCGCCTCCAGCAACGGCGCGTATAGAGGATCGTCGGAGTCGCGGATCGCGGCCTGCCAGAAGCTGACGTCGCCGGCGGGCACGTACAGGTCGCGGTTCAGCCGGCGGAAGTCATCGGCGTCGCTTGCCACGTGCGGCACGGTGTCCAGGTCGCGCCGCGGCGACAGGTGCCAGCCGTGCAGCACGGCGATGCCGGAGGCGACGTTGCGCAGCGGGATCGCGAGGTAGAGCTTGCCGGCATGCTCCTGCACGGCGGCGAGCCCGTCGCGCAGCACCAGCCAGTGGTCGTCGATGAACCCGACCTTCTGCGGCGGATCCTGCGGGCGCGCGTTGAACAGCACAGGTCGCAGCCCGACCTGCAGCGCCTGCTCGGACACCCGTGCGGCGCGATTGGCGGAGCGGGTCGCGGAGAAGGTCGCGATGGCCAGCACGAGCGTGCCGCCGGCGGTGGCGAGCGAGGCGATCGTGCTGGTGTCGGCCATGCCGGGGCAGGCTACTAACGCCGCGACACGGCCTCCGGCTCGCCGGCCCGCTCGGACGAGGGGTCCGGTGCCTGTTCGGGTGTGGTGGCGGTCACCGCGCCGCGCTGCGTGTACCGGAACCACGCGAGCCCTGCGAGACAGAGGATGCTCGCGACGTACAGGTTGAGCCGCAGCCCGAAGATGTGGTGCGCGGGGTCGACGCGCAGCAGCTCCTCACCGATGCGCGCGAACGAGTAGCCGGCGACGTACAGCGCGAACAGGCCCGGCGGCTTGATGCTCCGGCGCCGACCGAGCCACACGAGCGCGCCGGCGAGCAGCAGGTTCCAGATCAGCTCGTACAGGAACGTCGGCTGGAACGTGGCGAACTGCGTGTAGCCGACGGGACGGTGCGCGGGTGATATCTCGAGCGCCCACGGCAGCGTGCTGGGTCCTCCGAACAGCTCCTGGTTGAAGTAATTGCCGATCCTGCCGATCGCCTGCGCGACGAGCAGCCCCGGCGCGGCGGCGTCCATGAACATCGCCACGTTCGCGCCGCGGCGGCGCAGCACCCAGATCCCCGCGAGCGTGCCGAGCGCGATCCCGCCCCAGATCCCCAGGCCGCCCTTCCAGATCGCGAACGGCCCCCACCAGTGCGGCGGGACTTCGTTCCAGCTCGTCGCGAGGAAGTACAGCCGCCCGCCGATGACGCCGGCGGGGAAGCCCCACAGCGCGACGTCGTAGACGAGCTGGCGTTCGCCGCCGCGCGCCTGCCAGCGGCGCGCGGTGATCGTGACGGCCGCGAGCACCGCGACGACGTACGCGAGGCCGTAGGCGTGCACGAACAGCGGCCCGATGTTGAAGCCGTTGCTGGAGGGGCTCGGCAGGTATCCGATGGCGAGACGGGTCATGGGCGCGGGGGAGGGTCGCGGCGCGGGCGGGCTGCGGCGGCGCTCATCGCAGACGCCTGCAGCGTCGCACGCGCGTCCGCCACGGCAGCGTCGCCTCGGTGTGTCCCGCGAGCTCGGGCGCCTCTCCCCACAACTGGTCGAGCTGTGCGAGCACCTGCTGTCGTCCGCTGCTGGACATGGTCGCGAGGCTGCTGCGCGAGCTCGCCAGGTCACGCAGGCTGGCGAGGGTCACGCGCTGCTCGTGGGGGAACTCGCGATCCTCGATCTCCTCGTAGTCCTCGCCGAGATCCTCGACCGACGGCCAGTGCCCGGGCCGCTGGATCGCTGGCGGTCCGAGGATCTCGCGCACATGCGCCACCCACGGCTTGGACGTGTCGAACGCGTTGCCCAGCAGACCGAGCACGCCCGGCGGGCGCAGCACGCGCGCGATCTCCGCCCGGGCGGCGCGCTCGTCGAACCAGTGGAAGGCGGCGCCGACGGTGACCGCATCGACGCTCGCATCCTCCAGCGGCAGCGCCTCGGCGGTGCCGGCGAGCGCCTGAGCGTCGGGAAGCGCAGCCTCGAGGATCGCGCGCATCTCGGGGAGCGGCTCGACGGCGGTCACGCGATGGCCGGCGGCGAGCAACGCGGCGGTCAGCTTGCCGGTACCGGCACCGAGGTCGAGCACGTCCAACGGGTTGGCCCCGAGCAACCACTCGATCGCCTCGCGCGGGTATCCGGGCCGCCCGCGGTCGTACTCGTCGGCGACGCGCGCGAACGAGCTGGCGCGCTGCGCCTTGTCGAGCCCCGGTGTCATCGACAGATCAGTAGCAGCCCGAGCGCCGCGGCGCGCCAGGCATGCGCGGGTGCGCGGCGATGCTTTCCACGCGTGCGAATCCGGCTCCGCTCGGCAGATCCTACGTCTGCATTGCGAGATATTGCATAGTTCGATTTAGTGCGGTGGCCGCCGGTGCGGTGACGGCGTCGGCGGCGACGGCCGCGCTGCCGGAATTCGTCGGGACGCTGCCGCAGACGTTCACCTCGACGCTCAAGCCGAGCACCCTGGAAGTGGTGGCCGGCGGCATCAAGGTGAGCTGCACGGGCGACAGCAACGCCGGCGAGGTGACCGGTCCGAAATCGCTGACGATCAAGATCAAGCTCGTGGGCTGCACCCTGAACGCGGTGCCGTGCAGATCGGGCGTGACGGCGGGCGAAATCGAAACCTCGACGCTGACGGGCACGCTCGGTTACATCGACGTGGCCAAGAAACAGGTCGGCCTCGACCTCTCCCAGCCGGCGGGCGCGCTGTTCATGACGTTCGCGTGCGGCGAAGACCTGACGGTCGACGTGAAGGGCTCGGTGATCGGCACGATCAAGCCGGTCGACAAGGTGCACGCGCCGCCGAAGCACTTCAGCGTCAAGTTCGCGCAAGAAGGGCATCCAGAAACCGACGAAACTCGAAGGTGCTCCGGTGGACATTCTCGAAACGTCGGTCCTGGGCGGGCCCTTCCAGCCGACCGGGCTCGCGACGACGGACGCGATCCAGTTTGCGGCGCCGCTGCAGGTCGCCGCGTAGAAGACGCTTGTGGGGAGCGTGATGCCGCCAGGTGCCGGCGCGCCAGCTAGGGCGCGCCGGTGCCGGGCGGCTGACCGAACAGCGACTGGCCGGGACCGCCCGGTCCGCCGAAGTGCGAGGCCTGCAGCCGACCCTGCCACACGGCTTTCGCGCCGAGATCGCCGGTCCTGAAGCACATGTAGCCGGCGACGATCGCGAGCAGCACGAGCACGACGCGCAGCGCGTTGAACATCGACGTGGGGGACAGCAACCCGTCGACGATGCCGAGGCCCGTGGGCATGCCGCCGGAGATCCGCCGCGCCGCGAACGTGACGATAAGCGTCGCGGTGAAGACCACATAGACGATCGCGAGGATGTGCGCGGCGTGCGAGTGTTCGGAGATTAGTTTGGCCGCCGATCCCTGCAGGTTCAGTTCGCCGCGCAGGGCGGCGCCGGCTTGCATCGCGAGGAACACGGAGCTCATGGCCACGATCGACACGACCGCCAGCGCAATCCCATAGCGGGACAGCCACTCGGGCTTGACCGCGAACACGACCGCGGCCACGATCGTCGTCGGGATCAGCACCACCGGCACGTGCACGAACAGCGGATGCGCGGGCAGGTTGCTGTAGATCGTGGTGATGCGGATCGGCAGCGTGAGGAAGCCGATGAAGGCGAGCAGCGTCAGCACGAACTCGGCCCTGCGCCAGTCGACCCCGGCGCGGCCCCCCGCTTGGATGGTCTCGCTGCTCATCCGAGGGGAAGGTATTGGGGGAGATAAGGGGGGTCTAAAGCCTGATCAAGCTCTCATGAACCGACTAGCGGTGCGCCCTCAGGCTTGATTCGCGCCCACGGCGTCGCTGTCGGCGCTGGCCTCCGAGCTGAGCGGAGCCGCTGCGCCGCCGGTTACTCGTCGACTCGATGGGTGGGGTGTGGTCGGTGCACGTTGTGCCAACTCCACTCCCTGGAGCCGGGCGGCAAGGTCGTCCAAGCGGCCCATGATCGCCTTCTCGCCCCTGCTGAGAGCTTCGACGCCTTCGAGTCGCGTACTGGATAGGAAATGCTGGGCAATCGCCCCAGTCATGATCGAGAAGACCCCGATTCCCGTGAGCATCAGAACAATCGCAACGGCACGTCCGGCATTCGTGGTGGCTTCGATCTTGCTGCCCTCGGTGGTCGCTGTGCCAAGCGCCCACCATATGCCGTCCCAGGTCGAGACGTGATGGCCGACACTGCTCTCAACGCTCGCGAAGACAGAGCCCCCGCCCACGACGAAAAAGACGGCGAGAGCCATCACGTACCTCAGGCCGTCCAGCGTGAGCAGGTTCGACATCAGCTGGAAGCCTCGCGCGACTCGGAGCAGGCGCAGTAGCCGGAACACCCTGAGTGCCTGCAGCGCAGCTGGGGCGAACGGCGGCGTGAAAACCAGCATCGCTGGCGCCAGCGGATATTTGCGTAGCCATGATCGCCAGTCCTTCGCCAGGATCATGATCGCCGCGAACTCCACGAGGAAGACCAGCCAGATCGCCCAGTCTCCGATCGTTGCGACGGTGTGCCACGACGCGCGCAGTGGCTGCTCCTCCAGAACGAGATCGGGAATCACGAGCAGCGTTGCCGTGATCATCACGCCGTGCATTCGCGTGTCGATCGTCGCCGCCTCCAGACGCCGGGTACGCCGAAGCGCGCCCGCCAGCAGACTCATGGATACAGACTCGTCTTGCTGCAGCTTGGTCTCGTGGGTAGACATCCGTCTCGACGACAACTCTAAACCTACTGACGAATTGTGACTAGTCGACACTGCTGGTCGTACGAGGAGAGCCCAACTGAGCATTCATCATCGAGGTGGTCGTCAGTGCGCGCTCGAGGGCAGGTCGACGGTGGGGAAGATCGACGCCCGCGCATATCGACCACAAGACGGTCCGGCTTGACCTGGCCAAGCGTCGCTACCGTGCGTCTGCATGACCGCGAAGAAGAAAGCCCGGCAGGCCATTGAAGATCTGTCTGAGGCCGGGGCGCAAGATGCCCTGCGCCCTACCGTTCATCGGCGCCAACGGTACGACGCCTTGGGGAAGATGCTCGCGTGCGCTCCGCTGGATGATGAGCCATCGACGCCCGACGAACACGAGGCAGTGTGCGAAGCACGAACAGAGATTGCGCGCGGCGACGTGCTCCCGGCGGACGAAGTCAGGCGCGAGATCGGTTGAGCGAGCAAGGCGGGATTGCCATTTCGATGTGCAGTGTTGAGAACAGTTGGGTCGCGTGTGTAACGTGATGTGAGCATGGACACTCAGCCGACATCAACAGACCTCGATCGCCTCCGTGATCGTCGCGAGGAGATCTTGGGCTACGCGGCGACTCACGGAGCGCGAAATGTCCGGGTGTTCGGGTCGGTCGTCAGGGGCGACGCGGACGCGGCGAGTGACGTGGACCTGCTCGTGGAGATGGAGCCTGGTCGCAGCCTGCTCGACCTGGTCGGGCTGTGGCAGGATCTGGAAGACCTGTTGGGCACTCATGTCGATGTTCTTAGCGATGGTGGTGTGAGTCCGCATCTGCTGGAGCGGATATACGGCGAGGCCGTGCCGTTGTGAAAGACGAGCGCGTCTACCTGGTCCACGCGATCGATGCCATCGACGCGATCCTGAGCTACACGACCGAGGGGCGAGATTCGTTCTTCACCGATGGCAAGACGCAGGACGCGGTCATCCGCAATATCGAGATCATCGGTCAGGCAGTCAAGGGCATCTCCGACGCGACGAGGGCTCTCGAGCCGGCTGTCCCGTGGCGTCAGATCGCAGGAATGCGCGACAAGCTCATTCACGAATACTTCGGTGTCGACCTGAACCTCGTATGGGATGTGGTCGAGCGCGAACTGCCGACGCTGCGACCTCAGCTTGAGAAGCTGAGTGAGCGCCTGATTGGCCCCGAGGACTCAGGGTCCTGAGCTGCTGATCGACTGCCCGCGGACCCCAAGCTATGGAGTGCGTAAACATTACGATCGGGCCTTTGAGCTTCGATCACGCCGATTACGATGCCGAGAGCGACGTGCTCCACCTGCACGTTGGCACGCCAGAGCCAGCCGAGGGCGAGGAGACGCCAGAGGGCCACGTCGTCCGGTACGCGCTTGGCACTAACCGGGTAGTCGGGCTGACGGTACTCGGTGCGCGAGGCCTTGGAGCGCGACGGACACCTTACGGTCACGGTTTCGGAGACCGTGGAGATGACCGCCGAGCAGACGGATACCGACGGTCGTCGCCCACATGAGGCCAAGATCCCTCGGACTTGGGCCGACTAGCAGGCGTTCCTGAGAGCGCGCCCGGCAAGATTCGGACTTGAAACCTCTCGCTCCGGAGGCGTGGGGCGGGAGGGGACGCTTGGGGCGGAATCCAGCATGGGGACTGGGATCGCGGGATGGTGCGGGCGCGCACGCTCGTGTTGGGACCGCCCCGACTTGCGGGCGATTCGGGGCGGTAGTGGCAGGACTGCCTTTTCGTGGTGCTCGCCGTGCGGGCTGGCCGGAGCCCCGACGGCGCACGCTGAGCGGTTTCGTCGGGTCGCGGGCGTAGGATCGATGCATGCTTACGGTTGCCGAGGCGGCGCAGCGGGTGGGGAGGAGTCTCGGGACCGTGCGTCGCTGGATATGCGAGGGGCGCCTTCGGGCCGAGACGGCGCACGGCCAGCATTTGATCGATCCCGGTGCTCTGGATGAGGTGCGCGACGAGATGTATCAGATGCTGCCGTTGCCGCCCGAGTGGCAGACGCTGGAGGATGGGACGCCCGCGCCGAACTGGGTCGCGGCTGTGGCACTGTCGCGGCTCGGGCGCTGAACCGCGGCTGCCCCATTCGCCGTGCCCGCGCATCGCTCAGCGTCCTGCTCGACAGCGGCGCCGTTCACGAAGGGCCAGGTCAATCGTGCAGGTGCGTTGCTGCTCGATCTCCGCGAGCGGATGCAGCGCGATGGAGCCGAGCGTGCGGTCGCGGAGTCCGACGAGCTGAAGCTGGACGAGGCGTGGGAGGCTCTGACGTGGTGGCGGAGCCTGCACGCCCGGCCGCTATCAACGGTCGCCGCGAACCTTCGTTATCACGTCGATCGCGGCAGAGGCCGTGTGGGCGAGCGTATCGAGGTCACACAGCGCCTGAAGCGCCTCGACACCCTGATCGGAAAGCTCGGACGCGAGCGGGGAAACGTCACACAGATGCAGGACATCGGTGGCGTTCGCGCGGTGCTCCCAAGTCTGCGGCATGTGTATGTCGTCAGACGTCGCCTGCTGAAGTCCTGGGGGATCGTCAGGGAGCGGGACTACATCGCCGATCCCAAGAGCAGCGGCTATCGGGCGCTGCACCTCATCGTCAGACGCATGGGCTACCCGATCGAGGTTCAGCTTCGGACTGTCGGGCAGGACGCATGGGCCAACACGGTGGAGGAGACGAGCAGGCAGGTTGGCGTGGACCTCAAGTTTGGCGCCGGGGACGAGCGTTTGGACAGCATCTTCCTGACTATGGCCGAGCTGTTTGCTCGCTTCGATCGAGACGAGCTTTCGCGCGATGATCTGCTTGAGGGCTTGAGGCGCCTGCCATCATTGACGATGCGGACACGCGCGCAAGGACAATCCGAATGAGCCCAGACGACGACATCAAGCATTTCCTGGTGACGCGCCACGCGGCTGGGTACAGGACGACCGTTGTCGAGTTCGGTACGGACTACGACGCTGCGCAACACGCCTACCAGGAGGCTGAGCAGAAGGCTCGTGGCCGTCAAGACCTCGACGTAGTGCTGCTCAGCGCCGACTCGTTGGAGACGATCAAGCTCACGCACTCCAGCTACTTCAAGCCGAAGTCGCTAGACGAGTTGCTGCCGGCGTAGGGCGGTCCACGCCGCGCCTGAACCCCAACCCGCTCCACAGCGGGTAATCGCCAGCGCGCCCGGCAAGATTCGAACTTGCGACCTTCCGCTCCGGAGGCGGACGCTCTATCCACTGAGCTACGGGCGCAGACAGCGCCCTTGGGCGCCATCCCCGTGACCGGAGCTTAGCGCCGCACCGCCTCGCCAGCAGCCCGCGCGCTGCCACCGGCAAGCCCGCCACCACCGCGGCAATCCCGCCGCCACCGCCCCGCCGCTACCGTTGCCCCCATGGACCTGTCCCTGTTTTTCGCCGGCACCGCCGGCTCGGTGCCGAGCGCCCGCCGCGGCCTGCCCGCCATCCTGATCCGCCGCGGCGGCGATCGCCTCCTCTTCGACTGCGGGGAAGGCACGCAACGTCAGCTGCTGCGCTCGGTTGGCCTGCTTGACCTGGACAGCGTGTTCATCACGCACTTCCACGCCGACCACTGGCTGGGGCTGCCGGGCATGCTCAAGTCGTTCGCGCTGCGTGAACGCAGCGAGCCGCTGACCGTGTACGGCCCCGCGGGCCTGAAGTCCCTGATGGCGGAAATGCGTGTGGTCTTCGGCCGCCTGCCATACCGGTGCGACCTCGTCGAGCTGGAGCCAGCCGAGACGGTGCAGCGCGACGGCTACCTGATCGCCGCGATCCCCGTGCGCCACAAGGGCGCCTCCGCGTTTGGCTACGCGCTCGTGGAGGAGTCGCGACCCGGCCATCTCGACCCGCAGCTGGCAGAGCAGCTGGGCGTGAAACCGGGCCCGGACTTCGGCCGCCTGCAGCGCGGCGAGACCGTCAACGGCGTGAAACCGGAGCAGGTGATGGGCGAGACCAGGGAGGGCCGCAAGGTCGTGCTCTCCGGCGACACCGCGCCGTGCGAGGCGCTCGCGATCGCCGCGCACCAAGCGGACGTGCTCGTGCACGAGGCCACGTTCCTGCACGAGGAGTCCGAGCGCGCGCGCCTGACGCAGCACAGCACCGCGCGCCAGGCGGCCGAGCTCGCACGCGACGCGGAGGTGCGGCTGCTCGCGCTCACGCACGTGTCCTCGCGCTACGCCGGCGGCGAGCTGCGCGACGAGGCGCGCGCCGTGTTCGCTGCCACCGAGGCCGTGCGCGACTTCGACACGATCGAGGTGCCGTTCCCCGAGCGCGGCGGCGCGACGCTCCTGCGCTGGTCCGAGCGCGTCGCACGAGAGCGCGCCCAGGCCGAAGCCCAGGGCGCATCGTCCCCGGAGGGGGAGCCCGTCGCATCCCCCTGATACATTCCGCTTGCTCCTTTAACCCGGTCCCGTGAGGCCAGGAAGGAAACGATGGCAGCAGACGAGAAGGTGGTCCTCCACGAGGAGGAAGTCGGGCGAGCGCTCGCGCGCATCGCTCACGAGATCCTCGAGCGCAACGCCGGCGGTCCTGCCTTCGCGCTCGTCGGAATCCACCGCCGCGGCGCGTTCCTCGCGCGCAGGCTGCACACCATCCTGGAGGAGTTGCTCGACGCGGAGGTCCCGCTTGGCGACCTCGACATCGGCTTCTACCGCGACGACGTCGGCACGCGCCCGGACGCGCCCGTGCTGCATGCGTCGCACATCGACTTCGACGTCAACGGGCTGACGGTCGTGATCGTGGACGATGTCCTGTTCACCGGGCGCACGGTGCGCGCGGCGATCGAGGCGCTGTTCGCGTACGGCCGCCCGCAGCGCGTGCAGCTTTCGGTGCTCGTCGATCGCGGCCACCGCGAGCTGCCGATCCGCCCCGACTACGTCGGCAAGAACCTGCCCACGTCGGGATCGGAGCGCGTGTACGTGCGGCTGCGCGAGCTGGACGGCATCGACGAGGTTGCGATAGCCGAGCCATGCGCGGTGGAGGCGACCGCTTGATGAACCACCTGATCTCGATCGAGGACCTGGAGCGCGCCGACATCGAGCGCATCGTCACGCAGGCGGAGCGCTTCGCGGAGGTGTCCGACCGCGAGATCAAGACGCTGCCGACGCTGCGCGGGCGCATGGTGCTGAACCTGTTCTACGAGTCCTCCACGCGCACCCGCAGCTCCTTCGAGCTGGCCGCCAAGCGGCTGTCCGCGGATGTGGTCAACTTCGCCGCCAGCGGCTCCAGTGTGGAGAAGGGCGAGTCGCTGAAGGACACCGTGCTCACGCTCAGCGCGCACAAGCCCGACGCGATCGTGCTGCGCACGCCGTGGGCGGGCGCCGCGGAGCTGGTGTCGCGGTGGTGCAGCGCCGCGATCGTCAACGCGGGCGACGGCAAGCACGAGCACCCCACGCAGGCGCTGCTCGACGTGTACACGCTGCGCCGCCGTCTCGGCCAGATCGACGGCGCGTCGATCTGGATCGTGGGCGACGTCGCGCACTCGCGCGTCGCGCGCTCCAACGTGCTCGCGTTCCAGCGCATGGGCGCCAACGTCACCGTCGCCGGTCCGCCGACGCTGATCCCGCGCGGCATCGAGGCGCTGGGCTGCGACGTGCGCTACACCCTCGACGAGCTCCCCGACGCGGACATCGTGTACGCGCTGCGCATGCAGAACGAGCGCATGAACGAGATGTGGGTGCCGTCGATCCGCGAGTACGCCGCCTGGTATCAGATCAATGCCCGGCGGCTGCTGCCGCACCAGATCCTGATGCACCCCGGACCCGTCAACCGCGGCGTGGAGCTGTCGGGCGAGGTGGTCGACTCGCCGCAGGCCGTCATCACCGCCCAGGTCGAAGCGGGAGTGGTCGTGCGCATGGCGGTGCTGTACGAGCTGCTGGCTGGCGTCAAAGAGCCCCGGCCGCTGGCCGTCGTCGCCGGGAGTCAGGCGGCGTGAGCGCGCACGCGCCGCTGATAGGCGGGCCGCAGACGCCCGCCGAGCTGTTGCTGCGCGACGTGCACGTGCTCGACCCCCGCGCCGGGATCGACGCGCGCCACGACGTGCGCGTGCGCGGCGGGCAGATCGCCGAGATCGCCGAACCGGGCACGCTCGACAGAGCGCAGGGGGGAGGCGAGGGCGGCGGCGAGGAGCGCATCGACGGCAACGGCCGCCTGCGGCTGCTGCCCGCGTTCTTCGACCCGCACGTGCACTTGCGCACGCCCGGCCAGGAGCACAAGGAGGACCTCGCCAGCGGCACCCGCGCGGCGGCCGCCGGGGGGTTCTGCGGCGTGATCGCGATGCCCAACACCGACCCCGTGCTCGACTCCGCGCCGCTCTTGCGCTCGCTGCGCGACGCCGCCGCGCGCGAGGCGCGCGTGCCCGTCGGCTTCCTGCCCGCGATCACCCGCGGTCTCGAAGGCGAGCAGCTGACGGAGATGGCGGAGCTGCGCCAGGAGGGGGCGCTCGGCTTCACCGACGACGGCCGGCCGGTGCAGAGCGCGGGCATGCTGCGCAAGGCGCTGCAGTACCAGCGGCTGTGCGGCGGCGTGCTGTCGCTGCACGAGGAGGACCCCACGCTCTCGCGCGGCGGCGCCATGCACGAGGGCGCGGTCAGCGCCGCGCTCGGCATCGGCGGCATCCCCAGCGTCGCCGAGTCGACGATGGTCGCGCGCGACGCCGCGCTCGCCGGCTACGAGGACGGGCGCGTGCACTTCCAGCATTTGTCCTGCGCCGCGTCCGTCGAGGCGATCGCCGCCGCCAAGGCGCACGACTGGCAGGTCAGCGCGGAGGTCTGCCCGCACCACCTGCTGCTGACCGAGGACGACGTGCGCGAGCTCGACACGCGCATGAAGATGTACCCGCCGCTGGCCACCGAGGCCGACCGCCTCGCGCTGGTCGAGGGGCTGCGGTCGGGCACGATCGACTGCGTCGCAACCGACCATGCACCACACGCGCGCAACGAGAAGGAGGTGCCGTTCGAGCAGGCGCCGATGGGTTCTACCGGTCTCGAGACCGCGTTCGCATCGCTTCACACCGGCCTCGTGCTGCCGGGGGTGCTCGGAATCTCAACGCTGGTGGAGCGGATGACCACTGGCGCCGCGCTGTACGGGCTGCCAGTCCCGACCGTGGCCGTGGGCAGCCAGGCAGATCTCGCGCTCGTCGACCTCGACGCCGTGTGGGTCGCCGGCGAGCACGGCTGGGAGAGCCGCTCGGAGAACTGCTGCTTCGCCGGGCGGCGGCTGCAGGGGCGCGTGCTGATGACGCTCGCCGCAGGCGGCATCGCGCATCGCGACCGCGCGCTCGCGATGGTGGGCGCGTGACGACGCCCAACCGCGTGCGCGTGACGGCTCCGGCGGCGGGCGCCTGATGGCGCTGCTCGAGCGCAACCGCGCGGCGCTCCTCGTCGTCGACGTGCAGGAGGGCTTTCGCCCGTACGCCTCGTTCGAGGGCGTCGCGGAGGCGTGCGCCAAGCTGCTCGAGGGCGCGCGCATCCTCGGGCTGCCGGCGCTCGTCAGCGAGCAGTACCCCAAAGGGCTCGGCCCGTCGGCGCCCGAGCTGGGACTCCAGGACGAGCCGCGGATCGAGAAGACCGTGTTCTCCGCCGCGCGCGCCGACGGCTTCGACCTCGCCGGCGCGGGCACCGACCCCGGAGGGGTTGGTCAGGTGATCGTGTGCGGCATCGAGACGCACGTGTGCGTCAGCCAGACCGTGCACGATCTGCTTGCAGACGGCGTCGAAGTGCACGTGCCCGCCGACGCCGTCGGCTCGCGCCACCCGATCGACTACGAGTGCGGCCTCGAGCGCCTGGTGCGCGCGGGCGCAGTCGTCACGACCGTCGAGGCCGCGCTGTTCGAGCTGCTCGAGCACGCCGGCACCCCCGAGTTCAAGGCCGTCCAGAAGCTCATCCTGTGAGCGCCCCGACCGCCTACATCCTGCTGGAGGACGGCACGCGCTTCGACGGCGAGGCGTGCGGCGCTGACGGCCATGCCGTCGGCGAGATCGTGTTCACGACCGGCATGTCCGGCTACCAGGAGTCGATGACCGACCCGTCGTTCGCCGGTCAGCTGATCGCCTACACGTACCCGCACATCGGCAACTACGGCGCGAGCGCGCAGGCGATGGAGTCAGAGCGCGCGTGGGCGCGCGCCGCGATCATGCGCGAGGCGTGCAACCGCGAGGACGCGCCCACCGCCGAGCGCGGCTGGCTCGACTGGCTCACGGACTGCGGCGTGCAGGCGATCAGCGGCGTCGACACGCGCTCGCTCGTGCAGCACATCCGCGAGGCTGGGGCCATGCGCGGGGGAGTGTTCGGAGCGGCGACGTCCGAGAGCGAGGCGCGCGAGCTGATCGACGCCGAGCCGCCGATGGCCGGGCAGGATCTCGCCAGGGTGGTCACACCCGATCGCGTCAGCCGCCACGGGTACGGAGAAGGCGGCGCGCCGGGAACGCGCGCCGGCGACGGGCCTCGGATCGCCGTGCTCGACACCGGCATCAAGCTGTCGATGGTGCGCGAGCTGGTCGCGCGCGGCGCGCGCGTGTCGCTGCACCCGTGCACCAGCAGCGCCGAGGAGCTGCTCGCCGGGGACCCCGACGCGGTCTTCCTCTCCAACGGCCCCGGCGACCCCGCCGCGCTCTCCTACGTCGTCGACACCGTGCGCGCGCTCGTCGGCAAGAAGCCCGTTTGGGGCATCTGCCTCGGCCATCAGCTGCTGTGCCGCGCCGTGGGCCTCGAGACGTTCAAGCTGCCGTTCGGCCACCACGGCGCCAACCACCCCGTGCGCGACCTGCAGACCGGGCGCGTGGAGATCACCTCGCAGAACCACGGCTTCGCGGCGCTCGGGCCCGGCGGCTCGCGCACGATCGACAGCGACGAGCCCGTGCGCTGGGAGACCGACTTCGGCGCCGCGCAGCTCTCGCACGTGAATCTGTACGACCGCACCGTCGAGGGCCTCGAGCTGCTCGACGTGCCCGGCGGCACCGTCCAGTACCACCCCGAGGCCGGCCCCGGGCCGCACGACAGCCTGTACCTGTTCGACCGCTTCCTGCAGCGCATCGCGGAGGCCGCGTGACGCGCGCGAACGACGACGTCTTTTATGGGGACCCCTCGAGGGGGTCCGGGCGGGGTCGCGCGCGGCTCGGATCGAGCGTCGCCTGATGCCGCGGCGCGATGACATCCACAAGATCCTGATCCTCGGCTCCGGGCCGATCGTGATCGGCCAGGCGGCCGAGTTCGACTACTCCGGCGTGCAGGCGTGCAAGGTGCTGCGCGAGGAGGGCTACGAGGTAGTGCTCGTCAACTCCAACCCCGCCACGATCATGACCGACCCCGAGTTCGCCGACGCCACGTACGTCGAGCCGCTGCTCGCCGGTCCGGTCGCGCAGGTGATCGAGCGCGAGCGCCCCGACGCGCTGCTTGGCACGCTCGGCGGCCAGACCGCCCTGAACCTGTCGAAGGAGCTGGCCGACGACGGCACGCTGGAGCGCTTCGGCGTCGAGCTGATCGGCGCCAACTACGACGCGATCGCGTGCGCCGAGGACCGCGACCTGTTCCGCGAGACGATGGCCAAGGCCGGATTGCGCATGCCCAAGAGCGAGATCGCCACCGGCTGGGACGACCAGCTCGACAAGCTCGACCTCGCGCGCGGTCTGCGCGAGGCCCGCGCGGCGCTCCCCGAGCTCGGCCTGCCGTGCGTCGTGCGTCCCGCCTACACGCTCGGCGGGCGCGGCGGCGGCATCGCCTACACAGAGGAGGACTTCGAGCGGATCGTCGCGCACGGCCTCGAGGCCTCGCCGATCGGGCAGGTGCTGCTCGACGAGTCCGTCATCGGCTGGGGCGAGTTCGAGCTGGAGGTGATGCGCGACCGCGCCGACAACGTCGTGATCGTCTGCTCGATCGAGAACGTCGACCCGATGGGCGTGCACACGGGCGACTCCGTCACCGTCGCGCCGCAGCAGACGCTCACCGACCGCCTCTACCAGCAGCTGCGCGACCAGGCGATAGCGGTGATCCGCGCCGTCGGCGTCGAGACGGGCGGCTCCAACGTGCAGTTCGCCGTCAACCCCGACACCGAGGAGATCCTCGTCATCGAGATGAACCCGCGCGTCTCTCGATCCAGTGCGCTCGCGTCCAAGGCCACCGGGTTCCCGATCGCCAAGATCGCCGCGCGCCTCGCCGTCGGCTACCGCCTCGACGAGATCGACAATGACATCACCGGCGCCACGCCCGCGTGCTTCGAGCCCACCATCGACTACGTCGTCGTCAAGTGGCCGCGCTTCGCCTTCGAGAAGTTCCCCAGCACAGACCCCACGCTCACCACGCACATGAAGTCCGTGGGGGAGGCCATGGCGATCGGGCGCACGTTCCAGCAGGCGTTCGCCAAGGCGCTGCGCTCGCGCGAGCTCGACAAGACGCCTTCGCTCGCCGGGGTCGCCGACGAGCGGCTGCTCGACAGCCTCGACGCGCCCGCCGCCGACCGCTACGAGACCGTGATCGAGCTGCTGCGCAGGGGCACGCCGGTCGAGGCCGTGCACGAGCGCACGCGCATCGACCCGTGGTTCCTCGACGAGCTGCGCCAGCTCGCGACAGAACCCGAAGCGCCGTTCGCCGGCGAGCGCTCGTTCCGCTCGGTCGACACGTGCGCCGCCGAGTTCCCCGCGCGCACGCCCTACTACTACTCCGGCTGGGAGCGCACTCCCGCCAACGAGGTCCGCCGCGGCGAGCGTGAGTCCGTCGTGATCCTCGGCTCCGGGCCCAACCGCATCGGCCAGGGCATCGAGTTCGACTACTGCTGCGTGCACGCCGCCATGACCGTGCGCGCGTCCGGGCGCGACGCCGTGATGATCAACTGCAACCCCGAGACCGTCTCCACCGACTACGACACCTCCGACCGCCTGTACTTCGAGCCGCTCACGCTCAAGGACGTGCTCGCCGTCGTCGAAGTCGAGAAGCCGCTCGGCGTGATCGTGCAGTTCGGCGGGCAGACGCCGCTCAAGCTCGCCGCCGGCCTCGTCGACGCGGGAGTGCCGCTGCTCGGCACCAGCGTCGACGCGATCGACCTCGCCGAGGACCGCGCGCGCTTCGGCGCGCTGCTCGACCGCCTCGGCTACAAGGCGCCGCCCTACGCCACCGCCCGCTCGCTGCAGGAGGCCCTCAAGTGCGCCGACCTCGTCGGGTTCCCCCTGATCGTGCGCCCCTCCTACGTGCTCGGCGGTCGCGCCATGGAGATCGTCTACGCCCACGACGGCCTCGCCGACTACCTGCGCCGCGAGGTCGCCGCCACCGGGACCGGCCGCGACGCCACACACGAGAGCCCGGAGGGCTCCCCATCGATATTCCTCGACAGGTTTCTCGAGGACGCCACGGAGGTCGACGTCGACGCCCTGTGCGACGGCTCCGACGTTTGGATCGGCGGCATCATGCAGCACGTCGAGGAGGCCGGCATCCACTCCGGCGACAGCGCCTGCGTGCTGCCGCCGCACTCGCTCGGCGAGCAGATGCTCGAGCAGATCCGCAGCGCCACGCGCGAGATCGCGCTCGCGCTCGGCGTCGTCGGGCTGCTCAACGTCCAGTACGCCGTCGCCGGCGGCGAGCTGTACGTGATCGAGGCCAACCCGCGCGCCTCGCGGACCGTGCCGTTCGTCTCCAAGGCGATCGGGCTGCCGCTCGCCAAGCTCGCCTGCCGCGTCATGCTCGGCGAGCGCATCGCCGAGCTCGGGCTGCCGCACGAGCGCCAGGGCATCGGCTTCGGCGAGCACGTGTCCGTCAAGGAGGCCGTGCTGCCGTTCGACCGCTTCGAGGGCTCCGACGCGCTGCTCGGGCCCGAGATGCGCTCAACCGGCGAGGTCATGGGCATCGCGCGCGACTTCCCCACCGCGTTCGCCAAGGCGCAGGCCGCCGCCGGCGTGCCGCTGCCCAGCGAGGGCACCGTCTTCATCACCGTCACCGACTCCGACAAGTCAGGCGCGTTCGCCGTCGCGCAGAGCCTGCACGAATGCGGCTTTCGCATCGTCGCCACGCGCGGCACCGCTGACGCCATCCAGCGCATGGGCGTGCCCGCGCAGGCCATCAACAAGATCGCCGAGGGCTCCCCGCACGTGCTCGACTGGATCGAGCGCGGCGACGTCCACCTCGTCGTCAACACTCCCACCGGCGTCGGCGCGCGCAGCGACGGCTACGAGATCCGCCGCGCCGCCGTCGCGCACGGCATCCCCTGTCTGACCACGCTCGCCGCCGGAATCTCCGCCGCGCGCGCCATCGCCTCCGCCCACCGCAGCGGCGCGCCCGAGGTTCTCTGTCTGCAGGAGCTGCACGCAGTGGGAGCGCGAATCGCGCATGAGCTCGAGTCGACTGATACCGCCTGCTCGAAGGTATGAGGCGCATAAAAACCCCTGCAAACGGGCCGCGCCACCGTCCACCAGTCTCGATGTTCCTATACCTCAGCCTGAGGTTGAGATGAATTAAGGGATTTTTCTTTGCTCGCCGCTTCCGGATGTGTAGACTCGCCGCCCATGGCGCCGGCCACCGGAACGACGTCCACAAACACCTCCACCGCCCCCGAGCGGTCGCTCAACCAGAGGATGGACGCGCTGGCTCGGGCCAACCAGATCCGCATCCAGCGGGCGCAGCTCAAGCGCGACCTCAAGTCCGGCCGGCGCTCGATCCACTCGCTGCTGCTCGACCCGCCCGAGTACGTCGAGACCGCCAAGGTGTTCGACATGCTGCTCGCCGTTCCGAAGTACGGGCGCGTCAAGGTCAACAAGATCCTCGCCCACTGCCGCATCGCCCCCAGCAAGACCATCGGCGGGCTCTCCGAGCGTCAACGCTCGGAGCTCATCTCGCTCCTGCACCACTGATCCCCTCGGCGATTCCCACCGGAGCCGCTAATAGGGTGCCTGGCGTGGCGCGCGTGTTCGTCATCACTGGGCCCTCCGGGGTCGGCAAGGGAACGCTCATTCGCGGTCTGATGGAGCGCGTGCCCAAGCTCGAGCTGTCCGTGTCCGCCACCACGCGCGCGCCGCGCCCGGGCGAGGAGGATGGGGTCCACTACCACTTCCTCACGCGCCAGCAGTTCGACGAGAAGGTCGCGGCCGGCGAGTTCGTCGAGCACGCCGACTACGCCGGGCGCAGCTACGGCACGCTGCGCTCCGAGCTCGAGCGGCGCGTCGCCGCCGGTGCGCCCGTCGTGCTCGAGATCGAGGTGCAGGGCGCCCGCCAGGTGCGCGCCGCGATGCCCGAGGCCGTGCAGGTGTTCATCGCCCCGCCGTCGCTCTCGGCGCTGCGCACGCGCCTGGTGGGGCGCGGCACCGACGACCACGACGAGGTCGAGCGGCGCCTGCAGGTCGCCGAGCGAGAGCTCGCCGCGCAGCCCGAGTTCGCGCACGTCGTCGTCAACGACCGCCTCGAAGACGCGCTCGACGCGCTCACCGGGATCGTCGGCGGCGAGCTCGACTGACGCACGCGCGAGCCGGGACGCGAGTCCAGCTCACATGCCAGCTGGGACTTTTCGTTCTTCCGCGAGCGCTGTATAGCCATGGTTATACGGTCCTCGCACGAGGACAGCTTCGGCGGGCCACTACACTGCAAGGTCAACAAGGAAAGGCAACGAACCTGTGATCTCCCCCCGCATCGACCGCCTGCTCGAGCAGGTTGACTCAAACTACGCCGGCGTGATCGTGGCCGCCAAGCGCGCGCGTCAGATCAACAGCTACTACCACAACCTCGGCGAGGGCACGTTCGACGAGTTCCCGCCCCCGATGGTCGACACCGCTTCCAAAAACTACCTCACGATCGCCCTCGAGGAGGTAGCAGCAGGGAAGATGAAGTACCACTACAGGTAGCCGTGGGCCGGCGCGCTTCGGCGGGCGCAACGCACCCGCCAGCGCTTGCCAGTCCCGCTCGCGCGCTCTACAACCTGTAGTCATGTCGCGGATCCTGCTCGGCGTCAGCGGCGGCATCGCCGCATACAAGGCGCTCGAGCTGGTGCGGCTGGCCACCGCCGACGGTCACGCCGTGCGGGTGGTGCAGACGCCCGCCAGCCGCCGCTTCGTCGGTGAGGCGTCATTCGCGGCGCTGACCGGCGCGCCGGTGCTCGTCAGCGAGTTCGAGCGCGACCCAGCGCGCGGCGCGTTCCCCGACCAGGGGCCGCCCGACCACGACCCGCTCAGCCACCTCGAGCTCGTGGCCAACGCCGACGTGTATGTGATCGCGCCCGCCTCCGCCAACACGATCGCCAAGCTCGCCGCCGGCCTCGCCGACAACCTGCTGGGCAGCTGCGCGCTCGCGGCCACGTGCCCGCTCGTGATCGCGCCGGCGATGAACAACCACATGTACGAGCACCCCGCCACGCAGGCCAACCTCGCGACCCTGCGCGAGCGCGGCGCCGTGATCGTCGAGCCGGATGTCGGGCGGCTCGCCTCGCGCGGGGAGCAGGGGGTCGGCCGCCTCGCCGAGCCCGCGCGGATTCTCGCCGCGTGTGAGTCTGCGCTCGCCGCGCCCGCCACCGCGTCGTCCGCCGCCGCGCCCGCCGTCAACGGTGCCGGCGCGAGCATGCGCGGCCTGAAGGTGCTCGTCACCGCCGGCGGCACGCGCGAGCCGATCGACAGCGTCCGCTTCATCGGCAACAGCTCATCCGGGCGCATGGGCTTCGCGCTTGCCCAGGTAGCACGCGAGCGCGGCGCCGAGGTGACGCTGGTGGCCGCCAACGTCGCGCTCGCCACGCCGCCCGGCGTCACGCGCCGCGACGTCGGCAGCGCCGCCGAGCTCGCGCAGGCATGCGAGCAGGAGTTCCCCGGCTGCGACGTGCTGCTGATGAGCGCCGCTGTCGCCGACTTCACGCCCGCGGCGCCGGCGGACGGCAAGATCAAGAAGTCCCGGCGCGAGCGTCTGGAGATCGCGCTCGAGCCGACGGCCGACGTCCTCGCCGGTCTCGCCGCGCACCGACGTGACGGCCAGACGCTGATCGGCTTCGCCGCCGAGCATGGCCAGAACGCCGTCGAGATCGCGCGCGAGAAGCTCGCACGCAAGAGCCTCGACGCGCTCGTCGTCAACGACATCTCGCGTACCGACATCGGCTTCGACGTGGACGCCAACGAGGTCACGATCCTGACCGCCGCGGGGGAGCAGCACGTCCCGCGCGCGAGCAAGGCGCACGTCGCCGGAGCGGTCCTGGACGCCGTCGAGAGCCTGCGGGGCAGCAGTTAGGCAGTCGTTAAACTGATTCGATGGAGAGCGTCTACGACCTCTACCAGCGGGGCTGCGATCTGCTCGACCACGGCGACCACCAGGCCGCGATCGTGCCCCTCAGCAAGGCGCGCGACCTCGAGCCCGACAAGGCCTCGATCCGCGAGGCGCTGGGACGGGCGCTGTTCCACGCCCAGCTCTACCAGAGCGCCGCCGAAGAGTTCGACGCCGTCGCCTCGCGCACGCCCACCAACGACTACGCGCAGTTCTGCCTGGGGCGCTCGATGCAACTGCTGGGACGCCACCGCGAGGCGTGCAAGCCGCTGGCGCTCGCGTGCTCGCTGGCGCCCGAGCGCGCCGACTACAAGCTGTACCGCGAACGCGCACGCCGGGATGCAGAACGCGGCTGAGGAGGGTGCGCCAAGACGGCCCGCTGCTATCCTCGAACGACAGCTTTCGTACCGTCGCAAAGGTGGCGGTAGCAGTACCGAGAGTGGGCGCCCGCCCGCTTTTTTTTGCGTAAGGAGCCAGTTCATGACAACGCTGCAGACAGAGATCGAGAGGCGTCTGGCCGATAGCGAGCCCGACATCGAGGTGCTGCTCGCGGAGGTTTCGGGCGGCCGCTGCCTGCGCGTTTTCATCGATCACCCCGACGGCGTCACGCTCGCGATGTGCGAGCGCGTCACGCTGCTGCTCAACGACATGCGCGAGCGCTACTCGCTCGAGGTCTCCTCGCCCGGCACCGAGCGGCCGCTGACCAAGCCCGCGCACTTCCGGCGCTTCGTCGGGCATCGCGCGCGGGTACGTACCCGCCACCCGCGTCCGGTGGCCGCCCTGGCCGACGGCGAGCGTTCCGGAGGGATACGGCCGGTGCGGAGCTTCACGGGGGAGCTGGTGGGGGCATCGGAGGACGAGGTCACGCTGGCCGCCGACGGGGGCGTCATCGCGATCCCCTACTCGGAGATAAGCCGTTCCAACCTGATTGAGGATTAAGGAGTCCAGCCGCCCATGTCACGCGAAATCCTTGAGGCAATGCACGCGCTCGCGCGCGAGAAGGGCATCGAGCCCGAGAAGCTGATGATCGCGCTCGAGGACGCGCTGCTGTCCGCCTACAAGAAGCAGCCCGGCTCCGCCAAGTACGCGCGCGTCGAAATGGACCGCGAGACGGCCGACTTCCGCGTCATCGAACTGATCATCCCCGAGCGCCTGGAGGCGCACCTGATCGTCGAGACGATCGACGAGGAAACGACCATCGACCCCGAGACGGGCGAGATGCGCGAACCCGAGGAACCGGAAATCGACCCCAAGAAGTTCGCCGAATACCGCGACCAGATCGACGAGCGCGACGTCACGCCCGACGACTTCGGCCGGATCGCCGCGCAGACCGCCAAGCAGGTGATCCTGCAGCGCATCCGCGAGGCCGAGCGCGACATGATGTACGAGGAGTACCGCGACCGCGTCGGCGAGCTGATCACCGGCATCGTGCAGCAGTCGGACTCGCGCTACACGCTCGTGCAGCTGCGCGAACGCGTCGAGGCGCTGCTGCCCAAGTCCGAGCAGGTCGACGGCGAGCGCTACGACCACTCGCAGCGCATCAAGGCCGTCATCAAGGAGGTCTCGCCCTCGACCAAGGGTCCCGCGATCATCGTCTCGCGGCGCGACCCCGAGCTGATCAAGAAGCTGTTCGAGCTCGAGGTCCCCGAGATCGCCGACGGCCTCGTCGAGATCGCCAACGTCGCGCGCGAGCCCGGCTACCGCTCGAAGATCGCCGTCATCTCGCACACCGACGGCGTCGACCCCGTCGGCGCCTGCGTCGGCCCGCGCGGCTCGCGCGTGCGCATGGTCGTCTCCGAGCTGCGCGGCGAGAAGATCGACATCATCCCCTTCAACGACGAGCCCGCGCGCTTCGTCGCCAAGGCGCTGTCGCCGGCGCGCGTGCGCGAGGTGCTCGTCGACGACGAGGCCAAGCAGGCCACCGTGATCGTGCCCGACGACCAGCTCTCGCTGGCGATCGGCCGCGAGGGCCAGAACGCGCGCCTGGCCGCGCGGCTGACCGGCTGGCGCGTCGACATCCGCTCGGAGACCGAGTTCGCGGCCGAGGAGGCCGAGCACGGCTACGAGGAGGAGGAGGTGCAGGGCCGCTGCGCCGCGATCCTCTCCAACGGCCGCCGCTGCCCCAACGCCGCGCTGCCCGGCTCGCGCTACTGCGGCCTCGAAAGCCACCAGGCGCTCGCCAGCATCGCCAGCGACAACATCGGCGACCTCGCCGCCACGACCGTCGCCGACGAGGCGGAGGTCGAGGCCGAGCTGGCCGCCGAGGAGCAGAGCGTGACCGAGGAGCCGGTGGCAGAGGCGCAGGCCGTTGCCGAGGAGCCGGCAGCCGAGGAGCAGGCTGTGGCCGAGCCGGCGACCGAGGAGCAGGCGACATAGACCCGGCACGTGCCCCGGCGCCGCTGCGTCGGCTGCGGGCGGATCGCGCCGAAGTCAGAGCTGTTGCGCATCGCCGCCGTCGATCGAGGGCAGGCCGGCGAGCGTGGACGTGCGCGTAGAGACGCGATCGTCGATCGCGACGGCACCATGCCTGGGCGCGGCGCGTACCTGTGCCGCGCCGGATCCGCCGAGGAGCCCGCGCTCCCGAAGCGCGACTGCCTGGAGCGGGCCGTGCGCCGCGGCGGAATCCCGCGCGCGCTGCGCGCGTCGGTGACGCTCGACCCCAAGCTCGTAGAATCGGTGAATCCATGAGCAAGAAGCGCGTACACGAGATCGCCAAGGAGCACGGGCTCTCCAGCAAGGAGCTGCTCGAGAAGCTCAAGGCCGCCGGCATCGAGGCCAAGGCCGCCGCCTCCTCCGTCGACGAGGCCGCCGCGCTGTCAGCGCTCGGCGGCAGCGCCGCGCCCGCCAGCTCCAACGGCGCGCCCGCCGCAGCGGCACCGGCGGCGCCCGCTGCCGCCAGCTCCGCGCCCGCAGCCGCGGCCCCGCCGGCAAAGCCTGCTCCGCAGCCCCCGGCGGCCAAGCCGGCGCCACCCGCGCCCAGCGCGGCTGCTGCGGTGCCTGCTCCTGCCGCGGCGGCGGCAACGCCTGCGCCACCCGCGCCGAGCGCGCCCGCTCAAGCTCCTTCCGCCGGTGCAACCGCCGCCGCGCCGTCTGGCGCATCGGCTGCTCCGCCCGCTGCAGCAAACCCGGCCGCTGCAGCAGCGGCCGCGGCAGCCGCTGCCGAGCGCGTGCGCCCGACGCGCGACTCGCGCACCGGCGAGCGCACCCCCGGCGACGTCGGCCCGGGCGGTCGCCGCCGCGTGGTGATCGACTCGCAGGCCTCGCGCCGCCAGCAGGGCGGCCCCTCCAACCAGCCGCAGCGGCGCCCCCGGCGCGGACGGCGCCGGCGCGGCACCTACGACGACACGATCGCCCCGATCGACACCGCGGCGATGGAGGCCACCGACCTGATCCGCGTCAACTCCGGCTCGACCGTCAAGGACGTCGCCGAGTACCTCGGCGTGGCGGTGCCGGAGGTCATCAAGAAGCTGATGTCGCTGGGCGAGATGGCGACGCTCACGCAGACGCTCTCCGACGACGCGATCCAGGTGCTCGCCGACGAGTTCGACAAGCAGATCGAGATCGTCCACGCCGCCGACGACGTCGAGGTCGAGCCCGTATTCGAGGACGCCGAGGAGGACCTGATCGAGCGCCCGCCGGTGGTCACGATCATGGGCCACGTCGACCACGGCAAGACCTCGCTGCTGGACGCGATCCGCGAGACCGAGGTGGTCGCGGGCGAGGCCGGCGGCATCACCCAGCACATCGGCGCCTACCAGGTGCGCCACGCCGGCAAAGAGATCACGTTCCTCGACACGCCCGGCCACGAGGCCTTCACGGCGATGCGCGCGCGCGGCGCCAAGCGTGACCGACCTGGCGGTGATCGTGGTCGCCGCCGACGACGGCGTCAAGCCGCAGACCGAGGAGGCGATCGACCACGCCAAGGCGGCCGAAGTGCCGATCATCGTGGCGGTCAACAAGATCGACAAGGAGGGCGCGCAGCCCGAGCGCGTGCGCACCGAGATGACCCAGCACGGCCTGCAGCCCGTCGGAGTGGGGCGGCGAGATCGAGTTCGTCGACGTCAGCGCCAAGACCCACGAGGGCCTCGACACGCTGCTCGAGACGATCCAGGTCGTCACCGACCTCGAGGAGCTGAAGGCCAACGCCGGCGCCGAGGCCTCCGGCGCGGTGATCGAGTCCAAGCTCGACCCCGGGCGCGGCCCGGTCGTCACGATCCTGATCCAGCGCGGCACGCTGCGCGTCGGCGACGCGCTCGTCGCCGGCGCCCACTTCGGTCGCGTGCGCGCGATGCACGACTTCACCGGCGGCAAACTCAAGCGCGCGATGCCCGGCCAGCCCGTCGAGGTGCTCGGCTTCGACGGCGTGCCCGAGGCGGGCGAGCACGTGCGCGTGGTCGAGAACGAGCGCCGCGCGCGCCAGCTCGCCGGCGAGCGCGCCAACCGCCTGAAGACCGAGGCGCTCGCGCGCCGCTCCGGGCGCAAGGTGTCGCTCGAGGACGTCTTCAAGCTCGCCCAGGAGGGCACCGTCAAGGAGCTCGGGCTGGTCGTCAAGGCCGACGTCGCCGGCTCGCTCGAGGCGATCGAGGACGAGATCGCCAAGCTGCCCCAGGACGAGGTCAAGGTCAACATCATCCACCGCGGCGTCGGCGGCATCAACGAGTCCGACGTGATGCTCGCGGCCGCCTCCGAGGGCGTGATCCTCGCGTTCAACGTGCGCCCGGTCGGCGACGCGCGCCAGATCGCCGACCGCGAGGGCGTCGAGATCCGCTCCTACGCGGTCATCTACCGCGCGATCGAGGAGCTGCGCGCGGCGATGCAGGGCATGCTCGAGCCCGAGGAGGTCGAGACGCCGCTCGGCCAGGCCGAGGTGCGCCAGCTGTTCAAAGCCTCGCGCATCGGCACGATCGCCGGCTCGTTCGTCACCGAGGGCAAGGTCACGCGCGGCGCGCGCGTGCGCGTCGTGCGCGAGGGCACCGTCATCTACGACACCACGATCGAGAGCCTGCGCCGCTTCAACGAGGACGTGCGCGAGGTCGCCAGCGGCTTCGAGTGCGGGATCGTGCTCGCCAACTTCCAGGACCTGCACGAGGGCGACGTGCTCGAGACCTACGAGACGCGCCAGGTGGAGCGCGAGCTCTCCTCCTGAGAGTGGGGAGATTCGAGATTCGCGCCGGCGCGTCCGGCAGGGACCGGCGGTGCCGCGAGGAATTGGAGGGGTAGGATGAGCACAGGACGGATGCGCCGGGTCGACGAGGCGATCCGGCAGGTGATCGGCGATGCCGTGGCAGGGGACCTGAAGGACCCGCGAGTGGGATTTGTGACCGTGACCGATGTCAGAACCAGCCCAGACCTACGCCACGCACGCGTGTACGTGAGCGTGCTCGGCGCCGCCGGCGGACCGTCGCAGCCGGACGAGCGCGAGGCTCACGCTCGACGGGCTGCGCAGCGCCCACGGCTTCCTGCAGGCGCGCATCGCCGGCGAGCTGCGCCTGAAGCGCACGCCGACGCTCGAGTTCGTCTACGACGACACGACCGACCGCGCGCTGCGCGTCGAGGAGCTGATCGACGGAGAGTGCGAGCGCCGAGCCGGTGAGCGAGCCGACGCGGACGAGACGTAGCGATCGCACGTCGAGACGCGCGAGCTGGTGCTCGCAGCGGCTGCGCGAGGACGAGCGCTTCGTGCTCGCCACCCACGAGAACCCCGACGGCGACGCGCTCGGCTCGCTGGTGGCGATGCAGGGGCTGCTGCAGCGCGCTCGGCAAGGACTCCGTGATGTTCATCTCGCCGGACGACCTGCCGCTGCCGCGCGAGTACCGCTTCTTCTCGCTCGACGGGCCTGATCCCGCAGCCGCCCGCGGACATCGCCGAGCGCACGGTCGTCTTCCTCGACTGCGGCAACATCGACCGCAACTCCGCGAGCGTGCTGCGCGACGGCGCGCACCTGCTGAACATCGACCACCACCACGACAACACCCGCTTCGGCACGCTCAACCACGTCGTGCCCGACGCCTCGTGCACGGCCGAGATCGTGTGGGACCTGATGCACGGCCTGGGCGTGCGCCCGACGCCGGCGGTCGCCGAGGCGCTGTACATCGGGCTGATCACCGACACCGGCCGCTTCATGTACGAGAACACGGGGCCGCGCGCGCACCTGATGGCCGCCGAGCTGATCGAGGCGGGCGTCGACGTGCCGGGCGTCTACCGCCGGCTGTACGAGGGCGTGCCGCCGGGCAAGCTCGACGCTGCTGGCGCTGGCGCTGGCGCAGCTGCAGCGCTTCGACGACGGCGAGCTGACGCTCGCCGCGCTCAGCGCCGAGGACTTCGAGCGAGCCGACGCCGAGGAGAGCTACTCGGAGGGCATCATCGACCAGCTGCGCGCCCTGCGAGGGCACGAAGGTCGCGGTGCTCGTGCGCGAGCTCTCCAGCGGCGAGCGCAAGGGCCAGCACAAAGTCTCGCTGCGCGCCACCGACGACGACGTCGACGTGTCGATCATCGCGCGCGCGCAGGGCGGCGGCGGCCACCGCCGCGCCGCGGGCTTCTCCACGACGCTCGAGCCCGACGAGCTGATCGCGTTCCTGCGCGAGCGCGATCGCCGCGCAGCTGCACCACGTCCTCCGACGGGCAGCCGGCCGCCACGCTCGCCTGAGCGGCGCCGCCGCCGCAACGTGGTAGCGAGGAGGTCTGGGTGGACGGCGTGCTGCTGATCGACAAGCCCGCGGGCATGAGCTCGCACGACGTCGTCGCCGCGGTGCGGCGCGCGCTCGGGCGGCGTGCGCACCGGGCACGCGGGCACGCTCGACCCGTTCGCCACCGGCCTGCTGCTCGTGCTCGTCGGGCGGGCGACCAAGGCGCAGAGCACGCTGATGGCAGCTGCCCAAGCGCTACGAGACCGTCGCGCGGCTCGGCGCCGTCTCGAGCACCGGCGACACCGAGGGCGAGATCACGCGCACCGGGCGCTGCCGCCGGACCCGCCCGCAGCTGCCCACGGGCGAGCTGCGCCAGCGCCCGCCGGTCTACTCGGCGGTGAAGATCGGCGGCGAGCGCGCCTACAAGCGCGCCCGTCGCGGCGAGAGCTTCGAGATGCCCGAGCGGATCGTCACCGTGTACGCGCTTCGAGCAGCTGTGGCGCGACGCACGCGCCGGCCGACCTGCGCCGGAGCTGGCGCCGCGGCGAGCTGCGCGCGCGGGCTTCGCGATCGAGTGCGGCTCGGGCACCTACGTGCGCTCGCTGATCGCCGACCTCGGCGACGCCTACTGCCTGAGCTGCGGCGCACCGCGATCGGCCCGTTCGACGTGCGCGACGCCGTCGCGCCGCCGCGCGCGAGCCGCCCGGGGCGCGGATGTCCAGCCTGGGAGGCGCCCGTGGTCGCGCTCGATCAGGCGCTCGACGCGCTCGCCAAATAGGCTGTGCGGCCGTGAAGGTCACTCGCCTGCCCGACGTCGAGCGCGGCGCCGAGCGCAGCGTCGCGGTCGGCACGTTCGACGGCGTGCACCTCGGCCACCGCGAGGTGATCGCCGGGCGCCGACAGCGTGCTCACGTTCGACCCGCATCCGGTGTCGGTGGTCGCGCCGCAGCACACGCCGCAGCTGCTGACGACGCTCGAGCGCAAGGCCGAGCTGGTCGCCTCGCTGGGCGTGCGCGAGCTGATCGTGATCCCGTTCGACGCCGAGTTCGCCAAGCGCAGCGCCGCCGAGTTCATCGACGACGTGCTCGTCGGCGCGCTCGGCGCCAGGCAGGTGGCGATCGGCGAGAACTTCCGCTTCGGGCACAAGGCGCAGGGCGATCCGCGGCCTGCTGGCCGCCGACGCGCGCTTCGCGACCGTCGTGCACCCGCTGCTGGAGGTCGACGGCGAGATCGTCTCCTCCAGCCACATCCGCGGGCTCGTGCTCGCCGGCGAGGTGGCCGAGGCCAACCGCCTGCTCGGGTCGCGCTTCGAGCTGCGCGGCGAGGTCGTGCACGGCGACGAGCGCGGGCGCGAGCTCGGCTTCCCGACCGCCAACCTGTCCCCGACGAGGCGCTCGCGTGCCCCGGCCACGGCGTCTACGCGTGCCTCGCCGAGAGCGGACCGTCAGCGCGCGACCGGCGGCCGTCAGCATCGGCGTGCGCCCCACCTTCCAGACCGGCCGCGGCGAGCTGATCGAGGCCTACATCCTCGACTTCGACGGCGACCTGTACGGCAGTCGGCTGCGCCTGCGAGTTCCTCGAGCGCCTGCGCGGCGAGCGGCGCTTCGAGGACCCGAGCCGCGCTCATCGAGCAGATGCACCGCGACGTGCAGCGCACGCGCGAGATCGCCGGATAGCGCACCGGACGCGCGGCCGGCGTCTGCTACCGTGCCTCGCCTATGAGCTGCCATCACCACGGAGCGCAAGCGCGAGATCGCCGCCAAGTTCGGCGCCAGCGAGCAGGACACGGGCAACACCAAGGTCCAGGTCGCGCTGCTGACCGAGCGCATCAACCACCTCACCGAGCACCTGCGCGAGCAGGGCAAAGACCACCACTCGCGCCGCGGCCTGCTGATGCTCGTCGGCCGCCGCCGCCGCTTCCTGGACTACCTGCAGCGCCACGACCTCGAGGGCTACCGCGCGCTGATCAAAGAGCTCGGCCTGCGCAAGTAGGCGGACCGTCGTGAGCGTCATCGCCGCCAGGCACGCCCGGCACCGAGCTTCAAGCTCGCTGCGCGCCGACGGCGAGAGCTTCACCGAGCAGGACCTGCAGGGCCGCACGACCGTGCTCGTCTTCTACCCGTTCGCGTTCAGCCCCGTGTGCACCGACCAGCTGCAGCTCTACGAGGCGCTGCTGCGGCGAGCTCGCCGCAGCGCGGCGACGCGCTCTACGGCGTCTCCTGCGACTCCACGTGGGCGCAGGAGGCGTTCAAGGAGAAGCTCGGCGTCGGCAGCGAGCAGCTCTCGGACTTCGAGCCCAAGGGCGCCGCGTGCGCCGCCTTCGGCGTGCTGCACCCCGGCGGCTTCCCGCAGCGGGCGCTCGTGATCACCGGCCCCGACGGCGTCGTGCGCTGGAGCTACGAGGCCGGCTCGCCCGGCGAGCTGCCGGGCGTCGAGCTGCTGCGCGAGGGCCTCGCCGCCGCCGCCGGCGCCTAGCGTAACCACACAGCGCCGCTGGCCTTACACGCTGGCGCAGTTCGCTAAGCTCCGTCCGTTCGGAAAAGAGAAAAGAGAAACGGACCGCCGACCGACGGGCGGAACAGGAAGGCAGTGAATATGAGTAGTGACGCCGTTACGCGGGTCTCCGTGGAGATCGCCGGCAGCGAGATCTCGTTCGAGACCGGCAGGATGGCCAAGCAGGCCTCCGGCGCAGTGGTCGTCCGCCAGGGCGACACGATGGTGCTCGCGCACCGCCGTCGCGGGCAGCCTCCGCGACGTCGACTTCCTCCCCTTGACGGTGGACGTCGAGGAGCGCATGTACGCCGCCGGGAAAATCCCCGGCTCGTTCTTCAAGCGCGAGGGTCGCCCCGGCGAGAAGGGCACGCTGACCGCGCGCATGATCGACCGCCCGATCCGCCCGCTGTTCCCCAAGGACTGGCGCTACGACACGCAGCTCGTGGCGATCCCGCTGTCGATCGACCACGTCCACCCCTACGACATCCTCGCGATGAACGGCGCCTCCGACGGCGCTGATGATCTCCGACATCCCGCTGCCGACGCCCGTCGGCGCGGTGCGGATCGGCAAGATCGACGGCAACTTCGTCGTCAACCCGCCCGAGGCGGACCTGCTCGCCGACGGCATCGTCCGAGAGCGAGACGCCTCGGACCTCGACCTGATCGTGGCCGGCACCGAGGAGGCGATCCTGATGGTCGAGGCCGGCGCCAACGAGATCCCCGAGGCGGAGATCCTCGACGCGCTCGACATCGCGCACGCGGAGATCAAGAAGCTGTGCGCGCTGCAGCGCGACCTCGCCGCGAAAGTCGGCAAGGAGAAGAAAGTCTTCGAGACGATCGAGGTCGACCCGGCGGTGCTCGACGCGATCCGCGCCTCGCACGGCGCGGCGCTCGACGCGGCCACGCAGGTCGAGGACAAGCTCGAGCGCCAGGACGCGACCAAGGCGGTCGAGACCGCGATCCTCGAGCAGTACGCGCCGGCCGCCGCCCGAGGGCGCCTCCGAGGAGCGAACTGCGCGCACGCCAAGGAGCGCCGCGCCGCGGTGCAGCTCGCGTTCGACAAGCTCGAGAAGTCGATCATCCGCGAGCGCATCGCCGTGCACAAGAAGCGCCCCGACGGGCGCTCGGAGAACGAGATCCGCGACATCACGATCGAGGTCGGCGTGACGCCGCGCACGCACGGCTCGGCGCTGTTCACGCGCGGGCAGACGCAGGCGCTGAGCGTCGTCGCGCTGGGCACGCTCAAGGAGGAGATGCGCCTCGACACGCTCGGCCTGGAGACCAAAAAGTACTACTGGCACCACTACAACTTCCCGCCGTTCTCGGTCGGGGAGGCGGGCCGCATGGGCGGCGTCAAGCGCCGCGACATCGGCCACGGCGCGCTCGCCGAGCGCGCGCTCGCGCCGATGGTGCCCTCGATCGAGGACTTCCCCTACTCGATCCGCGTCGTCTCGGACATCCTCGAGTCCAACGGCTCCTCCTCGATGGCCTCGGTGTGCGGCTCCTCGCTGTCGCTGATGGACGCCGGCGTGCCGATCAAGCGCCCGGTCGCCGGCATCGCGATGGGCCTGATCAAGGAGGGCGACGACTACATCGTCCTGACCGACATCGCCGGCGTCGAGGACCACCTCGGCGACATGGACTTCAAGGTCGCCGGCACCGAGCGCGGGCATCACGGCGCTGCAGATGGACATCAAGATCACGGGCGTCACGTTCGACATCCTGCGCGACGCGCTCGCGCAGGCCAAAGAGGCGCGCACGTTCATCCTCGGCAAGATGGCCGACGTGATCGGCGACGCCGCGCGAGCAGCTCAGCCAGTTCGCGCCGCGCATCCAGACGATCCAGATCGACCCGTCCCAGATCGGCCTGCTGATCGGCAAGGGCGGCGAAACGATCAGCGGGCCTCTCCGAGGAGTTCGAGTCGCAGATCGACGTCAACGACGACGGCCAGGTGCTGATCTACTCGGCCAACGGCGAGCTCGGCGACGCGCTCGTGGAGCGCATGCGGATGATGATGAAGGAGGTCGAGGTCGGCGACGAGTACGTCGGCAAGGTCGTCAAGACGACCACCTTCGGCGCGTTCATCGAGCTCGCCAAGGGCACCGACGGGCTGCTGCACATCTCCAACGTCTCGCCCGGCGAGCGCGTGGAGACCGTCGAGGACGTGCTCAACAAGGGCGACGAGGTCAACGTGCGCGTGGTCGAGGTCGACCGCGAGCGCGGCCGCATCGGCCTGCGCCTCGCGCGACGACCCGGACATCGCCGGCAAGTCCGTCGAGGAGCTCGCCGGCGTCGGCACCGGCGGCGGCGGCGGCGGCGGCGGCCGCGGACCGCGCGAGCGGCGGTCGGCGCGTCCAGCAACGGCCGCGAGCGCTCCGACCGCGGCCGGCGCCGCGAGGGCGAGCGCGGCTCCGGGCGCCCGCGCCACGGCCGCGACTGACCGCAGAGCGCTCGGGCGTGAGCGCCGAGCATCGGATCACCACGCTGGACTCCGGCGTGAGGGTGGTCACCGAGCGCGTGCCCAGCGTGCGCTCGGTGGCGCTCGGCTTCTGGATCGCCACGGGCTCGGCCGCCGAGCGCGACGACGAGGCCGGCATCTCGCACCTGCTCGAGCACATGCTGTTCCGCGGCACCGAGCGCTACGGCTCGGAGGAGATCGACCAGATCTTCGACGCGATGGGCGCCGAGATCAACGCGGGCACCGACAAGGAAGCGACCTCGCTGTACACGCGCGTGCTCGACCGCCATCTCGAGCGCGCGTTCGACGTGATGGGCGACATGGTCTGGCAGCCGCGCTTCGGCGAGCTCGAGGCCGAGCGCGAGGTCGTGCTCGAGGAGATCGCGATGTACGAAGACGATCCCCAGGACCGGGTGTTCGACGTGCTCGGCGAGGCGATCTTCGGCTCGCACCCGCTCGGGCGCGCCGTGATCGGCACCGCCGAGGTCGTCGGCGCGGTCACGCGCGAGCAGCTCGCCGCGTTCCACGCCGAGCGCTACCGCCCCGAGCAGCATCGTGATCGCGGCCGCCGGCTCGGTCGACCACGACGCGCTCGTGGCGATGGCCGACGAACGCTCGCCCGAGGGCGGCCGGCCGGACGCTGCAGCGGTCGGCAACGGGCACATCGGCGACCGCGCGAGCGAGCGCGGGCGCAGCTGCGGCCGCGCAAGTGCCCGACTTCACGCCGCGCGCGCGTTCCTGCAGAAAGACACCGAGCAGTACCACGTGTGCGTCGGCGGCGCCGGGATCGCGCGCGACGACGAGCGCCGCTTCGCGCTGCGCGTGCTCGAAGGCGTGCTCGGCGGCACCTCCTCCTCGCGGCTGTTCCAGGAGGTGCGCGAGCGCCGCGGGCTCGCCTACTCGGTCTTCTCCTTCTCCAACCTGTACGCGCACACCGGCGAGGTCGGCCTGTACGTGGGCACGCGCCCGGAGAACCTCGGCGAGGCGCTCGCGGTCGTCGCCGCCGAGCTCGAGCGCTGCGTCGAGGACCCGGCCAGCGAGGAGGAGCTGATGCGCTCGCGCGAGAACCTCAAGGGCCGCGTCGTGCTCGGCATGGAGTCGACCGGCGCGCGCATGAGCCGCCTGGGCGGCCTCGCGTGCTCAACGGGCTGCCGATCCTCTCGGTCGACGAGATGATCGAGCGGATCGACGCGGTCGAGCATCGAGGAGGTGCGGGAGCTCGCCGGCGAGCTGTTCACGCCCGCGCGCCTGTCGGTCGCCGGCGTCGGTCCCGACGAGAGCGAGTTCCGCGCGGCGATCGAGCCGCTCGGCGCGCTGCGGCGCGGGGGCGCGGCGCGGTGATCCGGGTCGCCGTCGCCGGCGCCGCCGGGCGCATGGGGCAGACGGTCTGCGAGGCGGTCGCACGGCGCGGAGGACATGGAGCTCGTCGGGCGCGCCGACCCGCTGCTCGGCACGACGCTCGCGGACGTGCTGGGCGACGCCGAGGTCGTCGTCGACTTCACCCAGCCCGACACCGCGCTCGAGAACGCGCTCGCCTGCGTGCGCGCCGGCGTGCACGTCGTGATCGGCACCACCGGCTTCGACCCCGCGCCGCTCGAGCGGCGAGGCCGAGAGCGGGGCATCCGGCCGGGCGAACGTGCTGATCGCGCCCAACTTCGCGATCGGCGCGGTGCTGATGATGCGCTTCGCCGCCGAGGCCGCGCGCCACATGCACAAGGCCGAGATCATCGAGCTGCACCACGACGGCAAGCTCGACGCGCCCAGCGGCACCGCGGCGCGCACCGCGGAGCTGATGGCCGAGGCCAGCGGCGGCGCGCCGCCGCCGATCCACTCCGTGCGCCTGCCCGGGCTCGTCGCCCACCAGGAGGTGATCCTCGGCGACCTCGGCCAGACGCTCACGATCCGCCACGACACGATCGGCCGCGAGTCGTTCATGCCGGGGGTGCTGCTCGCCGTGCGCCGCGTGGGCACGCTCGAGCGCTCGCCCACGATCGGGCTCGAGCACCTCCTCTTCTGAATCCGCGTGCGCGTGAGATACTGCAGGCGATGAGCGGCCTCAAGGGCATAGATGAGCTCGGCACGATCCTGACGGCGATCGTCACGCCCTTCGACGAGGAGCTGCGGGTCAACGAGGAGGCGTTCGTCGCGCTGATGCGCCACCTCGCCGAGAACGGCTCGGACGGCTTCGTCGTCGCGGGCACGACCGGCGAGGCCTCGACGCTGACCGACGAGGAGCAGCTGGGGCTGATCGAGCTGGCCGTCGCCGAGCGCCCGCCCGGGCAAGACGATCATCGCCGGCACGGGCACCAACGACACGCGCCAGGCGGTGCACCTGACCGAACGCGCGACCGAGCTCGGCGTCGACGCGATGCTGTCGGTCACCCCCTACTACAACCGGCCCAGCCGGCTCGGCCTCAAGCGCCACTACGAAGCGGTCGCCGCGGCCACCGACAAGCCGATGCTGCTCTACAACATCCCCGCGCGCACGGGCACGAACATGCCGCCCGACCTGCTCGCCGAGCTCGCGCAGATCGACGGCATCGAGGGCGTCAAGCAGGCCAACGCGGAGGAGCTGCAGCCGATCGACGGCCTCGCGCTGTACGCCGGCGACGACGCCACGTTCGCGCGCACGCTGGACATGGGCGGCGCCGGCGGGATCCGCGTCGCCAGCCACATCGTCGGCAACGAGATGCGCCGGATGGTCGACGAGCCCGAGCACCGCGCCGAGATCGACGCCTCGCTGCGGGACGTCTACGAGACGCTGTTCATGACGGCGAGCCCGACCTGCACGAAGGCCGCGCTGAACCTGCTCGGCCACGACGTCGGCGGCCTGCGCCTGCCGCTGGTGGAGGCGACCGCCGAGGAGACGGCGGCCGTGCGCGCGATGCTCGAACGCCACGGCCTGCTCACGAGCACCCACGCGTGAGCTCGAAGCTGCGCGTCCTGCCCCTCGGCGGGCTGGGAGAGATCGGCAAGAACATGACGGTCGTCGAGTACGACGGCCGGATCGTCGTGGTCGACGTCGGCCTGCGCTTCCCGACGCCGGAGATGGTCGGCATCGACCTGGTGCTGCCCGACTTCTCCTACCTGCGCGAGCGCGCGCGCGACATCGAGGCGATCGTCGTCACGCACGGCCACGAGGACCATCTCGGCGCGCTGCCGTGGGTCCTGCGCGAGCTCGGCAAAGCACGCGCAGCCGCCGGTCTACGGCGGCGCGCTGACGATCGCGATGGCGCGCTCGAAGCTCGACGAGCACAAGCTGCGCGACGTCGAGCTCAACGAGGTCGAGCCGGGCGGAGACGCTCGAGCTCGGGCCGTTCTCGCTCGAGCTCGTGCACATGACCCACTCGATCCCCGACTCCAGCGCCGTCGCGCTCGGCACCGACCTCGGCACGGTGCTGATCACCGGCGACTACAAGTTCGACCAGACGCCCGTCGACGGGCCGCCCGCGGACGTCTCGCGCCTGGCCGAGCTCGGCCGCGAGGGCGTGCTGCTGCTGTGCGGCGACTCGACGAACGTCGATCGCGCCGGCTTCTCGCCGTCGGAGTCGGTCGTCGGGCCGCACCTGGAGGAGGTGTTCGCGCGCTGCGAGGGGCGGATCGTGGTGACGAGCTTCGCCTCGAACATCCACCGCGTGCAGCAGGTCGTCGACGCCGCCGACGCGCTCGACCGCAAGGTCGCGCTGGTCGGGCGCTCGATGCGCAAGAACGTCGGCATCGGCCGCACGCTCGGCCACATCGAGATCCCCGACGGGCTGCTCGTGGGGCCGCGCGAGATCGACGACTTCCCCGACGAGCGGGTCGTGATCATCTCGACCGGCTCCCAGGGCGAGCCGCTGTCGGCGCTGCGGCGGATGGCCTACCGCGACCATCCGCAGGTCGAGCTGCAAGAGCGGCGACACGGTCGTCTTCTCGGCGACGCCGATCCCCGGCAACGAGCGCGCCGTCAACGAGACGATCGACCGCCTCTACCACATCGGCTGCGACGTGATCACGCCGCGCGACGCGCCCGTGCACGCCTCCGGGCACGGCTACGCCGAGGAGGTCAAGCTGATGCTGAACCTCGTCAAGCCGCGCTACGTGATGCCGTTCCACGGCGACTTCAAGCGCCTGCGCCTGCACGCCCAGCTGGCCGAGGCGGTCGGCGTGCCGCCGCGAGGACATCTTCCAGGGCGACAACGGGCTGCCGCTCGACATCGACGAGCGCGGCGCGCGCTTCGGCGAGCGCGAGCAGTCGGGCATGATCTTCGTCGACGGCGTCGAGATCGGCGACATGGCCGACGTCGGCGCTGCGCGACCGGCGCATGCTCTCGGCCGACGGCATCTTCATCGTCGTCGTCACGATCGCCGAGCAGGACGGCAGCTCGGTCGCCGACCCCGAGGTGATCTTCCGCGGCGTGCCGTTCCTCGACGAGGCCGACGAGCTCGTGGAGGAGATCCGCGTCGACCGTCGAGGCAGTCGCTGAGGCGCGCCGCCGGCGAGGAAATCCGCGAGGTCGACCTGCTCCAGCAGGTGCTGCACGACGACCTGGCGAAGCTAGTCTACGACCGCCTCAAGCGCCGGCCGATGGTGCTGCCGGTCGTCGTCGAGGTCTGAGCAGGCGGGCAGCGCACGACGAAGCGCGCGCCGGTGTGCGCGCGCTCGGGCACGCCGCCCGGGCCAGCAGGCTGTCCGGCGTCGCCGCGGTCGAGCACGACGGTGCCGCCGTGGGAGTCGGCCACGGCCTGCACGATCGCCAGGCCCAGCCCGAAGGAGCCGCCGCGGTCGCCGGCGCCGCGGACGAAGCGCTCGAACAGCGTCGGCGCCAGCTCCGCGGGGACGCCCGGCCCGTCGTCCTCGACGACCAGCTCGCACGTTGCCGTCGGCGGTCGTGGCGGTCGACACGTGGATCGTCGGTGCCCGGCGGCGTGTGGCGCAGCGCGTTCTCGAGCAGGTTGATCGTCAGCCGGTGCAGCTCGTCGCGCGCGCCCATCACCGATCGATCGCGCCGGCTGCGACGTCGAGCGTGATCTCGTGCTCGTCGCTGACGGGTCCCAGCTCGGCGGCCGCCTCGACGACGACCTGCGCCAGATCGCACGGCTCGCGCGCGACCACGCGCGCGGCGTCGGTGCGCGCGAGCAGCAGCAGGTCGGCGACCAGCCGGCGCATCCGCTGCGAGGAGCGCAGGGCCGAGCGCGCCGCCTCGCCCTGGTCGCCGTGCAGGGATTCGGCGAGCAGCTCGAGGTTGGCGAGCACGCTGGTCAGCGGCGTGCGCAGCTCGTGCGAGGCGTCGGCGACGAACCGGCGCTGGCGCGCGAGCATCGACTCGGTCTCGCCGCGCGCGGCGTCGAGCTCGCGCAGCATCCCCTCGAGCGTGCGCGCGAGCTCGGCGACCTCGTCGTCGGCCTGCGGCTGGGGCATGCTGCGCGAGGGGTCGCGCGTGCGCGCGATCTCCGCGGCGGCCGAGGTCAGCGTGGCGATCGGCGCCATCGCGCGCCGCGCGATCGCCATCCCGGCGAGCAGCGCCAGCAGGCTGCCGGCGAGCACGCCGAGCAGCAGGAACAGCTCGACGCGCTTGCACCGTCGCCTCGGTGGCGGCCACCTGGCGGCCGTACTGGACGATCACGCTGCCCGATCGGCTCGCCGGTCGCGCTCAGCGTCACCTCCGCCGCGGCTGATCACGCGGTAGCCGTTGACCGTCACGCGGCGTCGGCGCGGGCGCTCCGAGCGACGGCGCGTTGCCGGGCGCTGCGCGATCACGGCGCCGCCCAGCGTGAGGATCCGGATCATCGGCGTGATCGGCGTTCGAGGCGAAGTCTTCGAGCGGGCTGTTGATCCTCAGCGGGTCGACGCTGATCCGCAGCTGCGCGGGCAGCTGGTTGGCCGTGTCGAGCACCTGGCGGTTGAAGTCCGAGCGGATCCGCTGGACCGTCAGCGAGCCGATCGCGACCGCGAACGCGCACAGGATCACGAACGTGAGCAGCGCCGAGACGCCCGCCAGGCGCACGCGGATCGGCAGCCGGTCGAAGCTCGCGGAGAGGCGCTCGCTGAGGCGTCGCAGCGAGCGCGGGGAGCCTACGCGCGAAGGACGTAGCCGGCTCCCCTGATCGTGTGCAGCAGGCGCGGCTCGCCCTCGGCCTCGAGCTTGCGGCGCAGGTTGGAGACGAACACCTCGATCGTGTTCGTGGTCGAGAACGGGTCGTAGCCCCACACCTCGTCGAGCAGGCGCTGGCGCGAGATCACGATGCGCTCGTTGCGCATCAGGTACTCGAGCAGCTCGAACTCGCGCTGGGTGAGCTCGATCGTCGCGCTCGCCGCGGAGCACCTCGTGCGTGTCGGCGTTCAGCGACAGGTCGCCGACGCGCAGCGGCGCCGAGCCGCGCGGGGGGCGCCGGCGCAGCAGCGCGCGCATGCGCGCCAGCAGCTCCTGGCGCTCGAACGGCTTGACGAGGTAGTCGTCGGCGCCCGCGTCCAGGCCCTCGACGCGCGACTCCAGCGCGTCGCGCGCGGTCAGGATCAGGATCGGCACGTCGTCGTCGGCGCGCAGCGCGCGCGCCACCTCCACGCCGTCGAGCTTCGGCAGGCCGAGGTCGAGGATCACGAGATCGGGCGCGAACGCGCGGCCCTGCTCGAGCGCCGCCTGCCCGTCGGCGGCGGTCCGCACCTCGTAGCCCTCCATGCGCAGCGAGCGCTGCAGCGCCTGGGCGATGTCCTCGTCGTCCTCGACCACCAGGACGCGGGGTGCGCGGGAGAAGTCGTTCATGTCTTTATGTAAGTGAGCGCGTGTAAAGCGATGGTAAGGCCCCGAGGCAGGTTCCGGGGCGCTGGCGTCGAAGTTGCGCGGGATGGCTACCACACGCGCTCCGCGCGGCAAGGGCAAGCGCGCCCCTTCGCGTGCCTCCGGCACGCGGCGGCGGGCGCCGGCTCGCTCCTCGCGAACAGCGCGTGGGCGGCGGCGCGGATCGCCGCTGTCGGGCGGGCTCGCGGGCCTGTTCGCGCCCTTCCGTGCGCCGGTGCTCGACCAGCGCCAGCGCGACGTGCTCGGCCTCGCGCTGGTGGCGCGCGGGCGTGTTCATGGGCTTCGTCCTCTACGGCGGCTGGACCGGCGGGCGCGCCGGCCATGGCTTGGCGGTGGCGTTCGGCTGGCTGCTCGGGCGCGCGCGCGTGCTCGCGCCGGTGGCGCTTGTCATCGCCGGCGGCGCGCTGCTGCTGCGCCCCGTGCTGCCGGCGCTGCGGCCTCTGCGCACTGGCGCGCTGTGCCTGTTCGCCGCGGTGACGCTCGCGCTCGCGGCGGGCATGCTCGGGTCTGAGCTCCGGCGAACCCGCTGGCTCGGGCTCCGCCGGCGCGTGGACGTCCGCGCACCTGCAGAGCCACGGCGGCGTGGCCGGCGAGGCGCTCTACCAGCTCACGCACCAGCTCGTGCAGGACGTCGGCGTCGACATCCTCGTCGTCTTCCTGCTGCTCGCCGGCGTGATCCTGCTGACGGGCGCGTCGCTCGCGAGCGTGATCCGCGCGACCGGCAGCGGCCTGCTCGACACGACGCGCATGGTGCGCCGCCTGGGCGAGCGCGAGCCGGAGCCCAAGGCCGCGCGGACGCGCGCCCCCGACGAGGACGCCTTCGACGAGGAGGTCCGCCGTCGCCGCTGACGCCGCCCGAGCCGGGCCCGCGCGAGCTGATCGTGCGCGCCACGCACGTCGAGGCGCCGTCGCACGACTGGGCCGAGGAGGAGGCGAGCGAGCCGGCGGGCGAGGAGGAGCGGTTCGGCGCCCAGGAGCTCGACCGTGACGAGGCGGCCGAGGAGGGCGTGCGGGCGCAGACCGACGAGGACGATCGGCATGAGCCCGAGGAGGAGCAGATCGCCGGCGTGGCGCACGCCGACGCGGACGACTCGGCCTCAGCTGACGCCGCAGGGCAGGCTCCGCGGCGCGGTCACCGACGACCCGGACTTCGTGTGGGAGCTGCCGGACGCGGCGCGCCTGCTGACGCGCTCGAGCGGCGAGCAGACGCGCCCGGACACGGCCGGGCAGGAGCGCACCGCGACCAGCCTGGTGGAGGCGCTCGGCCACTTCGGCGTGCAGGCGAAGGTGATCGGCACGGTCGCCGGACCGCACATCACCCGCTACGAGCTGCGCCTCGCGCCGGGCACGAAGGTCGCCAAGGTCGCGCAGCTGAAGGACGACCTCGCCTACGCGCTGGCCGCGACCGACATCCGCATCCTCGCGCCGATCCCCGGCAAGCAGGCGGTCGGCGTCGAGGTGCCCAACGCGCACAGGCGCATCGTCCGGCTCGGCGACGTCTTCCAGGCGCCGCCCAAGGACTGGTCGCCGCTGACCGTGTGGCTCGGCAAGGACGTCGCCGGCAAGGCGATCGGCGCCGACCTCGCGAAGATGCCGCACATCCTCGTCGCGGGCACGACCGGCGCGGGCAAGTCGGGGGCGATCAACGCGATGCTCTCGAGCGTGCTGCTGCGCGCGACGCCGCACGAGGTGCGCCTCGTGCTGGTCGACCCCAAGCAGGTGGAGCTCAACCACTACGAGTCGATCCCGCACCTGCTCGACGCCGGTGATCACGAGCCCGCGGATGGCGGCCAACGCGCTGCAGAACCTCGTCAAGGAGATGGAGCAGCGCTACGGGATCATGTCGCTGGCGCGCACGCGCAGCCTCGTCGAGCTGAACAAGGCGCGCGCCAAGCGCGGCGAAGCGCCGCTGCCCTACATCCTGTGCGTGATCGACGAGCTCGCGGACCTGATGATGGTCGCGCCGGCCGACGTCGAGGACTCGATCATCCGCCTCGCGCAGAAGGCGCGCGCCGTCGGCATCCACCTGGTGCTGGCCACGCAGAGCCCGCGCGTGGACGTGATCACGGGGATGATCAAGGCGAACGTCCCCTCGCGGATCGCCTTCGCGGTCTCCTCGCAGACCGACTCGCGCGTGATCCTCGACCAGAACGGCGCCGAGTCGCTGCTGGGGCAGGGCGACATGCTGTTCAGCCCCGTCGGCAGCTCGCGCCTGCAGCGCATCCAGGGCGCCTACATCGACGAGTCGCAGATCGCCAAGCTGACCGAGATGTGGCGCCGCCAGGGCGAGCCGGAGCTGCGCGAGGAGCTGCTCGAGGAGGTCGAGCCGGAGGCGGCGGAGGGCTCGCGCGGGGCGGACGAGTTCGATCCGGACGAGGACCCGCTGCTCACCGACGCGATCCGCCTGGTCGCGGAAATGCAGACGGCGTCCACGTCGATGCTCCAGCGTCGCCTGCGCCTCGGCTACACGCGCGCGGGACGCATGATCGACATGCTCGAGCGCCGGGGGGTGATCTCGGGCTACGAAGGCTCCAAGCCGCGACAGGTGCTGATCACCGAGGCCGACCTGCCGCGGGTGCTCGCGGCGCTGGAATCCTCACCCACACAGCCTGCAAGCGCCGTCAGCGACTAGCCTCTTGCGCTGATGCCCGAGATCGGAGCAACGCTACGCGAGGCGCGTATGCGCGCGCGTATCGACGTGTCCGAGATCGAGGCGAAGACGAAGATCCGCGCGAAGTACCTGCGCGCGCTCGAGAACGAAGAGTGGGGCCTGCTTGCCGGGCCCGACGTTCGTCAAGAGCTTCCTGCGCACGTACGCGCAGGCGCTCGGCCTGGACGGCAAGGCGCTCGTGGAGGAGTACCGGCTGCAATCACGAGCGCCCGAGCGAGGCGATGCTCGAGCCGATCGTCTCGACGCCGCAGCAGCAAGGCGGCGGCTCGCGGGACGGGCCGGTCCGGGCGGCGACGGGCCCTCGCGCGGCTACGTGATCGCGGTGAGCGCGATCGGCGTGGTGATCGTGGTGCTGATCGCGCTGCTCCTGATCGGCGGTGGCGGCTCCTCGAACAAGACCCCCACCACGACGCCGACGACCGCGAGCACGCCGCGCCACACCGCCGCCAAGCATGCGCGCAAGCATTCGCTCGGCGGGCGCCCCGCCTCGACCGATCTCGTGGCGCTGTCGCTGAGGGCGACCGGCCTCGTGTACGTGTGCCTGATCGGCGACAACGGGCGCAAGGCTGATCCCGGGCGTCGAACTGCAGCCGGGCGAAGCCACGCCGCACCTACCATGCCAGGCGCTTTGAGATCACGCTCGGGAACAGCTCGGTGACGATGTTCGTGGACGGCACGCCGCGAACCGTGCCGCCGTCGAGCCAGGCGATCGGCTACTCGATCACGAAGGCGTACGGGCGCCGCCCGCTGACGACGGGCCAGCTGCCGACGTGCAAGTGAGCCACGCCGTGCGCGCGGGCATCGTCGTCACCGGCACGGAGGTGCTGACGGGAAGGGTCAGCGACCGCAACGGGCCGTGGCTGGCCGAGCGCCTGCGCGAGCTGGGAGTCGATCTCGCGTACACGACGATCGTCGGCGACCGCCCCGAGGACATGCGCGCGGCGCTCGAGTTCATGGCCGCGCAGGGCATCGACGTGATCGTCACGAGCGGCGGCCTCGGCCCGACCGCCGACGATCTCACCGCAGAGGTCGTCGGCGGCTTCCAGGGCCGCGAGATGGTGCTCGACGAGGCGCTGTCGCAGCGCATCGCGAAGATCGTGGCGCCGCTGTTGAAACGCTGGCCGAACATCGACCGCGAGGCGATCGCCGAGGCCAACCGCAAGCAGGCGACCGTCCCGCTGGGCGCGACGGTGCTCGAGCCCGTCGGCACGGCGCCCGGGCTGGTCGTGGCGCCGGCCGACGGCGCCAGCGCCGGTCGTGGTCGTGCTGCCGGGCCCGCCGCGCGAGCTGCAGCCGATGTGGACGCAGGCGCTGCAGACACAGACGCTGCGCACCGCGCTCGCTGGCGCGACCGAGTACCGCCAGCGCACGCTGCGCCTGTTCGGAATCCCCGAGTCGGAGATCGCGGAGACGCTGCGCGTCGGCCGAGCGAGATGGCGTGCCGCTGGAGCGGCTGGAGATCACGACGTGCCTGAAACGGGGCGAGGTGGAGGTCGTGACCCGCTACGAGCCCGACGCGCAGGACGCCTATGACGAGTTCGAGCGGGTGGTGGCCGCGCGCCACGCGGACACGCTGTTCTCGCGGGACGGGCGCACCGTCGACGAGCAGGTGGCCGCGCTGCTGCGGGGAGGCGAGCGGCCCGGCGCCGGCACGCGGCGCACGATCGCCACGGCGGAGTCGTGCACGGGCGGCCTGCTGGCGGCGCGCCTGACGGAGCTGGCGGGCTCCTCGGACTACGTGATCGGCGGCATCGTCGCCTACTCCGACGAGGTCAAGATCTCCCAGGCGGGCGTGCCGCGCGAGCTGATCGAGGCGCATGGCGCCGTCTCCGCGGAGGTCGCGCGGGCGCTGGCCGATGGCGCGAGGGAGCGTCTGGGCGCGGACGTGGGGGTGGGGATCACAGGCGTGGCTGGTCCGGGCGGCGGCACCGAGCAGAAGCCCGTCGGGCTCGTGTGGCTGAGCGTGACGCTCGCGGGAGCGGAGCCCCTGACGCGCTCGGTCAACCTGCCGGGCGGCAGGGCCGACGTGCGCGACCGCGCGACGACCGTGGCGCTGCACCTGGTTCGGCGGGCGCTCAACGACACCTGAGCGCTGCGAACGTGTCCCGGGGTGCCACAGCGAGGCTGTTCGTGGCGGTCGACCCGCCCGAGTGGGCATGCGCGCGGCTGGTCGAGTGGGCACGCGGGGTCGTCGTCGCCACGCGCGCCGCGGGCGGATCGCTGCGACTGCTGGACGCGAGCCTGCTGCACCTGACGCTGTGCTTCCTCGGCAGCCGGCCGGTGGGCGAGATCGATGCGCTGGGCGCGGCGCTGGCGCTCGGCGGCGAGCACTCCTGCGAGCTGTCGGTGGGTGCGCCGCTGTGGCTGCCTCCGCGGCGTCCGCACACGCTCGCGGTGGAGATTCGCGACCACGGCGAGGAGCTGCGGCGCCTGCACGAGCAGGTTGCGGGCGCGCTCTCGGCTGCGAGCGGCTGGGAGCCGGAGCGGCGTCGCTTCAGGCCGCACGTCACGGTCGCGCGCGGGCGCCGCGGAGCGGGGGGCGAGCTGCCGCTGCCGGCCACGCCGTCGCTCGACTTCACGCCGCAGGCGGTCGTCCTGTACCGCTCATGGCTGACTCCCGAGGGAGCAAGCTACGAGGCGCTCGCCAGCAGCGAGCTGGTTCCGGCCGGACGCTGAGCGCCCGGCACGGCGCTCAGTCTTCGCCTTCGCAGGCGAAGCCCGCGCCGGCGCCCGCCGAGCCTTCGCAGCCTTTTTCGCCCGTCCCGGAGTCGAGGCTCGTGCATTCAAGGCCTTCTTCTTCGCATTCGGCTTCCGCCGAAGTCGGTTCGACTTCCTGGAGCGCCGGGCACAGCAGGCTCCTGCCATTGCGCGATGCGGTGGGGTCGGCGCCGTCTTCGCATTCCGGTTCCGAGCCGTCGCTGCACGTGAAGCTCCCGCTGGCGCGCACCGGCGCGCTGCCGTTTTCGCACTGCGCCGGCACCGATGCCGCGGTTCCGGGGAGGCCGCTGGTCGTCTTCCCCGATGTGTGCTTGGAGCTGTGCTTGGCCGTGCGGCGCGTCTTCGACTTGTGCGAGGGCCGCGCGCATGCGTGGGTGACGTGCTTGGCCTTTGCGTGAGCGGTCGTCTGGCAGGCCGGCTTGCGCGTCTGCGCGAGCGTCTGCGCGGGCCCGAGCAGCGCCGCGGCGAACAAGCACAGCGCGACGGCGACCATCGCGGTCAGGGTCGGGCGTGGTGTCGGGCGGCGGGTGGTCAAGGCACGGGTGGTGGCGAGGTGGTTGCTGCTGTGCCTATCGTCGGCATGCGCCGTCGGCCCGAGCCCGACGCGGGGGTCTGGACGAAGAATCGTCGTGTGCAGCTCGACCCAGCTGGGATGCACGCCCTGGGGCGGCGGGTATGGATCAGCTACTTGGTGAGGATGCCGAGACCGCCGTGCGTCTCGGGGTGTCCGAGGCCCGGCGGTGGCGGACCTGGCCGTGGCGGCGGCGTGGGTGTCGACTTCGTGCCGGACATATCACGAGATGCTAGTGACAAGGGCGCAAGACCAGAATAGGAGCTGCATGGTGAGCGCTACGGCAGCACCAAGGTAGTAGCGCCCAAGATCATCGATCCGGGACTGGTTGCTGGTCCAGTACTCCTCCAGCCAGTAGATCAGCCGTCGGCGTACCTCCTCGGCGTCGTCGCTGATCTCGAACAGGCTCTCGTACATGGCGGGAGCGCTCAGGCTGAAGACGAACCCGCTCTTTGGCAGCAGCACATATACGCTGAGCACGATCGAGCTCCCAAGAGAGACGAGTGCAAGCCCGCCAAGTATCCCCAGTCCTTCGGTGTGCTGGATTGCTTGAGCTCCCAAGAAGGAAGCCGTCAACGAGGATGCCGCCAGCAATGAGCCTGTCCTGGCGCGAAGCTGCTCCACGGTGCGCTCCTGAATGTCCAGGGCGCGCACGGCAGCGCTGTAGCTCAGCTCTACGAGGATCTCTCTCGGCATGGCTCGATGATCGCAACGGCTTGGGATGCCCCTGCCCATTTGGCGTACGTAGCCGACTCTGCGAGCAATACGAACAGTTGTTCCGTCCGCAGCACGCTCTAGCTTCTGCTCTCCATTTCGACCCGAGGAGTTAGATCATGCCCGTGACCGACCAGGAGAAGGCTGCCAAGGCGCGCGACGCCGCCCTGCAAGGGGCGCTCACGCAGATCGAGCGCGAGTTCGGCAAGGGCTCGGTCATGCGCATGGGCGACGAGGGCGCCCAGGTGCGCTGCGACGCGATCCCGACCGGTGCGCTGTCGCTCGATCTCGCGCTCGGCATCGGCGGCGTTCCCCGCGGGCGCATCGTCGAGGTGTTCGGCCCGGAGTCCTCGGGCAAGACGACGATGATCTATCACGTGCTCGCCGAGGCGCAGAAGCTCGGCGGCGTGTGCGCGTTCATCGACGCCGAGCACGCGATGGACCCTCTCTACGCGAAGGAGATCGGGGTCGACATCGACGAGCTGCTCGTGTCCCAGCCAGACTACGGCGAGCAGGCGCTGGAGATCGCCGACATGCTCGTGCGCTCGGGCGCGGTGGACGTGGTCGCGATCGACTCGGTCGCGGCGCTCACGCCGAAGGTCGAGCTCGAGGGGCAGATGGGCGACCAGACGGTCGGCGCGCAGGCGCGGATGATGTCCCAGGCGATGCGCAAGCTCGCGGGCAACCTGAACCGCACGCAGACGCTGTGCATCCTCACCAACCAGATCCGCGAAAAGGTGGGGGTGATGTTCGGCTCGCCCGAGACGCAGCCTGGCGGGCGCGCGCTGAAGTTCTATGCCTCGCAGCGCCTCGACATCCGCCGCATCGAGACGCTCAAGGACGGCACCGAGGCGGTCGGCAACCGCGTGCGCGTGAAGGTGGTGAAGAACAAGGTCGCGGCCCCGTTCCGCCAGGCCGAATTCGACATCGAGTTCGGCAAGGGCATCTCCACGTCGGGCTGCCTGATCGACCTGGGTCTTGAGCACAACATCGTGTCCAAGTCGGGCTCGTTCTTCTCTTACGGGAGCGACCGCCTCGGCCAGGGTCGCGGCAACGCCAAGGCCTACCTCGACGAGAACCCGGCAGTGGCGAAAGAGATCGAAGACAAGATCTACACGGCGCTCGGCCTGGGCAAGGATCTGGTGACGCCGATCGACCGCGACAAGGAGGCGACGCCGCCGCCGATCGTAAGCGAACCGGCTGTGGCAGCTGCCTAGCGGGCCGTGGACACACCACGTCGTCGCGGCGCCTCTGATAGCAGGAGGACGCCGCGACGAACTGTCTTGAGAGGCGATGTGTGGCCTACGGTGCTGTCACGGTGTAGGTGCCCACCTCGCCTGGATCGCCGAGTGAGTTGAGGGTCCACGCCATGCGGAAGCCGAATCGGCCCGTGCCTTCTTTGCCGATTGTTTCAGTGCTGGTGATGATCGGTGGCGTTTCGAGTCCTTCCGAGAAGACGCTGTAGATGCAAAGGAAGCCCTTTTCGGCATCGCCGGGGCCGCTGCAATGCGCCACCGGTGAGGTCGCGGTTGTGTATACGACTTTGCCTACCGGCGCCGCCAGCGGGATCGAGAAGCTGGCCGCTGTTTCGAGGGTTTCGCCGTTTTTGCCCCCGGCCGAGCTTGCGCCGTAGCTCCCGCTCTCCGACGCGCCAGACGGAAGCGGCAGCAGAGCCGACAGTCCGGGAGGTCCTTCTTTGCCCTGCAATCCCTGAGCTCCGGTGGCGCCTGTTGCGCCAGTCAACCCCTGTGGCCCGGTCTTGCCCGTTCTGCCGTGCAGCGCCTTGAGCACGCTGGGCTTGATCTGCCTGGTCGAGTCGATGAGGTAGTGCTTTGCGGCCAAGGCGCCACCGCTCATGGCGAACACGAGCGCCATCGTGGCGACGACATTGGCGTAACTGAGATGCCTGCGTATTGAGTTCATGCTCAGACCCTACGTCGGACCGCCGGGCGGGGTGCGGCCGATAGCCCACCGCCCGATCGACCGCGCTCTCAACGGCCGCTCCGCCTACCGCGACGCCACCCGCAACAGCACGGTGCTGTCGCCCGCCACCTCGACGCTGATCGTGCCGCCGGTCGAGCTGACGTCATGCGTCCACAGATTGCGCACGGCATAGCTGGAGGCGGGCGGTAGGCCGACGGCGCTCGCGCTCGTTTCGATGTGGATGGCGCTCGAGCCGCGGTTCAGCAGCGCGACAGCCCGCGAGCCGTCCACGAGCGGCTTCACCCACACCTGCCCGTCGCCGGATGACGACAGCAGCGTGGCCTGAACGCCGGCGGGGTCCTGGTCGACGGCGGTCACTTCGGTGTTCTGCACCGCCGCGAGGCTCGCGGCGCTGATCTTCGTCAGGTCGTCGCTGATCATCAGCGGCGCCGCGAGCATCGCCCACATGCTCAGCTGGCTGCGGAACTGGGCGGCGGACATGCCCTGGTCGGGGGCGAGGTAGTCGGGGTCGTTCCAGTGCCCCGGCCCGGCGGCCTGCGGCGCGGCGGCGTCCGCGTCGACGTTGCGCAGCACATCCGCGAACGGCACGTTGCCGGGAAAGCCGACATCGGTATCGGTTCGCCAGCTGTTGCCGACGGTGGGCCCGAAGCTGTAGGAGCTGAAGGCTGATTCACCGAGCGTGGGACGGCCTTCGCCGTACTGTTCGGGCTGCAGGAAGTCGCAGATCGACAGCAGGATCGGTCGATGGCTGGAGTTGTCCTCGATCGCCGCGTGAAAGGCCGAGTAGGCGGCGGCCGGGTTGAGGCCGTATTCGGCGCCGCCGCAGAAGTCGACCTTGACCGCGTCGAAGCCCCATGCGGCGAACGTGTTCACGTCCTGCTGGTAGTGCCCGTAGCTGCCCTGCCCGGCGCCCCCGCAGCCGTTCGGCCCGGCGTCGGTGTAGAGGCCGACGCGCAGGCCGGCGGCGTGCAGCGTGCGCGTCAGCCATGCGAGCCCGTGCGGCCACTGCCGCGAGCTGACGGTGATTTCACCGCTGGCGCTGCGCGTGCCGTGCCACCAGCCCACGTCGAGCCACACGTAGCGGTAGCCGCGGCGCTCCAGTCCCAGGGAGATCAGCTGGCTGGCCTGCCTGAGAACTGTCGACTCGCTGTAGCGGCCGCCGAACGCGAAGTACGTGTCCCAGCCCATGTACGGGGTTGCCGCCAGCACGCTCGCGGCAGACGCCGGCTGGGTGGCTGACGCCGGCTGCGAGATCGCGAGGACGAGCACGGCCGCGAGCAGCGCCGCCCCGATGCTCCGGCGTCTAGTGACGGCGGGAGGCATGCGTTGCCTTGCGGGCTGGTGCGCTCAGCGTCAGCAGCTGCCGCGCCAGCTGCGCTTCGATCACTCCGAGGACGGTCCCGGTGACACGCAACGCGGCGGCGAAGCGACGCGCGGAGGCGAGCAGGCGCCTGCCGGCGGCGCTGAGATTCGCGGTGACAGTCGTGCGCACCCCCGGCGCGACATGCGCCTGGACGCTTGCCAGCGTGAGCGTCAAGTGCCGAAGCGACGCGGCGCTCCCGTGGGCGCTACGCGGGGCTCGCGCCGAGACGGCCACGACGCGGCGCCCGCTGAGCGTCTCGACGGCCGTCAGGCGCAGCGACACTCGGCAGCTGGAGCTTGCAAGCGTTGAGCAGTAGACCGGCACGCTGACCCGGCCGCTCCTGAAGAAGGCCGCGCCGACAGTCGTCTCGCCCGCAGACACGGGGACGCCGCCGACGGGGATCGTCACGAACGAGCTCTTCGCCGTCACGCTGCCGCCGCCGTCGGTGGCCGTCACCTGGCACTGGAGGTGGTGGCCGGTGTCCTGGCCTTTGACGCCATATGTCGAGCTGATGGCGCCGGCGATCGGGATCTGATCCCGCAGCCACGCGTACGTCAGCTGCGCCGAGGCGCCCGCGGGGAGCCCTGGGTGGCACGTGAGCGTCTGGCCGTTCGCGGGCGTGCCCGTGATCGAGGGATTGGGGTGCACGAGCGCGACCTGCGAGGAGGTCGCCGTCGTGAACGTCTCGTTGGCGCCCACCCCCGAACCCTGGGGGCTCGACGCGCGAACGCGGTAGTCGTAGGCGGCGTTTGGGCCTAGTTCGGTCAGCTGCGCCGAGACCCCTTGGGCGCCGCCGATCGCTGCGGGCAGCACCGCGCACGGAAGCGACTGTGCGTAGAAGCCGCCCGCGCTGCCCGCGCCGTATTCGAACGTGCACGCGCCCAGCACTGCGTCCTCGGGATCCACCACGCCCGCGAGCGTCGCGCTTGTGGCCGTCACTTCCGTCGGCGCGAGCGTGCTCGCCTGCGGCGCGGGCACGTGCGCCGCGATCGCGCTCCCGCCGGTCTCGAGCGCCATGCAGAAGCCCCCGGGCAGGCACGAGATGCCAGTGAGTCGTTCCGCGCCTGCGTGCGAGGCGACCCACGAGGGCACGGGCGCAGCCGGGGCGTCGCTGGCGTATGCGCCGCCGTTTGCGTTCCCGGCGGCGCATATTCCTGACGCCGCGCAGGAGATGGCCGTGGGTGCTTCGCCGTCAAACGGCGTGAGGCTCCACGTGGCCGCGGGCGCCGCCGGATCGGCGCTCGCGAGCGCATCGCCGGCGCTGTCAACCGCGACACATGCGCCCGGCGCCCAGCAGGACGCGCTGAGCAGTTCGCCGGCGTCGACCCGCTGTATCGACCACGGGGTCGCGCCCGTCGGGTCGATGCTGGAGAGCACGTCACCCGCGCGGTCCAGTGCCACGCACAGCGTCTGCGAGGCGCACGACACGGCCGTGAGCTGATGCCCCGGGCGGCTGCTCGCGAGCGTCCAGGCACCGGATGCCGGGCTCGTGCTCGTGAACACGCCGCCTTCTTCGTCGACCGCCGCGCATAGCGTCGCGGTCGGGCACGAGACGCCCGTGAGCGGGTCCCCGCCGTCGGGAACGCTCGCCTGCGACCACGCGACGTGGCCAGGCTCCGGGCTCGTAAACGCTCGTCCGTGGCCGTCGACCGCGGCGCACAGCCCGCTCGGGGCGCACGAGACGGCGGCGAGCGCTTCGCCATGGTCGAGCTCGGCCTCGCTCCAGGATGGGTCGGCCGCGGTCGGATCAGCGCTGGCAAGCGCACGCCCTTGTGCGTCCACGGCCACGCACAGCGCTTCCGACGCACACGAGATCGCCGTCGTCGGTGCGCCCGCCGTGTCGAACGGCACGGGCGCCGACCAGTCGAGCGTCGGCGCCGCGTCGGCTGGCGCGCACGCGAGCGATGCGCCGAGCGCGAGTGCGAGCAGCAGCGGTCTGGTCGTCTTGCTCACCGGTCGATCTCCCTCCTGCGCCGGTGGCGGTCGGCGCGTCGGAGTGCTTGTTGGACGCAACCCGCCGGACGGGCGCGGGTTGCGGTGGCGCGCGGCCACGCGGGGTACCCTGTCGGCGTGAAGCTCTACCACGTCACGACCTTCGGCTGCCAGATGAACGAGCACGACTCCGAGCGGATGAAGGGGATGCTCGAGTCGCTCGGCTACGCCGAGGCTGCCGAGCGCGCGCAGGCCGACCTGATCCTGTTGAACACATGCTCGATCCGCGAGTCGGCGGACAGTCGCTTCATCGCGCACCTGGGGGAGGCCAAACGCCTGAAGCGGGAACGGCCCGGGCGGATCGTGGGCGTGGGCGGCTGCTGGGCGCAGTCGGTCAAGGAGGAGGTGTTCGAGCGCTTCCCGTTCGTGGACGTGGCGTTCGGGCCGGGGCAGGTGCACAAGCTCGCGGAGTTCCTCACCAGCGACTCGCTCACCGCACAGGGCTTCTTCGAGTTCGAGGGCTTCACCGGCCATCTGCCGGCGCGCCGCGAGCGCCAGTTCCAGGGCTGGGTGCAGATCAGCGTGGGCTGCAACTGCGCGTGCGCGTACTGCATCGTTCCCTCCACACGCGGGCGCGAGGTCAGCCGCCCGCCCGAGGAGCTGGTCGCGGAGGTGCGCGCGATGGCCGCAGACGGCGTCAGGGAGGTGACGCTGCTGGGGCAGAACGTCAACTCCTACGGTCGCGATCTGCCCGCGCGTCCGCTCGACTCCGCCGGCACGTCCGCGGGAGCACGCGCCGCTCGCGTGGGCTTCGCCGAGCTGCTGGGCATGCTCGACGCGATCGACGGTATCGAGCGCATCCGCTACACGAGCCCGCATCCCAAGGACATGCGCGAGGACGTGATCCGCGCGCACGCGGAGCTCGCGAGCGTGTGCGAGCACATCCACCTGCCGCTGCAGTCAGGCTCCAGCCGCATGCTGAAGGCGATGCGGCGCACGTATGACCGCGCGCGCTATCTCGACCGCGTGGCGATGATCCGCGAGCACGTGCCCGACGCGGCGATCACCACGGACATCATCGTCGGCTTCCCCGGCGAGACCGACGACGACTTCCGGGAAACGCTGGAAGTCGTCGAGGAGGTCCGCTACGACAGCGCGTTCACGTTCATCTTCTCGCCGCGTCGCGGCACCGAGGCCGCCGCCATCGCCGAGGGCGTGGTTCCGCACCCGGTCAAGGTCGAGCGGATGCAGGAGCTTTTGGAGCTGGTGCAGCGGGGGGCGCGCGAGCGCGCCCAGCGCTTTGTCGGGCGCACGCTGGAGGTGCTCGTGGAAGGCCCCTCGCGCACCGACCCCGAGCGCCTGCGCGGGCGCACGCGCCACAACAAGGCGGTCAACTTCACCGGCCTCGCGGCTCCGGGAGAGCTGACCGACGTGGAGATCTCGAGCGCCACCAGCCAGACGCTTGCGGGCGAGGAGCGCCTGCTGACGCGCGCGGGCGCGTGAAGTCATGAAGATCCGCGCGGCCGTCCTCGAGGAGTTCGCCAAGCCGCTGGTCGTGCAGGAGGTGGAGCTGGCGGAGCCGGGGCCGGGCGAGGTGCTCGTGCGCCTGGAGGCGTGCGGCGTGTGCCACACCGACATGTACACCGCCTCCGGCGTCGACCCCTCCGGCTACGCGCCGACGGTGCTCGGCCACGAGGGCGCGGGCGTGGTCGAGCGCTGCGGCGAGGGCGTCTCGCTGGTGCGCGAGGGCGATCACGTGGTGACGCTGTTCTCGCCGCAGTGCGGCGAGTGCGTGCACTGCACGAGCCCGCTCACCAACCTCTGCCTGGCGATCCGCGAGCAGCAGAACCTCGGCTACCTCCCGGACGGCACCACGCGCCTGTCGCGCGGCGGCGAGCCGCTGCGCCACTTCATGGGCACCTCGACGTTCGCCGAGTACACGGTGATGCCGGAGATCGCGCTCGCGCGCATCGACCCGCAGGCGCCGCTCGACCGCGCGTGCCTGTTCGCCTGCGGCCTGTCGACCGGGCTGGGTGCTGCGATGAAGACGGCCGCCGTCAGGGAGGGCTCGACGTGCGTGGTGTTCGGCGCCGGCATGGTCGGCCTCGGCGCGGTCGCCGGCGCGCGCCTGCAGGGCGCCGAGCGGATCGTGTGCGTCGATCTCGCGCCCGAGCGCCTGGAGCTCGCGCGCGGGCAGGGCGCCACCGACACGCTGATCGGCGGCGAGGGCACCGTCGAGCGGATCCTCGAGATGACCGGCGGCTTCGGCGCCGACTACACGTTCGAGGCGACCGGCAGCGTCGCCGTCATGCGCCAGGCGCTCGAGGCGGCGCGCATGGGCTGGGGCCTGTGCACGGTCTGCGGCGTCGCGGGCCGCGGCGAGACGCTCGACGTGGTGCCGCGCCTTTTGATCACCGGCCGGCGCGTATGCGGCTCCTCGTTCGGTGGCCTCAAGGGCCGCGAGGACGTGCCGGCGCTCGTGGACCGCTACCTCGCGGGCGAGATCGACGTCGACCCGTTCATCTCACATCGGCTGCGGCTGCAGGACGTCAACCGCGGTTTCGCGCTGATGGAGGCCCAGGACGGCATCCGCAGCGTGATCGAGCTCTGAGGCCACGCACACGCGGTTGCGGCCGGCGCGCTTGGCGCGGTACAGCGCCGCGTCGGCGTCGGCGAACACGCTGGCGTAGTCGAAGCGCTCGTTCTGCCCCGACGCTCCCACGCCGAGGCTCATCGTGACCGCCACTCCTTCGCCGAGGGGATGGGCGGCGATGCCCTCGCGCAGGCGGTCCGCCAGCTCGGCGGTGTGCTCGAGGTCCGAGCCGGGGACGAGGATCAGGAACTCCTCGCCGCCCAGGCGGTAGGCGAGGTCGAACGCGCGCAGCTGCTTGCGCAGCAGGTAGGCGACTTCCTTGAGCACCATGTCGCCCGCGGTGTGCCCGCGCGTGTCGTTGATCCGCTTGAAGCGGTCCAGGTCGGCGACGATCACGCCGACGGGCTCGCCCGTGACCTGCGACTGCTGCGCGAGCTCGTGTGCGCGCGCGCCGAGCGCCTTGCGGTTGAGCATGCCGGTGAGCTGGTCGATCACCGCGTCGCTGCGGTGCTGGATGTCGGAGTGCATCAGCGGCGTCGAGAGCACCGCCACGCACAGAATCAGCGCGAACGGCGCGATCACGAGCTGCGGGCTGCTCAGCACCGAGTGCGTGGAGGTGCCGAACCCGACCGCGAGCACCAGCGCGCTCGCGATCAGCACGCCGGCGACCACCCCGCGCGTGGAGAAGCGCGAGCTCAGCGTGATCACCGGGATCGCGAGCCACGACAGGGCGACCACGCGCGCGCCGCCCTCGAGCGACACCGCGCCCGCGATCGTCAGCTCGCTGCCGATCCACGCCGCGAACATCACGAGCTCGGGACGCTGGACGCGCGTCAGGAAATGGTCCGCGGTGGCGAAGAACGCGGCCGAGGGGATCAGGAACAGCAGCGGCCACCACCCGAGCCACGGGCCGACCGCCACGATCGCCAGCGCCAGGATCGCGAGCGCCCGCTGGCGGCAGGGGCGCACCCGCTCCTCCATGTCGAGCATGCGCTCGCGGTCGGCGTCGTCGCGACACAGCCACGACGAGCGGTTCGCCCTGTGCTCCCGAATGCTTGGGGTGGTCCGATCTCACGCGTATTCGCTCGACCGGCGCCGTCGCGACGATTACCCCTTGTCAACGGCCTGGACGTTCGTTGATAACCGTAGAAACCCATGCTTTTCCCAGGCATGACACCGATCTTGCAAAGCTCATGCTCTGGGCCGCAAATACGGGCCATCAGACGCTGACGTGGGCGAGCTCGCGCGACCTCGCCCACGTCGTCGCGTCACCGCTTCGGAGACGGTGCCTTACTGGGCGCTCACACCCGCGGGCGGGGGGCCGGAGTAGCCGGAGCCCGCGTTCGGGCCGCCGCTCCCGCTCGAACCGGAGCCGGAGCCCATGTTCGGGCACGGTTTGCCGTCGGGCCCCGTCGATTTGGGCGTCGGGGTCGTTTTCGAGGGGGTGGTGCTCGTCGACGGGGTCGAGCTCGTCGTGCCCGACCCGGTGCTCGTCGTGCCCGGCGCGGCCGTGCTCTGCGTCGTTGTGCTCGAGGCGGCGCTCGCGATGCCGGCGGCGGCGCCGCCCGTGGCGAGCGCGCCCGCGACCATGGTCGCGCCGAGCAGTCTGGAGATGGTCATGGGAATCGAATCCTCCTGAGGGTGGATTGGTGGGGGAGTGCAGTCATCGTGCGCGACGTCGCTAAGGCGCAGGGCATCTCCGCGTAGGGGCTTCGTAAGACGTCACGCGCATCGACGACGCGCCCACGCCCCGAGTGAGGAACGCCGGCGCCTCGCGCGGATGGTGCCAGGACGGGCTCATGGCGGGTATGTAACGAGGGCTTCACAGCACGGTGCGTCGCGGACGGCATGATGCGCGCTACCGGCTCGCGACGGCGGCCAAGTTGAGATGCTCAAGGAGGTGAGCGCATGAGATCGAAGCGACTGATGGCGCTGACCGCCGCTCTTGCGCTGTCTGGCGCGCCCAGCGCGCTCGCGGACTCGTCGATCGCCGACCGGCTGTCAGCCGACCACTCGGCCATCGAAGTCACGGCTGTGCCCGCCGGCACGACCGCGCTGCACGTCGCCGTGATGTCCGATCTCGCGGGCGATGAGATCAGCTACCTGAGCCTCCCCGCGTCGCAGACGAGCTACACGCCGCCGCCGGCGACGCCCGTCGTCGACGTGCAGGCGTTCGGGAGCGAAGGGCCGATCGGAGGCTGGGCCGGTCGGCTGCCGACGACGCCCGCGGGCACCGGGGCGCAAGCGGGCCAGGAAGAAACCGGGGAAGCAGGAGCGGGGCTCGAAGAACAGCTGACCGAACAGCTCGCCAATTCCAGGCGGGAAGAACGCCCCAAAAAAAAGCGCCGCCGAGAAGAACGGGAAGAAGAACGGCGCGAAGAAGAACGCCAGGAAGAAGAAAACGAACCTCCGGCGCGCATGGTGATCGGCGTGGACACGGGCGGCTGGGGCGGCTCAACCTTCACGGACCTGGCCAAGGGCGGCATCGACTACGTGCGCACGACCAGCGCGGCCGCGCGCTACATCGAGCCCGAAGCACGCGCGGCCGGCATCCACATCGCCACCGTGGTGTTCGGAACGGGAGGCGCCATCGGCGCGATCACACCGAGTGGCTACGCGGCCGAAGTGCGGTCCTACTTCGCCAAATACGGTCTCGACGGCGGGCTGGCCGTCGAAGTGCTCAACGAGCCAGGCAACGGCGGCTTCTGGGTCGACCCCACCAACTACACGGCATACGCGCGGCTGGTCAACGCGGTCCATGAAGCGCTGCAGACGCTGCCGGCCGGGTCGCGTCCCGCCGAGATCTGCTCATGGGACGGCGGCGAGGCCAGCCCCAACCCGAACAAATCGTGGGGGCAGGGGATCAAGGCCGCGGGCGCGCTCCAGTACTGCGACGGGGTCACCGTCCACCCCTACGGCGGCAGAACCGGCGGCGACGGCGGCGCGCTCGGCGGGCACAAGGACATCGAACTCGCGCACACCGAATCGGGCAAGCCCGTGTACGTGACCGAGATCGGCTGGCCGACCGCCGTCGGGCAACCGTCCACCGGCGACAGCCAGCAGTGGACCGAAGCGCAGCAGGCATTGAACATCACGGAATTCATGCGCTGGGCGGCGGCAGGCGGCTACGTGCCGATGGTGAGCTACTTCAACTACGTCGACTACGGGACCAACGACTTCTACGGCATCGAGACCAGCGCGCGCAGGCACAAGCTCGGCTTCGCGGCGCTCGCCGAAGCGAGCAGCCGCTGGTGATCGCTAGGCGGCGCGTGCGCCCGGCACGAGCCGCAGGCGGCTGGGGAGGAACGGGATGACCGCGCGCTTGACGTAGTCGGCGCCGCCCGCGACGAGCGCCTTGCGCATGATCACGGGCGGCATCGGCGAGAAGCCGTATTCGCCGCGGATGCGGTCCGGGAGCAGCGCGATCGTCACGAAGTTGACCGTCTCCAGCAGCGGGCGCGCGAGCAGCGGCACCGGCGGCGCGAGCACGATCTGGCGGGCGCGCCGGCGCGCCCAGTCGGTCACGAGCAGCTCATCGCCGTCGAGCATGCGCGCGCGATAGGCGTCCAGATCCTCGAGCGTGGCCGGCATGTCACCTCGCTTCAAACCGAACAGCCGGCCCACGACCTTGTAGTCCTCCCAGAACGCCGCCTCCTGCGAGCGCGACAGCGAGCGCACGTAGCGGCGGTAGACCACGAGCGCGGAGTCCACGAGCGTGAACAGCACCCACAGCAGCAGCTCGGGGTCATCGGCCCGGTAGGGGGTGCCCGCCGGGTAGCGGCCGATCGGCTCCGCCAGACGCCCGCTCACGCGCCTGTGCATCGCGCGCACCCGCTTGGTCACCCGGTCGGCATCCGCACGCGAGCCGAAGGCGATCGTGTTCATCGTCCTGGCCGTTCGCGCGAGCCGGTCATAGGGCTCGTCGAGCGAGTCCGTGTGCGCCAGCAGGCCGAACACCGCGAGCGGGTGCGCGGCCTGCATCAGCAGCGCCCGCTGGCCCGAGAACGCGACCGCCCGCTCCCGGTGAATTCGCCGGAACATCGAGTGCTCGTCGAAGTAGCCGCTCATGGTCGCTCCCAGAGGTTACGGTGCCGCATGAGGATCATCGCCCTGTTTGGGCCGACCGGCGTGGGAAAGACCGCTGTGGCGCTTGCGTTGGCGGATCTGCTGCGCGCGCGGGGCGAGGATCCGGTCGCCGTGTCCGCCGACGCGCTCCAGGTCTACGCCGGCCTGGAGACATTGACGGGCGTCGCCACGCCAGCCGAGCAGGCCAGGCTGGAGCACAGGCTCGTGTCGTTCCTGCCGCTGGATGAAACCTTCAGCGCCGGTCGCTACGCGCAGCTCGCACACGCCGAGATCGACGCTCTGCTCGATGCCGTCCGCCGCCCGATCGTCGTCGGCGGCACCGGCCTGTATCTGCGCGCGGCGCTCGCCGAGCTCAGCCTGCGCCCGCCCGCCCCGGATGCGGTGCGCGAGAGCTGGATCGCGGAGCTCGAGCGCATCGGCGCGCCGGCGCTTCACGGCACGCTTCGCGAACGCGCTCCAGTGGTCGCCGAGGGGATCGACCCGAACGACCGCCAGCGCGTCGTACGCGCGCTCGAGCTGCTCGACGTGGGCGAGCTTCCGCATGCGCGGTCCCTTCCGGACGCCGGAGAAACCGGCGCAGAGCCGCCGCGCCCCTCGCAGCTGTGGAGCGAGGAGCTGCGCAGGCCCACGCTGCTCGCGGGGCTGACGATGGAGCGCGCGGCGCTGTACGCGGCGATCGACGCGCGCGTCGATGCGATGCTCGCTGACGGCGTGCGCGAGGAGGTGCTGCGCGCGGATGCCGCAGATGCCTCCGCGACGGCTCGCAAGGCGCTCGGTTTCGAGGAGCTCCTCGCCGGCGACGTCGAGGCGATGAAGCGGCGCACGCGCAACTATGCCAAGCGCCAGCTCACGTGGATGCGCAAGCTGGCGGGCGTGCGCGTGATCGGCGTCACCGACCGCGAGCCCGCGGCGGTCGCCCGGGAGATCCTGGCTCAGGCGCCTGACTAGACTCCCGCGCCTGATGGCCCCGATCGGATTCGAGAAGTGGCAGGCGCTCGGCAACGACTACCTGATCCTCGAGCGCCAGCAGCTGCCGTTCGAGCTCACGCCCGCGCGCGTGCGCAGGCTGTGCGAGGGCCACTTCGGCGTGTTCGCCGACGGCGTGCTGCTGCTCTCGCCGCCCGCCGATCCCGCGCACGTGGCCGACCTGCGCATCTTCAACCCCGACGGCTCCGAGGCCGAGCTGTCGGGCAACGGCGCGCGCGAGGCGATCCTGTATCTGCGCCGCCGCGGCTGGACCGACCAGGACAGCTTCGCGATCAACACGGCCGCAGGCGTCATCCGCCCGCGGATCACCGGCATCGACACGTGCACCGTCGACATGGGCCGCGCGAGCCTGCGCTCCCGGGACTTCCCCGACGGCGGCGAGGACGGCCGGGGCTCCGTCCTCGTCGAGGACCACATCTGGTCGTTTCGGCATGTCTCGATCGGCAACCCCCAGTGTGCGATTCACGTGGCGAGCGAGGATGAGCTGGCGGGGCTCCACCTGCCGGCGATCGGCCCGGCGATCGAGCACGACGCGCGATTCCCCAACCGCACGAACGTCTCCTGGTACACCGAGACCGAGCCGGGGACTCCCGGTCGCATCCGCGCGCGCATCTTCGAGCGGGGCGTGGGCGAGACGCTGTCCTCGGGCACCGGCGCCACGGGTGCGGCTGTCGCTCACGGCCTCGAATACGGGCTGCCGCTGCGCCCCGCCCGCGTGACGGTGCTGCTCGACGGCGGCGAGCTGGAGGTCGAGGTGGGGGAGGATCTGCGCGTGAACCTGACAGGCTGGGCGCGACCCGTGTTCGAGGGTCGCCTCAGCGAGGACTTCCAAAAGGAGCTGCATGAGACCGAGTAAGCGCCTGGAGCGCATCCCGCCGTACGCGTTCGCCCAGCTGGAGCGCAAGATCGCGGACAAGCGCGCCGCCGGGGTCGACGTCATCAGCCTCGGCATCGGCGACCCCGACCGCCCGACGCCGGCGCTGATCGTGGAGGCGATGCAGGAGGCGGTCACCGAGCCCGAGACGCACCGCTACCCCACCAACCGCGGGCGTGACGACTTCCGCGGCGCCGTGCGCGACTTCTACGAGCGGCGCTTCGACGTCAAGCTCGACCCCGAGCACGAGGTCATCCCCGCGCTCGGCGCCAAGGAGGCGATCTTCAACCTCAACCTCGCGTTCCTCGACCCGGGCGACTACGCGCTCGCCGCCGATCCCGGCTACCCGGTCTACACCGGCGGCCCGTGGCTGGCCGGCGCCGAGCCCGTGCTGATGGCGCTGCAGCCCGAGCACGGCTTCGTGCCGGACCTCGGCGCGATCGACGAGGACGTCGCGCGCAGATCGAAGCTGATGTTCCTGAACTACCCCAACAACCCCACCGGCGCGGTCGTGCCGGACGGGTTCTTCGAGCGCGTGGTCGAGTTCGCGCGCGCGTACGAGATCCTCGTGGTGCACGACAACGCGTACTCGGAGATCGTCTTCGACGGCTACCACGCGCCGTCGTTCCTGCAGACGCCGGGCGCCAAGGACGTCGGCATCGAGGTGTTCTCGCTGTCGAAGGGCTACAACATGACCGGCTGGCGCTGCGGAGTCCTGGTTGGAAACGCCGAGGCCCTGGAGACGTACTGGCGGCTGAAGACCAACATCGACTCCGGCCTGTTCGAGGCGGTGCAGCTCGCGGGCATCGCGGCGCTCTCGCCCGACGCGGACGCGGAGGTCGCCTCGATGAACGAGCTGTACCGTCGTAGGCGCGACCTGGTGTGCGACGCGCTGCGCACGATCGGCGTCGACGTGCGCCCTCCGCACAGCACGATCTACGTGTGGGCGCCGGTTCCCGACGGCTTCGACAGCTCCGAGGCCTACTGCGAGCACGTGCTCGAGCAGACCGGCGTGGTGCTCACGCCGGGCGCCGTCTACGGCCCCGCCGGCGAGGGCTGGTTTCGCATCTCGCTGACGACGCCCGACGAGCGCCTGCTGGAGGCCGTCAAGCGGCTGGGGGCGCTCGGCTAGGAACGGCGGCCGCACGCCCTAGACTTGGAGGTCGATGCAGTCAAGCCGTAACGGCACAGAGCCCACGCAGCGCGCGGCCCAGCGTGCGTTCTGCATCGCGGCGCTGCCCGACGGCGAGGATCTCGCGGAGCTGCGCGAGCTGCTGCGCACCGCCGGCGTGGCGGCCGTCGGCGGGCTGATCCAGCGGCGCGAGCAGCCGCACCCCAACACGTATCTGGGGCCGGGGAAGGTCGTCGAGGCGAAGGCCGCGGCAGCGGCGTGCGACGCCAACCTGATCGCCTGCGACGACGAGCTCAGCGCCCGCCAGGAGCGCAACCTCGAGGAGGCGCTTGGCCTGCCGGTGGTCGACCGCACGACCGTGATCCTCGACATCTTCGCCTCGCACGCGAACAGCGCCGAGGGCAAGCTCCAGGTCGAGCTCGCGCAGCTGGAGTACAACCTCGCGCGCATGCGCGGCCTGTGGACCCACCTCGAGCGGCTGGGCGGCGGCATCGGCACGAGGGGGCCGGGGGAGACGCAGATCGAGACCGACCGCCGGCTCGCCCGCGACCGCATCGCGGCGCTGCGCCGGCGCCTGGAGCACGTCAAGGGCACGCGCGCGGTGCAGCGCGCCGAGCGCGAGCGCGCGGCGCTGCCCACGATCGCGCTCGTCGGCTACACCAACGCCGGCAAGTCCACGCTCCTGAACGCGCTGACAGGCGCCGAGGTGGGGGTGCGCGACCGCCTGTTCCACACGCTCGACCCGACCACGCGCACGCTCAAGCTCGGCGGGCGCACGCACCTGCTGACCGACACCGTCGGCTTCATCAGCAAGCTGCCGCACCAGCTCGTCGACGCGTTCGGCGCGACGCTCGAGGAGACCGTCCGCGCGGAGCTGCTCGCGCACGTGCTCGACGCCTCCGCGCCCGAGGCCCAGCAGGACATCATGCAGCGCTCGGTCGAGGCCACGCTCGAGGAGATCGGCGCCGGCGAGCGCCCGCGGCTGCTCGTGCTCAACAAGGTCGACCTGCTCGACGACGACGCGCGCCAGGAGCTGCGCTTCCGCCATCCCGAGGCGGTGCTCGTCAGCGGCGTGAGCGGCGAGGGGCTCGAGGAGCTGCGCGAGCGCCTCGAGCAGGAGCTCGCGCACACGCTGCGCCCGCTCGATCTGCTCGTGCCCTACGCCGATGGTGGCAGCCTCGCCGAGCTGCACGAGCTCGCCGGCGAGGTCAGCCGCGAGGACACCGCCGAGGGCGTGCGCGTCCACGCGCTCGTGCCCGCCAGGCTGGCGCAGCGCTTCGCGCGCTTCGCCGTCGCCCCGCAGCGCGCTTAGCGCTCGCGCTCAGACGCCCGCGGCGCGCCGTGCGCTCGCGTGCGTGGCGCCCTCGATCGCATCCTCCAGCGGCTCCAGCTCACCCGGGTCGACGCCCAGCGCGCGGGCGATCAGCCAATCGCCGAACCACACGTTCTTCGGCAGCAGCGGCCCGTGCAGGTAGGTGCCGATCGTGTTCGCCGTGCGCGCGCCCTCGAGGCCGCTGCGACCGTCGTTGCCGTGGCCCGCGAGCACACGCCCGAACGGTCGCTGGCCGGCGCCCAGGTACGTGCGCCCGCCGTGGTTCTCGAACCCCGCCAGCACGCGATCGCCGCCGGAGGCGGCGCCCTCAAAATCGTCTCCGTCGAGCTCGATCGCCACGTTGCCGATCAGGCGCGGCCCGTCCTCGCGCACGGTGCGCACGTCCAGCAGGCCCACGCCGGGGATCTCCTCCGCGCCCAGCGTGTAGGAGTGCCCGAGCAGCTGGTAGCCGCCGCACACGCCCAGCACCAGCGCGTCGCGCGCCGCCGCCCGGTGCAGCCCCTCGCGCTTGGTCGCGATCAGGTCCTCCGCGCACAGGCGCTGGTCGCGGTCCTGGCCGCCGCCGATGTAGAAGAGCTCGTGCGCGTCGCCGTCCAGGCGCTCGCCGAGGCCGCTGGCGGACAGCTCGAAGCCGATCCCCCGCCACGCGCAGCGCCGCTCGAGCACGATCAGGTTGCCGCGGTCCGCGTAGATGTTCATCAGGTCGGGGTACAGCGCGCACACGCGCAGCACGCGAGGGGCGGCGGGCTCAGGCACGGAACATCACCGCCACGCTCGAGGTGTGCTCGTCCGTCTCCGGGATCAGGCGCGTGCCCGCCGGCTCCAAGCCGGCCTCGCGACCCTCGCGCTGCAGCTCGCCCACGCTCACCCGGTCGAGCTCCACCACGTCGCGCACTCCGGCATCGGGACGTTCCGAGGCCGGCTGCTCGCCCGCGATCATCGAGCGCTCCCGTTCGATGCGCACCACGCGCCTGCCCACACGCACGCGCGTCGGACGGCTCACGTACGTCACCCCGTCGATCCGCGTCATCTCCGGTGAGGGTCCGAGATCTCCCGCGCGGCAGTCGAACGGCTCGATCTCGGTCGCGATCGCGCACGCCAGCACGCCGCCGCTTCGCAGGTGCGCGCGAGCGCGCCGCAGGAACCCCAGCCGGCCTGCAGCGCCGCCCAGCAGCTGCACCGTCTGCATCGGCGCCACGCACAGCGCGAAGTCGCGGCGGTCCAGCTCGAACGTGCGCGCATCCGCGCAGACCGTCTGCACGCGCATCGCCGCCGCGCGCTCGCGCAGCGCCTGCAACAGCTCAGCGTCCAGGTCGAGCGCCGTCACGCTGTGGCCGGCGCGGCCGAGGTCGAGCGCCACGCGCCCGCTGCCGGCGCCCACGTCCAGCACGGCTCCAGCGTGCGCGTCCGCCGCGCCTGCCCCCGTGTCCGCGGCGGCCTGCGCGAGCTCGCGCCACAGCGGCAGGTCTGCCGTGTAGGAGCCGCACTCCAGGTCGTGCCACACGACCGCGAGGGAGCCGCTCACGACCATGCGCTGCGCGCCTCCCCGCGCGCCACGAGCAGCTCGCGCAGCTCCAGCATCGCCGTGTACGTCGGCAGCGCGAACAGCGGCGCGTCCGGCCGCGGGCGATCGGCGGCGGCGCTGCGCAGCGCATCCTCGACGCCCTCGCGCACGTCGATGCGAGCCGGGTCGATACCCGCGTACTTCAGACGGGCCGCCAGATCCGCCGCGCGGGTGCCGCTGCATGTTGCCCGGCGCACGCGCCCCGCCAGCAGCTCGAAGTCCGCATCCCAGATCCACGACACGTCGCGGCCGTCCGCGATCCGGTCGTTGAGCACCCCCAGCAGGTCGTGCTCGCCGGGCTCCAGCGCGAGCGTGCGCAGCACCTCGTTGGCCCCCGCCGGGTTCTTCACGAGCAGGATGCGCAGCTCGCGCGGCGCCGACGCCGGGACCGACACCGTCAGCGCCTCCGCGCGGCCGAACGCCGGCCGGGTGGCGTCGAGGCCGGCCACGATCGTCGCGAGCGGGACCTCCAGCGCCGTCGCCAGCGCCGCAGCGGCGAGCGCGTTGTAGACGTTGTAGAGGCCCGGCAGCGCCAGCGACACCTCCGCCCGTCCCGCCGGCGTGCTCAGCATGAAGCTCGCCGCGTGCACACCCTGCAGGCGCACCTCGCTCGCCGTCACCGCGGGGAGCGGGCGCGACTGGCCACAGCTCGCGCAGTGGTAGTGCCCCAGGTGACCGAGGTAGATCGCGTCGAACACATACGGCGCGCCGCAGCGGCGGCAGTGCTTGGCGTCCGCGGCGTGCGCCATTCCGGGCAGCGCCAGCGAGTCGTCCTCCACGCCGAAGTAAAGGACGCCCTCCTTCGCGCGGCCGAGGTCGGCGAGCAGCGGGTCGTCGGCGTTCAGCACCAGCTTGCGCGCATCCGCGCCCGCCCCGTCTTCGCGCAGCACCTGCTCCCAGCGATCGGCGATCGTGTCGAGCTCGCCGTAGCGGTCCAGCTGATCGCGGAACAGGTTGCCGAGCAGCAGCGCGCGCGGGTGAAGCTCCGCGGCGAGCTGCCCCAGCCACAGCTCATCCACCTCGAACAGGCCCAGCTCGCCCGCGATGCCGCCGTGGGGCCGCGTCGCCTGCAGCAGCGTCGTCGCGACCCCGCCTGCCATGTTCGCGCCCGCCTGGTTGTGCACGAGCGCGATCCCCGCGTGCTCGAGGATGCCCGCCGCCATCGCCGCGGTCGTCGTCTTGCCGTTCGTGGCCGAGATCAGCACGCTGCCGCGCGCCAGCCGTGCGCCGAGCTCGCCGATCGCGCCGGGTGCGAGCCGCATCAGCAGCTTGCCCGGCGCGCTCGTGCCGCCGCCGCCGCGCAGGCGCGAGACGGCCCCGACGCCTCGAGCGAGCGCGAGCTTCGCGGCGAGCGTGTCCGCCATCAGCTCCCCGAGAAGGCAGGCCCGGCCTGCGCCGGGGTGATCATCGTGACGGCGCCCGCCAGCGCGCGCACGCGCACCGGCAGCTCGCCGATCGGATCGCCGTCTGCGTACATCGTGAACGGACGATCCGAGCTGAGCGCGATCTCGCGCGCGCGAAACACGTGCACGCCGTGCTCGCGCACGTGCGTGCCCTGGAACACCTTCGGCAGGATCCGCGTCAGGAAGCGCAGCTTGCCGATGCTCTCCAGCACCACCACCTCGAGCAGCCCGTCGTCGAGCAGCGCATCCGGCGCCGCGCGCATACCGCCACCGTAGGTCTTGGAGTTGGCCGCGCCGACCGAGAACGCGGTGAACGCACGGCGCTCGCCCGGCGGGTCCAGCTCGATCTCGAAGCGCGCCGGCCGCCACGATATGAGCGCGCCGAGCGCGCCGTACACGTACACGAGGCCGCCCAGCCACGCCGGAGCCTCGTTGGCGATGCGGTTGGCGTCGCTGTCGAAGCCCGCCGACGCGATCCCCACGAACGCCTGTCCGCCGCCGCCCGGCCCGCCGCCGTCCGCGGGGTCGGCGCCGTCCGCGCCGTCCACCAGCCCGAGATCGACCGAACGCGCGTGTCCCGCCGCGACGACCGCCGCCGCCCCGTCGACGTCGTCGGGGATCCCCAGCACGCGCGCCAGGTCGTTGCCGCGCCCTCCGGGGATGATTCCCAGCACCGACCCCGGCAGCCGCCTCAGCTCGTCGGCGAGCACGCCGATCATGCCGTCGCCGCTGAGCGCCACGACCGTCTCGCCGCGGCCCGCCGCCTCGACTGCGAGCTCGCGCGCATGGGCGAGGTCGCGCGTGTCCACGCGCCGCACCGCGAGGCCTCGCTCGCGCAATGCCCGCTCGGCGTCGGGTGCCCGGCGCCCGGCTCTGCCGCCACCCGCGGCGGGGTTCACTACCAGGCAGACGGGCGCGGACACGGTGCCGTCAAGCCTATTGTCCCGCGCAGCCTCGCAGCGGGCGCCGAGCGTCAGGACGAGCCGGCGCCGCGCGCGCGGTTGCGCCGGCGCCGCCCGATCACGCTGAGGACCGCCAGCACGGCGATCACCAGGAACAGCCCCAGCAGGATGCCCGGCGCGATGCCGAGTCCGCCGAACGGCAGCGAGATCAGCTCGACGACGCCAAGGCCGGCCGCGAGCAGCAGCAGGATCAGCGCGATGATCAGCAGCACCCCGCGGATGCGCACGAGGATGCCGGCGGAGGAGGAGGGAGCGAGCAGTCCCATCGCCCGCAGCGCGAACAGCTGGCGCCCGGTGGGCGGCGCCTGGCCGAGGCGCTCGACGGCCTGCTTGAGGTCGCCGGCGCGACGTTCGGCGAGCGCCAGCGAGGCGTCCGCCATGCGCCTGATCTGCATCCGCTCCTGCGGGCGCGCCGCGGCGATCGCGCGCTGGAAGTAGGAGCGGGCCGCCTCCGCGTCGAAGCGCTCGGACGCGCGCGCGCCGAGGATCGCCATCGCCGCGGACTTGTATTTGGTCTCGGCCTCGAGCTCCTCGTCCGAGCGCTGCTCCAGCGCCTGCATCGCCTCCTGCGCGCCGCGCTGCTCGAGTCTCACCTGACGTTGTTTGGGGGCCATCGCCGGCCATTCTATGGCGTCGCGAGCCCGCGGCGCGGGAGCGCGTGCCAACGCTCCGCAAAGGCGCGGGCACGTCTTCGCAGCCGGTATGCTCGCAACGTGCCGAGCCGTTTCCATCCAGCCCCGCGCAGCCGGCGTTCTCGCTGGTGCGCGCTGTGCCTGGCAGCGCTGCTCGCGTTCGCGTGCATGCCCGCCTCCGCCGCGTTCGCGGCAAGCTTCAACGAAGGCGGGTCGTTCGGCGAACTCAAAGAACACTCGGAAACAGCGGAACCGGAAAGCACGAGCACCGCGACGACGTCCAGCACCTCGTCCACCGAAGCGCACAACTCGGTCAGCCTGCTCGCCGTCGGCCTCGGCGTCGCGGTGGTGCTGCTAATTGGGATCACGTTCGTGATCATGCGCGACGTGCGCAGGGTCGCGCCCGCGACCACCGGCGAGATGATCGAGAGCAGCGCGTCGCGTCGCTCCGAGGCCGCCATGCGCAGGCGCCGCGCGAAAGCCAAGGCGGCGCGCCAGCAGCGCAAGCGCAACCGCTGAGCGCCGAGACGACGACGGACTCAGTGCGATACGCGCAGCGGGCCCGTGCGCGTGTTGCGCGTACGAACGCGCGACGGAGCGGCGGGGGAGGGGGAGCCGTGCGGGTCGCGGCGCGGCCTGGGCCGGCGCGGCGAGCGGGGGTGGGGGTCGAGCGGACCGCTGGGGAGCGCCTTGGAGCCGCCGTCCTCTTCGGAGGAGTCGGTGACGTCCGTCGCGTTCATCGCTTCGTCGTTGCGAAACGGGATCCACAGCATCAGGCCGGCCAGCGGGATCTTCACCAGCGCGAAGAGGAACAGGATCCACAGCCACAGCGGCATCTCCCGCGCGATGGTACTACTGCCCCGTGCAATCGCAAAGAGCCCTCGGCCTGAGCGAGCTCGCGGCCGACGTCTGCTGCTGCCGGCGCTGTCCGCGACTGGTCGCCTGGCGCGAGCAGGTGGCGCGCGAGCGGCGCGCGGCATTCGCCGACCAGGAGTACTGGGGTCGCCCCGTCCCCGGCTTCGGCGACCCGTCCGCGCGCGTGCTGCTGTACGGCCTCGCGCCCGCCGCGCACGGCGCGAACCGCACCGGGCGCATGTTCACCGGCGATCGCTCGGGGGACTTCCTGTTCGCGGCGCTGCATCGCACCGGCTTCGCCAACCAGGCGCTCTCGCGCGACCGCGATGACGGCCTCGCGCTCAGCGGGGTGCGAATCACCGCTGCGGTGCGCTGCGCGCCGCCGGCCAACCGTCCCACGCCCGCCGAGCGCGACCGCTGCCTGCCGTGGAGCGTGGCCGAGCTGAAGCTGCTCGCCGACGTGCGCGTCGTCGTGTGCCTGGGCGCGTTCGCGTGGGACGCGGCGCTGCGCGTGACGGCCGCCGTCGCAGATCCGCCGCGCGCTCCGCCGCGGCCGCGCCCGCGCTTCGGCCACGGAATAGAGCTGCCGAGCGAGCGCTACACGCTGCTCGGCTGCTTTCACCCAAGCCAGCAGAACACGTTCACAGGCAAGCTGACCGAGCCGATGATCGACGCGGTGCTCATGCGCGCACGCGAGCTGGCCAACGCATCGCGCTAGCATCGGCTGTAGCGATGAGGAGCGCTATTGCAGCGACGCTGGCAGTGACGGCCGGATTGGTGGCCGCGAACATGCTCGGCGTCGCCTCCGCGGAAGCGCCGACCACGACGCCGATACGTACGGTCAGCGTCGAGGGCGTCGCGACCGTGCCGATCGCTCAGGAAGCCAACCGCGCGACGGCCACGGCGGTGTACCGCGAAGGCATGGCCGCCGCGGTCGCGGACGGTCAGAGCAAGGCTGAATTCCTGACCGGCAAGGTCGCGGGGACGCTTGGCGCCGTGCAGAGCATCGTCGAAGGCGGCGGCTCGATCGAATGCAAGAGCACCGAAGAATCCAGCTACGCCGAATACAAGGGCGAACAGCCCGACTTCGGCTCGACTGCGCAATCGGTGCCGGTGCTGCGGGCAGAGGCGCCAGCCGCGGCCAGTCCCAAACCGCTGGTCAAGCGCCGCAAGAAGAAGCACCCGGCCGCCAAGAAGGCGAGCGCCGTCAGCTGCACGCTCAGCGCACAGGTCTCGCTCGTCTACGTGATCAACTGAGCGCTGGCGCCCACGCGAGGGCTAATCTGATCGCGTGCCCTACACCACCGCCGACGGCAGGCAGCAGCTGCTCGACACGATCGCCGAGGCTGCGGACAAGCTCGGCGCGGCGGTCTCATCGCTGAGCGAAGCGTATGAGCGGCTGGACGAGAGCAGCGCGGACGCCGTCGAGGAGGCGCTGTTCCGGCCCGTGCAGACGGCCTACGGTCGCGCTCGTCGCGCGCACTCCGCGTTCGCCGAGCGCCACGGGCTGCCCTCACGCACGTTCGAGGCGGCGGTCGCGGGTGCGCCCGCGCGCGGAGCCAGAGGCTTCATCGACAGCGGCGTCAGCGCGATCTCCGATGCGGACCGGCTGCTGTCGACACTGCAGGACTCGATGCTCCCGGTCGAGGTCGGCGACCAGGAGCTGCGCGCCGACCTCGAGCAGATCCGCTCGCTGATCGGCGGCCTCGGCGCCCGCGCGCGCGAGCTCGAGCGCAGGCTCGGGCGCTGAGGCGCTACTCGACGGGCGCGCCGTTGGCCGTGAGCGCGACCTCGATGTTGCCGCGCGTGGCGTTCGAGTAGGGGCACACCTGGTGCGCGGCGCGCACCAGCTCGACCGCCGCGGCCGCGTCCGTCACCGACGGCAGCGTCACGTCGAGCCCGACCGACAGCACGAAGCCGCCTTTGCCGTCAGGGGACAGCGAGACCTCGGAGTCGATCGCCGCGTCGCCCGCCTCGACCTTGGCGCGGCGCGCGACCACGCCGAGCGCGCCCTCGAAGCACGCGGCATAGCCGACCGCGAACAGCTGCTCGGGGTTGGTGCCGCCGCCGGGCCCGCCCATCTCGGACGGCAGGCGAAGGTCGACGTCGAGCGCGCCGTCGCTGGAGTGTCCGTGTCCCTCGGCGCGCCCGCCGGTCACGTGCGCCTTGGCCGTGTAGAGCTTGTCCGCCATCACATCCCTCTCCGTAGCTGGTGCAGAACGGCTCAGATGCTAGATGGTCGCGCGCCCCGTGTACGCCGGTCTTTCTGCCCGCGATTCAGCGGCGAGCCAGTCGGCGTCCGCTTTCGGTGTCCGGCGGCGTGTAGTTGAGCTCGTAGTGGTGGTAGAGCGCCGACTCGTCGGCCTGTGAAAGCTCCTCGCCGTGCAGCTCGATGTTGGGCGCCGCCTCGACCTGGGAGCGGTACACGTCAACCTGCAGCTCATCGGGGCCGACCCTGATCCCACCGAGCGGCACGAACGTCAAGTGCCTGCCGATGAGCCCTTCCTTGACAGTCGCGAACTGCGGCACATCGGTCTCGACATCGACGTAGACGTCCTCGAGCTTGCCGATCTTCTCGCCGTCGAGATCGACGATCGTCTTTCCGTGCCACTCGGCCACGTTCCACTCGGGCACCTGCTGGTCGTCGCTCATACGGTTCCTCCGGGTTGCTCGGGCTCGCTCGCCCGAGATGCTAGCGGTCACAAGGCAGCCGGCAGGACGGCCGCTGCGGCCAGGGCGAGCACGATCGCGAATACGGCGAGAGGCGCTCCCCGGCGAGAGAACGCCACAAGTGACGGCTGTGCCTCCACCTGCAGTGCGGCACGCCACCACAGGAACGCGGAGAGCGACCCGGTGGCGGCGATGTTGGGGCCGATGTTCAGCCCCACGAGCAGCGCGCTCGGGTGCGCGACCGGGTGCGCGGAGAGAAGGACGGCAGCAGGAAGGTTGTTGATCGCCACCGACGCGAGCGCGCCGATCCCCGCGGTCTCCCAGCGCCCGGCGCCGGCGAGCAGCTGCGCCGGTCCACCCCACGATCGAGCGAGAGCCCCCAACGCGACGCACGCCAGGAACAGGCTGATGAGCACAACCGGCCCGACCGCGCGCACGAGCTCTCGCCACTGCAGCCGCCCACGGACCACCTCGATCGCGGCCAGGGCCGCCCCGACCACGAAGACCGGGATAGCGGGATTGCGCAGCGCGATCGTGAGGACGGCGGCGCCCGCCGCACCGGGCAGCCCCAAACCGAACGCTTCCCAACTCACGCGCTGCGGGTGCCGGCTCGTGGCTGCGCGCAGCCGGCGGCGAAAGAGCACGAGCAGCCCGAGCGCAGTGGCGAGCGTCGCGGCGAGCGCGATCACGAGCATGTGCGCGGCAAACGTGGCGCCGGAGATCGGCTGATGCCCCAGGACGAGCAGGTTTGTGAGGTTGGACCCCAGCAGGTACAGCGAGGATGCGTTGGCCATGAAGACCGCGCCGTACAGAAACCCCTCCTCCTCGATGCCGCGACCGCGAGCCGCGTGAACCAGCACAGGCGTGAGGAACACGACAGCGGTGTCGAGGTTGAGCACAGCAGTGACCACCGCGACGAGCAGCAGGCAGGCCGCGAGCAACACCACGGGCGGCCCTGCCAGGCCCTGCAGAAAACGCCCGGCCTGCTCGAAGAGGCCATCACGGTTGGCGACCAGTCCGATCAACAGCAGCCCGCTGACGAGCACGAACGGAGGCCAGGCCTGTTCTGCGGCGGCACGCAAGTACACCGGCGACAGCCTGCCAGGATCGCGCATCAGCCGAGACCACAGGCCAAGGAGCGCCCGCCGGGCCGATCGCCGCGGGTGCTAGACCACAGGCGATGAGACGACTGGGACCGGCGCTCGCCGAGCGCGACTTCGCGCTGCTGTGGCTGGCGCTGCTGGGGATGGTCCTGAGCATGCAGATGCTCGAGGTGGCGATCGGCTGGCAGGTCTACACGAACCACCGCAGCGCGCTGGACCTGGGGTTGATCGGCCTCGCGGAGTTCATCCCGATGTTCGCGCTGGCGCTACCCGCGGGGCAGCTCGCCGATCGTCTGCCGCGGCGGCTCGTGTTGGCCTGCTCGCTGCTGCTGAGCGCGGGCGTCGCCGGCGGCCTGGTGGCGCTGAGCGCCGCGGGCGTGACAGCGGTGGCGCCGTTCCTGGCGCTTGCGCTGGGCGCGGGCGCGGCGAGCGCGATCGGCACGCCCGCGGCGCGCGCGCTGCCGCCGACGCTCGTGCCGTCAGAGCTGATCGAGAGCGCGATGACGCTGCGCTCGATCGCGATCCAGTTCGGCGCCGTCGCCGGGCCGGCGCTGGGCGGGCTGCTCTACCCGCTGTCCGCTGGGCTCGTGTACGGGGTGGCGGCGGGCATGTGCGTGGCGGCAGCCTGCTGCGTGGCGGCGATCGCGCACACGCCAGCGGCCGACGAGGCGCACGCCGATGGCGCGGCGCCGGGCCTTGCGAGCGTGCTCGGCGGCATCCGCTTCGTGCGTCACACCCAGATCCTGTTCGGCGCGATCCTGCTGGACCTGCTGGCGGTGCTGTTCGGCGGCGCGGTGGCGCTGCTGCCGCTGTTCGCGCGCTCGATCCTGCACGTCGGGCCGATCGGCCTCGGCGTCCTGCGCAGCGCCCCGTCGGTTGGCGCGCTGCTCGCCGCGGCGCTGCTCACGCGCCGGCCGCTGGGCGGGCGTGCCGGGCGCACGCTCCTGGTGGCCGTGGGCGCGTTCGGCGCGAGCATGGTCGTGTTCGGGCTCTCGCGCTCGTTTGCGCTGTCGCTGCTGGCGCTGGCGGTCAGCGGCTTCGTGGACATGTACAGCATGAACATCCGCTCCACGACCGTCGCGCTGGCGACCCCAGACCGCCTTCGCGGGCGCGTGCTGGCGGTCGAGATGGTGTTCATCAGCGCTTCCAACCAGCTCGGCGCGTTCGAGTCGGGGCTCGCGGCGTTCCTCATCGGTGCGGTACCCGCGGTCGTCCTCGGCGGCGCGCTAACGGTGGCGATTGCGCTCGGCTGGAGCCGGCTGTTCCCGGCGCTTGCCGGTGTCGACCGCCTGCGCGATCTGCATCCCGTGCAGGTGTCCGCCGGCGATGAGGCGCTGGCGGCGGAGGCGCGGGTTTCAGCGTAGGAATTGCGGAGCCGTCACGCGGCTCGCGCGGCGACGGGTCACAGCAGCCGCGCCTGGCTCGCACTCTGCGTGCCAAGACGCTGCAGCGTGGTCATGGCCACGTTCAGGCGCTCGAGCTGCTGCGGGGAGAACAGCGGCTCCGGGAGATGGCGCTCGATGGCCTCGCGGAACAGCACGACGCCGAAGTTGAAGATCACGGGGTGCAGCGCCGCCCACTGCAGGTCGAGGTCCTCGCGCAGCCGGCCTTCGCGGGCGAGCAGATCCCACTGCGAGCGCGCGATCGCGACGAACGCGCCGAACAGCTCGACCGCCATCTCGTCGCCCTCGAGGGTCGCGCGTGCCGCGTAGCGCAGCGCGTCGCTCTGCTCGCTGAGCAGGCTGGTGATGCGCCTTCCGAGCTCGTCGAACGGGTCGACGTCGGCGATGGGGAGGGGAAGATCGGCGAACGGCGCGGCGGCGAGCGCGACCACGTGCGCGTTGACGGCGTCGCGCAGCGCCTGCTTGGTGGGGAAGTGATGCTGGACGAGGCCCGGAGACACTCCGGCCGCGCGCGCGATCGCGCGCACAGAGCTGGCCTTGACGCCATCGCGCGCGAAGCACTTGAGCGCCGCGTTGCGAATGCGGGCGTAGCCCGTCAGGTCCGAGGTCTCGTTCTTCGCGGAGGCCATACGTCTGCATTGTAAGCAATACAGCACCATGTGTTTCAATACGTTTGTATGGGCGAGACGAGCAGCGCGCCACCCGCTTCGAGCAGCGCCTCGCGCGGTCGATCGGCTCAGCGCGTGTGCGTGATCGGCGCGGGCACGTCGGGCCTCGCGGCGACACGGTCGCTGTTGCGCGCCGGACACGACGTCACCGCGTATGAGGCAGGGTCAGGGATCGGCGGCATGTGGCGCTACGCGAACGACAGCGGCCTGTCCGCCGCCTATGCGTCGCTGTCGACGAACACGTCGCGCAAGCGCATGCAGTATCCGAGCCTGCCGATGGCCCGGTCGGCGGGCGACTTCCCGCACCGCAGCCAGATGCTCGCCTACCTGGAGGAGTACGCGGCGCGCAACGAGCTGCAGCGTTACATCGTGTGCGGCACGCGCGTGCGGGAGGTTCGCCCGGTGGACGGCGGCTGGGAGGTGGCGGTGGACGGGGAGGAGGCGCAGCGCTTTGACGCGGTTGCGGTTGCGTGCGGCCACTACTGGGAGCCGCAGCTGCCGCAGCTGCCGGGCACGTTCGACGGCGCGGCGATGCATGCGCGCGAGTACCGCGCGCCGGAGCCGTTCGCGGGCCAGCGCGTGGCGGTCGTGGGGGGAGGCCAGTCGGCGCTCGACATCGCGGCGGAGATCTCGACGACGGCGCAGCGGACGATCCTGGCGTGCAACCACGTGCACCACCTGATTCCGCGCCACGCGTTCGGCCGCCCGTTCGACGACTTCGATCGCGCTGCGGCGCTGCTGTTGCCGCTGGCGCTGCACCGGACGCTGATGCGCACGATGATGCTCGCCGCCCGGGCGACTCCAGATCGGGGCGAGCTGCCGGCGCCGGACCATCGCCTGCTGGAGACCCGCTGGCCGAACGTCTGCGACAGCGCGTCCGCGGGCGCCGGGCCTGGCGTTCATCGGCGTGCTCGAGCCCGGCCCGGGGCTGTTCGAGATCGTCGAGCGCCAGAGCGAGTGGCTGGGCGAGGTCCTTGCCGGGCGGTTGCGCGTGCCAGCGAGCGAGCGGATGTGGCGGGCGATCGACGCCGGCGGCGAGCGCCGCTCCCGCCGCCAGTTCGGCGCGACGGGCGCGCACACGATCCTCTGCAATCGCCATGCGTACCTGCGGCTGCTGGCTCGCGATATGCGTCGCGGCGCCGCTGGCTGACGCCGGAGGGGCCTAGCCGTCGCGCCGCTGGCGATCCATGCGGGCGTTCCAGGATCGCTCGATCTGGCGCATCAGCGCCGGGTACACGACCAGGTGTCGAAACGGCGTGATCGCGATCATGTACGCCGCGCCGAGCTTGCCGCGCGGCTTGACGTACACGCCCATCTGGCCGCGATACAGCCCGTCGCCCTGCTCCACCCACGCGAGCTGCAGGACGCCGTGAACCGTCCCGTTCGAGATCTCGGCCGCCCACTCGACGTCGGTGCGGTAGAGCGGTACGAAATCGCTCGCGAGCCCGACGCCGTCAGCGCTGCCGCGCAGGTCAGGGGGAAGGCGCGCGCTCAGACTCGTGTCGCTGCTCTCTGGGATCGCAAGCGGCTCCCGCACGTGATCCCAGCCGACGAGCCCCCCGAGGCGGTAGCGCAGAGCGAACAGTGCGCGCACCGCGCGGGATTCGGCCTTGGTCGGGTCGAAGCCCGTCAGCACCTCGATCAGCGTCGCGAAGTCATCAGCGCCGCCCTGCGCCGGCAGCGTCCAAGCGTCCTCCAGCCTGAAGTCCGGCGCGATCTCGCCTATCAGCCAAGGATGGGATTCGTGCTCGCTGTTGGACAGCCGCATGCCGGATTCTCCAGTCGGGCGAATGTCGATACGATAACATACATACGTGCATGTAGGTATGTCCGAGAAGGGGAGCGGGTCGACCGCGACGGGGCGGGCCGCGGGGCCACGCCTGACGCAGGCCGAGCGCAGCGCGCGCACGCGCAGCGCACTGCTGGAGTCGGCCGCGCGGGGCCTGTCTCGCTACGGCTACGGCAACCTCGTGCTCGAGCGCGTGGCGAGCGAGGCCGGCTACACACGCGGCGCGCTGTACCACCAGTTCAAGGACAAGGAGGATCTTGCGCTGGCGGTGATCGACTGGATCGAGGAGACGTGGCAGCTGGAGGTCGGCGCGCTGATCGAGCAGCAGCCCGACCCGGTCCTGGCTCTGATCGCGATGGCCCGCGGTCACGCCATCTTCTGCCGCCGCGACGTCGCCCGTGTGGCGATTGCGCTGAGACTCGAGTTCAGCGGCCAGGATCACCCGGTGGGGCGCCGCCTGCAGCAGGTCTCGGACGGACTCGTCGAGCGCTGCACACGTCTGATCGGCGCCGGTCGCAAAGCGGGGACGATCCCAGCCGGTCCGCCCGCGAAAGTCGTGGCGCTCGCGCTCATCGGCGCACTCGAAGGGGCGGTGATCCAGCTTGCCGGGCACGCGCCGCACGACGAGCTGCTGGCGGCACGGGTGGCTGCCGGCGTGCTCGGGTTGGGCCACGTTCCTTCGGGTGGTTAGAGGCGGCTGCTCGCGGCTGGCACGCGGTGTGGGCCAGGGCATCTGCCTCAATCGATGTAGCGCCTATGTACTCGGGCCCATCTCCGTTCTAGGTTTACATAACATGCATTATCGGGCGGGGTAGGGTAGTGCGTCGGTTTGAGGATCGCCTGCAATGCCGGTCTTTCCACCGCGGCTGGTGCTGGAACGAGAGCGCGAGCTCAGCCGCAAGCGTCTTGACGGCAGCGACAGCGCTCGAGCCATGCAGCCGCTCAAAAGCCGCACAGAACGACGGCAGTGTGCCGTGAGCGCTCGCCGGCCGGTGACGCCCCTTTGCTCGCATTCGACACCAGCAGCTGCCGCAGAGCGCGAGAAGCACCCGACCCTATGTTTTGGGCGAGACCGGCGCTGTAATGTTCATGACACAAGAAAAATCGATGCTCTTCCTCAATGCCATCGCCGTCGTCGAGGGCACGCTGCCGCTGATGATTGCCGCCATTGGACTCCTCGCAGCGCTCGTTGTGGCCGCCTTCGTTGCTGGTGCCTTGTCGGGGGCGTTCATCACCGATTACACACTCGTTCGCGACGATCTGTAGCTCGCCACGCAAGCGCGACGCCTGCTCGGCATGCGGCTCGTTGGACCCGCGATCCTGCGCTGCTGTCGCGAGTTCGCCGGTGCGCTTCGCCTGGATCCCTCAACTATGTGGACGTCGATCTGGCGCGGAGTCGGGACGTTCCCAGCGATCGAGGTTCTAGATAATCAGGCGGCAGCCGGCTCGCCCGTACCGAGGGTCTCGATGTCTGTGGCGTAAGTGTGCAGATCGAGCACGTCCGTGAATGGACGATACCCGTGTCGAACCGCTGCGCGGTAGACATCGAGGGGCTCGTTGAGCAGCAGCGCGACCGGCTCGCTGAGTTCAACCTGCAGACCACGCGGCCAGGCGAGATCCAAGATCGCTCCGACAGTGCCGTCTTGCTCGACGAGCTCGTGATCAGGCTCGCCCGCATCGAAGCCGTGGGCGAGCATCCACTCTCGAACGCCGGCAAGGGTGCGCTCCTCCTCATCGGCGGTGGCTAGCACGGGTGGACCAACTGCCGCGGACACCGTGATCTCCGCCTCCGGCTGGTGGCCGTGCAGCAACCTATCGAGCAGGACGTTCGTCGCTTGAGCGAGCAATGTTCGCCGGCGTTCGAGGAACTCCGGATAGCGATCAGGCGTCCACAGCTCCGGCTCGGTCGGCATCCAATGCGACTCGATCGCGCCGGGGTGGCGAGCCATCAATTCCGGGAGGTATACCTGAGGAGCTGTGTCGGAAATCGATCGGTTGGTCTCCGCCGACAGGAACGTGAAGTTGGCAATCGCATTGACCTCGCGGCGGCCGTAGCCAGCGTCATAGAGCACTCGCTTCGGAAAGATGTGGTGGACCTCGAGGTCGGTGTGTCTGCCGAGCGCGTGGCGGTCAAGCCGTTCACCTGTCCCCCAGTCACGCGCCCCATCGATACGCGTAAGCATGTAGAGGATCGGATAAAATCGGGCACCACGACTCCAAACCAGGAAGTCGCCCGGCTGCACGCGTAGATCCCCCCGCTGCTGTCGCAGATTGGCGATGAGCCGATCGATGGGATCGCCACCAGGTGCTGTGATCGCCTGGAGATCCTGCGCGAGGACCGTCTCAGTCGAACCAGCGTAGCGACCCCACATCGCAGCCTGGATATACCAGTAGAGAAGCCGGTCGCGCTCGCGGTGGTCGGAGAGCTTGAAGTCGCGGTCAGCCAGAAAGCGAGCCAATGCTGGGAACGCGGCAACCGATGGCACGACCGACCCGTCGAGGCCGAGGCGGCTCGCGAGCGTGTTGAGGATCTGGTCGATCGCGTGCTCGGCCTGTTCAACTCCGGCACTTATTTCTCGCGGCAAGCGGTCGCCAAGGGCTGAGAACGGCGCGCGGCCGGTGACGATTGCGTTGACGACTCGCAGGAGCAGATCGAGCCGGAACTCGTAGCCGGCGGTCCGCCACTTCTCGATCCGGACGTTCATCTGTTCACGCGCCTCTGGCCACTCCGCACAGACCTTCGCCAGAGCGAGGTCGCCCTTGGACAGCTTCGTCCCGCCCGAGTTGACGCGGTTGAAGATGTCGACCACGACGTCGACAGTCTTGTCCTCGCCAGCAACTTGTTCGACCTGGAACTCGCGTTCCTTGATCTGGTCGACGCGGTTGAGACGTTCCAGCCAGAGCTGAGCCTGCTCGATCTTGTCGGGGTCCTTCCCCGCCTGCGCGAAGACCTTGCCAATCATCGCGCCTGCGCCCTCCAGCAGCAGCTCGGTGACGTCGATCCAGCGCGAGTCGTCGCGCATCTTCACCGGCTGCCAGAACTCGAAGGTCTCGTCGTCGAGATGGAACCGGAGTTCGCGGAACGCGTGGGCGTTCCCGTCGAAGAACCTGGGCGGCACCCCGCGGATGAGACCGTAGAGTGTCGTGATCCGCTGCTGCCCGTCAAGCAGAAGCTGGACGGTGCCCGGCCGCAGATCCTGATCGCCTCGAGTCACGGCCGATTCCGTCCTCGTCTGCCACATCAGCAAGCTGCCGACCGGATGACCGCGATACAGCGAGTCCATGAGCCCGCGCACCTGCGAGCGATTCCATACGTATCCCCGCTGAAACTCGGGCAGCGCAATTGCGCCTTCGTCGATATTGCTCAGGATCGTTCCAACCTTCACTGGGCTACCTGGCGCCACTCTAATTGAAATCAGTCGCCCCTGCGCACTACGCTTGATGCGTGGCCAAGATGCCTGTACGCCGGAAGGACGCGCTGCCGGCCGACTATCCCGAGTTCCTCGCCGAGGTCAAGTCTCGTGTGCTGGCCGCTCGAACGCGAGCGGTGCTTGCGGCCAATCGGGCGCTCATCGAGCTGTATTGGGAGATCGGCCAGGACATCCTCGGGCGAGAGCTGCGCGAGGGTTGGGGCAGCAAGGTCATCGACCGTCTGGCCGTCGACCTCCGGCGCGAGTTCCCCGACATGACGGGCTTCTCGCGGTCGAACCTCAAGTACATGCGCGCCTTCGCTGAGTCCTGGCCACAGGAGGAGGGCAGCCCCACGATTGGCCAACAGCCCGTTGGCCAATTGCCCTGGGGGCAGAACATCGCCCTGCTGGCGAAGCTCGACGATCGCGATGCGCGACTCTGGTATGCCCAGGAGGCGATCAAGAACGGCTGGTCGCGCAAGGTCCTGGAGGCGCAGATCGCAAGCGACCTACGCGGCAGGCAAGGGAGCGCGCTGACCAGCTTCGAGTGGGCCCTGCCGGTGGCGGACTCCGAGTTGGTCCGCGACGCTATCAAGGACCCTTACAACTTCGAGTTCCTCAGTCTCTCCGCCGAGGCCAAGGAGCGCGACCTGGAGCTCGCGCTGCTCAACGACGTGCAGTCCTTCTTGATGGAGATGGGGCGCGGCTTTGCCTTGGTCGGCAGGCAGTTCCCCCTCAGGGTGCCCGATGACGAGACCGGCGAGGAGCAGGAGTTCTTCGTCGATCTGCTGTTCTACAACTACATCCTGCGCCGCTTCGTGGTCATCGACCTCAAGATTGAGGACTTCAAGCCGGAGTTCGCCGGCAAGATGAACTTCTACCTCAACGCTGTGGACGAACTGCAACGCCAGGCTGCGGATGCGCCGTCCATCGGCCTCATCCTCTGCCCCGGTCGCAGCAAGACCGTAACCGAGTGGGCGCTGCGCGGCGTCGACACGCCGGTCGCGGTTGCGCGCTTCATTACCGGCGACATGGCCCTGACCGAGAACGTCCCCGCGGAGCTCAAGCCGGCACTCCCCGACCTTCCTGCGCTGGCGAGCGAGCTGACTGGCATCGTCGAGGCCGCGGTAGTCGTCTACGAGGACGATCTCGACGGCGAGGAGCCAACCGCCACGGAGTGAGGCATTTGGCCAACGGCATGTTGGCCAAATGCGCTTTCGCACCAGCTCAGCCCACGGCGTCGAGCCCGTCACCGAACAGAACGATCTGTTCGGTGCGGCGGTGCAGCAGGCCGCGCGATTGTGCGCGGTGGCTCAGCCGGATTGCGTCGTCGTGTCCTCCGGGGTGCATGATCTCTGTCGCGGCAAGGGCATCCGGTTCTCCGACAGCGGCCCCATCGCTGTCAACGGCTTCGATGAGCCGATCGGGCACTTCGAGGTCGAGTGACGCGATTGAGCGTCAGGACTTCGCGGCCGGCGGTGGCGTTCTTCGTCACGCGCGGCCCGCGCGTGTTCACCGCTGGCGCCCCTCGGCAGGGGCGCCAGCGGTCAAGCGCGCTACGCCGCGGCAAACTGCGGCGCGAGCTGAGCCAGCCGCAGCTGGTTGCCCGACGGGTCGCGCAGCCCGCAGTCGCGGCCGTAAGGCATGTCGGTCGGCGCCGTTGTGAACTCCACTCCGGCCTCGCTCAGGCGTTCGTAGTCGGCGTCCACATCCTCGGTCGACCAGGAACACGGTCCCGGCGAACCCCTTCGCCATCAACGAGCGGACCTGCTCGGCGGTCTCTGGGTCCATCACCGGCGGGCCCGGGATCGCCATCAGCACGACGGCGAAGTCGGGCTGGCTCGGCGGGCTGACGGTCAGCCAGCGGAAGCCACCGAGCTCGGGCATCGTGACGTCGCTGCGGACCTCCCAGCCGAGCTTGCCGACGTAGAAGTCGAGCGCCTCGTCCTGGTCGTGGACCCAGAGTTGTGCGTTTTGTACCTGCATCGTCGCTCCTTTTCAGTGGTGTGCTGACGAGGCAGGCTAATCGCGCCGCCGCCGCCCGGTCTTCTCCCTTTGTGCTGTGTTGCGGACGGCCGTACAGGCGCATGTAACAGGCGGGACGATCACCTGGGCGGAGGCCGGCGGGAAGCTCGCACGGTACTCCGTCGGCGTCTTGCCGAAGTGGCGCTTGAAGCTGGTGGTGAACGACCCGAGCCCGACCAGCCCGACGTCGAGGCAGATCTCGCTCACCGACCGGTCTGTGTTGCGCAGGAGCGCGGCGGCACGCTCGAGCCGGCGGGTCATCAGGTAGGCCTTCGGTGACTCGCCGAACGTGCGGCTGAACGCGCGGCTGAAGTGCGCCCGCGACAGCCCGGCGGCGGCCGCCAGCTCGCCTACGCCGATCGGCTCGACGTAGTGGCGGTCCGCGAAATCGCGTGCGCGCAACAGATGCCTGGCAGGCGGCACCGGGGTCATGGGGCCAGGCTATACCCCGGTTAGAGCAAGCTCCCCCGTCCCCCTGTTCGCCGTCCGGCCGTCCCTGCCGTCATCTACCGTGAAGCCATGCCTGCCCAAGCCGAAGCCCGCAGCTACGGACGCGTCTTCGACGACATCGCCGAGGACTACGACCGTCATCGCCCGACCTACCCGGACGCACTCGTCGACCGGGCCTGCGAGGGCATCGCCCCCGGCGCCGCGGTGCTAGAGATCGGCTGCGGCACGGGACAGCTCACCCGCAGCCTGCTGGCCCGCGGGCTGCGAGTCACAGCCGTGGAGCCGGGCCAGCAGCTGATCGAGCGGGCTCGCGATTCGCTGAACGGCGTCGGCGATGTGCAGTTCGTCAACGCGCGCCTGGAGGACGCCTCCCTGCCGCATGCCCAGTACTCGGCCGTGTTCTCGGCATCGGCGATCCACTGGATCGATCCCGATGTGAGCTGGCGCAAGGCGGCCGACGCGCTGGTGGACGGCGGGACCCTTGCTCTGGTCTCGTACTTCGGGCTCGACGATCCCCGCAGCGCCGACGATCAGCAGGCGCTGCGTGCCGCCATGACGACGATCGCGCCCGAACTTGACGGTTTGCCTACCTACCGCGACCTTGCCGACACCCTCGCCGGCGTTGCGGCCAGGCGCGACAACATCTCGGAGGTGTGGGCGTGGCTGGGCAGCTATGAGATCGCACGTTGGTATGCGGCAGACCTCTTCGACGACGCGCAGGTCGTCGCAGTGCCGATGCAGCTGGAGCACACCGCTGAGGAGCTCAACGCTCTGCTGGGCACCATGTCGTTCTGGGCAAGACTGTCACCCCGACAGCGCGACGCTCTCGTCGCCGAGAACCAAGCCCTTCACCAGCGGCTCGGACGCCCGATCCGCTCGAGCGCATTCGCCTGCCTGGTAGTGGCACGGCGCCAGCCGCGGCACCTGACCAGCTGCTGATGCGGACGGTCACGCTCATAGAGGCCCCGACGAGCGCCGGCGCGTATGCCCCCGGTCAGGAGGACGGTCCACGCGCGCTGCTCGACGCGGGCCTGCGTGAGCGGCTGGAAGCGGTGGGCGTCACGGTGCGCATCGGCGGGCGGGCGAGCCCGTTCCGATGGCGGCCGGACCCTGAGAACCCGCGTGCCGCGAACGCTGGCGCGGTCATTGATCGCGCCAGCCAGGTCGCCTCGCTGGTCCGATCGGCTCCAGCCGGGGACACGATTCTGGTCCTGGGAGGAGATTGCACCGTTGGCGTCGGCACCGTGGCCGGACTACTGGACCGAAGCGCGCGGCTGGGCCTCGTCTACGTCGACCGGCACGCTGATCTCAACGTGCCCGCCAGCACGGTCGACGGCGCCCTGGACTGGATGGGTGTGGCGCACATGCTGGACGTCGACGGCGCCGTGGATGGGCTCGCTGCGCTCGCCGGTGAGCGTCCGATGCTGAGCGCCGGGCAGATCAGCTTCCTCGGGCTCGGCCCGCACACGAACTTCGAGGCCGAGGTGATCGCCGAGCGCAGGCTGCCCGTGGTTGACGTGCGAAGCACCGTCTCTGATCCGCTCGGCAGCGCCCGAACAGCCCTCTCTCCGCTCGCCGCCTGTGACAGCTTGGCCGTCCACTTCGACGTCGACCTCGTCGACTTCCTCGACGCGCCGCTGGCGGAGAACACGGATCGCGGCACCGCCCCGTCGCTGCAGGCATGCGGCGAGATGCTGGGCGCGCTGCTCCGCGACGAGCGTGTGCGCGCGCTCACGGTGACCGAGTTCAACCCCCACCACGGATCCCGGGACGGGGACACCACCGAGCGCCTCCTGCAGGTCCTGATCGAGGTCCTCGGTGAGGCCGAGTAGCGCCGTCAGCTCGAGCAGCGCTCTCAGACGCCCTCTCAGCTGGCGCGCTCGGCGGCGCGGTCCCGCACGTCGGTCTTTTCCGTGAGGGTCATCGATCCCGGATGGCCGGGGCCGGGCCAAGGAGTGAGCAGCAGCAGAAGGCGTGTGTCTGCGAGGGCCTTGACCTCGTGACGCTCCTGGGGCGCGAACTGCACCAGCGCCCCGGGCTCGGCATCGATCGTCTGACCCGCGTGGCTGGTGATCCTCACCTCGCCGTAGATGACGCTGATCCAGGCCCCCTCGTGGACCTGGTGATCCTGCAGCATCTCGCCCGCCGGAAGATCGAGCACGATCGCGCGTCCCTGCTCGGTCGAGCAGAGGATCTCCGGCTGATGCGGCCTCCAGGCGAGGCCTTTGAGATCCCACTGATCCATCAGCGGACGGCGTCGGCCCAGTCGCGCAGGCGGTCCGAGAACTGCGGCGTGGCCGCGCTCACCTCGACGACCGCATCGGCCGGGACGTTCGCCCTCTGCGCGGCAGCCAAGATCGCATCGGGCGATGGCGCCTCGTAAAGGCAATAGGTACGTCGCCGGTCGGCGCTCAGAAACGAGAACAGCCAGCGGACCCCCTCGTCGCTGTTGATCTCCTCGATCAAATCGACGTCGGCGTCCGTGAGGTCAAGCTGATCGGCGAAGCTGCGCTCGATCACATACAGGGCCATCGGCTGATCCTAGCGACGATCCCCGCTCACTGAGAGGCGAGCCCCTGCCGGTGAGCGTAGGACGCGGCCTCGGTACGGTTGGCGCAATCGGTCTTGCGAAGGATGTTTCGGATGTGGTTGGCCGCCGTGTGCTCGCTGATCGTCAGCTCCTGGCCGATCTCGCGGTTGCTGAGCCCTCTGGCGACCAGCTTCAGGATCTGCGCCTCGCGTGCGGAGAGCCCGCCTGGGAGGCCGCCCGAGGTGGGCACGCCGAGCAGGCGGATCTTGCCGAGCAGTCCTTCCATGCCGATGCGCTCGGCCAAGCCGGCGGCCTCTCCGAGCAGGGCCTGCGCGTGGTCGCGGGCACTGCGTCCTCGTCCGAGCAGAAAGCGCCCGTACTCGTACGCTGTGTGAGCCACCCAGGTCGACGCCCCCATCCTTCTGTTCTGCTCCATGGCCTGCTCGAAGTGCTCCTCGGCTCGCCCCGCCTCTCCCAGTGTCGCGGCGAGCATGCCCAGGTAGCGATCGGCGGCTCCGTAGCAGGCGACGAGGTGACCGATCATCACGTTGGTCCCCCCGAGCGGCTCCAGCTCGGGGTAGACGATCGCCGCCATCCCCTCGTCGTTTACCGCGGCACAAGCGTCGGTCAGGTAGGTGAGCGTGCCCAGCCACAGCGATGCCTGGTAGCCGTCGATACCTTCGGCGGCGAGCCTCGAGAGCTCGCGCTTGGCCTCGCGCTCCATGCCCAGCTCGGCGAGCACCACGGCGAGCCCGGGACGCCATGGGCCCTCACGCTCGGCCCCGCCCGCAAGGATCCTGATTACGGGCGCGAGCTCTGCCAGGCGACCTTGCTCGCGGCGAACGCCGAACATCTGGATGCCGTGAGTACCGGACGCATCGCGGCCGGTCAACAGCCGGGCCCAATCGTGCGAGCGCTCCGCCATCGCCTCGGCATCCGCGAGGTTCCCGTCGCAGAGAGCGATCGCGGACCCGTAGTGCTCGGCCACGTGGTGCCTGAACGGCTGCGCTGTGCGCTCGGCCATCTCGCGCAGGACAACCACCTCGGCCCGAGCGGAATCGAGGTCGCCGAGAGCCACGAAGGCGGGCACGCGCCACGACATCGCGTCCGTTTGGATTTCGGCGTCCCCCAGCTCTTGCCCCAGGTCTCTCGCCTCGGTGAGCATCGAAAGGATCTCCTCCAGCGGGGTCGTGCCGCGTGCCCAGTAGGAGCCGACCAACACCTTGGCGAGCCCCGCGCGATCCTCGTATCGCCTTGCCAGCGCGATGGCGTTGTCGCGCACGAGCGCGCCACGCTCGCGCTCCCCCGCGAAGTCAAGCGCCCGCGAAAGCCCCGCCAGCAGGCCAATCCGCAGCTCGTCGCTGCTGTCATCAACCGCCGCAAGCGCCTCTTCGAGGAGCTCGATCGCATCCGCTCGTATAAGCCCGGGGCGCCAGCACGCATCCTCGTAGCCGATCGCTGCGCGGGCGAGCAGCTCCCCGCTATCCAGCGCGCGAGCGATCTCCGCCGCCGACGCGAAGGCATCCAGCGCATCGGTCGCCTTGCCCGCACGATGGCTGGCAGCGCCAAGCTCGAGCAGGGCGCCGGCGCGCTCAGGCCCGCCCTGGATTCCAATCTCGATTGCGGTCCGCAGCCGCGTGGCGGCGTCGTCGAAGGCAAGCGCGGTGCTCGCCGCCCGCGCCGCGCGCAGGTTGTAGTCGACCGCCCGCTCGACCCCGCCGAACGGGGCGGCTGCGCCGAAGTGATGGGCGAGGTCTGCGAGTGCGCGGTCGGAGTCCGCACCTGCGCTCTCGAGCGCTTCCCCGACGCGGAGATGCAGTTCGGCTCGCCGAAGCCGCGAGAGTCGGTCATAAAGCGCCCGTCTGACGATCTCGTGGGTGAAGCGGCAGGCAAGTCGCTTAGCGTGGAGCTCTTCGATCATTCCGCTGCCCACTGCCTCCTCGAGCGCGGCGAGAAGCTCGGGCTCGGCGATGCCGGCGGCGCGGCGGACCGGCTCCAGCTCGAACTCCGGCCCGGCGGCTGCCGCAAGCTCGAGCAGCTCGATGGTTCTCGGGCCCAGGCGGGCCAGTCGCTGGCTGACCACCTCGCGGACGCTCTCGGGCGTGCCGAACTCGGTAAGCGGCCGGGTCACCCTCACCTGCCCACCAGCGATCTCGACTATTCCCGTCTCTACCGCCGCGCGCCAGAGCTCGCAGACGAGGAAGGCGTTGCCGGCGGTGAGATCGTGGATGGTGGTTGCAAGCTCGTGCAGGTCGGGATCGTCGGGGCCGGGGTCGCCTCCAGCGGCACGGCTGACCAGGTCAGAGACCTCAGCCCCCGAGAGCCCCTCCAGGCGCATTCGCACGACGTCATCGGAGCGGCGTAGGTCGGCAAGCGTCTCCGAGAGCTCCGCGGGCACATCGGCCTCGCTGTCGCGGAAGGTCGCGAGGATCAGCAGCCGCGCGCTCCAGGCAGAGCGCGCCAGGTGTCGCAGGAGCAGAAGCGTCGTCGGGTCCGCCCAATGCCCGTCCTCGAGCACGAGCAGTATCGGTCTTGTGTGGCTGACGTTCGCAAGCAGGTCGGCAACCGCCGTGTGCAGACGATGGCGCTCGGTATCGGCATCGGCATTCACCGGTTGCGGCAGCCCGCCGACCTGGGCGTGCAGGTCGGGTAGCAGCCGGGTCAACTCGCCACCGCCGGCGCCGAGCACGGCACGCAGTTGCGCCTCGTCGGTTACCCGCACCAGGCGTTCGAGCGCCTCGACGAAAGGCCCGTACGGCGTCCGCACCACCGCGTCACAGGCACCGTAGAGAACAAGTACCCCTTCCATCGCGACCTGGCCGGCGAACTCGCGCGCCAGACGGCTCTTCCCGGCCCCCGGCTCGCCCGCGAGCAGCGCGACGCGACGCCTCTCCCCCTCGGCTCGCGGCATCAGCGTTCGGAGCTTCTCGAGCTCTGCCGCGCGGCCAACGAACGGGGAGATCGAGGTCGGGCGCAGCGGCCCCGGAAGGTCCAGGATCTCTGCCTTCATAAAAAGACGATAGTCAGTCTTGACCATGCCCGCCTGGAATCGATCGAGGCCCGAGCACTCGAATTGGGTCAGCTCAGGTCATGACAGCTAGATTCGAGCGCCATAGGCTCGGCCGTGACAACTTGAGACGACCGACAGGGGGAACGCATGAGCACCACCAACGCTTTGATGCAGACGGCCCGCAGCGAGATGCGCGGATTCCAGGGACGGCTTATGGCCCCCGCGGACCCCGGCTACGACGAGGCCCGCAAGGTGTACAACGCGATGATCGACCGGCGGCCTGCCCTGATCGCGAGCTGCGCCGACGCCGGCGATGTCGCGAAGGTCGTCTCGTTCGCCGCTGGCCACGACCTTTTGCTGGCCGTGCGCGGCGGCGCCCATAACGGCGCCGGGCTGGGAACGTGCGAGGACGGCGTGGTTCTCGACCTCTCGGGCCTGAAGGGAGTCGCAGTGGATCCCGGCGCTCGGACGGCGAGGGTTGGCGGTGGCTGCACCTGGGGCGAAGTGGATGCCGCGACCAATGAGCACGGCCTGGCGACACCGAGCGGGATCATCTCGACCACCGGCGTCGGTGGCCTCACGCTGGGTGGCGGTCTTGGGCACCTGACCCGCAAGTGCGGCCTCACGATCGACAACCTGCTCGAGGCCGAGGTCGTGCTCGCGAGCGGCGCCACGGTCCGTGCCGCCGCGGACGAGCACCCCGACCTCTACTGGGCGATCCGGGGCGGTGGCGGCAACTTCGGCGTCGTCACCTCCTTCCTCTTCCGGCTGCACGAGGTCTCGACGGTCGTCGGCGGCCCGACCTTCTGGCCGGTCGAGCTGGGCGCCGAGGTGCTGGCCGCCTACCGAGACTTCCTGCCGAACGCCCCGCGTGAGCTGGGCGGCTTCTTCGCCTTCACATCGGTCCCGCCGGCGCCGCCCTTCCCCGAGGAGCTCCATCTCCGCAAGGTCTGCGGGGTCGTCTGGTGTTATCTGGGCGCTCCCGAGGATGCCGCCGAGGCGATGGCGCCGCTGCTGGACGTCCTGCCGGAGCCCTTGCTGCACGCGGCTCAGCCGATGCCCCTCCCCGCTCTCCAGGGCGCCTTCGACCCCGTCTATCCCGCCGGCGACCAGTGGTACTGGCGCGCCGATTTTGTCAAGGAGATCCCCGACGCTGCCGTCGAGGCGCACGCCAAGTTCGGCGCTGAGATGCCTACGTGGCAGTCGACGATGCACCTGTACCCGGTCGACGGAGCTGCCCACGACGTCGGCCCATCCGACACCCCATGGAGCTACCGCGATGCGGTCTGGAGCTCGGTCTTCGCCGGTGTCGATCACGATCCCGCCAATGCCGAGGTCATCCGCCGCTGGTGCGTCGACTACTTCGAGGCGCTTCACCCGTACTCCGCCGGTGGCGCTTACGTGAACATGATGATGGACGAGGGCGAGGAGCGGGTGCGGGCGAGCTACCGCCACAACTACGATCGGCTGTCGCAGATCAAGGGCACCTACGACCCGGACAACCGCTTCCGGGTGAACCAGAACATCCGTCCCGCGAGCACGGCGGCGGCGCCTTCGCCGAGCGCGCCGCGTTGACGAAGGCGCGGAGAGCGGCTTCTGCCTGGTCGACGCTCCGCACGAGGAGGCCGTCGAAGCGGCCCATCGGGCAGCAGGCCGCACGATTGTGCGCGGTGGCTCAGCCGGATTGCGTAGTCGTTTCCTCCGGGGTGCATGATCTCTGTCGCGGCAAGGGCATCCAGTTCTCCGACGGCGGCCCCATCGCCGTGAAGGGCTTCGACGAGCCGATCGGTCACTTCGAGGTCGTGTGGCGAGATTGAGCGTCACGACTTCCTCGCGTCCTACCATCGAGCACATGACAGTCCAGCGGATGGACCACGTGGGCATCGTCGTGGACGACCTCGCCGAGGCGATGGCGTTCTTTGTCGAGCTCGGGCTCGAGCCAGTGGGCGAGGCGTCGGTCGAGGGCGACTGGGTGGGCCGCGTCATCGGGCTCGAGGGCGTCCGGGCGCAGATCGCGATGTTGCAGACTCCGGACGGGCACGGGCGAGTCGAGCTGGCGGAGTTTCACACTCCGGCGCCCGACGGCGGCCACCGGCGCGAACCCGCGAACGCGCCCGGCATCCGCCACGTCACGTTCGCCGTTGACGACATCGACGACGTGCTCGCCCGCCTCCAGGCCCGCGGCGCAGAGCTGGTCGGCGAGCTGGAGCGCTACGAGGACAGCTACAGGCTCTGCTACGTCCGCGGCCCCGCGGAGATCATCGTCGAGCTGGCGGAGCGGATTGGCTGACCTGTCGACTCCGCGGGAACGCTCAGTGCCGGGTTCTTGATCCTCGTCGGCATGATCGCCGTCCTTCCGATTGTGGTGTCCGTGCCATCTAAGACAAGCCAGAGGGCAGGAATGTGACACTCAGGCCGCGGCGACCGCCGCCTGCCGGAAGTAGTGCCCCTGGTCGAGGTCCGCGATGAGCCCGGGCTGGGTGGGCTGCCAGCCGAGCAGCTCGCGGGTCAGCGCGCTGGACGCAGGACTGTCGATCCCGAGGAAGCCGGCCAGCCACGTGAAGTGCTCGCCCGCGTCCTCGGTTGAGATCGAGACCACCGGCACGTCGAGGTGCCGGCCGATCACCTCGGCGATGTCGCGAATCGCGACGCCTTCGTCGGCGACCCCGTGCAGCGTCGAGCCGGCGGGCGCCTTTTCCAGCGCGAGACGGAACAGCCGCGCGGAGTCCAGGCGGTGCACGGCGGTCCAGCGGTTGGCCCCGTCGCCGATGTAGCCGGAGGCGCGCTTCTCGCGGGCGATGCCGACGAGCGTCGCCATGAAGCCGTTGTCGCCTTCGCCGTGGTTGGTGGGCGCAAGGCGCACGATCGACGAGCGCACGCCGCGGGACGCCAGTGAGAGCACCAGCTCGGCGGTTTCCCACCGCGCCCGCGGACCTCCACCCCATGCGGCCACCGCTGCGTTCGAGCCGTGCCCGTCCTGCTCGGTCGCGACACGCCCCGGCGCGACCCCGAGTATCCCCGAGTATCCCCGAGTATCCCCGAGGCTATCACGAACGGCCCGTCGGTGCCCGCCAGCGCGTCGCCGAGAGCCTCAACGGCGCGGCGATCGGCGTCGGCGGCGCCCTGGAAGTCCCCCGTGAAGGCGAGCTCGTGCTTGAACGCGAGATGGATCACGCCGTCTGACGCGCCGGCCGCATCGCGAAGCACGTCGAGGTCGTCGATTGTCCCCCGCTGCACCTCTGCGCCGGCGGCGGCGAGGGCAGCCGCCGAGGCGTCCGAGCGAGCGAGCCCGACGACCTGGTGGCCTGCATCGAGGAGCTCGGGAACGACGGCGGAACCGATCCATCCGGACGCGCCGGTGACGAATACACGCATGAGAAGACCTCCGGTTAGACGCATGACGACAGTGACTGACATAAGCCTAGCAAGGATGTCAGTGACTGTCGTCGAATATGATCGGACCATGGGTCGATGGAAGCCAGACGCGCGCGGCCGGCTGGTGCAGGCGGCGTTCGCGCTGTACGGAGAGCGCGGGTTCGAGCAGACGACGGTGGCGGAGATCGCAGAGCGCGCGGAGCTCACGGAGCGCACGTTCTTCCGGCACTTCGCCGACAAGCGCGAGGTCCTGTTCGCGGGCGCGACCGCGCTGCAGGAGCTGCTGGTCAGCACGGTCGTCGACGCGCCCGGCTCGCTGGCGCCGATCGACGCGGCGGCCGCGGGCCTCGAGGCCGCCGGCGCGATGATCCAGGAGGGCCGCGAGCTGGCGCGCCAGCGCCAGGCGATCATCGCCGCGAGCGCGGAGCTTCGTGAGCGCGAGCTGATCAAGCTGGCTTCGCTCGCTTCGGCGCTCGCCGAGGCGCTGCGCCGGCGCGGCGTCGGCGAGCCGTCAGCGAGCCTGACCGCGGAGGCCGGGATCGCGGTCTTCAAGGTGGCGTTCGAACGCTGGGTGGAGGAGCCCGCCCGGCAGGATCTGCCGCGAGTCATCCGCGACTCGCTCGATGAGCTGAGAGCCGTCACCGCGGGCCGATAGCCGCTCAGACGGGGCCGCGAGGAAGCCGCACCGCGCGGCGCCCCGCGAGCAGTCAGAGACAAGCCCGAGGTTCGCGGGACAGGTCGTGCGCACCGTCGGCACGGTGGGCGGGTGTCTCGCTAATGACACAATTGACGGCGCTCACGGCACTCGTTAGGTTGCGCGTCATCGTGATGAGCATCCGGGACGCTACGAGCTGATGGGCGAGACGGATCCGCAGCCGGCGTGCGAGCATGCGCTCGCCGCGAACGCGCAGGCGGCGGGCGGTGACGCGACGCTGCAGATCGCACAGCGCCTGTCGCGCCTGTTCCGCAGCTACCCCTCGCGCGAGCCCTTCCGGCAGTTCAGCCCGACGATGGATGCGGCGTATCGCGAAGTCCTGTTGAGGATCGGCACGGCGAGCGACACGGCGGGGCCGGACGAGGCGCAGGCGCTGAACGCGGCGCTGGCGGAGGCCGAGGCGTTGATCGCGGGCGGCGAGTTTCACCCCGAGCTCGTGAAGTACGTGCTGGGCGTGTTCTGGACGCACTCGAAGGCCGCGCAGACGCTGCGCATCGCGGTCCCGAGCATCGGCGAGTTCCGCAACTTCCGCTCGGAGGTGCCCGCGACGGTGCTGTTCGACGGAGGCGCGCCGGCGCCGCCGCCGACGCTGAGCTCAGGCGCGGTGCCGGCGACGACCGCGGTGCCGGTCAACCACGCCTACGCGACGATCACCGGCGACACGTTCGGCCCTGGCAGCGAGGCGCTGGTGGCGTACTGGCGCGAGGACTTCGACTTCAACGACCACCACCTGCACTGGCACATGGTGTACCCCGGCGGCGGCTACTACGACCCGCAGACGAAAACGGTGGCCGACGCGATCAACCGCCGCGGCGAGCTGTTCCTGTACATGCACTCGCAGATCGTCGCCCGCTACGACCAGGACCGTCTGTGCTGGGGCTTGCCTTTGACGAAGGGGTGGGCGTACGACGACCTGCTCGATCAGGGCTACGTGCCCGTGCCGCAGCTGATCGACGGCTACGGAGCGCGTCCGCCGATGCACGGCTGGTATCCGGTGCGCAACCCGAACATCCCGCCGAACGGCCCGGACTTCGAAGATGCGCCGATGCCGATCGACGTGCTGGCGAAGTGGCGCTTCGCACTGCTGCAGGCGATCTACACGCGCAAGGTGTGGATCCGCAAATCGGATGACCACACACAACGCGAGACGCTCGATCTGACCGACGCGAACATGCTCGACTGGTGCGGCAACGTCGTCGAGTCGGCGCCGCTGGCGTGCTCGACGATCCCCGGCAAGCCGGGCTGGGAGATCGACGGCGACGTGTACGGCAACCTGCACAACTTCGGTCACGACAAGTTCGCGGAGATCGGCTACCACGAATATCTCTCCGAGGTGAACGCGCTGGGGCTGATGATCTCCAACTTCGGCTCGCCGCGCGACCCCTGCTTCTACCTGTGGCACCGGCACATCGCGGAATTTCGCGAGCTGGCCTCCGACCAGTTCCCGCAGGACATCACTGCGACGGCGCCCACCGGCGTGAGCGTCACGGGGCTGGAGATCGAGCCGATCGACCCGCACAGCCCGAACGCGGGCCGCGGCATCGGCACGGTGATGGGCCCGCCGTCGCTGGATCACGCTGAGGTGAACGCGAAGCTCGACCACGAGCCGTACCAGTGGCGCGTGACGATCCAATGCGACGGCGCGAGCGCGAGCAACCCCGTGGAGGTAGACGTGCGCCTGTTCGTGGTGTGCGACGTGCTGAAGGATCACCGTCACACGTACGTGGAGATGGACAAGTGGCCGGTGACGCTGACGCAGCCGACGACGGTGCTGGTGCGCAAGGACATGGAATCGACGACCGTGCGCAAAATCGAAAACTACGCGGGCAGCGCCACCGACCAGGGATACAGCTCGCCGTGGTGCCTGTGCGGCTGGCCGCGCAACATGATGCTGCCGGTGGGCACCCCCGAGGGCTTCCCGATGCAGGCGTTCTGCTGTGTGACGGTGCCCAAGCTGCATCGCGTGCCCGAATCGGAACTTGCCACCCCGTCGATCTCCTACTGCGGCGCGCAGCTGAAGGACCACCTCTACCCGGACGACCTCGGCATGGGCTATCCGTTCGACCGCGAGTGGGCACAGATGCAGGACCCGTTGTCGCTGTCGCTGAGCGAGGTGATCGAGGCGCAGAAGCACATGAGGCTGGTGCCGTTCGGGGTGTATCGCTCAACCGTCTACTACGACGGCGCAACGGTCGCGCCGGACCCCAACCCGGTCCCGTGGAGCACGATTCACGGCTACTTCCGTCCGATGGACATCAACTGCATGAAAACCGAGTACGGGTACGACTTCAACTCGGAGGTCGACGTCACCCTGCACGCGGCGGCGCTGTACGACTCGCTGTCCAAGCACCGCATGCCGAAGGACGAAAAGTTCTGGACGCAGGAAATGCTGGACACCTTCTTCAAGTGGATGCACCAGCCGATCAGCCGGGACATGCACCAGCGCGTCGCCGCTCGCGCGCTCGAGCTGTACATGACGCGTGGCGCCGGCCAGCCGGGAAGCGGCGCAATCACCGCCGGGCCGAGCGGCTCCCCCACTCCACCCGCGGCGGCGGCACCCGGCTCTTAAGGAGACCCCGACTCAGGCGCGTCGCATGGCGCGCCAGACAACCCCCGGATGGCGGGCCATCTTGACGCCGACCACCAGCGCAAAGCAGGTGCTGGCCAGCCACGGACGCAGGTGCGGCCTCAGCCGCCGTATCAGCCCGTCGGGGCCGAGCTCGAACGCCATCGCGTCGTCCAGCCTGAACGGGCCCAGGCGCGTCTCGGCGATCATGAACGCCCGATCGCCGTCGATCATCGCCGGGGTCCAGTGCACGTCGGAAACCGTGCCGTAGACCGCGGCAAACAGAACCCCCAGATCCCGCCTGCCGCGGAAGACGCCGTGCGTCAGCAGCGGCGAGACAAGCTCTGCATCCGGCGCCAGCGCATCGACGAGCTTGTCGACGTCGTTGGCTTCCGATGCAGCCCGGAACTGCGCGATCGCATCCACCGCTCCAGAATACGCCACGCGCGGTGGCGCGAACAGTGGCCCGGCTGGGTGGAACATTAGTGAAGGTTCGAACTTGACCCTGAGACGACGCTACTCCCCCTCATCCCTTCTGCTCCTCGTTTCTCGCCGCAGCCGTCAGCGCTTCGACATCCTCGATATCTCTCGCTCTGCCCATGGTCTGCTTCATGCGAACGAGGTCGTCCACGCCAACTATCAACAGGTCGATCCCGTCGAGGTCGATCGACAGCGCGCGCTGGCGCATGTCCTCGTACGCGGCTGCGCCCGGCACCTGGTTGAGGACGTGCAGCTCCCCGTGCCGCGTGGCGAGCGGCGGCACGATAGCCGCGATGCGGAGCTGCTCGGCGGTCGGCGTCGGGGCGCTCGGCCCCAATCCCTGGGGGCGCGCGTCGAGCTCGACGAGCGCGGCGGCGAGGCGCTCGAAGTTCTCGGGATCTGGCGCCGGCGTGACGTCCAGATCCTTTGTCGTGCGCCGGCCGCCGTGCACCTGCGCCGCCACACCGCCGATCACGAGGTACTCGACGCCCCGCTCGGCCAGCGCGCGAAAGAGCTCGGGCAGGTCCAGCGGGCGCTCGGCGGCGTCGGTCATGACGGCGTGACGCGTTTGAGACGTGTCGCGGGATGCCCGGCGCGCCGCGCCTGTGCCCCGGCGATCTCGAGCTTGGTCGCGACGAGGTTCCACGATGCTGCCTCGCGCAGTCGCTCGCGCGGGGTCATCGGTGCGCTGGGCTGAGCCTGTCCGCCACCCGTGGGAACGGCGCTGAGCTCGAGGCGCTCCCCGAGCACCATCAGCAGGTGGCTGAGCCGCTCAAGCGTCGGCGACTCGACGCCGCGCTCGATGCGGCTGATGGCGTCCTGGCTGGTCCTCGCACGCAGCGCAAGCTGTCGCTGGCTTATGCCCTGGCGGCTCCTGGCTTCACGCAGAAGCCTTGATGCCATCGTTTCACACCGCATACGGTGTCAGCCTAGCAAGATTGTCGCCGCATGCTGAGCCTGACTGCGCTTAACCTGAGGCCCATGCCGTCCGCCGCATACGAGCTCGTCGAAGGCGACCTGCACCGTCACGGCGCGCACCGCCACGCCCACCCGCACAACGGCCCACACGAGCATGCCCCTCACCCCCACCCCGCTTCCCACGATCACCGCCGCACCCACACGCACAGCCACCCGCACAGCCACACCCACCCCCACTCCCACGGCCTGGTGGACGACAGCATCAAGCGCTCGCGCGAGGGCGTCCGCGCGGTGGCGCTGGCGCTGGCGATCCTCGCCGCCACGGCGGCGACGCAGGCCATTGTGTTCGCGCTCACGGGCAGCTTGGCGCTGCTGGCGGACCTGATTCACAACGGCGGCGACGCGCTGACGGCGGTCCCGCTGGGGATGGCGTTCGCGCTGGGCTCGGAGCGCGCAGAGCGCGCGGCGGGCCTGGCGGTGGTGGCGGCGATCTTCGTGTCGGCGTGCGTGGCGGCGTACGAGGCGATCATGCGCCTGATCCACCCTTCGACCCCCCACGATCTGCTGGCACTGGCGCTGGCTGGCGCCATCGGGTTTGCGGGCAACTGGCTGGCGGGCGTGGTCCGCACGCGCACGGGACGCAGGCTGGATAGCGCGGCGCTGATCGCGGACGGCGATCACGCGCGCGTTGACGCGTATGTGTCTCTTGCTGTGATCGCGAGCGCCGTCGCGATAGCGGCGGGCGCGCCGATCCTGGACCCGATCCTGGGTCTGGGCATGACGGCGGCGATCCTGCGCATCACGCGCGCGAGCTGGCGCACGGTGCGCGGAAAGCACCCCCACTAGCGTCCACCAACGCCGGCGCGGCGGGCCTCCCCCGCCCCACGCGACGCGTCACATCATCAGCGGCGAAGGCGGGATGCGCGTGCTCCCGTGAACCTCGGGAATCCGCATGAGCATCTCGTCGACGTAGCACCACGACCACACCTCGCCGGGCTCGAGCGAGCGGATGATCGGGTGGCTGCTGCTGTGCGCGTGCGCGCTTGCGTGGCGGTTGGGCGAGTCATCGCAGCACCCCACCTGCCCGCACTCGAGGCAGATCCGCAGGTGCAGCCACTTGCCGCCGATGGCAAGGCACTCGGCGCAGCCATCGACGGACTCGGGGAGCTGGGTGACGTGGACGTGATCGAGGTGTGTGCAGACCGGCATTGGCAAGCTGCGTTCTACCATCTGGGCGGTGACTCGGCAAGTGGTGCGGCGGGTGCCGCTGGAGCAGACGCGCCCGCTGCGCCAGTCGGTGCTGCGGCCGCACGAAACGGTGGAGCAGATGGCGGCGGGAAGCGAGGCGCGGGACGCGTACGCGGTGGGCGCGTTCGAGGCGGGCGAGCTGATCGCGGTGGGGCAGATCGCCCCGGACGGCGAGCCGGGCGGCTGGCGCATCCGCGGCATGGCGACGGCGCCCGAGGCGCGCGGCAGGGGCGCGGGCACGGCGATATTGGAAGAGCTGCTGCGCCACGCGCGGGAGCAGGGCGCGGAGCGCGTGTGGTGCAACGCGCGCACGCCGGCGCGCTCGCTGTATGAACGCGCGGGCATGCGCGTGGTGTCGGACGAGTTCGAGCTGGCGGAGATGGGCCCGCACTTCGTGATGGAGCTGACGACGGCGAGTTAGTCTCCCGGGATGCAGCCGGGCAGCCCCAACGGCAGGCGCACGCGGGTGGTGGTGCTGGGCGGAGGCTTCGGCGGCGTGTACACGGCACTCCACCTGGAGCGCTTGGCGGCGGGTGACGCGGGCGTTGAGGTGTCGCTGGTGAACCGCGAGAACTACCTGGTGTTCCAGCCGATGCTGGCGGAGGTGGTGGCGGGCGACGTGGGCATCCTCGACACGGTGACGCCGCTGCGCCAGCTGCTGACGCGCACGGAGCTGTTCGTGCGCGAGATCGAGGGCGTGGACCTGCAGCGCAGGGTGGTGAGACTGGGCGCGGGCCTGACGCCGCAGACGCTGGAGCTGGAGTTCGACCAGCTGGTGCTGGCGCTGGGCAGCGTGACGGACTTCCGCGGCGCGCCGGGGCTGGCGGAGCACGCGCTGCCGTTCAAGACGCTGGCGGACGCGGTGCGCATCCGCAACCACGTGATCAGTGTGCTGGAGCAGGCGTCGGTGGTGCGCGACGCGAAGCTGCGCGCGACGATGCTGACGTTCGTGGTGGCGGGCGGCGGCTTCTCGGGCACGGAGGTGGCGGCGGCGCTGAACGACTTCGTGCGCCGCGCGGTGGTGCACTACCGCTCGCTGCCGGCGGATGACGTGCGCGTGGTGCTGGTGCACAGCGGCGAGAGCGTGCTGGCGCGCGAGCTGACGCCGCGGCTGGCGCGGTACGCGACGTCGACGCTGCGCGAGCACGGCATCGAGCTGCTGCTGGGCCGGCGCCTGGTGGCGGCGAGCCCGCACGGCGCGGTGCTGGCGGACGGCACGCGCATCGCGACGCGCACGCTGCTGTCGACGGTCCCGTCGTCGCCGAACGCGGTGGTGGAGCAGCTGGGCGTGCCGCTGTCCAAAGGGCGTCTGCAGTGCGATGCAACGACTGCAGTTAATAGTTTGGATGGCGTGTGGGCTGTAGGGGACTGTGGGCTGGTCCCGATGCGCAATGGCGAGCCGAGCCCGCCGACCGCGCAGCACGCGATCCGCCAGGCGAAGGTGGCGGCCGCGAACGTGTTGGCGGCGCACACCGGGGGCGCGCGTGCGTCGTTCACGTTCACGGGCCTGGGCAAGCTGGGCGCGCTGGGCCACCGCCGCGCGGTGGCGGAGCTGCCGGGCGGCTTCACGGTGGAGGGCGTGCCGGCGTGGCTGCTGTGGCGCGGCATCTATTGGAGCAAGCTGCCGGGCGCGGCGCGCAAGGCGCGCGTGGCGGTGTTGTGGCTGAGCGACCTGGTGCTCCCGCCGCACCCGGTGCAGCTGAGCCTGGGAGGCGGGCGCGGCGCGGCGCAGGCGCACTACGAGCCGGGCGAGACGGTGTTCGAGGAGGGCGACAGCGGCGACAGCCTGTACATGATCCTGGCGGGGCAGGTGGAGGTGCGCAAGCGCTTCGGCGAGCGCACGGAGGTCGTCAGAACGCTGGGCCCAGGCGAGTACTTCGGCGAGATGGCGCTGCTGGGCCGCCACCCGCGCAGCGCGGGCACGCGCGCGCTGACGGCGGTGGACCTGCTGGTGCTGCCGGGCTCGGACTTCTCGGCGCTGGCTGACGGCCTGAGCGAGTTCCGAGGGGAGTTCGAGGCGATCGCGCGCTCACGGGCCAAGGCCGACGCGGAGCGCGCAGCTTGGGGTCCAGCTGCTGCGGAGCGCGCGGCTTCGGACGCCGCCGCTGCGGAGCAAAATGTTTCGGATGCCGCCCTTGAATAATTCTTTGGCAAGCCATAACCTATTTCCATGGCGGCCAAGGACCAGGTGCGGACACCTGCGGTCGAGGACTACTCGAAGGCGATCTTCTCGCTGGAATCGCGTGGCGACGAGCCGGTGTCGACGAACGCGCTGGCCGAGCGTCTGGGCATCACCCCGGGCTCGGTGTCGGCGATGCTCAGGCGCCTGGACGAGCTGGGCCTGATCACGCACGTCCCCTATCGCGGCGTGCGCCTGACAGAGGACGGGCGGCGCATAGCGCTGGAGGTGATCCGCCACCACCGGCTGCTGGAGAGCTACCTGGCGGAGGCGCTGGGCATGCCGTGGGATCGCGTGCACGCGGAGGCGGAGGTGTTGGAGCACGTGCTGTCGGACGATCTGGAGGAGCTGATCGCGGCGAAGCTGGGGCACCCGAAGGTGGACCCCCACGGCGACCCGATCCCGACGGCGGACCTGGAGCTGGACGAGCCGGCGACGGACCGCATGGAGAACCTGGGGCCGGGCGACAAGGGCGTGTTCGTGCGCGTGTCGGACTCGGACCCGGAGATGCTGCGCTACCTGGCCGAGCGCGGCATCGCGCCGGGCGACCGCTTCGCGGTGCGCGAGCGCCAGCCGTTCGGCGGCCCGCTGTTCGTGCGCTTCACGCATGCGGAGACGGGCGGCGAGCGCGAGCACGCGATCGGCGGCCAGCTGGCGTCGGCGATGCGCGTGGAGCGCGACGCGGACGCAGAAGGACGGGAAGCCGCGCGTTGAGCACGTCCGAGTTGAGCGCCTCCCCCCTGCTCCCGGCGCCGCCGGTGACGGACGAGGACGCCGCGCGCTCGCACGACCGCCGCCGCGTTCACCACGCGCGCAGACACCGCCGCCGCTGGCACCTGATGTGGCTGCTGGTGGGGCCGGGGATCCTGGCGATGCTGGGCGAGAACGACGGCCCGAGCATGATCGCGTACGCGTCCGACGGCGCGCAGTACGGCCTTGGCTTCTTCGTGCCGTTCATCCCGATCCTGTTCGCGATGGCGTACGTGTGCCAGGAGATGTGCATGCGCGTGGGCGCAGTGACGCACCGCGGCTACGGCGAGCTGGTGCTGCAGCGCTACGGCCGCGCGTGGGGCTGGTTCGGCGCGGGCGACCTGACGCTGACGAACCTGGTGACGCTGGTGGCGGAGTTCGTGGCGATCCGCGTGGGCCTGGCGTACTTCCACCTGGGCTCCGGCGTGGCGGTGGCGCTGGGCCTGGCGCTGGTGGTGTTCACGCTGAGCGGCGGGCGCTACTGGCGTTGGGAGCGGATCGTGCTGGGCCTGGCGGCGTTCAACGGCCTGTTCCTGCTGGCGGCGATCCTGGTGAAGCCGGACGTTGGCTCGATCGCGAGCTCGTTCGACTTCTCGCCGTTTCCGGGCGGCGGCTTCAACACGCTGCTGCTGCTTCTGGCGTCGACGATCGGCGCGACGGTGACGCCGTGGATGATCTTCTTCCAGCAGAGCGCCTCCGCCGACAAGGGCATGACCCCGGCGGACGTGGCGCACGGCCGCTACGACACCGCGCTCGGCGCGCTCCTGGCGGCGATCTTCGGCATCGGCGCGCTGGTCGCGGGCGCAGCGCTGCTGCCACACCACGGATCCGCGATCGAGGGCTTCGCGGGCGCCGGCTTCCCGCAGGCGCTGAAGCACGTAGCGGGCGGCGCCGCCGGGACGGTGTTCGCGCTGGGCCTGATCGAGGCGGGGGCGGTGGCGATCCTGACGATCTCGGCGAGCACCGCGTACGCGGCCGGCGAATGCATCGGCGCGTCGCACAGCTTCAACAGCTCACCGCGCGGCGCCGCCGTGTTCTACGCGGCCAACATCGGCGTGGCGCTGGTCGCGGCGGCCGTGATCCTGATCCCCGGCGCGCCGCTCCTCTCTATCGCGCTCAACGCCAACGTGCTCGCGACGGTGCTGTTGCCGGTGAGCCTGGTGCTGATGGTGATGCTCGCCAACGACAGGGGCCTGATGGGCCAATGGGCGAACAAGCGCTCGACGAACGTGATCGGCGTCGGAGTGATTGCCTTCGTCGGCTGCTGCGGCGCGGCGTACGGCATCGACTCGTTCCTGCAGACGGTGCACGTGATCGGCTCATGACAGCGGCAGCCCCCCAGCCGGACGACACCTCGCCGGCGCTCGCTGCCGCGCTGAGTGACGCCGGGCCGGCGGCCGTCACACAGCCGGGCGACGCCGCTCCCGTGGGCGACGCGATCGCCGAGCGTGACCTGCAGGCGCAGGAGCGCGCCGAGGACGAGCTGATCATGCACCTGGAGCGCGACCAGTACGTCGCCGAAACCTCGCGCCCCGTCCCCCGCGCTCCCCTCAGCGCCGCCACGAGCGCAGGCTTGTGGGCGCTGCGCGTGTTCGTCGTCCTCGTCGGCCTGATGGTGATCTACACGTTCGTCGCGCAGCTGCACTGAACTGAGAGCTGCCCCCACCCCGGTCGTTATGGCGAAGGCGCCGCTCGCCGGAATGCGCTCTCCTCGGCGATGGCCTCGCTCAGCGCCTGCGCGAACGATCTGGGCAGGAAGTCAAACAGCGCCATTCCCGACGGGTCGGTGACGGTCGTGTCTGTGGAGAGCCCCTCGATCAGCGGCCTCGCCACCCCCGCGTCAACAGGTGTTATGAGTCCGATCCAATGCGATGAGAGCCACGGCGTCAGCAGCGGTACCGGGATCCGTGGGCGACGGCGCAGCCCGAGCGCGTCGGCCATCTCGTCGAGCATCTGCCCGTATGTGAGTATCTCCGCGGACCCGATCTGGATTTCGCGGGAGCGCGTCTGCGGAACCCCAGGAGCCTGGATGAGATAACCCAACACGTCGCCGATGCCGATCGCCTGGGTGGGTGTGGACAGCCACGCCGGTGCGAGCATCACCGGCAGGCGTTCGACCAGCGAGCGCAGCGTTCGGTAGCTCTCGGAGCCCGCGCCCACCACCATGCCGGCACGAAACCACGTCAACGGCGGTCCCTCATCGCGCAGGATCTCCCCGACGCGCAGACGCGAACGCAGATGCTGGGACGCGGGACGATCGCCGAGACCGCCGAGGTAGACGACCTGCTCGATGCCGGCGTCGAGAGCGAAGCGGGCGAAGTTGACGGCTGCTTCGGCGTCGCGCTTCTCGTAGTCGCCGCTACTCCCGCGACCCATCGAGTGAACAAGGTAGTAGGCCGTCGTGTAGCCGTCACCGATGGCGCTCAGGGAACCTGGATCGAGCATGTCGGCGCGGTGTACGGTGGCTTGCTCGAAGCTGACCCGGCTCGGGTCGCGCACCACGCACCCCACCGACTCGCCGCGCACGCACAGTTCGCGCACCAGCCGGCTACCTATGTAACCAGAGGCTCCGGTGACAAGCGCGCGGGCCATACCGAGCAACCGAGCATACGCCGCTCGACCTGCCGTCAGCTGCCGGCAGGGTGCAACGGAGGCCCGCTCAACTCACCAGCAGCCGCACGATCGCGAACACCCCCACGACCACGATCACCGCGCGCAGCCCGTCCGGCGGCAGCCGCCGGCCGTAGCGCGCGCCCAACTGCGCTCCGGCGATCGACGCGCACGCGATGATCGCGGCGGGGCCCCAGTCGACGTGCGCGGCGAACGCGAAGTACACGCCCGCGACGCCGTTGACGAGGCCGGCGAGCACGTTCTTGAGCGCGTTCGTGCGCTGCAGATCCTGCGCCAGCGCCGCGCCGAGGATCGCCAGCAGCAGGATCCCCTGCGCCGCGCCGAAGTAGCCGCCGTAGACGCCCGTCAGGTAGACCGCGAACGGCACCAGCAGCGCGCCCTTGCGCTCGAGGTCGATATCGCGCTTGACGAGCATGCGCGCGAGGCGCGGCTGCAGCAGCGTCAGCACGAGCGCGATCGCGATGAACACGGGCACGATCGCCTTGAACGCCGACGCCGGCAGCACCAGCAGCAGCACCGCGCCCGTGATGCCGCCGCTCACCGACATCGCGCCGAAGCGCAGCACCCGCGCGCGCTGGCCCGCGAGCTCGCGGCGGTAGCCGATCGCGCCCGACACCGAGCCGGGCACCAGGCCGATCGTGTTCGACACGTTCGCCGTCACCGGCGCGTAGCCGAACGCGAGCAGCACCGGGAACGTGATCAGCGTGCCGCTGCCCACGAGGGTGTTGATCGCGCCCGCCCCCAGACCCGCGCAGGCGATGGCCGCGATTTCGCCGAGACTCATCCCGGCTCAGCCTGAAACGAGGCTTGGCTCTACCGTTGGAGGCATGGACGTCGAGAAGGCTATCCGCACGCGGCGCACGCACAAGGCGTTCTCCCCCCAGGCGATCGAGCCCGCCGTGCTGGACGAGCTGTTCGAGCTGGCCAGCTGGGCGCCCAACCACCACCTCACGAGCCCGTGGCGCTTTCGCGTGCTCGGCGAGCGCACGCGCGCGCGGCTGATGGACCTCGCCGAGTCGGTGCAGCCGGGCTCCGCCGTCAAGCTGCAGCGCGCCCCCACGCTCGTCGCCGTCACGGCCCACCAGAGCGGCGATCAGGCGCAGGACCGCGAGGACCTGCTCGCGACCGCCGTCGCCGCGTATCTCGTGCTGCTCGGCGCGCACGCTCGCGGCCTCGCCGGCTACTGGCGCACCGTGCCGCTGCTCGACGACCCGCGCGGGCGCGAGATCCTCGCGCTCGATCGCGCCGAGACGCCCGTCGGGCTTCTGTACCTCGGCTCGCCCGTGCAGGAGCAGCGCACGCCCGAGCGCGCGCCGCTCGCCGACGTCGTGCGTTACCTCGATTGAAGCCGGCGCCTCGGGCGCCTACCTGCAGGTGGCGAGGAGGCCATGCGTTAGCCTGATCGCCCATGAAACGGGGGTTGATCGCCGTACTGCTGATCCTGACCGCGGTCCAGGCGGCCGCCGCCGCGCCGCTGCCGCCCACGCAGCTCGCGGCGCTGCCCAAGCGCCAGATCGCCAATGGCACCGACCCGCTGACGGTGACGCTGTCGGCGCCCGTCTCGCCGACCTCGCCGCCGCCCACCCTCTCCCCCCAGATCGCCGGCAGCTGGAGCATCTCCGGCGACTCGTGGGTGTTCACGCCAGCCTCCACGCTGCAGCCCTGCTCCGGCTACGCGCTCACGGTGTGGTCGCGCACCAGCTCCACCGCGCACGCCGAGCTCGGGCGCAGACAGACGATCGCGCTGCACGTCGCGTGCCCGCCGCTCGCCGGCATGCAGCAGGCGCTCGCGCGCCTCGGCTACCTCGGCGCGAAGCTCCGCCCGCGCTACGTCGTGCACATCCACTCCGGCGCCGAGACCCGGCGCGAAGCGGCGGAAAACGCCTTCCATCCCCCGCGCGGGATGCTCGCATCGGATCCTTCGGACGCTCCCCCGGTGCAGATGGGCCACCTCGACGCGACCACGCGCGGCGCGCTCGAGGTCTACCAGGCCGATCGCGGCATCGCGATGACCGGTGAACCGGACAGCGCCACGTGGGCGAAGGTGCTCTACGACGTCACCAACAACCGCCGCGACCGCCAGCCCTACACGTGGGTGTCCGTGTCCGAGTCGCTGCCCGAGACGCTCAAGCTGCACCGCGGCAACCGCGTCGCCTTCACCACCCCCGTCAACACCGGCGTGCCCGGCGCCGCGACGGAACTGGGCATCTTCCCGATCTACGCGCGCTACGTCTCCACCACGATGAGCGGCACCGACGTCGACGGCACCAAATACGTGGTGCCCGACGTGCCCTGGGTCAACTACTTCAACGGCGGCGACGCCGTGCACGGCTACCCGCGCGCGTCATACGGCTTCCCGCAGTCCAACGGCTGCGTCGAGCTGCCGATCGAAGCCGCGCACACGGTCTTCGGGAAGCTCGCCATCGGCGACATCGTCGACGTCAGAGGCTGAGAGTCTCGGCGCCCCCTCCCGGCTCGCCGAGCTTTCGGATACGCACCCCCTGATAGACGTCGACCGGCGTGTAGGACATGACGGCGTTCAGCAGGTCCTCGAAGAATCGCGGGAGCGCGAGCGAGGACGCCGGGTCCTCGACCGAGCTCAGGTGCAGCGTCTTGGCATCCCATTCAGCGACGAGCAGCACGGTCGCGTCGAAAGGACCGTCGGGGCGACGAAGGCGCGCGAGGAGATCGCGAAGCAGCTCGTAGGCACCATCCTCCAATACGGTCGAGCGGACGAGATACGCGAAGCCCATCGCCGCCAGCGGATAGCGGTCGCGCAGGTTGTGCGCCTCGCCGATCGCCTCCTCGTAGCGGTTGTTCTTGTTGTTGAGGTAGCTGGAGAACTGGGTCTTGCCGGATACCAGGACGTCGGGACCCCTCAGCCAATCCGAGAGCACAACGGCATCCACCTGCTTCTTGTAGAAGCGGCCGAGCACGTTCGTCTCAGAGCCACCAAGCTTGACACTGGCCAAGCGCATGATCGCGGAGCGCAGCGGGGCCGGTTTCAGCCTCTGCGATGTGAATGACTCGTACTCGTCCAGCACTGTTACAAGATGGTCGATGGCCTCCTCGACACCGCTCATCTCGGGAGGCATGGCTCTTGGCATCCGCAGTCGCGGGAAGACGGTGCTTGGATCGAAGCCTGCGCGGCGCAGCTCATGGGCGACGTAGGCGTCGAGCGACTTCGCGACCCGACCGGACTGCTGGCTGTCAGCGTGACCTTGTTCTATGGGCACGGCCAGCAGCGCGCGGAGCATCGCGCGATCTGGAACGTACACCCGCTCGTCCTCGTGCGAGCCCGGCGGATGAGTCCACGGAGGCAGGCTGGTATCGGCGCCCTGTAGAAGCTGATCAAGTTCCGCCAGAACGTCAGGTTTTGGCGACTGGGCCATGCGCTTCAGTCTGACGAGTGCGACGGACGCGCAGCAGCGTCGCCGCGTCACGTATCGTCACCACCTCGTCGTTGCTCAGGCCCAGGGCTCCCACCAGTAGCGCTCGGTCGACCTCGGCGACCACGTTCCACCACTCGCCTCGCTTGAGAGCCGCGTCGAGGTCGGGGCTTCGCCGCGAGAGCGCCTTCCAGGCCTGCTCGAGGGCGTCGGGCGCCGGCACGGGCAGGCCGGCGGCCTCGCTTGGCTCCATCTTGAGGATGCCGCCGCCGTATGCGCGACCCATGATCTCGGCACCAAGCATCGTCAACGAGTTGAGCGCGAGTAGCGGCAGCGCATTGCGGGCTTCGGCCGGAACGCCATCCTTGAGTCGCAGGCCCAGCATCGAGTTGACGAACGTCGTCTTCGCTGCGTTCGTGATCAGCCGGGGGTAGCGATGGGACATGTACGTGAAGAACAGGTCGGGCACGGGGGCCACCGGGGGCCGCCACCACGGATCCCGCACGGTGCACTTGTAGGCGTCGGGCACGTTGCGCTCACGGCCGTACTCCAGATACGCCGTCAAGCCCTTGCTGCGAGCCTTCTTGTCGGGGCACAGCAGCCACACGCGACGACCCGAAAGCTTGAGCTCCTCCCATTGGGCGCGGGAGAAGGAAAGACCCTTGAGGTGCCTGGTGCCCGGCGGGCTGATGCGCTTGAGGTGTGTCTCGGCGATGCCGTACTTCACACGCGTGACCTCCGAGAGCGCGAAGAAGTCGTTGGCGCCCGTGACGGTGCCAAGCGTCGGCGCACCGTAATGCTCAAGCCTTGCCATTCGTGCCGACGCCGTCCTGAACAGCTGGCGCACGTCGAATGGAAGCGCCACATCACTCCACTTGCCCTCGGCCGCAGGGGTGGCCCCGATCGAGTCCAGCGGGTGAACGTCGGCCAGATCATCAGCACCGTTGACGTGCAGCAGGCAGAATGAGTCGCATGGACCGGTTCCGTGAGCGACGAGCAGCACGACGTTCTCGTCGGCGCCGTGAAACTGAAGCTGCTCGAACATCACGAGATTGACGTGGGCGAACCGCCGTCGTAGCCAGGTACGGATCGGCTCGGCGTACCCGACGGTCAACAGCTCCGCGGGCAGCACCATCGCGAGACGACCGGTCGGGCGCAGAAAGGCGGATGCGTGCACGAGCGTCGCTGCCCACGACGATGCCAGGCCGGAGAGGCGAACCCCCTGCTCGAAGGCGGCCGCTGCCGAGCGTTTCCGCGTGTGCCCACGATGCTCCTGGTACCGCACGAACGGCGGATTGCCGATGACGGCATCCTGCCAGCCGACCCGGTCTCCGATCTGAGCGGGAGTCGGAAGCTCGAAGAAGTCCGAGCGAACGAGGTTGGCGCCGGCGCCCGCCAGCTCGAGCAGCGAGCGCGAGGCGTCGAGCGATGGTTGGTGCAGGTCGACCCCGGTCAGCTGGTTCGTGATCGCCTCCTCGGAAGCTCCGATAGCTTCCAGACGTTCGGTGGCCGCGAGCAGGAAGACGGCCTCTCCGCACGTCGGATCGAGGACGTGCGCATCAGGGGAGCGAATCGCCCATCGGCTGAGGAACTCCGCGATCGGCGGAGGCGTGAAGAATGCGCCCCGTGCCTTTCGGAGGGCCGCAGGGTCCGCCGAAAGCAGCGCCATGGGCGCACCTTACCGGCGTCACCGGACGGGAACATCCGTTCGCATCCGGGCCGCGCCGGCTCGTCAGGGCCGCGGGAGCGTCGCTACGAGACGTAGATCGCGGCCGCCCCTACTTCACCGTCAGCGTGCCTTCCATCCCGCCCATGCGGTGGCCGGGCACCGAGCAGAAGAACTTGTACGTGCCCGGTTTCAGGTTCAGCGTCAGCGTCTTGGACCCGCCCTGGAACGTGGGCGTCGCGCCGACGACCTTGCCCGCGGAGGATTCGACCGTCACGTTGTGGCCCAGCGGCGAGGTGTTCGTGAAGTCGATCGAGACCTTGCCCGCCGGAGCCGTCAGCGAGCTGGTGTTGTATTCGAGCTTGCCTTCCGGGTTCGCTTCCACGTTGGCCGTCGCGCCCGAGCTCGCGGGCGTCGTCGTCGCGGACGTCGCCGGCGCCGCGGGCGTGGAGGAGGTGCTGCCGGTGGTGGTCGACGAGCTCCCGCAGCCCGCCAGCGCGAGCAGGCCGATGGCGGCGGTCACCGCCGCGAGGAGGGGTGCGAAGCGCTTCGTTGTCCGGCCCTGCACATGCGAGCTCACGAGTGAGGTCCTCCATCGATAGGGGTCATCGGCATTACGGACGCCGCCCGCTGCAGATCCTTCCCGCGGACCCGGCGAACTCTACCCGCGAGGGCTCAGCCCGACGTGGCCGCGCCCTACGGCGCCGCCGGGACCACCACGAGCGGCCCGTCCGAGGCCGGCAGCTCGTCCGTCTCGAACACGCTGGTCGCAAGCCGCTCGACGTTCGCGGAGCGCTCCAGGAACTCGTCGGCCGTCTCGAGGAAGCCGATGCGCGGCGTGCGGTAGTGCATCGGCACCACCCACCGCGGCGCCAGCCGCTCGATGATCGCCGTGGCCCCCTCGGCGCCGATCGTGGGGCCGCCGCCCACCGGCAGGATCAGGAGGTCGACCGCGCCGATCGCCGCCGCCTGCTCCTCGCGCAGCGCGCTCTGGCCGAAGTCGCCGAAGTGGCTCACGCGCACGCCGTCCAGCTCGAACACGAAGATCGTGTTCGGCCCGCGCGCCGTGCCCGCCTGTTCGTCGTGCTCGGAGGCGATCGCCGTCACCTCGCCCAGCGGCGACTCCAGCTTGCCCGCCGTCGAGCGCAGGATCGCCGGCTCGCCGCCGATCGCCTCGATGCCGTTGTGGTCCATGTGCTCGTGCGTCACCAGCAGCAGCTGCGCCTCCACGCCCTCGATCGGCGGGTAGTCGAACTGCATGCCGCGGCTGCGCGCCATCTCCGCCATCTCGGCGAAGGGGTCGATCGCCACGGTCGCGTCCCCCGCGCTCAGGTGAAACGCGGACTGCCCAAACCACTCAACGCGCATGCTGCTCCTCTGCTGTCGTAGTTCGCGCGAGCGGCCCGTCGCGCCTGGATCGAAGCCTCAAACGCTCCACCGTAGTGATACTTGCCGCCGCGCAGCAGCGACGCGCCGGCCGCGACCAGGCAGGCGAGGATCGCGAACAGGAACGCCTCGTGCAGCCCCGTGCGAAACGGCGCCGAGATCAGGTGCGGGAAGAACGAGCGGCCGGCCAGCACCGCGTGGTTGGCCGCCGACACGCGTCGCCAGCGCGTGCGTGCCGACGAGGTGTTCGATCGGGTTGTAGCCGAGGAACGCCGCGAACAGCACCGACACCGGCGGCGTGTGCGCGACGCTTGACGCCGTCGCCGCCGCGACGCCGTGCGCCTGCAGGCCCGCGCTCAGCGTGTGCGGCAGGTTCGTCGCCAGGCCCGAGGATCATCAGCGTGAAGAACACCCCGATCGAGAGCACCTGCGCGGAGTTCTGGAAGGTCTGGTTCATGCCGCCGCCCGCGCCGCGGTGCTGCGGCGGCAGGCTGTTCATCACCGCCGCGCGGTTCGGCGAGGCGAACATGCCCATCAGACAGCCCGACCAGCAGCAGCACGACCGCGAACAGCGGGAACGGGAAGTCGATCGGCAGCAGCGTCAGCAGGAAGAAGCTCAGCGCCGAGCCGAGCATCCCCCCCGTCGCGAACCAGCGCGCGCCGAAGCGGTCGGACAGGTATCCAGAGGTCGGGCCGGCGATCAGCATCCCGAGCGTCAGCGGCAGCATGTAGATGCCCGCCCACAGCGGCGTTTCGGTGAAGTCGTAGCCGTGCTGGGGCAGCCAGATGCCCTGCAGCCAGATGATCAGCATGAACATCAGCCCGCCGCGCGCGACCGCCGACAGGAACGTCGAGAGCGTCCCGAACGTGAACGCGCGGATGCGAAACAGCGGCAGCCGGAACATCGGCTCGGCGACGCGGCTCTCGATCACCGCGAACGCGGCCAGCGACGCGACGCCCGCGCCCAGCAGCGCGAGCACCCGCGGGCTGCCCCAGCCGGTCGCGCTGGCCGCCGTAGGGGCGGATGCCGTACGTGACCGAGACCATGATCAGGATCAGCCCGAGCGCGAACGTGACGTTGCCCCACCAGTCCACGCGCGCCGGTTTCGGCGTGCTGCGCTCCTCGAGCTTCAGGTACGCCCACACGGTGCCGAACAGCCCCACCGGCACCGAGATCAGGAACACCAGCCGCCAGTCGATCGGCGCCAGCAGGCCGCCGAGCACGAGCCCGACGAACATGCCGCTGACGCCGACGATGTTGTTGATGCCCGAGCGCCATGCCGCGCTGGTTGGCGGGGAACGCGTCGGTGATGATCGCCGCCGAGTTGGCCAGCAGGAACGCCGCGCCGACCCCCTGCACGATGCGGAACACGATCAGATACGTCGCCCCCGCGCGCCCGTTCATCCAGTCCACCGTCAGCACCAGCGACGCGAGCGTGTAGATGACGAAGCCGAGGTTGTACATCTTCACCCGCCCGTACATGTCGCCCAGGCGGCCCGAGGCTCACGATCAGCACGCTCGTCACGACCAGGAAGCCGAGGATCATCCACAGCAGGTAGAAGCTGTTCGCGGGCACCAGCGGGTCGAGGTGGATGCCGCGGAAGATGTCCGGCATCGCGATCAGCGTGATCGAGCCGTCCAGCGTCGCCAGCAGCACGCCCAGCGTCACGTTCGACAGCGCGATCCACTTGTAGCGGTCGCGCCGCCCGGCGCGCGCCGCTCCGTTCGCGCTCGCGCCGTTCACGCTCGCGCTTGTGCCCACCTCGCCGGCCATCCATATAAATATACAGGGAAACTGAGCAGTTTCCCTGTCAATCTCCGACGGTATACCCTGCGCCCGGTGGGCGCGGACGTCGACACCACCCGTCTCGCCAGCGAGCTGCGCATCGTGCTCGGCCAGCTGATGCGCCGCCTGCGCGCCGAGCACCGCTTCCCGCTGTCGCAGGGCGCCGTGCTCGGGCGCCTGGACCGCGAAGGCACCAAGGCGATCGGCGACCTCGCGCTCGCCGAGCGCGTACGCCCGCAGTCGATGACGCAGACCGTCTGCGACCTCGAGGCCGAGGGCCTGATCGTGCGCCGCGCCGACCCCGCCGACGGGCGGCGCATGCTCGTCGAGCTGACCGAGCAGGGACTGCGCACGCTGGAGGAGGACCGCCGCCAGCGCGAGGGCTGGCTCGCCAGCGCGATCGCCGAGGACCTCACCGCCGAGGAGCAGCAGGTGCTCAAGCAGGCCGTCACGCTGCTGCGCCGGCTGGCCGAGGACTGAACCGCCCCTCCCGCCAGCCGGCGCCGCAGATCTCCAGAGCGCCCCGTGTCAGTGCAGCAGGCGCAGCGTGTTTTCACCGTCGTCCACGTAGTAGATGCCCGCGCCGCCCGGCGCCACCACGAGCCCGAACAGCGACCCCGCGCCCGTCTTCGTGTCCGCCGTCTGCGCGATCAGCTGCTTGCCCGCCGGCGTCGTCTCGACCATGTTGCCGTCGCCCGCGTTCGTCGTGACGATGTCGCCGTTCGGCGCCAGCGTCAGCCCCAGCGGTTCCTTCAGGTCGCCGCCTTCGGTGACCGTCGAGCCGCCTTCCGGCGCCGGCGTCGTGCGCGTCATCGCCTGCGGGATCGCCGTGATGCGGTTGGCCAGCGTGTCCGCCAGGTACAGCGTGCCGTCGCTCGCCAGCGCCAGGCCCGTCGGGCCCACGACCAGCGCTTCCGGCGAATCGACCCACGGGATCTTGTTGGCGATCACCTGCTGGCTCAGCACCTTCGGCGCCTGACCCGGACCCGATTCCAGACGGATGCGCAGCACCGTCGAGTTGTCGACCTTGTGGATCCCCGCCTTCGCGCCGCCGTTCAGCGCGTTGCTCACGAACAGCGTCGTCACGTTGCCCTGGGTCACCGCCGTCGAATCCCACGGGCCCTGGATCTGGCTGCCGGCGATCGTCTCAACGGCCTTGCCGGCGCTGTCCAGCACGATCAGGCAGCCGTACTTCGCCGTCGCCGACTTGCCGTTGGTCGTCGGCAGGCTGCCCACGATCACATAGCCGCCCGGCAGCACGTTCAGGGCCGTCGTCAGGCCCACGCCCCCGGGGCAGCTCCCCGGCAGCGACTTCGCGCTGACGGTCGCGAACAGCGACGCCTTGCCCGCCGTCGTCAGCTGCTCGATCGTCGTGCCCGTCCCCTGGTCGTTCTGCTTGTCGTTGAAGTTGCTCACCAGCAGATCCCCCGCGTGCAGCCTGCCGACGCTGCTCGGCACCAGCACCAGGCCGTACGGGTTCACGTCGCCGTTCGCCGGTTCCGTCGAACCGAGCGTCGTCTGGGTGGTGAGGGGCGCGATGAACGCCGTCGGCGTCGCCGCCGCGGTCGTCGAGCTGGTTGTGCTGCTCGAGCTGCCGCACCCGGCCAGCGCAAGCGCCGCAGCGGTGATCGTGGCGAGTGCGGCGAGTGGCGATCTGGGCACGGAAGTTCTCCTGTCGTTGGATTTGAGCGTCCAACCCAGAGACTCCCGTTGCCCAATTTGCTTCCCGGCTGTCGCTACGGCTCGGTGTGGATGACCACGTCCGCGATGCCGTCGATCTGCTGGCGCAGCGCATCCTCGAGCTCGCCCGCGAGCCGGTGCGCATCGGTCAGCGAGCGCGCCGCATCGACGGTGAGCGTCAGGAACAGCACGCGGCCGGCGTCCGTCGACAGCAGCCGCACCCGCCGCGGGTCCGTGCCCGTCAGCTCGCGCACGATCCGCTCGACCGCGCGCGTCGTCTGCTCCCGATCGCCGCCGTCGGGTGCGCGCGCGGCCAGCGGACGCTCCAGCGGCTCGAGGTGCGTCTGCACGTCCGCGATGTCCGGCCGCGAGCGGATCGCCTGCTCGACGCGCTCGGCGACCTCGTGCGCCGTGCGCAGGTCGAGATCGTCGGGGAACTTCAGGTGCAGCGACACGCTGCTCGCGCCGGCGCCCTGCTCGAAGATCGTGATGTCGTGCGCCTCCTTGACCAGCGGCTCTGACAGCGCGATCGCGAGCACCCGGTCGCGCAGGTCGAGGCCCTGCAGGCGCGGCTCCACGTGCACGACCACGTCGCTGCCCGGCAGCGCCTGCTCGAGCGCGCTCTCGACCAGGTCGGCCGCGCGGTGCCCCTCCACCACCGCCTGCCCCGGCGGCACGCTCACGACCACGTCGGCGAAGTAGCGCCCCGCCGACTCGCGCAGGCGCAGCCGATCCAGCTCGACGTCCTCGCCCAGCGCCGCGATCGCGCGCTCCGCGTCGATCCGCGCCTGTTCCGGCGCGCGGTCCATCAGCACGTTCGCGTTCTCCGCGATCAGGCGCACCGCCGTCACGAAGATCACCACCGCCACCAGCAGCGCCGCCAGCGAGTCGCCGTCTTCAAAGCCGCCCTGCACCGCCAGCAGGCCCGCGAGCACCGCCAGCGAGCCTGCCATGTCGGCGGCGAAGTGGGCCGCGTTGGCGCGCAGCGCGGGGCTGCCGGTGCGGCGGGCCGCCACGAGCGCGACGCTCATGCGGCCGGCTTCCAGCACGAGCGCCACGCCGATCACGACGAGCTCGTACCAGTGCACGCGCGGCGCCGCCTCCGTGCTCGACACGCGCGAGATCGCCTGCACGCTCACCAGCACGCCGCCCGCCAGCAGGATCGCCGCCTCGCCGAGCGCGCCCAGGTTCTCCGCCCGGCGATGGCCGTACGGGTGGTCGAGGTCGGCCGGCCGGCGCCCCAGTCGGACCGCGAAGAACGTCAGCGCCGCCGCGATCACGTCGCCGCTGGACTCGATCCCGCTGGAGATCAGCCCGAGGCTGCCCGTCGCCAGGCCCACGCCGAGCTTCAGGATCACCAGCAGCGCCGCCGCCGCGACGGACACCAGCGTGCTGGCGCGCCGCGTGAGCAAGCGCGTCTCGCCCGTCTGCGACATCGCTAGAGACTATGGATCGAAAGGAATCGCGGGCGGCCGGAGTCTCAGGAGGTTGCCCGGCGCACGACCGCGCCGCCGGCCACACAACCGCAGCTTGGCCAAAGGAGTCCCGATGCGCCCAACCCCGAAGACCCTCGCCCCCGTGCTCGCCGTATCGCTGTCGCTGACCCTGGCGGCCTGCGGAGGCAGCTCGTACAGCTCGAGCTCCACGGCGTCCACCAACGCCGCCGCCTCAACCGCATCCTCCAGCGCTCCCGCCGCGTCGAGCGCCGGCGGCGGCTCCGTCAGCGGCCTCGAAAGCGTCAAGCGCCCCGACGGGGCCGAGCAGCTCGCGTACAAGGGCGAGCCGCTGTACACGTTCGCCGGCGACAAGGCCGCCGGCGAAGCCAACGGCCAGGGCATCAAGGCCGACGGCGGCGTCTGGATGGCGGTCACCACGGGCGCGGCCAGTACTGAAAGCTCCTCGGGCGGGAGTAGCGGCTACGGCTACTGAAATATCGTGAGCGGATGGCTCACGACCACGCGGGACACACGCACGGCGTCGGCCCGGACACGGACCGGCGCCGTCTGGCGGTCGCGCTCGCGCTGATCCTCGCGCTGATGGCCGGCGAGGTGGGCGCGGGCGTCATCGCGCACTCGCTCGCGCTGCTGTCGGACGCGGGCCACATGCTCACCGACGCCGCCGCGATCGGCGCCTCGCTGCTGGCGCTGTCGCTCGCCGCGCGCCCGCCCGGCGGCGCGCTGACGTTCGGCCTCAAGCGCGTGGAGATCCTCTCGGCGCAGGCCAACGGCGTGACGCTGCTGTCCTCGCCGCGTTCATCGCCTACGAGGCCGTGCACCGCCTCATCACGCCGCCGCACGTGCGCGCCGGTCTGGTGCTCGCCGTCGCGCTCGCGGGCGCGCTCGTGAACCTGCTCGCCGTGTGGGTTCTGTCGAGCGCCAACCGCGCGAGCCTCAACGTCGAGGGCAGCTTCCAGCACATCCTCACCGACCTGTACGGCTTCATCGGCACGGCGCTCGCCGCCGCGGTGATCCTCGCCACGGGCTTCCAGCGCGCCGACCCGATCGCCTCGCTGCTGATCGCCGCGCTGATGACGCGCTCGGGCGTGTCGCTCGTGAAGGCCTCGGGCCGCGTGTTCCTGGAGGCGGCGCCCGAGGGCCTCGACCCGCAGGAGATCGGCCGTGCGCTCGTGGCACAACCAGGCGGTGGTGGAGGTCCACGACCTGCACGTGTGGGAGGTCACGCAGCGGCTTCCCGGCGCTGTCAGCGCACGTGCTCGTGGGCGCCGACAGCGACTGCCACGCCGCGCGGCGGGCGAATGGAGGCGATGCTGCACGAGCGCTTCGCGCTCGCGCACACGACGCTGCAGGTCGACCACGTCGCCAGCGAGCTGCTGGAGATCGAACCGGTGACGCGGTCGCGCCCGGGCTGAGCGCGCAGCGATCCCGCTCAGGCGCCCTGGCCGCTGGGCCGCACGAGCACCTCGTTGACGCTCACGTTCGGCGGCTGGCCGATCGCGTACAGGACCGCGCCGGCGATGTCCTCGCTCGACAGCGGCGTCACGCCCGCGAAGCGTTTGTGCATCTGCTCGAGCACCTCCGGGCGGTTGTGCCCCGGCAGCTCCGTGGCGACCGCGCCCGGCTCGATCAGCGTCACGCGCACGCCGATCGCCACGCCCTCCTGGCGCAGCGACTCCGAGAACGCGCCCACGCCGAACTTCGTCAGGTTGTAGACGCCCGAGCCCTGCGCGCGCGACGCGGCCGGCGACGGAGCTGACGTTGACGATGTGCCCGGAGCCCTGCTCGCGCATCAGCGGCAGCGCCGCGTGCGTGCAGTAGAGCACGCCGAACACGTTCGCGTGGATCATCCGCCGCCACTCCTCGGTGGGCGCGTTCTCGATCGGGCCGAGCAGCATCACGCCGGCGTTGTTCACGAGCACGTCCAGCCGGCCGAGCTCGGCGTGCGCGCGCTCGACGAACGCGCGCGCCTGGGCCTCCTCGCCGACGTCCGTCGGCACGGCGATCGCCCGGCCGCCCTCCGCGACGATCCGCTGCGCGAGCGCCTCGATGCGCTCGGCGCGCCGCGCGGCCAGCGCCACGGCGGCGCCGGCGCGGGCGCATGCGAGCGCGGTCGCCTCGCCGATGCCCGAGGAGGCGCCGGTGACGGCCACGACCTGGTCTGCAGAGGTCGATGTCCATGCGCCGAGCTTAGCCGGCGTTGCTCAGCGAACGGCGCACCGCGCCGATAACCGAACGCAGCCGAGCCGAACGCTCCTTTCGGCCTGTCGCCGGGTTTTATCTGCCGTTGTGAACGGGCAAGGTAGAACTGATCCGGCGGGAAGGTAAGCGCGCAATAGGCGTCGAACGAGCCTCGAGAGACGGCGCCAGCCAAGGATGATTGACAACGCAACTATCGTGGCGTATAATTCCGACTCCAAGCATCGGATTAGAAGGACGCACATGTCAGACTCGCCCACAAACCCAACCCTCACAGCTCGAGCCCAAGAGCCCGAGGAGCTCGTGGCAGACGACCGAGCCGGCTGGCCGCGCCCCGAGCGGCTCGACAGCCCGATCGAGCGCCTCGACATCAGCACTCCCGACACGTTCATCCCCGAGGCGGTCGACCAGCTGCTCGCGCACTCGCGCCGCTACCCCCTGCTCACCCCGGCCCAGGAGATCGACCTGGCCAAGCGGATCGAGCGCGGCGACCTGCACGCCAAGGAACTGCTCGTCAACTCCAACCTGCGCCTCGTCGCATCGAACGCCCGGCGCTACCAGAACCAGGGCCTGCCCCTCGGCGACCTCGTCCAGGAGGGCATGCTCGGCCTGATCCGCGCCAGCGAGAAGTTCGACTGGCGCAAGGGCTTCCGCTTCTCGACCTACGCCACGCTGTGGATCCGTCAGGCGATTCAGCGCGGCCTGGAGAACTCCGGCCGCACGATCCGCCTGCCCGTCCACGTCGCGCAGCGCTCCCGCAAGGTCGGGCGCGTCGAGCGCGAGCTGTCGGTGCGGCTGGGCCGCGAGCCCACGCTCGAGGAGCTCGCCGAGGAGACCGGCCTGCCGATCGACCAGGTCGAAGAGGTGCGCCACCAGCGCGCGGCGCTCGTCAGCCTCGACCAGCAGATCGGCGAGGACGGCGACACCGCGCTCGGCGACCTGCTCCCCTCGGACGCCGAGGTGCCCGAGGAGACCGCCTGGGAGAACGAGCGCGAGCGGATCGTGCACCGCGCGATCGAGCAGCTGCCCGAAACCGAGCGCAAGGTCCTGACCCTGCGCTTCGGCACCGGCCGCGAGGAGCCCGCAGACGCTCACCGCGATCGGCAAGCGCCTCGGCTTCTCCGCGGAGCGCGCCTCGCAGCTCGAGCAGCGGGCGCTGAAGAAGCTCGCCGAGTCGCCTGAGCTGGCCGCGCTGCGCGAGGCCGCCTAACACGTGTTCTAAGCTCCTTCCCGTCGGGTCGCAATACCGTCGGGAAGGAGACTTAGATGTCCGGCAAGTCGCTGTGGGAGCGGACCGTCGAGCTGACGATCGCCGCCGGCGAACGCATCCTCGCCCCGATCGAGCGCTTCATCGGCAGGCGCTCGCTGGTCGGTGACGCGACGTTCTTCCCGCTCGAGCGCTTCCCCTGGGTGAAGCACATCGAGGACAACTGGACGGTGATCCGCGAGGAGGCCGAGCGGCTGCTCGAGGACCAGACCGCCCTGGCCAACTTCCAGGACATCTCCAAGGACCAGATCGAGATCACCGACGACGACCGCTGGAAGACGTTCTTCCTGTACGGCTACGGCTTCGAGGCGAAGCTCGGGGTGGAGATGTGCCCGCGTACCGCCGCAGCTGATGCGCCAGATCCCGGGGATGAGGACGGCGATGATCTCGATCCTCTCCCCGCGCAAGCACATCCTCGACCACCGCGGCCCCTACAAGGGCGTGCTGCGCTACCACCTCGGCCTGATCGTGCCCGAGGACGCCGAGGCGTGCCGCATCCGCGTCGGCGAGGACGTGCGCCACTGGGAAGCGGGCAGGAGCATGGTCTTCGACGACACGTTCAACCACGAGGTGTGGAACGACACCGACGAGACACGCGTGGTGCTGTTCGTGGACGTGCTGCGACCGCTCCCCTTCCCCGAGTCGGCGATCAACCGCGCGATCGTCAAGGCGATCGGCTACTCCCCGTTCGTGCTCGACGCCAAGCGCAACCAGGAAGCGTGGGAACGGCGGTTCGTGGAGCGCCGCGCGGTCGCGGGTGGTGCTCGCGCCGCGGCGGCGACCCCAGGGCCGTAGACCACCAGTGATTCTGCTCGTCCGAACGCAACCATAAAGTCGGTCTATGCCCGCGGGATCGGCTTGACGGTGCAGCGAGCACGAGCACAAGTGGTTCATGCATATCGCCGTCACCGGACCACAGCCGACGTGCTGGCGTTCTTTCTCGGGTCGCCACGATCCTGGAGGGTGCGCATCAGCCAGAGGTGTCTGCTTGGCAGCCGTGGAGCGGATGGTTCATCGCGACCTTGGTCGCGGCGATCGTCGTGCCGGCTTTCGCCTTGCTCAAGAGTTTCGATGCCCAGGAGCAGAAGCGCACCGCCGAGGAGTACGAACTGGACTCGGACATGGCGCGTCTCTGCCAAGAGCTCGCGGCGGCGCTGTCGCATGAATGCGCAGATCTAAGGCTGGACGCAGTGGCTGTGCAGGTGTGGCTCTGCGACGAGCAGTCGGGCGCATTCGACCGTCGGTGGCGATTCTTCCTGCCCTTCCACCGCAACGCCAGCGGGATCGTCTGGAGAAGGGGCATAGGTGTTGCCGGCACTGCCTGGGAGATGGGCCAGAACCTGATGGTGTCGTTGACGCCCCTGCGGACGCTATCTCGTGAGGAGTTCGAGCGACTGCCTAAGCACGAGCGCTATGGAATGAGCTTCGAGCAGTTCCGCAACGCGTCCGCCTACACCGGCATAATCGCCGTGCGTCTGTACTCGCACGATACGGGTGACAGGCTCTTGGGCATGCTGGTCATCGACTACACTGGAGAAGGCTCGTTTGACTGCATAAAGCAGTCGTTTGAAGGCTCTCCGACCGTAGCCGCAGCCGTTGGAGCATGTGCCAGACTGGCGTGACCCCCTGAGTTCGGTCCGGTGCTTGTGAGAGTTTCTTGCGTCCATGGTGATGGGCGAGGAAGGAACTCCAACGATGAAGCGACGTAGGCATACGCCGGAGCAGATCATCCGCAAGTTGCGGGAGGCTGAGCGGCTGCTCGGCGAGGGCAAGACGATCCCGGAGGCCGCGAAGGCGCTTGAGGTCTCCGAGCAGACGTTTCACCGGTGGCGTAACCAGTACGGCGGGATGAAGGCGGACGATGTCAAGCGGTTGAAGGAACTGGAGCGTGAGAACGGTCGTTTGAAGGCGATCGTGGCTGACCAGGCGCTGGAAAACCGTGCGTTGAAGGAGATCTCCTCGGGAAATTGGTAGGCCCGGTCCGCAGGCGCCGGGCGGTCGCGATGCTCCGTGACCGTCTCGGCGTCAGCGAGCGCTGGGCATGCCGGGTCGTTGGGCAGCATCGCTCTACGCAGCGCCACGAGCCCAAGCGGGCCGAGGATGACGCGGCGTTGCGCGCAGAGCTCAGGAAGTTCTCGAGGGAGCGCCCGCGGTGGGGGTACCGGCGTGCGCACCATCATCTGCGCCAGGAGGGCTGGGAGGTCAACCGCAAGCGGGTTCAGCGGCTGTGGCGCGAGGAGGGGCTGCGGGTCCCTGTGCGCAAGCGCAAGCGCCGGCGGCTGGGGGACTCGACCGTGCCTGCCAAGCGGCTGCGGGCCGAGCGGCCCAACCACGTGTGGGCATTTGACTTCCAGTTCGACCAGACCGCCTGTGGGCGGGCGTTGAAGATGTGCAACATCGTTGATGAGTTCACGCGCGAGGCGCTGGTGATGCTGGTAGCGCGCAGCATCGATGCCGACACGGTTGTCGCGACGCTACAGCGGCTGTGCGGCGAACGGGGCCTCGCCCCCGAGCTCTTGAGGATGGACAACGGGCCGGAGATGACCGCGCACGCGCTCAGAGACTGGTGCGAGCACGCCAACACGGGGACGGTGTTCATCGAGCCCGGCTCGCCGTGGCAAAACCCGTTCGTGGAGAGCTTCCACTCCCGCGTCCGCGACGAGCTCTTGGACGTCGAGGAGTTCTCCTGCCTCACCGAGGCACGCGTCGTGATCGGCGACTGGCGCGAGGACTACAACACGCGCAGGCCACACAGCTCACTCGGGATGCGCGCACCGGCGGCGTTCGCCGCCGAGTGGCCCGCCGACGACGCCGCGCTCGCGGCCTAACCCCACGAGGGGGTCAGCGCCGCGCGCCGCGGCCATTGCCACTCGGCACTCGCTACGCTCGCGCCTTCGCGACAACGGCCGCGAAACCACAACGCGTCCTCTACCCGTCCGGACAAGACGCTACCTTCCCACCCGTCATATCCACCACCCTCTCACTCGTGGTGGACCGACAAACGGGGTCCGGCCAAGACGACTCGGATCGGCAACACGTCGCTAAGGAGGCACAATGCCAGAACAGAACTCAGCCGACAACACCAGCGACGAGGGGCTCCCGATAGGCGCCGATGTGCTTGAGCTCGACTTGGCGATCCTCTCGACAGACTTGGCCGAGCGCCTGAGCGAGGTCGGCGCATCAGACAAGGCGATCGACGCGGCGGGTGGCAAGGGCACTGCCGACCGGCTACGTGCTGCCCACCACCAGCGTGCCGCAGCACCAGTCGCCTGATCAACTCACCGGCCGGTACGCATCCGCACCCGGCGGGGCCAGTCCCAATGGTTGAGCCGACGCTACCGTCAGCGCCTCAGATGTTCGAGACGTTGAAGCCGGTGCCCTGCAGTAGGTCGTTGGCCTGGGTGTTCAGCGTCGTGAACTCGCCCGTCAGGATCAGCAGGCCGAGGCAGATCATGACCGCGCCGCCGACGCCGATGATCACGGGGAAGTGGCGCTTGACGACCGCGAGCGCGCTCGTCATGCGCTCGAACGCGAGCGCGATCAGCCAGGAACGGGATCGCGAGGCCGGCGGAGTAGAACGCGAGCAGCAGCGCGCCGTGCGCGGCCGAGCTGGAGACCGCCGCCTGCGTGAGGATCGCGCCGAGCGTGATGCTCGTGCAGGGCGTCCACGCGATCGCGAACGCGGCCCCCGCGACCAGCGGCCCGCCGCGGCCGGCCAGGCGCAGCAGCGACTCCGAGTGCCACTCGCGGTTGAGCAGGCCGATGAACGGCGTCGCCAGGAAGACGATGCCCATCAGCGACGATCAGCACGCCGCCGGCCTGCTCGAGCGTCTGTTTGTGGGCGTTGAGCGACGAGCCGATCACCGTCGCGGTGAGCCCCAGCAGGATGAAGATCAGCGAGAAGCTCGCGATGAACAGCAGGCTCGGCACGAGCACGCGCCGGGCGCCCGACGCCGTCCTTGAGGTCGGCGGGCGTGACGCCGATCACCGTCGAGAGGTAGCCGGGCACGAGCGGCAGCACGCACGGCGACAGGAACGACACGAGCCCCGCGGCCAGCGCCAGCGGGTATGCCGACGCCGCTGGCGGTGTCCGAGGAGGAGGCGGCGAGGATCAGCTGGGCGTGGATCACGACTGCACCTGCGGGGCAGGATGGCGGATCTGCTCGCGCACGCAGCGCCACGTCGCGCTCCAGCTGCGCCACGCGCTCATGCAGCCCGTCGAGCGTCCGTCGGTCGCCGGGCGGACGGCCGCGTCGGCGGTCGACTGCGTATGCCAGCGGCGCCTCGCGGCCTCGTCGGCCACGTCCTCGCCCCTGCAGCAGCTGCGCGTAGCGCTCCTCCTTCTGCCCGGGGCGCCGCTCCAGGCGCGCCACGAGCTCGCGCCCGATCAGTCGCACGAGCGTGTCGTGCACGCCGGCGAGATCGGCGAACGCGTGCATGCGCTCGGCTGCGCTGCTTGAGCTCGCCCGGCGTCTGCGGGCCGCGCAGCATCAGCACGCACATCACCGCCTGCTCGCCCCGCTTCCATCGGCAGCGCGTCGGCGAGCAGGTGGCGGTACTTGGCGGCGCGGCTGCCGGCGCCGCTGGCCAGGCGCGTGTAGCCGCGGCGTTCCAGCCGGTGCAGCGCGTCGCGGATGGTGCTCTCGTCGTACTCGACCACGGGATCGCGGTTGGTCGACTGGTTGCACGCCAGCCGCAGCGCGTTCAGCGACAGCGGGTAGGCGTCGGGGGTGGTGCGCTGCTTCTCGAGCAGGCAGCCGAGCACGCGCGTCTCGGTGGAGGAGAGGTCCATCACCCTTAACCCTAGAACTCGGCGGAGCGCCGGTAAAGTCAGCCGCGTGAGCCATCAGCCCTTCGCCCAGGGACACGGTGGCGATGGCGGCCGACGCGCGCGGGGGAAAGACGCGACGAAGCCGGGCCCACGCCCCGAGGATGTACCCGACAAACACGTCTCGCTGCGCCGTATCGGCCGGCTGTTCATCCCCTACCGGCTGCGCCTGGGGCTGCTGCTGGGGCTGATCGTGCTCGGCTCGGTGCTGAGCGTGGCCTCGCCGTTCCTGCTGCGCGAAGCGATCAACAAGGGCATCATCCGCCACGATCTGACGCTGCTGTCGTGGCTGGTCGGCGGCATGATCGCGCTGGCGGTCATCAACAGCGTGATCAGCGTGGCGCAGACGTGGATCTCCAACCAGGTGGGCCAGCACGTGATGCACGACCTGCGCGCGGCGGTGTTCGCGCACCTGCAGCGAATGTCGCTGGCGTTCTTCACGCGCACGCGCTCGGGCGAGGTGCAGGCGCGGATCGCGTATGACATCGGCGGCATCGACGACGTCGTCACGAGCACCGCCACCTCGACCGTCTCGACGGTGGCCACGGTCCTGGCGACGGTCACGGCGATGTTCGCGCTGAGCTGGAAGCTGACGGTGTTCTCGCTGATCCTGCTGCCGTTCTTCGTGTGGCTGACGCGCCGCGTGGGCAACGAGCGCCGGCGCATCCAGTCGGTGCGCCAGAGTCGCCTCGCGGACATGTCGACGCTGGTCGAGGAGTCGCTGTCGGTGTCGGGCATCCTGCTCGGCAAGACGATGGGCCGCTCGCATGAGCTGGTCGAGCGCTTCTCCGGGGAGTCGCGAGAGCTGGCCGACCTGGAGGTGCGCGCGCGGATGGCGGGGCGCTGGCGCATGGCCTCGGTGCAGATGGCGTTCGCGATCATGCCGGCCGCGGTGTACTGGTTCGCGGGCTACAACATCGCCCACGGCCACGACGCGATCTCGATCGGCACGGTGGTCGCGTTCACGACGCTGCAGACGCGCCTTCTGTTCCCGATGCAGCAGCTGCTGTCGGTGGGCCTGGAAGTGCAGACGTCGCTGGCGCTGTTCGGGCGCATCTTCGAGTACCTGGACCTGCCGGTGGACATCGTGGAGCGCCCGGGCGCGAGGACGCTCAGCGGCGTGCGCGGCGACGTGCGCTTGGAGGACGTGTGGTTCCGCTACGCGCCGGACGCGCCGTGGACGCTCGAGGAGATCAGCGCGGAGATCCCCGCGGGGACGCGCACGGCGCTGGTCGGCGAGACGGGCTCGGGCAAGACGACGCTCGCGTACCTGGTGGCGCGCCTGTACGAGGCGCAGCGCGGCTGCGTGAGCATCGACGGCGTCGACATCCGCGACGTGACGCTCGACTCGCTCGCGGCGACCGTCGGCCTGGTTTCCCAGGAGACCTACCTGTTCCACGCGTCGATCCGCGAGAACCTGCGCTTCGCGTGTCCGCAGGCGAGCGACGAGGAGATCGAAGAGGCGGCGAAGGCGGCGCAGATCCACGAGCTGATCTCCTCCCTGCCGGAGGGCTACGACACGCCGGTGGGCGAGCGCGGCTACCGCTTCTCGGGCGGGGAGAAGCAGCGCATCGCGATCGCGCGCACCGTGCTTCGCAACCCGCCGGTGCTGGTGCTCGACGAGGCGACCTCGGCGCTGGACACGGAGACCGAGCGCGCGGTGCAGCAGGCGCTGGATGAGCTCTCGCGCGGGCGCACCACGATCGCGATCGCGCACCGGCTCTCGACGATCAGGGACGCCGATCAGATCCTCGTGCTCGACTCGGGGCACATCGTCGAGCGCGGCACGCACGAGGAGCTGCTGGAGCTGGGCGGCCGCTATGCGGCGCTTCTCAGCGGCGCGGAGGTCGCTCCGGATCAGGCGGTCGCGTCGATGTTCAGGCGCACGTAGTCGACCACCACCGGCTCGCCGAGCGCGGCCAGCACATCGTCCATGAACAGTTCGCGCAGCGGCTCGGGCAGCTGCTGCACGTGCGGGCCGAGCACGATCTGCGAGAGGAACGCGCGCGGGTCCTCGGGCTCGCGCGGCGCCGGTGTCAGCCAGCACTCGGCATCGCTGAAGCCGGCGGCGAGCAGGCGCTCGCGGGTGACGTCGGGTCCCGCGTAGTTCCAGGGCGGGGTCCAGTCGAGGAAGTGCCGGGCATACGGTTCGTGCGCGAGCACCTCGTTGGCCTTGCCGCGCAGGATGTCGATGTTGGTCTCCCCTCCGCACTGCGCGACCAGCCGTCCGCCGGGCGCGAGCGCGGCGCGCAGGCGCGCGAACAGCCGCTCGTGGTCTGCGATCCAGTGAAACGTGGCGGTCGAGAGGATCGCGTCGACGGGCGCCTCCAGCTCCAGCTCCAGCAGGTCGCCGACGCGCACATCGGCGTCGGGCCCGAGCCGCTCGCGGGCCGCCGCGATCATCGACGGCGACTCGTCGATCGCGATCACGCGCCCGCGCGGCAGGCGCTCGATCAGCGCCTGCGTGATGCGCCCGGAGCCGCAGCCGGCGTCGAGCACGGTCTCATCGCCACGCAGCTCCAAGCGTTCGAGGACGCCGAGGCCGAGCGCCTCCATCGTGGCGGAGATGCGGTCGTAGCTGGCTCCGTCCCATTCGCGTACCGGCATACGAGCGTATGTTATCACGTACTATCGGGCAAGGGCTGCCGAAGCGGCGAGCTCCGCGATCACGCGCGAGAGCTGCCCGCCCTGCCACGCGATCGGCGAGGGGATCGAATGCCCATCCACGCCCGCCGCCTCGACGACGAGCCGCGCGCCGGGGATCGTGCGCGCGTAGCTCTCGCCGACGGCGAGCGGATGGCCGGGGTCGGCCTCGTCGCGGCTGGCGACGACGACGGTCGGCGCCTGGATCGCGGCGAGCTGCGAGAGCTCGTCGAACGGGCGCGAGCGCGGCACGACTTCGAGCGCGTCTGCCACCGCGTGCGGATGCTCGTGCGCGGAGAGGCGCTGGCGCAGCACCGTCTGGACGGTCGCGCGAAAGGACTCGGGCACGCTCTTGAGGTCATACGCGCGCACGAAGCCCTCCACCCCGCCCTCGCGCAGCCCGTGCGCCAGCGCATCCCACCCGGCGAAGTCGGCGCCGGCGTGGCCGGCGGGATCGAACGCGGGCGTGACGAGCGCGAGCGCCGCCACGCGCTCGGGGTGCGCTAGCGCGAAGCGGATGGCCGTGTGCGCGCCCATCGAGGCGCCCGCCAGGAGCGCCCGCTGCACCCCGGCGGCGTCGAGCACTCCCTCCAGGTCGGCGGCGAGCCGCTCGTAGCCATAGGCGCGCTCGTCCGGTGCGGGCGAGGAGCGGCCGTGTCCGCGCGCGTCGTAGGCGATCACGCGGTGATCGGCGCGCTGCAGCACGGTGGAGCCCATGACGACATAGCGGCGGGTGGCGGTGAGGCCGTGCAGCAGCACGATCGGGACGCTGTCGCCGGCGCCCGAGTCATCGCCCGAGAGAGCTACGCCGTCGTCGAGCGTGACCGTGAGCTCCGAAGCCGCCATCGCCGGGCGAATCTAGCGCTCTCCTCGGCGTGCGGCTGCTGGCCGCCCAGACTGTGGACCAGGGACGTACACGGGCGCGATGTGCGGCGTGAGGCGCGACTATGCAATCAATCTCAACAACGGAGGTCAGCATGAGCACCGTCGACCACGAGATGGTCTTGGCCCATTTCATCGTTTCAGCCGACGTCGAGCGGTCCCGCCGCTTCTACACCGACGTGCTGGGCGGCAGGACCGTCATCTCGGGCGAGGCGGGTGACGAGGTGACGTATGTGGCGCTGGCCAACAGCTGGATCATCATCAACGTCGGTGGAGGTCCGACCGACGACAAGCCGACCGTGACGCTCGAGACGCAGCCAGACCCGGATCGGGTGAGCAGCTTCCTCAACATCCGCGTGGCGGACATCCAGGCGGTGTACGCGGAGTGGAGCGAGCGCGGCGCCGAGTTCCTGACGCCGCCGAAGCAGCACGCGACGGAGATCCGCTGTTACATCCGTGATCCTGACGGCTATCTGATCGAGGTTGGTCAAACGACCCTGGACAGAGGCTGGCGTCCACCGTCCTGATCGCAGCGGCCGGAGCGGCAGCTGCGCTGGACGCGCCCGGCGGAGATGGTCTGGGCGAGCCCGACGAGCCAGCAGGTGGGACAGCCGCGCAGCGCCAATGCGCCCGGCACGATCAGCGCGAGCGCGACTGGCGTGCCGCCGGCGGCGAGCGCGAACGCGGCGCCGATCAGCGTGAAGCCGACCGCACCGCGCGCGAGGTGGCGGGCGACGCTGGTGCTGGCGAATGGTGCGGCACTGTCGTCATTCATGGTCTGATCCTCCGTCGCGATCGTCCTCGCCCGGGCTCTGGCACGGGCCTCTGAGCTCTATACGCAGCGCCTCGCGTGCCCGATGCAATCGGGACTTCATCGCTGCGCGGCTGACGCCGAGCGCTTGGGCGGCGGCTGCCCCTGACAGGCCCTGCACGTCGCGCAGGACGAGCACCGCGCGCTGCTCGGCGGGGAGCGCGGCGATCGCGGTGACGACCCGCTCGAGCTCGAGCCGTGCGAGCGCGGAGTCCTCGGCGGAGCGCTCGACGCCGACCTCGGGCTCCGCGGCGGGCCGGACCCCACGCGCCCGGCGGATGCACTCGTGGCGCACGATCTGGAACATCCACGAGGCGAGCGCGGCGGCGGCGCGGAGCGTGCCGATCTTGCGGTACAGCACCACGAGCGCCTCCTGCGCGGCGTCCTCGGCGTCCTCGCGGCTGGCGCACAGCGTGCGCGCGAAGCGCCGGACGTTGGGATGCGAGCCCGAGACGAGCGCGGCCAGCGCGCGCTCATCGCCACGCTGGGCGGCGCTGACGACCTGCTCGGTTGGCCAGGAGAGGGCGCTCGGGCTCATATGTGATGAGAGGCGAGAGTCGACGAGAAGGATTCGCCGAGGCGAGATCTCCTCGCTCAGGCGTAGGCGGCAACGTGCGCGCGCAGCAGTTCGGCGGAGCGCTGGGGGCGCTCCCAGAAGAACAGATGCCCGACGCCGTCGAACAGCTCCAGGTGCGAGCCGGGGATCAGCTCGTGGATGATGCGGCCGTTGTTCACGGGCAGCACCTCATCGAGGGTGCCGTGGATCAGCAGCGTGGGCAGCGCGATCTGCCCCAGCCGCGCGTGGGTGTCGTGCTCGGCGCACGCGCGCGTCTGCGCGACGATCACCTCGAGCGCGACGCGCCGGCGCAGGCTGATCTCCAGAAAGCGCGCCCAGGCGTGCTCGTCGGCGGCGAACGCGGGCGACACGTTGGCCTCCCAGGAGGCGCGGATGGCGCGTTCGGGGTCACCGGAGGCGAGCGCCTCGGCCACCCGCTGCATGACCTGCTCGCGCGTGCTGGTAGCGCCGGGGCCGCCGCAGTAGCTGCAGCCGAGCGTGAGCGTGTCGATGAGCTGGGGGTTGGCGAGCGCGAGCTCCTGGGCGATCATGCTGCCCATGGAGATGCCGAGCACGTGCGCGGAGTCGAGCTCCAGCGCGGCGAGCAGGCCGGCGGCGTCCTCGGCCATCTGGCGGATGGTGAGGGGCCCCTCGAGACGCGTGCTGGCACCGACGCCGCGGTGGTCGTAGAGGATCAGCTCGAAGTCGCGGCGCAGCTGCTCGAGGAACGGCTCGCCCCAGTGCGCGTAGGTGCCGCTGCGGCCCATGATCATCAGCAGTGGCGGTCCGGTGCCGCTGCGCTCGCAGTCGAGCTGGACGTCGCCCACGTCGATGAGGCTCATCGCCGGCTGACCGCCATGGCGGCGATCCTATACGGGCAGCGCCAGCTGGTCGGCGGGCTCGCGCGGGCCGCCCGACGCGCGTGCGTCCTCGCCAGCCCGTGCCTCGCCGCCGTCTCCCACGGCCGCCCCCGGCCGCGGTCCGAGCCCGGCGACGCGCACCCCCAACAGCCGCACGGGCCGCGCGGGCGCGTACTCGCGCAGCAGCCGCAGCGCGACCTCGCTGACGAGCTGCGCGTCGCAGGTGGGCTCAGCGACGGTGTGGGCGCGGGTGACGGTGGTCCAGTCGTCGAGGCGCACCTTGATGCCGATTGTGCGCCCGCGGCGCCCGTGCGCGGACAGGCCGGCGCACAGCTCCTCGGCCATCAGCGACAGCTGCTCGCGCATCTGTGCGGGGTCGCTGACGTCGGTGTCGAAGGTGCGCTCGCGCGACTCGGAGACGACCTTGCGCTCGGCGCCGATCTCGCCGTCGTGTTCGAAGCGCCCGCGTCGTCGGAGCTCGCGCCCGAGGTTCGGCCCGAAACGATCGACGAGCAGCTGCTCGGGCGCGCTGGCGAGCGCGGCGAGCGTGGTCAGCCCCAGCTCGGCCAGGCGCGCGGCGGTCTTGGGCCCGATGCCGGGCACGAGCCCGGGCGGCGAGGCGCCAAAGCGCGCACACGCCTGCTCGCGGGTGAGCACGACGAAGCCGGCGGGCTTCTCGGCGTCGGACGCGACCTTGGCGACGAGCTTGTTGGGGCCGATGCCGACCGAGCAGACGAGCTCCGTCTCGGACTTGATCTCGGCGAGCAGCCTGCGCATGGCGGCGCGCGGCGAGAACAGCCCGGCGATGTCCAGATACGCCTCGTCGAGCCCGACGACCTCGACGCGCTCGACGTGCGCGCGCACCAGGTCCATGACCTGCTTGGAGGCGGCGCGGTACGTCTGGAAGTCGGGCGGCAGGAAGACGGCGTCGGGGCACAGCCGCCGCGCGCGCGAGGCGGGCATGGCGGAGCCGACGCCGAAGCGCCGCGCCTCATAGCTGGCTGTGGTGACGACCGCGCGCGGCCCCGTGCCGGAGACGACGACGGGTCTGCCGCGCAGCTCGGGATGGCGGCGCAGCTCGATCGAGACGTAGAAGGCGTCCATATCTATCACTGCGATGCTATAGTCCTCGGGTGGCATCGGTCTCAAATCTAGATCGAGGAACGGACGTTGCGGGAGCGCCGTTCGACGGCTACATCCGCGTCTCGCGGGTCGGCGATCGCTCTGGCGAGAGCTACATCTCCCCCGCCACGCAGGAGAAAGCGATCCGAGATTGGGCGCAGCGCCGCGGCCAGCGCCTGGAGCTCAACCCGCCCGAGGAGAACGTGTCCGGCGGCACGATGGACAGGCCGATCCTCAACGCGATCATGGAGCGCATTCGTCGCGGGGAGAGCAAGGGCATCGTCGTCTACCGGCTCGACCGCTTCGCCCGCACGCTGATCGGCGGCTATACGGCGCTCAGCGAACTGGTGGAGTACGGCGGCGAGTTCGCCAGCGCGAGCGAGCCCCAGTTCGACTTCACGATGCCGCAGGGGCGGCTGTTCCTGCAGCTGTCGCTGGGCATGGCGGAGTACTTCCGCGAGCTGAACAAGGAGAACTGGGAGACCGCGGCCAGGTCGGCCGTCGAGCGCGGCGTCCACGTCGCCCCCTACGGCGCCTTTGGATATGACCGCGGGGCCGACGGACGCTTCACGCCCAACGACGACGCCCCGTTCGTCCAAGAGGCGTTTCGCATGAGAGGCGAGCAGAAGCGCACATGGAGCGCAATCGCGAAGTGGCTGCAGGAGGTGGCACCGCAACCGGACCGGGATTGGACCGCTCAGGCGGTACAGCGCCTCTGCGCCCGGCGGATCTATCTGGGCGAGGTCTTCTGGTCGGCCAAGCAGAACAAAGGTAGGCGAGTCCCGGCCATCAACCAGAACGCTCACCCGGCGCTCGTGAGCCCGAAGCTGTGGGAATCCGCGCAGATGGACCCCACAAACGCATTCGGCGGCCCCGGCAAAGCCAAGCCTGGCACCCCGCTGCCCCTGCTCAGCGGCGTGATCCGCTGCGCAGGCTGTCGCTATCTGATGTCCCAGGGCTGGGCCAAGTCCGGCGAAAAGACGTTGCGGGTCTATCGCTGCCGACGCAAACACGCGGCCGGACGCTGCCCCTCTCCCTCGGCAGTCCTCGCAACCGCAGTCGAGGAGTACGTCGAAAGCGCCATCTGTGCCGAGCTGGAACGCCTGCGACCCGAGTTCCACGGCTCGTCGGTCGACGAGAAGATGGCCGCGGCCCTCGCCGCCCTCCAAGACGCTCAAGAGAACCTGGACACCTTCCGTGAAAACACCGAAGCGATACGCCTGCTCGGAGACGACTGGAGCACATGGCTAGCGCAATACGTCGATGCTGTATCGCAAGCGGAGCAGCAGATAGATACGCTCGGCGCTCGTGCAGCCATCGGCGCGCACGGACTGACCGCCGAAGCACTGAGAGCCCTGCCGCGAGAGGAGAAACAGCAGGTGTTCAGGGCGTTCGTGGACGTGATCTTCCTACGACCCGCGCAGGGAGGTCGCGGCCGCCATGCCTCGCCGGTAGACGACCGTGCTCTCATCCTCTGGAAGGGCGACGGGCCGTCGGACCTTCCTCGCCCTCGACGGCGCGGCGGTCCCATTCAACCTTTCATCTGGCCGGACGAAAGTGAACTGCACGCCGGGGTTGACGCGGCGTAGCGACCGGGCAAGCTGAGCCAACCCCAACCGCAACGCCTGCTCGGACATAGGTCTATGCGCCATACCGATACTGACCGCGAGCGGGTCAGAACGGCCAACGAATTAGATTCCGCCCCTTGCCCTGACGTTTGCAGACAAGACCGACTGCTCGGCCAGCCAGTCTCGTCTCGGTGAGCACCGCTTCGAGCCCAGTATCGCCCATGTAACGAAAGCCCTGTTTTGCAGGGCTTTTCTGATGCGGGCAGCCGAGGAGACGAACCCGGAGGCGGCCGGCGCGCTCGACGATGAGAGCCGCGACGCCCTCAAGGAGGCGCTGGTTCAGATGCTTGAGGGGAAACTACCGAAGCTCGACCGGCTGACCGGCAGCGGTGCCGAGCGCTACGAGGCGCGCTTGCGCGGCGCAGGTCTTGGGTCGGCATCGGACCGGCCGATCCCCGCCGACTTGGACGAGGCTCTCACCGAGTTCGGCGCGATCCGAGACGTTCTCACGCATCGCCACGGCCGCATGGACGCCAAGGCGCTCCAGCAGGCGCCGAGCCTCTCCGGCCGGTACAGCGAGGGAGACTTCGTCCGGCTGAGACGCCACGACTACAGGACTTACTCCGCGGCGATTCGGTGCTACGGCCAGGACATCGCGATGCGGCCAATGCGATCCTGGCCGGAGGTTACCGATGCGCAGCTGCCCGACCTCACAGGGTGGCGCGGCTACTACAGACTTGGCGTCTGACTGGAACCTAGGCGCCGTGGGCTGATGGCCACAATGGCATCTCGGGTCGAGGTCGCGGCTACGTTCGTTGCACGGCGCACTGGAAGGTCAGATATCCCGCCGCATCGGCTCGCTCTGCACATGGGTGCAAGCGGGGAGCACGGTAGTCCTCGTTGCGATCACAGTGAGCGACGGTAGAGCCGTAGAAGGCACCTACAAGGTCCTCGTAGTGGACTGAGTTGCGCTGGAGCGTGCCGGACAGGCCGCTAGGCTTGTCCGATGAGCGTCGAGGAAAGAACCGTAGACGCGCCCGAGTCTTGGCCGGATATAGCGACGCTTCGGGATCTTGGCAAAGACGGGCGCGTTGTACTCCTGCCTGATCAGATCACCCGAGCAGCGCGAAGCGGCGTAGCGGGATCGCGCAGGTCTACCGGTGATCGACAGTCGCCGTGGTACTTCAGTGAGCAAATCTGAGCTGATCTGAGAGCACCTGAGAGCAGCTAACAAGCCCTATCTGACCTGAGAGGTCCGGGGGCGATTTCGAGCCCAGTATCGCCACTACCGGCCGCTGTCCAAGGCAGCGATCCTCAGGCGCTACCGCAAGGCGCTGAAGGCCGCCAGGCTCGACGAGACGCACCGGTTCCACGACCTACGTGACACGTTCGGGACGCGCATGGCCGCCACCGGCGTGTCGATGCGCACGCTTCAGGAGTGGATGGGGCCACCGCGACATCGAGACGACGCAGCGGTACGCCGACTACGCGCGCAGCCCGCACGAGGCGGCGTTCGTGGAGGCCGCGTTCGGCACCGTCCAGGAGAGCGTGACGGCGGCGCGCTGACGCCGGTAGGGTGGCGGGGGTGAGACACCCGATCCCCCGCTACACCTACCTCGGATTCCAGCTGAACGCGCTGCTCGACCAGGGCCTCTCGATGTCGATCGAGGACGCCAAGAGCCGCATCCGCGACGGGTCGCTGCTCGACTGGCTCGAGGAGCAGTACGGCCGCGACCCCTACTACCTCGACCTCTCGCTCTACGAGGCCGACGAGCGCCAGACGATCTGCGCGGCGTTCGAGCAGCTGGCCGACAACGTCGACGAGAAACGCAAACTCGCCGTCAGCCACAACGGGATCGCGCTGTGCGTAGCTTACTGCCTACAAGTGGTCCAGAGCCCGGAGGGCTTCGCCGAGTAGCGCAAGCGCGCGCGCCGCCATGACCTCCGGCGAGGCCATTCTCATCGGCGCCGGCGTCGGCGCGACCGTCAGCCTCGCCGCGCAGTTCGTCGCGCACCGCCTGGCCGTCGTTCGGGATCGACGAAACCAGCGACGCGAGCGGCTGCATGGAGTCATCACCGAGGCAGCGCTGGCGCTCTACACCTCGAGCAGGCGAGAGCCGATCACCGAGGAGGAGCTGGCCCAGGTAAAGCCGGGAACCATGGGTGCCATCGATCCCGAGACGAACCTCACGGTCGAGCCCCACGTCGAAGCCGTCTTCAAGGCGATGACGTTGCTGATGGTGCACTTTGGTCACGACCACCTGCTCGTGGATGAATACGTGAAGGTGATGACCGTATCCCTCAAGGCGGAAAGTGAGAAAGCGCGGCACTGGCGCCTAGGGGATGAGGAGCAGAAAATCGCGGAGATCCCTGAGATGGCGACGACCCTGCGCGCAGCTCAGGTCGCACGCGACGAGTGGATGCAGCTCGCTCGGGCCGAGGTCGATCGGATCTAGCGTCCACCGTCCGCACATCTTCGGAACGATCGGAGCAAATCTGAGAGCACCCTGAGCGCAGACCGGGTGGTAAGTTCGAGCCCAGTGTCGCCCACTGCTGGAAAGACCCGGGACATTGGGGTTTTGGCCTTCCTGGCAGCTTCAAGGTTCCAATGAGGTTCCGTTTGTGACCTGCGGGGGTCCAAGATGGCGCGACGGCCGCCCGGGCTGGCGCTCCAGTCATGGCTGCGTAGTTGAGACGTTCGGCTCGGGCGAGCGATCTGATGGCTTCGCGCCGAGGGCTTGGGCCGACCGCGCGAGTGTCGTGACGCCGGTAGCGATGCGGCGATGTAGTTGTGGCGGGCAACCGACCCTTGGTTTTCGGACTGCCCTACAGGTCCTTGGTGAGTTCAGCGAGGGTCATCTCCAGCGCCTCGGCGATGCGCTTTGCAGTTGGGATGCTGGGCGCGTGCCATCCGCGCTCGATCTCACCGAGGTACTTCGCGTCCATGCGGGCGATCCGGTGTGAGACCTGCTCCAGCGTCTCGCCGCGCTGTCTGCGAGCCTCCCGAACTGCCGCGCCGAACCGCTGGGCGACCGGGTCAGCAGCCGTGCGGCGCGGCATCGACCGGTGGGTGCGGGGGGAACATTGCACCGGCAGTCTCGGGACGCAGAGCCGGGCTGAACACCCGACATGTTCCCCCTAAGTGGTACTTTGCCATCCTGTGGTGCGCGGGGCTCGGGTAATGAGACGGGTAGCGGCAGCGATCATGTTCGCTGCCCGACTTGCGACGGCGCAACGGACCACAGCTAAAGGGACCGCCCGCCGCTTGCCCGAGCGCTGGCTCGTAGCGACGGAGCCGGGGTCGTGAAGGAATTCGCGAAGGCGTTTGCGACTATCTACCGCGCGCTCCCCCGTTGGACCCGGTGGACGATCCCGCTCGTGGTGCTCGCCGTGGTCGTGGCGGCTACGAGTTCGTCATCAGGCAAAACGTCGCCGAGCAAGGTGGGCAAGAGCCCGACAACGTCCCAAACTGCGAGCAACCCCAACACCACGAAGACGCCGAGCACAGCATCCGAACAGGCGGCTACTGGCGCACACAGGCGCTACATTGCCGAGGCCAACGCGGCGTGTGGGAAGCTCAATCGCCTCTACGGGGCCAGCGAAAAGAAACAGGCCGCGCGTCTCGATGAACTTCTGCGCAGCGGCGAACCGGAAGGGGCACGCGAACAAGAGACCCGAGCGGTCGAGGTGCTCACCGTGACCGCGACCGGCCGAGCCGACGGGCTTGCGGCGTTGAGCCCCCCGCCCGGCGAAGACCGAACGCTGCTCGCGAAGATGATCACGAACAGCAAGGAACGAGCGAGCGACATCAAGCAGGTGGCTGAAGTGATCGCTCAAGGCCAGCCAGTCAAGGACATCGAACAGGCGCTCGTTGTGGTCCGCAGCGTCGGGGAAGAATTCGAAAGACTCGTAGAACGCGCGCACGTGGCTAAGTGCGCGGGAGAACCATGATGGCCGGCGCGAGTCCGCCGCACGTTGAGGCCCCGACCAACGCGATGTACAAATGACCGACGAGCCCAATCAGTCGCCCGACCTACCAGCAGACGACGCCGATACCGGTGAGGGCGGCGCCGGCCGGATGATGCGCTTCGCGACCGGCGTCGCCGAGAACCTACAGAAGGCCCGAGAGTCTCGGCCCATCGCGAAGGTTGAGGCCGGCACGGGAAGGCTCGGCCAAGCGTTCAGCGGCAGCAAGTTCGTGCTTTACGCCGACCGACTCGTGACCCCAAAGGGCGCGCATCCCCTCACACACGCCGTTCAGGCTGAGGTCCAATCGGCCGGCGGGTTCAAGAAGAAGGCCGATCACCGAGAGCTGTATCTCACGATCGTCGGCGACGGCTGGTCGCTGACCCACCAATGCGACCGCCGCAAGGGCGAAAAGGTCAGGGCCTTCGCCAGCGCCGTCAATGCGGCGGTGCGAGCCCTGCCTGCGGAGCAACCCTATTCAGCCGCCAGCGATCAGACTGCCCGCGGACCGTCCACGGCGTCGGATTCAGCAGAGACGATACGCCAACTCGGGGAGCTACGAGACGCCGGGGTTCTGACCGGGGAGGAGTTCGAGGACAAGAAGCGCGAGCTGCTCGATCGGATGTAAGGCAAACGCTTGTTTGGCGATTCATCCGCTGAAACCGGTTTCTACGTCGGCCATACACTGCGCTCGGTGATCACCGCTTCCGCGTCAACGAGCGAGCGTAAGAACGCTGGGTCGATCGGATCGGTGTCGCTTGCTTGAAGCAATGCCTCGCGCACGCTCGCACACCCGTCTGTCCAGAGGATCTTGCCCTCCTGCTGGGCCTTGAACGTGCGCTCGGCGGTGCGACGCACTTCGTATTTCACCCCATCGGACAGGGTGACCTTGTGCCAGCCGCTCATCAGGACACATTGTAAGTGCCTCGCACTCGGGCATCTCCTCACGGGGATACTGCTGTGCTTCACGATCATCGGCATCCCGCTCGGGCTGGCGAACTTCAAGCTCACCCCCGTCTCCCTGCTGCCATTCGGGCGGGAAATCGTCACGATCGACCAGGCCAGGGCAATGGGACTCGCTCCGACTGTGGCGGTACCGGCCGACCCCTCCGCCGACTCACGGTCAGCGTGAGGGACGATTTGTAGCTTGTGGCTCATCGTGTTCGCTCTGGTGCTGGTGGTTGGGCGATGCGGCTGATGGTGCGGGCGATGCCGGGTAGGCGGCTGGTGCGGCTGGGCGCGATCGGGATTCGGAATCCTGACCCCCACTCTGGGTCGGGCAGCTCTGGGTGTGCGAGTGATGGGGTTTGCGCGCGGCTGTTGCACATCTGTTGGGCGAGGCGTGTGATGCGTGCGGCGTCCTGTCCTTCGGCGCCGAGGTCGTCGCGTGCGATGAACCAGCTGGTGCCGCCGCGCGCGCGGGTTGCCTCGACGTAGGCGGTCTCCTTGCTGGTCTGCCAGCCGCCGGTGAGCACGACGGAGCGCTCGACGGTCGCGCCCTGTTGGCGGTAGACATGCTGCGCATAGGCGAGTCGCAGGGAGTCGAGGTGCTCGGCGGCGAGCTGGATCTTGCGTTGTGATCCGTCGATCGTGATGGTCACGCCCTGGTCGTGGATGGCGCTGACCTGTCCGCGGGTTCCGTTCTCGATCCGTGGTTGCCCTCGGGGGCGATGCTGCGTAGTGAAGGCGACGAGGTCGCCTTCACGTAGGCCGTAGTGGACGCCGGGCAGCGGGGTCTCGTGGTGTCCGAGTTCGCCGCGCTGTGCGCGTAGGTGTTGTGCGCGGGCGTTGAGCCGGTCGATCTCCGTGTTCGCCGCGTCGGCGATCAATGCGACCTCGCGGATATTGCGGTCCTCTGTGAGCGTGGCCCATGTTTGTACGGCGTGCTCTGCTGCTTGGTCGCGGGTGTCTGAGAGGTGTAGCTGGCCGCGTGAGGCGTAGTGCGCCATCGCGCGCTCGGGTTCCCCTGCACGTAGTGCTTGCCATGCGCGCTGGTCGGCGGGGTCCTTGGTGCGGCGGATGTCGGCGAGTTCGGCGGTGGGCGTGTGCTTGGTGAGCCGGTCGAACATGCCGCCGGGGCCGATCGAGGGGAGCTGCTTGCCGTCGCCGACAGCGATCAGCTTGGACCCGGAGCGCTCGATGAGCCGGGTCAGGGCGTCGAGGCGCTTGTGGTCGACCATCCCAGCCTCGTCCAGGATTACTGTCGTGTCCCTGCCGACGTGGATGGCCCCCGTGTTTGCGCGGGCGACCAGCGAGTCCAGGGTGAGTGTCTGCCCGGCAAGCGCGGGGCTGTCGGTGCCGAGGCGCTCGGCGGTGGAGCCCGATACGGCGACCCCGATTGTCTCGTGCCCGGCGTCGTGCTCCGCGCGGGCGGCGGCGTCGATCACGACTCCCTTGCCTGTCCCGGCGGGGCCGACGAGGACCGCGGCGCGCTCGGGGCCGGTAAGGACTTGGAGCGCGTGGTGCTGCTCGGCGCTGAGCGGTCCGCCGATGCGCTCGGCTGCCTCACGGGCAGCGTTATCGCGTGCAATGTGGCCGACGTCTCGGCCCGCTGGTTGGGCGAGCTGTGTGGCGCGGCGTTCGATTGCCTGCTCCTGGGCGCGCACGGCCAGGGTGGTCATCCGTCCGCCCTCCAGAGTCAGCACGCGCCGGTCGCTCACCATCTCCCGCGCGATGCTGAGTGCCTGATCCGGCGCGATCTCTCCGGCGGTTTGCTCCAGCACGATCGCGCGCAGGTCGCGCTGCTCGAAGACGGCGTGCTGCTCGGTCAGCTTCGCCTCGACCCGATCCTCGATCGCGCGCTCGGCTGCCGGACGCTCGGATGCGCCGATCAGTCGCACCGCCTCATCGGGGCCGAATCCGTGATCGCGGGCGGTCTGTGTCCACACTCGTTGGAGGTCCGAGCGTGTGGTTAGCGTCTTCGCGCGGCGGTTCTCGAGCGCGAGGTTGCGCAGCTCGCCGCGTTCGGGTGCTCGGCCGTAGCGGGCACGGAAGCGCTCCGCTGCTCGCGCGACCTCACGGGAGCGCCCGGAGAACGCCTCGCACAGCTCGCGGGGGACACCCGTGATCTCGAAGTACCGGCCATCCTTCCCCGTGCCCTGCTCGATCGCGTATCCCTCTCGCGCGAGCTCGTCGGCGAGCGCGGAGCGGTAGAACGCGCCCAGCTCCCGAGCGGAGCGGAAGATCGGCCGCGACGCGACAGCCACGATCCGGTCGTCCTCGCGCACAGCGCCGGTGATAACGACGTGGCTATGCAGCTGAGGGTCCGGCGCCTGAGCCCCCGAGACTCCGCGGGCGGTGGTGTGCCGGTACTCGGTGGCGATCAGGTCTTTCGCCTGCTCTTCTACGACCTGGCCGCTGTAGCGGCGCCGCACGACCGGCACCTGCTCGCGCAGGTGGTGGACTGCTTGCTCGACCGCGCGGCCGTGGGCCTGCTCGATCTGCTCGCGCTGCCACGGATCTCCGAGCGCCCACACCGTCGAGACGGACTTCGGCGCGCTCAACGTCACGTCGATCCCGCCTCCCCGGCCACCACCGGCGCCCTCGGGTCGCAGCCAACGGCCCGTTCCGGGATGTCGGCCCTCCATCAGCGCGATGAAGTCCGCACCATCTACCGGCTCACCGGCCTGGACTCCCAGCCTCTCCAGCGTCTCCGCGTTGGTCAGCCACCGGCCGGGAGCCTGGACCATCTCGCCGTCCGGGGTGAGGTAGTAGTCCCCGCGCTCGGGCTCCACCGTCTTGCTCTCCAGATAGCGCGCGTACCCGCCACCCCGGGACGCTCCTATGCTCGCCGCAGTCATCACATGGTTAATGACCGCCAGCACCTCAAACCGGCCAACGAGTTCGCACAGCAACCGCACAGCCGTGCATCTGGTCTGTTTTGAGTTTGGTGCTGTGCGCCAGCAGCGGGAGTCGAGAGCGGTAGCGAGCGGCGAGCGAGCAGCCCGACAGGGCTGCCGGCATCGCACGGGTGCCAGGGGCGGAAGGGAGAGCCGACGCAGGAGGCATGGTCATGGGCGGGCCGAGAGCCGGGTACTAGCCGGTGCTGTCGTTGAGGCTTCCGCAGCGCGCCCTACAGTCCCGTGCGATGACCCCAAGCCACGGTGCACCGTTCCGAGGATTCCACGACGACGAGGAGTCGCCGTTCTTCTGCGCGGCCAGACACACCCCGGAGGAGACCTGGGACATCAGCGTCGACCGGCTGGCCCAGCTGCTCGTAAAGCTCGGGCCCGTCGCGAAGTCGGGAGCGATCGAGATGTCCCCCGAACTGCTGTGCTCGTGGCACCGCGAGATCTTCGGTGAGCTCTTCCCCGACCGCGCCGGACGTTTGCGTGGTTTCCGAGACGGCCAGGCCGAGCACGTGTACTTCGGCGTTCACGACCGGGGCTACCGTGGAACGACTCCGCGCGAACTTCGTCGGCGCCTGGGCAAGATCTGCACCGAGTTCAACACCGCCGCCGCCGCCATCCGGGACTCTGCTCCCAACGACAGCAACGACGCCGTTCACGCCGCGACGCGGCTGTACGCCAAGGTGCTGCGGGCTCACCCGTTCGTCGACGGCAACCTCCGGGCGGGGTACGTCTCTCTCAACACGGGCCTGCTCACGCTCGGCCTCGACACGGTCGAGTTCACCGACCTCGAGCTCCATGACGAGCTGCTGGGCATCGCGTTCGTCGGCAAACACGACCCCTACCGGCCGCTCGCCGAACACATCGCCGAGACCATCGGCGACACCAAATCCGGTTGACGGATGTCCTATCCTGGAACCATGAGCAAACGCACCAACACCAACGGTTCGCAGAGCAACGGTTCGCAGACCGCCTACGCCGTCATCGACGGAAAACGCGTCCCGCTCGACTACGCCGCCGCGCGCCGCCTGGCCCTGAACGCCCACCTGCTGGCTCTCGGCGACCCCAAGCGCGCGGCCGAAATGGTCGCCGAAGCCGAGCGCGCCGAGCGCGAGCGAATCACGGCCTGAGCCGCACCGTCCAAGCTGCACTCCTCAAACGCGGCTCTCTAGGGCTCGATAGCAGCTCAGTTGCAAAAGCATCGGCGTCGAGGTGCGCTACGCGCAGTTCGGAGTCGGCGGCTGACACGGACAGCCGAATGTAGCGCGGTGTGCGGCGTATCGACCTGGGCTCACCGGTCGAGATTGCGGAGCGCTTCGGCCCTCCCGATGCCCTCCACGACGAGGCTATGCGGAACCTCGCAGATCTCCCATATCTCGTTTGATACTATATAAAAACTTTAGTTTTGGCCGACCCTTTAGCGCGAAACTGCAATTTCGATATAGTATGTAGGAGTGCGAGCGAGTCATCGCGACCTACGACGAAGCCTATTCGGCCTAGCGGCCGACCAGGGCGGCTACTTCACAGCAGCCCAGGCCAAGCAGATCGGCTATTCCTACCAGGCGCAGGCGCATCACGTTGGCGCCGGCAACTGGCTGCGCGTCGACCGCGGTCTCTTCCGCCTCGTGGAGTGGGTACCGAACGTGCACGACGATCTGATCCGCTGGGTGCTCTGGTCGCGAGGCCGAGCCGTCGTCTCGCACGAGAGTGCGCTCTCGGTTCATGGCGTCGGCGAGTTCGAGTCCGCTCGCGTGCACCTCACCGTGCCCCCCGGGTTCTCGATGCGGGACACAGCGGTCGCCCTGCACCACGCCGACCTCGCCGACAGCGATGTGGTCGAGCGTACGGGCTTCAGGCTCACCACCGTGATTCGCTCGCTCGTGGATATCGCCGCTCTTTCCGCCGAAGAGGATCAACTCGCGCGGGCGATCGAGGAAGCGCGCGAAGGTGGGCTCCTCACGATCCGCCATTTGCGGACGCGGGCCGAGGAACTTGACGCGAAGGCTGCGCTGTACCTCGAGCGGGCGATCCAGCGGATCGTGACGACGTGACCTACCAGACCGCCCAGGCGCTCCGCATGGCACTCGAGCAGCGGCTGCTCTCCTGCTCGAAGGAAACCGAGGTCAGTCTCGATCGGCTACGCCGCCGGGTACTTTTCGAGCGGATCGTCAGCAGGCTCCACGCTGCCGAACCCGGCCGGTGGGTGCTCAAGGGTGGGATGGCGCTCGAGGTCCGACTGCGGGACGATGCTCGGCTCACCAAAGACATCGACCTCGGTCTCCGTGACGATGTAACGGGTGCTGAGGAGCTGAGAGAACGGCTCGTCGAGGCTCTTGAGGCGGACGTGGATGGTGACAAGTTCACGCTCATCCCCGGACCGGTCAAGCATCTGGCGGCGGCCGACGGCGGCCGCCTCACCTGGCGGGTGAAGGTCGCTGCGGAGCTTGCGGGCAAGCCCTTCGGAGGCGTCCAGGTGGACATCTCGCCTCGCGCCCACGAGCTCGGCGCGACAGACCTCGTGCCACTGCCGAACTCACTCGACTTCGCGGGGGTCGTCGCTCCGCTCGTTGAGATCATCGACGTCAACCGGCACGCCGCGGAGAAGTTCCACGGGATGCTCAGGGACTACGGCGACCGCGAGAACACACGGGTAAGGGACCTTGTCGATCTGGTGATCCTCGCTGAGCATGAGCTCCTCGAACCCTCTGCGCTTGCTGCGTCCGTCCGGCTGGTGTGGAGTGAGCGCGACGGCGTGAGCCCTCCAGCCACGCTCCCATCGCTTTCGTCTAGCTGGCTCGGCCGGTATGAACGGCTGGTCGCTGAACATAACGTGGAAGCGAGGTCGTTTCCCGCGGCGGTGTCGACGGTGGTGGCGATGTGGGCCGAGATGTTCTCAACGGAGGAGAAATGAGAGTCATGGCCCGACCCAAGAAGACGAACCCTACCGTGGCTCCACGTGTCAACCCTCCACGCGAGGATTCCAGTAGTCTCCCTACCGAGGGACATGGACCTGACGTTCAGCGACAAGGAGATCGCCTTCCGCGACGAACTGCGCGGCTGGCTGGCTGAGAACCAGCCGGGCGAGAAGCCGCCGGCGGACGCAGGCGACGACGCGCAGTTCGCGTATCGCCGCGACTGGCAGCGCCGCCTGTACGACGCGGGCTGGGCGGCGCCGGCGTGGCCGACGGAGTACGGAGGGCGCGGCGCGTCACAGAGCGAGTCGGCGATCTACTTCGAAGAGCTGGGCCGTGCGCGGGTGCCGTTCGCGGCGAACACGCTGGGCCTGCTGCTGGGCGGCCCGACGCTGATGGTGTGGGGCACGCCGGAGCAGAAGGAGCGCTACTTGGCGCCGATCCTGTCGGCGGAGGAGATCTGGTGCCAGGGCTTCTCCGAGCCGGACGCGGGCTCTGACCTGGCGTCGCTGAAGACGCGCGCGGTGAAGGACGGCGAGGAGTGGGTGGTGACGGGCCAGAAGGTGTGGACGAGCGGCGCGCAGTACGCGAAGTGGTGCATGCTGGTCGCCCGCACGGATGGCGAGGCGGCGAAGCACAAGGGCCTCACGTACTTCCTGATGGACATGGAGCAGGAGGCGGTGCAGATCCGCCCGCTGCGCCAGATCACGGGCGAGGCGGAGTTCAACGAGCTGTTCATCGAGGAGGCGCGGATCCCGGATGCGAACGTGGTGGGCGGCGTGGGCAACGGCTGGAAGGTGGCGCTGACGACGCTGATGAACGAGCGCGCGGGCCTGGGCTTTGCGCTGCAGATCCGCCTGCGCCAGCTGCTGGACGACATCATCGCGGCGGCGGCTGAGAAGGGCCTGCTGGAGAACCCTCTGTACGCGGACGCGATCGCTGAGCTGCACGTGCGCTGCGAGTCGATCCGCCTGCTGGCGTGGAAGGGCCTGACGGACGCGGAGCGCTACGGCCAGCCGGGCCCCGAGGGCTCGCTGGTGAAGTGGCTGTGGTCGGACACGAACCAGCGCGCGACGCAGCTGGCGGCGGACGTGATCGGCCCGGAGGCGCTGATCACGGGCACGAGCTGGAGCTATGAGCTTCTGCGCGCGCGCGGCAACACGATCGAGGGTGGCACGACGGAGGTGCTCAAGAACATCGTGGCGGAGCGCGTGCTCGGTCTCCCCCGTCTGAAGGTGGCGGCATGAGTTTTGATCTTTATGGGCTCCGGCCTTCGGCCTCCGCGGGAGGGGTGGCGTAGCGGCATGGACTTCGGCCTGACTGACGACCAGCGCGACATCCAGCGCACGGCGCGCGACCTGCTGGCGGAGCGCGCGACGTTCGCGCGGGTTCGGGAGCACGCGGAGGCGGGCACGACGGACACGGCGCTGTGGACGGAGCTGTGCGAGCTGGGCTGGCCGGGGATCGCGATCTCCGAGGAGTACGGCGGCCAGGGCCTGGGCGTGATCGAGCTGGCGGTGCTGTGCGAGGAGCTGGGGCGCGTGGTGGCGCCTGTGCCGTTCCTTGGGAGCGCGATGGCGGCGTGCGTGATCGAGCAGGCGGGCACGCGTGAGCAGCGCGAGCGCTGGCTGCCGGGTCTGGCGTCGGGCGAGACGATCGGCGCGCTGGCGGGCGCGAGCGACGGCACGGCGGAGCTGGTGGTGAGCGGCGCTGAGGCGGGTGTGATCGTGCTGGTGGAAGACGACGGCTCGGGCAGGATCGTGACGCCGGCGGAGGCGGAGGTGACGCCGGTGGCGGCGATCGACCCGACGCGCTCTGCTGCGCGCGTGAGCGCGGCCGATGGAGCGGGCGAGGCGCTGGAGGACGGCTGCCCCGGCCTGGGCCGCGCGCTCGTGGCGGTCAGCGCGGAGCTGGTTGGCGTGTCAGAGCGGGCGCTTGAGATGACGGTGGCGTACGTGAAGGACCGCAAGCAGTTCGGCGTGCCGGTGGGCGCCTACCAGGCGGTGTCGCACCGCTGCGCGCAGATGCTGCTGGACACGGAGCAGGCGCGCTCGACGACGGCATTCGCCGCATGGAGCGCGGACGCGAACCCGGACGGCCTGGCGGAGGCGGCGGCGATGGCGAAGGCGGCGGCGTCAAGCGCGGGACGCGAAGTGACCGCGGGCGCGATCCAGATGCACGGCGGCATCGGCTTCACGTGGGAGGCGGACGTGCACTGGCTGTTCAAGCGCGCGCAGCTGGACGCTGCGCTGCTGGGGGGCGCCGGCCGCCATCGCGCGCGCGTGGCGGCGATCCTCGCGGATCGCGTCGCGGCTTCGACCGCGGCCTGAGGCTCCCCCACGCCCTATCCGGGCGCGTTCGCCTTGGCCCAGTCGATAATGCTCGAGGCGCCGTTAACGGTGCTGCCGTCCACGAGCTTCAACACGGGCAGCTTCTCCTGGCCGCTCATCTCCTTGAGATCGGGCCTCGTGCCCGTTGTGAAGAGGCCAAAGAGTTTGCCCTTGCCGTAGACGACCTTCTCGAAGCTGTGCCCGGCGTCGCGCAGCGCGCGCTGGGCTCGGCGGCAGGCGTGTGGCCCGGGGCCGCCGTCGTCGATATGGCATACGTAGAGGGTCGGCGTGTCGGGCATCTGGAAACCTCCTGATATGGCGGCGGGAGAGCGGGAGTTTACGTCGCCCATTGCGTGGTGGCCCGGATAGTGTCTCCACGATGTCGTTGTACGCGGCCTTCCTTCGCGGCATGAACGTCGGCGGGCGCCGCCTCACGAACGACGACCTGCGCGCGCACTTCGTCGCGATGGGCTTCGCCGAGGTGGCCACGTTCCGCGCCAGCGGCAACGTCGTGTTCGCCGGCGAGGCGCAGCCGGCGGATGACGTGCGGGAGCGGATCGAGTCCGGATTGGAGCAGGCGCTCGGCTATGCCGTGCCGGCGTTCATCCGCACCGCCGCCGAGGTCCACGCGATCGCGGCGGCGACGCCATTCGAGACGGAGCGACTGCAGAGCTCGGCGGGCAAGCTGCAGGTGGGGCTGCTCTCGGCCTCCCCTTCCTCCCAGGCGCGCGCAGACGCGCTGGCTCTGGCCGGCGACACCGACGGGCTCGCGTTCGATGGGCGCGAGGTCTACTGGCTGCCGAGCGGCGGTGTGCTGGGCTCGGCGCTCGACATGACCTCGCTCGCGAGGGCGCTCGGCGTGATGACGCTCCGCACGAAAGGCACGGTCGAGCAGATCGCCGCCAAGCACCTCGCCTGAGCTGCCTGGCGGCGCGCTGCCAGAAGCCCACTGATAGCGCCCGACGAGCGCTGAGGGTAGGCTGCAGGGAACAGCAAGGGAGGAATGGGATCAGATGATCGAGCCGTTGCCGCGGGGACGCAACCCCTTCGACAACACCACGCAAAGAACCGCTGCCGCGCAACCCGGGTGGCAAGATCCTCAAGGCTCAGCTGCGCGATCAGACGAGTTGGGGGAAGGGGCTTCGTTGACCGGGCCCATGCTGGGCTCCACAATTCGAGGGGAGACTGATGGCGACCGTAGAGACCGTGCAGGGAGCAGTTGAGGCCGAGGATCTGGGGCTCGTGCTGGTACACGAGCACCTGCGCTTCCGCGACGAGGCAGTCGCTGAGGAGTGGCCGAGCCGCTATGACGAGCAGCTCGAGCTCGATGCGGCGCTCCTCAACGTGAACGCCGCCAAGGCCAAGGGCGTGCAGACGATCGTTGACCCGACGGCGATGTTCGGCGGACGCGACGTGGGCTTCATGCGCAAGGTTGCCGAGCAGAGCGGCGTGCAGGTGGTGGCGTGCACGGGCATCTACAGCTACGGCTATCTCCCCCACTACTTCGAGAGCCGCGACGCCGACGTGATGGCCGACCACTTCGTCGAGGACATCGAACGCGGTATCCAGGGCACGGACATCAAGGCGGCGTTCCTGAAGTGCGCGGCGGACGCGGCCGGAGTGTCGGAGAACGTCGAGAAGATCCACCGCGCGGTGGCGCGCGCGAGCGTGCAGACGGGCGCTTCGATCATGGCCCACTCGATGCCCGCGGTCGCCACCGGCCCGCGCCAGGTGGAGATCTTCGCGGAGGAGGGCGTCGACATGTCGCGCGTGCAGATCGCGCACTGCGGCGACACGGAGGACGTCGAGTACATCGAGCGGCTGATCGACAGCGGCGTGTACGTGGGCCTGGACCGCTATGGCCTGGAGATGTACCTGCCGATCGAAAAGCGCAACGCGACCGCCGCCGAGCTGCTGCGCCGCGGCCATGCCGAGCGGCTGATGATCTCCCAGGACTTCTGCGCCACGATCGACTGGTTCCCGCCGGAGGCGGCGGAGGTGTTCGAAGGCAGCGGCGCGATCCGCAACTGGTCGATGACGCTCGTGTTCGACGAGGTCGTGCCGGCGCTGCGCGAGCTGGGCGTGATGGACGACCAGGTCTTCCAGACGATCTTTACCGAGAACCCGCGCCGCTGGCTGACGGCCTGAGCCGCCCTCAGGCCGGCGCGACGAGCAGCGCGGGCCCCTCCGCGTCGAGGTTGCCGGCCTTGTTGACAGCGGGGTTGGCGGCGTGCGCGGACAGGCGCTCGGTGGGCAGCGTGCCGCACACCGCCAGCGCCTCCTCGGCGCCAAGCGCAGGGTCCAGCCACGCCTGCTGAGCGTCGCGGTCGGCGAGGATCACGGGCATGCGGTCGTGGATCGGCGCGGCGATGCGGTTGGGGGCGGAGTCGCACGTGAGCAGCGTGACGCTGTGGATCCACTCGCCGTCGATCCTGGCGGGCGTCCACAGCGCGGCGAACGCGAACGGCACGCCGCCGTCCACCTGGAAGTAGAACGGCTGGCGGGGCTCGCTGCGCTTCTCCGGCTTCAGCCACTCGAAGTAGCCGTCGGCGAGCTGCAGCGCGCGGCGCGAGGACTTGGGCACGAGCTCGCGGAACGCGGGCTTGGAGGCGACCGTCTCCATCCTCGCGTTGATCATCCTGGCGGCGCCCTTGAGGTCCTTCGCCGAGTGCGGCACTAGGCCCCAGCGCAGCAGCTGCGCTTCGGGCTCGCCGTGCGGCGCGACGATCGCGAGCACCTCTTCGGTGGGCGCGATGTTGAAGCGCCGCGTGCCCGCATCGCCCGCGATCGGAACTCGGAAACGGTCGTTCAGTTCTTCCGGCCCCGCGGTGTTGGTGTAGCGCCCGCACATGCCTGTCGAGCATATGCACGCGCGCTGTCGTCTTCCTCGTTACGCCGACGCCGTATGCGAACATGCGTTCGCATGGGAAGGCCCTACCGTCCAATGGTCGAGCTCGAAGGCCACCTCGCCCGCGGCGAGCTCGACTTCGCGATCACGCTGGCGCGCACGGCTGCCCGCGAGCGCGCACGGCCGCTCGATCTCGAGCTGACGCTGGGGTTCCTGCCGCTGATCGCGGCGCAGCGCCTCGAGGAGTACGACGTGTGGGCGTTGCGCTGGCTGGAGCGCTGGTGCGGAGAGCTGCGCGGCAGCGCCAGCATCGACGACGCGGTTGACCTCGCGGGCGGCCTCGCCGAGCTCCCGGTCGACCCGGAACGCGCGCTGGAGCGGATCGCGGCGCTGCGCGCGCGTCAGCGCGGCGCGTGAGGAGCTCGGTGCTCAGCTCTGGCGCCAGCCCCACGCGGAGATCGTAGTTAGAGGGCCGTCCGGCCCGCGGCGCTAGGCCGCGGGCCGGACGGGGAGCAGCTTGAGCTGATTGATGAAGGGGGATTCGACGTATTCAGGCCTGCCCGCCCCGTCGGCGAGCTGGATGCTTGGAAAGCGCTTGAGCGTCTCCTCGAGCATGATCCGCAGCTCCAGGCGGGCGAGCGCGGTGCCGAGGCAGAAGTGGCGCCCGCCCGCGCCGAACGCCTGGTGCTCGGGGTTACGGCGCACGTCGAAGCGGTCGGGGTCCTCGTAGCGCGTCTCGTCGCGGTTGGAGGACGCGTACCACAGCACCACCTTCTCGCCCTTGCGGATCGTCTGCCCGTGCAGCTCCGTGTCGCAGGTGGCGGTGCGGCGGAAGTGCGCGAACGCGGGGAACATGCGCAGCGCCTCCTCGACCGCGCTGTCGATCAGCGACGGGTCGTCGAGCAGCGCCTGCATCTGCTCGCTGTCTTCCATCAGCGCGCGCATCGCCGAGCAGAACGTCGCCTTGGTGCTGTCGTTGCCGGCGGCCATCAGCAGGAAGAAGCCCATCACGATCTCGTGTTCCTCGAGCTTCTCGCCGTCGACCTCCGCGTGTACCAGCACGCTGGTCAGGTCGTCCGTCGGGCTCTCGCGGCGCTCGGCGATCAGCTGCGCGCAGCGCTGGAAGACCTCGGGGATGTCTTTCTCGAGCGCGCCCTCGATGCCGTCGGGGTTGACGTCGGGGTCGCCGGCGCCGAGCGTGGAGTTCATCAGGCGCGCCCAGATCTCGTCGTCCTCCTCGGCGATCCCCATGAAGCTGCCGATCACGCGCGCGACCGCCGGCTGGGCGACGTCGTTTACGAGGTCGAAGCTGTCACGCCCCTCCAACCGGTCGAGCACCTTCACGACGATCGCCCGGATCTCGTCCTCGTGCGCGGCGATCCGCCGCGGCGTGAAGCCCGCCTGGAACAGCGCCTTCAGGCGATCGTGCTTGGGCGGGTCCATGCCGATGAACATCGCGCGCACGAGCTCGATCGGGAGCACGCCGGCGGCCGTGATCCCCTCTTCGGAGGAGTACGTGTGCCAGTCGCGGCTGACCGTGTGGATGTCGTCGGCTGTGGTCACCGACCAGAAGCCGGCCTCGTCGGGGAAGTCTTCGAAGCCCTCCGTCCAGTGGATCGGGCAGCCGCTGCGCAGCTGCTTGAAGATCGGGTGCGGCGGACCGTCGAGCCACAGCTCACGCGCCGTCAGTTCGACGCTCTCGAGGTCGCTGCCCACCGCCGCCATCGGTACTCCCCTAGTCGTTGCCGCAGGACGCCCCGCGATCATACTGGCTGGCCGGCCAGTGGTGCCGCACCAACCTCCGGGCTTTATCCGGATTTTGCGGGCGCGGCAGTCTGCTTCGCCACCGAATGCGGCACGCCCTGGCGCAGCGCGCGCCCGGCGAACAGCAGCATGCTCTGGAGGTGGGCTTCGATCGTCGCGAGGTTGTGTTCCCCGGGGTACACGGCGCCATCGGCATGCGCTCCGGCGGCTCGCAGCGCGGCTGCGAACGGCAGATCCTCATCAGGGTTGGCGATGTGGTCCTGCTCGCCGCCGTATATGAACGCGTGCAGCCCCAGCCGCGAGATGACCGGCCGGTCGGCGCGCAGATTGCCTTCGAGACCGTTGAAGAAGCTCAGCCAGCTCTCGACCACGCCGAAGCGGTACGGGTTGGAGAGCGCCACGTTCATCGCCCCGTAGCCGCCCATCGAGTCGCCCACGACTCCGCGCGCGGCCCGTGCAGGCACGGTGGGCAGCATGCGGTCAACCATCTGCTGCACTTCCAGGATGTAGCTTTCGTAGCCCAGCCGGCCGTGGTTGCGCCAAGCGTTGGCGCCGGGCCCGCCCTGGATCATCACGGCGATCATCGGCGGGACCGCCTGCCGCGCGATCAGCTTGTCGAGCTGTTCCTCCAGGCCGATCTGCAGAAACGCGGTGTCCGACTGGTCCTGGCCGGGGAGCATGTACAGGGTCGGGTAGTGAAGCGTCGTGCTTTCGTAGCCGGGCGGCAGGTACACGAGGAACGAGCCTTCGCCGTGCAGGGCCGCCGAGGGGTAGCTCGCGCGCAGGATCGAGCTGCCGGCGGAGTCCTGGCTGACGGGCTCGAGCGTGGGCAGCGACAGCGCGGCGGGCGTCGAGCTGGTCAACGCCACTTCCGGTTCGCTCACGGTTGCGCCACCCGCGCCGACGATCGACGCGAGCGTCAGCTGATCGCCGTGCGCGAGCGCCACGCAGACGGTCGCGAGCGCGGCCAGCAGCGTGCCCGTGACGAGCCGCCGCGCACGCGCGCGGCCGGGCTGCAGGGCGGGCGCAGCGGGCCCCAGCGCGACCGCTTCCCGCCGCGGCGGGAACGTCGGCACCCAGGGCGGCGGCAGGTACTCGGCCGCCGCCGCGCCGCCCTGGCCCGGCCAGCTCCAGTCGCCCAGGCTGTCGAGCCACATCTGCGCGCGCGATGCCGTGATCGTGGTGGACATTCAGGAGATTGAATGAGGCACCGGGCCGAAATCCAACCCCTGCACGAGCACGCCCACCCTGCAGCGAAACATGCAGAGCTTCAGCTCGTGCTCCACACCTCGCCGACGCCGCCGAACCCGAGCGCGTCCTTGGTCGCTTCGGTGAGGTCGAATTCGCGTCCCGCGACATACGGACCGCGGTCGACGACCGGTACGCGCACGGTGCGCCCGTCGTAGTGCAGCGTCACGAGTGTGCCGCACGGCAGCGTCTTGTTGGCGACTCCCATCGTCGAGCTCGTCAGCGATCCGCCGCACGCGAGGCTGCCGCCGCCGCCGTACCAGGAGGCCTCGGCCAGGCGATACACGTTCAGTTTCCCCAGCCGGCGCCGCGTGCCGAGCGCAGTGGCGCTGCCGGCGAAACGCAGGCGCAGCCAGCGGCTGCCGAGGCGGCGCGGCACGTAGCTGAGGCGGAAGCGGCCGCGAGCGCCGGTGCGGGCGCGTGCAAGCGTCCACCAACCATGCCGGCCGAGCGCCTGCAGCGCCACGAGCTGACCGGCGCCCGCGGGCCGGTGCGCATCCAGCAGCGCGCCCGTGACGTTCGTGCGCTGGCCTGCCAGCACGTTGAGCTCGAAGCGATGTGCCTTCAGCTCGGTGTGCGCCGGCGGGAGCGCGGCGGAGTCGGGAGCGGTCGAGGCGATACCGACCGGGACCAGTGGCGCCGCAGGCAGCGGCGTCGCAGGTGCGTACATACGTTGGCGAACCTCCTTGTCTGCGCCTACGGGGTTAGCTGTCGGGCTCACGGCCGGCCGCGCACGCGAACGGACGCGTGTCAACCGGGCGTTACAGCCACAGCAGTGGCCGATTCGCCCCATCCGGTCCGCCATTCCGCGGCCCGGCAGTGGGTCCCCCGCTCGCCCCCATCAACGGGGACGACTCGGCGAGTCGAACAACTGTTCGGATGATATCTCGTTATGCAGGTGTTTGTGTGACGACGCACACACAGACGCGGAGCGCCGCGGCCGAGAACTTAAGCCGGCTCGTCTCCAGCTTTACGCGGAGCGACGAGTCGACGTCGGCCGGCACACAGTGAACATGCGCAGGGAGTTTCACTCAATGCCAGGACACCGACCGTCGGCTACGCTCGCGCTACCGGGCGCACTGTCCACTGCTCCCGGCCTCTAGAAGGAACGCAGCATCGCCCCGCTCGGCTCTTGCCGGCTGAGCGGGGCACCTTCATCCGCGAGTGCCGGTGCTACCCGTGCAGGTCCGAGGAGCCCGAGGCGACGGCCTCGGCTGATTTGGCCGCGGCCGCGTTGATGTGGTCCTGGGTGATCCTGCCGTCGCTGGGGACGTCCGGATGGTGGACGCGGCAGAGCTTGTAGTGGCCGTGCTGGAAGCGCCCCAGCCGGTGGCAGCCCGACTTGTGGCATTCCAGGTGTTTGTAGGCGCCGAGCACGAACGCGATCAGCGTGATCGTGCTCGCGAGTTCGACCCAGCTGTCGGTGAAGACCTGCGGCTGGCTCCAGAACGTCAGCGCGAGGATCATCGCGTCCCCGCGGCGGTGCCGCTCGTGTGGCCTCCCATGGGGGCGCAGCCTACCGGGCGACCCCGCGGAAGCGGCTTGGCGGCGCGTCGCGGGACGCATGCCGAGGACGTCTTTCCCGGAGGTCGTTGACGCGGGCGCCCGCAACCGCGACAATCGGCGTCATGGCCAACCCCGACCGCCTGACAGCACTGGACTCGACGTTCCTGCATCTCGAGGACCACTCGACCGCGCACATGCACGTCGCCTCGGTGATGGTGTTCGAGGGCGAGGCGCCCACGCTGCAGGAGCTCGTCGACCACGTGCTCGGCCGGCTGCACCTCGTGCCGCGCTACCGCCAGCGCCTCGCCTACGTGCCGTTCGAGCAGGGCCGGCCGGTGTGGGCCGACGACCCGCACTTCAACCCCTACTACCACATCCGCCACACCGCGCTGCCCAAGCCCGCCGACGACGCCGCGCTCAAGCGGCTCGCCGGGCGCCTGTTCTCGCAGCGCCTGGACCGCTCCAAGCCGCTGTGGGAGATCTGGCTCGTGCAGAACATGTCGCGGCGGGCGCTTCGCGCTGATCGCCAAGACCCACCACGCGCTCGTCGACGGCATCTCCGGCGTCGACATCACCACCGTGCTGTTCGACACCGCACGCGAGCCGTCGCCCACCGGCGCCGGCCGCCGCCGTGGAGCGCCAAGCCGCTGCCCGGGCCCGGCCAAGCTGCTCGGCGAGGCGCTGATCGAGCGCTCGACCGTGCCCGCCGAGATGGTGCGCGGCGCGCGCGCGCTGCTGCGCGCGCCGCGCAAAGCCGTCGCGCAGGTCAAGGACGGGCTGGCCAGCGTCGGCGCGACCACGCTCGCCGGCATCAACGCGCCGGCGCCGCCGAGCCCGTTCAACGTCGACATCGGCCCGCACCGCCGCTACACGTTCCTCGACGCCGACCTCGCCCGCTTCAAGGCGATCAAGGACTCGCTCGGCGGCACGCTCAACGACGTCGTGCTCGCCTCCGTCAGCCTCGCGCTCGGGCGCTACCTGCGCCGCCACGGCCACGACACCGACGGGCTCGTGCTGAAGGCGATGGTGCCCGTGTCGGTGCGCTCCAAGGCGCAGCGCGGCGCGCTCGGCAACCAGGTCGCCGCGATGTGGGCGCCGCTGCCGGTCGGCGTCGAGAACCCCGCCGAGTGCCTGCACAAGATCAGCGCCGCGATGGAGGACCTGAAGAAGTCCGGCCAGGCGGTCGGCGCGCAGGTGCTCACCAACCTCGCCGGCTTCGCGCCGCCCACGATCCTCAGCCAGGCCGCGCGCCTGCAGGCGCGCCAGCCGTTCTTCAACCTCGTCGTCACCAACGTGCCCGGGCCGCAGTTCCCGCTGTACCTGCTCGGCCGGCGCCTGGAGGTGCTCTACCCGGTCGTGCCGCTCGCCCAGCGCCAGGCGCTCGGGATCGCGGTCATGAGCTACGACGGCCACCTCGGCTTCGGGCTGCTCGGCGACTACGACGCGCTGCCCGACCTCGAGCAGCATCGCCGTCGACCTGCAGTGGGCGATCGCCGCGCTCGGCGCGCGCCGCCGGCGTGCGACCGTCCAACGGCCGCACGAGCGGCAAGGCCAAAGCGCCGCGCGGCAAGGACTCGGGCTCGCCCGCGAAGCGAGCCGCGGGCACCCGCGCCTCAGCGACGAAGCCCGCCAGCGCCGGCTGAGCTGCTCGAGCCGCGCTCCACCAGCGTGCGCGCGACCCTCGTCTCCATCCCCAGCGCGCGCCGCAGCGATTCGCGCAGCAGCAGGCGGTAGGCCAGGTCGGACGCCGCCACCGTCCCGATGATCAGCGTGCCGGGGTGGCGCAGTAGCGAACGTGGATGCAGCATGCGAAAAGCATCGGCAGGCCCGCGCCGATCACTTGAGAGGCGGCCTCCCGCGCTACAACGCGCCGTCTGGCCGCTGCCCGCGCTCGGGGCGCGGATACGATCCGCCCCATGCGCCTCGCCCTCTGCCAGATGAACGCCACGGTGGGCGACATCGCGGGCAACGCCGAGCGCATCCGCGCGGGCATGCGCGAAGCCCGCGCCGCCGGCGCCGAGGTCGTGCTGTTCCCCGAGCTCGCGCTCACCGGCTACCCGCCCGAGGACCTGCTGCTCAAGGAGCACTTCCTCGCCGACGCCGCCGCCGCGCTGCGCGAGCTCGCCGGCGAGACGAACGGCATCGTCGCCGTCGTCGGCTTCCCCGAGCGCGCCGAGGACGTCTACAACGCCGCCGCCGTGCTCGCCGACGGGTCCGTGCACGCGATCTACCGCAAGGTGTACCTGCCCAACTACGGCGTGTTCGACGAGCAGCGCTACTTCCAGGCCGGTCCCTGCGGCGCCGTCATCGACATCGCCGGCGCGTCGTCATCGCATCGGGAGCGTGGGTCCGGTACACCGAAGGTGAGCGCGTCGGGCTGACCGTCTGCGAGGACATCTGGGAGCCCGGCCCGCCCGCCAGCGACGAGGCGCACGCCGGCGCCACGCTGATCCTCAACATCTCCGCCTCCCCCTACCACGCCGGCAAGGGGGCAGAGCGCGAGCGCATGTTCGCGCAGCGCGCCCGCGACAACCTCGCCTGCATCGCCTTCTGCGGGCTCGTCGGCGGCCAGGACGAGCTCGTGTTCGACGGGCACTCGTGCGTCGTCGACCACACCGGCGCCACGATCGCCCGCGCCGCCCAGTTCCGCGAGGAGCTGCTCGTGTGCGACGTCGACCTCGAGGCAGCCGCCGCCGCGCGCCTGCGCGACCCCAGCCAGCGGCCCGCCGCCAGACGCGCGCAGCACAGCGCGCACGTGCTGCCACCCCTGCCTGCGCCCGTGGGCGAAGCAGGCGCTGGCCCGCAGCAGCGCCGGGCGAGCGAGGGCGGGATGCTCGCCGAGATGCTCGCTCCCGTCGAGGCCGAGATCTACGGCGCGCTGATGCTCGGGCTGCACGACTACGTGCGCAAGAACGGCTTCGAGCACACCGTCCTCGGGCTCTCCGGCGGCATCGACTCCGCGCTCGTCGCCTGCCTCGCCGCCGACGCGCTCGGCCCAGGATGCGTCAGCACCGCGATCATGCCCTCCCCCTACTCCTCTGAGGCCACCCAACAGGACGCCCGCGCGCTCGCCGCCGCGCTCGGCACCCGCGTGCACGAGCTCCCGATCGAGCCCGTCATGGGCTCCTATGAGGACGCGCTGCACGACGAGTTCGCCGGGCGCGACGCGGACCTCACAGAGGAGAACCTGCAGGCGCGCATCCGCGGCAACCTCTTGATGGCGCTCTCCAACAAGTTCGGCTGGCTGGTGCTCACCACCGGCAACAAGTCCGAGATGTCCGTCGGCTACACCACCCTCTACGGCGACCTCGCCGGCGGCTTCGCCGTCATCAAGGACGTGCCCAAGACGCTCGTCTACCGCCTGTGTACGTGGCGCAACACCCCAGCCGGCGCCGCCGCCGCGGACGCGATCGCCGCACGCGGCGATGAGCCGCAGCCAGGCGGCGGCGACACCCCAGCCGGCGCAGCCCGCGCACCGATCCCCCTATCCATCATCGAGCGCGCCCCCTCCGCCGAGCTGCGCCACGACCAGCGCGACGAGGACTCGCTGCCGCCATACGCGGTGCTCGACCGCATCCTCGCGGGCTACGTCGAGCTCGACCAGAGCCGCGAGCAGCTGATCGCGCAAGGCCTGCCCGCCGCCGACGTCGACCGCACCATCCGCCTCGTGGACCTCGCCGAGTACAAGCGCCGCCAGGCGCCCCCCGGAATCAAGATCACACCCCGCGCCTTCGGGCGCGACCGGCGCATGCCGATCACCAACGCCTACCGTGGCTAGGCTCGCGCGGACGCTTTGGGCGCTCGGCGGCGCCGCGCTGTGCGCGCTCGCGCTCAGCTCCTGCGCCAACACCGTGCAGGACCAGCCGATTCCGCACAACATCCTCGAGGGCCTCATCGAGGCGCCGTTCCCCGTGTACTGGCTCGGCGGCTCCTTCCGCGGCATGGCCATCAGCGAAGCCACGCACGACCCCGGCGGCTCCTACAGCATCCAGTACGGCAACTGCCTCGTCGGCGGACAGGGCGAGTGCGTGCCGCCGCTGCGGGTCGTGACCTCGCCCGACAACAGCTTCCTGCCCGGCGGCTCCACGCCCGGCGCCAGCACCCGCATCCGCGGCGTCGGCGCACGCGTCGCGCAGGCGCACACGACCATCATGCTCATCGCCGGCAGCGTCGTCGTCGACATCTATGCGGTCGACGCCAGGACCGCCGCCGCCGCCGCGCACACGATCGTGCCCATCAACGTGCCAGGCGCACCTGAAGCGCCGCTGCCCGCCGCGCTGCCCGACACCGGCTTCAACGACATGCCGCTGCCCACGCAGGTGCCGCTGCCGCTGCACCCGCTCGACCAGCCCGAAGCCGCTTCAGGCGCCCCCGCGTCAGGCGCCCGCTGACGCCCGCGCGCCATCAGGCAGCGGGCGCACCGCGATCGTCATGCGCGTCAGCGCGCACGTGCGCTGCGCGTCGTCGCTGAAGCGCACGTCCCACACCCACGTCGTGCGACCGCGGTGCAGGCGCGTCGCCGTCGCGTGCACCGTCCCCTCCGTGATCGGGCGCAGGAAGCTCGTGTTGTTCGACAGCCCCATCGCCGTCTCGCCCTGCTCGTACACCGCCAGCGCCGTCGCCAGCGACGTCATCGACTCCGCCATCGACGCGTACACGCCGCCGTGAATCAGGCCCACCGGCTGCCTCAGCTCGTCGCGCACCGGCAGCTCCGCGCGCACCTCCGCGTCCGAGCACGCCAGCACCCGCAGCCCGTACAGACGGTCGAATCCCCGCAGCGCGGCATTGAGCTGCTCGGCGTCAACGGTGCTCATGCCGGCGCCACGATAGCCTACGGTCCTTCCGCAACTGGCACACCAGGCCGCCAGCAGCGATGCCGGACGCCGCACACACCATGAGCCGATTGGACGAGCTCCCACCAGACCAGAGCGCAGCGCTCTCGCTGCTGCTCGGCCAGCGCAAGACCTACGCGGACGTCGCCGCGCTGCTCGGCATCAGCGAGCTCGCCGTACACGACCGCGCGCACGCCGCGCTCGCCGTGCTCGCGCCCGCGCAGGCGCGCGACCTGCCACCCGACCGGCGCCTCGACATCGGCGACTACCTGCTCGGCCAGCAGGACGGCGTCGCCGAGAGCCTGCGCATGCGCACCTTCATCGGCAGCTCGCAGGCCGCCCGCGCGTGGGCCGCCGAGATCGCCAGGGAGCTCGCCCCGATCGCCGGCGGCAACCTCCCCGAGATTCCGGGTGTCGCCGCCGCCGGCGCCAGCGCTGCCGCGAACACGCCCGCGGCCGCCCCCGCCACCAAGCAGGCGCCCGCCAGAGCGACGCCCGCCACGCCGGCCGCGATCCCGTCGAGCCCCGCCGGGGCTGCGCCGCGGGCGCCGCGCACGCCGCATCTGCCCAGCTCGCGCGTCGGCGGCGCCATCCTGCTAGCCGTCCTCGCCGCCGTCGTGATCGTCGCCGTCGTGCTGCTCACCGGCGGCTCCAGCTCCAACAAGCCGAGCGCCAGCGGCACCGTCAGCACCTCCAGCACCGCCACCAAAACCGGCCCCACGATCGACGCTCAGATCACGCTCAAACCGACGCTCCACGGCAGCCACACCGTCGGCGTCGTGTACGTGCTCTCCGAAGGCAGCAAGCGCGCGTTCTTCGTCCAGGTCCAGCACATCCCCCAGACCAAGGGCTTCTACTACGCCCTGTGGCTGTACAACTCGCACACCAGCTCGCTGCCGCTCAGCAAGAGCCCGGCGGTCGGCTCCAGCCACAGCTTCGCCGGCGGCTCCGCGCTGCCCGGCAACGCCGGCGAATTCCACCAGATCCTGCTCACCAAGGAGACCAGCGCGCACCCCACGCATCCCGGGCACGTGGTGCTCAGCGGGATGTTCAGCCTGGGGTGATGTTGCGCCGTCGAGCGTTAGCGGTCTTCGCGTACGATCGAGCTCTGATCGGCTCGTCCGAGTTAGGCGAACGCTCTTGACAGATGGTCGCCGTGCGGCATAGGATGCCAAACGTCTGCAGCAGACAAACGTCTGCACACGCAGATGGCCGTCACTGGCGACCTGTCCATGGCCGCCGCGACATCACAGCCATATACATGCCACGTCGGAGCTCGGGGAGGTCGAGATGGGATTTGCACGGTCGGCGGCGGGCGTGTTCCGCGAGCGCCAACGGATGGTGCGGGGCGGAACGCTTCGCTCTCGGCGCGTGACGAGCCGGCTTGTGGCGCCGAGTGCTGTGGCAGTGGTCGCCTTCGTCCTGTGCCTGGCGCCCGCGAGCGCGTCGGCCGAAGGGCTCTGCACGGACACCTGGGTAGGGCCGGCCGAAGGTGGCTGGGAAACCGTGGCTGACTGGTCAGCCGGGCATCTGCCGAGCTCGACTGACGTGGCGTGTATCGGCGGGGCCAAGACGGTTGTCGTGTCGGGCGGTGCGCAAGACGCAGGAGTGGTGCAGGGCGAAGGCAAGCTGGAAATCGCCGGCGGGTCTCTGGAACTGTCGAGTGCGTTGGAACCGTCGGTGATCGCGGATTTGACGTTGGGGGGAGCTTCGTTCGGCACGCTGAAGGGTGCAGGCACGGTTGAGGTCACGGGCGCGTTGGTGGGTTTCAGGGGCGACGTGGAAGACCCGCTCGTAATCGAGGCTGGTGCGAGAGCAACGATCACGAATCTCCTCTTCCTGGATGCCACATTGACGAATGACGGCTCCTTTACGATCGAAGCCACGGACGGGTTGGGTGGCGAAGAACACGCCAGGCTCGTCAACAACGGGACGCTGACGATCGAAGGAAACGACGGGCCCGACACGAGCCTGTACCGCCGGAGCACGACCGGCCCGGCTCCAGCGCTCGTCAACGATGGGACCGTCCGGCGGGTCAACGGCGCAAAACGGATCTTCGTCCCGTGGTCTGTGGCCAACGACGGGACGATCGAAGCAGCCGAAGGACAGCTGTCCTTCGGTGGCGGCGGAGTGTCCGGCACCGAACACGTGGGGTCCTGGCTGACGTCCGGCAGCGCCACGATCGAATTTGGCGTTTCGGGCTATGGGCCTGAGAGCTTCTCCCTGGGATCGTCGGTGGCGATGTCGGGGAACTTCGATCTGCGCTCCGAAGCGACCGTGACAGCCGGCAACGTCACGGGCTCGAACATCAACCTGACGCTAGAACAGAGCACGACCGTGTTCGAACTGACGAACACGTCGCCGGTCGCGATCGAAAACCTGACGCTGAAAGGTGGCGCAACCCTCTCGAATACGAACGCTGTCGAGCTCGTTCATTCGATGATCGTGTATGGCGGCAACATCGCCGGTACAGGAAAATTTGTCATCGAACCGGGCGCCACCGCGGAACTGCTCAACGAGCTCGGCCTCGAGCAAACGCTCGTCAACGAAGGTACGTTTACCGTACCGCCAGGGTCCGGTCTCGAAGGCTACGGGACAGGCGTCTTCGTCAACGACGGCACACTGAACGTCAATGGTACCGACTCGCTGTACGACCGCGGACTGTATCGACGAAGCAAAAGCGAACCCATACCGCATCTGCTGAACAATGGAACGCTGAGAAAAACCGAAGGCGGACCCGAAGGGCTTCAGATCGAATTCGAAACCAGCAACGCTGGCATCATCGAAGAAGCCGGAGGTCCTTTCGAGTTCTCCGCCCTGGTACGACAGGAAGAATCCGTGGAATGGGGCGGCGAACTGGAAAACCTTTCCGCGCCGTATGACGAAATTGCGCAATGCGGCGAATCGGTGGGCTGCGGGGGGAACTTCACGCAGACCCAGACCGACTTCGCGATCGGCGGCCGTGGTGTCGGGCTCGATCTGACGCGTACCTACAACTCGCAAGCAGCCGTAGCGGAAGCGGCCAAAGGCGTGCACGGCATCTTCGGTTACGGCTGGTCAAGCTCGTTCAGCGATCATCTCGTGCTCGAACCGGCGAACCATCTGGCGACGCTCGTGCAGGCCGACGGGAGCCCTGTCCCCTTCGCGGAAGGCACGGGCGAAGCGTTTACCGGACCGGCCTGGTCGCAGGACGCACTCAGCGGCAGTCCTGGATCGGGCTACACGCTGACGCTTGAAAACCAGACGGTGTACAAGTTCGCCGGCGCCACCGGGCGTCTGGAAAGCGTCACCGACCGCAACGGGAATGCCACCACGCTGGCATACAACGGCAGCGGCACGCTCGAAGCGATCACCGACCCCGCCGGCCGAAAACTCACCCTCGCCTACAATGCCAAAGGGCTGGTCGAAAGCGCCACCGACCCGATGAAACACGTCGTCAAATACGAATACGACGCTGAAGACGATCTCAAAAGCGTGACACAGCCCGGCGAAGCGGCTCTGCGCTGGCAGTTCGTCTACGAAGGGCACGAGCTCACGGAAATGGTCGACGGCCGCGGCGGCAAAACCGTGAACAAGTACAACGCGCAACATCAGGAGATCGAACAGACCGACCCGGCGAGCCGCACGATGGCCTTCGAATACCTCCCCTTCCGCACCGTGACGACGAACAAAGCCACGGGCGCAAAGACTGTCGACTATCTCACAAGCGGTGGCGAGGCCGCAGCTATCACGAAGGGCTATGGCACGGCGCTTGCGACGACGGAATCCTTTACGTACAACAGCGCTGGCGAGCGCTTGAGCGTCACGGACGGGGATGGCCATACGACGACGTATGGCTACGACACGCACGGCAACCGCACGAGCGTGCGCGACCCGGAAGCGCATGAAACGAAATGGACATACGACTCGACGCACGACATCGAAACCGAAACCAGGCCCAGCGGCGAGAAAACCACCTTCAAACTCGATGGTCATGGAAACGTTCTCACCGAAGAACGCCCCGCGCCCGGCGAAACGACGCAGTCCACGAGCTACAAATACGATGAACACGGCGACCGGGAAAGCATGACCAATCCGGTCGGGCAGACGTGGAAATACGAATATGACGCCGCCGGGGATCGTACCGCGGAACTCGATCCTCTCGGCAACAAGCGGACCTGGGGCAACAACGAAGACTCGCAGGAAACGTCGATGGTCAGTCCTCGCGGCCACGCCAGCGGCGCCGAAGAAGCCAAATTCAAGACGACCACGGAACGCGATGCGCAAGGCCGCCCGCTGAAGATCACCGACCCGCTGGGGCACACCATCAAATACACGTACGACGCCGACGGAAACGTCGAAACCAAGACCGACGGCGAAAGCAACACCACCACATACACATACGACGCCGACAACGAGCCCACGAAAGTCAAAGAACCGAACGGCACGGTGGTCGAAACGGGCTACGACGGGGCCGGCCAGGTCACGAGTCAGACCGACGGCAACAAACACACCACGACGTACGTACGAAACGTGCTCGAGCAGGTGACCGAAGAAATCGACCCGCTTGGACGCAAGACGCTCAAGGAATACGACTCATCGGGCAACTTGATCGGCGTCACCGACGCGGCGAAACGCAAGACAACGTACAGGTATAACGCCGACAACCGGATCAGCGAAGTCACGTATTCCGATGGCAAAACCCCGACGGTCACGTACGAATACAACGCGGACGGCCTGCGTACCAAGATGAAAGACGGCACCGGTACCAGCACCTACACCTACGACCAGCTGGACCGCCTGACAGAAGCGGAAGACGGAAACAAAGAAATCGTCAAATACGAATACGACCTCGCCAACCACAAGACCAAGATCAGCTACCCCAACGGCAAAGCCGTCGCCCGCGCGTTCGACAAAGACGGGCGCCTTGAAAAGGTCACCGACTGGCTATCGCACGCTACGACATTCGCCTACGACCAGGACTCCGACCCAAAAGCGACGATATACCCCAGCGAAACGAAAGACGAAGACACCTATGCCTACAACAACGCTGACCAGATGACCGAAACGAAGATGCTCAAAGGCGCTGAAACGCTTGCGTCGCTCGTGTACACCCGCAACAACGACGGTGAGGTCAAAAAGACCACCGCCAAAAAACTTCCCGGCGCGGAAAGCATCGAAGACAGCTATGACCCAAACAGCCGTTTGACGAAATACGGCAGCACCGAATACAAATACGACGCCGCCAACAACCCGACGACCGAGGGCTCGAGCACCAACATCTACAACGAAGCTGACGAGCTTGAAAAAGGGACCGGCGTGACCTACACGTATGACGAAGTCGGGCAGCGCACCAAAAGCACCCCTGAAAAAGGTCCTGCGACTACGTACGCCTACGACCAAGCCGGCAATCTGACCAGCGTCGAACGGCCTGAAAAAGAAGGCAAAGCCAAGATCGAAGACAGCTACGCGTACGATGGGAACGGACTTCGCGCATCACAGAGCATCAACGGCACGACCACGCATCTTGCCTGGGACACCACGGAAGAACTCCCGCTGATCCTGACCGATACCACCAACAGCTACATCTATGGCCCTGGTGGACTAGGCGTCGAGCAAATCAACAACAGCACCGGAACCGTCCTCTACCTACACCACAACCAGCAAGGCTCAACACGCCTACTCACCGGCTCAACCGGCAAAACGGAAGCCACCTTCACCTACGACGCCTACGGCAACCAGACCGGGCACACCGGCACCGCGACGACGCCGCTCGGTTACGACGGGCAATACACCAACAGCGACACAGGGCTCGTATACCTGCGGGCGCGTGAGTATGATCCGGCCACTGGACAGTTCCTCAGCGTCGACCCGAAGGTCGAAGAAACTAACGCGGTCTACGAATACGCGAAAGACAACCCGCTCGACAGCGGCGACCCGACGGGCGAGCTCTCCGAATACAAAGAGATCTTTGGGGGGGAAGAACTGGTGGTGGACGCCAAGAGGCTGCGCTCGCTGGCCGCTAATTCGGCGCTGCTGGCCGCGGCTGTGGCCGATGACTACATCTCGATCCCGCCGGCCGAGTACGCGAAGTTCCTGTTGCAGAAGGCTGCTCGCTTTGAAGCCGTGGCAAATAGCCTCGAACATCGCAAGAAGAACGACGCGATCGGCTTCCTCGTGCGCGAATGGTATGTGACGCTGCCCGGCACGAACATCGCGCTGCCGCTCAAGTTCAAAGAAGCGTACGCTTGGTACAAGGGGACGAACCGACAGGGCGAGGAGCAGTTCTGGTGCGGCAAGGAAGGCTGGGTCTATCTGGCATGAGAGTGTCTGTCGCAACACTCCTGGTGGGGGCCCTGCTGCTCGTGGGCTGCGGAGGCTCGACGCCGACGACCTCCTCGCAGGCGCTCGCGTCGCGGTCGGCCACCACCGCCACGCATGCCAAACAGAGCGCGGCACCTGTGCTGGACACCCCGGGTGCCAGGAGGGCCTTCGCCCGCTACGTCGTTTGTATGCACGCGCACGGCGTGAGGCATGTCCCCGCCCGACCAAGCCCGGTGCGGCTGCTCGATGCGCTGTATGCCCGCAGCGCTACCTATCGCGCTGCCAATCTCGCCTGCTACTCCACGCTGGCGGCAGCCAATCAGGCTGTCGCCGGCCTGATGCCCGCTCAGGGCTCTGGGTAGACACCTCTGGGGGCGCACGCGGGGTGTTGTTAGGCTGCGAGGCGTTTGGCCTCGTGGCTGAGGAGGAGGCCGTTGATGAAGCGTTTGACGAGTTCTTTGTCCTCGTTTGTGAGGCGTGTGGTGGCTTCTAGTTGCAGGCGTAGCTCCTCGTCCGAGTCTCGCTCGGCGTCGAAGACGAGCGTATCTGCGCTGACGGACAGAGCGATTGCGAGCTTGCGTAGGACGTCGAGGGTTGGTGAGGAGTTGCCGGCCTCGTAGCGGCGGAGCTGGGAGACGTGGATGCCGACGTGCTCGGCGAGCGCGCCCTGGGTCATTCCGCGCTCGTTGCGTAGGGAGGCTAGGCGTTTGGGGAAGTCCATTGCGATCAGGTTCAGTCCTGGTCGCAAGACGATATGGCCGCCTCGGGGGAGCGTTTGTCCGAGCACGCATATATGCTAGCGCACCGCTTCTATAATTTCGTCTTGACAGGGTGGGCTGAGGAAGGCATGGCGCGGATTCCCGAGGAGGTCATCGAGCGGCTGAAGGAGGAGGTCTCGCTTGCGCGGCTGGTCGAGCTGGCGGGCGTGGAGCTGCGCCGGCAGGGCAAAGACCTGGTGGGGCTGTGTCCATTCCACGAGGAGCGCACGGGCTCGCTGGTGGTCTCGCCGGAGAAGAACCTGTGGCATTGCATGGGCGCGTGTCAGGCGGGCGGGTCGGTGATCGACTGGGTGATGCGCGCGGAGGGCGTGTCGTTTCGTCACGCGGTCGAGCTGCTGCGCGATGGGGTGGCGCCTTCGGCGCTGGATGGGCGGCGCGCGGTGCGCTCGACCGTGGCGAAGCTGCCCTCGCCGTTGCCGCTCGGGGCGGGTGAGCGCGAGCTGTTGGAGCGGGTGGTCGGCTTCTACGCGCAGACGCTCAAGGAATCCCCGGAGGCGTTGGCGGTGCTTGAGCGCCGGGGACTGGGTGAGCAGGAGCTGGTCGAGCACTTCCGTTTGGGCTATGCCAACCGCACGTTGGGCTATCGGCTGCCGGCGAAGAACCGCAAGCCGGGCGCGGAGCTGCGCGGCAAGCTGCGAGAGCTTGGCGTGTTGCGTGCGACCGGCCACGAGCACCTGTCGGGGTCGTTGGTAATCCCGGTGTGCGACGTGAACGGTGAGGTCGTGCAGCTCTATGGGCGCAAGCTGCGCGATGACGTGAACCATCGGGGCTCCTCGCGCCACCTATACCTGCCCGGCCCGCGCAGGGGCGTGTTCAACGCACAGGCGCTCGCGGCCTGTGGCGGGGAGCTGGTCGTGTGTGAGTCGTTGATCGACGCGCTGACGTTCTGGCGGTATGGGCTGCGGCATGTGACGGCGGCGTTCGGCGCGGACGGGTTTACTGAGGAGCTGCACACGGCACTGACGCAGGCGGGCGTCGGGCGTGTGTTGATCGCGTTCGATCGTGACGAGGCGGGCGATCGCGGCGCCAACGCGCTGGCAAAGCGGCTCGGCGGGGATGGGGTCGAGTGCTTCCGGGTGCTGTTCCCCGCCGGCCAGGACGCCAACAGCTTCGCCGCGGGCGTGCGGGAGCCGGCGGGCGCGCTTGCTCAGCTTTTGCGCGAGGCGGTGTGGATCGGTGCGGGCGAGCCGGCCGCGCGGCCGGTGCCGGCGGCTGTCGAGCCCGATGGGGGTGGCGCTCGAGCGCAGCTCGAGCGGCCGGGTGACACCGGGGGCGAGTGTGCTCCTTCCTCAGCCGCTGAAGCCGCCCGCCTGGTCCCGCCGGTGCAGTCTTCGTTGCCGTCCTCGCCGGTGCCCGCGCCGCCGGGCGGGCAGCCGGTGGTGAGGCTCGACGGCGAGGAGTTGCGCGTGGAGGTCGAGGATCGCCGCTGGCGCATCCGTGGGCTTGGCAAGGCGAGCAGCTTTGAGCTGCTGAGGGTGAACGTGCTTGTTGCCCGGGCGCATCCGCGGCGTGGTGAGGTTTTCCATGTCGATTCGCTTGACCTGTATTCGGCGCGGGCGCGGGGGGTGTTCGCGCGTCAGGCGGGCGAGGAGCTGGGGGTGGCTGAGGAGCTGGTCGCGCGTGACCTTGGCCGTGTGTTGTTGGCGTGTGAGGAGCACGCGGAGCGGGCGGTGCGTGAGGCGCAGGCGCCGAAGGAGCCCGAGGTCCAGTTGAGCGAGCAGGAGCGCGAGCGGGCGCTGGGCCTGCTGAAAGACCCCGGCCTGGTGGAACGGGTCGTGGCCGATTTCGGGCGTGTGGGGATGGTTGGCGAGCAGGAGAACTGTTTGGTCGGCTACCTGGCGGCGGTGTCACGGAAGCTGGATCGGCCGTTGGCGGTGATCGTCCAGTCCACGTCGGCGGCGGGGAAGTCGGCGTTGCAGGATGCGGTGTTGTCGATGGTGCCCGAGGAGGAGCGGGTGTCGTTTAGTGCGATGACGGGCCAGAGCTTGTTTTACATGGGCGAGTCGGATTTGCAGCACAAGGTTTTGGCGGTCGCTGAGGAGGAGGGCGCCGAGCGCGCGGCCTATGCGCTGAAGCTGTTGCAGTCCGAGGGTGAGCTGCGGATCGCCTCGACGGGCAAGGACGGGCAGACCGGGCGTTTGGTGACTCACACCTACACGGTGCGCGGGCCGGTGGCGATCATGCTCACCACGACGACGATCGACGTGGACGAGGAGCTGCTGAACCGCTGCGTCGTGCTCTCGGTGGATGAGGAGCGCGAGCAGACCAGGGCGATCCATGAGCGCCAGCGCGAGCGCGAGACGCTGGGCGGGCTACTTGCCGAGCACGAGCGCCAGGCGGTGGTGAAGCTCCACCAGGACGCGCAGCGCCTCTTGGAACCGTTGGCGGTCGTTAACCCTTTCGCGCGGGCGTTGACGTTCTCTGATGCGCGCACGCGCACCCGGCGGGATCACATGAAGTATCTGACGCTAATTCGCGCGGTCGCGCTGCTTCATCAGCATCAGCGGCCACGCCGCACGGCGGCGACGGCGGACGGTGGGGTGCTGACCTACATCGAGGCGACGCGCGAGGACATTCTGTTGGCGAACCGGCTCGCGCACGCGGTCCTGGGGCGTTCGCTTGATGAGCTGCCGCCCGGCACTCGCCGGCTGCTCTCGCTGATCGAGGTGCATGTCGATCGCCAGGCGGCTGAGCAGGGCACGGTGCGGGAGCGTGTTCGCTTCACTCGCCGGGAGCTGCGTGAAGCGCTTGGGTGGGGCGACACCCAGCTCAAGGTTCACCTCGGCCGGCTCGCCTCGCTTGAGCTTCTGTGGTGCCACCGTGGCCAGCACGGCGCGCACGTTTACGAACTGGCGTGGGATGGCACGGGCGAAGGCGAGGCGCGGCTGCCGGGCCTCATCGACCCTGACGAGCTGGACGCGCACGCGGCCGGGGCCGGCGAGGAGCAGGACTACGACCGCGGTCGGTCGGGGGTAAAAGTGGATCGGTCGGGGGGTGGTCGCCCCCCGGTCGGGGGTCGGTCGGGGCGTGGTCGGCCCGCGCTGAAAGCTGTCGCGGCGGGCTGAGGGATGGGTCGCCGCGCACACGCGCCGAGGGTGGTTCCGGGCGACCCGGATGACGGCCAGGGCTTCCCGATCATGGTGGTGGAGTTCTGCGAGCACCTTGCGATCCGGGGCTATGCGGCCACGTCGGTCAAGAACCAGCGCACGGCGCTCGCGCTGCTCGCGGAGTGGCTGATCGAGCGTGGCGTGACGCGGCCGTGTGAAGTGACGAAGCCGATGCTTGATGCCTACCAGCGCGCGGTGTTCTACATGCGCAAGGCTGACGGGCAGCCGCTCTCGTTTGCTTCCCAGGGCGCGCGGCTGATGCCGATCCGCTCCTTCTTTCGCTGGTTGGCGCGGACCAACCGCATCCTCTACAACCCGGCGTCTGAGCTTGAGCTGCCGCGCGCCGAGCAGCGTCTACCCGCGGTGCTCTCCGAGCAGGAGGCCGAGCAGGTGCTCGCGCTCGCGGACCTGGCTACCCCGCTCGGGCTGCGGGACCGGGCGATGATGGAGCTGCTTTACGCGACCGGCGTCCGCCGCGCCGAGCTGGCGGGCGTGTCGATCTTCGACCTGGACACCCCGCGGTACACGCTGACGGTGCGCCAGGGCAAGGGCCGCAAGGACCGCATGATCCCCACGGGTGAGCGGGCGGCGGCGTGGTGCGCTCGCTATCTGGCTGAGGTGCGGCCGGGGTTGGCGATCGAGCCCGACGACGGGACGCTGTTCCTGGCCGTCGAGGGTGTCGCGCTCGGCCTGCAAACCCTGACCGCGATCATGGGCGACTACGTGCGCCAGATCGGCAAGCCCGGTGCGTGTCACATCTTTCGGCACACGATGGCGACGCTGATGCTCGACGGCGGCGCGGACATCCGTTACATCCAGCAGATGCTCGGCCACACCAACATCACGAGCACCCAGGTTTACACCCAAGTCTCGCTGCGCACGCTCGCGGCGGTGCACGCCGCGACGCACCCCGGGGCCTCAAACCAACCCCGCCGCCACGGCCGCGGCTATGGTGGCGGGGCGGTCTTGCGGCCAGCCAGCACCACGGCGCCCGGCGCGGTGGACGACGGCGCCGAGGAGCTGCGCAAGGCCCTCGAAGTCGAAGCCCAGGCCGAGCAGCACGACCTCCGCCGGCCAGGCCGCCACAAGCGCCCCTGAGCCCCACGAAAGGCCCTCACGCTCCCCTGTGCACGGGGTTGGAGGTTGGGTTGTGCGCACGAGCGCGCCCGGGGGGAGTCGCGCAGCGACTGGGCGCGCGATCACCGCGGCGAAGCCGCCCAACATTCCCCCCGGGATGCGCGCTCGTCAGGCCCACTCGTCCGGGGGCGCTCCGGGTGTCCATGCCTTCGTGACGCCGCCGCCTTCTTGGGCCAGGCGCCGGCCGAACTCGGCGATGTTGAGCTGGAAGTCCAGCTCCTCGCGCGGGTCAGAGCCCGTGTCATCGAGCGCGTCGCGCCACGCGACCAGCGCGCATAGCGTCTCGACCTGCGCGGTGTCCTTCCACCAGCCCTGCTTGAGTCCGCGAAGCTCGTCGGGATAGCGTCCGTGCAGCGCGACGATCGCGCCCCACATGCGCTGGCGCCACTCGCGGCTGCCGCCATATGGCTCAAGCCACGCCGGCCGCGCGGGGCTCTGGATCGACAGCACGCGCGGGTCGCCCCCGTCGGCAGCGAGTCTTGACAGGCGTTCGCGGACCATCCCCGCGGCGACACGGGCGACCGGCTCGCCCTCGGCGCCGGCCAGCTCCTGCAACTGCTCGATGACCTGCTCAGGGAGCGTGATCTTGATTCGACTACTCACGGGAACCTCCGATCGTTGACCTGGGCCTGGAGTGGCCCTCTATGGGTACTTGACCGCGAGCGCGGCAAACCGGCCAACGAGTTGACCCGATCGAGGGTCCGCACGGTCCCGTGCATCTAGTCTGTGCAGACTTTTCGAGGCCCGGCAGGCGCCGGCAGAGACGGCCAGCGGCGGCGCTGAGGATCGGTCGCGCACCGTTGGGTGCAACTGTGTGAGGCGCCGCGAAGCGCAGCGAAAGCGGCGCTGCAGGGATGCCTCGGCGGGTGGCCGCTCAGCGCTCTTGGTGTTCTTCGACGGCGGTGACGATCTCGCGCAGGCGCACGTCGAGGGCCTTGGCGACGGCGCAGATCGTGGACCACGATGGATCGGACTGGCCGAGCTCTAGCCGGGTCAGCGTGCCGCTCGTCAGGCCGGCGTGAACGGCGAGCGCTTCCTGGCTGATGCCGCGCTCCTCGCGCAGCCGGCGCAGCACCCCGCCAAGCACAGGATCGCTCGATGAGTGACGGGGCATAGATAAAGCCTGCCATATCCACCGCGCAAAAGTCCAGGCATGATATCCACTGTGATTGACACACTGCGGTTTATGATGGTATATTGGCCGGAAACCAAAGTGCGGGCGCGCCGATGAGACGGCCGCCCGCGTGGCACCGAGAGCGTCAACTCCCGGCACGCCAGCCAAGCTACCAGCATCCGGTGGCGTGGCTTCCTTGCCTGAGCAGTCCTCCCGGGGCCTCCCATCCACAAGGAGGAACCGAAGATGACCAGTCAGCAGCAGCCGACGGCGATCGACCCCGAAGCCAGGAAGATCAAGCGCGCGATCGTCCTGCAGGTGCTCCGCGATGACCACCCCGAGCGGTGGACGCGGGCGGAGCTTGAACACGAGCTATCGGACCTTCCGCGGGAGGGCGTCGAGGCCGCGATCGAGGACCTCGCGGCCGAGGGTGTCGTGACGGTCGGCGATGACGAGGCGATCCAGGCGTCCCTCTGCGCGCGGACACTCGACGCGCTTGGGCTGGTGTCGATCTGATGGCGGGTGAGAGCGTCATCACAATCCCGGGTGATCTGGTCGTGCTGGTCCGCAGCGGCGCCTACGGCGACCTGCACGCCTCCCTCGGGGAGCTGCGCGGCGTGATCGAGGCTTGCCGCAACATCGGGACGATCGGGCAGCGCTACACCCTGATCGATGGTTGCTTCGCCCGCGTGGACGCCACGCGCGCACTGCTCGACCTGGTTGGCTGGACCCACTTCCCCGTGAAGGGAGAGATCGAGGTCGATCTCGCTGAGCACCGCCAAGCGCTCCGGGGAGCACTCAGCGCACGCCCGGCCGATGACAGTCTCACAAGCGATCTCGTGGTCGCGCTCCGGGCGCTCACGACAGCAGCAGGGATCGAGCCGCAGGAGAGCGAGCGATGAACCCAACGCCAACCACTCAGCTTGGGCGCGGAGTGCAACCGCGCCCTCCGGTCGTGCTCAGGGAACAGCTCGCCGCCGCGCGGCGCGAGGGTATGAGCTTCGATGAGGCGTGGCCCGTGGCGCTCGGGTCAGTGCTGAACACCGTGCAGTGGGAACGAGAGGAGTGGCAGGACGCTCTCGCCAGCATGGTCGAGACGTGGCGCGCGGGATGGGAGCGCCGCGAGTCCACCGGCGCGGAACGCGCGGTACTCGCGATCGTGATGCCCGGCGGGACGCCGCTACCGGAACGCGCGTGCGAGCAGTGCGGCGTGGAGATCCCAGCCCGCCGCCACCGCAACGCGCGGTACTGCTCGAATGACTGCGCCAAGCGCGCCGCCCACCTCCGCGAAAGACAGCGAGCCGCGGCATAGAGCCACACCCATCGGTCCAGCGCTCGCTCTGCTCGCCGCCGCGGGCTCTATCGTCCGCATTGATGCTCGCCACGCTCGAACGTGCCCGCCATCCGGCATCTTCTCCTAGCCGCCTGAGCCGCCGCGGCCGGGATCGCTGCGAGCGCTCAGAATCGCGCCGGGGCCTTCAACTCGCTGGCCGGCGCTTGCGTCGGGGGTTGGAGTGTCGGAAGTCCCTGCAAGCGCCGGGGTTGTGTTGCGTTCGGCGCCGGGATGGTGGCGGGGAAAAGATTTTCGAGCAAATCAACAACAGCACCGGAACGGCGCTCTATCTTCACCATGACCAGCAAGGCAATACGCGGCTGTTCACGGGCTCGACCGGAAACGTGAATGCTAAATTCTCTTACGCCGCGTATGGCACCCAGACCTGCGAAAGGCACCATGACCACGCCGCTCGGCTACGACGGGCAATACACCAACGCCGACACAGGACTCGTCTACCTGCGAGCGCGTGACTACGATCCGGCTACAGGGCAGTTCGTGAGCGTTGACCCTCGCTCGACGGAAACGCGCGCACCTTACGCATACACAGAGGACAACCCAATCACTTTGAGCGACCCAACGGGGCTTAGGCCGTGGTCACCGAAAATCAAAGAAGCGCAAAGTAAATGCCAGAGTTGGAAGGCCTGGCATAGCAAGAAGAGTCCATTTTACGCAAACAAAGGTATATACGAGGCGTGCCAGAACCTGCTCCGTCTACCGGCCGAAGTGTTTGGGACAGCTCCTCATCACCCACCAGGATGGGAATCAGAGGTAAGAAAAGAAAAGCAGGAAGAGTGCGTTGAGGTAGGCGGGATTGTGGGAGGAGCAGTTGGAACCACATTTTTGACTACGCCGGGCCAGGTAATTCTCGGTGCGGCTGCCGGTGCGGCGTTTCAGGCGGGATGCGAAGTTGCCGTGAGGGGATAGGGCGTAACTCGATGGCGCGACGTGCTGCGGTAATTGTGGGCGTTGTCGCTCTGGTGCTGCTGGTTGGGGTGCTGGGAGGTGAGTTGGGAACCGCGCTCGGCATTGGGCGGCCCCTCGCTATCCTTGTGTTGGTGTTTGTCGGCGCGACTGCTGCGGGAGTGGGGGGAATGCTGCGGGGTAGGTAGTGACCGCCATGCCGGCCGAGGCCTCCAGGTAGACTTCTGGGCCACACATAAGACTATGGAGAAGTTGTTGTGGCCAGCGTTTGCACGACATCGTAATGGGCGATAAACAAGGAGACACTGATCTAGACTGTAAAAGACTGCCACGAAGGCTCGTGCGTGGCGAGCAACCCGCGCTTATCCAGCAGCTTGTGGCTGGGCTCGTGTCGACCGTGCGTGATGTGATTGGGCCAGTGGGACGGATTGAGGCGTATGGGTTGAGTGTGCGGCTGGCGCTGGGGGGTAGTCGGATTGAGATCGATCTGGGATATCCGTGGGACACGGAGGAACCTACGGCGAGCGCCATAGAGGGAAGCGTAGCTATGGTCCTCAGTCAGATCCAGACGGAGATGGCTGAGGTGACGACAGAGCCGTGGCCAGCACGCGCGACCGAGCGTAGGCCGGATGCGCATGGACTCCCAGAACCGGAGGCGCAACTTGTCGGAATATCGCTCAAGCTCCGGTTTCGCGCCGGCTCAGAAGTGATCGAGCTGGATCCGATCGAGGTCGAGCTCAAGTGATGGCAAGACGCTACATCTACGGGCTTGGCGGAGCGCCGGTCGAGCAAATCAACAACAGCACCGGAACGGCGCTCTATCTTCACCATGACCAGCAAGGCAGTACGCGGCTGTTGACGGGCTCGACCGGAACCGTGACTGGTAAATGCTCTTACGCCGCGTATGGCACCCCGACCTGCGAAGGGACCATGACCACGCCGCTCGGCTACGACGGGCAATACACCAACGCCGACACAGGACTCGTCTACCTGCGAGCGCGCGACTACGATCCGGCTACAGGGCAGTTCGTGAGCGTTGACCCTCGCTCGACGGAAACGCGCGCACCTTACGCATACACAGAGGACAACCCAATCACTTTGAGCGACCCAACGGGGCTTAGGCCGTGGTCACCGAAAATCAAAGAAGCGCAAAGTAAATGCCAGAGTTGGAAGGCCTAGCATAGCAAGAAGAGTCCTTTCTATGGTAACCAGAGCATTTATCACGCCTGCCTGGATCTGTTGAGTCTTCCGTCCCAGGTCTATGGGACAGCCGGCCAAGGAGGCGGCTCCGTCACGACCGGAACGAAGGTTGCGGTTCTATGCGGGATAAGCGGGGCACCCGTCGCGCTCATCACGAGGGGCGTTAGCGGTGGCCCACAGGCGGCCGCCGCTGTGTCGACGTTTTGCGTGGGATACGCTGCGGGAGAATTGATTGTAGACCCGCTTTTGCACGACGTGGCACCATCGGTGTTTGCGGAATGACCGACTCGGCGAAGGAGCCGCGATCAGCTGATCCCGCGGTGCGGCGCTGGTCGAACCTATGGATCGCCGCAGTAGCCACGTTCGGGGTGATCGGCCTGCTCCGATGGGTGGTCTTGCCGTATGGAGGGACCCTTGCCGAGATTGCCACGAGTGTGGAGATCGCTGCAATTGTCGTAGCAATCTGCGGCTTGTTTCGCTGGGCTGTTCTGTTCGAACGGGAGCGACGGCAACGCCGGAGCGAAGATTTGACCGAGCGAAAGCCCTAGTGGCGTTCCGGCAAGAGTCTATGAACTGGCGCAGCAAGAAGAGCGAGCCGTGATTCGAGTATACCCAGGGTGAACGTATAATGCATTCGCCGAGTGACGACGATGTTGCACGAGTTAGCGAGGCATGGCTCGCGCTTCAAGCCACCAAGGATGATCAGTACGACTGGTCGGTGGACGTGAAGGACACGTGGCGGGAAGCGGGGGACTACTCGGCGTCGTTGCGCTTGGTGCTTCAGCTTTGCCGCGATGTGGCGCCGGACGATGAGGAGAGCATCGTGATGATTGGTGTTTCGCCGCTGGAGGACTTGATTGGCGAATGGCCGGACACGGCGCTGTCATTTGCCGAAACGGAGGTTGACCGCAATCCGGTGCTGTTGGAGGCCCTGAAGTGTGTCTGGACGCGGCAGCCTGCAGTTCGTCAACGGATTGATGCGATACTGGCGGCACACGGCGAGACACGCGCATCGCGCGAAAGCGAAGACGTATGAGTTGAGCGAGGGCTACTGAGCCAGGGATACGGATCGCGGCGGTTGACTGGAGTGTGCAATCACAGAGGCTTGGCCAGCACGCTCGGGGGAGCGCACGGCGGACGCGCGGTCTACCAGACCCGGAAGCGAAGGTTGTAGGAGATTTGCTTGAGCTGCGATTTTGTTCTGGCTCGGAAACGAGCGAGCTGAGGCCGATCGACCTCGGAGCCGGCGATGCGCGAGCGGATTGACGCTATACTTGGTGCGCACTGTCAGACGCGGGCATCGCCCAGCCGTGGAACAGTACAGACCCCGAGGAATGCACGATAGGGCACCTGATCTGAACCTGGTCGAGCGCGCAGCCGGCGACTGGCTATCAGCGCGAGCGGCAGATATCCCACCCAGCGAATGGGTCCACGATTTGCAGATCGAATGGCTGACGACCGGACAATTCGACGCTCTGTGGAAATTCATACTGAGACTTTGCGAAAGGGTGGATCCCAAGCACAAGAGCATCGTCGCATTGATCGGTGCTGATCCTCTATTCGAGCTGTTTCTAGAGTTCCCCGATCGAGCGATCGAAGCGATCGAAAGCGTTGGCGACGAACAGCCGACCTTGATCGAGGCACTATCAATAGTGGACGCTGAGACAGATGAGACCCAGTCACGTATCGACGCCATAGTCGCTCGCTACGGCAGCGCGCACGATTGATTTCGGCCAGACGCTCACGCTAGACCGCAAGGACCTTCCCCGGGTTCATGATCCCCGTGGGGTCCAGCTTGGCCTTCACCGCGCGCAGCGCCGCCAGCCCCCCGGCGCCGATCTCCCGCTCCATCCACGGCGCGTGGTCGCGCCCCACCGCGTGGTGGTGAGTGATCGTGCCGCCGTTCGCCACGATCGCATCGCCCGCCGCCTGCTTGACCGCGCGCCACTGCTCCAGCTCCTCCCCCTCGCGCTGACGCGCGATCAGCGTGAAGTACAGCGAGGCGCCCGTCTCGTACACGTGCGAGAGGTGACACATGACAAGGCCCGGCGTGCCGCCCGCGCGCAGCGCTCCGCCGATGGCCTCGCCGACCGCGCGGTGCAGCCGCGCCACGTCAGACCACTGCGCGGCCGTCTCCAGCGTCTCGACCATCACCCCGTGCGTCAGCAGCTCGTCGCGCAGATACGGCGCCGCGAAGCGGCCCTTCAGCCACGCCTCGCCAGGCGAGCGCCCAACCGCCAGCCCGCCACCGGCGCTCACCAGCTCATACGCTCGCCGCCGCCGGCACGCCAGCTCCTCGCCGTGCCCCTCGAAGCCCAGGATCGCGATGCAGCCGCCGCTGTAGCCGCGCAGCCGCAGGTACGCGCGGCCCGCGCGGCCCTTGACGCCGCCGCTGCCCGCGAGCGCCAGCGACATGCGCGTCTCCTCCTCATCCGACAACCGCGCCACCTCCGGCAGCGCGTGCTCGCGCGCGAGCATCCGGAAGGCCTCCTCGCCCGCGGCGAAGCTCTCGAAGAACACGCCCTCGTAGATGCGCTCCCGCGGCGCCGGGCGCACCCGCAGCGCGAGCTCGGAGATCACGCCCAGCGTCCCCTCCGAGCCCACCAGCAGCTGGCGCAGTCCCGGGCCGGCGGCGGTCGCGGGCAGGGCAGGCAGCGCGATCTCGGCGGCGGGCGCAGCCACGCGCAGGCCGAGCACGAGCTTGTCGATCGCGCCGTAGCCGCTCGACGCCTGTCCCGCCGAGCGCGTCGCCGCGCAACCCCCCAGCGACACGTACTCGTACGACTGCGGGAAGTGCCCCAGGGTGAGCCCGCGCGCAGCCAGGTGGCGCTCCAGCGCCGGCGCGCGCATGCCCGCCCCCACCCGCACCGTCGCCGAGCGCTCGTCCAGCTCGATTACCCCCGCCATGCGGCTCGTGTCGAGCGCCAGCACGCCGCCGTGCGTCCCGCGCAGCGGCGCCACGCCGCCGACCACGCTCGTGCCGCCGCCGAACGGCACCACCGCCAGCGAGCTGCGCGCGCACAGCTCCAGCAGCGCGCGAAGCTGGTCGTGGTCGCCGGGATACAACACCGCGTCCGGCGCGCCCTCCGGTTCGCCCGCGCGCAGCCGCACGAGGTCCGGGTAGCCCTTGCCGGCCGCGTGCAGCACGCGCTCTGAGTGATCGTCGCGCACATGCTCGGCGCCCACGATCGCGCGCATCTGCGCCAGCGCCGAGTTCGGCGTCGTGGCCGCCGGCAGGAGCACGTTGGCGAGCGCTACCGGCGCCCGCGGGCGCTCGCCGATCCCCACCGTCTCGCGCAGGAAGTCCAGCGCGTGCTCCGGCAGGCCCGGCGGGTGCGCGGGGTCGCCCCAGCCCCACCAGCGCATCGCCGGCGCGAGCGGCTGCGCGGAGCCGGGCGCGGGGCCGGGCGCAGAGCGCGAGACATCAGCCACTGACGCGCTCCAGGCCGTCGAGCGCCTGCTCGACCGTGGCGTTGGCGGCGCGGCGCATCAGCGGGCTGCCGAAGCGCGGCGCGAAGAACAGCAGCATGATCGGGCCGTTGCGACCCGAGCCGAAGGCCATCTCCTGGCGCAGCTCGATCGTCACCTCCGTCTGCGCGGGGCCGGCCGGCACGAGCGCCAGCTCCGTCTCGGCCGATTTGAGCACGCTCGCAAACGGCGTGCCCGCGATCCGCTGCACCCACGTGAGCGTGCGCGCTGCATCGTCGCGGCGCACGCTGAAGTCCGCGCGCACCAGTTTGCCCTTGCGCGTGCGCATCACCTCCGTGAACGCGTCATCTTCGACGTCCTCCACGCGCGTCACGCGCGGCCACCAGCGCGGCAGGTGATGCGGGTCGCACAGCAGCGCCCACAGGTCGTCTGCGGGCGCTGCGATTTTGCGGCTGCGGCTCGCGGTGGGCACGAGGCCAGACTAATGCCTGTCGCCCCGCGGGATTGCCGAGCTCGGATGCCGGCGGCGCCTGCCCGACCACGCGGAAAGCTACGGGTAAACCTCTTGCTCTAGAGCCGCAACGCCGAAGGGGGCGCCTTGTCGTGAGGCCAATGGCCGATGACGGCCAGTTTTATTTCGGTGCCGCGTCGCCAGTAGCGGAGCCACTTCTTAGCGGTCGGCGTCCGTGTCGATCCGGCCGGCACGAACACCGAGTCGGAGGAAACGGCTACGAGTTCGGGGCCAAAAGTTCAAGCTCCCAGTTGCAGTGGCCCACCACTATTCCTCCTCTGTGGTGGCGAGGGCCGAAGCAAGAATCGAGAAGCGGTACGACGCCTGCTCGCGCTGACCAGGACGCCGAGATCCGCGCGAGCGTCTGAGCGTCGAGAGCGAGTGCACGGGGAGTCCAGAAGCACTTTTCTGCGACGACGACTGGGTTCCGAAAACGGCAGCTCTTGACCTGCCGAAACCCCGCCGGAGCGTTTAGCTTCGCCAACGTTGCGGCTGCTTGCGCCGGGGTGGCACTCCGCTGGGGCTCCGCTGATTCGACCGCGATGGTCTTGTGCTCTGCCGCGCTCGTGATGCGCACGGCGGCCAACGCGAGCGCGGCGAGTGCAGCGACCGCCAGAAGCGCTGTACGGACCGGCAGCGGCATGGAACAGGTATCGGCGCAGTCGCCTACGTGCGTGAGTCACGCTAAGACTCGTACGTCAGCAGCGCGTGCACGTCGTGGCCGGCGAGCCGCTCGCGCCCGCCGAGGAACGCGAGCTCGATCAGGAAGCCGCAGCCGACGACCTCGCCGCCGAGCTGCTCGACGAGCTCGCACAGCGTCGCCGCGGTGCCGCCCGTCGCCAGCAGGTCGTCGTGCACGAGCACGCGCCGGCCCGCGGCGACCGCGTCGGTGTGCAGCTCCAGCATGCTTTCGCCGTACTCCAGCTCGTATTCGGCGCTGACCGTCTCGTACGGAAGCTTGCCGGGCTTGCGCGCGAGCACGAAGCCCGCGCCGAGCTCGAGCGCCAGCGCCGGCCCGAGCAGGAAGCCGCGCGCCTCGGCCGCGACCACGCAGTCGACCTGCAGCGCCCGCGCGTACTCGGCCAGCCCGCGACCGCGGCGCGCCAGCGCCGCCGCGTCGGCCATCAGCGGCGTGATGTCCTTGAAGACGATCCCCGGCTCGGGGAAGTCGGGGATGTCGCGGATCAGCGAGCGCAGGTCCGCGGCGGGGCGCGCGGCGGCGCTCACCGGACGATCTTGCGCAGATCGCGGATCAGCAGCAGGTGCTTGAGGTGCGTCGCCACCGCGGCGAGGTTCTCGAGCGCGTCGACCGCCTCCTTGCGCCGCTCGGGGTTGCGCGAGCGCAGCGCCGGGGCGAGGATCTGCTGCAGCAGGTTGGCCTCGCGGTCGGCCGAGGAGCGGAACACGCGCAGGTTGCGCCCGCCGACGCCGTAGCGGGCGAGCTCGGCCACGGCGGCGATGATCTCGCGCTCGGTCTCGTCGAAGTAGCGCACGCCGCCGCGCATCTCGCCCTTGACGACGCCGTACTCTTCGAGCTCGCGCACGAGCTTCGCCTCGGCCTTGGTCTCCTCGAGCACGTCCTCCAGCGAGTACAGCGCGCCGGTGGCCTCGCGCACGCTGACGCTCGGGACGCAGCGCGCGCGCGCCCTCGCGCCCGACGCGGCCGGGGACGGGCGGCGCCTCCGGCGAGCGCCCCGCGGCCAGCTCCTGGCGGATCACGCGCAGCGGCAGGAACTCGTCGCGCTGCATGCGCAGGATCGTGCGCAGGCGCGCGACGTCGCCCTGCGTGTAGAGGCGGTAGCCGCCGGGCGTGCGCCGCGGCGTCAGCAGCTTCTGGTCCTCCAGGTAGCGGATCTTGGAGATCGAGATGTCGGGGAACTCCTGCGCGAGCGCCTTGCAGACGGCGCCGATCGTCAGCGACTTCTGGCGCTTGGCCAGCTCCCCCTCCACAGACGATGCCGCGGCCTCGCCGGCGCTCTGCATCGCCAGCTCGAGCGCGTCCTGCGCGCTCGCGTCGGCGGGTGTGGCGTGCGCGGCCATCAGCGGGCGTGGAACGTGAGCTTGTACTTGCCGATCTGCACCTCGTCGCCCTCCTCGAGGCGATGGGACTCGATCCGCGAGCGGTTGACGTAGGTGCCGTTCAGCGAGCCGCAGTCGTCCAGGTACCAGTGCTCGCCGCGGCGGATCAGCAGCGCGTGGTCGCGCGAGACGGTGACGTCGTCGAGGAACACCTCGGAGTCGGGGCGCCGGCCGATGCTCATGCGCTCGCCCTCGATCGGGAAGCTCTCCCCCACGCGCCCGCCGCCCGCGCGGATCACGAGCGCCGGCCCGTGCGCGGTGACCTCGCCGATCTCGACCGGCACGAGCTCGCCGGCCTCGTCGATGCGGTACGTCGCCGTGACCGGATCGCCGCTCGCACCGCCGCTCTCGGCGTGCGGCAGCAGCGCGCCGCAGCGCTGGCAGTAGTTGGCGCCCTCGCCGTTGAGGAAGCCGCACTCGGTGCAGTGCAGCGCCATGTTCGCCTACTGCTGGTCGCCCGTCTCAGACCGCCCGGCGAGGATGTCGGTGAGCCTCTGGACGTCTCGCCGGTGATCGCGATGTCGCCGTCCGTCGTGCTTGTGGCGCAGGCGGTTGACCAGCTCCGCGCGGAGGATGTCGATCTTGCCGTGCAGGATGCGCCGCTTGTAGGAGATCTCGGTCTCCTCCTCGGTCAGCTGGCGGATCACGTCTTTCAGTTCGACGTCCGTCAGCGAGCCGAGGTCGGGGAACGTCTCGTCCATCGTGGTCTCCTCCTCGTGCGGGCCTGCGCCGCTCGTGCGCCGTTCGCTGACACGCCGGCACCGCCGGCTAGCAGGCCAGTATAGCCCAAAGGTCAGGCTGAGCTTGAGGCTATGGGGACGGCGCCGCGCCGCCCTCGGCGCGCTGCATCCGCAGCTGCGCGACGCCAGTGCGCGCGTACAGCGCGGTGGCCGCGAGCGCCAGCGCGAGCCCCACGTACAGCAGCACCTCGCCGACGTCGTGCAGGCCCGCCATCGCGAAGAAGAACGAGCCCATCACCGGCGCCACCGCGAGCCGCCCGGGCCAGTTGATGCGCAGCTCGACGCCGCGCGAGAGGCCGTAGCGCCCGAGCGCGAGCATCGACAGCTCGCGCGCGGCGAGCACCGCCAGCGCCCAGCGCGGCAGCAGCTCGAAGCGCCAGCGTGACGACCACGCCCGAGATCACCAGCAGGCGGTCGGTGACCGGGTCCATCAGCGCGCCCAGGCGGCTGTACTGGCCGTCACGCGCGCGGCGATGCCGTCGGCGTAGTCGCCCCAGCCGATCACCGCGAACAGCGTCGCCGCGAGCGCGCCGACGCCCGTGCGGCTGGACAGCGCGACGACCAGGAACACGGGGATCAGCGCCAGGCGCGCGAAGCCGATCGCGTTGGGGATCGTCCACGGGCGCAGCGGCTGCCCCGCCTGCGTCTGCGCGGGCGGCGGCCCGGAGCGGTCGAGGCCCACGAGGCGCGCGCACCGTCAGGCGCGGCGGCGGCGGGGCGGGTGGGCACTCTACGGGAGGCTCCGCCACAGCTCGTCCACCGCCCGCAGCAGCTGCCGCGGGCTCGCCCGCGAGCGGCAGACCGGCGGGCCTCGCGCGCGCCCGCGGCGGATCTGCACCTCGACCTCGCCCGACTCCAGCGAGCGGCGCCCGACGGTCAGGCGCAGCGGGCAGCCGAGCAGCTCGGCGTCGGCGAACTTCTCGCCCGGGCCGAGGTCGCGGTCGTCGTAGAGCACCTCCACCCCGCCCTCGCACGAGCGTCGCGTACAGCGCGTCCGCGGCGTCGCGCTCGGGCGTGCCGGGCTTGCCGAGCGCGACCAGGTGCACGGCGAACGGCGCGAGCGCGCGCGGCCAGGAGATGCCGTGCTCGTCGGCGAACTGCTCGACCGCCGCCGCCACGATCCGCGCCGGCCCGATCCCGTAGGAGGCCATCCACACCGGCTGCTCGGCGCCGGTCTCGTCCAGGTAGCGCGCGCCCAGCGGCTCGGAGTAGCGGGTGCCGAGCTTGAAGATGTTGCCGACCTCGATCGCCGGCTCGACGCGTCAGCTGCTCGCCGTCGCGCACGTACTCCTCCCCCACCTTCTCCACGCCGGGGCTCGTCAGCGCCACCTCGACGTTCGCCGCGTAGCCCGCGCCCCAGCACGATCTCGTCCTCGCCGGCGGCGCACGGCGCCATGTACTCGTGCGCGCCGGCGCCGCCCATCATCCCGACGTCGCCCTCGACGCGGTAGAAGCGCAGCCCGGTGCGCTCGCATGATGCGGTCGTAGGCGCCGACGTGCAGCGCGTAGCTCTCCTCCAGGCCCGCCTGGTCGCGGTCGAAGCTGTAGGAGTCCTTCATGATGAACTCGCGCGTGCGCAGCACGCCGGCGCGCGGGCGCGGCTCGTCGCGCTCCTTGACCTGGAAGTGGTAGACGATCAGCGGCAGGTCGCGGTAGGAGCGCACGATCTGCGCGATGTGGAACGTGACCGCCTCCTCGTGCGTCATCGCGAGCACCAGCTCCGAGCCCTTGCGGTCGGTCAGCTTGAACAGCTCCTCGATCTCCAGGCGCCCCGTCTTGCGCCACGGCTCGGCCGGCTGCAGCACCGGCATCAGCATCTCCTGCGCGCCGATCGCGTCCATCTCCTCGCGGATGATCGCCACCACGCGCTGGTGCACGCGCCAGCCGGCCGGCAGCCAGGTCCACATGCCGGCGCCCATCTGGCGGATCAGCCCGGCGCGGACCATCAGCTTGTGCGAGACCGCCTCCGCGTCGGCGGGCGGCTGCTTCTCGGTGGGCAGCAGGTATTCGGAGAGGCGGGTCATGGTCGCTCGATCGGTCCGGACATCGTCGCGGCAGGGTATACCGCACGGCGACTCATGCGAGGAAAGCGCCTTGCGACAGCGCCTACGGCTCGCGGACGCCGAGCAGCGCCGCCTCGACCTGGCGCAGCCGCGCCGTGTCGCCGCGGATCCCGGCGAGCGCGTCGTTGTAGAGGAACGCCTCGCCCAGGCGCACGATCGCGTACGCGAGCACGCTCCGGCGGGATCGCCGGCACGAAGTGGCCCGCCCGCGACCTCCGGCTCGATCATGCGCTCGATCGGTCGCCACGAGCCGCGGCTGCACGACGCCCGCGCTGGAGGTGAGGATCCGCAGCGCGCGCTCCTGCTCCTGCGCCAGCAGCGCGCGCATCCCGCGCGTGCCCGCGACCTCGCGGTTGAAGCTGTCGAGCGTGTCCAGCAGCGCGCGCGCGCCGTGGCCGCCGACCTGCGGCGCAGATCGCCGCCAGGCGTTGCTTCGGCGAGCGTGGCGAGCACCTCGCCGAGCAACAGCTCGCGTGTCTGAAACCAGCGGTGCATCGTCGCGCGCGCGAGGCCGAGCTCGCGGGCGATCGCCTGCACGTCGACGCGTTCGCCCGCGAGGAAGCGGTCGGTCGCCAGCTCCAGCGCCGCCTCGCGCGTCGATGCGGCTGGACGACCGGGACGGCCGGTGAGCACCGGGGTCATGCTCTAAGCCTAATCCCCCGGTGCCCCGCATGGGTGCGAAGATCTCGACCGCTGCGGGTATACCCCTGACGGTCAGCGCGCGCCCCGCCCGACGAGCGGCGATCGTCGCCTTTGATAGAACAGCGCAGACCGACCGAACTTCGACGCAGACCCGACAAGGAGCCCCCGACATGGCCTACACCGTTCCGCCGCTCCCCTACGCCTATGACGCGCTGGAGCCGCACATCGACAAGACGACGATGGAAGTCCACCACGACAAGCACCACCAGGCGTACGTGGACAAGGCGAACGCCGCGCTCGAGGGCACCGAGTGGGCCGACAAGCCCGTCGAGGAGGTGCTGCAGACCTCGACAGCCTCGGTGACAAGAAAGGGCCCGTCAAAAACAACGGCGGCGGCCACTACAACCACACGCTGTTCTGGGAGAGCATGAGCCCGGACGGCGGCGGCGAGCCGAGCGGCGCGCTGGCCGAGGCGATCGCCTCGACGTTCGGCTCGTTCGCGGACTTCCAGGCGAAGCTGAAGGAAACGGGCGTCAACCAGTTCGGCTCCGGCTGGTCGTGGCTGGTGCACGACGGCTCGGGCCTCGCGGTCGTCGGCATCGCCAACCAGGACAACCCGATCTCCGACGGCAAGACGCCGCTGCTCGGCGTCGACGTGTGGGAGCACGCCTACTACCTGAAGTACCAGAACCGCCGCCCCGACTACATCGACGCGTGGTGGAACGTCGTCGACTGGGCGAAGGTCGCGGAGCGCTTCGCGGCGGCGGGCTGAGGCTCAGCGGCTGAAACGCCGGCCGGCGACAGGCGAGACGGACTCGTCCACCTTCGATGACGACGCGAGCGCGCCGGCCGGTTCCCCCTGCGGGGACGCCGCTAGCATCGACTCGAGCACCGCCCCCGCGCTCTCATCCTCCTGCGCGGCCGCCGCTTCCAGCGCGGCGATCCGCTCGGGCGTCATCGCCGTGGAGTCCTCGTTCGCGGCGAGCCACGCGCGCGCGGCGGCGGCCTCGTGCTCGTCGCGCTGGACGCGCTTGCCGGCGCGTAGTAGCGGTCGATCTCCTTGAACAGCTCATCCACGAGCTGCTCGGTGGGCACCTTCTTCAGCGGCTCGCCCTTGGAGTAGATCATGCCCATGTCTTTGGCGCCGGTGATGCCGAAGTCGGCGTGGCGCGCCTCGCCGATGCCGTTGACGGCGCAGCCGAGCACCGAGACCTCGATCGGGTCCTCGTACGCTTCCAGGCGCTGCTCGACCTCGGCGACGACCGAGTCCATGTCGAACTGCAGGCGCCCGCACGTGGGGCACGCGATCAGGTCGGGGCCGCGCTCGCGCAGCTTCAGCGCCTTGAGGATCTCCCACGCGACCTTGACCTCCTCCTCGGCGTGGAAGGTCGAGAGCGAGATGCGGATCGTGTCGCCGATGCCGTCGGCGAGCAGCGTGCCGAGCCCGACGGCGGACTTCAGCGAGCCCGACCACTTGGTGCCGGCCTCGGTCACGCCGAGGTGCAGCGGGTAGGGGATTTTCTCCGCGAGCATGCGGTTGGAGGCGATCGTGTTGGGCACCGACGTGGACTTCATCGAGACCTTGAAGTTCTCGAAGTCGAGGCTCTCCATCAGCTCGACGGTCTCGATCGCGGCGGTGACGAGCGCCTCGACGGGGTTGTCGTACTCGAGCTGGCGCAGGTGCTTGGGCAGCGAGCCGGAGTTGACGCCGACGCGCAGCGGCGTGCCGCGCTGCTTGGCCAGCGCGATCACCTCGGCGACCTTCTCGGGGCCGCCGATGTTGCCGGGGTTGAGCCGACGCAGTGCGCGCCGGCTTCGATCGCCTTGAGCGCGAGCGTGTGGTTGAAGTGGATGTCGGCGATCACCGGGATCGGCGACTGGCGACGATCGTCTTCAGCGCCTCCGCGTCCTGCTCGCGCGGCACCGCCACGCGCACGATGTCGGCGCCCGCCTCGGCGACCGTGCGGATCTGCGCCATCGTCGCCTGCAGGTTGGCGGTCTCGGTCTTGGTCATCGTCTGCACCGCCACGGGCGCGCCGCCGCCGATGGCGACCGGCACCGACCTGGATCTGACGCTGGGAGGCCATAGGCTGATTCTACGATGCCCGACGTCTACGCCACCGCCAATGGACCGCTGGCGCGCCTGGCGGGCCCGCTGGCGAGCCGCGCGCGCGCCCGCCGCCACGAGCGCTTCTTCGCGCTCACGCGCCTGCAGCCGGGCGCGCGGGTGCTCGACGTCGGCTGCGGAGCGCTGGGGCTGCGCGGGCTGGAGCCCGATCTCGACATCACCGGCGTGGACCTGCTCGAGCGACCCGAGCTACCCCGGTCCGTTCGTGCGCGCCGACCCCGCCGACGGGCTGCCGTTCGCCGATCGCGAGTTCGACCTCGTGTACTGCTCCAGCGTGATCGAGCACGTGCCGCCGGCGCGCCGCGCCGCGTTCGCGGCCGAGTTGCGGCGCGTGGCGCGCGGCTGGTTCGTGCAGACCCCCGCGCTGTCGTTCCCGATCGAGCCGCACTCGCTGCTGCCGGGCGCGCACTGGCTGCCGCGCGCGCTGCGCAGGCCCTACTGGCGCCTCGGCGCGACCGGAGGGTGGGAAGAGATCTCGCTGCTGAGGCGCTCCGAGCTTGAAGCGCTGTTCGGCCCGGCGCGCGCCGAGCGCGTCGGGCCGCTCGTCAAGAGCTGGGTGTGCGTCAGCCCCCCAAGTCGGCTGATGTCGTTGCCGATCCCGTTGATCACGAGGAACGCCAGCAGCACGATCCCGACCGAGCTGAAGCGGTACATCGCCGCCAGCGACACGCGCCGTCCGCGCACCTTCTCGGCGACCGACCACAGGATGTGCCCGCCGTCGAGCGGCAGGAACGGGAACAGGTTGAAGACCGCCAGGATCAGCGACACGAACCCGAGCGAACACGAGCGCGTAGCCCGCGCCAGCGACGACCGATTCGTGGGCGATCTCGGTGATGCCGACGATGCTGTGCAGCTGCTTGCGCACCTTCGAGCTGGTGAATGCCTTGCCGATGTTCGAGATCATGCTCGTCGTCGTGCTCCACATCTCATGCACAGCTACGCCGGAGGCGGCGAGCACGCCCCAGTGATGCGCGACCTCGCCGAAGCGAAAGCCGATCAGCATGCGCCGTTCCTTGGCGCTGTAGCGGGGCGTACCGACAGCGTCTGATCATGTCCGGCGCGGCGAATCTCCACGCGCACCGGCGTGGCCGCGAGGCAGCCGTTCACCAGAGCACCCGCGCAGCGATGTGAGCTGACCGTGCCGACAGTCGAGGCGAAGCTCGCGCTGTGCCCGTCGACCGCGATTATCTGATCGCCAGGTTGCAGGATGCCTTCGGCCGGCGCGCCCTTCTCGACACCCGCCACCGACGGGCCGACCGTCTGGATCGAGCTGTTGAGGTTTTCGAGCGTGATCGCGCCGCTGAGGCTGCCCGACGCGAGGATCGCCCAGAACAGCACGAACGCGATCAGCAGGTTGACGCCCGGCCCCGCCAGGATCACGACGATGCGCTTCCACGGCGCCTGGTTGTAGTAGGCGCGGCGGGCCACCTCGGGCTCCAGCCCGCCGACCTCTTCGGGGCTCATGCCGGTGATCTTCACGTAGCCGCCGAGCGGGATCGCGCCGATGCCGTACTCGGTCTCGCCACGGCGCACGCTGAACAGCGTCGGCGGAAAGAACAGCGAGAAGCGCTCGACGCGCATGCCGACGGCCTTGGCCGCGAGGAAGTGCCCGAGCTCGTGCAGCACGATCAGCAGCATGAATCCGATGAGCGCGATGGTCCAGTCCATGCGCTCAGTGTAGGAGCGCTTACGACAGCGTTGCGACGGTCGCGCCCGCGGCCGCCCGCGCCAGCCGGTCGGCCTCGTACAGCGACTCGAACGAGCGCACCGGTTCCGAGCCGAGCTCTGCGAGCGTGCGCTCGATCACCTCGGAGATCTCCAGGAAGCGCAGGCGCCCCTCCAGGAACGCGTGCACGGCGATCTCGTTGGCGGCGTTGAGCACGCACGGCGCCGTGCCCCCCTCGCGCGCCGCCTCGCCCGCGAGGCGCAGGCACGGGAACGCGTCGAGGTCGACCGCCTCGAAGCTCAGCTCGCCGACCGCCGCGAGATCGAGCGGCCCCGATCGGCAGCTGCACGCTCTCGCCGCCGTGCAGCGCGTAGGAGATCGCGATGCGCATGTCCGGCGGCCCGAGGTGCGCGAGCATCGCCCCGTCCGCCAGCTGCACGAGCCCGTGCACGAGCGACTGCGGGTGCACGACCACGTCGATGCGCTCGTACGGCGTGCCGAACAGGTGGTGCGCCTCCATCAGCTCCAGGCCCTTGTTCATCAGCGTCGCCGAGTCGATCGTGATCTTGCCGCCCATCGCCCACGTCGGGTGCGCGAGCGCCTCGGCGACGCTCACGTCCTCGAGCTGCTCGCGCCGGCGCCCGCGAAACGGCCCGCCGCTGGCGGTGATCGTGATCCGCTGCACGGCGCCCGGCGGCTGGCCGGCGATCAGCTGGTGAAGCGCGGTGTGCTCGGAGTCGACCGGCACGATCCGCGCTCCGGTGGCCTCGGCCAGCGCGGTCACGAGCTCGCCGCCGACGACCAGCGACTCCTTGTTGGCGAGCGCCAGGTCGATGCCCTCGCCGAGCGTCGCCACCGTCGGGCCGAGGCCGGCCGAGCCGACGAGCGCGTTCAGCACCAGGTCCGCGCCCGACTCCACGACCAGCTTCACGAGGCCTTCGGCGCCGGCGAGCACCGCGCCGTCGGTCCACGCCTCCGCGGCGCGCGCCGCCGCGTGCTCGTCGCCCAGCGCGATCCGCGTGACGCCGTGGGCGCGCGCCTGCTCGAGCAGCGCCTCCCACGAGCTGCCCGCGGAGAGGCCGACGATCTCGAGCTCATCGCTGCGTTCGCACACGTCCAGCGCCTGCGTGCCGATCGAGCCGGTCGAGCCGAGGATCAGCAGGCGCTTACGCGTGGACATACGCCGGCCAGATGTAGTAGCCGACGACGGCGGCGAACAGCACCGCGTCGAGGCGGTCGAGCGCGCCGCCGTGCGCGCCGAACAGCCCGCCCGAGTCCTTGGTGCCGGCCTCGCGCTTGACGAACGACTCGAACAGGTCGCCGATCGGCGCCACCAGCGCGACGCCGAGCCCGAGCACGAGCGCGTGCGTGCCCGGCAGCCATTCCTGGTAGCGCCCCGCGATCCACACCCCGACCACGGCGAACAGCATCCCGATCAAGAGGCCCTCGACGGTCTTGTTGGGCGAGATCGCGCGGCGCGAGCGGCCGCCGACCGAACATGCGCCCGCCCAGATAGGCGCCGGTGTCGCCCAGGAACGTGCCGACGGCGACGTCGATCACGATGCCGAGGCCGTGCGGCAGGCCGCGCAGCAGCACCGCGTGCGCGAGCGCGAAGCCGATCCAGTAGATCCCCAGCAGCGTCACCGCGATCCCGCCGACGCGCCGGCCGCGGCTGCAGCGAGCGTCAGGCCGAACACCAGCGGCAGCGCCACCACCGCCACCAGCAGCACCTGGAACTGGTCGCCGTACAGCGCCGCCGCAAGCAGCCCCGCGAGCGCGACGAAGCCCGCCAGGCGCGCCGGCTGCGCGCGCTCGTACATCCCGTACAGCTCGTGCAGGCACACGGCGCCGAGCACGAACATGCCGGCCGCGAACACGAGGCCGCCTTCGATCACCAGGAACAGCGCCACGGCGATCGCCGGGATCGCGGCGAGCACGCGCGCGCCGAAGTCCGAGCGCCCCTCACCGGAGCGCCCCTCGCGGCGGCCGCGGCCACGGCGCCGGCGCGGGAGCCGCGCCTCGAGGCCTCGCGCCGTGCGGCTGCGGCCGGGCGCGGCGGCTGCACCGCGCGGGCGCCTCCCGGGGTGTGCGGTCCGCTGGCCATCGAGCCGCCCGCCCTACCGCCCGCCGAACCTGCGCTGGCGCTCCGCGTACTCGGCCAGCGACTGTTCGAGCGCCTCGCGCGTGAAGTCCGGCCACAGCTCGTCGCGGAACACCAGCTCCGAGTACGCCGACTGCCACAGCAGGTAGTTCGACAGCCGCCGCTCGCCGCTCGTGCGGATGATCAGGTCGGGATCGTGCATCTCCGGCGCGTACAGGCACGCGCGGAACTCCTCCTCATCAGATCGAAGATCGAGGGACCCGGCTGGTCGGCCTTCGGCCGCCTGCGCCACCCTCTTGGCTTCAAAGCGCCGCGCTGCATCGATGATCTCGGCGCGGCCGCCGTAGTTGAAGGCGACGAACATCGTGATCGTGGTGTTCTCCGCGCGTCAGCTCTTCCGCCCAGCGCATCTGCTCGGTCAGGCGCTCGCCGATGCCCTCGCGGCGGCCGATGAAGCGCATGCGCACGCCCTCCTCGTGCAGCTCCGGCGTCTCGCCGGCGATCCGCTGCGAGAACATCTCCATCAGGCCCTGCACCTCCTCCGGCGGGCGCGACCAGTTCTCGGTCGAGAACGAGTACACGGTGAGCTCCTCCACGCCCAGCTCGGCGGCGTCGCGCAGGCGCGCCTTGACCGTGTCGGCGCCGGCGCTGTGGCCGTCGTTGACGGGCAGCCCCCGCGACCGCGCCCAGCGGCCGTTGCCGTCGGTGATGATCGCCACGTAGCGCGCCGCGACGGGTTCGCCGGCGGCGGGCATCAGACTGCGAGGATCTCCTCTTCCTTGGCCTTGAGCACGCCGTCGAGCTCGCTGATGCGCCCGTCGGTCAGCTTCTGCAGCTCCACCTCCGCGCGGTGCTCGTCGTCGGATGACGCTTCGCCCTCGGCCTTCAGCTCGCGCAGGTGCTGCATCGTGTCGCGGCGCACGTTGCGCACCGCGATGCGCCCCTCCTCGGCGAGGTTGCGCACGATCTTCACCAGCTCGCGGCGGCGCTCTTCGGTCAGCTCCGGAATCACCAGGCGCACGAGGTTGCCGTCGTTGGACGGCGTCAGGCCCACGTCGGACTCGTTGATCGCCTTCTCGATCGCCTTGATCGAGGATTTGTCGTACGGCTGCACGGTCAGCATCCGCGCTTCCGGCGCCGAGATCGTCGACAGCTGGTTCAGCGGCGTCATCGCGCCGTAGTAGTCCACGACGATCCGTTCCAGCAGCGACGGGCTCGCGCGCCCGGTGCGCACCGTCGAGAACTCGTGGATCGACGATTCGACCGATTTGCCCATGCGCTCGCCCGCATCCTCGAGCAGTTCGTCGATCAGGTTTTCAGCGGCCATCGCCCTCTCCTCCGGCTGTCGAAACGAGCGTGCCTACGCGCACGCCTGAGATTATCTTCGCGAGACTGGTGTCGTCGTCCATGTTGAACACGTTCAAGGGCATGCCGTTCTCCATGCACAGCGCCAGCGCCGTCGAGTCCATCACCCGCAGCCTCCGCTCGATCGCTTCCATGTGCGTGATCTCCGGGATGAACTCCGCGCTCGGGTCGAGTGCCGGATCGGCTGTGTAGACGCCCTCCACGCCGTTCTTCGCCATCAGGATGATCTCCGCGTGGATCTCCGCCGCGCGCAGCGCCGCCGCGGTGTCGGTCGTGAAGAACGGGTTGCCCGTGCCCGCCGCGAAGATCACCACGCGGCCCTTCTCCAGGTGGCGCATCGCGCGCCTGCGGATGTAGGGCTCCGCCACCTCCGAGATCTCCAGCGCCGACTGCACGCGCGTGTTCGTGCCGATCTTCTCCAGCGCGTCCTGCAGCGGCAGCGCGTTCAGCACCGTCGCCAGCATGCCCATGTAGTCGGCCGTCGAGCGATCCATGCCCGCTGCCGCGCCCTGCATGCCGCGGTAGATGTTGCCCGCGCCGACCACGATCGCAACCTCCACGCCCTGGTCGCGCACGTCCGCCACCTGGCGCGCCACCGCCGCCACGCGCGCCGGGTCGGTGCCGAAGTCCAGCTCGCCCATCAGCGCCTCGCCGGAGAGCTTGAGCAGGATGCGTTTGAAGGCAGGGGCCATCGGGCGCAGAGCCTATCCCGTCACGGCGCCGGCCAGGGGGCCGTGGACCAAGCGAGGCAAGGACGCAGTGAGCGTGGCGTGCTTCGCACGCGAGCGATCGAGGACGCCGCCTCGCGCCGTGTCCACGGTTCCCTGCCCTACTGGCCTATGGCGAAGCGCGCGAACCGGCGTATGACGACATTCTCACCGGTCGTGGCGGTCAGCTCGTCGCGCAGTTGCTGCACGGTCTTGCCCTCGAACTTCGGGTTGTGCATCTCCTGCTCCAGCAGCACGATCGTCGCGAGCCACGAGTCGAGCTTGCCCGCCACGATTTTCTCGCGCACGTTCTCGGGCTTGTCCGCCGCCTCCTGCTCGTAGATGCGCGCCTCGGCCTCGCGCTGCTCCTCGGGCACGTCCTCGCGGCTCACGTATTTGACGGTCGGCGTCGCGGCGATCTGCATCGCCACCTCGCGCGCGAAGCTCACGAAGTCGTCGTTCTTGGCCACGAAGTCCGTGTTGCAGTCGACCTCGATCAGCACGCCCACCTTCGAGCCCGCGTGCACGTATGCCTGCACAGTGCCCTCGGTAGCGGCGCGCTCGCCCAGGTCCTGGATCTTCTTGCCCTGCTTCACGCGCAGGATCTCGATCGCCTTCTCGATGTCGCCCTCCGCCTCGGTGAGCGCTCTCTTGCAGTCCATCATCCCCGCGCCCGTGCGCTCGCGCAGAGCCTTCACGTCCTTGGCGCCGATCTCCACGGTGCTCATGATGCGCTTGCCTCCGTCGTCGTCTGCTCGCTGTCCTCGGAGGCGGCCACCGCCTCCGGCTCGGGCGCCGGCGTCTCCTCGCGCCGGCTCGGGCGCTGCCGCCTCGGCCTGCGGCTCTGCCGCCGGCTCTGGCTCGGGCGGTGCGGGCTCTGCCGCCGCCGGCGCGGGCGTCGCTGCCGCGGGAGCCGCCTCGGCGGCCGCGGGCTCGGCCGGCGCCGCAGCGCGGGCGGCGGCCTCGCGCTCGGCTGCCTCCTTCTTGGCCTGCTCCTCGGCCTCTTTCTTTGCCTGTTCCTCGGCCTCGCGCTTGGCCTGTTCCTCGGCTTCGCGCTTGGCGCGCGCTTCGGCCTCGGCTTTGGCGCGTTCCTCGGCTTCCTGGCGGGCTTTTTCCTCCTGGGCGCGGAATACGCCGTGGCCCTCGGAGACGACCTGGCCGATCGCCTGGGTGATCAGCGCGCACGAACGAATCGCGTCGTCGTTGCCCGGCACGACGAAGTCGATGCCGTCTGGGTCGCAGTTGGTGTCGACGAGACCGATGATCGGGATGCGCAGCCGCCGCGCCTCTTTGACCGCGATCTCCTCCGTCTTGAGGTCGATCACGAACATCGCGTCGGGCACGCGCTGCATGTTCTTGACGCCCCCGAGGTTCGCCCTGAGCTTCGCGAGGTCGGCCTGCGCGGCCATCCGCTCGCGCGTGGGCAGCAGCGCCAGCTGCCCCTCCGCCTCGAAACGTTCGAGGTCGTGCAGCCGCGCGATGCGCTGGTTGATCGTCTGGAAGTTGGTCAGCAGACCGCCCAGCCAGCGGTGGTTGACGTACGGCATGTCGGAGGCCTCGGCGACCTCCTTGATCGTGTCGCGCGCCTGCTTCTTGGTGCCCACGAACAGCACGGTGCCGCCGCGATGCGCGAGCGTGCCGGCGAACTCCTGCGCCTGCGCGAGCAGCGCCTGCGTCTTGAGCAGATCGATGATGTAGATGCCAGCACGCTCACCGAAGATGAAGCGGCGCATCTTGGGGTTCCAGCGGCGCGTCTGGTGACCGAAGTGAACGCCGGCCTCCAGCAGCTCCGCGATGCCTACGTCAGCCACGGGCTACTCCCTTGTTGAAATGCGATTTTGATTGCCGCGTGGAGGGAGCGGACCCGAAGCTCGTGGCCTTCCAGCCATCGCTTCGGGCAGGGCCGCTGTCCATTCCGGCGCGGGTCGAGGTCCTGTATTTGGCTTTCAGGATACCCGTTCCGCGCGCTCCAGCGCGGCCTGCAGGTCCGCCGGCAGCGGCGAGGTCACATCCACGCGCTCGCCGCTGACCGGATGCTCGAACGCGAGGCGCGTCGCGTGCAGGAACTGGCGCTCCAGCCCCAGCATCCCCGGGCTACCGTATTCCGGATCGCCGGCGACCGGATGCCCGATCGCCTGCAGGTGCACGCGGATCTGGTGCGTGCGCCCCGTCTCCAGCTTCAGGCGCAGCAGCGAGGTGTCCGCGAGCGCGCGCTCGAGCGTGAAGTGGGTGCGCGCCTCGCGCTGGCCCGAGCCGCCGACGGCCATGCGCGTGCGCACCCGCGGGTCGCGGCCGATCGGCGCCTCGATCGTGCCCGAGCGCGCCGGCGGTCGGCCCTCCACCAGCGCCAGGTACTCGCGGTCGATGTGCCGCTCCGCGAGCGCCCGCTGCAGGCGTACGAGCGCCTCGGGCGTGCGCGCGACGACGAGCAGCCCGGAGGTGTCGCGGTCGAGGCGGTGCACGATGCCGCGGCGCTCGGGGTCGGCGGAATGGGGCGGCTCGTCACCTGGAGCCACCTCGTCCTCGGAGGCCTCCTCGTCGGCCTCGGCGTCGCCGGTCAGCGGCGCGAGCAGCTGGGCGAGCGTGTCCTCGCGATGCCCGCGCGCAGGGTGCACGACGACGCCGGGCGCCTTGTCGACGACGAGCAGGTGCTCGTCCTGGTAGGCGATCGTGAACGGCGCCCGGGTGACGGGCTCGGCGGTCGGCTCGGGGTCCTGCCCGGTCATTGCTTCGCGTGCCGTCCGGCGTCGACGATCAGGATCAGGATCACGATGCCGAGCGTGATCGACGCGTCGGCGAGGTTGAAGGGCGGCCAGCCGAGCGGCAGCTTGACGAAGTCGGTGACGGACCCGTGCCGCACGCGGTCGAGGATGTTGCCGAGCGCGCCGCCGGCGATCATGCCGGTGGGCAGCCACATGAGCCGCCGTGCGGTGTGGCGCGCGAAGTACGCGAGCAGCGCGAGCAGCGCGAGCGCGATCAGCACGGTGACGGCGACGTGGTCGCCGGGCAGGAACCCGAACGCGACGCCGCGATTGCGGGTGTCGACGAGCTGCACGCCCGGCAGGAAGCGGTGTTCTTCGCCAGGCACGATCGAGTGTTCGACCGCGTGCTTGGTGAGCTGGTCGAGCGCGACGACGCACGCGAGCACCAGCACCACGCGCAGCCATGCGGTCAGGCGTGCGGGAGCGCTCAGCTGATGAGGCCCTGGACGACGATGATGTTGACGAGGTACAGCGAGATGATCGCCAGCATCGGGCTGAAGTCGAAGCCGCCGAGCCGCGGCGAGAGCCGGCGGAAGATCCGCAGGAACGGCTCGACCACGTCGCGCAGGAAGCCGAGCACGCTGTCGGTGGTGCGCGAGTACGGCGGGCGCAGGCCGGCGGCGAACAGCAGCTGCACGACGATGTAGACGATGATCAGCAGCGTGTACACGTAGATCACCGTCGAGAGGAAGCCGGCGACGTCGGTGCGCGCGCTGGCGAGGATCACCGCTTGCCTCCGTCGAGCACCGCGTCGAGCGCATCGCTGAACGCCCCGCGCAGGCCGGCGCGCTCCAGGGCATCGACGCCGCGCGCGGTCAGCCCGCCCGGAGAGGAGACCTCGCGGCGCACGGCCATCGTGTCGTACTCGCGCCGGCACAGAAGCTCCGCGGTGCCGGCGAGCGTCTGCACGACCAGCTGCGCGCCCTGCAAGGCGGGGATCCCGCGGCGCACACCGGCGTCCACCTGCGCCTCGGCGACGAGCGCGACGTATGCCGGCGCGCACGACATCAGGCCGGTTGCCACGTCGAGCAGCCCGTCGTCGAGCACCACCAGCGTTCCCAGTTCGGCGAACAACTCGGCAACGGCGGCGTCGAGGTCGGGGTCCGAGCCGCCCGCCCCATCGCCGTCGAGTTTGCCCGGGCCGGCCGCCTGCACGACGGCGCCCTGGCGCACCTCGACGGGCAGCGACGGGATGAACCGGTAAACGGGCCTGCCGGGGTAGGCGGCGCGCAGCGCCTCGAGCGGCGTGACGGCGAGGATCGACGCGACGGGCGTGGTGCCGTCGCCGACTTCCGCGGCGACGGTGGCGAGCTGCGCGGGCTTGTGGCAGAGCACGAGCAGCTCCGCGCGGGCGGCCACCTCGGCGTTGCTCGCGAGCGCCTCGCCGCCGACCTCGGCCGCGAGGTCGCGCGCGCGCCCGGCGACGGGGTCGGCGCACAGCACCGGCCGGCCCCAACCCCGGGCCAGCGCGCGCGCCATGTTGCCACAGCCGATCAGACCAATTTGCATAAGGACTCCAGACTACGGCGCTTCGAGCGTCTAGGACTGATTGAAGAAGCCCTTCTCGATCAAGCGGGCCCGCTCCTCGGCGGAGATCTCGACGTTGCGCGGCGTGAGCATGAAGACCTTGTCGGCGATCCGCTGCATGCCGCCGTCGAGCGCGTAGGTGAGGCCGGAGGCGAAGTCGATGAGACGCTTGGACAGGTCGGTGTCGGAGCTCTGCAGGTTGAGGATGACGGGGATCGAGCTCTTGAACTTGTCCGCGATCTGCTGGGCGTCGTTGAACGACTTGGGCACGACCAGGTGCACGCTGCACGTCGCCGTTGGCGCGCCCGCCGACGGGTTTGAGCACGGTTGTGGGGCGCCCGCGCGAGATGCGCGCGCCGGCGACCGGCCGTCTCGCCGGCTTCGTCGTCGGCGAAGATGTCTTCGTACTCGTCGCGCCGGCGGCGCAGGCGCCGCACGTTGGGCCGCTCGCGGTAGCGGTCCTCGATCTCCGCCTCAGGACCGGGGCCGCCGGCGGCGGCGTCGTCCTCGTCGTAGTCGTCGTGATACTCCTCGGCGAGGCCGAAGTAGACGAGAGCGCTGTGCCAGGAGTCGCGGAAGGCCATCGGTATAGGTGCGTGTTCGCCCGGCGGACCGGTTTCCTTGCAGATGCTAGTAATTCCGCGCGCGGACGCGCATGCCGAGCTGGACGGGATCGCGCCTCAACGATACAAGCTAGTGCCGATCCTCACGACGGTCGCGCCCTCTTCGACGGCGACGACGTAGTCCTGCGAGGTGCCCATCGAGAGCTGCTCGCAGCCCATGCTCGCGCGCCGAGCTCGCGCAGCGCGGCGAACCAGCGGCGGCTGTCCTGCGCGCGCGGCGACAGCGGCGGCATCGTCATGAGGCCCGTGACCGGCACGGGCGCGCGCGCGACGTAGGCGGCGATCTCGCTCGGGGGCGATCCCCGCCTTTCCGGGCTCGCCGGCGATGTTCACCTCCAGCAGCACGCGCAGGCCGGGCCGCGCGAGCTCGACGTGGCGCTCCAGCTCGCGCAGCGCGGACTCGGAAGCGAGCGAGTGGATCATGCGCACGTGCGGCACGATCAGGCGCACGCGCCGGCTCTGCAGCTGGCCGATGAAGTCCCACTCGAACAGCTCGCCGTGGGCGGCGACCTTCTGCCTGCAGATCCTGCGCGCGGTTCTCGCCGACGAGGCGGATGCCGGCTTCGGCGAGCACGGGCAGCTGCTCGGCGGCGACGTACTTGACGGCCGCGAGGATCTCCACGGGGGGGCGTGCGTCGGACGAGTGGTCGGCCGGGCTGTCGGCCGGGATGAGCGCTTGCGCGCGCTCGCTTGCGGCCGCTATCTCGGCGCGCACGCGCTCGAGGTTGGCGCGGATGACGGGCGCGCGCAGGTCGGCGATCAGCTCAGCCATGCGATCCCCGCGTTACGCCCGGCGCGCTCGCCTTCGCGGCGGTGGGAGAAGAAGCGCTCGTCGCAGATCGTGCACGCGCGCGCGTGGCGCACGTCGGCGACACCGGCCGCGAGCAGCCGCTCGTGCGCGATCGCGCGCAGGTCGAGGTGGCGGCCGCGGGCGTGGGCGCCGTCGAACGCGGCGTGCACCTCGGGTCCGACCTCGTAGCAGCACACGCCGGCGCCAGGACCGACGATCGCGGTGATCGGGGACTCATCCGCGGCGAGAGCTCGCAGCGTGCGCACGCCCTGCTCGAGCACGCCCGCGGACAGCCCGCGCCAGCCGGCGTGCACAATCGCGACGGCGCCGCGGCAGCCGAGCGCGACGGGCAGACAGTCGGCGGCGAGGACCATGACGCCAAGCGCGGGCAGCGCCGTGGCGTGCCCGTCGGCGTCGAGCGCCACGGGCGCTCCGCCGGCGCCTGCGAAGCGCTCGACCACATGCACGACCGTCCCGTGCACCTGCCGGCTCGCGCACAGCCAGCGCAGGCCCAGCCGCTCGCACAGCGCGTCGCGCCGGCGCAGCCCGTGCTCGTGCTCGTCGCCCGCAGCGGTGGATAGGTTGCCGCCGGCGCGCGAGGTGAACAGCGCGCGGGCGCCGCCGGGCAGCTCGAACTCGAGCTCGCCGTCGGTCGCTGATGCGACGACGTCGGCGCGGGTAGATGCCGCGAGCTCGCGCTGCGCGTGCGCCATCAGCTGTCGACACTCGCGTCGAGCGCCGCCTGCAGCTCGGCCTCCAGCCCGTCCTGGAGCTCGCCGTCGAGCTTGCGCGCGAGCACGGCGCCGAGGCGCATGCCGAGCTCGGGTCCCGCGGGGATGCCGGCGGCGAGCAGATCGTCCCCGGTGATCGCAAGGCGCACGTGGCGCAGCGTGCGCAGCCACTCCTCGGCGCGGCGGCTGACGCCGTGGCGACCGTCGCCCGAGGGTGTGCCCCCGAGCGCGCCCGCCAGCGCGACGGCCTCCAGCGGATGGGCGGACAGCACGTCATGCAGCTCTGAGGCCGTGAGCGCGTGCGCGATCTCATCGACGAGCGCGGGTGCGACGAGCGCGCTGCGCAACACGCGGTCGCGCTCGCCGGCGGTGAACTCGAGACCGTCGAGCAGCTCGAAGATGACCGGCTCGGGATCCACGCCCTGGGCGTTGACCAGCGTCAGCAGCAGCGAGGCCAGCAGCAGCAGGTCGGGCCTGCCGTCCTCGGGCAGCAGCGCGAGCGCGTGCCGGGCGCGCTCGCGGTCGAGGCGCAGCGTGGGCTCCCCCTGCCCATCGGGGGACGGTGCGAGCGCGACGAGCACGCCCATCTCTTCGAGGGCGGCGAGCGCGGCGATGGCGTCGGCTTCGTGCAACGCGAGCCGCAGCTCGGCGCCGATGCGCGCGCGAGAGATGGTTGCGAGCGCGTCCCCCGAGACGGCGCGAGCGGCGAGCTCGGCGGTGTGCGGCTCGACGTCGAAGCGCAGGCGCGCACGGTAGCGGGCGAGGCGCAGCAGGCGTGTGGGGTCGTCGAGGAAGCTGCGCTCGTGCAGCACGCGCAGGCGGCGCGCGGCAAGGTCCTCGAGCGCGTGCTCGGCGGCGTCGAGGCGGCCAGGATGCTCGCCGCCGAGCGCGACGGCGATGGCGTTGACGGTGAAGTCCCTGCGGCTGAGGTCCTCGCGGGCATTGCCGGGGCGCACCTCTGGGAGCGCTCCGGGCACGGGGTATGACTCGGCGCGCCGCTCGGCGATGTCGATGCGCCCGCCCTGCCACGCGACGACGGCGGTGCCGAAGCGCTCGTGTGCGGTGACGCTCGCGCGGAGCGACCCCGCGAGCTCGTGCGCGAGCTCGGCGGCGCCGGCGTCGACGACGACGTCGAGCTCCCGCGGCGCGCGTTCGAGCAGCAGGTCGCGCACGGCGCCTCCCACGAGCGCGAGGTCATCCCGCGCGCGTCCGAGCTCCAGCAGCGTCGGCCCGCCAGGCTGGGCGGCGAGCGCGTGCAGCACGTCGGGGCCGCTCACGTGACGCGCACGGGAATCCCGGCCGCCGCGAGATGCGCCTTGGCCTCGGCGACCGTGTGGCGGCCGTAGTGGAAGATCGACGCGCACAGGACGGCGTCGGCGCCGGCGGCGAGCGCCTGCGCGAGGTGCTCGAGCTCGCCGGCGCCGCCAGAGGCGATCACGGGCACGCTGACGGCCTCGCTGACGGCGCGCGTGAGCGGCAGGTCATAGCCGTCGTTGGTGCCGTCGCGGTCCATGCTCGTGAGCAGGATCTCCCCGGCGCCGCGCTCGACCGCCTCGCGCGCCCACTCGACGACGTCGCGGCCGGTGGGCGTGCGCCCGCCGGCGAGGTACGCCTCCCAGGCCGTCGCGTCCGCCCGCACCCGGTGTCCGTTTGCGGGCGGTGTATAACCATGGCTATACACCGCGTTCGGCGCGGACTCCTGCACCGAACGCCGTGCCTTGGCGTCGATCGCGAGCACGACGCACTGCGCGCCGAACTGCGCGGCGAGCTCGTTGAGCAGCTCGGGGCGCTGCAGCGCGGCGGAGTTGACGGACACCTTGTCGGCGCCGGCGTCGAGCACTGCCTGCGCGTCGGCGACGGAGCGGATGCCGCCGCCGATGGTGAACGGCACGAACACCTCGTCGGCGGTGGCGCGCGCGAGCTGCGCGATCGTGTCGCGCTTCTCGTGCGTGGCGGTGATGTCGAGGAACACGACCTCGTCGGCGCCCTCGCGGTCGTAGTGCGCGGCCAGCTCGACGGGGTCGCCGGCATCGCGGATGTCGACGAATTCGACGCCCTTGACGACGCGCCCGCGATCGACGTCCAGACAGGGGATCACGCGCTTGAAATGCACGTGTTCACCGTAGCGATCAGGCGAGGGCTGCCTTGGCTTCGGCGACGGTGAAGCGCTTCTCGTAGAGGGCGGTGCCGACGATCACGCCGTCGAGCCGATCGAGTGAGAGCTCGTGGCGTAGGGCGGCGAGCTGCTGCAGGTCCGCGAGCGTGCCGATTCCTCCGGAGAAGATCAGGCTGCCCTCCCCCACCGCAGCCGCCACCTCGGCGACCTCGTCGCGGTTGGCGCCGTCGAGCATGCCGTCGTGGTCGATGTTGGTGAAGACGAAGTGGCGCACGCCGCGGTGACGCAGGCCTGCGAAGGCGTCGCTTGCGGGCGTGTCGGTGCTGTTGACCCAGCCGTGCGTGGCGACGTTGCCGCCGCGCACGTCGACGCCGACGAGGATCCGCTCGGGGCCGTGCTGGTCGAGGACCTCCTCGAGCACGTCGGGGTGCGTGAAGGCGACTGTGCCGAGGATCACGCGCGCGGCGCCGGCGTCGAGCGCGCGGGCGACAGCGTCGGCGCTGCGCAGCCCGCCGCCGTACTGCACGGGCACGCCGGCGTCAGCGGCGATGCGCCGCAGCTGCTCGAGATTGACGGGCTCACCCTGCTTGGCGCCGTCGAGGTCGACGACGTGCAGGTACTCGGCGCCGGCGTCAACCCAGCCGCGCGCGGCGGACAGCGGTTCCTCGTCGTAGACCTTCTTGGCGTCGAAGTCGCCCTTGACGAGCCGCACGGCGTTGCCGCCGAGGATGTCGATGGCTGGATAGAGCCTCACGTGACGGCGGACCGGCGCTCGGCCGCGGCGGGCGCGAGGGCGTCCGGGCCGGGCGCGGCGGCATGGCCGGTGGCGGAGGCGGCGATGCAGATGCGGGCGAAGTTGGCGAGCAGCCGCAGGCCGGCGGCGGAGGACTTCTCGGGGTGGAACTGCACGCCGTAGAAGGACCCGCGCTGCACGGCGGTGACGAACGGCGCGCCGTACTCGGCGATGCCGAGGACGTCGTGCTCATCGGTTGGCACGGGCGCGAGCGAGTGCACGTGGTAGAAGGCGCAGCTGCTGGGCAGGTCGGCGACGAGCGGCGAGTCGGGGCGCGTGAAGCGCACCTCGCTCCAGCCGATGTGTGGCAGCTTCAGATCGCGGTGATCCCCCTGCGGGGACAATGCCAGGGGACGGACCTCCCCGGGCACGATGCCGAGGCCGCCGGCGCCGCCGAGCTCGGTTGAGGAGTCGAACGCGAGCTGCATGCCGAGGCAGATGCCGAGCACAGGCATGCGGGCGGCGACGCGCTCGCGCAGCAGCTCGTCGAAGCCGAGCTGGCGCAGGTTCTCGATGCCGCGCGGGAAGGCGCCGACACCGGGCACGACGAGACCGTCTGCGGCGCGCAGCTGCTCGGGATCGCGGGTGACGGTGGCGCGCGCGCCGATGTGCTGGAAGGCCTTCTCGACGGAGCGGCGGTTGCCCATGCCGTAGTCGAGCACCGCTATGTCTACGGGCTGGTCAATGAGCGATGCGGTGAGCTGGCTCATGCGGTGAGCGTGCCCTTCGTGCTGGGCACGCCGGTCTCGGTGGGGTCGATGGCGACGGCCTGGCGCAGCGCGCGGGCGAACGCCTTGAAGGCGGCCTCGATCATGTGATGGGCGTTGCTTCCGGCTTCGACGCGCAGGTGCAGCGTGAGCTTGGCGGCGTTGGCGAGCGCGCGGAAGAACTCCTCTGTGAGCTCGTGCTCGAAGTCGCCGGTGGCGCCGGGCGGCAACTGGGCTTCGAACAGCGTGAAGGGGCGACCGGAGACGTCGATCGCGCAGCTCGCGCGCGCCTCGTCCATGGGCACGGTGGCGGTGCCGTAGCGGCCGATGCCGGCGCGGTCGCCGAGCGCCTGCGTCGAGCGCCTGCCCGAGGACGATGGCGGTGTCCTCGGCGGTGTGGTGCGCGCCGGTTTGCAGGTCGCCGCTGACGCTGACGTCGAGATCGAGGTGCCCGTGGCGCGCGAGCAGGTCGAGCATGTGGTCGAGGAAGCCGACGCCGGTGCTGCGCGCGCCCGCGCCGGTGCCTTCGAGTGCGAGCGTCGAGGCGCACGTCGGTCTCGCCGGTCTTGCGCTCGATGGTGGCTGTGCGGCTCATTGCGGCTGCTTGGGGCTCATGTGTGTCGATTCTCGCGCAACGCGCGCCTGCATCGACTCGGCGTGCACTTGAAAGCCCTCGGCGCGGGCGATCGGCGCGCCGGCGGCGGCGAGCTTGGCAGCGGCTCGCGCCGACGTGCACCTCGGACATGGTGCGGCGGAAGTGGCGTGGCGAGAGCGTGGAGGCGAAGCGCGCGGCGCCGCCGGTGGGCAGCACGTGGTTGGAGCCGGCGACGTAGTCGCCGAAGGCGGTGGCGCTATCGATGCCGACGAACAGGCAGCCGGCGCAGCGGACGATGGGCGCGAGCGCCTCGACGTCGGCGCCGATCAGCTGCAGGTGCTCGGGCGCGAAGGCGTTGGCGAGCGCGATGGCCTCGCGGGCGCTCTGGACGTGCACGATGGCGAACGCGGCGTCGCCCACGGTGGGGCGCTCAACGACCATATTTTCTAGAGTTTGGGCGAGCGCGTCGCAGACCCGCGCGGACGGCGACACGGCGACGACGAGGCTCCCCTCGCCGTGCTCGGCCTGGGCGAGCATGTCCAGCGCGGCGAGATGCAGCGAGCGGCCCTGCTGCCCGTCATCCAGCTCGGGCTCGACGGCGGCGCCGAGCACCACGAGCAGGTCGCTGGGGCCGGCGAAGCCGTCGATGCCGACGGTGGCGGACAGCTGGTGCTTGGCCTCCTGCACGTACAGGTTGCCGGGGCCGACGATGACGTCGACGCGCTGCACGGTGTCGGTGCCGTAGGCGAGCGCGGCGATGGCCTGCGCGCCGCCCATGCGGTACACGCGCTCGACGCCGCACAGCCGGCAGGTGCCGAGGATGGCGGGGTCGATCTGCCCATCGGGCCCGGGCGGCGCGCACACGGCGACGTCGACGACGCCGGCGGAGCGCGCGGTGACGACGCCCATGACGACGGTGCTGGGGTAGGCGGCGCGCCCCCCGGGGACGTAGACGGCGGCGGAGCTGACGGGCACCTCGCGCAGGAGGATGCGCTGTCCCTGGGGCAGCTCGACGGGCACGTCGCGCCCGACGCCGGCGTCGGCGACGAGGGCGACGTTGACGATGGCGACCTGCAGGCCGGCGATGAGCTCGAGCGGCAGGCGTTTGATGGCCTCGTCGAGCTCCTCGGGGGCGACGAGCAGCGGGCGCTGGCCGATCTCCGATCGGTCGCCGCCGGCGGTGTCGAAGCGGCGCGTGTAGTCGAGCACGGCGGCGTCGCCCCTGGCGCGCACGTCGGCGACGATCTCGCGCACGGACCCGGCGACGGAGTCGCCGTCTGGCACGAGCGAGCGCACGCGCGCGGCGGCGCCGGCGGGTCCGCCGAGGCCGGCGACGTCGTCGGCGCTGAGACGCTCGACGCGCATGTCAGACCGGATCGGGCGCGCCGCGCCCGCGCGCGGCGGCGGGCAACTCGCGCAGCCTGCCCAACAGCTCGTCGATCGCGGCGGCCTTGAGCTTGTGCGAGACGGGGTTGGCGATCAGCCGGGCGGTGCACACGACGATCTCCTCGCGGATGACGAGGTTGTTCTCGCGCAGCGTGGTGCCGGTGGCGGTGAGGTCGACGATCGCCTCGACCATGCCGGTGAGCGGCGCGAGCTCGACGGAGCCCTTGACCTCGACGATCTCGGCCTGGCGGCCGGTCTCCTCGAGGTAGCGGGCGGCGATGCGCGGGTACTTGGTGGCGACGCGCATGACGCCGAGGCGGCGCAGCGCCTCGTGCGCGGGGTCGGGGCCGGCCTTGCTGGCGAGCACCATCGACGCAGCGGCCGAAGCCGAGGTCGAGCAGCTCGTAGACCTCGCGCCCGCCTTCGCCGTGGTCGAACGCGCGCCCGCCCTGCTCGAGCAGCACGTCCTTGCCGGTGATGCCGAGGTCGGCGGCGCCGGCCTCGACGTAGGTGGGCACGTCGGAGGGGCGCATGGTGATGACGCCGATGTCCTCGAACAGCAGCTTGCGGTCGTTGGAGCGCAGCTCGTCGGTGTCGAGCCCGAGCGCGGCGAGCAGGTCGACGGTGCCGTCGAACAGCGCTCCGCGGGGCACGGCGATGGTGAGGCCGTTGATTGGGCTCACGTGGCGTCCTGGTCGGCGGCGCGGGCGAGCAGCGCACCGGTGCCGCGCTCCTCGCCGGCGAGCGCCATGTGCAGACGGTCGACGCTCCAGCGCGAAGCCGACAGCCGGAAGCGCGGCGGCCGAAGCGCCCGAGCAGGTCGTCGTAGCGGCCACCGCCACCGATCGGCGCGCCGAACGCCGGGTCGTAGACCTCGAACACCGCTCCGGTGTAGTAGCCGATGTTGCGCACGAGGCCGAGGTCGAAGATCACGCGCTCGGCCACGGCGGGCTCGAGCAGCTCGTGGACGCGCCGCAGGCCGGTGACCGCCTCCTCGTGCCTGCGCGGGCGTGTCGGCGAGCACCTCCGGGCCGCCGCGGCGCTGGGGCACCTCGAGCAGCAGCTCGGCGGCCTCGCCTGACAGCCCGGACTGCGCGAGCGCGCGTTCGAGCCCGACGAAGTCGCGCAGCACGAGCGCCTCGAGCAGGCCGGGGCGAGCCGGCTCGGGCACGTCGAGGCTGGCCATCAGCGCGGGGAACAGCGAGGCGTCGCCGAGGCCGATGCGGTAGTCCTTGAGCCCGGTGGCGTCGAGCGCGTGGCAGAGCACGGTCAGCGCCTCGGCGGTGCCCTGCGGGGCGGGCGCGCCGATCAGCTCGATGCCGGCCTGCAGCAGCTCGCGCGGCTGCCCGCGCTGGGGGCGCACGCCGCGGTAGCAGTGGGCGAAGTAGCAGAAGCGCAGCGGCGGCTCGCTGGAGGCGTAGCGGGTGGCGACGACGCGCGCGATCGGCACGGTCATGTCCGAGCGCAGCACGAGCACCGCGCCGGTCTCGTCGAACACGCGGTAGGCGGGCTTGGCTTCGGCCATGTCGGCGCGCGCGAGCACGGACTCGTACTCGAGCGCCGGCGTGTACACCTCGCCGTAGCCGTGGCGCTCGAACACGCCGCGCAGCGTGTCGGTGATCGCGCGCACCTCGCGCGTCTCGTCGGGGAGCACGTCGCGCGTGCCGCTGGGGATCGGGTGGATCATGATGACCCGGGGATTATGCGTGGACGGGCTCCGTGGCCACGCGCTCGATGCGCGCGCCGAGATCGCGCAGGCGCTCGTCGATGCGCTCGTAGCCACGGTCGATCTGGCGGATGTTGCCGATCTCGCTGCGCCCCTCGGCGCACAGCGCGGCCAGCAGCATCGCCATGCCGGCGCGGATGTCGGGCGACTCGACGCGCTCGCCGCGCAGCCGCCGCGGGCCGGTGACGATCGCGCGGTGCGGGTCGCACATGACGATGTCGGCGCCCATCAGGATCAGCTTGTCGGTGAAGATCAGGCGGTTCTCGAACATCCACTCGTGCACGAGGATCGAGCCCTCGGCCTGCGTGGCGAGCGCGACGGCGATCGAGGTCAGGTCGGCCGGGAACGCGGGCCAGGGGCCGTCCTGGATCTTGCTCTTGTACTCGCCGACGTCGGCCTGCACGACGAGCTTCTGCCCGCCGGGCACGACGACGTCGTTGCCGTGCAGCTCGGAGCGCAGCCCGACGCGTTCGAACACGAGCCGGATCATGCGCAGGTCGCCGGGGACGGTGTCCTTGATGCGCAGCTCGCCGCCGGTGACGCCGGCGAGCGCCATGAAGCTGCCGATCTCGATGTGGTCGGGCGCGACGTCGTGCTCGCAGCCGTGCAGGCGCTCGGCGCCGTTGACGGTGATCAGGTTGGAGCCGATGCCCTGGATGTCGGCGCCCATCTTCACGAGCATGCGCGCGAGGTCCTGGACGTGCGGCTCGCAGGCGGCGTTGCCGATGACGGTGGTGCCGGGCGTCAGCGCGGCGGCCATCAGCGCGTTCTCGGTGGCCATCACCGACGGCTCGTCCATGAACACGTCGGTCGGGCCGCAGCCCGCGCGGCGCGGTGAGCACGATCTCGCGGCCGCAGTCGGTGAGCGGCGCCCATCGCGCGGAAGGCGTCGAGGTGCGGGTCCAGGCGCCGGCGGCCGATCACGTCGCCGCCGGGAGGCGGCATGACGGCGCGGCGAAAGCGCGCGAGCAGCGGCCCGGCGAGCAGGAACGACGCGCGGATCGGCTCGGCGAGCTCACGGCTCGATCTCGACCTCGTGCACGTCGGCGGCGCACAGCGACGACCTCGTTGGGCCCGCGCCAGCTGACCTCGACGCCGATCGCGCACGAGGATCTCGAGCATCGCCTCGACGTCGCGGATGCGCGGCACGTTGCGCACGATGACCTCGTCCTCGGTGAGGACGCTGGCGGCGAGGATCGGCAGCGCGCCGTTCTTGTTCCCGGCCGGAACCATCGTGCCGGACAGCGGGACGCCGCCTTCGATGACGAACTTCTCCATGAGCTTTGGGCGCCGCCTGCGGCCCGATCACAGGCCCGCCGGTCGACGCCTGGCAAGCGTAACAGCCATCTCACGACTGGAGTTCGAGTCCCGGCCGCGCATGCCCCTGCTTGGGCCGCCCGCGGCCAGCCTCGCGGCCCGTCCCGCGCGCGCCTCGCTGCAACTCCGCTTGCAGCGAGCACACGCCGCGAATCCGGCTCTGCAGAGCCATATCCCGGCCCGAGGCGCGATGCGTACACACGTTCGCACGGCTCCGTCCGACGGCCCTCCTATCTTACGAACACATGTTCCCCTCATCGAGGACATCGACCTTGCGGCAGCGCGCGCTCGGTGCGCTTGGCCTCGCCCGCTCCTTCCTGCTGCTCGAGGACGACTACGACGTCGACTGGGAGGTCGACCAGGACGAGCCGGCCCATGTCGATCATCCGCACCGGGCGCCGCTGCGCGGGCGCCTCGCGCGCCGGCGCCCGGGCCAGCTGCCGCACGCGCCGCAGGTCTGCATCTCCCCCGTCGTTCACGCGGCGAGGGGCGTGCCGGCGACCGCGCCACACGCAGGCGCAGCCGTGCGACGCGGCGCAGCGCGCACGTCCGCCTCGCGTCCCGACGGGCGCCATCGTCACCTGGCGTCGCCCATGGGGCAGCGAGCGCGCGCGCGACGCGGTTGGCTCGCGCTCGTGGCGCCGGGAACGACGACGGGCCGCCCGAAGGCGGCCCGCGTATCGAAAAAACCGGCGGCGTCCTACTCTCCCAGGCCCTTGCGAGCCAAGTACCATCGGCGCTGAGGGGCTTAACTGCTCTGTTCGGAATGGGAAGAGGTGTTTCCCCCTCGCCAAAGCCACCGGAAAAAGGCGAGAGACCACGCCTTCCACGGTCCTTCAAAACTGCACAGCGCCACAGCGGGTACCTCACTCCTTGCGGGAGTAAGAAAAATCCGTCAAGCCCTCGACCCATTAGTACCGGTCTCCTACAGACGTTGCCGTCCTTCCAGATCCGGCCTATCAACCTGGTGGTCTACCAGGGGTCTTACTCCCTCTAGGGGATGGGAGAGTTCATCTTGAGGCCGGCTTCCCGCTTAGATGCTTTCAGCGGTTATCCGATCCACACGTAGCTAGCCTGCTATGCCCTTGGCAGGACAACAGATACACCAGAGGTGCGTTCATCCCGGTCCTCTCGTACTAGGGACAAATCCTCTCAACTCTCCAACGCCCACGGCAGATAGGGACCGAACTGTCTCACGACGTTCTGAACCCAGCTCGCGTACCGCTTTAATGGGCGAACAGCCCAACCCTTGGGAGCAACTCCACCCCCAGGATGCGACGAGCCGACATCGAGGTGCCAAACCGGGCCGTCGATGTGGACTCTTGGGCCCGATAAGCCTGTTATCCCCGGAGTACCTTTTATCCGTTGAGCGACGGCACTTCCACTTGCTACCGCCGGATCACTAAGACCTGCTTTCGCACCTGCTCGACTTGTCAGTCTCGCAGTCAAGCTCCCTTACTACCTTTACGCTCTACACACGATTTCCAACCGTGATGAGGGAACCTTTGTGCGCCTCCGTTACATTTTGGGAGGCGACCGCCCCAGTCAAACTACCCGCCTGGAACTGTCCAGCGCCCGGATTCACGGAACGCTGTTAGAAATCCAATACACCAAGGGTGGTATCTCAAGGTTGGCTCCACGCCAGCCGCAACCAGCGCTTCAAAGCCTCCCACCTATCCTGAGCGAAATGCACCGAACTCCAATACCAAGTTGTAGTAAAGGTTCACGGGGTCTTTCCGTCTAGCCGCGGGTACTCGGCATCTTCACCGAGACTGCAATTTCACCGAGCTCCTCGTTGAGACAGCGCTGAAGTCGTTACGCCATTCGTGCAGGTCGGAACTTCGCGTTTTCTCTCGTTATCCGAGAGCGCAGACTATCCCTTCACCTCATCAAGCACCTTTAGGAGTGTGGCCTGCGAGTGGCGGCGCTTTCCCAGATTCATCTGGTAGGCGATGCCCACGATCTCTCGCAACCCGTCGCGCTGCAGATGATCTCCTTGCTCGATCATCTCGCATACTCGCGAGAAGCCTGCACAGCTTCTCGCCTTGCATCCCCGCAAGGGGAAACGTTCAAAGTGCGGCAGGATGACTCCGGTGAGATCTCCGATCGACCGCGCCTCATACTTGAAGGTGCGGTCTCCCTTCGACTCCCGGATCCAGCCGCAAGCGAAGAACGCTTGCAGATCTTCCAGCAGCCCCAAGTCCTTCTCATTCAACGAGAGCGAGAACGAAGGCCTCACCTCGAGGCCAGTTCGAAGCTTCGCTCGGACGGCGAGTGAGACGCAAAAGCATCCCTCGCCCTCCGTCAGACCTGTGACAAACCAGGGATCCAGCGGTGCTGCCATTCCATAGGCGCCTTGTCTTGCGATGAGGGCCGGCGTATTGCGCGTCACATGGATTTCCGGACTCTCCGGAGCGTGACACGCCTCTCCTTTCGGATCAGTCGTTAGGGGGTCACTAGGACTTCCCTCGGGATTGCCCGCTGCCACTTTGGCAGGGAGGGTTTCCCCGATATGAGCCGGTTCTCGACCGCCTCTCGCGAGGCGGCGGGGCAAGTGTTGGTGCTTACCCGACAAGGAATTTCGCTACCTTAGGCACTTTTGTTACGCCTCTAACTCGAGACGGCTAGGTCGTTTCTTGTTCCGCCTAGCTCTTCACGTCGCCGTGAGAGGTCGGACCATATCTTCACATCCCGCTCACGCAGGCACGTTCAGCGTATGGCCTCTGAGGATTCTGTCTTCTCGACAGTCTTTCCTGCTGATTGTCCGCACCCGGCACATTGTCACGGTACCGCCCACTTCGGACGGAACTCGTAGTGCGGGATACTCGGATGTTCCAGCATATAGCTGAATTTTGTAACTACCTCTAGTTGACCGTTATAGTTACGGCCGCCGTTTACCGGGGCTTAGCTTCGCTGCTTCGGGTCAAGCCCTAACAACTCCACGTAACCTTCCGGCACCGGGCAGGCGTCAGCCCCTATACGTCGTCTTTCGACTTAGCAGAGACCTGTGTTTTTGGTAAACAGTCGCTTCAGCCAATTCACTGCGGCCCTCTCGGGCTCCACTCGCGAAGAGCTTCACCCTACTGGGGCGCCCCTTATCCCGAAGTTACGGGGCGATTTTGCCGAGTTCCTTAACGAGGGTTATCTCGATCACCTTAGTATTCTCTACTTGCCCACCTGTGTCGGTTTTGGTACGGGCACGCGCGTCCTCCCTAGAGGATTTTCTTGGAGGTATGGCGTCAGGGACTCGCCGGCTTAACGCCAGCTGGCATCGCACCTCAGGTTATGCGGCCCCGCATTTAACAAGGGCCACCCCTACATGCTTACCCCAGGACAACCATCGCCTGGGTTCCCCTAGCCTTCCTCGTCCCCCCATCGGTCAAACGGAAGCGACGTGGTACAGGAATATCAACCTGTTGGCCATCGACTACGCCTTTCGGCCTCGCCTTAGGTCCCGACTAACCCTGAGCAGACGAACTTTACTCAGGAATCCTTGGGCAATCGGTGGAGGGGATTCTCACCCCTCTTTCGTTACTTATGCCGGCATTCTCACTTCCCATGCCTCCACGGCTGGCTTACGCCGCCGCTTTGCTGGCATGGGAACGCTCTCCTACCGCGCGATCGACCCGAAGGTCTCACGCACCCGCAGCTTCGGTGACTAGCTTGAGCCCCGTTACATTGTCCGCGCTCGAACACTTGACCAGTGAGCTGTTACGCACTCTTTCAAGGATGGCTGCCTCTAAGCCAACCTCCTGGTTGTCTATGCACTCGAACATCGTTTCCCACTTAGCTAGTACTTAGGGACCTTAGCTGGCGGTCTGGGCTGTTTCCCTTTTGACGCTGAAGTTTATCCCCCAGCAACTGACTCCCGGAGTAAACGTGATTGGTCTTCGGAGTTTGCCTGAAGTCGGTAACCTGGTAGGGCCCCTAATCCAAACAGTGCTCTACGGCCAACACGCAATTTATCCGAGGCTATACCTAAATATATTTCGGAGAGAACCAGATATCACTGAGCTTGATTAGCCTTTCACTCCGACCCACAGGTCATCCGCCCAGTTTTCAACCTAGGTCGGTTCGGCCCTCCACGAGGTCTTACCCCCGCTTCAGCCTGCCCATGGGTAGCTCGCTCAGTTTCGGGTATACCGCCTACGACTATGTCGCCCTATTAGGACTCGCTTTCGCTACGGCTCCGCTCATCGCTTAACCTTGCCGCAGACGAGTAACTCGCCGGCTCGTTATGCAAAAAGCACGCGGTCACAGAACAAGTCTGCTCCCACCGCTTGTAGGCACGCGGTTTCAGGTACTATTTCACTCCCCTTCCGGGGTACTTTTCACCTTTCCCTCACGGTACTAGTCCGCTATCGGTCACCAAGGAGTACTTAGCCTTGGAGGGTGGTCCCCCCAGGTTCAGTCCGCGTTTCACGGGTGCGGACTTACTCAGGAACGTCTGACAGGAGATCATGCAGTTTCGTCTACGGGACGGTTGCCCTCTATGGTGCGCGGTTCCACACGCTTCGACTACCACACGATTTTGTAACTCCTGCCGAGCCGGACACGACTCGGAACAAACGCCCTACAACCCCCGACAGACAACGCGTGTCCGCTTACATCTGCCAGGTTTGGGCTGATCCCCTTTCGCTCGCCACTACTCAGGGAGTCTCTGTTGATTTACTTTCCTCGGGGTACTGAGATGTTTCACTTCCCCCGCTTGTCTTCCCCCGGTCTATGTGTTCAACCGGGGATAACGCCGCATTACCAGCGCTGGGTTTCCCCATTCGGGAATCCACGGGTCAAAGGCTATTCAGCGCCTAACCGTGGCTTATCGCAGCCGTTCACGCCCTTCATCGACTCTTGGTGCCAAGGCATCCACCATGTGCCCTTACTATCTTGACGGTGATCTGGCCCAACGCGACCTCGTACCCCGAGGGGTATCAGCCTTGCAGGGCCCGGTGATACCCGTTTTTCAGCCGCCGCTTATCGATGGCGGCTGATGTGGCTTCTGTGCAGTTTTCAAGGACCGTGGAGAGGCGTATAACGCCGGCCGGCCTCGCGCACTGTCGGTCACGCCATTCTGGCGCGTCCCTCGCGAGCACCGGCGGGCGCCGGTCTCTCAAAACTCAACAGCATGCTGGGATCGTTTGCGGCCTCTGCCGCGTCGCGCTCCCCAAGTAGTGAGGGAGCCGCGCACGGCGTGCGGCCATCCAGCCAGGTTCGGTCGACATGCTAGGCCCGATCCGCTTTGACACCGCCATGCCTCTAGTGCTTGGCGGCCGCACGAGCCGGTCTGCGATGCGCCCATCGGGGTACAGGCGGACAGACCCTGGATCGGGGCACCGCTAGGTGCTCCCTAGAAAGGAGGTGATCCAGCCGCAGCTTCCGCTACGGCTACCTTGTTACGACTTCACCCCAGTCACGAGCCCCACCTTCGACGGCTCCCTCCCTTGCGGGTTAGGCCACCGGCTTCGGGTGTTGCTCACTCCCGTGGTGTGACGGGCGGTGTGTACAAGGCCCGGGAACGTATTCACCGCGGCAATGCTGATCCGCGATTACTAGCAACTCCGCCTTCATGCAGGCGAATTTCAGCCTGCAATCCGAACCGAGACGCACTTTAAGGGATTCGCTCCACCTCGCGGTATCGCAGCCCTCTGTATGCGCCAATGTAGCACGTGTGTAGCCCTGAACATAAGGGGCATGAGGACTTGACGTCATCCCCACCTTCCTCCGGTTTGTCACCGGCAGTCTCGCATGAGTCCCCAACTAAATGCTGGCAACATGCGACGGGGGTTGCGCTCGTTGCGGGACTTAACCCAACATCTCACGACACGAGCTGACGACAGCCATGCACCACCTGTGAAAGTGCCCCGAAGGGAAGACGTGTTTCCACGCCGGTCACTCACATGTCAAGCCCAGGTAAGGTTCTTCGCGTCGCGTCGAATTAAACCACATGCTCCGCTGCTTGTGCGGGCCCCCGTCAATTCCTTTGAGTTTTAGCCTTGCGGCCGTACTCCCCAGGCGGGCAACTTAATGCGTTAGCTTCGACACGGGGGGAGTCGACACCCCCCACATCTAGTTGCCATCGTTTACAGCGTGGACTACCAGGGTATCTAATCCTGTTTGCTCCCCACGCTTTCGCGTCTCAGCGTCAGTCACGTCCCAGCGAGCTGCCTTCGCCATTGGTGTTCCTCCTGATATCTGCGCATTTCACCGCTACACCAGGAATTCCACTCGCCCCTTCCGGACTCTAGCCCGACAGTATCCACCGGCATTCCAGGGTTGAGCCCTGGACTTTCACAGCGGACTAATCGGGCCGCCTACACGCTCTTTACGCCCAATAATTCCGGACAACGCTTGCACCCTACGTATTACCGCGGCTGCTGGCACGTAGTTAGCCGGTGCTTCTTGTGAAGGTACCGTCACTCCGGCCGGCTATTCACCGGCGAAGCTTCGTCCCAACTGAAAGGGGTTTACAACCCGAAAGCCTTCTTCCCCCACGCGGCGTTGCTGCGTCACGCTTTCGCGCATTGCGCAAGATTCCCCACTGCTGCCTCCCGTAGGAGTCTGGGCCGTGTCTCAGTCCCAGTGTGGCTGATCGTCCTCTCAGACCAGCTACCCATCGAAGCCTTGGTGAGCCGTTACCTCACCAACAAGCTAATGGGCCGCGGGCCCATCTCGATGCGGAGGCCGAAGCTTCCTTTCCCCTTGCGGGCACATCCGGTATTAGCCCGAGTTTCCTCGGGTTGTCCCGGTCATCGAGGCAGGTAACCCACGTGTTACTCACCCGTTCGCGGCTCTGCCCCAGGGCAAGCCCTGGTTCGTCGCTCCACTTGCATGTGTTAAGCACGCCGCCAGCGTTCGTCCTGAGCCAGGATCAAACTCTCCGTGAAGAACTTCACGAAAAGCTGTCATGGAGTTGCCCTCAGCCGCTTACGCGAGCGCACGGACGACGGCTCGGAACCTATACACCGTGGTCCCGAACCATGACGGGGTACTTCTCTACTTGACTCTTTGACCGCCACCCGGAGGCGTCATTGAGCGCTCCCGTCGGCGGGTCGAACCTGGACGCACACCACGATCCGTAGTTGGATCGTAGATGCGCATGCTGTTGAGTTTTCAAAGACCGCCGAGCCTCTCCGAAAGGGGTTCCTTCTGGAGGAGACCGATCCGACCCAGCGCCCAAGGGCGCTCTGCGGGCCGACCAGCGAGTATAGCGCGATGCCAGCCGCTTGGTCTGCCCGTCGTCCTGCGCGGCTCGCAGGCGCCGGAAGCGGCGCTTGCCGACCTTCAGGACCTGCCCGTCGGCCCGCTCGCACGGCACGTCGTGCTCGCCGGCCGCGAGCTGCTCCTCGCCGAGCGTCACGCCGCCCTGGTCGATCAGGCGCCGCGCCTCCGAGCGCGAGATGCCGAACTCCTCGGCGATCAGGCCGGCAGGTGCACGCACGCCGTCCGGCGCACGCGAAGCGCGCCTCCTCGATCTCCTCGGGCGCGCCGCGCTGCGACGAACACGCGGTCGAAGTGCCGCTCGGCGTCGTGCGCGTCCGCCTCGGAGTGCAGCCACGCCACGAGCTCGCGCGCCAGCGCGCGCTTGGCGTCCCGCGGCGACGCGCTCGCCCGGGGCCCGCCGCCGATCGCCGGCTCGCGGCCCGAGCAGCAGCCGGTAGTACTCGCCCATCGCCTCGTCGGGGATCGCCATCGTCTTGCCGTACATCTCCTCCGGCGCGTCGGTGACGCCGATCTGGTTGCCCAGCGACTTGGACATCTTCTGGCGCCCGTCGGTGCCGACCAGGATCGGCATCGTCAGGATCGCCTGCTCGGGCTGGCCGTAGGCGCGCTGGATGTCGCGGCCGAGCAGCAGGTTGAACTTCTGGTCGGTGCCCCCCAGCTCGACGTCGGCGCGCACCGCCACCGAGTCGTAGCCCTGCAGCAGCGGGTACAGCAGCTCGAGCATCGAGATCGGCTCGCTCGGCCGACCAGCGCTTGGCGAAGTCGTCGCGCTCGAGCAGCTGCGCGGCGGTCGTCGTGCGCAGCAGCCGCAGCAGCTCGGCCATCGGCATGTCCAGCCACTCGCTGTTGCGCCTGCACCTCCAGGCGCTCGCGGGTCCGCGTCGAGGATCTTCAGCGCCTGCTCCTGGAAGGTCGCCGCGTTGGCGTCGATCTCCTCGGCTCGGAGAGCATCGGGCGCAGCGCTCGAGCGCCCCGACGGGTCGCCCACGCGCGCCGTGTAGTCGCCCACGATCAGCACCACGCGGTGGCCGGCGTCCTGGAACTCGCGCAGCTTGCGCAGCACGACCGCGTGGCCGAGGTGGATGTCGGGCGCCGTCGGGTCGATGCCGAGCTTCACGCGCAGCGGGCGGCCCTCCGCGTGCGCCGCGCGCAGCTTCTCCGCGAGCGCGCCGCGCGGGCAGGCTGTCGACGGCGTTGCGCGGCCAGCTCGGCGGCGAGCCGCGCAGCGTCCTCGGCGGCCGCGCTGGTGGCGTTCGGCATGAGGGCCAATGCTAGACTCTCGCCGCCCGGAGGGTCCCACCGTGCCGCCGCGCGACGCGGCCCGCGCCATCGGGATCGGGTCCTCCGCGCACCCTCGCGAGGCTCCGCCTCCGCAGCCGCCGATGAGCGACGACGATCGCCCCGACATACCGCCGCCCGCGACCGCGCCAAGCCGCGCCTGAAGCGGCTGCGCTTGCTCGCGATCCTGCTTCGCCGTGCTGCTGCTCGGCCTCGTCTCGTTCGTGTTCGGCATGTTCGTCGTCGGTCGCCTCCGACCTGCCGTCGCTGACGCAGCTTCTCGCAGCTCAAGAACGCGAAGAGCTCGTGCTGCTCGACGACCTCGGCCACCCGATCGGCGTGCTCAGCCAGCAGAACCGCGTGATCGTGACCGCCGGCCAGATCCCCCAGATCGTCAAGGAGGCGGTGATCTCGATCGAGGACAAGCGCTTCTGAGACCAACAGCGGCATCGACATCCGCGGCATCGCGCGCGCGTTCGTCCAGGACATCGAGCACAAAGGCACCGTGCAGGGCGCCTCGACGATCGAGCAGCAGTTCATCAAGAACGCGCTGCAGGCCCAGTCGCACCGCACGATCTTCGAGAAGCTCCGCGAGGCCGCGCTCGCCTACCAGCTCTCGCACAAGTGGTCGAAGGAAAAGATCATCACCGCCTACCTCAACACGATCTACTTCGGCAACGGCGCCTACGGGATCGAGGCGGCGGCGCAGACCTACTTCGGCCACGACGTCAACCACCTCGGCTGCGGCACTGCCCGGCCACGAGCTGTGCGTCGAACAGCTCGCAGCCGTGGGAGGCGGCGCTGCTCGCCGGCATCATCCAGTCGCCCACCGCCTACGACCCCGCCAACCATCCCGTGGCCGCGCAGGGAGCGCCGCGAACGTGGTGCTGCGCCAGATGCTCGACCAGGGCTACCTGACGCAGGTCCGTCTACGAAGAAAGCGTCAAGCAGGCGCTGCCCGCGCCCGCAGGAGATCCAGGCGCCGCAGGAGCAGACCGTCGAAGGCGTCGACGCCGGCTACTTCACGAGCTGGGTGCAGCAGCAGGTGATCGAACGCTACGGCGCCCCGCGCGCCTTCGACGGCGGCCTGAAGATCAAGACCACGCTCGACCTCGAACTGCAGCGCGCCGCCGAACAGGCGGTCAACAACTACCTCGCCTACCCCGGCGGCCCGACCGCGTCGCTGGTCGCGATCGAAAACTCGACCGGCGAGGTGCGCGCGATGGTCGGCGGGCGCAACTACGACGAAAGCCCGTTCAACCTCGCCACCGAGGGCGAGCGCCAGCCGGGCTCCTCGTTCAAGGCGTTCGACCTCGCCGCCGCGCTCGAGGACGGCATCTCGCCCGACTCGGTGTGGACCTCCAAGGAGAAGGTGTTCATCGTGCCCCAACACCGGCGGCCAGGAAAAGTTCGTCGTGCACAACGACGAAGGCGCCTACTCCGGCTCGAACACGCTCACCGGCGCGACCGCCTTCTCGGACAACTCGATCTACGCCGAAGTCGGCCTCAAAGTCGGCACCCAGAAGATCGCGCTGCTCGCCCACCGCATGGGCATCACCACGCCGCTGTCGACCAACCCGGCGATGACGATCGGCGGGCTCACCGTCGGCGTCACGCCGCTCGACATGGCCCACGCCTACGAGACGATCGCCCACGGCGGCGAGCGCGTCACCGGCTCGCTGGCCGAAGGCGGCGCGCCCGTCGGCATCCAGGAAGTCGAAGCCGGCAGCCAGCCGCTCCCCGACGGCTCGCGCCGTCGACACGCAACCAGGTCCGCACCAAGCGCGTGCTGCCGCCGTCGGTCGCCGCAGACCGAGACCTCGATGCTCGAAACGGTGCTCCAGTACGGCACCGGCAAGGCCGCCGCGATCGGCCAGTTCGCCGCCGGCAAGACCGGCACCACCTCCAACTACGGCGACGCCTGGTTCGTCGGCTGGGACTCCAAGTACACGGTCGCCGTGTGGGTCGGCTACCCGAACAAGCTGATCCCGATGACCACCGACTTCAACGGCACGCCCGTGCTCGGCGGCACCTTCCCGGCGCTGATCTGGCACGACTTCATGACCTCGGCGCTGCAGATCGACAAGGCCCGCGCCGAACACGCCGCCGCCAAGCATGGCGTGCACCGGCGGCACGCGGCGAAGCCTCCTCGGGCACGAGCAGCTCCGAAGCGGCCGCAGCGCAGGCCGCGCCGAGCTCCGGCACGAGCCAGGAGCCCGGCTCGGCCAGGGCGGCGCCAAAGGCGGCAACTCCGCCCCTGGCGCCGGCGACGGCAGCGAAGCGCGCCGGCGAAGCCCGACGCCGGCCGAACACGCCGCCGCGCCGCGCCACACCGGCGCACGGCGCCGCGCCAGCCGAAGCGCCCGTCGACGCCGCCGGCGTCTACCCCGCCCGCGCCGTCCACGCCCCTCGCCGACGGGCGGCGTCGGCGCGCGCCTGACGCCGGCGGCCACGGCCGCGAGACGTTGCGGTTGCCCGCCACGCAGAAGCGCCAGGGCAGCTCCACCGCCCGGCTGATCCCGATGCGCGTGCCCGGCCTGCGATCGGCGGGTCCGCGCCACTTCGCCGCGCGCGAGCCGATCGCGCACCGGCCCGCTCGACAGGCTCGCTGCCGTTCTCGCTCGAGCGTCGATGCCCAGCGCCTGCGTGAGCTTGCCCGGCCCCGAGCACAGCTCCTCGCACGCGCGCCGTGCTCGCGCCAGCGCCGCGGCGCGCGCGCATCGCCTCGATGCCCGTGACACGGCTCGAGCGCGCGGATCAGCACCGCCGCGCCCACGCCCTCGGGCTCGCACACGGCGTTCAGCAGCGCGTGGATGCCGTAGGAGCGGTACACGTAGGCGCGGCCGGGCGGCGCCGAACAGCGTCCGCGTGCGCGGCGTCAGCCCGACGAAGGCGTGGCAGGCCGGCTCGCTCTCGTGGTAGGCCTCGGTCTCGACGATCACGCCGGCGGCGCCGCCGTGCTCGACCGTGCAGCCGATCAGCTCGCGGGCGACCTCGAGCACCGGGCGCTCGTAGAAGCGCCGTCAGCGCGCGGCAAGCGTGACGCCTCGCATCACGGCAGCCGTCCTCGAGCGCGCTCGCGCGAGCGCGAGCTGCTCGCGCACGCGCGCCAGCGAGGTGCCGCCCTCGGAGACCTTCGACTCGAGCCACGAGCTCTGCGCGAGCACCGCGCTGGAGCTCGCTCGCGCGTTGGCGCCCAGCAGTCTCGCTGTGGGCCGCCAGCTCCTCGGCGCTCAGCTGCGACAGCGTGCGCGCCGCTGTCGAGCGCCGTGCGCACGAGCCCGGCGACGACGCCGTGCGCCTCGCGGAAGGGCATGCCCAGGCGCACGAGCAGGTCGGCGACGTCGGTCGCCGCGATCAGCTCGTCGGCCGCCGCCGCGCGCATGCGCTCGCGGTCGAAGCGCACGCCGGCGATCATGCCCGTGGCCGCCGCGAGCGTCAGCTCGAGCGTGTCGACCGCGTCGAACAGGTGCTCCTTGTCCTCCTGCAGGTCCTTGTTGTAGGTCAGCGGCAGCGCGTGCATGACGCCGTGGAACGCCGCCAGGTGCCCGACCACGCGCGGCGCCTTCGCGCGCAGCAGCTCGGCCGCGTCGGGGTTCTTCTTCTGCGGCATGATCGAGGAGCCCGAGCTCCACGCGTCGGGCAGCTCGCAGAAGCCGAACTCGGTGCTCGACCACAGCACCAGCTCGGCGCCCAGGCGCGAGAGGTGGGTCGCGCAGGTCGCGGCGGCGCCCAGGTAGTCGAGGACGAAGTCGCGCCCGGAGACCGCGTCGATCGAGTTCGGGAGCCACGCCCGTCGAAGCCGAGCTCGCTGCGCCACCATGCGGCGGTCGGTGTCGAAGTTCACGCCCGCGAGCGCGCCCGCGCCGAGCGGCAGCCGCGCCGCGGCCTCGCGCTCGGCGAACGCGAAGCGCTCGCGGTCGCGCTGCGAGCATCCAGAAGTAGGCCAGCAGGTGGTGGCCGAGATAGACCGGCTGGGCGCGCTGCAGGTGCGTGTAGCCGGGCATCGGCCAGTCGAGGTGCTCCTGCGCGCGCTCCAGCAGCGCCGTCATCAGCGCCGCGATCGCGCTCTGCGCCTCGGTCGCGCGCTCGCGCGTGTACATCGCCAGGTCGGTCACCACCTGGTCGTTGCGCGAGCGCGCCGTGTGCAGGCGCCCGCCGACCGGCCCGGCGATCTCGGTCAGGCGCCGCTCGATCGCCATGTGGATGTCTTCGTCGCCCGGCTCGAACGGGAAGCGCCCCTCGGCGCGAGCTCCTGCTCGACCTGCGTCGAGCCCCGCGAGCAGCGCGTCGCGATCCTCCGCCGAGATGATCCCGCGCGCGGCGAGCATCCGCGCGTGCGCGCGCGACTGCGCGATGTCCTGCGGCCACAGCCGCCGGTCGAACCCGATCGAGGTGTTCAGCCGCTGGAAGTCGGGGTGCTGGGGCTCGTGGAAGCGCGACACGCGCGCTCAGTCTACGGCGGCCGGGCGCGCCTCCAGCACCGCGCGCGAGCCGCTCGGCCACGCGCGCCACCTGGCCCTCGCTCATCTCCGGGAAGAACGGCAGCGCCAGCGAGCGCGCGGCGACGTCCTCGCACACGGGGAACTCCCCCTCGCGGTGGCCGAAGCGCTCGCGGTAGAAGCTCATCAGGTGGATCGCCGGCAGGTACGGCTTGCTCTGGATGCCGACCGCGGCGAGCGCGCGCACGGCGCCGTCGCGGTCGACTCCGTGCGGGAGCTGCACGACGAACACGAACCAGCCGCGCCGGTCTCCGTCCCTGTCCTCGCACGGGAGCTCCAGTCCGTCGATCCCAGCGAGCGCCTCGCGGTAGGAGCACGGCGACTCGCGCGCGCGCGGCGAGCATCTCCTCCAGCCGCACCAGCTGGGCGATCCCGAGCGCGCACGCGATGTCCGAGAGGCGGTAGTTGAAGCCCAGCCGATCGTGGTCGAGCCAGCCCATGTCCGGGCGCGCGGCCCTGGTTGCGCTCGGAGTCGATGCGCTCCTTCATGGTCGCGTCGGCGAGCGTGACCATGCCGCCCTCGCCCGTCGTCAGCTGCTTGTTGGCGTAGAAGCCGAACACCGCCGGATGCCCGCGTCCGCCGACGCTCGCGCCGTCGCCGTGCACCGCGCCCAGCGCCTCGCACGCGTCCTCGACGATCGCCAGGCCGCGGGCGGCGGCGAGCCGCTCGAACGCCGCCATGTCGGCGGGGTAGCCGAAGATGTGCACCGGCAGCAGCGCGCGCGTGCGCGCGGTGACCGCGGCGGCGGCCGCCTCAGGGTCCAGGTTGAGCGTCACCGGGTCGATGTCCGCGAACACCGGGCGCGCGCGCTCGTAGAGCGCAGCATTGGCCGACGCCACGAACGAGAACGGGCTCGTCACGACCTCATCGCCCTCCCCCACGCCGACCGCCCGCAGCGCCAGGTGCAGCCCGGCCGTGCCGCTGCTGACGGCGCTCGCGTGCGGCGCGCCCACGAAGCTTGCGAAGCGCTCCTCGAACTCTGGCAGGCGCGGCCCCAGCGACAGCTGCCCGGAGCGCAGCACCTCGATCACCGCCTGCTCCTCCTCCTCGCCCAGCACCGGCCGGGCGAGCGGGATCGGCGCGTCCGCCACTAAACCCTGCCGCCGGCGTTGTCCCCGTAGGGGGAGCCGAGCGTCGAGTCGCCCGCCACGGACGATGCGGCGGCGGCCCTGCGCTGCCCCTGCATGCCGTACTCCAGCGAGTCCACCAGCGCGTCCCACGACGCGGCGATCAGGTTCTCGGAGACGCCGATCGAGCCCCACACGTCGTGCCCGTCGGAGGCGTCGATCAGCACGCGCGTGACCGCGCCGGTGCCCTTCGTCTCGTCGAGGATGCGCACCTTGAAGTTGACGAGCTCGATGTCGCTTCAGGTGCGGGTGGATCTCGCCGATCGCGTCGCGCAGCGCGCGGTCGAGCGCGTTGACGGGGCCGTTGCCCTCGGCGGTGCGCACGTAGCGCTCGCCGTCCAGCCAGATCTTGATCGTGGCCTCCGTCGTCGCGCTGCCGTCGGCGTGCTTCTCGACGATCACCCGCCACGACTCCAGGCGGAACAGCGGCTCGTACGCGCCCGCCTCCTTGCGCATCAGCAGCTCGAACGAGCCGTCGGCGGCCTCGAACTGGAAGCCCTCGTGCTCGAGCTCCTTGACGCGCTCCACGACGCGCCGCGCGAGCTCGTCCATCTCCGATGACGACGCGTCGGCGGCAATGCCCGCCTGCTGCGCCTTCTCGACGATCGTGCCGCGCCCCGACAGCTCGGAGATGAGCACGTCGCGACCGTTGCCCACGACCGCCGGGTCGATGTGCTCGAACGTCTGCGGCTCGGCGCGCACGCCGGCCGCGTGCAGCCCCGCCTTGTGCGCGAAGGCGTGCTTGCCCACGTACGGCTGCGCCGGGTTGGGCGCGCGGTTGAGCAGCTCGTCGACGAAGTGCGCCGTCTCGGTCAGCCGCGCGAGGCGCTCGGGCGCGAGCAGCTGCGCGCCCATCTTCAGCTGCAGGTCGGCGATGATCGTGATCAGGTTGGCGTTGCCGGTGCGCTCGCCGATGCCGTTGATCGTGCCCTGCACCTGTGTGGCGCCGCATTCGACCGCCGTCAGCGTGTTCGCCACCGCGCAGCCGGAGTCGTCGTGCGTGTGGATGCCCAGCTGGACACCCGGCAGCGCTTCGCGCACCACCGCGAACGCCGTCCGGATCTGCGGCGGCAGCGAGCCGCCGTTGGTGTCGCACAGCACGAGCCGCTCGGCGCCCGCATCGGCGGCCGCGCGCAGGCAGTCGAGCGAGTACGCCGGGGTCGAGCGCGAAGCCGTCGAAGAAGTGCTCGGCGTCGAGCAGCACGCGCTTGCCGGCGCCCACGAGGAACGCGACCGAGTCGGCGATCATCGCCAGGTTCTCCTCGCGCGTGACGCGCACGACCTTCTCGACGTGCAGCACCGAGGCCTTGCCCACGAGCGTGCACGCCGGCGCGAACGAGTCCGCGAGAACGCGCAGGCCCTCGTCCTGCTCGGCGGCGGCGTCGCGCCGGCGGGTCATGCCGAAGGCGACGATCTCCGCGTGCGCTCAGCGTCTCGCTCGGCGAGCAGCCCGAACAGCTCCTGCTCCTTCGGGTTCGACGACGGGAAGCCCGCCTCGATCATGTCGACGCCGAGCTCGTCCAGCGCGTGCACGACGCGCAGCTTCTCCTCGGCGGTCAGCGTCAGCCCGCCTCCGCCCATGCCGTCGCGCAGGGTGGCGTCGTATAGCTGTATGTCCGACATGAGGTCCTAGCCCGCGGAAACGCCGGCGTCGCCCGCGGGAGTCTCCAGGTCGACCGCGTCCACGACGTCCAGCCACTCGCGGTAGCGCTCCGCGCGCCCGTGGATGGCGTCGTCGAACGCCGCCTGCAGCACACGCGTGATCTCGCCAGGCTTGCCGGTGCCGACCTTGTGGTCGTCGACCTCGCGCACGGGCACGAGCTCGGCGGCGGTGCCCGACATGAACACCTCGTCGGCGAGGTACATCTCCGCGCGCGCGACGTTGCGCTCCACCACCGTGTAGCCGAGGTCGCTGCGCGATCTGGATCACGCGAGCGGCGCGTGATGCCGTCGAGGATCGAGTTGTGCTGGCCCGGCGTGGCGATCTCGCCGTCGCGCACGATGTAGACGTTCTCGCCGGTGCCCTCGCACACGTGGCCGTGGTCGTCGAGCAGGATCGCCTCCTCGTAGCCGGCCTTCACCGACTCGACCTTTGCGAGCACGCTGTTGAGGTACTGGCCGGAGGCCTTGGCGTGCGGGATCAGCGAGTCGGGGCTGATGCGCCGCCACGAGGAGATCTTCGCGCGCACGCCGTTGCGCATGCCCTCCTCGCCGAGGTACGCGCCCCACTCCCAGCACGCGATCGTCACGTCCACCGGCGCGTCCAGCGGGTTCAGGCCCATCGGTGCCGTAGCCGCGGTAGACGATCGGGCGGATGTAGCAGGAGCGCAGGCCGTTGCGCGCGACGAGCTCGAGCGTCGCCGCGCGCAGCTCCTCGTCGGAGTACGGCACGTCCATGTAGAACAGCTCGGCGGAGCGGCAGCAGCCGCTCGACGTGCTCGGCGTTGCGGAACACCGCGGGGCCGAGCTCCGTGTCGTAGCAGCGCACGCCCTCGAACACGCCCGTGCCGTAGTGCAGGCCGTGCGTCAGGACGTGGACCTTGGCGTCCTCCCAGGCGACGAAATCTCCGTTCATCCAGATGAGGTCGGTGGGATCCACGTTCATGCGCTCCTATTTGAGGTTTTCGAGCACTGCCCTGGTCGCCTGCTCGGTTCCGGCGGAGCCACCCAGATCGGGTGTGCGCAGGCCCCCGGCGAGTGCCCTCTCAACGCCCGATTCTACAGCCGCGGCCTCGCTTTCCAAGCCAAGTCCGTGTCTCAGCAGCATCGCCGCCGACAGGAACATCGCCAGCGGGTTGGCCACGCCCTGCCCGGCGATGTCCGGCGCGGAGCCGTGCACCGGCTCGAACAGCCCCGGGCCGTCCGCCCCTAGCGACGCGCTCGGAAGCATGCCGATCGAGCCGGTGAGCATGGCGGCCTCGTCGGAGAGGATGTCTCCGAACATGTTCTCGGTGACGATCACGTCGAAGCGCGTCGGCGCGGACACGAGCTGCATGGCGGCGTTGTCGACGAGCACGTGCTCGAGCTCGATGTTCGAGAACTCCCGCGAGTGCAGCTCGCTGACGACCTGCCGCCACAGCCTCGAGGTCTCCAGCACGTTGGCCTTGTCCACGCTCGTCACCCTGCCGTTGGCGGAGCGCCGTTCGGCCGCCTGGAAGGCGCTGCGCGCGATTCGCTCGATCTCCTCGGCGCTGTACGCGCACATGTCCGAGGCAAACGTGTCGGTGCGCGTCTTCTCGCCGAAGTAGATGCCGCCGGTGAGCTCGCGCACGACCAGCAGGTCTGTCCCCTCGATGCGCTCGCGACGCAGCGGCGAGGAGTCATACAGCGCCGGCAGCGGCTTGACGGGGCGCAGGTTCGCGTACAGCCCGAGGCCCTTGCGCAGCCCCAGCAGCCCCTGCTCGGGACGCGGCTTGTGCGGGTCGGTGGTGTCCCACTTCGGCCCGCCCACGGCGGCCAGCAGGACCGCGTCGGCCGCCTTGCACGCGCCCAGCACCTCATCCGTCAGCGCAACGCCGTGCGCGTCGATCGAGGCGCCCCCGAACAGGTGCTCTTCGAACTCGAAGTCGCCGAGCGTGCGCAGCAGCTCGAGCGTCGGCGCCATGATCTCCGGGCCGATCCCGTCGCCGGGGAGGGTGACGATGTGGTGGGTCATCGGCGCGCGACGCTAGCAGGCGCGGCTCACAGAGCCGTCGTCACCGGCACCCGCGGCGCTCGCTCCTCACGCGCGCCCTCGTAGCCAGCGATCGCCTCATCCTGCTGCAGCGTCAGCGCGATGTCGTCGAGCCCGCCGAGCAGGCGGTGGCGGATCTCGTGGTCGATCTCGAACGGCACCTGGCGCCCGTCGAAGCGAACCTCCTGCTCGCGCAGGTCGACCTGGCCGTGCCCGGCGCGCGCGAGCGCTTTGCAGTCCTCGTCGGAGAGCACGACCGGCAGCAGCCCGATCTTGGTGCAGTTGGAGTAGAAGATGTCCGCGAACGACGGCGCGACGATCGCCTGGAAGCCGTAGTCCTGGAGCCCCCAGGGAGCGTGCTCGCGCGAGGAGCCGCAGCCGAAGTTCTCGCCGGCGACGAGGATCGGGTTGGGCGGCAGGTCCCAGTCGGGCTCCTTGGCCCAGTCGTAGAACAGGAACTCGCCGAAGCCTGAGCGCTCGACCCGCTTGAGGAACTGCTTGGGCATGATCTGGTCGGTGTCCACGTCGCTTCTATCCAGGTGGCTTACGTTGCCTGAAATTGTCTCGATCGGTTCCACGGTTTTCTCCCGGTCAGGTCCGCAGGGCTTCCGGCCCCGCGCTTGATGTGAACGTCCGACCTCCTTGTCGGCCGTAACCGCCGGGCCTGCGCCCGGCTTCATTTGTTTGCTTTCCCTTCACCGTATAACCATGGCTATACGGCGTGTCGAATGTCGAATGAGGCACCAACCCCCAAGCACCTCACGCTGTCACCTGTCATGCCATGGGCCTGGTCGCACCGTAGATGGCCGCCTCGCCCCATTTGAAATGGATTTCCGGGTTCTCGAAACCAGCCGCGACGAGCCAGCTGATCTGCTGCTCTGCGCTGTCGGGCTGGTCTTCGTCGTCGCTGTCGAAGCCGTCATGCAGCTCGTGTTCGATCTCGGCGTCCGGGCGGGCGCTGCCCTGCTCGCGCTGTGCGTGCAGGTGGTTCGCGGCCATCTGCTCCTCGAACAGCCCCTGCAGCGGTCCGGCGACGGTGACGATGTCCATGTTCAGGAACATGCCGCCGGGCTCGAGCAGCCCGAGGACATCGCCGAACAGGCGTCGCTTTTCGGCTGAGGCGAGGTGGTGGATCGCAAACGAGGAGACGACCGCGTCGTAGCGCCCGGCGGGAAGCGCGGCGGTCCAGCCCGCGCTGGCGAGGTCACCGCGCAGCGCCTGCCAGCGGCCGCTGAAGCGCTCCAGGCGCGTGCCCGCCCGCTCGAGCATCGGTGCGGACAGGTCGATCAGCACGCCCTCTGCCTGGGGGGAGGAGTCGAGCAGCAGCTCGGAGGTCGCGCCGTCGCCGCTGCCGAGGTCGAGGAAGCGCACGACCTCGCGCTGGCTGCGGGCGAGCAGGCGCACCATCAGGTCCTCCTGGACGTCGAGCAGCGGCAGCACCCGGCGACGGTGATCGAGAAAGCTCTCGGCGACGTCGCGGCGCTGCCAGACCGAACCGGGCGTCGACATCGCGCTAGCTCCAGCTCCGGATGTCCACGAACCGCCCCTCGATGGCGGCGGCGGCGGCCATCTGCGGCGAGACGAGATGCGTCCTGCCACCGCGCCCCTGTCGCCCCTCGAAGTTGCGGTTGGACGTGGAGGCGCAGCGCTCGCCGGGCTGCAGGATGTCGGGGTTCATGCCGAGGCACATGGAGCAGCCGGCGACGCGCCAGTCGAAGCCGGCGTCCCGGAACACCTGGTCGAGGCCCTCGGCCTCGGCCTGGGCCTTGACCTGCTGCGATCCCGGCACCACCATCGCGGAGACGCTCGCAGCGACCTTCTTGCCGGCGATCACCTCGGCGGCGGCGCGCAGGTCGCCGATGCGCGAGTTGGTGCACGAGCCGATGAACACGCGGTCGACGGCGATCTGCTCGATCGGCGTGCCGGGCTCCAAGGCCATGTAGTAAAGCGCCCGTTCGGTTGCCTCGCGGTCGGCGGGGCTGTCGAACTCCTCGGGCGCGGGCACCTTGTCGGTGACGGCGCGCACCATGCCGGGGTTGGTGCCCCATGTGACCTGCGGCGAGATGGCTGAGGCGTCGATCACGACCTCGCGGTCGAACTGGCCGCCCTCCTCGGTGGCGAGCTCACGCCAGCGCTCCACGGCGGCGTCGAGATCCGCGCCCTGCGGCGCGCCCGGACGCGGATTGCCGGCCTGCTCCGCGTCGCGGAACCACGCGAACGTGGTCTCGTCGGGCGCGATCATGCCGGCGCGCCCGCCGCCCTCGATCGTCATGTTGCAGACGGTCATGCGGCCCTCCATGGAGAGCGCCTCGATGGCGGGGCCGGCGTACTCGACGGCGTGGCCCGTCAGCCCGCCGACGCCCAGCTGTCCGAGCGTGCCGAGGATGAGGTCCTTGGCGGTGACGCCGAAGCCGAGCTGGCCCTCGTAGCGGATGCGCATGGAGCGCGGCTTGGACTGGACCATGCACTGCGTGGCGAGCACGTGCTCGACCTCGGAGGTGCCGATGCCGAACGCGAGCGCGCCGAAGGCGCCGTGCGTGGAGGTGTGCGAGTCGCCGCACACGATCGTCATGCCGGGCTGTGTGACGCCGAGCTCGGGCCCGATCACGTGCACGATGCCCTGCCGGTCGGAGCCGAGCGAGTACACGGGCACGCCGAACTCCGCGCAGTTGCGCTCCAGCGTTTCCACCTGAACGCGCGAGAGCTCGTCCTTGATGCGCGCGGCGACGGGCGTGCCGTCTGTCGGCGTGTTGTGGTCGGCGGTGGCGAGCGTGCGATCGGGGCGGCGCACCTTGCGCCCGGCCAGGCGCAGCCCGTCGAACGCCTGCGGGCTGGTGACCTCGTGCACCAGGTGCAGGTCGATGTAGATGAGGCCGTCGGCCACCTCGTGGGACTCCCAGATCTTCTCGAACAGCGTCTTGGGCATGGTCATCGGTCCTCGTGCTCGGGGGTGGTGGATGTCGTATCTATGAGGACCGCTACCGCGGTCCCGGGGGATGGCGTGGCGGCACTCATCTAGCTGCGTCTCAGTCCCGCGGAAACCACCGCCAGGAACTCGGCGTCCGCGTCGCGCTCCTTGGGGTTCTCGAAGTGATGCGGCAGGTCGGCGTCGAAGGTCACGCAGTCGCCCTTGTCGAGGACATAGCGCTGTCCGTCGCACACGAGCACCACCGACCCTCTCTCTACAAGCGCAGTCTCGCGGCTGCCGGGCTCATGCATCGGCGGATCGTCGATCGCGCCCGTGGCGCCGCCGGGCGCGAGCGTGTGGCGCGAGAGCTCGGCGCGCTGGCCGGGCTGCGACGAGGTGAGCGTCTCGAAGCTGTGGCCACGCCGTTTGTTGCCACCGCGGGTGCGATCCCCTGCACGCACGATCGTGACGGCGCCGCCCTCGTCGAGACGCAACAGCTGTGACAGACGCAGCTCGAGGCCGGCGGCGATGCGCGCGGCGACGGTGAGCGTGGGGCTCGTCTCCCCCCGCTCGACCTGCGAGAGCATCGGTGCGCTGACGCCGCTGCGCTCAGAAAGGTCGCGCAATGACAGCCCCGCGGACTCGCGCAGCGCCTTTACGCGTGCGCCGATCACGGCGGGTGAAAGCTCCGACCCATGGTCGATCGAGGTGTCCATCACAGTCGCGTCAATGGCCATACAAATGTACGTTATCACAGACGCCCATGCCGGCCGAGAGTTGCGTCCCAAGTGACCGCCACCCTGATCGCGTGACTTCGACCACTCCCCAAACGAGACCGGGCGGGCGCCCGCCGCGTCGTGCGGCGCTACCCTTTTCGGCATGAGCGTGCATGCTGTCGCGACGACCGCAGAGGAGCTGCTTGAGCTGCCCACGGGCGAGGGCAAGGTTTACGAGCTCATCGAAGGGCAGCTGCACGTGATGTGCGCAGCAGGCTTCGAGCATGGTCGCGTAGCGATGACCGCGGGACGCCTGCTTGGCAACCATGTGCATGCGACGAAGAGCGGCGTGACACTTGGCGCAGAGACGGGATTCATCCTGGCCCGCAGCCCCGACACGGTGCGCGCGCCGGACGCTGCGTTCGTCTCGAACGCGCGCGCAGACGCGGTCGGCACGACGTTCGGCTACTGGCCGGGCGGCGCACCGGACCTTGCAATCGAGGTGGTGTCTCCCGACAACAGCCGCCCGTATATGCGCGCGAAGGCCCTGAACTGGCTGGACGGCGGCGCGATTGCCGTGGTCGTGCTCGACCCGCGCACACGCTCCGCGACCGTGTACCGAGCGGGCGAGGACATTGGCACCTTCGCGGACGGCGAGCTGGACCTCAGCGACGCCGTGCCGGGCTGGCGGGTCGCGGTCGCCGACTTCTTCGCCTGAGCGACTGACGGCAACGCGCGACCCCGCCGGACCCCGATAGGGGTCCCCATAAAACGACCTCAGCCCGCTGCGGTTTCCGGCAGCCCGATCGCATCGTCGGCGCGAGAGCGCGCCACGGCGACCGACAGCGCGCGCACGTAAGCCCGCGCCGCTGCGTCGATAATGTCCGTGGAGACGCCCTGACCCGCGCCGGTGAAGCCCGCCAGTTCGACCACCACCGACACCTCGCCCAGCGCGTCGCGGCCCTCGGTGACGGCGCCGATCGTGAACTCGCTGAGCGTCGGCGCGGTGCCGGTGGCGGCGTTGATCGCCTCGAACACCGCGTCGATCGGGCCGTCGCCCGTGAACGAGCCCGTCGCCGAGCCGCCGTCGGGCAGCGTCACCGACACCTTCGCGTGCGGCGAGCGCTGCGAGTGGTCCTCGACCTCGAACCAGTCCAGCGTGTAGCCCGTTATCTCCTCGCGCAGCTCGTCCGTCACGAGCGCCTCCAAATCCATCGCCGTCACCTGCTTCTTGCGGTCGGCGATCTCCTTGAAGCGCTTGAACGCCGTGTTCAGCGCCGCGCCGTCCAGCTCGAAGCCCATCTCCTCCAGCGCTTTGCTCAGCGCGTGGCGGCCCGAATGCTTGCCCAGCACGATCGAGTTGCTGCGCAGCCCCACCGTGGTCGCGTCCATGATCTCGTACGTGGTGCGCTCCTTCAGCACGCCGTCCTGGTGGATGCCCGCCTCATGCGCGAACGCGTTGCGGCCCACGATCGCCTTGTTCGGCTGCACCTGATAACCGGTGAGCCGCGACACCAGCCGGCTCGTGCGCGCGATCTCCGTCGTGTCCGCGCCCGTCCACAGCCCCAGGCTCGGCTCGCGCGTGCGCAGCAGCATCACGATCTCCTCCAGCGACGCGTTTCCCGCGCGCTCGCCGATGCCGTTCATCGCGCACTCCACCTGACGGCAGCCCGCTTCCAGCCCCGCCAGCGAGTTCGCCACCGCCAAGCCCAGATCGTCGTGGCAGTGCACCGACACGACCACGTCGCGCAGCCCCGGCACCAGCCGGTACAGCTCCGCGAACATCGCCGCATACTCCGTCGGCATCGTGTAGCCGACCGTGTCCGGCACGTTGATCGTCGTCGCGCCCTCGTCCAGCGCGATCTGGATCACCTCGGCCATGTACTGCACGTCCGAGCGCGAGCCGTCCTCCGGCGAGAACTCCACGTCGTCGGTGTACTCGCGCGCCTGCGCCACCGCCGCGCGCACCTGGCCCTTGACGTCCTCGCGCGTCGTCTGCAGCTTGCGCTCGATGTGGATGTCACTGGTCGCGATGAACGTGTGAATCCGCGGGCGTTCGGAGTCGCGCACGGCGTTCCACGCCGCCTCGATGTCCTGCGCGCTCGTGCGCGCCAAGCCGCAGATCACCGGGCCTTCAACCTCCCTGGCGATCGCCTGCACCGACTCGAAGTCGCCCGGCGAGGTGATCGGGAAGCCCGCCTCGATCACGTCCACGCCCAGGCGCGCCAGCTGGTGTGCGATCTCCAGCTTTTCCTGCTTGTTCAACGAGATGCCGGGCGACTGCTCGCCGTCGCGCAGCGTCGTGTCGAAGATCTTGACGCGGTTCGCGTCGTTGCGTACGTCGTCGTTGCTCATGCCGTTCGTGCTCCTTCTCTATCTCGCCTGTGCCCCGAATGGGGTGCTTGCTGTTCCTCTCCGCTGGTTATGCGGCTACGCGGCCGCCACGCACTATTCCCCCCGAGGGGGGAGGAGAAGAAGCTGCAGGAGCGAGAAGTGAAACGACATCAACGGTGAGGGTAGCACCGAGTGCTCAGGGTGTGAGCACGACCTTGCCGACGTTCCGCCGCTCGGTGATCATGTTCTGCGCGGCGCCCGCGTCCGCGAAGCTGAAGGCCTCCGCCACCACCGGTTTGACGGTGCCGTCGGCGAGCATCTCCCGCAGCGGCTCGATCCACGGCTCCAGCGTGCCGCGATCCTTCCACAGGCTGAGCATGTTCAACCCGATCACGGCCTTCGATTCGGACATCTGCTTGATCAGGTTGAAGCGCGGCATGCGCGCGACCGTGCGCAGCGCCGTGACGACGTTTTTGCGCTCGCCCGAGACGACCGCGGAGGCGCCGAACGCGACCATGCGACCGCCGGGCCGCAGCAGGTTGTAGCTGCGGCGGAAGCTCGCGCCGCCGACCGCGTCCATGATCACGTCGAACTTCGGCAGGCCCTGCTCCCAGCCGGGCTTGGTGTAGTCGAGCATGTGATCGACGCCCAGCTCGAGACAGCGGGCGTGCTTGCCGGGCGAGGCCGTGCCGTAGACCTCGACGCCGACGCGCTTGGCGATCTGCGTCGCCGCGATGCCGACGCCGCCGCCCGCCGAGTGGATCAGCACCCGCTCGCCCGGCTGCAGGCTGCCGTAGCCGATCAGGCCTGCCCACGCGGTGCCGTAGTTGACCGGGATCGCCGCGCCCTGCTCGAAGCTCAGCTCATCCGGCAGCGCGACGACGTCGGTGGCGGTCGCCACCACCCGCGAGGCGTAGCCGCCGAACATGGTGCCCGCGAGCACTCGCTGCCCGACGCCCAGGCCGTCGACGCCCTCCCCCACCTGCGCGATCGTGCCTGCGACCTCGTAGCCGACAACGCATGGCGTCTTCGGGGCATCGGCGTACATGCCCAGGCGCGCCATCACGTCCGCGAAGTTGATCCCCGAAGCGACGACGTCGATCTGCACCTGGCCGGGCCCGGGCGTCGGGTCGGGCCGCTCCTGGACCTGGAGCACTCCCGGACCGCCGTGCTTGGTGATGACGACCGCTCGCACGGGACGAGCCTAACCCATCGCCTCAGCCCAGGTCCACGGACCAGCCGTTGACGAAGCCCTCGACCGCGACGATCTCGCCGATCACCTCGGCCGGCACCGCCACGTCCGTCGTGACGACCATCGCCGCGAGGCGACGATCCTCGCCGTCGGCGCCATCGGGGGTGTGTCCGACCGCGGCCGAGGAGATGTTGATGCCGTGCGAGCCGAAGATCGTGCCGACGCGGCCGATCATGCCGGGCAGGTCCTCGTAGCGGAAGACCGTCACGTAGCGCTCGAGCTCGATCGTCAGCCGCCGCCCCTGCACCTCGACGAGGTGCGGCACGCCGCCCGGCCCGATGCCGGTGCCCGCGACCGCCACGCGCTGGGAGCCCGCGACGACGGTCACGCGGATCAGCTCGTTGAAGTCCTGCGCTTCGGAGACGGCCTTCTCCTCGAACACGATCCCCCGCTGGTGGGCCATCGTCGGCGCATTGACGAGGTTGACGTCCTCCTCCGTGCGTCCCTGCAGCGCGCCGACGATCACCGCCAGCCCGAGCAGGCGCGTGTCGAACTCGGCGATGCGGCCCATGAACGCCGCCTCGATGCGCTCCACCGAGCTGCCCTCGGCGAGCGCCATCGCGAGCTTGCCGAGCTTCGTCGCGAGCGGCAGCAGCGGCCCGAGCATCTCCATGTCCTCGGCGCCGACCGCCGGGATGTTGACCGCCGTGGAGACGACGCCGCCGGTGAGCGCGGCGACGACCTGCTCCGCGCTCTGGTAGCCGGCGCGATCGGTCGCCTCCGCCGTGGAGGCGCCCAGGTGCGGGGTGGCGATCACGTTGGGGTAGCCGAACAGCGGGTGCTCGGTCATCGGCTCGCTCTTGAACACGTCCAGGGCGACGCCCGCGACCTTGCCCGAGTCGAGCGCATCCTTCAGCGCGTCCTCGTCGATCAGCCCGCCGCGCGCGACGTTCAACAGGCGCACACCGTCGCGCATCGACGCGAACGCGGCCGCGTCGATGAAGCCTTCCGTCTCGGGCGTCTTGGGCAGGTGGATCGTGATGAAGTCGGCCTGCGCGTACACGTCCTCGACGCCGTCCGCCTTGTCCACGCCCAGCTCGCGGTAGCGCTCGGCGCTCACGAACGGGTCGAACGCCAGCACGCGCATATTGAAGCCGCGTGCGCGCTGCGCCACCAGCTGTCCGATGCGCCCGAAGCCGACGATCCCGAGCGTCTTTTCATACAGCTCCACGCCCGAGTACTTCGAGCGGTCCCATTTGCCTTCCATCAGCGCCGCGTACGCCTGCGGCACGTTGCGCGCCAGCGCCAGCAGCAGCGCCATCGTGTGCTCGGCCGCCGTCACCACGTTCGACTCGGGGGCGTTCGCGACCACGATCCCGCGTTTGGTCGCCGCCTCGACGTCGACGTTGTCGACGCCCACGCCCGCGCGGCCGATCGCCCGCAGGCGCGTGGCGCGCCCGATCAGCTCGGCGGTCATCTTCGTAGCCGAGCGGATCACGATCCCGTCGTAGTCGCCGATGCGCTCCGCGAGCTGCTCGTCGCTCCAGTCGAGCCCCAGGTCCACGTCGAAGTGCTCGCGCAGCAGCTCCACGCCCGAGTCGCCGATCTTCTCCTTGACGAGCACCTTCGCGCGATCGTTCATGAGCCAAGCCTCTCGACGACCCAGTCGACGCACGCCGTGAGCGCCTGCACGTCGGCGGTGTCGATCGCCGGGAACATCCCCACCCGCAGCTGGTTGCGGCCGAGCTTGCGGTACGGCTCCACGTCGACGATGCCGTTCGCGCGCAGTGTCGATGCGACCGCGGCCGCGTCGACGGCGTCGTCGAAGTCGATCGTGCCGACGACCAGCGAGCGCTTCGCCGGATCGGCGACGAACGGCGTCGTGTAGGAGGTGCTCTCGGCCCAGCCATACAGATGCTCGGACGACGCGCGCGTGCGCCCCACACACCAGTCCAGCCCGCCGCCATCCAGCATCCAGCCGATCTGGTCGGCCAGCAGGAACAGCGTCGCGACCGCCGGCGTGTTGTAGGTCTGGTCCTTCAGCGAGTTGTCGAGCGCCGTCTGCAGCGACAGGAACTCGGGGATCCAGCGATCGGCGCTCGCCACCGAGGCGATCCGCTCCTGCGCGGCGGGGCTCAGCAGCGCGATCCACAGCCCGCCGTCCGCGGCAAAGCTCTTCTGCGGCGCGAAGTAGTAGGCATCGGCCTGCGACACGTCCACCGGCAGCCCGCCCGCGCCCGAGGTCGCGTCGATCGCGACGAGCGCATCGCCCGCCTGCGCCGGCCGCACGACCGGAGCCATCACTCCTGTGGAGGTCTCGTTGTGCGCCCACGCGAGCAGGTCCGCGCCCGCCTCGGCCGCGAGCGGGCCGAGCGCAAGCGGGTCGGGGGCGTCGCCGGGATCGGCGGACAGCTTCACGGGGTCCTGCAGGAACGGCGCGCCGGCGCTGACGGCGGCGAACTTCTGCGAGAACTCGCCGAACGTCAGGTGCGCCGAGCGCCGCTGCACGAGGCCGCACGCCGCCGCGTCCCAGAACGCGGTCGCGCCGCCGTTGCCGAGCGCCACCTCATAGCCGTCAGGTGCGCTGAACAGCGTCGCGAGGCCGGCGCGGATCTCTTTGACGAGCGCCTTCACCGGCTTCTGGCGGTGGGAGGTGCCCATCAGGGCGGCGCCGTCGCTCGCCAGGTTCGCGAGCGCCTGCGGGCGCACCTTCGAGGGTCCGCAGCCGAAGCGACCGTCGCGCGGCTTCAGCTGCTCGGGGATGACCAGCGGCGTCTGCTCTGTCAGGGGACTCGTCGTCATTTGGGCTCCTCGCCTGTCGGACCTCGAGGGGATGATCTGTGCTGTGCGGGTGCCCAGGCGCGCGGCGACTCTGCATCGTCGCTTCCCGGTGGTTAGCTCCACCCGAGCGCCAGTCGCGACGACGCCCGCGAGTGTAGCGAACGCTAGCGTCCGTGCGGCTGACTCCAGTCGTAGTTCGGGCCGACGGGGATGATGCGCTTGGGGTTGAGCTCGTCGTGGGTGGTGTAGTAGTGGCGCTTGATCTGCTCCATCGCGACCGTCGCCGCCACGCCCGGCCACTGGTACAGGTCGCGCGCGTAGCCCCACAGGTTGGGGTAGTCGACCAGGCGCCTGCGGTTGCAGCGGAAGTGCACGTTGTAGACCTCGTCGAAGCGCACGAGCGTCGGGAACAGCCGCCAGTCGGCCTCGGTCACGCGCTCGCCCAGCAGGTAGCGCCGCCCCGCCAGCAGGGCCTCGAGCCACTCCAGGCTCTCGAACAGCTCCGCGAACGCGCGCTCGTACGCTCGCTGGCTGTGAGCGAAGCCCGCGCGGTAGACGCCGTTGTTGACGGTGTCGTAAACGCGCTCGTCGATCGCGTCGATCTCCGCGCGCAGCGGCGACGGGTACAGCTCCAGCTCGCCGCCGTGCCCGAGGCCGCCGAGCGAGTCGGCGCGGGACATCATGCGCATGATGTCGCTCGACTCGTTGTTGACGATCCTCTGTGTCTCTGAGTCCCACAGCACCGGCACCGTGATGCGTCCGTGGAAGTCCGGGTCGCTGAGCGCGTAGGCCTCGCTGACGAAGCTCCAGCCGTGCAGCATGTCCGTGTACTCGCCAGCCCAGTGCTCCGGGCTGCCCGGCCGTCCGACCTCGAAGCGCTCGCCGGTGAACGCCCAGCCGCGCTCGTCGCGAAACGGCGCCGCATAGGAGATCGGGACGGCGTGCTGCAGGCCCGCCAGCTCGCGCAGGATCACCGTGCGGTGGCACCACGGGCAGGCAAGTGAGACGTACAGGTGGTAACGGCCAGCCCGCACCGGCAGCCCGCCTGCCTGCGGCGGGTCCGTCAGCTCGCGCCCGCCGCCCACCCAGCCGCGGAAGCGGCTGTCCTGGCGGGTGAACTCGCCGTCCTTCAGCTCGCCCGCGATGATCGACTCAGCCACGCCACAGGGCCTCGCGCTGGAGCGTCGTCGCCGTCCAGCCCTGCGGCAGGCGCGTCGGCGCGACGCCCGCCGCGGCCTCGGAGGCGAGCAGGCAGAACTCGGGCGCCGGGCCGAGGCCGACGCAGCGGCGCCACAGCCCGTCGACGGCGGGGTCCATGCCGTCGCCGAGCAGCGCCGACAGGGAGGGGTGCTCGTGGCCGCCGGAGCGCGCCACCCACACCGCCACGTGTGTCTCCTCGAGGCCCGCGTGCCCCTCGATGAAGCGGTACACCGCGCCCGTCGCGCGGCCGGACAGCGACGCGATCCGGTCGTGGGAGCTGACGTGCCCGTGCGCGACCGCGGCCTCCTCGAGCACGCCGAGCGCCGACCAGTCGTCGAGCAGGTACCAGTCCTCGTACGCGGCCTGCGCATCCGCGTCGCCGTCGGCCTCGAGCCATGGCAGCTCGACCGCGCGGAACGTCGCCGAGCCGCGGAAGCCGCTGGGCGGCCTGTGCGCGAGCGAGCGGTGGAACTGCTCGAGCGCCTGCTCGTACGCCGCCGCCTGCACCTTCGGCGCGGGGCGATGCCAGGAGAGGTAGGCGAGCACCGCGGAAGCGGTCCTAGAACGCCGGCTTGATCCAGTCCATGTGGGAGCGCAGCTCCGCGCCGACGTGCTCGACCTGCGTATCCGCCTGTTCGGCGCGCATGCGCTTGAAGCTCTCCTGGCCGGCGCGGTTCTCGGCGATCCACTCGCGCGCGAAGTCGCCCGACTGGATCTCCGCGAGGATCTTCTTCATGTTCTCGCGCGTCTGCTCGGTGATCACGCGCTTGCCGCGCGTGTAGTCGCCGTACTCGGCCGTGTTGGAGATCGAGAAGCGCATGCCCGCAAGGCCCTTCTCGTGCATCAGATCGACGATCAGCTTGAGCTCGTGCAGGCACTCGAAGTACGCCATCTCGGGGTCGTAGCCGGCCTCCACGAGCGTCTCGAAGCCCGCCTGCACGAGCTCGGAGGCGCCGCCGCAGAGCACCGCCTGCTCGCCGAACAGGTCCGTCTCGGTCTCGTCCTTGAAGCTCGTCTCGATCACGCCGCCGCGCGTGCAGCCGATGCCCTTGGCGTAGGCGAGCGCGAGCGCGCGCGCGTTTCCGGTGGCGTCCTGCTCCACGGCGATCAGGCCGGGCACGCCGCTGCCTTCGGTGAACTGGCGGCGCACCAGGTGCCCGGGGCCCTTGGGCGCGACCATCGCCACGTCCACCCCGGCCGGCGGCTCGATCTCCTTGTAGTGGATCGAGAAGCCGTGGCCGAACAGCAGCATGTTGCCCTCGGCGATGCCATCGCGGATCTCCGTCTCCCAAACCTGGCGGTGAAGCTCGTCCGGCAGCAGGATCATCACGACCTCGCCACGGCTCGCGGCCTCGACCACGGACAGCACCTCGAGGCCCTGCTCGCGCGCCTTCGCGACGGAGTCGGAGTCCTCGCGCAGGCCGACGACGACGTCGACGCCGGAGTCCTTGAGGTTCAGGGCGTGCGCATGGCCCTGCGAGCCATAGCCGATGATGGCGACGGTCTTGCCGTCGAGGAGCGTGAGGTCTGCGTCGTCGTCGTAGATCATGCGCGGCAGGCTATCCAACTTCCGCGCGTGCTCAGGCGCTCGCGGCGACCACGAGCGTGCGCGCCGGTATCGCGAGCGTGCCGTCGGCGGCCGTATGCGGGGCGAAGCGCTCCGCCACCGACGCTTCGATCTCGGCGATCTCCGCGGCCGGGCGCGAGAGCACGGCGTCGTGGAAGCTGCGCGACAGGTCGAGCGTGGTGTCCCACAGCTCCGCGAAGCTCGCGTGGCGCCGCACGAGATCGAGCGCCTCGACGCGCAGCTCGACGAACCCCGCCTGCTGCAGCAGCTCCTCGATCACCCCGGGGGCGCTCAGCGCGAACGGCCCGGGCCGCGGCGGCGCATCCGGGTCCGGGCGCGGCATCGCGCCGCGCGCGATCAGCTCCTGCGCAGGCAGCAGCGCCCACGGGTTGCTCTCGACCGTGTCCCACACCGCCAGCGCCACGCGCCCGCCGGGGCGCAGCACGCGGCGCGTCTCGCCGAGCGCCGCCGCGGGATCGGCCATCAGCATGTAGCCCCAGCGGCACAGCACCGCGTCGATGCTCGCCACCGGCAGGTCGATCCATTCCGCGTTCAGCGCCTGGAACTCGACGTTCGCGAGCCCCAGCGCGATCGCCCGCGCCCGCGCGCCCTCGAGCATCGCCTCGGCCTGATCGGAGACGATCACGCCGCCCACCGGCGCGACCAGTTCGGCGGCCAGCATCCCCGTCTCGCCGAGGCCTGCCGCCAGCTCGAGCACGCGCTCGCCCGGCTGCGGCGAGATCGCGTCGATCATCCAGCCCGACACCGGCGCGGCGAACCCCCGCAGCAGCTCCTGCTGGCGCACCCAGCCGGGCGCCGCCGCTTCCCAGTCCTCGAGGCTCGCGCGCCGGTGCGCTTCCGCGTCGAAGCTCATCGCAGCTCCCGCCGCAGCAGCTTGCCCGAGCGCGTGCGCGGCAGCGGCTCGCTCGCGGGAACGAAGCGCTTGGGCACCTTGTACGGCGCGAGCGCCCGCGCGCAGTGCGCGCGCAGCTCCTCGGACTCGAGCTCCGCGCCCTGGCGCGCGACGACGATCGCCGTCACCGCCTCGCCCCAGCGCGGGTCCGGGCGCCCGAGCACCGCCGCCTCGAGCACCGCCGGGTGCGCCTCCAGCACCGCCTCGACCTCCGCCGGCGCGACGTTCTCGCCGCCGCTGACGATCGTGTCCGACTTGCGCCCGCTGACGCGCAGGCGCCCGCGCTCGTCGAGCTCGCCGAGGTCGCCCGTGTGCAGCCAGCCGTCCGCCGCGACCGCGGCCGGGGCGACGGTCGGCCCGGCGACGAGGATCTCGCCGTCCGCGGCGATGCGCAGGCGCGTGCAGAACAGCGGCGTGCCAGCGCTCTCGCGCGCGCCGCCGATCTCCCCCTCCGGGGACGCGTCGTCATCGAAGGTGGATGCCGCCACCGGCGTGGTCGTCGCCTGCGAGCAGCTCTCGGTCAGGCCGTACGTCAAGCTCACCGGCACGCCCGCGTCCGCCGCGCGCGCAAGCAGTGCGGCGGGCACCGGGCCGCCGCCCGTCAGCGCGCAGCGCAGCGCCGGGGGACGCTCGAGGCCCGCATCGAGCAGGCGCGCGAGCGTCGTCGCGACGAGGCTCACGAGCGTCGCCTCCCCCGCCTGCAGGCTCTGCCGCACGCGCTCGGTCTCGAAGCGCTCGTGCACGACCGCCGTCGTCGCGTAGATCGCCGAGCGCAGCAGGATCGACAGGCCGCCCACGTGCGACAGCGGCAGCGTGCACAGCCAGCGCTCCTCGGGGTCCAGGCCGAGCGCCACCGCCGAGCCGAGCGCGCTCCACAGGATGTTGCCGTACGTCAGCGCCACCGGCCGCGGCGCGGCGGTCGTGCCGGACGTGTGGATCACGACCGCGGTCGCGTCGAGATCGTGGAAGGTCTCGCCGGCGAGACCTGTCCCGAACGGGCCGTCAAGCCCGTCCTGCGCCGCCGGCTGCTGATCGCCGAGCATGACCGCTGAAGCCAGGGGCTCCTCGACCAGGACCGCCGCGCCATCGGCGATGCGCGCTCGCTCAGCCGCCGCGAGACGCAAGTCGACGGGTACGACCACCGCGCCCAGCAGCAGGCACGCATGCAGCGCCTGCGCGAACTCGAGGCCAGCCGGAAGCGCGATCGCGACACGCTCTCCGGGGCCCGCTCCGCGCGCCGCCAGCTCCGCCGCGCCCGCACGCGCAGCGGCGTGCAGCTGAGCGTAAGAGCACTCTCCCGCGGGCGTCCGCAGCGCCGTGTGCCGGGGCCGCGACGCCGCGGCGCGAGCGAGCCATGCCTCGACCTCCATGGCGCACAGGCTAGCCGTAGTTCCTGAGTAGCTAGCCTTCGCGCGATGAGCACCAGCTGGAGACCATCCCCCGCGCCCGCATCCGGCGAGTTCACGGACATCCGCTACGAGAAGTCCGAGGCGCCCGACGCCGGCATCGCGAAGATCACGATCGCCCGCCCCGAGGTCCGCAACGCCTTCCGCCCGCGCACGATCGTCGAGATCTCCCAGGCGCTGGAGGACGCGCGCGAGGACACCGAGATCGGCGTGATCGTGCTCACCGGCGAGGGCCCCGACGCGTTCTGCTCGGGCGGCGACCAGCGCGTGCGCGGCGACTCCGGGTATCTGAACGACGACGACGCCGGACGCGCCGGCATCGGCCGCTTCCACGTCACCGACCTGCACATCCAGATCCGCCGCCTGCCGAAGCCGGTCGTGGCGATGGTCGCCGGCTACGCGATCGGCGGCGGCCACGTGCTGCACCTCGTGTGCGACCTGACGATCGCGGCCGACAACGCGCGCTTCGGCCAGGTCGGCCCCAAGGTGGGCTCGTTCGACGGCGGCTTCGGCGCGGGCCTCTTGGCGAACCTGGTGGGCCCGAAGAAGGCCAAGGAGATCTGGTTCCTGTGCCGCCAGTACTCGGCCGAGGAGGCCCGTGAGATGGGCATGGTCAACACCGTGGTGCCGCTCGCGCGCCTGGAGGAGGAGACGGTGCAGTGGTGCCGCGAGATGCTCGCGCTGTCCCCCTTCTCGCTGCGACTCTTGAAGGCGAGCTTCAACGCCGCCGAGGACGGGCTGTCGGGGATCCAGCAGCTGGCGCACGACGCCAACCTGCTGTTCTACGGCAGCGAGGAGGCTCAGGAGGGGCGGGACGCATATCGCGAGAAGCGCAGGCCTGACTTCTCGCGCTTCCCCAAGCGGGCATAAGCGTGAGCGCGGTTCGCATCTGGGTGATGGCGGCACGCGTGCGCACGCTGCCGGCGGCGGTCGCGCCGGTGCTCGTGGGCACGTCGCTGGCGCTCGGCGCCGATCACTTCCGCCCGCTGGCGTTCGTGGCGGCGCTGCTGGGAGCGGTCTTCATCCAGGTCGGCACCAACCTGTCCAACGACTATTCCGACGCGCGCCGCGGCGCCGACACCGAGGACCGCCTCGGCCCCGTCAGGGTCACCGCCGGCGGGCTCGTGCCCCCCAGCCAGGTGCTGCTGGCGACGTACGTGACGTTCGGTCTCGCGGTTGCGTGCGGCGCCTACCTGGTGGCGGTCGCGGGACCGGAGCTGATCGCCGTCGGCGCCGCCTCGATTCTCGCCGGCGTGCTCTACACGGGCGGCCCGCGCCCCTATGGATACGAGGGTCTCGGCGAGGTGTTCGTGTTCCTGTTCTTCGGCGTCGTCGCGGTCGCCGGCTCCTACTTCGTGCAGCAGCAGCACCTGCCGTGGCAGGCGTTCGTATGCGCGGTGCCCGTGGGCCTTCTGGCGAGCGCGATCCTGGTCGTCAACAACGTGCGCGACCTCGAGACCGACAGGCGCGCCGGCAAGCGCACGCTGGCGGTCAGGCTCGGCCGCGCGCGCACCCGCGGGCTGTACACCGCGATGGTCGTCGGGGCGTTCGTGACGGCGCCGCTGCCGTGGGCGTTCGGATCGATGAGCGCGTGGCTGCTGCTGCCGTGGGCGGTGATCCCGCTGGCGGCGCGCGTGGCCCAGACCGTGCGCACCCGCACCGACGGTCCCTCGCTCAACGGCGCGCTGGCGCGCACCGGCGCGCTGCAGCTCGTGTTCTGCCTGCTGTTCGCCGCCGGCATCCTCGCCAGCGGCGGCATCGGCTCCTAGCGCGATGCGGCTCGAGCTCGAGCGGCGCACCCTCACGCTCGCGACGCCGCTGGAGACCTCCTACGGCGCCGTGCGCGAGCGGGACCTCGTCAACGTCCAGCTGACGGACGGGGACGGCGTCACGGGTTACGGCGAAGCGGCGCCGCTCGCGGCATACGACGGCGTGAGTACGGATCGCGTGCAGCGGGTACTGGAGAGCTACCGCCCGGCGCTGGCGCGATCCGGGGATATGAACGGCGCGCAGGTGATCGAGGCCTGCAGAGGAGTCGAGGACCTGCCGGCTGCGCTCGCGGCGATCGACCTGGCGCTGTGGGATCGCGCCGGACGCCGGGCGGGTAAGCCGGTCGCGCGCCTGCTGAGCGACGACCCGGTGGCGCGCGTCCCGGTCAACGCGACGCTGACGGCGCTCGATCGGCGCGGCGCGGCCGAGCAGGCGGCCGCTGCGGTGCGCGCGGGCTACTCGTGCCTGAAGTTGAAGGTCGGCGTCGGCGACGACGCCGGGCGCGTGGCGGCGACGCGCGCGGCCGCCGGGCCGGCGGTGGCGCTGCGCCTGGACGCAAACGGCGCGTGGGACGTGGAGCAGGCGGTCGCGACGATCGACGCGCTCTCGCCGGCGGGGCTGGAGCTGGTCGAGGAGCCCGCGCATGGCCTCGAGGCGATGCGCGAGATCCGCGGACGGGTGGCGGTGCGCGTGTCGATCGACGAGACGGCGAGCGAGCTCGGCGCGCTGACGGCGGGCGTCGCCGACGCGGTCTGCCTGAAGATCTCCCGCTGCGGCGGCATCGCCGGGCTGCTGGCGGCCGCCACGCTCGTGCGCGCCACCGGCGCGGAGGTCTACCTGGCCTCGACGCTCGACGGACCGCTGGGGATCGCGGCGGCGGTGCACGCGGCCGCCGCGCTGGCCTCGCGCGGGCCGATGCCGCACTGCGGCCTGGCGACGCTGGAGCTGTTCGCCGATCTCGAGAACCCGCTGCCATCGCAAGCCGGCGAGATCATGGTGCCCACTGCTGCGGGCCTGGGAGTCGAGCCCGCGTAGGATCGAGGTGTGCTTGTGCACACTCGAACAGCCGGCGGCGGACCCGGCGAGCCCCGCCCGTCGAGCTCGACGCCCACCGGGCGCCGCGCGCGGCTGAGCGCGGCGGCGTTGCTGGGGCTTGCCGCGCTGGCGCTCGCGCTGCCGAGCTCCGGCGGCTACCTGCGCCAGGACGCGCTGCAGGCGGCGTTCGGGACCGGCGGCGGCGCGGCGGGGGGCACGGGCCGCGAAGGCAGCGCCGCGCGCGTGCGCCTGGCGGACTCGCCCGCACAGCTGCCCGCCGGGAGGATCATCGGCACTAACGACGGCGCCGGCTGGGGGCCGCGGGCGGCACGCACGATCCTGCGCGGGCAGATCACGTGGGACCGCGTGGAACTGCACGGCCCGTTCGACACGGTTCGCCACTCGCTGAACGCCGGCTTCAAGGTCCTGGCGATCGTCAACAACCCGCTGGACCAGGCGCCGCTCAGCGTGATCGATCCCGGCGCCTGGGGAGCAGGAGTCGTCTCCGAGCTGAAGGCCAACCCCGGCGTCAGCATCGCGGAGGCCGCAAACGAGGCCTATCTGAAGGGCGGGATCGCAGACCCGGTGCAGTACGGGCGCATGTACCTCGCCGCGGTCGAAGACATGCGCGCCGCCGGCATCGGGATCCCGCTGCTGTTCAACATGACCGGCGACATCCCGCTGGGCAGCTGGGCCGATCCGGGTGTGTGGTCGGAAGACGCGAAGGGCGGCGGCTGGCTGCGCGACGCCGTCAACGGCGTGCCGGGCCTTGCGGCGGCAATCCTCGCAAACGGCATCGCCATCCACCCCTACGGCGCCGTGGGCCACAACTCCCGCGACGAGTGGGGTGTCGCGGCGGCGGCGGCCGAGGAACTGGTGGCGGGCGTAGTGCTCGGGTCGATCCCGCCGTTCTACGTCACCGAGATCGGCTACGACCTGGATCGCTGCGGCGAAGGGCTGGGCGCGTGCTCGGAACGCGAACAGGCGAGCAAGCTGCGCACCGCGTTCCGCGCGCTGTTTGCGGACCCGCACGTCCGCGGCGTCTGGTGGTACCAGTCACACGACGACAGCACGGGCCACTACGGCTTCATGAACGCGAACAACGGTACGCGCCCGTCGTTCACGGCGCTGTCGGCGGTCGCGCGGTCGATCGGGCAGTAGCGAGCGCGTCGCTCAGGCCCAGCGGGTTCTCCAGCGCCAGCCCGTGGCCGCCTGCCAGGATCACGAGCTCGCCGTGCGGGATGAGCTCGACCATGCGCGCCCCCAGCTCGCGGTACTTGCGATCGCGCTCGCCGACGATGACCGTGACCGGCATCTCGAGCTCGCCCAGCCGCGACCACAGCGAGCGCATCTCCCCCGTGCCGATGCCGCGCAGCGCGGCGGCGAGCGCGTCGGGGCGGTTGCGGCGATGGTCCTCGCGCGCGAGCGCGCCGACCGCGGGGGGCTCGCCGGCGAACAGCGGCTGCGTGCGCCAGCGCTCGATGAAGTCCTCGAACGGGATCCGCTCCAGCTCACCGGCGAGGGCATGGTCGGCCTGCCGTCGGCGTGCCCGCTCGGACTCGTCGGCGATGCCCGCGCTGGTGGAGACGAGCACCAGCCGCGCCACGCGCTCGGGCGCGGCGAGCGCCACGTGCAGGGCGACCCGACCGCCCAGCGAATAGCCGCACAGGACGAAGCGGTCGGGGCTGCGCGCGAGCACGTGCTCGACGCAGCCGGCGAACGTGATCGGGCGCTCGGCGTCGGCTGCGCTGCCGTGCCCGGGGAGGTCGAGCGCCAGCGGCCGGTAGCGTTCGCGGTCGAGCGCCGCGATCACGCCGTCCCACGCGCGGTGCGTGCCGGCGAAACCGTGCAGCAGGACGGCGTTCTCCGGCATCACACGATCCTATGACCCCCACCACCGACATGTACACGCTGCTGCGGGCGTTCGTGGACGAGCTCGCGCGCTGCGGCATGCGCGCGGCGTGCACCTCGCCCGGGTCGCGCAGCGCGCCGCTCGTGCTGTCGCTCGCGCGCGAGCCGCGCGTGCGCTGCTACTCGCACGTGGACGAGCGCTGTGCGGGGTTCTTCGCGCTGGGGCTCGCCAAGGCGTCGGGCCTGCCGGTGGCGGTCGCATGCACGTCGGGCACCGCCGCCGCCGAGCTGCTGCCGGCGGCGGTCGAGGCGCGCGAGGCGCGCGTGCCGCTGCTGCTGCTGACCGCCGACCGCCCGGCGGAGCTGCGCGAGAACGGCGCCGGGCAGGCGATCGACCAGCTGAAGCTGTTCGGCGGCGCCGCCAAGTGGTTCTTCGAGGTGGGCGTGCACGAGGCCGGCCCCGAGCAGCTGCGCTGGATGCGCACGCTTGCGTGCCGCGCGTACTGGACGGCGCTGGAGGGCGCGCCGGGCGCCGTGCACCTGAACTTCCCGCTGCGCGAGCCGCTGGTGAGCGAGGAGCAGCTGCCCGATGACACGAGCGGCCGCAACGATTGGGCACCGTATGTGCGCCGTGCGGCTGCTGCCGACTTGGGCGCCGGCGCGGCGGACGCGACGTTGCAGAGCTTGGTGGCTGGAGCCCGCCGCGGCGTAGTGGTCGCCGGGCGCCACGAGCGCGACACGCCACTCGGTGTGGCGGCGGCCGCCTTCGCCGAGGCCGCCGGCTGGCCACTGCTGGCCGACCCGCTGTCGGGCGCGCGACGGGGGCCGGCGGCGATCGCCCACTACGACGCATTGCTGCGTGACCATGCGTTCGCGGCCGCAAATGCTCCGGACGTGGTCGTGCGCGCGGGCGATCTGCCGGTGTCGAAGCCCCTGCGCAGCTGGCTCGCAGGGCTCGCGGACGCACAACAGGTGGCGCTCGATCCCGAGGGCGTATGGCAGGACCCGGCATCTGTGCTCGACCACTCGCTGGCGGTGGAGCCAGCAGCGGCGCTCAGCCGGCTGAGCGCCTGGCTCGCGGACGCGGGCGACGGACGGCGCGCGCGGGCGGAGGGCGACTGGCTCGGAAGCTGGCGCAGCGCCGACGAGCGCGCGTCCGAGGCGATCGCCGGGCTTCTGGGCGGCGATGAGCTCTCAGAGCCCGCGGTGGCGGCTGAGCTGGGTGTGCTGCTCCCACCGGAGGCGACGCTGTTCGTGGCGTCGTCGATGCCGGTGCGCGACATCGAGACGTTCTGGCCCGTGCGCCCCGATCCGCCGCGCGTGCTGTGCAACCGCGGCGCGAACGGGATCGACGGGACGGTCTCCTCGGCTTTCGGGGCCGCGGCTCACGGCCCCGGCCCCGTAGTGCTGCTGATCGGCGACGTGGCGCTCGCCTACGACATCGGCGGCCTGCTGGCCGCCAGCCGCCTCGGACTGCAGCTGACGATCGTGCTGCTCGACAACAGCGGCGGCGGCATTTTCGACTTCCTGCCGGTCGCTGGCGCAGGGATGGCACGAGAGCGCGACGCAGGCGCCGGCGAGCGCGTTGGCAGCGGCGAAACCGACGACATCTACACCCGCCACGTCGCGACCCCCACGGGCCTCGACTTCGCGAAGGCGGCCGCGCTGTACGGGCTGGCGCATGAGCCGGTCACCACCCGCGCGGAGCTGCGCACGGTGCTCGAGCGCGCGCTCTCGCCGGCGGCCGGCGCGACGATTGTGCACGTGCGCTGCGAGCGGGCGACCAACGTGAAGCTGCATCGGAGCGCCTGGACGGCCGTGTCGGCGGCGCTCGCCTCCTGACTCAGCCCAGGAGCGTCATCCGGCGAGCAGTGGCAGCAGCGCCTGTAGCTTGATCTCGGTCTCGGCGAGCTCGCTGGCGGGGTTGGAGCCGTGGACGATGCCGTTGCCGGCGTAGCAGCGGGCGATGTTGTCGTGCAGCAGTGCGCAGCGCAGCGCGACGCAGAATTCGCCGTCGCCGGTGGCGTCGGTCCAGCCGACGGGCCCGGCGTACCAGCCGCGGTCGAGGCCCTCGAGTGCGGGGATCAGCGGCGCGGCGAGCGACAGCGGCTCGCCGCCGACGGCGGGCGTGGGGTGCATCAGCTCGGCGAGCTCGAGCACCTCCATGGGGGCGGCGAGCTGCGCGCGGATGGGCGTGGCGAGGTGCTGGATGTTGGCGATGCGCACGAGCCCGGGCTCGGGCGCGCCGGTGACCCAGATGGCGTGGGGGCGCAGCAGCCGCTCGATCCGTCGCGCGACGATCGCGTGCTCCTCGCGATAGCCGGGGTCGCGGAGCAGCTGCTCGCCGAGGTGCGCGTCGACGGCGGGGTCGGCGCTGCGGCGGCTGGAGCCGGCGAGCGCGATGGTGGAGACGCGGTGGCCCTCGCGGCGCACGAGCAGCTCGGGGCTGGCGGCGATCAGCGTGGAGGCGCCGCGGCCGACGCAGAAGACGAAGCACGAGGGGAACTCCTCGCGCAGCACGCCGAACACGGCGGCGGGGTCATAGGGGCGTGCCCCCCCACCCGCGTGCACCTGCACTTCGCGCGCGAGCACGATCTTCTTCAGCCGGCTCGAGCCGATCAGCTCGGTGGCGCGCGCGACGGCCTGCTCGTAGTGCTGGGGCGGCATCGCGCTTGCGATGTGGAAGCGGCCGGTGGGCGCGGGGTCGAGCAGCGGCAGCGGCGCCTCGCGCAGCTCCCCCACGCGCCGCTGCAGCCGCGCGAGCAGCTCCTCGGGAACGTCGTCGGGATGCGCGATCGCGGACAGGGTGAGGCCGACCGCGATGCGCCCGCCGCGTTCGCTGCGAGCGAGTGCGACCTCGGGGATGCTGAGCGATGCCGGCTCGAAGCCGCGCCAGTGCGGCGCGGCGCCGCCGTCGGGCGCGAACGCGAAGCCGCCGACGGCCACGGGTCCGGCGCCGGCGGGCTCGTCCGCGGGGTCAGCGACGGCGGCGGCAGAGAGCGCGCGCCAGCGGTCGGCGACTGTGGCGAAGCGCGTGGCGCCGGACGCGTGCAGGCTCGAGGCCTCACCGAGGGCCGCGAGGGCTGCGCGGCCACGCTCGGGCTGCTCGAATACGAACCAGTGCTCGCCTGGCCGCCTGGAGGCGCAGACGACGGCCGAGGGGTCGACGTCGGGCGAGAGCGGCAGCGAGATCGACGCGAGCACCTCGCCACCGGAGCGCCGCGCGCGCCGGACGGCCAGCGCGAGGCGCGCAGCGAGCCGTTCGCGGTCGGAGTCGGTGAGCGCGAACGGGGAGCGTGAGGCGGTCTGCTGCAAGCGCTAGGTCTCGGTGCGCCCCCGCGAGATCGCGATCTCGCCCGTGCGCATCATCTCGATCAGGCCGAACGGCCGCACCATCATCTCGAACGCCTCGATCTTCTCGGTGGTGCCGGTGACCTCGACGATGATCGCGCGCTTGGTCACGTCGACGACCTTGCCGCGGAAGATCTCCGCGATCTGCATCAGCTCGCCGCGCTGGACGCCGTCGGCGGAGACCTTGAACAGCGCCAGCTCGCGCGCGACCGTGTCGGCCGGCTCGAGGTCGCGGATCTTGAGCACGTTGATGAGCTTGTGCAGCTGCTTGGTGACCTGGTCGATCGGGTGCAGCGCACCGTCGACGGTCAGCGTGACGCGCGAGATCTGGACATCCTCCGTCGGTCCGACGGTGAGCGTCGAGATGTTGAAGCCGCGCCTGGCGAACAGGCCGGCGATCCGCGTGAGCACGCCGGACTTGTTTTCGACGAGGATCGACAGCACATGCTTGCGGCCCGTGCGCATGTTGGTGGACGCTTCCAGCTCCTCGAGGCTGAGCGGCTCCTTGGTTCCCGGTTCACCCATTGCCCTCATCCCACCATCTCGCGCGCGGCCGAGCCGGCGGGGATCATCGGATAGGTGTTCTCCTCGCGCGTGACGCGCACGTCCACGAGCACAGGGCCGTCGGTGGCGATCGCGCGCTTGCAGTCATCGACGAGCGTGTGCTTGTCGGTGAAGCGCATTCCCGTCACACCGTAGGCCTCGGCGAGCTTGACGAAGTCGGGGAACTCGCCCATATCGACGTGGCTGTATTTGCCGTCCCAGAACAGCTCCTGCCACTGGCGCACCATGCCGAGATAGCCGTTGTTCATGATGAACACCTTGATCGGGATGTTGTTCTGCGCGCACGTGGCGAGCTCCTGCGCGTTCATCTGCACCGAGCCGTCGCCCGCGATGCAGCACACCAGCCGATCGGGGCAGCCGACGGCGGCGCCCATCGCGGCCGGCAGCCCGAAGCCCATCGTGCCAAGCCCGCCGGAGTTGATCCAGCGGCGCGGCTCGGGGAAGTCGTACAGCTGCGCCGCCCACATCTGGTGCTGGCCGACGTCGCTGGAGACGATCGCCTCGCCGCCGGTGGCCTCCCACAGCGCGCGGATCATGTACTGCGGCTTGATCTCCGCGTCGGTGGTGTCCTCGTAGGTGAGCGGGTACTTGGCTTTCCAGCCGTCGATGCGGCTCCACCACGCATCCAGGCGCGCCGGGTCGGCGCCGATCGCGCGGTACTCGATGACGAGCTTGGCGAGCACGTTCCTGGCGTCGCCCACGATCGGGATGTGCGCGGGCACGTTCTTGGATATCTCGGCGGGGTCGACGTCGATGTGGATGAACTTGGCGCGCGGCGCGAACTCGGACAGCTTGCCGGTTATGCGGTCGTCGAAGCGCGCGCCGACGGCGCAGATGAGGTCGGCCTCGTCCATCGCGTAGTTGGCCGCGCGGGTTCCGTGCATGCCGAGCATCCCCAGCCACTGCGGGTCAGGCGCACCCCCTTCGGGGGCGCAGGCCGGGAACGCGCCCAGCCCCATCAGCGTGCAGGTGACGGGGAAGCGGTCGCTGCGCGCGAACTCGCGCAGCTCCTCGGAGGCGTTGGCGTTGACGACGCCCCCGCCGGCGTAGATCACGGGACGCTGCGCGGCGGCGAGCGCCTTGGCGGCCTGGCGGATCTGCTTCTGGTTGCCGTCGACCTTGGGCTGATAGCCGGGCAGGCGCACGTCGGTGACCGGCTCATAGTCGATCTCCGCCCGGGAGAGGTCCAAGGGCAGGTCCACGAGCACGGGCCCGGGGCGCCCGGTGCGGGCGATGTGGAACGCCTCGTGGATCGCCCGCGGCAGCTCCTGCGGGTGCTGGATCATGAACGAGTGCTTGACCACGGGCATGGTGATGCCGATCGTGTCGGCCTCCTGGAAGCCGTCGGTGCCGAGCAGATCGGTACGCACCTGGCCGGTGATGAACACGCACGGCACGGAGTCCATCATCGCGTCGCAGATCGGCGTGATCAGGTTGGTGGCGCCGGGGCCGCTGGTGGCAAACGCGACACCGACCTTGCCGGTGGCCTTGGCGTAGCCCTCGGCCGCATGCCCACCGCCGGCCTCGTGGCGCACGAGGATGTGGCGGATGCCGCCGTTTACGAACGCGTCGTAGGTGGGAAGGTTGGCGCCGCCGGGCAGACCGAAGACGACATCCACGCCCTCCGCCTTCAAACATTCCATCAACGCATCAACTGCGCGCATGCCGTCGCCTCCCTTCCTTTGTGAAGTGGCCAAAAAAGCCAGTGTACCAGCGGGTTTAGGACCCGCTTAGGAGGAGCCGATGCCAACGCCGATGGCAAGCACGATCGCCCCGCCGACGGTGACGACGAGCAGCGAGGAGCGCATCGAGACTTCGAGGAAGCGTTTGCGCACCCATGCGATCGCGAACAGCTCGAAGGCGACCACGCAGCCAGCGACGAGCAGCGCTTTGTTGACGTTGGAGATGAGAAACGGCAGCGTGTGGAAGACGCCGCCGAGCGTGGTCATGCCGCCGGTGATGGCGCCGCGCACGACGGCGGAGCCGCGGCCGGTCTGCTCGCCGGTGTCCGACAGCGCCTCGGACCAGCCCATGCTGACGCCGGCGCCGAGCGCGGTGGCGAAGCCGACGACCAGCGCGGTGCGCGAGCTCGAGTAGATGGCGGCGGCGAAGATCGGCGCGAGCGAGGAGACGGTGCCGTCGATCATGCCGACGAGCGCCGGCTGCACGACGCGCAGCACGAAGTCGCGCTCGTCCTCGAAGCCGGCGCGGTGGATCAGCCGGCCGATGAACGAATCGCCCTCGCTGGACGCTGCCTTGACGTTGGTGGTCATCGCTGCAACAGCGTATGCGAGATGCCGGATTAGGCCGGCCGAATCCGGCTTAGGGCAGCCGAGCTCCCGGCGCCGCTACTCGGCGGGGACGCGCACCCAGGACTCGGGCGCGATCGCGACGTCGGGGAAGTCGAGCTCGGTGCCGCAGCGCGTGCACAGCGCGTCGTAGATCTTGGTGACGCGCCCGCATTGCGGGCACTGGCGGCGCAGCTCGTCGCGCTCGACGCGATAGGCGATGGCGGCGAACAGCCCGATGAAGGGGACGGCTCCGGAGATCAGGAACCACAGGAAGAACGAGCTGCCCTTGAGCTTGCCGATGATGCCGCCGGAGAAGCCGAAGGCGACGGCAATGATGACATACGCCATGGCGGCCGCAACCCGATCCGCGCGCTACAGCAGGACCCGCAGCGCCCAGATGACGGCGACGACGGCGACGACCAGCAGCACGGTGCTGAACAGGAACGACAGCACGTGCACGATGACGCCGAGAAGCAGCCACGCGGCGACGAGGAACACCAGCGCCGCTACGACGGTCCGGCCGAAGGATCTGCCCGTGGACTCGTTCATGTGAATCGCCTGAATGGTAGCGCGGCCGGACAGGAACTCCTACCCCTGTCCGGCCGCACCGCCAACACGCCGGCCGAGGGAAGCCGGCGCCGGTCGCTGCGGAGGGATCACTACATGCGACCCAGCCGACCGGACCACGCCTAACGGCGCGGTGCCCCGCGGGCTGTCCTTGCCATCGCGATGTCGACATTGCTGAAACCCGCGCGCCGACGACCACCCTGCCCTACGCTGGTGAGCTGGTAGCGACGGATGCGCGGACCGTCATGCGGAGCATGCACAGCCTCCTCGGGCAACAGGATGAACCGCCGAGGAGATGAAACGCTGGATTTGGTTGCTGAACGGTTCATGGTCAGCATATTGGCGCGCTGGCGTCCGCTTGCCTTTGGCCCGAAGTCCAAAATGTGGCGGACGGGGGTCTTCTAAGTGCCAAGCGACGGGCGCCGTATAACCATCGCTATACAGCGCTTGCGAGGCGACTCACACACCGAGCTTCACACGTGCGCCCTCACACACCGAGCTGCTCATGCACGAGCCGCGCGACCTCGGTCCCGTCGGCGCGTCCCTTGGTTTCGCGCATGACGTGCCCGACGATCGGCCCGATGGCCTTGGCGTTGCCTTCGCGCACGCGCTGCGCGGCGTCTGCGTTGGCCTCTAGAGCAGCCGCGACGATGCCGGCGAGCTCGTCGCCACTGTCCATCGCGGCCAGACCCTCGGCCTCCACGATCGCCTCCGGGTCACCACCGTCTGCGATCAGCTTGTCGAGTACCTGGCGCGCGGCGCCGACGCTGATCTGCTTGGAGGCCACCATCCCCGCAAGCTCGGCGAGCGCACGAGGGGTTACTTGCGCCTCGGCGGGATCACCGTCGTCCAGCCGGCCTGCAAGCTCGACGGCGACCCAGTTCGCGAGGGTCTGCGCGGACACGTCCACCTGGACCGCGAGCGCGGCCTCGAAGAAGCCACCGAGCTCGCCGCGGAACGCAAGCAGCTGGGCGCTGTCGCGGCTGAGGGAAAGCTCGCTCTCGTAGCGCTCGGCGCGCTCGGCGGGCAGCTCGACCATGTCGGCGCGCGCGGCGTCGAGCATCGCCTGGTCGATGGCGACGGGCAGCAGGTCGGGCTCGGGGAAGTAGCGGTAGTCGTGCGCCTCCTCCTTGGAGCGCAGCGAGGTGATGGCGCTGGAGGCGGGGTCGAAGTGCAGCGTCTCCTGCACCACCTGCCCGCCGCCGCTCAGGATCTTCTCCTGCCTTGCGATCTCGGCCTTGATCCCGCGTTCGATGAAGCGGAAGCTGTTCATGTTCTTGAGCTCGGTCTTGACGCCGAGGCCGTCGCTGCCGGCGGGCCGCAGCGAGATGTTGGCGTCGCAGCGCAGCGAGCCCTCCTCCATGTTGACGTCGGAGACGCCGAGCTGGCGCAGGGTGACGCGCAGCAGCTTGAGCCACTCGCTGGCCTGCTCGGCGGAGCGCACGTCGGGCTCGGTGACGATCTCGGCGAGCGGCGTCCCGCCGCGGTTGAAGTCGACGATCGACGCGTCGGAGCCGTGAATGCGCCCACTGGCGCCGACGTGGATCAGCTTGGCGGCGTCCTCCTCGAGGTGCACGCGGTGGATGCGCACGTCGCCGAGGTGTCCGCCGAGGCACAGCGGCTCGTCGTACTGGGAGATCTGGTAGCCCTTGGGCAGGTCGGGGTAGAAGTAGTTCTTGCGGTGGAAGATGGAGCGCGGCGCGAGCTCGGAGCCGAGCGCGAGGCCGATCATCAGCCCGAAGTGCACGGCGCGCGCGTTGACGACGGGCAGGCTGCCGGGCAGCCCCAGGCAGACGGGGCAGGTACGCGTGTTGGGCGGCTCGCCGAAGGACAGCTCGCAGCCGCAGAACATCTTCGTGGCGGTGGCGAGCTGCACATGGATCTCGAGTCCGATGACGGGCTCGTAGAGATCGTCTTTTATGGGGCCGCCTTGCGGCGGCTGGGGCGGGCTGGCTGGCTCAGACACGGGCGGACGCTCCGTCGAAGCCGAGGCTCCGCTCGAGCGCGTGGGCGGCGTCGAGCACGCGGTTCTCGCTGAACGCGGGGCCGGCGATCTGCAGGCCGACGGGCAGGCCGTGGCTGAGCCCGCAGGGGATCGAGATGGCGGGAATGCCGGCGAGCGACATGGGCACGGTGCAGAAGTCGTTGAGGTACATGGCCAGCGGGTCGGAGGTCTTCTCGCCGAGCTTGAAGGCGACGGTGGGCGCGGTGGGCGTGACGATCAGGTCGACCTGATCGAAGGCGCTTTTGAAGTCGTCTGAGATCTTCGTGCGCACGCGCTGCGCGCGGCCGTAGTAGGCGTCGTAGTAGCCGGATGAGAGCGCGTAGGTGCCGAGCATGATGCGGCGCTTGACCTCGGCGCCGAAGCCGTCGTGGCGCGTGCGCGTGTACATGTCGAGCAGGTCCGAGGCATCGGCGGCGCGCAGCCCGTAGCGGACGCCGTCGAAGCGCGCGAGGTTGGAGGAGGCCTCGGCGGGGGCGATCACGTAATAGGCGGACAGCGCGTGCGGCGCGTGCGGCAGGCGCACCTCGCTGATCTGCGCACCCAGATCTTCGGCCTGCGCGAGCGCGGCGCGGAAGGCGTCGAGCACGCCCGCTTCGATGCCCTCGCCGCTGAGCTCCTCAGGCACGCCGAGGCGCACGCCGTCGAGACGCTCGGTGCTCGGCAGCGAGATCTGGCCGGGGAACTGCAGCGAGGTGGCGTCACACTCGTCGCGCGCGACCATGTGGCGCAGCAGCAGCGCGGCGTCGCGCACGTCGCGCGTGAGCGGGCCCGCCTGGTCGAGCGAGGAGGCGAAGGCGATCATGCCGTAGCGCGAGACGGAGCCGTACGTGGGTTTCATGCCGACGATCCCGCACAGCGCGGCGGGCTGGCGGATCGAGCCGCCGGTGTCGGTGCCGAGCGCCCACGGCGCGAGGCCGGCGGCGACGGCGGCGGCGCTGCCGCCCGATGAGCCGCCGGGAACGCGCTCGCGGTCCCAGGGGTTGCGCACGGCGCCGTAGGCGGAGTTCTCGTTGGAGGAGCCCATCGCGAACTCGTCCTGGTTGGTCTTCGCCAGCAGGCTGGCGCCGGCGCCCTGCAGCCGGCGCACGACGCTGGCGGTGTACGGCGGCAGATAGCCCTCGAGGATGCGTGAGCCGGACTGGCTGGGCACGCCCTCGGTGCAGAACAGGTCCTTGACCGCGAGCGGCACTCCGGCGAGTGGGGCCTCGGCGGAGCCGGACTGCGCGGGTGTATCCGGGGCGACCCACGTGAAGCAGTTGAGCCCGGCGTCGCCCGCGTCGCGGTCGGCGGCGGCGCGCGCGCGGTAGGCGTCGAACAGCTCGCCGGCGGACAGCGAGCCCGCGGCGATCTGCTCCGCCGCCTGCGCCGCCGACAGCTCCAGCACGTCAGCGGCGCTCATGCTTGCGGGCTTGGGACTAGGAAGCCGTCGTCGGAGACGGCCGGCGCCTGCGCGAGCGCGACCTCGCGCGGCAGGCACGGCCGCGGCTCGTCAGGGCGCAGCGCGCCGGTGACGTCCACCTTCGATGACGACGCCACCACGTGCGAGGTGGGGGCGACGCCGTCGAGATCGAGCTCGCCGATTTTGGCGACATGGTCGAGCACCGCCGACAGCTCGCGCGCCATCGGCTCGATCTCATCCTCAGCGAGCGCCAGGCGGGCGAGCCGGGCGACGTGCAGCACCTGGTCGCGGTCGATCACAGCCGCGCATTGTATGGGCGCGGCGTCAGCTCGGCACGGCATCGACGATCGCCCCCCAGACCGACGCCCCGCACGGGAAGCGCGGCGTCAGACGGGCGCGGCGTCAGGCGGGTCGCTCGAGACCGGAGCGGCCGTCTCGCCTGCGCCGGGCGCGGCCTCGGTCGAGCCGTCGCCGGCGACCGCAGCGCTGAGGCCGCTGAGCGCGCCACTGGCCTGCTCGCGCACGTCCGACAGCGACGTGCCTTCGTCCTGCATGCCCAGATAGCCGCCGTATGTGATGCCCACGGCCGCGACCAGCCCGAGCCAGATGCCGATCTTGATGCCGTAGGAGTAGGCGACGTGAACGGCGCCGAACGAGCTGCTGGCGCCGCCGCTGGGGTGGTGGACGATGCGGTAGAGGATGAAGATCGTCGACAGCGCGCCCAGCCCCGCCACGAGCACGCCGGGCTGCACGGGGCTTTTGAGCTCGAGCACGCCGGCCGAGATCGCGACGGCCCCGAGGGCGACGATGATCGTGATGATCCACAGCCAGCGGCTGTCGGTGAACGTGTGCCACCCGTTGGCGCTGACGCTGTAGTTCACCCCGCCGATCGACGAGCTGGCGCTGCCGCCGTACCACTTGAAGATGAACAGGAAGATGAGAAAGGCGATCGCACTGCCGCCAATGATCTGATCGGAGCGGCGCAGCCGGCTGACGTCGAAGCTCATCGTGATGATCCCCCTGAGTCGTAGATGGATGCGGACCCCTCTACCCCAGCCAACAGTGGCCGGACATTGCATCCGTTATTACAAAGTTCCCCGCCGTCGCCGTCAGTCCTGCATGGATGTACGGCGGCGTAGGCAGCCGGCCGCCGGGCGAGGCCTGCGCCGGTGTCGGCGGTTTATGGCTGCGGCCGCGGCTCGGGCCGCGCGGGCTGGTACATCGACGGGCGTTCGTCGCGCAGCACCTGCCACGCGCCAAGCAGGATCAGAACGGTGCCGGCGAGCGCGAGCCACGCGCCGTAGCAGACGTCGGTCGCCTGGTCGGGGCGCTCCAGGGCGCGCACGAGCGCAGCGATCACGCCGATCAGCCCGAGCAGAACGCACCATACGGCGCTCGACACCGGCAGCGCGGGGCTGCGCTCTGTGAGCGCCGAGATCACCACGATCAGCGCTGCGCACACGGCGACCAGCTCCAGCACGACGCCGGGACCGAACGTGCTCCACGCGTCGAGGTTGCCGGCGGGACCCGAGTAGGAGCGCACGAACAGCGACACGATCAGGCAGATCGAGCCGAGGAGCGCGAGCAGCTCGCCTACACGCAGCCGCCTCACAGCATGTCCCTGTCGACGTCGGCGAGCATCGACTCGAGCTGCGCCTGGTAGCGCGCGGCCTGCAGCGTGTTGCGCAGCAGCAGCGCGATCGTCATCGGTCCGACGCCGCCGGGCACGGGCGTGATCGCGGAGGCGACCTCCGAGGCGGCGGCGAAGTCGACGTCGCCGACGAGCCCGCTCTTGTTGCCGGCCTCCTCGGGCGTGAGGCGGTTCATGCCGACGTCGATCACGACGGCGCCGGGCCGCACGAAGTCCCGCTTGACGATGCGCGCGCGCCCGACCGCCACGATCAGCACCTCGGCGCGCGCGCACACCTCACGCAGGTCGCGCGTGCGCGAGTGGCACACCGTGACGGTGGCGTTGCGCTGCAGCAGCAGCTGCGCCATCGGCTTGCCGAACAGGTTGGAGCGCCCGACGACGACCGCCTCGGCGCCTTCCAGCTCGACGCCGGTGTCGTCCAGCAGCTCCATCACCCCGAGCGGCGTCGCCGGCCGCAGCCCAGGACGCCCCAGCGACAGCAGCCCGGCGTTGACGGGCGTAAGGCCGTCGACGTCCTTGTCGGGGCTGATCAGCGCGGTCAGCGACGGCCCGTCGAGATGGTCCGGCACGGGCAGCTGCAGCAGCACGCCGCTCACAGCCCGATCGGCGTTGAGCGCGTCGAGCTCCTCCGCCACCTGCTCGAACGTCGCGTCGGCGGACAGGCGCCGGTCGAACGGCGCCATCCCCACCTCGGCGCAAGCGCGCTGCTTGCCGCCGACGTACACCGCCGACGCGGGGTCGTCGCCGACGAGCACGGTCGCGAGGCCCGGCGGGCTGCCGTGCTCGCGCGTGAAAGCCGCGACTTCGTCGGCGACCCCCGCGCGTACGCGCGCTGCGATCGCCTTGCCGTCGATGATCGTGGCGCTCATGGCACGGATGCTATGCGTTTGCGCCGACCGCATAGGCACCAGCCTCAGCGTCGGCTGACAGGTGCGTACTCGGCCATCAGCTTGCGCTCGGAGCCGTCGCCCGCGAAGCGCACGACGATCACGCCGTCCGGCTCGACGCCGGTGACGACGCCGTCGCCGAACGCCGCGTGCACGACGTCCTCTCCGAGACGAAATTGATTGGCCGCCGGCAGCGTCTCGCGCTCCTCGCGCACCGCCGCGCGCCCGCCACCGCCGGCGCTCCCCCAGCTGCCCGCGCCGACACCCCGGGCCCCAGCGCCCCCGCCACCCGCCGAGCCCCTCCGCGCGGCGATCGCCGGCGGGTCGCCACCCGACCAGCTTGTCTGCGAGCGGAACCCCATCTGCAACGGCTCCTCCAGCAGCTCGACCGGGATCTCGTCGAGGAAGCGGCTGCGCATGCCGTAGCTCTGCGCGCCGAACACCGCCCGCCGGCGGGCGTGGGTGAGGTACAGCTGGCGCATGGCGCGCGTGATCCCGACGTAGAACAGCCGGCGCTCCTCCTCCAGGCTGCCCTCCTCGATCGCGCGCGAGTGCGGGAACACGCCGTCCTCGCAGCCGGCGATGAACACGATCGGGTACTCCAGGCCCTTGGCGTTGTGCAGCGTCATCAGCGTCACGAGGCCCTCGTCGCTGCGGCTGTCGGCGTCGGCCACGAGCGCGATCTGCTGCAGGTAGGCGGCGAGCGTGTCCTCGCCCTCGGCCGCCGTCGCGTCGAACGTGCGCGCGCCCTCCACCAGCTGCTCGAGGTTCTCGATGCGCCCCTGCGCCTCGATCGTGCGCTCAGCCTCCAGCGCCTCGACGTAGCCGGTCTGCGACAGCATCGCCTCAAGCAGGTCCCCCACGGGCACGCCCTGCTCGGCCAGGTTGCGCAGATCCTCCATCGTGTCCATGAAGCGCCGCAGCGCCTTGATCGCGGCCGCGCCGAGGCCGGGAACCTGATCGGGCTGCGCGGCCGCCTCCCACACGGGGACGCCCAGCGCGTCGGCACTGGCAAGCACCCGCGCGAGCGACGTCTGGCCGATGCCGCGCCGCGGCGAGTTGACCACGCGCGTGAAGCTGACGACGTCGGCGGGGTTGGCGATCAACGACAGGTAGGCGATCGCGTCCTTGATCTCGGCGCGTTCGAAGAACTTGGTGCCGCCGATCACCTGGTAGGCCATGTCCTGGCGCGTGAGCGTTTCCTCCAGCACACGCGACAGCGCGTTGGTGCGGTACAGCACCGCGATCTCCGCGCGCGAGGCGCCGCCGTCGATCAGGCGCTGGATCTCGCCGACCACGAAGCGCGCCTCCGCGTACTCGTCGTCGAGCACGCGGAGCTGGATCTGATCGCCCTGCCCCAGCTCGCTCCAAAGCCGCTTGGCGATGCCGCCGCGGTTGTTCGCGATCACGGCGTTGGCCGCGCGCAGGATCGTCTCCGTCGAGCGGTAGTTCTGCTCCAGCTTGACCACGCGCGCGTCCTCGAAGTCCTCCTGAAAGTCGAGGATGTTGCGAACGTCCGCACCGCGGAAGCTATAGATCGAATTATGGGTGACGAGGCCATTCGCGACGAAGTTGTGAACACCGTCGATGTCGAGGTCGTACACCGGCGCGTCGAGTGCGACCCGTTCGACGCTCTCGATGACATCAAAGTCTCCGTCAGCCGTCACCATCACCATCCCGGGACGAAGTGACGACGCCGGCATGAACGGCAGAGAGTTTGCAGTACCGTCGGGAGTGCGCGCCAGCCTTGCGTTGAGCTGCAGCTGGAGATCAAGCTCCCCCCTTACCCGCTCTACTGTCGAGAGCAACGTGGGCATGTCTTTCGATGCAGACTCGTATCGCCAGCCTGTCGAGCCGCGGCGCGCCGGTCGCACGCTAAGACCTAGCCGCTCGAGCGCTTCCTTCCCCTCTTGGTCGTAGCCGAACATCGCGATGCGATGCATCGGTGACTCTCCTCGACGATCGCCACAGAGAGTGACCACCATCCGGCGACGTCGGCGAGCCGACCCGAGCCGACCCGAGGTATGCGCCGCTGGTGTGAAGTGCGGAAAGCGAAAGTTGAGCCCCTCATCGGCCAGTAGCTTGCGTCCCGCTGTTTCGGTATCGAGCGTCGCGAATACGCGGTCAATCATTGCCTGATTGCCGACCAGGCTGTCAGGACTTCGCGCGTCTCGACGCCTGGCGTTGAAGGGAATGGCGGGTAGGCCGTACTGAGCTGCGAGCAAGAGCTCAGCCAACCGAGCCTCGACATCGCTTGCGTGCACCGACACCACCCAAGCCACGTCTGCACCCTCGTGTCTCATCCGGTAGCGAACGCCAACGACGGGCTTGACCTGCCCCGCCGTATAAGTTCGAGATGTGCCAACCCGGAATCCCATACCACGCTTCCACATCAAGTACGTCATATGCAGCTGAGGTGTCCGCCCTCGGACAAAGCCCGCGAAATGGATGTGCTCCGCGGTACTTACCAACCTCCTCCCGGAACGAGTCGTGACCGCAACCCCCTGTCGACCATCAGCTTCGTGGCGGCGCGTTACCAGCGCAGGCCGAAAGTCGCCACTCCCGTACGCAGCTAGGACCAGGTCCCCTGCCCACACCTCCTCGATAGGCCGGTGTGTGCCATCCGCCATCGTGATGAGTGTCCCCTCGACCAGACACTGGGAGTCATCCCCGACGACCGCGAGGTTGCGGTGCCCGACGGGACCGCTGTACGTGGGACGGTCGTCGGGCGGTCCGAGCCCCGTCGCGGGCTGCTCACCGCCGCGCTGCGGCGCGCGCCCGCCACCGACGAGCAGCTGCAGCAGGCGGTACTGCGCGTGGTTGGTGTCCTGGTACTCGTCGACGAGCACGTGGCGGAACGTGTTTCGGTAGCGCTCGCGCACGTCCTCGAACAGCTCGAGGAGGTTCACGACCCGGAACAGCAGGTCGTCGAAGTCCATCGCGTTCATGCGGTGCAGGTCGCGCTCGTAGATGGCGTACACCTCCGCGATCATCTCCTCGAACTGCGAGCCCACCTGCTGGCCGTACGTCTCAGCGTCGATCAGGCGGTTCTTGGCTGCGGAGATCTGGTTGTGGATCGCGGACGGCGTGTAGCGCTTGGGGTCCACGCCGACGGCGTCCGCCGAGCGCTTCGCCAGCCGCCGCGCGTCCGCCTGGTCGTAGATCGTGAACTGGCGCGTGTAGCCGAGGCGCTCCGCCTCCGCGCGCAGGATGCGCGCGCATGCCGAGTGGAACGTCATCACCCACATCCCCCGCGTGCTGCGCCCCAGCAGTCGCTCCACGCGCTCGCGCATCTCGCTGGCGGCCTTGTTCGTGAACGTGATCGCCAGGATCTCGCCCGCCTGCGCCTGGTCGGTGTAGATCAGGAACGCGAGCCTGTGCGTCAGCACGCGCGTCTTGCCGCTGCCCGCGCCCGCCAGGATCAGCAGCGGCCCCTCGCCGTGCGTGACCGCCTCGCGCTGGGGCTCGTTCAGGCCCTCCAGCAGCTCCTGCAGGTGCGCCGCGTGGGGATTCTCAGGCATCCGATCCCCAGCATAGATGCGCGCTCGGGTGGCATCGTGCCCGGCGCGGGCGGCTCGCGCGGGTCCTAGCCGCCAGCCGGGTTCGGGCCTCGCACCGTGCGCAGCGGCCTCACCTCGGCCACCGGCTGGGGCTCGGTGTCGGACAGCTCCGCGATCATTCGTTCCAGCGTGGCGATGCGACCGGACAGCGCCTGGATCGCCTCCGCGATCGGGTCCGGCAGGTGGATCCAGTCGGCGTCCGGGCCCTCCACGCGGCGCCCGTCCACGCGCACCGGGTGACCGGGGTTGCCGACGACGGTCGAGTTGGCGGGCACGTCGGTGATGACGACGCTGTTGGCGCCGATCTTGGCGCCATGGCCGATCGTGATCGGGCCGAGCAGCTTCGCGCCGGAGCCGATCGTGACGTTGTCCTGCACCGTCGGGTGGCGCTTGCCGGTGGCGAAGCCGGTGCCACCGAGCGTCACCCCCTGGTACAGCGTCACGTCGTCGCCGATGCTCGCCGTCTCGCCGATCACCACGCCGGCGCCGTGGTCGATGAACAGCCCCCGGCCGATATGCGCCGCGGGATGGATCTCGATGCCCGTGACCGCGCGCGTGATCATCGAGATCGCGCGCGGCGCCAGCGGCACGCCCGCCAGCTTCAGCGCGTGCGCGACGCGGTAGGCGAGCAGCGCGTGGATGCCCGGCCACGTCGCGAGGATCTCCACCGGCGAGACTCCGCGCGCCGCCGGATCGCGGTCGCGCGCCGCAAGCACGTCGCGCCGCACCTCCCTGGCCACTCCTGCGAGCTTGCCGAATCCGGCCATCGTCAAAGCGTAGCGCGGTCTTTACGGTGCGAAGAAAGCTTGTGAGACGTAGCGCTCGCCGGAATCGGGCATCATCACGACGATCCGCTGCCCCTTGGACTCGGGGCGCGAGGCGACCTGCAAGCCCGCCCACAGCGCCGCGCCGCAGGAGATGCCCGCGAGCAGCCCCGCGCGTTTGGCGCACGTCCACGCGCTCTGGATCGCGTCGTCGTCGCTCACCGGGATCACCTCGTCGAGCAGCTCGCGGTTGAGCACGGGCGGCACGAAGCCCGCGCCGATGCCCTGGATGCGGTGCGGGCCGGGCGCGCCGCCGGACAGGACGGCCGAGCCGCGCGGCTCCACCGCGACCACGCGCAGCTTCGGGTTGGCGTGCTCGCGCAGGTACTCGCCCACCCCCGTGATGGTGCCGCCCGTGCCCACGCCCGCCACGAGCACGTCCACGCGCCCCTCCAGCGCCGCCTCGATCTCGGGGCCCGTTGTGCGCCGGTGCACTTCCGGGTTGGCGGGGTTGGAGAACTGGTCCGGCAGGAACACGTCCGCGTCGCGCGCCATCGCGCGCGCCGCCGCCACCGCCTCGCCCATCCCCCCCAGCGACTCCGTGATCTCCACACGCGCCCCGTACAGCCGCAGCAGGCTCTCGCGCTCGCGGCTCATGCCCTGCGGCAGCGTCAGCACCAGCTCGTAGCCCTTCGCCGCGCACACGAACGCCAGCGCGATCCCCGTGTTGCCGCTCGTCGCCTCCACGATCGTCGTGCGGCCCGGCTCGATCCGGCCCTCCGCCTCCGCCGCCTCGATCATCGCCACGCCGATGCGGTCCTTGACGCTGCCGCCGGGGTTGAACGCCTCCAGCTTCGCGTACAGCTCCACGCCGTTCTCAGCCGCCGGCGTGCCCTCCAGCATGCGCGGTAGGGCAACGAGCGGCGTGCCGCCGACCAATTCCGCAATGTTGATCGGGATTCGTGGCATCAGCCACGACAATAGTGCAGGCGCCCGCGCGCCCGCCATGCTGCAGCCACCCGCCCGGCGCTAGGTCTTCGCCCTGGGCTTCGGCTTGGAGCGCGCGAGGCGCACGCTCGCGGTGCGCGCCAGCATCGGCGTCGGCAGGGACTTCACGAGCAGCACGCTCGCGTTCAACCGCCCGTGGCCAGCCTTCAGCAGCGCGCGCCCGGCGGCGTTCAGCTTCACGCTGACGGACACGTGCCTGCCGGCCGCGATCGAGAACACCGCCACGCCGATCGTCTTCAGCTTGAAGTGCCCGTGCGCGGCCTTGAGCTTGACGCGCACCCGGAGCTTGCCGGCGCAGCTGCCGGCGCCCGTGCCCAGCAGCTTGAACAGCGCGCGGTTGTGCGCCTGCACCGCGATCCGCTTGCTGCGCAGGCTCGCGCCGCACACCGGACCCGACGTCGGCCCCAGGGCCAGCACCTCCTCGGTGCCCACGGGCAGGATCTTGTTGCCCGTCGTCTGTTCGTTGCCGCCATTGCCGCTGTTGCCGCCGCCGTTGCCGTTCCCGTTGCCGCCCTGGCCCTGTTCGGTTTCTTCCTGGCCGGATTTGTGCCCCGGGGGCGTGAACGTGTAGCGGTCCAGCGTGCTGGGCGAGCTCGCGCCGAACGCGGTTTCGACGGTGACGTCCACGCGCCCGGCCGCCTCCGGCGGCGACACGGCGGTGATCTCGTGTTCGGGGTCTTCCGGGTCGACCGCGAAGCTCGCCGCCTCGCTCGAGCCGAAGCGCACCGCGGTGACGCCGCCGAGGTGTTCGCCGGTGATCGTCACCGTGGTGCCGCCGAGCGTCGTGCCGGCGTGCGGTTTGATCGATTCGACCGCCGGACCCTGGCCGAACACCCACGCCGCGCCGCGCTTGGCGCTCTCGCCGGGGCCGCCCACGAGCACGACTTCGCCGTTCGCCGAGGCCGCCACGCTCGATCCGAAGTGCGCCCTGGTTTCCTCCGTGCTGCCCGCCACCAGCTCTCTGAGGGCCGGGGTCCAGCTCGTGCCCGACCGCGCGAACACCCACGCGGCGCCGCGCCCGCCTTCGACGCGCGGCGCGCCCACGATCGCGCTGTCGCCCGCCGCCGACAGCGTCACGCTGTAGCCGAACTGTTCGTTTTCGGCGCCCGCGCCGATCAGCTTCGCGCCCTGTTCGCTCCACGTCGAGCCCGACCGCGCGAACACCCACGCGGCGCCGGTGCCGCCGTTGTCGTCGCGCGCGCCCATCAGCGCCGTGCCGCCGTCTTCGGACAGCGCGACGCTGTAGCCGAAGTGGCCGTCCGACACCTCGCCCGCGCCGGTGAGCTTTCCGCTCTGCGCCGTCCAGCCGTCTTCCGTGCTCACGAACACCCACGCCGCACCGACGAAGCCATCGTCGCCGGGACCGCCCACGAGCGCCGTGTCGCCGTCGCCCGCGAGCGCCACCGCACGTCCGAAGCGCCCTTCGCCCAGCTCCGCCGAGCCCGTCAGCGGGCCGCCCTGCGCGACCCAGCTCGTGTTCGCGCCCGAGCCGGTGAACACCCACGCGCGGCCGTTGCCAGCGAGCTCGCCGGGCGCGCCCACGAGCGCCGTTTCGCCGCTGCCCGACAGCGCCACGCTGCGACCGAAGTGGCCGCCCGAGCTGGCCCGGGGGCTCGTCAGTTCCGTCGGCGTCGACGTCCACGTGGAGCCTTCGCGCGCGAAGATCCACGCGGCTCCCTCGCCCGAGTGCATGCGCGGCGCGCCGATCACCGCGGTGTCGCCGCTCGCCGACAGCGCCACGCTGCGACCGAAGCCGCATTCGTCGCCTTCTTCGCTTTCGCCTTCTTCAGCGCACGTCGAGGTTTCGCCTTCTTCCAGTTCGCTGAGCGCGGCTTTCGGCAGTTCGAGCTTCGCCTGCTGCGTCCAGCTCGTGCCCGAGCGCGTGAACACCCAGGCGGCGCCGCCCGTCCCCGCCGCGTCCGGCGCGCCCACGAGCGCCGTGTCGCCGTCGCCCGACAGCGCGACGCTGATGCCCGCGTCTTCCTTGCCTTCGGTTTCCTTTTCTTCGGCGAGCATCGGCGACAGCCGGCGTTCAGCCGCTTCCACGCTCGGGTCCACGCGCAGCGGATAGCGCGCGCCGCGCGCGTCCACGCGCAGCAGCAGGCGCCCGCCGTCGAGCGCCAGCCAGCTGCGCAGCGTGCGCCCGCTCGCGTCGCTCACGCTGAGTCCGCCGTATCTGAGCGCGCCGCCGTGCGGGCCGCTGAACGTGACGCTCTGCGCGCCCGGCGCGAGTGACGCGCGCGCGTCGCCGGACAGCGCGATCGCGAGCGTCAGCGGACCGGCCACCGCGCGCGCCGCGGACGCCGCGGGGGCGTGAGCGAGCGTGAAGCCCTGCTCGAGGCCGAACGGGCCGTTCACGTACCACTCGGCAATGCCCGCGCGCGCGTAGGCGACGCGGTTGACGGCGCCGCTGGGCCGCGCTGCGGGCACGCGCTCCAGCGCGCCGCCGTAGCCGAGCGCCTGCAGGCTCAGCCCCAGGCTCAGGCTGCGCGCGTGGAGCGTCACGCCCGTGGCGGCGGCTTCGACGGCGAGGTGCTGAGCCGGGTTGGCGCCGTGGAGGCCAGTGGGCGTCGCGGCGAAGCGATACGCGGGATTCTCGGCACCGAGCGTCGCCGAGATCGACGCGCGCGCCGCCGGCGCGAGGCTTGACACTCCCGCACCGGTGCGGGCCGCGGACGACGCCGATGAGCCGCCGATGCCAGCGCGCAGCAGCTGCGTGAACGCCGCGCCGAGCAGCAGCGACAGCAACGCCGTCAGCGCCAGCGCGCGCCACGAAACCCGCTCGCGCGCGACCAGCGCGATGCGTGCCGTCATCGGGCGTCCCCCCGCGTGATTACGTGGTGGCCAGTAGGCCTCAGCACCTGCAACCCTCCGTAGTCGCTACTGACCAGCCCGGCGCCCCATTCCGGCGCAATTCGGGCCGTGTCCAGTCTCCACACTTACATTATCTTGACCAAGGCTACACGTGCGCCGGGTGAAGTCAATAGTGGAGCCAGATCTTGGCCGGTTGACCAGTAGGACACATGGTGACTTTGGTCAGATGTGGTACATGCTCGCGCCCGCGTCGCGCATCTCGCGCTCGAGCACGTCGGCAATCGTCGTGCCCGCGAGCACCCGCCGCGCGGCGCCGGCGGCGTCGGCGAAGATGCCCTGCGCGTCACGCCCCAGCGGGCCGTCGAGCAGCTCCACGACCTCGAGCACCGTGATCGTCGAGGGCTCGCGCGCGAAGCGGTAGCCGCCCTTGACGCCGCGCTGCGAGCTGATGATGCCGCCGCGGCGCAGCACCGCGAACAGCTGCTCCAGGAACTGCACCGGCACGTCGCGCTTGCGCGCCAGCTCGCCGATCGGAACCGGCTCCGCGCCGCTGCTGCGCGCGAGCTCGGCGAGCGCGAGCACCGCGTACGGGGACTTGCTCGTGATCGAGACCACAAGGCGATGCTACGCAATGCCAGACTGAGACGGCCGGCGGCGCGGCCCAACGGTCGTCTTAGAGCCATCCCCGCTCGGTGGCTATGAGCACCGCCTGCGCGCGGTCGACGGCGCCGAGCTTGCCGTAGATGTTGTGCAGGTGCGTGCGCACGGTGCTCGTCGAGAGCGTCAGCTCATGGGCGATCTGCTTGTAGACCTTGCCCTCGGCCAGGCGCTGCAGCACGCCCAGCTCCCTGCCGGACAGCGGGCACGGGTCGACGTGGCGCTGGCGCTGGCTGCTGGGGCTCGGCAGTTCGTACATCACGCGCCTGAGCTCGTCGGGCCCGAGGCCGATGCTGCGCGCGGTGTGGATCATCTCCGTGGGCGAGACGCGCGCGCCCTGCTCGTAGTGCGCGAGCATGTCCGCCAGGCGGATGAACGCGGCCTCGCCTTCCACGTCGGGGTTGTGGTGGCGCTCGATCGGCGTCGCCAGCGACGACGGCAGGCCCCAGCGACGGACGAGCACGCCGCCGACGAGCGCGTGGTCGACGCCCAGCTCGCGGCGCTCCTGGTGGATGCGCTCCTCGGGCGTGCGTGCGCCGCGGTGCACCTGCGAGGGGTAGCCGGGGTAGGCGTGCAGCAGCACGAGCTTGCCGACGTCGTGCAGCAGGCTGGTGACGGTCAGCCGGTCGCGGTTCTCGTAGCCGACCTCCGTGGCGATGCGGTCGGCGGCGTGCTGGGTGGCGAGCGCGTGCAGCCGGAAGCGCTCGGGCGCCGCGTCCCACACGCTCGCGCGCTCGAAGAAGTCGAACGTGCGCATGCGGTTGGCGACCGCCTGCACGGTGTGCGTGCTCAGCACCTCGACGGCGGCCACCGCGGTGTCGACGCGCGGGCGGCCCTCCTGCGAGCGGTTGGCGAGGCGCAGCACGGCGATGATCAGCGCCACGTCGGACTCGACCGCGGCGACCACGTCGGCGGTCGCGACGTGGTCCTTGGAGACCACCGCGAGCAGCCGGTCGCGCGACTCCGCGAGCGCGGGGAACGCCTCGAGCGCTTCGAAGGCCATCGTCAGACGGCGGCCGTGGCCCTCGTTCTGGTGGCGCTCGCCGGAGCCCGCGCCGGGCGTGCCCGCGCGGCGCGCGGCTGGGGCTTGGCGGTCCGGGCTGGCGCTGGTCAAGTTCTTCGCGGGCGGCGGCGTCTTGGCTGCACCGCGCTTGGACGTGGCGGTGAGCTTTTTCGCTGCGGTCAGCTTCTTTGCTGCGGCGGTAGCCTGCATGCCTTCTTGACCCCTTCCTTGGGTTCGCCGACGCTTCGCGCCGGTGACTCCGGCGATGTCCTCCTATCGGCATCCTCGATCAAATGTTTAGAGGAATCGGGGTCGCGCAGGGCAGGAAAGAGCGCTTTTGCGCAGCGTCGCGCGGGTCTGATGCAGCTGTGGCGATCGGCCGTGCAGTTCGGCGTCGCGCCCAGACGGCGCCCAGACGCGCTCAGCCGTCGCCGAGCGCGCTGGCGATCCGCCGCAGCGTCTCGTCGCGGCCGAGCAGCGCGACGCTCTCGAAGATCCCCGGCGAGACGGTCGTGCCGGTGAGCGCGACGCGCAGCGGCTGGTAGACCTCGCGCGGCTTGGCGCCGCGCGACTCGATCACGCCCGCCAGCGCCCGCTCGACGCTCGCCTCGTCGAGCTCCCGCGGGGGAGGACGCGGCGGCCTGCGCGAGCGCGTCGCGGCCGTCGGCGAGCGCCGCGCGGCCGTTCTCGTCGAGCCAGCGCTCGCGCGCCTTGGCGTCGTCGACGGGGCCGTCGAGCAGCGGACCGGCGAGCGGCAGGAAGTCGGCGAGCGTCTGGATCTTCTCCTGGCTGATGCGCGCCGCCTCGCGCAGGCCGTCGCGGCCGGTGAACGCCTGCAGGCGCTCGGTGAGCTCGTCGACCGACAGTTTGCGCACGTACAGGCCGTCCAGCCAGCGCAGCTTGACCTCGTCGAAGCGCGCCGGATTGCGGCTGACGCGCTCGAGCGTGAAGCGCTCGATCAGCTCCTCGGTCGACAGCACCGTGGCGTCGTCGCCGGCCCCCCAGCCGAGCAGCGCCAGGTAGTTGCGGACCGCTTCGGGCAGGTAGCCGGCGTCGCGCAGCTCCTGCACGGAGGCGGCGCCGTGGCGCTTTGAGAGCTTCTTGCCGTCCGGGCCGTGCAGCAGCGGCAGGTGCGCGTAGGCGGGGATCGGCGTGCTCGGGCCGAAGCCGGCGGCGCGCGCGGCCTCCAGCACGAGCAGCTGCTTGGGCGTGTTGGAGAGGTGGTCCTCGCCGCGCACCACGTGCGTGATGCCGGCGTCGAGGTCGTCGATGGCGACGGCGAAGTTGTAGAGCACCGAGCCGTCCGCGCGGGCGATCACGGGGTCATCGAGGTGCAGGTGCTCGAAGACGCGTGTCGCCGCGGATCACGTCGTGCACGACGGTGGCGCCGTCGGCGGGCACGCGCAGGCGCACCGCACCCTCGTTCTCGGCTTCGCCGCGGAAGCCGCGCTCGGCGCCGTACAGGTCCTTGAACGCCTTCACGTCGGCGGCGGTGGCGTTCGAGCGGTATGCGTGCCCGGACTCGAGCAGCGCTCCGAGCGCCTCGCCGTGGCGCTCGGAGCGCGCCGTCTGCATGATCGGCCCCTCGTCCCAGTCGAGCTCCAGCCAGCGCAGCGCGTCGATGATCTGCTCGATGTTCTCCGGCGTCGAGCGCTCGCGGTCGGTGTCCTCGATGCGCAGCACCAGCTCGCCGTCGAAGTGCCGCGCGAGCAGCCAGTTGAACAGCGCCGTGCGGGCGCCGCCGATGTGCAGCGCCCCCGTGGGCGAGGGCGCGAACCTGACTCTCATCGGATCCATAGGATCCGCGCATGCTAATCGGCGCGCACGTATCCCCCGCGGGCGGCCTGCCGAAGGCGGTCGAGCGCGGCGTCGAGCGCGGCTGCCGCGCGATCCAGATCTTCAACCAGTCGCCGCGCATGTGGCGTCCGACGACCTACCGCGACGAGGACGTGGCGGCGTTTCGCGAGGCGATGCGCGCGAGCCCGATCGACGCGGTGCTGATCCATGCGGTGTACCTGCTCAACTGCGCGAGCGAGGATCGGGACATCCGCGCGAAATCGCTCGCGTCTCTGACTCATTCGCTGCGCGTCGGTCACGCGATCGGCGCCGCGGGCGTGGTGCTGCACCCGGGCTCGGCCAAGACGGGCAACGTCGGCGAGGCGCTCGCGCGCGCCGAGCGAGACGATCCGCGAGGCGCTCGCCGCATCGTCCCCGGAGGGGGACAGCGAGGGCTGCGAGCTGCACCTGGAGAACACCGCCGGCGCGGGCGGCACGCTGGGCCGCTCCTTCGACGAGCTGGCGCGGCTGCTGGAGGGCGCCGGCGGCGAGGCGCGGCTGGGCGTGTGCCTTGACTCCTGCCACCTGCTGGCGTCGGGCTATGACATTCGCACCGCCGCCGGGATGACGGCGACGCTGCGCGAGTGCACGCGCAAGCTCGGGCGCGGCCGCGTGCGCTCGCTGCACCTCAACGACTCGCAGACACCGCTCGGCTCCAACCGCGACCGCCACGCCAACCTCGGCCGCGGAGAGCTGGGCGAGGAGGGCTGCGCCGCGTTCCTGTCGGCGCCGTCGCTTCAGAAGCTGCCGTGCGTGCTCGAGACCCCCGGCGAGAACCGCAGCGGCGCCTCCGCCGAGGAAGTCGCGTTCGCGGTGCAGCTACGCGAACGCGGGGTCGCGGCGCGGCGCTGACGCGCGCAGCGCCTGCTCGAGCTCCGCCAGCAGCGTCGGCGTGTGGCGCACGCGGTACTCCTCGCCGAGGCGCAGGCGGCGTGTGATGCCGTCGCTGCCGTCGATCTCGACGATCACCTCGGCCGTGCCCGGCGACTCCTCGATGCGCTCGCGCAGCTCGTCGATCGCGCTCTCGCTCAGGTCCGCCGCGGCTACGCGCAGCTTGACCGGCTCGGCCGCCGCGACGGCGGTCGCGGCGGCGGTGCGCGCCGCCTTGCTCGCGCGCTCGATCTCCTCCTGCGAGGGCGCGAAGCGCTCGATGCTCTGCACCACCAGGCAGGTCTTGCCGGCTTCCTTGTGGTCGACGCGGCCCTTGACGATCACGACCTCGTCGACCGCCAGCGCGGCCTCGTGCTCGGCCAGCGCCTTGCCGAACACGAGCATCTCGACCGAGCCGGCGAGGTCGTCGAGCGTCGCGAACATCATGTGGTCGCCATTGCGCGTGCGGATCTTCTTGGCCTCGGTGATGATTCCGCCGACGGTCACCCAGTCCTTGTCGCGTCGCTCCTCGAGCGCCGCGATCGGGCAGTCGACCCGCGCGCGCAGCGCGTCGCGCAGCGGCTTGAGCGGGTGCGCGGACACGAACAGCCCGATCGCTTCCTTCTCGGCCGCCAGCAGCTCGGGCTGCTCGAACTCCTCCGTGGGTATCGGCGCGTGCACGGGCGCCGCGAACGCGCTCATCGCCGAGGCTCCCGCCGCGCCTGGACCCGTGCCCTCTTCCTGCAGGTCGAAGATCGAGCCCTGGCCGATCTGCGCGTCCTGCTGGACCTGCTGGCCTTTGGCCTGCGCCTTCTCGAGCACTTCCAGCATGCCCTTGCGGGTCGCCCCGGTCGATCCGAGCGCGCCGCACTTGACGAGCGCCTCGATCGCCTTCTTGTTGACGGTGCGGCTGTCGACGCGCTCGCAGAAGTCCCAGATCGAGGTGAACTCGCCGCCGTCCTCGCGCGCCCGTTTGATCGCCTCGACCGCCTGGTAGCCGACGCCCTTGACGGCGTCCAGGCCGAAGCGGATGCTGCCGATGCCGCCCGGCTCGGCGGCCGGCCCGACCGTGAACTCGTGGTCTGAGAGGTTGACGTCGGGGGGCAGGATGTCGATGCCCATCTCCTCGCAGCGCGCGACGAAGAACGGCACCTTGTCCTTGGTCGACATCACCGAGGAGATCAGCGCGGCCATGTACTCGGCGGTGTGGTTGGCCTTCAGCCAGGCGGTGCGGTAGGCGATCAGCCCGTAGCAGGCGGCGTGGCTCTTGTTGAACGAGTAGTCGGCGGACTTTTCGTTCGTGTTCCACAGGAACTCGATCACCTCCGCCTTCGTGCCCGACGCGCGGCAGCCCTCGACGAACTCGGGCTTCAGCGCGGCCATCGCCTGGCGGTTCTTCTTGCCGATCGCCTTGCGCAGGTCGTCCGCCTTGGCCCCGGAGAAGCCGGCGAGCTCCTTGGAGATCTGCATCGCCTGCTCCTGGTAGAGGATCACGCCGTTGGAGGATTCGAGGATCGGCCGCAGGCGCGCGTCCGGATAGGAGATGGCTTCGGGGTTGTGCTTGCCCTTGGCGTACACCGGGATCTGGTCCATCGCGCCGGGGCGGTAGAGCGCGTTGAGCGCGACGAGGTCGTTGAACTCGTCGGGGCGCACCTTCTTCAGCGCCTCGCGCATGCCCTCGGACTCGAACTGGAACACGCCGATCGAGTCGCCGCGCGCGAGCATCTCGTACGTGCGGCACGTCGTCGAGCGGCAGCGTTGTCATGTCCGGGCGCTCGCCGCTGGAGCGCTCGATGATGTCGAGCGCGTCCTCGATCACGTCGAGGTTGCGCAGGCCCAGGAAGTCCATCTTGAGCAGGCCGATCTCCTCGATCGGCTTCATCGAGAACTGCGTGACCGTGCGGAACACGCGCTCGCCGTTCTCGTCGGTGCCGGCGTCGGCGAGCTGCAGCGGCACGATGTCGGTCAGCGGCCGGTCGGCGATCACGACCGCGGCGGCGTGGATCGAGGAGTTGCGCACGATCCCCTCCAGGCCCTGCGCGACGTCGACGATCTGCTTCGCGGACGGGTCCTCGTCGCACGCCTTGCGCAGCGGCTGGCCGTTCTTCAGGCATTCCTCGAACGAGGGCGAGCGGCCCATGATCGGATCGGGGATCAGCTTCGCGAGGCGATCGCCCACGCCGTAGTCGAAGCCGAGCACGCGCGCCGCGTCGCGCGTGGCGGCGCGCGGGAACATCTTGCCGAAGGTGACGATCTGCGCGACCGACTCGCGCCCGTACTTGTCGGTGACGTAGCGCATCACGCGCTCGCGCCCGCGCACCGAGAAGTCGATGTCGATGTCCGGCATCGACACGCGCTCGGGGTTCAGGAAGCGCTCGAACAGCAAGTCGTAGCGCAGCGGGTCGACATCGGTGATCGCCAGGCAGTAGGACACGATCGAGCCGGCCGCCGAGCCGCGCCCGGGTCCCACGGCGATGCCGTTCTCCTTCGCGAACTTGACGAAGTCCCAGACGATCAGGAAGTAGGCGTTGAAGCCCATGCGGTCGATCACGTCGAGCTCCATCTCCATGCGCTCGACCGCGGCCGCCGGCGGCGGGTCGCCGTAGCGCAGGCGCAGGCCCTCCTGCACGCGCTCGCGCAGGTAGGCGCGCTCGTCGCTCGAGTCGGGCGTGGGGTAGCTGGGGATCAGCTGCTTGCCGAGCTCGATCTCCACCGAGCAGCGCTCGGCGATCTCGAGCGTGCTGGCGACCGCCTCGGGCCACTCGGCGAACGCGCTCGCCATTTCCTGGCTGTCGCGCAGGTAGAACTCGTTCGTGTCGAACGTCAGCTTCGGCGCCGCGATCGTGCTCTTGGTCTGCACGCACAGCAGCGCCGTGTGGTGGTCGTAGTCCTCGCGGCGCAGGTAGTGCACGTCGCCGGTGCCGACGAGGCTGCCGCCGAGCTCGCGCGCGATCCTGACGATCCCCTCGTTGCACTTGTCCTGTGGGGCGAGCCCGTTCTTCTGCACCTCGAAGTACACGTTCTGCGCCCCGAACACGCGCAGCAGGTCGTCGGCGTGGGCGCGCGCCTCCTGCTCGCGGTCGTCGAGCAGCCGCTGGCAGAAGCGCGAGGCCAGGCAGCCCGTGAGCGCGATCACGCCCTGCGAGTGGCGCTCGACCTGCTCGAGGTCGACGGTCGGCTTGCCGCGCTGCAGCCCCTCCAGGAAGCCGGCCGAGGAGAGCTTGACGAGGTTGCGGTAGCCGGCGTCGTCGGCGGCCAGCAGCGTCAGGTGGTTGCGCTCGACCTTGCCGGTGGCGGTGTGGTCGTCGACGAGGTAGATCTCGCAGCCGACGATCGGCTTGACGCCGTGCTTGGCGCACGCCTTGTACAGCTCGACCGCGCCGTTCATCACGCCGTGGTCGGTGAGCGCGAGCGCCGGCTGGTCGAACGCCGCCGCGCGCGCCGCCAGCGCGTCGATCTTGCACGCGCCGTCGAGCAGCGAGTACTCGGAGTGGACGTGCAGATGGGCGCAGGAGATGCTGCTCACTGGTACTGCATGCTAGGCGTCCGCGCGGCGGAGGCTCACTGGCTCCGCCGCAGTTTGCGCTTGAGTTTCTGACGCCCGAACCAGGACAGGCTGTGCCTGTATCGGGGCAGCTGCATGACGGGCTCGCGCGGCACGACGCGCGCGAGCGGCTCGGGCGCCGGCGCGTCCTGGGCGCGCGCACGCAGGCGCTCGACGGCGGCGGCGAGGGCGTCGGCCATGTCGGCGCCGCGCGCGTCGGGGACGACGCTCGCGGCACCCGTGCGCGGCGGCGGGATGCTCGCGCGCGGCGTCTCGGCGGCGAGCGCGGTGCTGACGCGGGCGACGATGCCCTTCATATCGCCGAGCAGCTGCTCCATCCGCCGATGCCCCTCGCGCATGCTCGCGAGCTGGCGCTCGGAGCTCTCGCGGGCGGCGCGCTCGGCCTCGAGCCCGCGCTGGATCTCAAGCGCGCGGCGCTCCAGGTCGACGAGCCGCGACTGCAGGTCCTGCTCGGCGCGCTGCACGCTCGCGCGCTCGGCGCCCGCCTGCTGCTCGGCCTCTGCCAGCTGGCGCTGGAGGCGCTCCAGCCGCAGCGCGAGCTCGCGCGCGTCCTGCTCGCTGGCGTCGAGGCGCTCGCCGAGGCGCTCGACCTCCGCGCGGCTGTCGCGGTCCGTGCTCAGCAGCCGATCCTCGGCCTCGACGCGCAACTGCTGCTCGGCGTACTCGCGCTGCTTCACGCGCCGCAGCTCGTGCTCGCGCTCGTGCGCGGCCTCGCGCTCTGCCTCCAGCAGCTCGTCCATGCGCCGGCGCTCCTCCTCCGCCTCGCGCAGGCGCTGCTGAAGGCTCGCGACGTGCCGTTCGAGCGTCTGCACGGTCGCTTCCGCGGCCTCCGCGCGGCGCGTCAGCGCGGCCTCGCCGCTCTCGGCCGCGCGGCGCGCGCGGCGTTCGGCGAACAGGTCGCCCTCGCCGCGCAGGGACCGGCCCTCGGGGCGGGTGGGCGGGGTGTCATCCCCGTTCGGCGTTTCGCTCCCCTCGGCCATCATCGCGACGGCCAACCTAGACGGCGCGCCGGACGGCCAGGCACCCGCGGCGCGCCGGCGCGCTCAGGAGTTGCGCAGCCGCCAGGCCATGCGCGACTGCAGCGACCACAGCTCGATGAAGCCCGGCGAGGCGGTCTGCGAGAACAGGCCGCCGGACTCGGAGAAGGACGCGAGGCTTGCGTCATACACGGCGTTGGGCGAGGAGCGCGTGACGACGCGCGCGTGGCCCTTGTAGAGCTTCAGGCCGATCGAGCCGGTGACGCGCTCGTTGACCTCGTTCATGTACGCGTCCAGGTCCGTGCGCAGCGGCTCCCACCACAGGCCCGCGTACACGAGGTAGCCCCATTGCCGATCCAGGTCGCCCTTGAACTGGTTCTGGTGGATCGTGCACACGAGCCGCTCGAGCTCCTTGTGCGCGGGGAGGATCAGCGCAGCCGCCGGCGCCTCGTAGATGTCGCGCACCTTCAGCCCGACGATGCGATCCTCGATGTGGTCGAGGATCCCGACACCGTGGCGGGCACCGATCTCCGCCGCCGCTTCGATCAGCTCGACCAAGCCGAGACGCTCGCCGTCGAGCGCCACGGGAGCTCCCCTCTCAAAATCGATGTTGACGGTCTGCGGCTCGTCGGGTGCGAGCTCCGGGCGGGTGACGAGCTGGAAGACGTCGTCGTCGGGAGCGTGCTCGAGATCCTCGATCCAGCGGCCCTCCGAGGAGCGCCCCCAGAGGTTGTCGTCGATCGAGTACGGCGCCGCCTCGGCTCCGCCCTTGATTGGAATTCCGTGCTCGCGCGCGTAGGCGATCTCCTCCTCGCGGCCCATCTGCCACGAGCGCACCGGCGCGATCACCTTCAGCTCCGGCGCGAGCGTCGCGATCGTCGCCTCGATGCGCACCTGGTCGTTGCCCTTGCCCGTGCAGCCGTGGGCGATCGTGTCGCAGCCGGCTTTGCGCGCGTGCTCGACGGCGAGCTTTGCGATCAGCGGGCGTCCGAGGGAGGTGAACAGCGGGTAGCCGTCACCGTAGACGGCGTTTGCCTTGATCGCAGGCACCAGGTACTCCTGCGCGAACTCCTCGCGCGCGTCGACCACGTGACACTCCAGCGCGCCGAGCTGCAGCGCCTTGCCCTCGATCACCGCGTAGTCCTCGCCGGGCTGGCCGAGGTTGACGGTCAGGCACACGACCTCGGCGCCGTAGGAGTCCTGGATCCACTTGAGCATCACGCTCGTGTCGAGGCCGCCCGAGTACAGCAGCAGCACGCGGTGCACGTGCTCGGGGTCGGCCTCGTAGGAGGCGGTGCGGAGGGTGGGGATCTGCTGCTCGCGGCTCACGGTCGGCGAAGGCTACTGTGGCGGCGTCGCGCTCGCACGGCCGCGAGCCTCGGAGGGACGGGCGCGTTCCATCAGCGGATAGGCGGGCGCGTCCTCGACGAAGCCGAGCTTCTCATAGAGCCCCTGCGCGTCGGCGGTGTGCAGCAGCCAGCGTACGTCCCAGGCGTCGCCGCCGTCGATCATCTCGCGCACGAGCTGCAGTCCGAGGCCGCGGCCGCGGTGGTCGGGCAGCACGTACACGTCGGCCAGGTAGGCCATGATCGCGCCGTCGGAGACCGCGCGCGCGAACCCGACCTGCTCGTTGGCCAGATACAGCCCGAGGACCCTGCGCGAGCCCTCGATCGCCCGCTGGATGCGCTCACGCGCGCGCCCGCGCGCCCAGTAGGACTCGCCGCTGAGGAACGCGTGAACGGCGTCCACGTCGATCCGCGCGGGGTCGTCGTCGAGCTCGTAGCCGTCCCCGACCGCGCGCCGCACCGGCTCAACCCTCGAGCGCCCGCGCGAGCCGCCCGAGCGCCTCCTCGACCTCCGCCTCGGTGACGATCAGCGGCGGCAGCAGGCGCACGGTGGCGGGGCCGGTGGCGTTGAGCACGAGGCGCTGCTCGAGCAGCGCGCGGCGCACGACATCCGGCGCGGGCACGTCCAGCTCGCACGCGAGCATCAGCCCGCGACCGCGCACGGAGAGCACGTGCGGGAGCCCGCGCAGCCCGTCGGCGAGCCGCTGGCCGAGCTCGCGCACGCGCGCCAGCAGCTCGGGGTCGTCGGTCTCCTCGAGCGCCGCGAGCGCCGCGCTCGCGATCACGGGCCCGCCCGCGAAGGTCGAGCCGTGGTCGCCCGCCGCGAGCACGTCCGCGAGCCGCTCGCCGGTGACGAGCGCGCCGATCGGCAGGCCGCCGCCGAGCGCCTTGGCGACGGTCATCGCGTCGGGCCGCACGCCCGTCTGCTCGTATGCCCACAGCGTGCCCGTGCGGCCCATGCCGCACTGCACTTCGTCGAAGATCAGCGCCGCGCCGCGCTCGTCGCACGCCGCGCGCGCGGTTGCGAGCAGCTCGGCGGAGAGCACGTTGACGCCGCTCTCGCCCTGGATCGGCTCCAGCAGCACCGCCGCCGTGGACGCGTCGACCGCCGCGTACAGCTCCTCCGGATCGGGCGCGACCGCGCGAAAGCCTGGGACCAGCGGCGCGAACGGCGCCTGCTTGGCCTCCTGCGGCGTGGCCGACAGGGCGCCGTAGGTGCGCCCGTGGAAGGCGCCGTGCACGACCACCACGTCGCCGCCCGGGCGCGCCTTGCGCGCGAGCTTCAGCGCCGCCTCGCTGGCCTCGGCGCCGGAGTTGCAGAAGAACACCTTGCCGCCGAGGCTCGAGCGCGTCAGGCGCGCGGCCAGGCGCATCGCGGGCTCGGTGTAGAACAGGTTGCTCGTGTGCATCAGCCGCCCGACCTGCTCGCGCACCGCCTCCACGACGCGCGGGTGGCAGTGGCCGAGGCTCGTGACGCCGATCCCGCACAGGAAGTCCAGGTACTCGTTGCCCTCGTCATCCCACAGCCGCGCGCCCTCGCCGCGCACGAACTCGACGGGCATGCGCGCGTAGGAGCCGATCACGCTCGTGCGCTCCAGCTCCTGCAGCTCCGCGAGGCTCACGGCGCCGCCTCGATCTTCGTTCCGATCCCGGCGTCCGTGAACAGCTCCAGCAGCAGCGAGTGCGCGATGCGTCCGTCGAGGATGTGCGCGGCGCTGACGCCGTCGCCGATCGCGCCGAGGCACGCCTCGAGCTTCGGGCGCATGCCGCCGTCGAGCGCGTCGAGCTGTGCCTGCACGTGCTCGGCGGTGGCGTGACCGATGAGGCTCGCCGGGTCCGACGGATCGGCCAGCCAGCCGGGGACGTCGGTGAGGAAGATCACCTTGTAGGCGCCCAGCGCGCCGGCGACGGCGCCGGCGGCCTCGTCGGCGTTGACGTTGTAGGAGTTGCCGTCGCGGTCGGCGCCGACGGAGGCGATCACGGGGATGTAGTCGCTTGCGACGTGCTCGATCACGCCGGTGTTGACGCGCTCGATGCGCCCCACGAAGCCGATGTCCTCGCCGCCGGGCGCGGCGCGGCGGGCGACGCGAAACAGCGAGCCGTCATCGCCGCACAGGCCGACGGCCGGCTGGCCGTGGCGGTTGAGGCGCAGCACGATCTCCTTGTTGACCTTGCCGACGAGCACCATCTTGGCGACCTCGACGGTCTCCTCGTCGGAGACGCGCAGCCCGCCGACGAACCGCACGGGCAGGCCCAGACGCTCCATGTAGCCGGTGATCTCGGGCCCGCCGCCGTGCACGACGATCGGGTTCAGACCCACGTACTTGAGCAGCACGACGTCGCGCGCGAACTCCTCGCGCAGCTGCGCGTCCTCCATAGCCGCGCCGCCGTACTTGATCACCACCGTGCGGCCGTGGAACTCCCTGATGTAGGGGAGCGCCTCCAGCAGCGTGCCTACGTCGCGCATCCTGGCTCCGTTCTCCTGGCGTGTGGTCATGTGTGGTAGTCCGCGTTGACGGTCACGTACTCGTGCGAGAGGTCCGAGAAGAACACCTCGGTCTCGGCGTTGATCGAGTCCTCGCCCACCCAGGCCGATCTCGTACTCGACCTCCCGCGCCTGCAGCGCGCTCGCAAGCGCGTCCTCGTCGTAGGGGATGGCGGCGCCCGCCGAGCACACCTGGATGCCCTCGATGAGACAGGTCGACCGCGAGCGGGGCATCGAAACCGGGCCGGCCGCCGAGGGCGCCGCCGACGGCCTGCACGATCCGCCCCCAGTTGGGGTCGCCGCTGTGCAGCGCTGCCTTCACGAGCGGCGAGTTGGCGACCGCGCGCGCGGCCGTCTCGGCGCCGTCGAGCTCGCCGCCGCGCACGACCACGCGGGCGATCCGCGCGGCGCCCTCGCCGTCGGCGACCATCATTATCGCGAGCTGGCGCAGCAGCGCGTCGAGCGCCTCGCCGAAGCGCAGCTCGTCCTCGCTCTCGGGGGCGATGTTGACGCCGCTGGAGCCGGAGCACATCAGGATCGCGGTGTCGTTGGTCGACAGCTGCCCGTCGACGGAGGCGCGATCGAAGGAGCGCTTGACGCACACGCCGAACAGCAGCTCCGCGGTCTCGGGGGCGAGCTCGGCGTCGGTCTGCACGAAGCAGAACATCGTGGCGAAGCGCGGCGAGATCATGCCGGCGCCCTTGCACTGGGCGGTGAGGCGCACGACGCCGGATGGCAGCTGCACCTCCAGGCAGGCGCGCTTCTCGAACGCGTCGGTGGTCTGGATCGCCTGCTGCAGGTCCGCGTCGCCTTCGCGGCGCAGCTGCTTGTGCGCGGCGAGGATGCCCTTGAGGATCGCGTCGACGGGCAGCTGGTCGCTGATGCCGCCGGTCGAGGCGACGGCGATGGCGGACGCGGGCAGGCCGAGGGCGGCGGCGGCGGCGCCCTGCGTCTTGGCGGCGTCTTCCAGGCCGCGCCTGCCGGTGGCGGCGTTGGCGCATCCGGAGTTGGCGAGGATCGCGCGCAGCGCGCCGAGCTCACAGCGCTCGCGGCTGAGCTGCACGGGCGCGGCGGGCACTGCGGTGGCGGTGAAGCGCGCGGCGCTGACCGGGCGCTCGGCGTCACACACGAGCAGCGCGAGATCGGGGTTGCCGCTCGGCTTGATCCCGCACGTGACGCCGGCCGCGCGGAAGCCTGCCGGCAGTCCCGGCGGTGGGACCGCGCGTCGCGCACGTGCGCGGGGGCGCTCACCCAGCGCGAGCGGAAGAACGGCTGCGGCGGGCCGGCGGAGCCGCGGTCGCCGTGCACGTCTTTGCCGGCGCTCACAGGAGCCCTCTCGTCTCGGGGAACCCGAACATCAGGTTGAGGTTCTGCACCGCCTGCGAGGAGGTCCCCTTCCAGAGGTTGTCGATCGCGCCGAACGCGATCACCTTGCCGGTGTGGCTCGTCGGCGGCGGCGAACACGCGGCAGTAGTTGGTCTCGCGCACCTCCAGCACGCCGGGCGGGCGCTCGACAGCTCCACGAACGGCTCCTCGCGCGTAGGCGGCGACGTACATGTCGCGCAGCTCCTCGGGCTAGACGGGGCGCGTGGTCGTGACGTAGCAGCTGGCCATCTCGCCCTGGTCGAGCGGCACGAGGTGCGCCTGGAACTGGACCTTGAGCTCGCTCGCGCCGGCGGCGGCGAGTCGCAGAACCGCCGCGCCGATAGCAAACCCAGCTGCTCCTCGATCTCCGGCGTGTGCCTGTGCGCGGCGACCTTGTACGGGACGATGTTCTCGCCGGCGATCGACAGGTGCGTGGTCTCGTCGAACACGCGCCCGCCCCGGAGATGCCCTGCTTGGCGTCGATCACCACGTCGGCGATCAGCCCGGCGCGAGCGAGCGGCGCGAGCGCGAGCAACGACGCGGTGGGTAGCAGCCGGGGTTGGCGACGATCGCAGCGGCGGCTATTCGCGCGCGGTGCAGCTCGGTCAGCCCGTAGACGGCCTCACCGAGCAGATCCGGGACGCGGATGCTCGCCATACCACTGCTCGTATGTGGACAGCGACCCGAGGCGGAAGTCGGCGCTGAGATCGATCACGCGGATGCCGCGCTCGCACAGCGCGCCGACGGTGGGCGCGGCGGCGGCGTGCGGGTAGGCGACGATCGCCGCATCGATGCCGTCGAGCCGCTCGACATCGAGCTCCTGGATCTGCAGCGGCACGCGATAGCGCGGGTACACATCCCGCAGCGGCCGACCCAGCTCCGAGCGCCCGGTGACGGCCGCGAGCTCGAAGTCGGGGTGGCGCCACAGTAGGTGCGCGGCGAGCGCGCCGGTGAAGCCGGTCGCGCCGGCGACGATCACCCGCGGGCCGCCCTCAGCGCCGGGCTGGGAGGCGAGGCCTGGCTAGCCACGCAGCTCACCCCCGAGCTGCGCGAGCGCGGCGACGATCTTCGCCGCATGGGCTCGACGTCCTCGTCGGTGAGCGTGCGCTCGAGCGCGCGGAACGACAGCGCCAGCGCGAGCGAGCGGCGCCCCTCCCCCACCTGCTCGCCGCTGTACACGTCGAACACGCGCGCGTCCTCGAGCATCGCGCCGGCGGCGGCGCGCACGCCGGCGAGCACCTCGGCGGCGGCGACCGAATCGGGGAGCGTCACCGCGAGGTCCTGGCGCAGCGACGGGAACGGCCCGAAGGCGGCGAACTCGACGAGCGGCGAGACGAGCGCGGCGAGCTTGCCGAGGTCGATCGCGAACGCGGCCGCGCGCTGCAGATCCCACGCGCCCGCGACCAGCGGGTGCAGCTCGCCGAGGAAGCCCAGGCGGACGGCCTCGAGCCGCCGCCCGCGAGCGCCGAACCGGCGCTCGGCGAGGCGAGCACCGTGGCGCTGCGCCCGGGATGCAGGAATGGAAGTGGCGTCCGCCTCCACCGACCAGCTCGAGCGCCGAAGCGATCGAGCAGGGCTTCGAGCAGCGCCTTCGCGGCAAAGAAGTCGGCCTCGGTGGCATCACCGCGCCACGAGCGGGGCGCGAGCGAGCCGCTGAGCAGCACGCCGAGGCCGTGGTGCTCACCTGTGCCCGTAAGGGTATCAGCGGGGAGTCCCCCAGGCGCATCGGCCGCGGCGGCACGGTAGACGGTGCCCGACTCGAAGATGGCGACGTCCGGCCCGTTGCGGGCGACGTTGTGGCGGGCGGCGTCGAGCAGCGAGCCGATCAGCGTGGGGCGCATGATCGACTGCGTGTCCGACATGGGGTTCTCGAGCGCGACGACGCGCCGCAACTGGTGCCCCTCGGGCAGCAGCAGCCGGTCGAGCAGCTCGGGGTCGGCGAAGCTCCATCCGACGACCTCGCGCAGGCCGCGGCCGACCATCGCGTCCTCGGCGGCGCGGCGCACGCGCTGGGCGTGCGAGAGCCTGCCGGCGGCGCCGCGGCGCGCGGGCAGCGTCGCGGGCAGCCGCTCGAGGCCGTCGATGCGCGCGACCTCCTCGATCAGGTCGATCTCGCGCGTGACGTCGTCGCGCCTGAGGGCGGGCACCGTCACCTCGAGCCCGCCTGCACGGCTTCGCTGTGGAAGTCCAGCGCGTTCAGGATGTCGGTCTGGCGCTGGAGCGCGACGGGCACTCCGAGGATCGCCTGCACGCGCGCCTCGCGCAGGCCGAGCTGAAGCCCACCCGTGACCGCGCCGGCGGCCTTGGGGCCGAGGTCGATCGTCCCCGGCGCGAGCGTCGCGCCGCAGAGGTCGATCATCAGCTGTGCGGCGAGCGCCTGCGCGTGCATGCACTGCTCCGGCTGCAGCCCCTTCTCGAAGCGCCCTGACGCCTCGCTGCGCAGCGCGAGCGCCCACGAGCTGCGGTGGATGTTGGGGCCGTGCCACGTGGCGACCTCCATCAGCACGCGCGTGGTGTCCGGCTCGACCTCCGAGCGCGCGCCGCCCATCAGCCCCGCGATCGAGGTGGGGCCGTCGGCGTCCTCGATCAGGACCATCTCGGCGTCGAGCGTGCGCGTCTGCCCGTCGAGCGTCTGCACCTGCTCGCCTTCGCGGGCGCGGCGCACGGTCAGCCGCCCCCCGGCCACGCGGTCGAGGTCGAACGCGTGCAGCGGCTGCCCGGTGAGCAGCATCGCGTAGTTGGTGATGTCGACGACGTTGTTGATCGGCCGCTGCCCGGCCGCGGTGAGCCGCGCCTTCAGCCACGGCGGCGAGGGCGCGACGGTGACGTTCTCGAACACGCGCGCGGTGAAACGGGGACACAGGTCGGGGCACTCGACGAGCACCTCGGCGCCGGACACGGGGCCCTCGCTGCCCGGATCCTCGCTCCAGGGCGCGTCGGCGAGCGGCGCGCCGGTGGCCGCGTGCAGCTCGCGCGCGACGCCGTACACGCCGAGGCAGTCGGGGCGGTTGGGCGTGATCTCGAGCTCGATCACGTCGGTCGAGATCGCGAGCACCTCCTCCAGCGGCGTGCCGGGCGCCAACTCCGCGTCCAGCATCTGGGAATCGAGCACCATGATTCCCTCCGAGCCCGTGCTGATTTCCAGCTCTGACTCGGACAGGATCATCCCTTCGGAGACGACGCCGCGCAGCTTCGCCTGCTTGAGCTTGGTGCCGTCGGGCATGAGCGCGCCCGGACGCGCGACGGCCACGGTCTGCCCGGCGGCGACGTTGGGCGCTCCACACACGATCGTCACGGGGCCGTCGCCGTCACCCTCGCCGACGTCGACCTTGCACACCTTCAGCCGGTCGGCGTCGGAGTGCTGCTCGGCGCTGAGCACGCGCCCGACGACGAAGCAATCCGTGGCGGGCACGCCGTGGTGGTGGATGGCCTCGACCTTGGTGCCGGTCATCGTCAGGCGCTCCTCGATCACGCTCACGTCGAGCGGCGGATCGCAGTATTCGCGCAGCCAGGGCAGCGGCACCTTCATGAGAACTGCTCCAAGAACCTCAGGTCGTTCTCGTAGTAGAGGCGCAGGTCGGGGATGCCGTGCTTGAGCATGGCGATCCGCTCGACGCCCATCCCCCACGCGAACCCCTGCACCTTCTCGGGGTCGTAGCCGGGGGCGTTGGCGTCTGTGGTGGGCACGTAGGAGTAGACGTTGGGGTCGACCTCGCCGGCGCCGAGCACCTCGAGCCAGCCCTCGCCCTTGCACAGGTAGCAGCGCGAGCCGTCCTTGAGGAAGCCCTTGCCGTCGCAGTGAAAGCAGGAGACGTCGACCTCGACGGAGGGCTCGGTGAACGGGAAGTGGTGCGGGCGCAACCTGACGTCGCGCGCATCGCCGAAGACGGCGCGGGCGAACGCGAGCAGCGTGCCCTTGAGGTCGGCGAGGGTGATGTCCTCGTCGACGGCGAGCCCCTCGACCTGGTGGAACTGGGGCGTGTGGGTGGCGTCGAGGTCGCGCCTGTAGACGCGGCCGGGGATGACGACGTACAGCGGCGGCGGGTGCGCCTCCATCGCGCGCACCTGCATCGGCGAGGTGTGCGTGCGCAGGACCAGCTCGCCCGCTTGATCCTTCTGGCGATCGCCGTGGCTGGCGACGTAGAACGTGTCGGTGCGCGCCCTGGCGGGGTGCGTGGGGCTGTGGTTGAGCGCGTCGAAGTTGTAGTGGACGGTCTCGACCTCGGGGCCCTCCATGACGGTGAAGCCGAGCCCGAGGAAGATGTCTTCGAGCTCGCGGCGGGTGGCGCTGAGCACGTGCAGGCTGCCGATGGGCTGCGGCGGCGCGCCGGGCAGCGTGACGTCGACGCGGTCGGCGACCAGCCTGTCTCCGAGCTCGCCGGCTGCCAGCTCCTGCCCGCGCGCGTGGATCAGCGCGTCGAGCGCCTGGCGCGCCTGGTTGGCGGCCTTGCCGACGGCGCCGCGTTCCTCGGCGGGCAGCGCGGCGACGCCGCGCAGCAGCTGCGGCAGCTCGGCCTTGCGCCCGAGGTAGCGCACGCGCAGCTCCTCGAGCTCGGCGCTGGAGCCGGCGGCGGCGATCGCGCCCTCGCCCTCGCTGCGCAGCTGGTCGATGCGATCGATCATGACGCGGGGACCGTATCGGTGGGGCGGGCCGGACCACGATCCGGCCGGCGGGTCATCTCGTAAAGCGCGACGGTGGCGGCCATGGCGGCGTTGAGCGAGTCCGAGGCGATGGGGATGCGCGCGGCGCGGTGGCAGGCGGCGAGGACGGTGTCGGGCAGCCCCTCGCGCTCGGCGCCGACGAGCAGCGTGACGTCGCCGGAGCCGGAGTCGGGCCCGCGCAGGACCTCGTCGGCGTCGGCGGCGAGCGCGACGCGTTCGCCTGGAAGCTCCTCGAGCGCGGCGACGCGCGCGAGCGCGACGGTGAAGATCGCGCCCATGCTGGCGCGCACGGCCTTGGGCCCGTGCGGGTCGGCGCAGCCGGGGCCGAGCGCGACGCACGAGGCGCCAAACGCCTGCGCCGAGCGCAGCACGGTGCCGACGTTCCCGGGATCTCCGACACGGTGCAGGTACACGCACAGCGGTCCCGCGGCGGCGCTCCAGCGCTGCTCGTAGACGGCCAGCACGCGCGTGCCGGAGCCGAGCGCGGACACGCTCGCGAGCGCGGAGCGCTCGACGTCATGAAAATCGTCGTTGCCGAGGCCGGAGCCGGCGAGCCGGTAGCCCTCGACCGCGGGGCGTCCCGCGCGCTCGGCCGCCGCGATCAGATCCTCGCCTTCGGCCAGAAACGTGCCGCTGCGCGCGCGCTCGCGCTTGGTGTGCAGGCGGCGCACAGCCTTCAGGCGGGGGTTCTGTGGGGATGCGATCTGGCTCATGTCACAAAAAAAGCGCCGTCCTTTTCAGGAGCGACGCCCGGGAGGCTGTCTGTCGTTTGCCGGGTCCCCGGCGCTCCGGGGTCAGGCAGCCGACGCCTCGCGGGCGACCTCGGCGAAACGTCGGAATGTGTCTGCGTCGCGCACGGCGATGTCGGCGAGCACCTTGCGGTCGAGCTCGACGCCGGCCAGTTTGAGGCCGTGCATCAGCTGCGAGTAGCTCATGCCGTTGATGCGCGCGGCGGCGTTGATGCGCGTGATCCACAGGCGACGGAAGTCGCGCTTGCGGTTGCGGCGGTCGCGGTAGGCGTAGGCGTCTGCCTTGAGCAGGGCCTCCTTGGCGCGCTTGTAGTTGGAGTGCGCCTCGCCGCGGAAGCCCTTGGTCTGCTCGAGGACGGCGCGGCGCTTCTTGCGAGCGCCGACGGAGCGCTTGACGCGTGTCACTTGCCCACCCCCAGCAGGCGCTTGATGCGCGGCGCGTCGTCGTCGGAGACGATCATGGCGCGGCCGAGATCGCGCTTGTGCTTGGGCGACTTCTTCTCGAGGATGTGGCTCGTGAAGGCGTGCCGGCCGCGCACCTTGCCGTTGGCGGTGACTTTGAAGCGCTTCTTCGCGCCGGAGTGTGTCTTCATCTTGGGCATCGGGAGCCGTTGATTATGACACGGTGGCGTCCGCGGCCGCGGATCCGTCGTCGGCGGGCGCTGCTGCCTCCGGCTCGGACGGCGCCTCGGGCGCCACCTCGGCGCCGTTCGCTGGCGCCTCGGCGGCGGGCTCGGATGCCGGGACGTTACCCTCCTCGAGCGGGGATGCGAGCGCCTCGGCGGCGACGTCGCCGGTGTGGCCGCCGTCGGGGAACACCTCGTCGGCGGCGGGCGCCGTGTCGGCCTTGCCGGCGAGCACGGCTTTGGAGGGCGCCATCATCATCGTCATGTTGCGCCCTTCCTGCATGGGGCGCTGCTCGACGACGCCGAGCTCGGAGAGCTCCTCGGCGAGCCGGTCGAGGATCGCGGTGCCGCGCTCGGGGTGGGTGACCTCGCGTCCGCGGAACATGATCGTGACCTTGACCTTGTCCTTGTGGCGCAGGAAGCGCTCGACGTGGTGCTTCTTGGTGTCGTAGTCGTGCTCGGCGATCTTCGGGCCGGAACTTGATCTCGCGGACGGTGATCTGCTGCTGGTGCTTGCGCGCCTGCTTGACCTTCTGCGCCTGCTCGTACTTGTACTTGGAGTAGTCGAGCACGCGGCACACGGGCGGGCGCGCCTCGGGTGCGACCTCGACGAGGTCGAGGTCGCGTTCCTGGGCGAAGACGAGCGCGTCGGGGGTCTTGAGCACGCCGATCTGCTGGCCCTCGTCGTCGATCAGACGCACCTCGGGCACGCGGATGCGCTCGTTGATCCTCGTCGTGTCCCGCTCGGGCGGGCGCCGGTCGAACCTGCGGGGAACCGGCACTAGGTGTGATTGCCGCGCGTCAAGCGAATGCTACGCGCGGCGTTCTGAGGATTTGTCGGGGCTTCAACGGCGGGGATTATAGCTCTCCCCGCAAGCGGGTCGCAAAGTCCGCGCTGGGCATGCTGCCGAGATCGCCTTCGCGATGGGCGCGCACGGACACGGCCCCCTCCCCCTGCTCGCGCTCGCCGACGACCAGCATGTACGGGATCTTGCGCAGCTCCGCCTCGCGGATCTTGCGCCCGATCGACTCGCTGCGCGCGTCCAGCTCGACGCGCAGCTCGTCGCGCCCGAGGCTGTCTCTGACCGACGCGCCGTAGTCGTTGAAGCGATCCGAGACGGGCAGCACGATCGCCTGCACGGGCGCGAGCCACAGCGGCAGCTCGCCTGCGTAGTGCTCGATCATGATGCCGATGAAGCGCTCGTAGGAGCCGAACATCGCGCGGTGGATCATCACCGGCGTGTGCTCCTGGTTGTCGGCGCCGGTGTAGGTGAGCTCGAAGCGCGCGGGCATCGAGTAGTCGAGCTGCACGGTGCCGAGCTGCCAGGAGCGCCCGAGCGAGTCGGTCATGTGCACGTCGATCTTGGGCCCGTAGAAGGCGCCGTCGCCGGGGTTGAGCTGGTACTCGAGCCCCATCTCCTCGAGCACGCGCATCAGCTTGTCCTCGGCGCGGTCCCACATCTCGTCGGTGCCGACGCGCTGCTCGGGGCGCGTGGAGAGCTCGAGCTTGACGTCGAAGTCGAACAGCTTGTACGTGTCGAAGGCCATCTCCAGGCAGCCTTTGACCTCGTCCTGCACCTGCTCCTCGGTGCAGAAGATGTGACCGTCGTCCTGCGCGAAGTGGCGCACGCGCAACAGGCCGTGCAGGACGCCCGAGGCCTCGTTGCGGTGCAGCAGGCCGGGCTCGGAGTAGCGGAGGGGCAGGTCGCGGTAGGAGTGGCGGTTGAGGCCGAACAGCTGGCAGTGGCCGGGGCAGTTCATCGGCTTGACCGCCATGTCGCGCTCCTCGACCTGCAGCGTGAACATGCTCTCGCGGTACTTGCCCCAGTGCCCGGAGGTCTTCCACAGCTCCGAGTCGAAGATCTGCGGCGTCTTGACCTCGCTGTAGCCGCGCTCGGCGCCCATGCGGCGCGAGAGGCCGACGAGCGCGTTGTACACGCCGGTGCCGGCGGGCAGCCAGAAGGCGGCGCCGGGCGAGACCTCGGAGAAGGCGAACAGCCCGAGCTCGCGCCCGAGCTTGCGGTGGTCGCGCGCCTTGGCCTGCTCGATGCGCTCGAGGTGCTCGTCGAGCTCGGCCTTGGAGAAGAACGCGGTGCCGTAGATGCGCGTGAGCATCGTCCTGGTGGAGTCCCCGCGCCAGTAGGCGCCAGCGAGCGAGTTGAGCTTGAAGGCGCCGATGGACTTGGTGCTGGGCGCGTGCGGCCCGCGGCAGAGGTCGGTGAAGGGCCCGTTGGTGTACAGCGAGACGGTGCTGAGCGGCTCGCGGTGCAGGCTCTGCTGGGCGGCGGTGACGAGGTCGTCGATCAGCTCGACCTTGTAGTCCTGGCGCTCTGCGAGGAAGCGCTCGCGCGCCTGCCCCACGGGCACGTCCTGGCGCTCGAACGGCTCGGCGGCCTTGACGTGCGCGCGCATGCGCTCTTCGATCTTGGGGAAGTCGGCCTCGGAGAGCGCGACGCCGTCGGGGAACTCGAAGTCGTAGTAGAAGCCCTCGTCGATCGGCGGGCCGATCGAGATCTTGACGCCCGGATACAGCTCCATGACGGCGGCCGCGAGCACGTGCGCGGCGTCGTGGCGGATCAGCTCGAGGGCCTTCGGCCCGTCGTTTTTAGTGAGGATGGCGACGTGGGCGCCGTCGGGCAGGGGACGGGCGAGGTCGCGCACCTGCGGACCCTCGCCGTCTGTGCGGGCGCCGTCCGGAGCGCCGCCGAGCGAGACCTCGACGGCGAGCGCGGCGCGCGCGAGCCCGGGACCGATCGCGGCGGCGGCGTCGGCGCCGGTGGCGCCGTCGGGCAGCTCGAGCTGCTTTCCGTCGGGGAGGGTGATCGTGAGCGGCATGCAGCGATGCAGGCTACCCGGCGGCGGCGAGACTTTTCAGGCGAGCTGCCAGAGCGCGTCGTCGGCGAGCGCCTCGCGCCTGACCTCGCCGGCGCCGGCCAGCTCGATCAGCGCGCGCTCGGCGGCGTCGCGGTCGGGCAGCTGGTTGTTCTGGGCCATGATCGCGGCGACCTCGGCGGTGACGAGCCCGTCGGGGAACGGCCTGAGCGCGTCGATCGCCTGCTCGGGCGGCGCCTGGCGCTCGAGCGTGGGATCGAGGTTGGCGATCAGCACGTCGTAGGCGTCGATCGCCTGAAAGCCGCCCGCCTCCAGACGCAGGCCGGCGCCGTTCTGGAAGACGAGCGAGGGCGCGGAGTAGCGCACGGGCCCGTCGGTCTGGCGCGCCTTGCCCTGGAAGTCGGTGGGCCCGCCCTCGGCGCTGCGCGTCTGCTGCTTGTCGTCCTCGTAGGCGGCGAGCGTGCGCTCGTCGTCGATCGCGGCGACGACGGCATCGACGTCGAGTCCCGCGACGCGCGCGAGCGCCTGCGCGATGTCGGCGTCATCGTCGAGCAGCAGCGTGGTGGTGAACCAGCCGAGCTGCAGCGCGCGCAGCACCTCGTCCTCGCGTCCGGGGAACAGCAGGCGCGTGGCGACGATCGCGCGGCAGGCGCGCGAGGTGGCGGTGACACGCGCGCGCGGCTGCATCAGCAGCGGCATGCCGAAGCGCCTGAAGTAGCTCTGCTGCCCGATGGTGGAGCGCGTGGGCGTGTAGCCGGCGTCGATGTAGCGCTGCGGGTCCTCGGCGAGCCCGATCGTGACGAGGCGCCAGTCGAGCTGGTCGCCGTAGCGCCAGCGCAGCACGGCGAGCGCGGGGCTAGCGGAGTAGGCGAACGGGCAGCCGGGGTCGGTGAAGTGCGTGACCGTGATCGTGCTCATGGGGCAATGATTGCACGTGCAAGCAGTTGTCGCGGACCCTGTCGTCTCGACCGAGCCCCAAGGAGGCAGGCGCCGCAGACAATCGTCTGCATATACTCGCGCGATGACCCCAAACCAGCGAATCTCCATCTCGATCACCCTGTCCCCCGCCCAGGTCGACGCTGTGATGCGCGCGGCGACCAACAGCCGCGCGCCGGACGTGTCCACGCTGATGAGCGGCGCCCACCTGCAGGTCGACGAAAGCGACCCGCGCCTGTCGCGGTCGCTGCTGCGCGGCCTGTCGCTGCTGACGCGCTTCGGGCCCGAGGACGATGAGCGCGGCATCATCGAACTTGCGAACGATCTCAACATGAGCCCCAGCACGACCCACCGCTACGCATCCACGCTGGTGGAGCTGGGACTGCTGGAGCGCTGTCCGCGGACGCGCAAGTACCGCCTCCCCGCCGCCCCGCTTGCGGCTGCCGAGTAGCGGCCGGCACATGCGCGCGCGGGCGCGCCGTGCCGGCCTGGCCAACGCCGTCTGTGGGGATGGCGTGACGGCAGCAAGATACCAGCAGCTGGCTGTCTGGATCTTGCTACTCGCGACGTGCGATGTTTCTGATTGTGTCGGCCCCCACGCAGCCAGACGTCGCGCTCGCGACGACCGTGCGACGCATGCGCGTCGAGCGGGGCGACACGCAGGAGGATCTGGCACACCGTGCCGGCCTGACGGTGGCGGCGTTCGCGCGCATCGAGCGGGGCCACGCGAACCCCACGTGGACGACGGTGAGGCGCATCGCGGTCGCGCTCGACATCAGCTTGGCGGGCCTCGCCGAGGCCATCGAACGCGCGAAGCCGCGACCCTAGAGACCTCCCGGCGCCGGCACGTCGATCGGCGCGACATTCCAGCCTGAGACAGTGATTACGGGCTGTTCACCGTCGAGGCCGGCGGCGCTGTAGGAGGCCGTCAGCGTCTCGGTCTCCCCCGGCCACAGCGTCGTGTCGTTGTCGCTCCAGAGCGTCGGCAGCAGCTCGTCGTCGCCGGGCGCGGGCGTCCCCTCGGCGTCGCCGCGGCGCACGTCGGCGCGCAGGAAGAAGGCGACCGCGGGCGTGTGCGAGGTGCTGGTGATGGTGACGGTTGTGAGCGCTTCGGGAGCCGCGTCGGCGGGTGTCTGCGACCCCGCACGAACTGCGGATCCGAATACCGCGTCGGCGAGCGGTCCCACGTTTTGGTCGGCGAGTGTTTTTGACTCGGTGCTCAGGAGCTGCGTGTGCGCGCTTCCATGTAGCCGAAGCAGCTGCGCATGTTCTCGGAGAAGAACACGTTGGGGCAGGCGCCGTTCTGCAGCAGCGCGCCGATCTCGGTGCCGGGCGCGCCGGCGTCGTCGGGCGCGACCGCAAGCCACGAGCCGGTGGAGAAGCCGGGTTCTGAGATCTGGCTGCCGGGCTGCGGCGCGAGCCCGCTGCTCTGCACCTGCCAGCCGCCGAGGCCGAGAGTGACGGTCTGCGCGGAGGCCGCGGGGAGCGCCGGCGCGAGGCCCGCGCACGCGGCGAGCGCGGCGAGCGCGAGCGCGCGGGCGGCCACGCGGCGGGCGCCGCTCACCGCGGCGCGCGGCGTCCCAGGAAGTCGACGAGCGCGGCGGTGGAGGTCTCGGGCTCGTCGTCCCAGACGAAATGGCCGGCGCCGTCGATGATCACGAGCTCGGAGCCGGGCAGCTCCTCGTGGAAGCGGCGCGCCATGGCGGCGCCGGCGAAGCGGTCGTCGGCTCCCCACACGATCAGCGCGGGCAGGCTCAGCGCGGCGACGCGTCCCTCATACGGGACGAGCTTGTCGAAGTCGCCGGAGCGATACAGCTCGAGGTGCGCGAGGCGCCGCTCGTCGTCGGCGAAGCCCTTCCAGTACTCCGCGAGCGCCTCCTCGCTCATGCCGCTGGAGACGGCGCGCAGCGCGCCCCCGAGCCCCTCGCGCGTGTAAGCGCGCACGAGCTGCTCGCCGTCGCCGGGGGTGCGCATCACGTTCGCGAGGTCGTGCCAGCGACGGTCGGAGAAGAAGCCGCCGTCGGAGATCACGAGGGCGCTGGCGGCGCCGGGGTGGTCACACGCCCAGCGCAGCCCGATCATCACGCCCCAGTCGTGCGTGACGAGCGCCACGGGGCCGGGCTGGAGCGCCTGCACGAAGCGCTCGAGCGCCTCGACGTGGCTCTCCCAGGCGCCGGCGCCCGGGCCGCCGGGCTCGGAGTCGCCGTAGCCGGGCAGGTCCGGCGCGAGCGCGCGCCAGCCCGCGGCGGCGAGCGCGGGCAGCGCGTGCTGCCACATGTAGGAGGACTCGGGATAGCCGTGCACGAGCAGGACCGCGGGGTCGGTCGCGGCGCCCGCCTCCCGGTAGGCAAGTCCGCCGGCGCGCGCGACCCCGCTCATGCTGTCAACCCTACTGGAGCCGGTCCGTCCGGGGCGAGGGTCTCGGTGGTGGTTTTCGCTGCAAGTGCGCGAAGGGCGATCTGCGCGAGAATGGGGATGTGGACCGACTGCTTACCGCCGACCCGGAGCCCGAGGCGCGCGCGTGACGCCGCCGACGGCCGACGAGCGCGTGACGGTCAACGGCTCGCGCCCGGCGCCTGAGCCGTGGCTGGCGCAGGAGCTGCGCACGGTGGTGAGCGAGCTCGACCGCTTCAAGCGCCCGTCGGCATCCGAGGGCGAGCGCCGCGCGGCGGAGTGGATCGCGGCGCGCATCCGCCACCACGGGCACGCCGCGACGGTCGAGGTGGAGCGCGCCCACGGCGGCTACTGGTGGCCGCTGGGGCTGCTCAACGCCGGCGCGGCGGCGGCCGGGCTCGCGGCGCGGCGCACCCGCTCGCGCGCGGCGCGGCTGCTGGCGGCCCTGCTCGGCGCGGGCGCGGCGGCGGCGATCTGGGACGACGTCAGCGGCGGGCGACTGTGGTTCCGCCGCGCCGCCCTCCCCCACCGCGACACGTTCAACGTGCTCGCCGAGGTGGGCGACGCCGACGCCGCGGAGACGGTCGTGGTAGTGGCCCATCACGACGCGGCGCACAGCGGGCTGGTGTTCCACCCGGCGCTGCCGCGGCTGTTCGCGGAGCGCTTCCCCGAGCAGCACGAGCGCTCGCAGCAGAGCGTGCCGATCATGTACGCGACGTGGCTGGGACCGGTGCTGGTGGCGCTCGGCGCGCTGCTTGGCCGCAAGGGCGTCTCGCGCGCGGGCTCGCTGCTGGGCGCGTGCGCGGCGGGCGCGATGGCGGACATCGGCCGCAGCGAGGTGGTGCCGGGCGCCAACGACAACCTCAGCGCCGTCGCGGTGCTGATGGCGCTGTCGCGCGCGCTGGCGGAGCGCCCTGCTGCGGGCGTGCGCGTGCTGCTGCTGTCGACCGGCTCGGAGGAGTCGTTCATGGAGGGCATGCAGGGCTTCATGCGCCGCCACCGCGACACGCTCGACCCGCAGCGCACGACGGTGCTGTGCCTGGAGTGCGTGGGCAGCCCGACGCTGACGCTGGTGGAGGCGGAGGGCATGCTGCGGATGCGCCCCTACAGCGAGGCGGCGCGCGAGCGCCTGGCACAGGCCGCGGACGCGGTCGGCGTGGAGCTCGTGCGCGGCCTGCGCACGGTCGCGGCCACCGACGCGCTGATCGCGCTGCGCCGCGGCTATGACGCGGTCACGCTGGCGTCGATCGACGCGCTGAAGTTCCCCTCCAACTACCACTGGCCGACCGACACGCCCGAGAATCTCGACTGGAGCACGATCGAGCGCGCGTTCGCGGTGACCGAGCAGTTCGTCCGCGCGAGCGCGCCGCCCGCCGGCTGAGCGAAATGGACTTTCCGCAGCGCCATCTGGGACGCGCGCTGCTCGCAGGTGTGGCCCTCGCCGCGTGCGTGTGCGCCGGAAGCGCCGCGCCGGCGACGGCGACGCACGGCCACCAGGTGGGTCCGATCCTCGCGCAGCAGGGCGAAAAGCTGACCGCGGGCGGCGAGCTCGGCGAAGGCCTGTTCGGCGCGAGTGTGGCGCTGTCGGCTGACGGCGACACCGCTGTGGTCGGGGCGCCGTCGGACAACGGCGGATTGGGGGCCGCTTGGGTGTTCACGCGCTCCGGCTCCACGTGGACGCAGCAGGGAGCGAAGCTGACCGGTGCCGGCGAGCGCGGCGCGGGCGGATTCGGCACGAGCGTCGCGCTGTCGGCTGACGGCGACACCGCTGTGGTCGGGGCGCCGTCGGACAACGGCGGGCTCGGCGCCGCGTGGGTGTTCACGCGCTCCGGCTCGACGTGGACACAGCAGGGCGACGAGCTGACCGCGAGCGGCGAGAGCGGACGTGGCTGGTTCGGCCGCAGCGTGGCGCTGTCGGCGGACGGCGACACGGCTTTGATCGGCGCGCCGTTCGACGCGGCGCACGCAGGCGCGGCGTGGCCGTTCACGCGCGCCGGCTCGACGTGGACGCAGCAGGGTGAAAAGCTCACCGGTGGGGGCGAGATCGGCGCGGGTGAGGTGGGCTTCAGCGTGGCGCTGTCGGGCGACGGCGACACGGCGCTGATCGGCGGCGAAGGCGACAACGGCGGCATCGGCGCCGCTTGGCCATACACGCGCACCGGCTCCACGTGGACGCAGCAGGGCGAGAAGCTGACCGGCAGCGGCGAGGTCGGCGCGGGACGCTTCGGCTACAGCGTTGCGCTGTCGGGAGACGGCGACACGGCGCTGGTCGGCGGCGAAGGCGACGACGGCGGCATCGGCGCGGCGTGGCCGTACGCGCGTTCCGGCTCCACGTGGACGCAGCAGGGCGAGAAGCTGACCGGGCGCACGGGCGGGGACAGGGCGTTCTTCGGCTACAGCGTGGCGTTGTCGGCGGACGACGACACGGCGCTGGTGGGCGGCCACGACTACTTCGACGTGGGCGCTGCGTGGGCGTTTGGCCGCTCGGGCTCGTCGTGGGCGCTGCCGGGCGAGCAGCTGGCGGGCGGCGGCGAGGTGGGCTTCGGCGCGTTCGGCTCGAGCGTAGCGCTGTCGGCCGGCGGCACGACGGCGCTGATCGGCGGCCAGGGCGATGAGGACTTCGCGGGCGCGGCGTGGCCGTTCGTGAACGTGGCCCCGCCCGCGGTCACGGGCCTCAGCCGCCACGCGGGCCCGCCGGCGGGCGGAACGACGGTGACGATCACCGGCGCGAATCTCGCGGGAGCGACGGGCGTGAGCTTCGGCTCCGCGGCCGCGGCGAGCTTCACGGTCGACTCGGCGACGTCGATCACGGCGGTCTCGCCGGCGGCGCCGCAGGGGCGCGTGCACGTGGCGGTGACGACGACCAACGGTGTGAGCGCGCCGTCGGCGAAGGACCACTTCAAGTTCAGGAATCGCTGAGCCGGGCTGCTACGCCACGTGCAGCTCGAAACGCGCGGGCTCTGACACTCGGCCCCGACTCAGACCGAGCAGGGACGCGAGCGGCGATCGGTGCCGACTTCGGTGATGCCGGCGGAGGTGATCTTGATGCGGGTGGGCACGTTGCCTCGCTCGAGCAGCTTGCGCAACACCGACTCGCCCTTGGACTCGATCCCGGACCGCAGCGGCTCCTCGAAGCGCTCGGGCTTGAGCGAGCCGGCGATCTGCACGTAGACGTGCTGTTCGGCGCGGCCGTTCTGAACCTTCCAGCGGTAGAGATCGCCCTCGCGGGGAACGGGGATGGGAGTGGGTCCGCCGATGATCTCGGGATCTGCGGTCATGTCATCAGCTTCCTCGGATCGGCCCCCTGGGTGAAGGGCCGGCTGGCCAATATCCCGGAGGGTGCTTTGGACACGTGATCGGGGCCGACTCGACCCGTTATTCACGCTCGATCGCGCGCACGGAGATGGCGCTCTGCCCGACGTTGGAGCAGGTCCGAAACGGGAACGGCACGAGCTTTGAGGCCCGCTGGCCGGGTGGGTACACACGAAACCCGGCGGCGGTGGCCGGATGGCACGAGGATGGCAGCGCGCCGACGTCGACGACCCGCACGATCGCGGTCGCCTGCGCTTCGGGCGCGAGCGTCACCACGCGTGGTTTGCCGGTCGTTTCACGCCGCGCGGGCGAGCCGATCTGATGGCCATTGAGGTCGACCGCCGAGACGCCGGGATAGCCGCCGAGCGTGCACGTGCGCCCTGAGAGGTTGGCGAACTCGAGTTTGAAGTAGAAGCTGCCGGCGGTGCCGGAGCCTTCGGTATTCAGCCACATCACGAGGCCCGACGTGGCACAGGCGGGCGCGGCGGCGGCACGAGCGCGCGAGGCGGGCGCGGACGGCGCGGCGAAGGCGAGCAGCGACAGTAGTGATGCGGCGAGCGCGGGCACAGCGCTAGTCGCTCTGGAACTGGCCGTCGCGGTAGATGACCCGCTGCTCGCCGCCGCGCAGCACGGCGGTGGCGACGCGATCGCTGGTCGAGACGACGTCGGTGTGCACGCTGGAGCTGTTGAACCCGAGCCGCTGCCACTCCTCGTCGCCGACTCCCGCGGGATTACCGTCATAGGCGTCCTGGTAGGAGCGCCCGAGGGCGATGTGCGTGTTGCCGTGCGCGCCGCCGAAGTTCTCGTCGTAGAGCGTCTGGGCCATGAAGCGCGTGATCCGCGAGAAGCGGCGGTCGGTGAGCGAGAACTCGCCGATGCGGTTGGCCCCCTCGGTGGCGATCATGTCCTTGAGCACCTGCTCGTTCTGCTCGGCGCTGGCGTCCGTGACGAGCCCGTCGGCGAACGTGAGGCGGATGCCCTTGACGAGGTTGCCGTAGCGGTAGAGCGGCTGGTTGCAGTAGATCCAGCCCTCGGTGCCGCGCCAGTCGGGGCTGGTGAACAGCTCGAAGCTGGGGATGTTGCGACCGCGCCCGCCGAGCCAGCGCCGCTGCTCGCCGACGCTCACCCACAGGTCGATGTCCTCGCCCTGGATGTGCACGCGCTCGATCTCGAGCCCGTCGAGCCACTCGCGCGTGCGCTCCAGGCGCTCTCCCACCTCGCGCCAGCGCGCGAGCGGATCCGCGTCGTCGAGAAAGCAGGCGTCGATGATCTGCTGCCAGTAGGTCTCGACGTCGACGCCCGCCTCGGCGGCCATGCCCGGGGTCCCGTACAGCCCGAGCGTCCACGTGAAGCGCCCGGCGTTCTCCTTCTCGCCGCGCCAGTCGAGCAGCTGCCGCATGGTCTCGCCGCGGCGCATGATCCGCGCCGGCTCGACGGAGTCGAGCGAGCGCGGATCGCCGGGAGCGATGACGCTGACCTGGTGGTCGATCTCGTCGATCATCCCGCGCGTGTAGCGCGCTGGAAAGAAGTCGAGCTGCTCGGGGCTGGCGAGCTCGTAGAAGTCGCGTGCGAGGTTGACGTCAGGGCCGTCGTCGGGCTGGTAGGCGCCGATCACATGGCCGCCGGCGCGCCACACCGCTCGGTTCAGGGCGGCATACAGCGGCTTGGCGCTGTCAGGCGCGACCACGCGCACGACGTCCCCCTGCCGGATGCCGCTGCCACCGCCGAGCGCGAAGTCGACGAGCACGGAGGCGTAGCGGTCGAGGATCTCCTGCGGGGGCGCGTAGGGCACGCGCACACGATAGTGGGAGCACCTGCCGCCAAGCCGTTGCCGGCTCCCTGGATGACCTGCGGACGGGCCGGCTCAGACGGTTGGCGGATGGGACCTGTGCGCGAGGTGCCAGAGCTGCGCGATGCCTTCGTTCCACTGCGCGCGCTCCTGCGCGAGCCTGCTCTGGTAGCGGGCAAGCGCGGCCGCGCCGGGCGCGCGCGCATACGACTGCAGCGCGGACATCGCGCCGGCCAGTTCGCCGGCGCCTTCCGTCACCTGCGTCTCGGCGCGCGGCACGTCTTCTTCTTCGGCGCCTTCCTGCCCCTGCCCGGCAACCGCCCACCCGCTCGCCCGCAGCAGCTCGGTGCGCGCCTGCGCCGCGGCGCGGGCGAGCGAGCGAAGCTGCGCGCTGGCCGGCACGCGCCCCAGGTGCACGACCTGCAACTCGACCGCCCGCGTGGCGAGCGCGACACGCGCGGCTACCGCGGCGTGTTCGTCAAGGAACGCGGACGCGCCCATCTGCGGGCTGCCTGTGGCGCACGCGCTGAGCCCGAGCGCCGCGATCACAGCGCCAGCGCCAAGGAAGCGGTGGTGAACAGGCGACACGCACGGACCCTACAGCCAGCCAGAGCCGACTACCGCTGCGACTACACTGGGGTCCGTGGAGGGTCAGCCTGAACCAGAGGACGACCTGCTGCGCCGGGTGCTGATCGAACGGCGCGCTCCGCAGACATGGAAGGGAATCGTCGGCTGCGTGCTCGTCTCGGCGCTGGCCCTCGTGCTGGTGATCGTCAACCTCGGCGGCTTCGCGGAGCTCGTTGCCGCGGGCGTGTTCGCCATCGGGACGTTTCAGGCGCTGAGCGGGATGCTGCGCAAGGCATGGCTGGCACTCGGTGGCACCGATCAGCCGCTGAGGAGCTATCTCAAAAGGCGGCTGGGCGGCTGACCGCGCGGACACGCGCGCCGTCAGCGCGGACCTCGGGCACGGTGATCATTCGGCGGGCTCGGGCTCGAACAACGCTTCGCAGACGCCGCCAAGCACTTTCGCCGGGTAGCAGATCACGCCGAAGACGAATCCCTTGCCCCAGGCTTCGGTGATTTCCCGGTAGCGTTCCACGAGCAGCTTGTAGCGTTCTTGGAGGCTGATCCGAGCGTTGACTTCCGTGAGCGATCGAATCTGGGCGTAGCGCAGTTCCTTCACCAGCTGCTCGGCTCTCGCGTCTTCGGCCGCGCGCGCCTGTTCGCATGCCTGTTCGGCCTGGACCCGCTCTTCGTAGAGCTGCCGCTCCGCTTCGTCGGAGGCCGCGAGCTCTTCCTCCACGGTTTCGGCGCGGATTTCGTTGGCCGTGACCAGCCCGGAGGGGTCGGCCGCGTTGACGGGATCGTCGCCGGCGTAGCTGTACGGAGCCCCGGTCGATTCGACCGCCGGGTCGACGCTCGTGAACTGCGCGCTGGCCGGTTCGTATGAGCGAGCGTGCAGGTAGATGAGACCCGTGCCCGGTTCGGTGTACTGGCCGTCATAGCCGAGCGGCGTGGTGGCGGTTCCGGTGGAAGCCAGGAGATTGCCGTAGCCGCCGTAGGTGGAAGTCGCTTCGACCGACCCCGTAGCGCCGGTTAGCACCCTGGTCGAGCCCTGCTGATCGTGATGCAGGTACTGGACTTTGCCTTCGCTCGAGATCTGCTCCGTCGGCAGGTCGCCGGGGCCGTAGATGTAGGAGTTGCTGCCTTCGGAGAGCAGCAGCGGAAGCTGTTCGGCGGCGTCCCAGGTCAGGTAGCCGGTGTGACCGCCGCCACTCTGGGACACGCGCAGCCCGTCGCCGTTGTAGCCGTATGTCTCTTCGATCGGCTGGATCGAGCCTTCGCCGGGCCGGCTGATCGCGATCTGATCGCCGGCCTGGTCATAGCTGTAGGTCGTCGCCGGACCGCTCGCGGGCGTCGCTTTGATGCGCTCGTCCTCTTCGTTGTAGGCGTACGTCGCGCCCGCGGATGTGGCTGTCACCTCGTCGCCCGCGTTGAACGTGTTCGTCGTCGTGCCGATCTTGGTCGGGTTGCCGGCAGCGTCGTATTCGTAGGCCGTGCCGCTGGCGGCGGTCAGCCTGTTGCCTTTGTCGTAGGTGTAGGTCGTTTTCGCTTCGCCGGGCAGGTCTTTGGTGGTCGTTTTCGTCACGGTCCCGTTTTTGGCGCGCGTGTAGGCGATCGAGGCGAGCGTCGTTTTGCCGCGCTTCATCAGCGTTTTGGTCAGTTCGTCCGCGTCGTTGTACGTGTAGGTGTCTTCGTCTTCGCTGGCATGCGGGAACACCGTGGCGGTCTGGTGCGAGTCGGCGTCGTAGTTGTAGCTCGTGGTGTTGCCGAGCCAGTCCGTGGTGCTCTTCAGCCGCCCATCCGCGTCGAACGTGCGCGTGACGCCGTGACCGTTGGGGTAGACGATCTTCGTCTGCTCGCCATCGAGGTCGTATTCGTAGGCGGTCCGATCGCCGTGGCCGTCGACGCTTTCGGTGAGGCGATCAAGCTGGTCGTAGACGTAGGTCGTGGTCCCGCTGCCGTCGGTCATCTTCGCGCGGTTGCCGTCGGCGTCGTATTCGTATTCGACGGTCGCGGTTTTGCCGTCGGAGTAGGTGATCTTCGTCGCACGGTTGTCCGCGTCGTACGTGTACGTCGTGGTCTTGCCTTCCGGATTCGTTTCGCTCGCGAGGTTGCCGTTCCTGTCATACGCCTTGATCGTTTTGTGACCGAGCGGATCCTTGACTTCGCTCACCTGCTCGAGCGCGTTGCGCACGTAGCTGGTCTTGTGGTGGTCGCCGTCGATCTGCGCGATCACCTGGCCGGCGGCGTCGTATTCGGTTTCCTTCGTCGCGCCGTTGGCTTCGACGACCTTGGTCGGCTCGCTGTCCGGATCGTAGGTGTAGGTGGTCGTATCGCCGTTCGCGTCCGTCCAGGTGGCGACCTGCCCGCCTGCGTTGTAGGTGGTTTTGGTGGTGTGGCCAAGCGCGTTGCTCGTCTTGATCACGCGCTCCTGCGCGTCGCGTTCGAGCGTCGTCTTGAATTTCGCCGGTTCGGCCCCCGCGAGGTTTCCGCGCGGGCTGACCGTCGCGATCAGGCTCGAGTCTGCGTCATAGGAGAACGTGCGCTTGTCGCCTTCGGGATCGGTTTCGGTTTCGCGGTCGCCGGCCGCGTCGTACGTGTATGTCCATTTGCGACCGAGCGGGTCCGTCATCGTCAGCAGGTCACCCTCAGCGTCATACGTCCGTTTCGTGGTCTGCGTCTGGCCGCCTGGGGCCGGGCGCGCGACTTCGGTCTCGTTGCCGTGTTCGTCGCGCGTGATCGTGGTCGCCTCGCCGTTGGGCTTCGTTTCGCTGACGATTTCGTTGTAGGCGTTGTAGGACCATTTGCTCGTATGCCCGAGCGGATCGGTTTCGCTCGTGCGGTCGCCTTGCGAGTCGTATGTATAGGAGGTCGTTCCGCCTTCGGGATCGGTCGTTGCGACGAGCTCTTCCTTCCCGTTGTATTCCGAGGTCGTCGTCGTCGCCAGCGACGTGCCGTAGGCGTGTGTGATGCTCGTCGGCTCGTCTTCGGCGTTGAACTGCTCGACGGTGGTCGATCCGTTCGGTTCGGTGATCGTCGTCTTCGGGCCCGAGCCTGTGGTCGTGTAGTTCCAGCTCCGTTTGCGCCCAGCCGCGTCGGTCTGCGCGATCACGCGGTGGAACGCGTCGTATTCGGTGATGGCGGTGTGGGCTGCGGCTTCGGTCGCGGAGGTCATCTGATGCGACGAGTCGTATCCGTATTTCCACCGTGCGGCCGTTTCGCCCGGCTCCGTGACGCTGATGAGGTTGCCGTGTTCGTAGCCGTATTTGACCACGTGCCCCATCGGATCGGTGGCGGTGGCGATCTGGCCTTCGGAGTTGTAGGCGAGGGTGACTTTGCGTCCGGCCGCATCGCTGATGCTCGCAAGCTCGCCGGCTTCGTTGTAGGCGAAGCTCAGCGCGTTGCCGTCGCGGTCGGCTTCGCTCGAGATGGGAGCCGCTCCTTCGGTGATCGTGAAGTATTTCAGCGGCCCCAGATGGCTCGACAGGTGTCCGCTCGTGTTGAACGTGAGCGTGTGCCCGTTGGGCAGCCTGAAGAGCAGCTGGCTGCCGGATTCGGTGAGCGTCGCCTGGACGAGCGCGCCGCCTTCCCAGCCTTCTTTGCCGGCTCCGGCCCCTTCACGTTTGGAGAAGTACACGGTGCTCCCGTTCGCCTGGTGGATGACCGCGGAGCCGCTGCCGCCGGAGCCGCAGGACCGTTTGACGCTGCACCAGCGCGAGATCGTCACGTAGTCGCCGTACGGGCTGGTCCAGCCGTAGCCGAACGGCCCCGGTTTCGTCGCACGGACTGCCTGCTGGGAGTTGTACGTCCGCGTCACGCCGAGGACGGGCCCGCGTCCGCCGACACTGAGATCGGACTGCGTCTCGGTGTGGTTGCCCGTCGCGCAGTTGACGGCGTCGCCGGACTTGCACTCCGGCCGGTTCGGTTCGCTTTCGTTCTTTTCGCCTTCGTGCTTTTCCCGCTTGGCTTCTTCTTCGCGTTCGTGGCGTTCGCGTTCGAGTTCTTTTTCTTCTTCCTTTTCCCGTTCTTCTTCTTCTTCTTTTTCTTTGGATTCGCGTTCGGCCTGCGCGGCTTCGACGAGCGGATGATCGAGGACCAGGCGCCCGCCCACGAGCGTGCTGACGGCGAAGAATTCCGAACTCGCACCGGCCACTTCGGCGCTGCTGGCGGTGGCGGGCAGCACCGCCAGCGGGCTCGCCCCGAACGGCGTGCCGAGCGAGGGCGTCGAGAAGATCTCGTACCCTTCGGCCCCGGGTACCTGGCGCCATTGCAGATGGACCTCGCCGCCGCCGGCCGCGCTGGGCGTCGCTTCGTACAGCGTCGGGGGCGAGACCCGTTCGATCGTGGGAGACGCATCGCTCGTTTCGCCGGCGAGCGTCGCGCTCTGCAGTTCGGCGGCGGATTCCCCGATCAGCTTGCCTTCTTTGATTTCCCCGTAGATTTCGTGCGGCGACTGGGTGACGAGTATGTATTGCGGGGCGAAGACCGTCTGGCCGGGACGCAGCTCGCCGACGGTCGTCGTGGACTGCTGCTCGGGCTGCAGTATGAAGTGGTTGTGCACCGGTGCGCTGGTGTTGACGGCGACGTTGTACAGCGGGATCGTGCTGACGTTCTTCACGCCGAGCGTCACGTGGTAGGGGATGCCTCGTTCGGCGGGGCCGCTGTCGATCTTGAGGACGGTGGCCAGCGCGTTCGCGCCCCAGACTTCCAGCGGGTGGGCCAACGCGGCCTGCGTGCTGACGGCGCTGCCGAACGGTTCGAGCTGGGCTTCGTAGTTGACCGATGGCGTGTACTCGCCGGGCGCGTCGCCGCGGATGATCCAGTTGGTGGTGACGCTGCCGAGCGGCGGGATCGCGGCGGTCGACTGGGCCAGCGACTGCGGTTCGGCGGTCGGTGCGAGGCTCATGCCACTCGGCAGGCTGAGCGTGGCGGTGCCCGCGGTCAGCCCGAACGGCTCTTCCTCGGAGAGGTTCTGGACGACCATGCTCACTTCGAAGAACTGCTTGACCGTCACCGCGCTGCCCCGCAAGATCAACCACTGCATGACCGGGTGGTTTTCGATGGTCGCAGGTTTGACGATGATGCGGGTGGTTTCGCCGCTCGGGCTCTGTACGGTGGTTTCGCAGGCGGTGTGTTCGGGCCCGCTTTCCCCCTGTTCGCATTTCAGCGGGCTTGGCGAGCCGCCGCCGCCTTCCGGCGGGGTGACGGTGCCCGACGGCGCGCTGCCGCCCGCGAACTCGCCTTCGGAGTTGATGTCGCCCTGCAGTTCCACGGTGATGGAGCCGGCGAATTCCAGCTTCGCTTCGAAGCTGTCGACCGTCTGGTTGGCCGGTTCGCTCGGGTCGATCCCGGCTTCGACGATTTCGCTGAAGGTGAGTTCGTGCGAGGTGAGGCCCGTGGTGGCCACTTCGCCGGGTTCGAGCGTGATGCTCGTGAAGCCCTGGTGCTGGCTGTCGACGTCGACGATCCCGGTGGCGGGTCGGAAGCCGCTCTTGTAGACGTAGACGGTGTCTTCGCCTTCGGGCAGGCCGGCGAGGTCCGCTTCTCCCCGCGAGTTGCTGGTGGCTTCGGTACGCGTGCCGTTTGCGGCTACGTACAGCACATCCGCTTCGCTGATCGGGCTTTCGCGCGAGTCGCCGAGCGTCACCGCGGCGGCGTGTTCGGCGCCTGGCGGGGTGACGACTTCGACGGCCAGCGACTGGCTCGCGTGTTCGCTTCCGCGGCTGACCGTGAGTGTGGCCGTGTATTTGCCCGGATTCCTATAGACGTGGCGGACGACGGCCCCTTCGGCGCTTTCGCCGTCGCCGAATTCCCACCTGTAGCTGCCGATTTCCGCAGCCGGGGTGCTCGCTGCGCCGTCGAGCGTCACGTTCGCACCCGTGAAGGTGCTCACGGCTTCGCCCGCCACGGCGCGCAGCGGCAGCGCGGTGACGACCGCGGTGGGAGCGGAGTCGGCGGGCGCGCTCTGACCGCCGGCGTTGCGCGCGATCTCCTGCACCACGATCGCGTGCCCGACGTCGCTTCGCGTCGTGACGTACGCCTGCCCGCCGGCGCCGGGAATCGGTTCGCACCCTCCTCCCGATTCGTTGCAGCGCAGCCACTGGTCGATGTATTCGCTCGGCACGTGTTCCCAGGAGCCGTGGCTGAGCACGAGCGTCTGGCCCTGCTGCAGCGAGCCGCCGGAGACGCGGGGCGGCGAGACCACCACGGGCACCGGCACGTGGCCTTCCGCGTTGGCCACCAGCAGCGTCACGCCGCTGTTTGAGTAGTTGGGCTGATAGGACAGCCCCGAGGCGAGCCCGCTGCCAGCCACGAAGGAGAAGGCGCCCGACTCCGCGGCGGTCGAGAGGATCGCGAAGGACTGGCCGAGTTCGCCGCTGTACCCGTTCACGGAGGTGATCTCCAGCAACCCGTCCAGCGCGCTCGTGCCGTTCACGGACAGGGCGCCGAAGCTCGACGGGCTCGCGATGGCGAGCTTGAGCGTCCCGTTTTCGCCCTCGGTGTAGTTGCCGGTCACGTTCAGCCTGGCGCCGGCCGCGATCGAGATCAGCTTGTTGTTGGCCACGTTCCCGTCGAGCTGGAGCGTGCCGCTCTTGGCTTCCACCGTTCCCTGGTCCTCGAACGGCACCGCGACCTGGAGCGTGCCGGGGCCTTCGGCGCGGAATGTGCCCGTGTCGACGATCGCGGGTTCGCCGCCGCCGTTGTAGATCGATGTCCCGCCCGAGCCATATCCGCATCCCGGATCTTCCGCCTGGTCGACGATCGCGCCGGGGTTCTGGAGCTGCGCGCCCGCCTGCAGCCACAGCGCGGCGCTGCCCGGCAACAGCGTGAAGGTGCCCTTGTTGACGTAGGTCACGTTTTCGAGCAGCAGCCGCGCGCAGCCACCGTCGGTGGTCGTCGTCGCGCCCGGCTCGGCAACCAGCGTCCCGGGGCCGGAGACGGTGAAGTTGCCGGCGACCGCGACGGCTCCGGCCAACTGCACTTCCGCGCCATGCGCGACGGTGAGCAGCCCGCCGTCCAGCGCGGTGTTCCCGCTCGCGTGCAGGCCCGAGGCGGTGACGGTGGCTCCCTGGATGGCGACGGTGCCTGGTCCTGCCCAGCTGCCGCCGCTCAACGCGAACGAGCCGCTGGTGAACGCCAGCGTGGCCCCCGCAGCGGCTGTGAAGGCCCCGCCCGTGCTCGCGCCGCCACCCGCGAGCTGCAGCGTCCCCGTTAGCGCGGTGGCCGTGCCCTGATTTTCGAACGGCACAGCAACGGTGATCTGTTCTTCGGTATTGGCCGACTGGAACGTGCCCGTGTTCACGACGCTCGGCGCGCTGCCGCCGCTATCGAAGATGGACGCCACACGCCCGAAACCACAGCCCGACGGTTCGGTCGAATCGTCGTTGAACGTCCCCGCGTTCTGCAACTGAGCACCGTTTTCCATCCAGATCGAGCCGTCCTCCGCGCCTGTGCTCGTTCCGGTCGTGAGCGTGCCCTGGTTGAGCAGCGTCGCACCGTTGAGCACCAGCCGGAAGCACCGTTCACCGAGCGTGCCGGTCGCCGTCGCGCCCACGGTCAGCTTCCCGGCGCCGCTGATCGTCGATGCCCCCGCGCCGACGCCATTGAAGGTGGAGCTGACGTGCAGCTGCCCAAGGAGGTCCAGCGTGCCGCCGGCCAGCGTCAGCGAGCTGACCGTGCTCGTCGTGCCGGCAGGGATCGTGAGCGAGCCGCCCGCAAGGCTGACGTCGGCGCCCGTGGCTTTCAGTTCGCTTCCGGTCACGCTGGCGCCCGCCACGGCGATCACGCCGGGGCCCGACCAGCTCGAGCCGGCCAGCGAGAACGCACCCCCGGTGAAGGCAAGCGTGGCTCCCAAGCTCGCCGAGTACGCGCCCGTGCTGCTGGCGACGCTACCGCCGCCACCCAGCTGCAGCGTGCCTGTCTGTGCCGTCACGGCGCCCTGGTTTTCGAACGGCACGCTGACGGTAACGGGTTCTTCGCTGTCAGCCGACTGGAACGTGCCCGTGTTCACGACGCTCGGCGCGCTACCCCCATTATCGAAGATCGACGCCACACGCCCAAAGCCACACCCCGACGGTTCGATCGAATCGTCGTTGAACGTCCCCGCGTTCTGCAGCTGAGCACCGTTTTCCATCCAGATCGACCCATCGACCGCGCCACCCGCAGCGCCCAGCGTGAGCGAACCCTGATTGACCAGCGTCGCACCATTCAACACAAGCCGGAAACACCTTTCGCCGATCGTGCCGGACGCACCCGACTCCACAACCAACTTCCCGGCGCCGCTCACCGTCGAGGCGCCGTCGCCACCGCCAGACAGGGCCGAGCTCACGTCCAGCTCGCCGCCAACGGTCAGATTGCCCTGGTTCAAAGTCAAGGACGCAACGCTGCTGGTCGACCCTTCCGGAATCGCCAGCGAGCCGCTGCTGACGCTCACATGCGAGCCCGCACCGCCCAGGCCGTCCGCGGTCACGGTAGCGCCCTGGACGCTGACCGATCCGGGCCCCGCCCAAGTGCCGCCATTCAGCGAGAAGGCGCCGCCGGTGAACGCGAGCGTGGCGCCCGACGCCGCCGAGAAGCCACCGCCCGTGCTTCCTCCGCCGCCGCTGAGCTGCAGCGTGCCCGTCTGCGCGCTCGCGGTACCCCTGTTTTCGAACGGCACGCCGACAGTGACCTGTTCTTCGCTGTCAGCCGACTGGAACGTGCCCGTGTTCACGACGCTCGGCGCGCTACCCCCATTATCGAAGATCGACGCCACACGCCCGAAACCACAGCCCCCCGGTTCAATCGAATCGTCGTTGAACGTCCCCGCGTTCTGCAACTGCGCCCCGTTTTCCATCCAGATCGACCCATCGACCGCACCACCCGCAGCACCCAACGTAAACGAACCCTGATTGACCAACGTCGCACCATTCAACACAAGCCGAAAACACCGTTCCCCGACCACTCCCGACGCACCCGACTCCACAACCAACTTCCCGGCGCCGCTCACAGACGACGCCTCACTCCCACCACCCGACAACACCCCACTCACATCCAACTCACCAGCAAGCGCAAGACTCGCACCGTTCAGGGCGAGAGACGCGACCGTGCTCGTGGACCCTTCCGGGATCGTCAGCGAGCCGGCACCGAGATTCACGTGGGCAGCCGCGGCGCTCAGTTTTCCCGCGGTCACGCTGGCGCCCGCCACAGCGATCACGCCGGCGCCGGACCAGGTCGCGCTGCTCAGCGAGAAGGCGCCGCCGGTGAACGCGAGCGTGGCGCCCGACGCCGCCGAGAAGCCACCGCCCGTGCTTCCTCCGCCGCCGCTGAGCTGCAGCGTGCCCGTCTGCGCGCTCGCGGTACCCCTGTTTTCGAACGGCACGCCGACAGTGACCTGTTCTTCGCTGTCAGCCGACTGGAACGTGCCCGTGTTCACGACGCTCGGCGCGCTACCCCCATTATCGAAGATCGACGCCACACGCCCGAAACCACAGCCCCCCGGTTCAATCGAATCGTCGTTGAACGTCCCCGCGTTCTGCAACTGCGCCCCGTTTTCCATCCAGATCGACCCATCGACCGCACCACCCGCAGCACCCAACGTAAACGAACCCTGATTGACCAACGTCGCACCATTCAACACAAGCCGAAAACACCGTTCCCCGACCACTCCCGACGCACCCGACTCCACAACCAACTTCCCGGCGCCGCTCACAGACGACGCCTCACTCCCACCACCCGACAACACCCCACTCACATCCAACTCACCAGCCAAGTCGAGCGCGCCGCCGGTCAGCGTCAGCGAGCCGATGCTCGATGCTTCGATCGCATTCGCCAGTTCGAGCCCCCCGCCGGCGATCACGAGCGCGCCTTCGCCCTCCAGCAGGTCGGACTGCGCGCCCGAGGTGACATCGACGGTGTCGCCCGCGCCGATGCACGCGACATCCGCGGAGGTGGGCACCTGGCCCGTCGACCAGTCCGCGGCGGTCTGCCAGTTGCCTTCGCTGGGCCCGCTCCAGCTATCGGTGCAGAGCGGTTCCGCCGCGTCGGCTGCCGTGGGCTGCACAAGCGCCGCGGAGCCGAGAGTCGCGAGCGAGGCCATCACGAGCACGCGAGCGACGCCGCTCCTGCGAGCCCGGAGCGCGAGTCTCATGCGTGCACCGTCGCCGGCGCCGACGCCGATCGCGCAAGCGCCCGCTCGAGCGGGCGGCTGCAGGGCTCATCTCTCGACTGCATCCAACGGCCTCCCGATGCTGACGACGCGTATGAGGACGGGCGGCAAACTAACACGCGGCGGCTTTCCCTGTCAATCGAATGCGCCCAAATTTTTACAGGTGCTCCCGCGGGTCCGTGAGCGCGGTGTCCGACGACCCGGCGGGCTCCAGATCGGGTCGACGCCACTTGGAGTCCGATCCACTTGGGCCTCTACGTAGGACCATGTCTCTCACGCGACGCCGCAGCGCTGGATCGGCACCCGGACCAGGGCACCGCTCGAGTAGCGCCCATCCCGGCCCGAGGCAGAGGACGGAGGCTTCGCCCGCACGCCGCCCGCAGGCGAATTCGGCCGCCGGAGGAGCACCTGCGAGACAACCATCGTCTCCTTGTGCCGATGCGCACGATCCTCACGGCACGCGGACGCCCGATGCCGGCAATCACGGTCGTGGGAGCGCCGGCGCGGCACGCGCAGTCGCGCCAGGGTGCGGGCGAGCGCACACGTAACAGGTCTGATACTCGGGACGCTGAGTGGCTGGTATTCTCGCCGAGGCTCGACGGCAGGGGAAGCACGATGGCGCGACGCTGCACCCGCGCGTGCGCCTTCGCATCTGACACCACGCAAGGAGGACACGGAGGATGAGACGCTCATTTGCACCGACTCTGGCGGTCGCGGTGCTCGCGCTGGCGGCATCGCCCGCGATCGCGCAGAAAACCGAACCACCGAACCCGCACAACTTCGTCGGCAGCGAAAACGTGGAACCGCGCTTCGCCGGCGAATCAGCTGAATTCACGCTGAAACCGTTCACGGTCACCTGCGAAAAGGAGAAGTCCACGACCTCCGGCGTGACCCCGACGTTCCCCACGAAAACACTGACCGCGGTGGTCAAGTACTCGGGCTGCGAAGCCGAAGCCGTGATCGCGAAAGCCGAATACGAACTGAAGGCGAAGTTCGCCTCGCCGGTGACGTTCAACTACCACGCCAACGGCTACGTCGAAATCGGCGCTGGCGGGACGGTCAAAGAAGGCAAGCTGGAAGGCGCCGGCGAAATCGAAATCGCCGTCAAGGGCCCCTTCAAGTGCGTGATCGACATCCCCGCCGGGACCTACCCCACGACGGCGCTGAAAAAGCCGGAAGCGGAATACGAAGCGGCCAAATTCACCAACAAGGAAGAAACGATCGAAAAGGGCAAAGGCTCGGTGGTCGTGAAGAAGCTCGCGATCAGCACGGCGCTGGCCAAAGTCCCGTACGAACTGGAAGGCGAATTCTGCGAAGCGCTGCCGAAGACCGAATTCGGCTCCGGCACCTACGCCGGCTCGCTCGTGGCGGAAATCAAGAAGGGCAACATCGGCTGGGAATAGCGCGCAGCCGTCGGCTGGGTAGAGCAGCTCGGCCGCACTCGGCTGCTTGCGCTCAGCTACTGAGGCGTGTGGGGCGACAGGAGGTTCGCCCCACACGCCCCGCCGTCGTCGAGGCGGTCGCCCGTGGACGCGCTACAGCGGCGGAACCTGGTTGTTGACCTGGCTTCCGTGGTAGAGGTGATCCTGATCCCTGCAGGCGGCCGGGAAGAAGAACTGGACGCTGTCGCTGCGCACGCCGTTGTAGCTCGCGAACAGGGTCGCGTGCCCGACGGTTCCGGCTTCGCACCCCGGATCGTTGCTGGCCCGCACGCGCACGATGATCTTCATCACGTTCCCGGGGTAGCCCCACATCGTCGCGTAGTGAGAGTGGCTGACGAGATGGTGCGCAACGGTCATCGTGATCGAGCGGGTGGGCCGGTTGCGGAAGTGCTGTTCCTGACAGATGATCCCCGAGACGGTGCTCGCTTCCAGGTTGATTTCGCCGTGGCCGCGCGCAAAGCTGCCGGTCGCGCCGACCGGAGGACCGGTGTGGAAGCCCCACGGCGGGATCCCGTAGACGATGGGGATCTGGCCGCAGCCGGGCGTGTACCCTGCGGACGCGCCGGACGCGCCGCCGAGCGCCAGCACCGTCGTCAGCGCCAACAGCGCGATGCCGCCTCGGGTTCGGCTCAACCTCATCAAGAGGCGACGATAGCCGCCCGGCTTGCGTTGCCGCGAGGCGCTGGACAGATATGCAGCCTCGCTCAGCCCGATCAGTCTGCTGAGACCTGCACGGCGACGCGGCTCGCGGCCATCACGCGCAGCCGCGTGACCACCGCGACGTGCTGGGGATGCTCGAAATACAGCTTCAGCGCCTCGGGGCTCGCGACCGTGGCGACAATCGCAAAGTCGCCGGTGCCCTCGGTGAGCCCGAGGTCCGGTGCCGCCAGGTAGCTCTCGAGCGCGTCGATCGCGCTGGGGAGAGCGCGCAGTTCGTCCAGCACGGACGCTACGTCCGCCTCGCTGACCTCCTCGCGCCACTTGAAGATGACGATGTGCTTGATCACGCCCTGGATCCTCTCACGCGCGTGAATATATTTAGTCTGAGCTGAATCTCTCGACGCGGGCACGGTCGCAAGGGAGGCTTGGAGCATGCTGGAGATCGTCTTCGACACCGAGGCTCTGACACGTGTTCGCTTTGCGATCTCGCCGACGATCGAGCTGGTCGCGAGCACAGCGGTGCTCGAGGACCCGAGCCGAGGAGCGCTGCACCTGCCATGGGTGGAGCGCGCGAGACCGCGCACGGCCGGCCTCGACCTCTCTTCGCTGCGCGCGCTACAGGGCTCCGACACGTACAACCCGGACTTCATCCACCCGGTGCCGACGAGCCCGCTGACGCGTTTCGAGGAGGAGCTGGACAGCATGGTGGCGACGCCGCCCGAGCAGATCCGGGAGGAGGTGCGCGTCGCATACGAGCGGCACCCGGTACCCGCGGTGCTGCGCCCTTTCCTGACCGACCCGCGCGCGGCGGTCCAGGGCCTCGCGGAGCTGATGTGCCGCTACTGGGAGCGCGCGATCGCCGAGGACTGGGGGCGCATCCGCTCGCTGCTCGAGCACGACATCCTCTACCGCGCCCGCCAGATCGCCGACGGCGGCACGCGCGCGCTGTTCGCGGACCTCGACGAGACGGTCAGCTGGGACGACGGCGTGCTGCGCATCGACAAGGACTGCGGCGGTCACCAGAAATTCTGGGGCGGGCGACTCGACCTCGACGACCGCGGCCTGCTGCTGATTCCGAGCGTGTTCGCGTGGCCGAGGGTGCTCGTGGTGACAGCGCCGCCATGGCAGCCCGCGCTGATCTATCCGGCGCGCGGCATCGGGATGCTGTGGGAGTCTCGGCGAGACGCAGCGCCGGACGCGCTGGCGCGCCTGCTGGGACGGAACCGGGCGGCGGTGCTGATGGCGCTCGACTGTCCCCGCTCGACGACGGAGCTGGCGGGGCTGTTGGGTGTGACCAGCGGCGGCATCTCCCAGCAGCTGACGGTGCTCGCGGACGCCGGCCTGGTGAACCGCAGGCGGGTGAGACGCCACGTGCTGTACCTGCGAACGCTGGACGGCGATGCGCTCGTCGACGCGGTCGCCGCGGCACCTGCCTGAGCTTTCACACGGCTGGCTCTCACGTGGGGCTAAATGTGTTGAGTGAACGCCAGCGCTGCACAAGAGTGGATGCATGTTCGGCGATCACATTGCAAGCGCGATGGCGCGCGAGCGCCAGCGGGATCTGGTGCCTGAGCTGCGCGAGGTCGACGACGAGCGCAGCGGCTTCGGTGTCGAGGATGGGGCCGCCCGCAGGCTCGCCGTCAGCTGGCCGTGGGCGGTCCCGCGCCGGCTGCCTTGGCTGCCCCCGCGATATCGCCGCGGAGCGCCTTGAGCGCGGAGACGTAGATCTCGGAGAACGTCGGGAACGGCTGGATCGTGTCGGTGAGAACGTCGAGCGGGATGTGGGCGCGGATCGCGAGCGTAGCCTGCTGCAGCCACTCGCCCGCCTCGGGGCCGAGCGCGGTGTCAGCGCTCGACGCGGACCACGAAATAGTCGGAGCGGATCTTCGCGGTGCCGTCACTCGCGGGGTTGAACCTGTGGATCAGCTCAGCGAACGCTCCCAGGAACTCCTCCCAGCGGTCCTGCGGCTCGAGAGCTGCCCGGGCCATCACGAACGGACCGAAATCCGTGGCGTAACGCTCGACGGCGTCCTCGACCGACGGGAAGTCGAAGTCAACGGTCTCGCGTTCGATCGTGGCCGCGGCGCCGGCGGCGGCGAACGTCTCCTCGGCATGCTCCTCAACTCCCCACAGCGGTGGCGGCTGCACGCCCGGCGGCGGGGGCGGCATGACCGAGCCGGTCAGCTTGAACAGCTCGCCGGCGAAGCCGTCGTTGACCCACGTCGTCATCGCGATCCGCCCCCCGGGCCGGCAGACCCGGACCAGCTCCGCGGCCGTGCGGGCGTGATCGGGCGCGAACATCGCGCCGAACGTCGAGGTCACGCGATCGAAGCTCGCGTCCTCGAACGGCAGGTCCTGCGCGTCCGCCTCGACCCATTCGACCTCCACGCCCGCCGCTGCTGCGCGGCGGCGGGCATGCTCGAACAGCTCGGGCGTCACGTCGCAGCCCACCACCTTCGCCCCGCGCAGCGCAGCCGGGATCGCCACGTTGCCGCCGCTGCCGGTCCCAACGTCCAGCAGCTCTGACTCCGGCTCGATCACGATCCGGTCGAGCACGAGGGCACCAACAGGCTCCACCAACCGAGCGAAGCTGTCCCAATCACCCGATGCCCATGTCGCGCGTGCCCGCCGGCGAAACTCCTCCGCAGATCCCATCAGCTGATGCTACACCGGCGGGCACCAGCGCAGCGGTGTATCAAGAGCTGCCGTCGGGAGCGAGCTTGCCGCTCGGGAGCATGCCGAGCCAGAGCCCGAAGCCGTCCTTGAGATGGTTGCCCGTGGCCTGGCCCGCCTTCGTGTCGGCCGCGTAGTAGTAGAGGGGCAGGCCGTTGTAGGTGACCTGTTTGGTGCCGTCACTGCGCGTCGTGAGGCCGATGAGGGACCCGCTGGCTTTGCCAGCCACCGTCGGAGTACCGGAGGCTAGAACCGGCGGCCACACAGCTGCGCAGGCGCCATTGCAGGTGCTGAGCTTCTCGTGCGCGGTCGTGGACTTTTCATCGGCCCGGAACACGTAGAGCGTCCGGTTGTCGGCGCCGGTGATGAGCGTGCCGTCTTCGGGTGTCTTGTATGTCCCGATGACCAGCGACGGCGCCGACTTCACGGCGGCCTGGGTCGCGCTCACCGCGCTCGCTGTATTCGAGGCACTGCTCCCAGAGCTGCCGCCGCAGCCCGCGAGCGCTGCCGCCGTGATGGCGAGTGCGCCCGCCGTGCACATCGTCGATATCCGGTTCACGTTTCATTCCCTTGATCGAGGTTGTTCGGAGCGCACCATGCTGCTGGGCCTGCCTAACGTGGCCCTAACGTCGCGGTGAGGAAAATCTCATCGCTGCGCCTCACATGGTCGCGGAAGCCGGGCATCCGACAAGTGGTCCATATCCAACCCCTACCATTACGTTGATGCCTGTCTGTCACACAAGCCGCCGCAAAGACCGCCGCCGGGCACTGAAGAGCAGGATCTGAGCACGATGACCGAGCCACCGATCAGGGTCGTGCTCGCCGACGTGGATGGCACGCTCGTGACGCAGGAGAAGCTCCTGAGCGAGCGTGCGATCGCGGCGGTCGACGAGTTGCGCGAGCAGGGCATCGAGTTCGCCGTCACCAGCGGCCGCCCGCCCCGCGGGATGTCGATGCTGATCGAGCCGCTCGCTCTGACCACGCCGATCTCAGCCTTTAACGGCGGGCTGATCGTACGACCGGACATGTCAGTTGTGGAGCAGAAGACGATCCCCGATACGGTCGTGAAGCCGGCAATCGAACTGCTGTCCGCCGCCCGGCTCGACGTGTGGCTGTACAGCGGCGCCGACTGGCTCGTTCGAGACCCCAAGGCTTCCCACGTGGACCGGGAGTCGAGCACGGTGAGGTTCGAGCCGACGGTGGTCAAGAGCTTCGATGGCGTCAAGGACGTCGCCAAGATCGTGGGGGTCTCCGACGACCACGACTCGGTGGCGGCGGCGACGGAGCACGCGCGCGAGAAGTTCGGCGACCACGTGTCCGCCGCCCAATCCCAGCCCTACTACCTCGACATAACGCACCCTCGCGCGAACAAGGGCGAGGTCGTCAGCTACCTCGCCGCGCATCTCGGCATTCCCGCCAACCAGTTCGCGACGATCGGAGACATGCCCAACGACGTCCTCATGTTCGCCCACTCCGGCCTCAGCATCGCAATGGGCAACGCGAGCCCGGAGGTGCAGCGCGCCGCCCGGCGGGTGACCGCGTCCAATGAGCAGGAGGGGTTTGCGGAGGCGATGGAGCGCTTTGTTTTGCACAGAGCGGCGCGCCGGGAATAGTGATGTTGAGCTTGGTCTGCGGCGGAACTTGCTCCGGCGGAGCCTTCGGCGGACGCCCGGCGAGCCTGTGCCCCAACTCGGCCTCCCGTTCGGTGCGCCACGCAAGACGCTCGCCGTGAGTATCGATCGCGGCCTGGTGCTCGGCCTCCATCTGCTGTTTGGCCAAGCGCAGCCGAGCGCGACGAGACCGCGGATCAGCCAGCTCGGGTGGCAGCTCATCGCCGCGGGCGTCCCCGAACTCTTGATCCTCAGCCGCATCGATCGCTGCCGCATCGCCAAGCAGCTCCTCAGCGATCTGCTCGTAGGTTCGGCTCGCCATGCTCGAGGCGTTCGCCGCGACCTTCGTGCTGTCCACCGCGACCACCCCCAGCGACACCAGCCCAGCGCGGGCGCACAACCCCAGCACCTGCTCGAACAGCTCACCCAGCGCCTGCTCGTGCCGCGCACGGAAGCGAGCGATCGTGGCGTGATCGGGCACTTGATTGGCAGCGATCACACGGAAAGCGACATCCTCGCGGCAATGGCGCTCGATCGCGCGGGAGGAGCGCTCCCCCATCACATACGCGTAAATAAGGAGGGCGACCATCATCGCGGGGTCAAACGCCGCCCGCCCCCAGCCATCCCGGCGGTACTCGCCATAGAACGCCGCGAGGTCAAGCTCCCCGACGACGTCCAACACGAACCACGCCAGATCATCCTCCGCCAGCCATTCCCGAAGGTTCGGCGGCAACAGCAACGACTGCTCACGATCGCACATCAAGAAGTTCTGGGACATACCCAGAAGCCTCATAAACCCAGCAGACAGAACCCCAAGCCCCTTTGTGCGACAGCCTCGGTAGAGCGACATTCCGCGATGACCTGCGAACGTGGGCATACGCAGCAGTGCGACCGTCGGCCCCACACAGGACGCCTCCGTAGTCGCTGCGATGCTGCTATAATGACTGCATGGCGGTAGCAATCACAGTCCGAGGCGTGCCGGACAACGTTCGGGACGAGCTTGCAGCACGAGCGGCCAGAGCCCATCAGTCTCTCCAAGAGTATCTGCGCTCAATGCTCATCGACTCAGCAGCGCGCCCGCCCGTGGGCGACGTGATTGCACGTGCTCGAGCCCGCGTTGAGGTGACCGGTTCCACCGTGAGCGCAGCGTCGATCCTTGCCGCGCGCGACGCCGACCGCCGGTGAACTCAAGCTTCGTCTGCGACGCGTCGGCTATTGCCGCGCTGCTACTCGACAGCGGCCCCGATGGTCAGTGGGTCGCGCACACCATTGACTCGGGCAAGATCACGGCACCGACTCTCGTCGCTTACGAGACGGCCAACGTTATACGCAAGCACGAGCTCTCTGGTCAGGTAAGCCCAGACCAAGCCGCCCAGGCCCACGCGGATCTTCTGGACCTCGCAATCGAACTATGGCCCTACGACATCTTGGCTGCGCGCGCCTGGGAGCTCCGACAGAACCTCTCAATCTATGACGCCTCTTACGTGGCGCTCGCAGAGACGACCGACCTAACTCTCATCACACTCGACAAACGCCTTGCGAAGGCCCCCGGCACCAAGTGCCGGATCGCAGCACCGTAAACAGCACTCCTACGATCGCAGAAGGATCATCCGCTGCGGACAACTGTCATGGGCGATACTGGGCTCGAACTCGCCTCTGGCGCTCAGGTAAGGCCAGATAGCCCGGTTTTACTGGCCTGCGGTGCCTTCAGATCAGCTCAAGTTCGCTCAAATTGCTACCAAAATTGCTACCAAGCTCGGGGTAGATCGCAGCGCTAGCATCGGGAGCATGACGACGCGAGCCCAAGCGGCCGAGAACGCTCTCGCCTCCGTGCGCGCCGAGGGCCTTGATCTGGGGTGTCGCCGAGGCACTGCTCCGTCGCTGGGCACGCGGGGAGCTGAGCGATAAGCCCGCTCGTCATTCTCGCGGTGCCCAGCCAGGCCCGCACCGCGAGCGCGGCCGTAGCCGGCACCGGAGCGCCGATCATCGTCGCCACATGGAGCAAGCCCTCTCTACACGCTCCGCTTGCGACTGTCGGCGGGCTCTCCGACGACCTCTCGCTCATGTAGCCCTTTGAGCCTTCGCCTTCGCCTTCGCCAATCGACGTGCCTCAACACGACCATCGAAGTTCCCCTCGACACCATCTGATGGCAACGTAGCAACGAGGCGGTCAAGTTCTGGATTCGCCTGCCACGGCTCGTTGAATACGACCGCGACCTGGATCGTCTCCTTCGGCCCACTCCAGCCGCCGATCCCTACCCAGCGATCAGCCTTCATCTGATACTTCTTGAGCCCGCAGTATTGCCGTAGCTGCGAAGCGAGTCCACGCGAAGATGCGGGCGGACACGTCATCACCGTGATCCCAAACTCAGTGTTTATCAGCGACGCATCGTGATGCCGTCCGTCAAGTTGCGACCGGCGCTTCAAGTCCCTGAGCAAGTCCGCGATCTTGCGTCGCGTCTTCGCATCGTAGTCCAGGATCGCAAGTGCGGTATCGAGTCTGCCGCTGGCTCCAGACTGCTCGATGCAATCCAACAGACTTGCAACATCGGGATGGTGTTTGGCATCGGGGCGCCTGGCAGGCTTCTTTCGCTTGCCGCGCTGGTAGAAGAACCACGAATCAAGCTCCTCGGTGTGCGAAAGCAACCTCTCAGGCGGTGGAGCCGGTTCCCCGTCTCCTTGATCCGGCCACCACAGTCCAAAGAGAAGGTAGTGCATGAAATAGTCAAGCTCATCGAGGGCCCATGCCCTATGCGAATCGTCCATTCTCCGTCGTCGGAGAAAATAGTGGATGAGTTCGCTCGGTCGTTCGACGATCTCGCAGATGATCTCCAGCTCGTGCAGAGTGATTAGTAGCGGGATTGGCTCGCGAGGGAGTATTTCGGCATCGGTCAACAGCCACGTTGAGGGCGCAACTGCGGACAGGTCCTCAAGTGCGACGACAAGCTCAAACACATGGTTAATGCCAGTCAAGTTGACGGCGACGGACTTACCAGCCTGATCCGTTAGTGTCGGCGGGCTCGTGCCATCAAGCAGGGCCGTTCGCGCTCGCCTCGCTTGCTTGGCCGCGTTGCTGACCTCACTTTTTAGCCAGTCACGCAGTGAGTCGGGCGCCAGCCGCTTCGCGGACGGCCGCATACTCGACGCCTTGGACTCTACAATTACCAATGCTGAATCAGCACGCACCAAGCCGTCCAGCTCAGGCCTCTTTGCGACCCCATCCTCCTCCACGTCGTAAAAGAGCCCCTCGTGGGTCCAGTCGGGGCGGAGGGCCTTTACGAGAGCGGCGACAGCGCGCCGCTCGACTACTTTCGACCGGTGCCGCTCGTAACGGGAGAACGTCTTTGGGCCGTGATCTTTGAGAGCAATCTCTATTCGCCCACGCAGCGCAAATAGCAGGCTGGGTAGGGAAACGCAGAGGTGGTGACCTGCATCGTCTCGTATCAGGGGCTGGTTTCTAATGTCCTCAATATCGATCTCTCGACCGGGCGCTGGCGGTTCGCCAAACGGGAGCGAGAACATTGAGAGAAACGCTTCGGTTTCGTCGATCGTGCAGCCCGTATGCGCTGCGAGTTCTCCCGGCGTGAAGCTCATTGTCATACCGAGCGCGACGCTTGTCCATGCGATCAGGCGAGAATGGATCGCGGCTTCGGCGTCACCGAGACCGAGGTCTTCCAAGGCGGCGACCATTGGGGCAGCTCGAACGTCTTGCAGCGGTTGACCTTCCCGGCTTCTTTGGAGGTCCGCGATCAACTGTTCAGCCGTGCCTTTTGCTTCGTTCGCCCGATCACTCAAGCGCTTAAGGCCGACCTCTACCACTCCGTCAACGAGCTTCAGCGCCGCCGACGCCGTGAATCCGCACGCAGCGAGTACGTCGTCTCGGACGCTTTCGTCGTCGAACAGCTCCCGAACTGTTTGTTCCTCTTGCCAGTCGTAGGAGGGTCCGCGGACGGCCAAGCGATGGACGAGGCCAGTCGCACGCAACTCGGCAAACGGATCAGAGCTATCCGCCCGCTTGGTGGCGTTCTCCATCAGCATGAAGCCCTTCATCTGAAGTAGTTGAACGAGCAGGTCTTGAGCTTCAAGGATCACCGCGCCGCTCAGCATGGCGTCGGGGCGTTGCCCCTCGCGCGTCGGTCGCTGGAGCAACAGTGCGGCCGCTAGCTCGGGCGCCGCGATGGCCCCAGGATGCTCCCACTCCTTGTATGTCTCCGGATCGGCCACAGCGTTTGTCATCCAAATCGCCGCCAGAGCGTCAAACGCATCGAAATCTGCGAGCAGCTCCGTTAGGCGCCGTACACCATCTGCATACTCGTTCGGTAGGTTCGCGACCATCTCTCCGACGGCTTCTTGATAGGCCTCGAAGTCCGGGGAAGTCGGATCGAGCGAGGTATAGAGGCGCCTGCCGAACCTCTCAACCCGAAGGGGTCCATACTGGAAGCCCTCATAGGGAACCCGTCGTGCCTGGACACGCTCGCGCTCCTTCTTGCGGCGCTTATCCCCTCGCTTACCCATGCGTTCTACTGTCGACCGAACAGCAAGTCCAGCCCCGGGGAATCGCTGGCATTGAGCGCCTTCTCTGCTTCATACTGTTCAGAGGTGCCCCCCGTGCGGTTATTGAGAGCACCATCGTGGGGCGCGTAGACCTCTTTGTACAGGTGCAGCCACTCTGCCTTCGACATTGGGACGTCGAAGCTGAGCCCGCCACCGAGCGCCAAGTTCGCTGCACCGAGTACGAAGGTCGCAAACTCTGGGTCTAGGGGAATCGTCTGGTTGGCGAGGTCCAGGCAGAGCCGCGTCGCTAGGGTGGCAAACCAGATCGGCGTTGCGTCTTCAGTCCGAAGCCGGCGTAGCAGCCGCCAGTGGCCTCGTGCCCACCATCGGGGCACCGCAGCGGAACCGTCTGGGTTAAGCGCCCAGCACAGAGGCGGAGGCATCCTGGTCCGCTTGAAATCTTCGCGCTGGTAGGCGGCGAGTCGGCCGAGTTGTTCGGCGGTTACGGCGCGGCCCCGAGCGTTGAGGATGACGCGAACGGCAGGGGTGGAAATCGGGCACTGGAAGTCGTCGAGCAACTCAATGACTGCGGTTGCCAGGGAATCGGGTCGACGTGCTCGGCGGAGCGAGAGTTCGGTAGGTCCGGCCATTAGTAGGAGAGCTTAGCGAATAGCTAGGCGGATAGATATAGCGCCCCCTCGTTCCTTCCGGGCTCACGTATCGCACGGGCGTAGCCAAGGCCGAAAGGTACGCATCTGGACGCCTTCACGGCTGCTTCCGCGACCACAGCGAATGTCCGAGGATGGCGCTCGCTCGCCCCTGTTTTGGACGAAAGGCAGGTGTGCGGACGATCGTTACCAGCGACGCGAATCGACAAAGCCACTTCGGGAACGCTGCACCAGCTCAGGTGCTTGCCGGCAAGTCAGGCGTGCGCGAGGGCGCGCATCTGGCTCACCGGGTGACGCCCAAGACGACTCAGCGTCGCGTAGGACGAGGCGTGCCCATGCGTTCGGGGCGCGACGCTGACGGGCACACGACCCCTGAGTCGGTCGATCACGCCGCGGCGCAACGGCACCAGCAGCAGCTCGGTGTCCTCGCCGACAAGGACGGTCGCCTGCCCTTCGATCAGGTTGCGCCAGAGAACATCGTCGGTCCACTCCTCATCGCTGGGAACGAACGCGACATCCGCCGGGTAGCCGAGATCATCGTCGCTCCGCGACGCCGCCATGAACAGCTCATCGGTCTTGTCGGTGATCTCGCTCATTGCAGGTGCTCCCAGCCGTGAACGATATCGCGCCACTCGCGCAGCAGCTTGAGTTCGGCGGCGTACATCGCATCGTTCACCGGGCCATACGTGACGGTGGGAGACTGCTTCTCCAGGCCGACGTATGCGTGCTCGTGGTGCTCGCTCGGATCGTGGGCGTTGTCGAACGTGCGCACCGTGCGCCAGCGACCGTCCCGCAACACGAGGAGCACGATCGCGTACTCGATGGGGCGCTCGCTCGAACGCTCCACCACGAGCTGCACATCGGAAGCCAAGAAGCGGCGTCGAGTCCGATCCTTAGGCATCTTTGAGCGCCGTCACGTCGTCTGCGAGGCGAGCGGTCGGCTGCTGCCACCCGACCCAAAAGCCGCCTCCACAAATGCCGACTCGTGCGCGCTGGGCGAGTAATCCGCGTAGCGCTGGGTTGTCTCGATGTCTCGATGCCCCATCCACTCCTGCAAGGTCCGCATAGGAACGCCGGTGCCAGCCATCGCCGTACCGAACGTGTGGCGCAGATCGTGGAAGCGGTGCGACTGCTCAAGCTGCGCGGCCTTGAGCGCCCGGCGGAAGCGCCGCAGGATCGCCGCCTTGTCGAGTGGCCCGGCGGCGTGGGGATCGGCGAACACGAGTGCATCGCCACTGCTCTCCCCCGCTGCGCGGCTGAGCCGGTCAAGCTCTCCCGCAACCTCGTCTGCCATCGGAACACTGCGCGTCGAGCGACGGGACTTCGGAGTGCCGAACTCGCCCAGCACGTAGTTCTGGCGGACCCTGATCCGGCCGGCGGTCCAGTCCACGTCGCGCCATCGAAGCGCCACCAGCTCGCCCTGCCGCAGGCCGGTCATCGCGGCCGTGAGATACATCGCACGGTCGATCTCGCGGTAAGGCCCATCGAGAGCGGCGTCAGCCAGCGCTCGCACCTCAAGCGGCTCAAGGAACCTGATCTCGGCGCTCTCGGGCTTGCCGGGCAGCTCGATATGCCGAGCGACGTTCACGGGCAGCCATCCCTTGCGCTCGGCGAACCCGAGCAGCGCCGAGAGGTAGCCGATGTAGTTGCGGACCGACTTTGCGCCGACAGGACGCCCATAGCGACGGTCCCCCTTCGCCTTCGGTCCGGGCCTCTCGCCCTTCTCCATCATCGTCATCAAATCCTGAACGTCCTGGGCCGTTATCCGGCGTAGATCGCGCTCCGCAAAGAACGGCTCAAGCCAAACGCGCAGGATCGACTCCACAGCCGTCGTCGTCGCCTTCTTGCGGCTCTGACGCTCCAGGTTCGCGAGGTAACGGCGTCCCAGCTCGGCCATCGTCAGCGCGTCGCCGGTGGTCGTCCGGGCGGGCTTCGTCTCCGCGATCAGCCGGCGCAGCTCTGCCTCGGCCTGGCTGCGTGTCAGGCCATCCCGCGAGCCCTCGACGCGCATCGGGCCGACACGACGCTTGACCTGTCGGCCACCGTCTGCACGCCAATGCGCATACCAGACGCCCCCACGCGCGTAGAGCGAGCCAGCTCCGTAAGGGCGTCGGGTGGTCTTCCTCGCTGTCGCCATCACTCATCGTCTCCCTGATCGCGCGCCACCATCGGCCGCCCAAGGTAGCGGGCGCTGCGGCTGCTTCAACGCGATAGTCGTCTCGTTAGTCAGGACGCCTCCCGTGCTCTGCCTGTCGATCGACAAGCAGCGAGCGCGCTGTACGCGAGGCTGCACCTCGTGTACGCCACGGCCCCCGCATCCGCGCTCGCCACCATTCCTCCAGATCGTCCGCGCTGAACCGCACATAGCGACCGAGCCGCACATGCGGAATCCGGTTCGCTCGTGCCTCAGCGAGTACCCACGACGCGGGTACCGACAGCAACCGCCCAGCCTCCGTCGCATCAAGAAGCGGCGAGAGAGGCGCGGCTGCTGGCGCGGGCGCGTCCTGTGGTGGCTTCGTGGCGGCCATCATGGTTAATGACCCTGAGCCGCGAAAAGCGGCCAACGAATTTCCGTACACCAACCACAGGACCGTGCAGGCGGCCGATCAAATCGGCGCGTCCGTCCCCTCAGAATCCGCGTCCGACCAGAGCCGAGTGTTGCGTCGTCCAGCGCGACGGGCTTGGCGTCGCGGACGCTCGCGCGGGTTGAGCGACAGATCGCCCGGACTGACGTGGTCGTCGATGTCCGCCCGATCGTCGTCAGGCTCCATCCACTCGTGCAGGCAATACGTCGCCGACCCGAGTCGCCTCGCAGCGCATTGGAGCCGCTCCGCCAGCTCGAACCACGCGTCGGAGCCCGGCGTGTCACTGAGTAGCGCGCCCGCCTCCGTGACCGCATCACGCATCGTGGCGCGAAACCGCTCGATCTCTTGCGCGGCGAGCGTGCGAGCGTTGCGCCACTGACAATGCTGAGGGGACTCCGGGAGGTCCACCCGTCCGACGCCTTGCAGCCGCCTACGACCGCTCGGAGAGAGCGCCCAAATGTCCACACCGTGCGCTCGCCGCTGCTCGATCGCGCCGTCCTGCACAAGGGCTTGAAGCTGGGCGCGCACGCGCCGCGAGCGCCGTGGAATGCCCAGGTGCTCGAAGACCAGCCAGACGGGTACGCCTTGTCGGCCTCGGTGACGTTCCGCACGGTCGATGGCGGCCAGCACGGTCACGTCGGGGATCTGGGTAGTGCTCATCGGTTCCTCCTTGTCGTCGGAGGCTCCGGGAGGACTGCTCGGGGCGAAGAAGGCATCCCTCGCGCCGCTAGTAGGGTGCCTATGCGCCGGGAGTTCAGGCTCTCGGTGCCACGCCCCCGGCAGCTCCAACTGCGCGGGGGCACTTTGATGTGTGCGACGACCCTAGCAGGCGAACCGGACCATAAATACCCTGGCGCCGAATGAGGCGCCCCGTGAGTGTTCCCGCCATGCAACGAACCTCAGAACCAACGGCCGAGCAGGACCAGCTCATCCTCGGACAGGCCCTCCGCGCACTCCGCAAGCGGGCCGAGATGACCCAGGAACAGGTCGCCGAGCGGCTGGGGGTAGATCCCACCTTCATCGGCCGCCTCGAGCGCGGCCAACGCGGCGCACACTGGCGCACCATCCGCCGCATCCTCGCAGCCGTCGACGCAAGCGTCAGCGACTTCGCCAGCGAGATCGACGCCGCCGAGAACTCACGCCGTCGCGGCTAGAGCCAGGCCCGACCTCGACACGCGGCCCCAGCCGCTCCAACTGCCAGTACAGACGATATGCACGGGTGTGCGCCTGGTGTGCGAGCGCTGTGTAATTCGTCGGCCGTTTTGGGCCGCTCAGGGTCATCACTTATGTGATGACTGCATCGAGCATCCCCGCGGCTGGAGGTGGCGGCTACGCGCGCTACTTGGAGAGCAAGACCGTCGCGCCCGAGCGAGGCGACTACTACCTCACCCCGGACGGGGAGATGACGCAGGCCCCTGGCCGTTGGCTCGCGGACCCGGAGACGCTGGATCGGCTGGGGGTGCGGGCCGGCGAGCCGGTCGAGGGTGCCGACTTCATCGCGCTGATGGATGGTCGCCATCCAGGCACGGGCAGGTGGCTGCGACCGGAGGGCGCGGGCGGCGGTCAGGGGTGGCGGGATCGATGTGACGTTCAGCGCCCCGAAGTCCGTCTCGACGGTTTGGGCGCTCGGTGATCCGTGGCAACGCGAGCAGATCGAGGCCGCGCACGCCAGAGCCGTCGAGAGCACCGTGCGATATCTGCGCGAGCAGGTGCCGGTCGTGCGTCGTCGCTATGACGGCCAGGTCCTGGAGGAGCACGCCAAGGACGTGATCGCCGCCGAGTACCGACACACCACCGCGCGAGGGGTCAGCGGGGCGCGGGCGCCCGACCCGCAACTGCACAGTCACGTCGTCATCAGCGGCGCGGTAAGGGAGGACGAGCGGATCGTCGCGGTCGCATCGCGGCCGATCTTCCGGTCAGCCCGCGAGCTGGGCGCGTTCTACCGCTCCGCGCTCGCTGAGGAGCTGGCCGGCGAGGGCTACGAGATCGAGCGGGGCACCGGCAAGGACGGCCGCTACTTCGAGATCGCCGGCGTGCCACGAACACTGATCGAGGAGTTCTCTGGCCGCTCGCGTGAGGTCGCCAGGGCGGCCGAGCGGTTTCGTGCCCGCTACGGCCGTGCGCCGGAACGCGGGGAGCTGCGCAACCTCGCGCTCGAGAACCGCCGGGCGAAGGAGCTGACCACACGCGGCGACCTGCAACGTGCGTGGAGCGAGACGGGCCGTCGCCACGACTTCGGCCCCGACGAGGCCGTGCGCCTGATCGGTGCGCCCGAGCGGCCGAAGGTTGAGCGGCCGATCGAGGACCGTATCGAGGCGCGGCTCACAGAGCAGCACGCCGTGTTCCACGCACGCGACCTGCACGCCGTCGCGCTGGAGCAGACAGCGGGAGAGATGGCGCCCGATCAGGCGCTCGCCGTGGCGAGGGAGATGATCCGCGACCGGCGAGTCCTCACCCTGGAGGGCGGGCGGATGACCACGCTTGCCGTGCGCGCCCAGGAGCAGGCGATCGAACGCCGCGCCGAGCTGCTCGCCCAGCCAGCCGGCCGAGACGTCGGCGAGCGAACACGCGCCGACGCAACACGCGAAGTCGCCGAGCGCATCGGCGCACCCTTGAGCGCCGAGCAAAGCAGCCGCCTTGGAGGTGCTCACCGGACCGGAGCGCCTTGCCGTCCTCGTCGGCCCTGCCGGGACCGGGAAGGGCGTCGTGATCGACGCCGCTGCTCGCGCCGAGCAACACGCCGGCCACCGCACGATCGGCATAGCCGTGTCCGGGTCTACAGCCGAGCGCCTCGGCAGCCGACAGCCCAGCCCTCACCGGACACACGCTCACCCTCGACGCGCTCGTCGCGCGCGCGAACACCGGGATAATCGAGATCGACCGGGACACGACGATCGTCTTGGACGAGGCCGGGATGGTCGATCACGCGCGCCTCGACGCCCTCACGGAGCTTGTCGAGCGCTCAGGGGCGAAGCTGATCGCGGTCGGTGACGGCAAGCAGCTCCCCTCGATCGGCCCCGGAGGCATGTTCGACCGGCTCACCGGCCACGCACCGACCGCCGAACTCGCGGACATCCACCGCACCAGCGACGCCGGCGAGCAGAAAGCCTGGAGAGCGCTACGCGCCGGCGAACCCGAGCGCGCGATGGCGCACTACCACTCCCGTGGACGGCTCCACCTCGCGGACACCCGCGACCAAGCAGCCGAGCACGCCGTCCAAGCCTGGGCGCAGCTCACCAGCGAACACGATCGACCCATCCGCGAGGTCGCGCTGATCGCCGACGCCTCCAACCAAGAGATCGACCGCCTCAACGCCCGCGCGCAACATCTCCGCGCCGAGCGCGGCGAACTCGGCGCCCACGAACTCCCGCTATCGAGCGTCCACTACGGACTACGCCAGGGCGATCACATCGCGTTCATCGCCCAGCACCGGCCAGCAGGGCAGCCACGCGTCGAGAACGGCACCCGCGGCGAAATCACCGGGATCGGCCGCGACCGGACCGTCACGCTCGCGCTCGATGGCTCAGGCCGCACACTCCAGCTCGCCGGCGAGGATGTCGAGTCCCTACGGCTCGCGTATGCGCAGCACGTCTACCGCCAGCAAGGCGCGACCGTCGATCGCGCCGTCGTGCTCACCGGCGGCTGGCAAACCAGCAAGGAGACCGCCTACGTCCAGGCCACCCGCGCCCGCCACGGCACCGACTGGTACCTCGCCCGCGACCAACTCGGCGAAGAAGGCCAAGACCCCCAGCGCATCACACGACTCGCCCAGCGCATGACCAACAGCCGCATCCACACACCATCAATCGCGTACTCGGCGTCGGCCGACCTCGCATGGAACCCCGCGCGCGACCCACTACGACTCCCCCGCTTCATCCCGAACATAGACCGACTCCTTCGAGCTCCGCAGCCCAGAAGTCCCGACCGGGATGTTGGGCGTGGACGCTGACCGCATCCGGAGCAAAAGACCCGCCCCCGTCGAGCAACTCCACTCGCATCGTGCGCGCATCGAAGTCGATCTCCCACGATCGGAACACAGCGCGACGATAGCTCGCCACGCAGAGCCAGTGCGATACACCCACGTCGTATGGCCATCAGCACACTGCCAGCCGCGGCCGGGTAGCGAGTGAGGCGTATCTTGCGCTCATGACTGACGATCCCCTACTCGGCTGCCGACTGAAGTTGCAGAACGCATGGCGACACAGACAGGCGCTTGGCGAGGAGCTACAAGAGTTCTTGTCGAGGACCGGGCCAGAACCGTCTCCGCTGCATCTTGGGGTGATCGTTGGAGACTTCCTACACAGCCTCCGCTGTGTGCTCGACCACGTCGTCTGGCAGCTCGTCGAGCTGAACGGACAAGCGCCAGGCGACTACAACCAGTTCCCAATCTTCGATACAGCCAGCGCCTACAAGAAGAAGGCCGGACGGTATCTACGCGGAGTTGCCCCCGACCACAGCGCACTAATCGAGGCGTTCCAGCCGTACCACCTCGATGCTGGCCCTGCTCTCCACAGCCTCGCCGTGCTCCGCGATCTGTCCAACATCGACAAGCATCGGTTCGTGCATCCCGTGGTGATCGTTGGCGAGGGCGATGCGCGTGAGGTTCGGTTCACCGAGCTTGAAGTGACAACAAATGCCCTCTTTCGCTTGGAGCACTACATCACCTACATCGTGTTCAAGACGTTTGAAGAGCTATTCCCGCTGCCGGCCCACGCGGTTGACAACCTGGTCACTAACGCCGTACACGACGCCATCGAGACAATGGCCTTGTCAGGGCGACGGCCCGAGGCATCGCTTGTCAGCGCGATTGCAGACGCCGAGTCGCTGCGAAAGCGACGTGCGTCGGTCGCGCACGAGGGGCGCTATCGGAAGCTGTCCGGCTGGACACGCCAGCCTGGAGGCGTCGATCTCGCCCTCGATGGGGTAGCCGCTGGCAGGGTGTTTATGGAGATGAAGGTGGGCAAGCCCGAGGAGGCTCTATGGGATGCGCTAAAGCTCGGGGACATTCTCAGCGTGGAAGAACACGCAACTGCGTACCTCATCTACGCTGGCACTGCGCGCGCCTGGCGCGACGAGGTTGCCGGCGCAGATCTCTTCCTAACCGGTGCGACGTGGCGAGCGCTTGACCTAATCGCGCGATGGCCACAGGCGTGGGCCGATCTGCTCGTGGGCGGGAGAGGCATACGGCCACGCCGAGGAGTCGGTGCGATCGAGATCACCCCAGTCAACCGGATCAATACGCGTGACGCGCTGGGCTATAGCGTGCAGGTTGCGCGCGTCGCGCGGGTCACAGAGGCGTTGCCGCAGGAGTACGACGACGACGGGTGGCCGGTTGGGTTCACGCCACCGCGCGGTCTGCGCTCTCGCGTGCGAAGAGCCCTTACGCGCCAGCAGCGGCGTCAGCGAGCCGTAGCACCCGAGACCGACCCCTGCCACGGCTACCCGTGGTATCCGCGCTGGACCGAGCGCCGACTCGCCGACGCTGTGCGCGAGATCGGCTCCACCGACGCGTTCAGATGTCTTCGCCATCGCCTCGCCACCGATCGCGGGTGGAGCGAGGCCGAGTTGAAAGCGCGGCTGGACCCGCTACAGCATCCCGCCCCTAAACGACAGAGGGCTTGACGCGGTTCGCCGTGACCTTGAAGCTGTTTGCACTTCTGTTCAGACCCTGCCCGTCCCGATGCGCCCAGCTAGCATCTAGAAAGCACGAAACCCGCTCCGTAGAGCCGGTTTCGCTGCATAGCGGGGGCCGATTCGCTCCTAACGGTGACGGCGCGGTCTCCGCGGAGAGGACCGTTCCCGGCTGGCCTGGATAGTAGCGTCGCGGCGGCGGGCAAAGCCTCTCGGCGCGCAGGCGGCGGACGCGTCGCAATGTGGCCCGTGGACGTGCGCCAGCCCAGGCCCGGTTAGAAGAGCTCTACGTAGCGCCGTGGTCGAGGTCGGCCGTAGTGTGCTCCGCGCCGACGGTAGAACACCGTCCGCGCCGCCCGCAGGGATTGGTTGGCGGGCGTCGTAGCTCAGAGCATGGCGGCGCTCAAGATCACGCTGACCTACCAGGGAACCTTTAGCCGCAACGAGAACACCGACGCGAGCGCGATACGCGCGACACTCAAACCGGGGCGAAGCTGGCATCTCGGCGGCTACTACCTGGCGGTCGACGTAACTGAAGATGGACCGCATGTAGACGTTCGCCTGAGGTTCTCGGCGTCTACTGACGAGACTCAGCGCTACAGCGCTGGACAGCGGCTAAAGCGCCTCCACGAGGGCCTGAACTCCATCACAAGCGAGCGGTTCCGCGAATGGCGAATATCATCCACACCGGATCTAAAGCTAGTGGGCACGAGGTTCGAGGACGCGACGCCAGTAGTCACAAGCGTGGAAGTGCCACTACTTGCCGAGGATCGCAACGTCGCCGTGGACGATGCGACGCTCCGACAACTGCTCGCCAACGCTGTTGAAGACACCTACCCGTTTTGGCGCGACCAACGAGAGCGCGTGGACGCAGTCAAGAGCGCTCTCGCGCACAGGGCGATCATTGTGAGCGCTTCTGATCCCACGGCCGCGGTCGAAGTGGCGAGCGCCTATCTCTCGGCAACGCGCCGTAGACCCGTTCGTCCGAAACTGCTACCCCGGCGCCCTGTTTGGGCCGTGGCATCGACCCTCATCGCCTGTCTCTCATTTGGACTGTCTTGGCTGTCGCTGAGTTGGCTGTCTCTGGCTGCGTTTGCTGGCTCGACCCTGCTGATCTTCCTGGCCGCCGTTTACTGGACCCCGACGCTAGGCGCAAAGAGGGCAGTGACCTCTTGGGGCATGGCACCGGTCTTGACGCTATCTACCTTCGCCGTCGTCTATGGCGCCATAGCGCTGCTCAGCCCGACGACGATCATGCTCGACGAATCTCATCTCCGCTTCCTACGAGAGCCCTTCCTGCTATCGCTGAGCTTGCTCAACACGGGCGGCGTCCTCGACCTGGAAGTCCACGGGTGGGCTCGATCCCTCGCCTACCTTGAGATGCTTCTTGTCGCCGGGCTCGCTGGCGGTGCGGCACTCGTAGCGGCTCGCAGACTGTTCGAGCGAGCCGAGGCGATCGTGGACGAACTAAGACTCGACCGCCAAGGCTAAGAGATGCCAAAGGCCCGAAACGACAGCGGCGCCGGTTGGCCTAGCTTGATTCGCAAAAGGCCGACCCACCGGCAGGAGAGGTGGACCTGCGCAGCGAATGGGATGGCCTGGCGGTGCCACCAACTCGCTCTGGGAACGCGCGGGCCACCCGGACATCTATCACGACTGGCGCCGAGCCCTGTCAGCCGTCGGATAACCCGCCCCGGGCGGTTCTACTCCTCGACGGTGGCCCCTTCTTCCAAAAGAGAGTCGCCCGCTTTCACACGATTTTGCTCGACCCTAAACCATCGCTGTGTCCCGTCCGGACACTGTCGCCGCTCGAATCCTCCCGGGTTGCCGACCGTATTGAAGCTTGCGCCTCGCTCGAACACGGAGTCGCCGAAGTGCACCTTGTCAAAGCCATGAGGAAAGTAGAACTCGACCGAGCCCATGAAGCGGGAGCGCTCGAAACTGCAGTAGTCGAGCTCCCGGGGCTCAAACGTCATCGAGCCTTGCACCTCGGCATTCTCGAAGTGGCAACCCCAGCACTCGAACTTCGTGTCCACAAACGATGCATCACCCCCGAACACGGCATGGTTGAAGCGAACTCCCTCGTGTCCCTCATGCCGTCGGCGGTGGATCCCATGAGAGCTTTCGTCGTTCGGCATGAACCACGGTGAGCCAGCACGGTGCCGCTGATAGTTGTCGAGCCTCTCAGGCGCTCGAAACTCAGTGAACGAAAAGTCGACGCGATCGTCGAACACAACCCTTCCGAAGTCCGCCCCGCCCTCGAACACCGCTTCGTTGAAAAGCGCTGTCTCGCGGAATGTCGCTCCGTAGAACCAGGTCTTTCCGAGGAAGTGCGAGCCGCGGAAATCGACGGCACCCAGCTCGCACCCGACGACATCCAGATCTACCGCAACGATTCCCCGAAGATCGCGAACCGGAAGCCGCCACGACGCAGGGAGTCGTAGCGCGATGGCGATCGCAGCTCTGTAGTCAACCGCTCTGCCGTCCGTGCGCAGTTCAGCAGTCGATGGGGCTGCGATGTCCGCAGAGGCGTCAGATGATGAGGGTGTTGCGGCCCGCTTCGAGCTTTCATGCTCTCGCCGAACAGTGTGGTGGCGGACATAGGCGCAGATGACTTCGGCGATCGTCACACGATCCGCGGGTGAGTCGTGAGCGAGGGCTTCCAGCGCGTAGAGCGCACCGAGCCGAACTGCCGCATCCGCCGACCCGAGCTGCTCAATCGCTCGCGTATATCTATCCGTTGCGACGAGTGACTCGCTACGGCGGTTCTCTTGGCGGGACAGGTCGAGGCGCCCCCAGGCAAGTGCGCCCGCGATTGCAGCCCCAATCACCGTGGCAACGCCGAGTGCCCGTGACCGAACTGCGTCTTCAGCGGTGGCCCTCGCTGCGCCCGTGAGGCGATGATCGACTAGAACGCCCCAGTTCGGGGCGAAGAAAAGACCAAGAACTAGAACCACGGCTACTGTGATCGCGCCAGCGGCGAGGACTAGCCCAACGTGACGCAGCACCCACGCCTCGCGCACGTCGCCGCGAACTCGTCTGTCCGGAGACGCCATCGCTCTAGCGTATTCCCAACCCTTCTCCAGCGAGAGCGCACGTCGTCGAGTCTGACGCTCCTCCCCGGACGCACGGGCCGGTCCGAAGATAGAGCGCAAACCGGACCATCTGGAACCAGACGCCCCAGGAAGACGACATCTGGCTCCAGCCCGTCTCCGAGACATCCTACGACCCAGAGAATTGCTACCAAATTGCTACCAACGAGGTCCTTGAAAACGCGAACGGCCCCGTAACCACGGGGCCGAAGACGATGGGCGATACTGGGCTCGAACCAGTGACCTCCGCCTTGTCGAGGCGGCGCTCTCCCAGCTGAGCTAATCGCCCTGGGATCGGCTGCACAGGGTATCAACGGCGCGCGAGGCTGCCCGAATGGAGACCGTCGCTCTGCGGCCACATCGGAGCCCAGCGCGCGAGACTCGGGCCAGCGAGAGGACCTCCTCGCCGCCGCACCCGATTCTCGCGCCTGGATCAAGGGACGATCACAGTCCGGCCTTCAACCCCGCCGGAGCCGGCCGCTTCGTAGCCATACGGACTGCCAGTGCCGGCCGCTTCCGCGCTACCCGAGCCGGACCCAGCTTCGGAGCCTGAGCCAGCTTCGGCTTCCACCCCGGAGCCCTGACTCGAGGCTTCCGCTTCGGCGTAGGGGCTCTGCGAGCCGTTGGGAGCGACCGTGTACGGCGATTGGCCGCCACGAACCACGGCTGATTCAGCGCCACCCCGTGTCGTCGACGCATACGCCACGCCGCGTCCCAACTCGATCGTCTTGATCGCCTGCGCGACCGTGTTCGATGAGATCGCAAATCCGACGCCAGTGCTACCCGGCTGCGAGCCGCCCGCCGTCGACGCGTCGCTCGCGATCTGCGAGTTGACGCCGATCACCTCGCCTTCTTCGTTCAGCAGCGGCCCGCCCGAGTTGCCGGGGTTGAGCGCCGCGTCCGTTTGGATCGCATCCGCGATCTTGGAGCCGTCCGGCGCCTCGATTTCGCGGCCGAGAGCCGACACGATCCCGCGCGTGAGCGTCTCTTCGAGGCCGTACGGATTGCCGATCGCGTACACGGCGTCGCCGACCTGGACCGGGCTGGAGCTGGCGAGCGTCAGCGGCGTCAGGCCGAGGCCGCTCGGATTCACGCTGATCAGCGCAAGGTCCTCGTTGGCTTCTTCGCCCACGAGCATCGCGCTGCGCGTCGTCTTGGAGGATCCGCCGGTGTCCACCGTGATGCTGGTCGCACCCTTGACCACGTGGTCGTTCGTGAGGATCAGGCCTTTGCTGTTGAGCACGATGCCCGTGCCCTCATCCTCGCCTTCCGGGGTGGTGACCTTGATCGCCACGACGCCCGTGGAGTCGCGCTGGTAGATCTGCGTCGCCGACAGCGATGCCGACGAGACGTCGCGCCGCGTCCCCGCCGTCGAGGTCGACACGCTCGAGACCGCCGCTGTGCCCGACGACCGCGGGCGCCCGCGAGATCCGAGGAGGAAAACAGCTACGCCTGCGACGAGTCCTCCGACCAGCGCCGCCAGCAACATGGGTGCGAGTACACGCTTCAACGGGATCACCTCTGTCTTCTTGGGGTGCGCTCATCATGCGATCCCGTGCTGTAGGGGCGCTAACGATGTCCCAAAGCCCCGCTAAGAAACCGTCCGAAAACTCTTCATGCTGCCTGAAGCCGTTGGTGACGGCGGCGGTACCAAAGGAGCGCGCAGGCGAGTTGGATGAGGCCCTTGTAGTTGGTGGGGTTCTTGTCGTAACGGATGAGCAGCGCGCGGCAGCGTTGTAGCCAGGCGATCGTGCGCTCGACGACCCAGCGGCGGGCAGGATGGGTCTTCTCGCCCCAGCCGTCCTTCTTCTCCTCGCCGATGCGGCGTATGTGTGGCACGTAGCCGCCTTTGGCGGTGGCCGCCTCGCCGGTGGGGTTGTCATAGCCCTTGTCCAGGCACAGGTGCTCCACGACATCCGCGGGATCTGGCCGGGGCACGATGACCGCGTCGATCGTGCGCTCCAGCAGCTTGGTGTCGTGCACGTTGGCGCCGTCAATCTCGACTGCGAGCGGCCCACCGTGCTGCTCGACTTGCACGCTCTTCTTGGTGCCCATCTTGGCTCTATCAGTGGGGTTCGGGCCGGTCTTCTCGCCGCCGAAGCGGCTCTTTCCCATCACGCCGTCGACGGCCTGCCACTCCCAGTGAACCTCGCCGAGCTCGTCGCACTCGCGCACCAGATACGCCCACAGTTCCTCGAGGAAACCGTCGGCAGAGAACCGTTGAAACCAGCCGTGGACCGTCGAGGACGGCCCGTAGCGTTCGGGCAACTGCTCCCACTGGCAGCCCGAACGCAGCCGGAAGATGATGCCGTCCAGCACGCGACGCAGATCGGCGCGTGGACGACCTGTCCGCGCACGCGGATAGAAGCAGCCGATGATCGGCTCGATCTCCTCCCACAGGTCATCCGGGACCTCCCAGATCGTCGGCAGCGGGCGAGCAGGGGTAGGCTCAGCGGCAGGCAAGGCACACTCCTTTCGACGGGTGGTGTGCCTTGCCGCTTCAACCCCGGTTTACATAACCCTGCCCCCCAGCCGAGAGTTTTCGGACGGTTTCTAAGGCCCGCAGAAGGGCTTCATAACGGCGCAGCACAATCAAAGCCGAGCGCTCAGCGAACCCCCTCCCTCGGCCGCCGGCCTCGCGTCGCGTGGAGCGGCCGAGGCCGGCCCGATACGCTGTTAGGCCTTCTCGGCGACGTGGCGGAGTGGCTACGCAGCGGCCTGCAAAGCCGTCTACACCGGTTCGATTCCGGTCGTCGCCTTGGAAAAGCCCTGGGATTTCGTGACTGTTCAGGTCGCCGTCGGGTTGGTTAGGGGCTGGCGGCGGCGGGCAGCCAGGGGGTGTGGTGCGCTAGGCGGGCGAGCGCGTCGCGGATGTCGCGGTGTTGCTTGCGCGTGGTGCTGATGTAGGCGCGCAGGGCGAAGAAGCGGTCGGCTCCGGCTGTGGTGCGCCAGCTGCCGGAGATCTTCTGCTGGATCTTGATCATGCGGATGTCGCGCTCGACGAGGTTGTTGTCGAACGGGACGCGGAAGTCGTGGGCGAAGCGCAGAACCTGTTCGCGTTGCTCGTCGAGGCGGCGCAGCAGGTTGGCTGATGGGCTGCGGCCGATCGGGCCGCGCTTGGCGGTGCGGACGGTCGGTGGCTGGTTCTGGTGGTGGCCGAGCGCGATGATCTGCTCGTAGGCGGCGCGGTAGCCGGCCAGCACCCACGGGTCCAGCCAGTCTTCGCCGACGGCCTTGGCGGCCTTGACCTCTTCGTGCAGAGCGCGCAACAGCGCGTCGATCTGGCTTGCCCACAACTGCTCGTTGGCGTGCTGTTCGATGATCGCCAACAGCTCGCGCAGGTGGTGGGCGTTGCACAGCGCGTGGATGGCGTGCTCATAGGCGCGGTACTGAGGCCAGCCGTCGTGTACGGCGATTCCGCGGAATCGCGGCATCACGCCGGTGTGGTCGATGCCCTCGGTTCCGCGTCGATCATGCAGGGCGTAGAAGGTCAGCGTCTCGGTGCTCGCGCAGTGCAGCCAGCGTCCGCGGCCACCGACGCGAGCGCCGGTCTCATCGAAGTGCACGACCGGCGAGTTGATGATCTGCTCGTGCACGCGGTCGAGGAACTCATCGAGGTCCGCAGCGCCGTCCTTGACAAAGGCCACCAGCGTCGCGGGCGACAGCGGCGCGCCCAGCCAATCGGCCAGCAACTGCGCGGCGCGCTGGTAGGGCAGGTGCTGGGCGGCAATCAGATAGATCCCCAGCGCCCGCACCCTCGGCCCGTACTGCGTCGGAGCGCCAACACCGGCCGGGAACGCCGCAGTCGTCACGTGCCCACACGCGCAACGCCGCCGCTGGGCACGGTGCTCACAGACAGCCAGTCGCACCTCCGGCAAGTCGAACACCTTGGCGCGTCTCCTCGCCAACCCGCTCGCCATCGCAGAGCTCGCCGCCGCAGCCGCCGCAGCGAGCCGGCACGTGCACAACGACGTCATCGGGCCGCTCAACGAACTCGAGATGACGGCCCTCATGGCCGGACTGGCCGCCAGGCTTGCGACCCGACCGGCGCCGCAAGCTCTTCGGTGCCGGCGGCTTGGCAAGCCCATCCGAAGACGGCGGCCGCGACGAGTTGCGCGAGTTCGCCGACAACCGCGCCCGCAGATCGGCAACCTCCGCGCGCAGCTCCACGATCAGCGCCGCCTGCTCGCCGACCAGCACCTCCAACTCCTCACGCGACAGCCCGCCACGCGACACATAACAATGTTCGCGGCGAACCCGCTACCCCCTGCCGCGACCTGAACAGTCACACAAATCGGCACATTCTGCGATGGGCTTTTCTCAGACGATTGTCACGGCTCCCCAAGCGCTCCCCAAAGGCCGCCTACAGCGACTGGTTTCTCCCTGTAAATGCCGGAGATTTGTGCCGTGATCGTGGTTGCCCTCCTTCACGCTTTCCCCGAGAGCCGTCTACACTGGCTCGAATAAGGTGCTCGCCGTAGAAAGTGCCTGCAAATGGACACCTTCTGTGACGATCTTGCTGTAGACGATTGTCAGGGCTCCCCAGAAGCCGTCTACAGCGGCTGATTTCCCCCGCAATTGGTGTCTCAGCGGCGTTAGCGACGGACCGCCTCAGGGCGCAGCGCAGCAGGCAGCTCAGACGCGACGCGGAGGACAATGGCCGGGAGACGGCCTAAACTTCGAGCCATGGCGACCAGCGAGAGAACCATCCGCTTGCCACAGGCCTCCTACGACCTGCTGTTGCAGGAGGCCAACCGACGGGGCGTGGAGCCCGATGCGCTCGCCGATGAGCTCGTGCGCACAGACCTCGGAGCAAGCACCGGTGACCTCCAGGGCGCACTCGCAGGGCTCGCGCAGCTGCGAACCAAGCTGCCGAACATTGACGGCGTGGCGCTCGCACGTCAGGCACGCACCGAGCTCGAGCACCGCAGCGCTTGAGCATCGTCCTCGACGCCAACGCCTTGGTCGTGCTCGCGCTCGACCAACAACGCGCCAGCGCCGTCGAACGCCTGCTCCACACATGGAAGGACCAAGGCGAGGATCTGCACGCCCCCGGACTCCTGCAATATGAGACCGCCAGCGCCCTCGCACAAGCAGTAGCCGCCGGCCAACTCCCCGCTGCCGAGGTGCCTGAAGCCTGCCAACGCATAGCAGCGATCCCCATCATCCTTCACCACGATCAAGATGCCGCCGCCGTGATCGCGATGACCCAACAGCTCGAGCGCAAAAGCGCCTACGACGCCGCCTACATCGTTCTCGCCCAACAACTCAACACCGAACTCTGGACACTCGACGGGAAACTCGCCCGCAACGCAAAACCACGCGGACTCCCCGTCCAGCTCATCAAAACACCCTGACCACAGCCATTGCAGCAGCACTGGACCGAGCGCCGGAGACAACCGCTACTCGTCGTGGCTGTTGCGTAGACCGCGGGAGGACGCGACAAGAAAAGCCGCATCCTCATCGTGTGGAAGCCACCATCGAAGGCGACGCTCCGAGATCACGAGCCGGGCCGTCGCTGCAGACGAGCAAGATGCATTCGAGTCGCCGGTCAGCGCACGCCTACGTCCCCTAGAAAGCAAATGCGGGCGTGGGCTCAGCCGCGTCGAGCATGCGGACATCGTCCAAAGGAGGCACGCTGGGCTCGACCATCGAGGCGCTCGCTCTCGGTCAAGGGAGAGCTCTCGCTTGGCAGTTTTCGCCGGCGAGTGCCGCCACGCTGCCTATGCCTACGCTGGCTGCGCGAGAAAGCTCTCGAGCTTCTCGACGGCCGGCTCCAAGTTCGCGAGGAAGCGAGTGACCGCCGCCTGCGTTTGCAGCTCGGCCAGGTGAGCATTGATCCCACGTGCCACGTCGAGCCGAGAACGCTCCATCCATGCCAGGAGGTCGGGCTCTTCGAACCACGTCATTTGGACGCGATGGGAGATGGCGTTCATCGCGATCCAGTCGACGGCTGCGTTTGGATAGGGGTTGGGTGGGCACAGCCGGTTCTTCTCCGCATCGTCCTCGCGGGCGGACTCCACGAACGCGATCAGGGCGGCGCTGAACGGAAGCAGGCCGCTCCGCACCGCCTGCAACGTGATCCGGTTGGGATCGAAGACCGCACGAGCGGGTGTCCTGCGAGCCCCGTCGGCCGTGCAGTCGACGTAGATCTGCTTGTCGTCGGTCCGGATCGACCCCCCCTCCAGCGCGATGCGAGTCTCGCCAATGTGAGTGACCCGGCCCAGGCGGACCACGTTCTCGATCAGGCGTAGGCCCTCCAGCTCGGTCTGGCTGATCGTGGCGCCGCGATACATGGTGGGCTCGACGGTCGGGTCGAGCCGGACGAGCTGACCGCAGGCCTCGAGCCGGCGGAAGAGGTCGGCGATGTTCTCGGCGCAAGCGGCGGCCTCGACCTGCAGCGACAAACCCTCCATCAGCGAGCCGACGAGCTCCAGCGGCTGCTGGAACGCTCGGTCCAGGAGCCAGGTATCACGCGGTCGGATCCACCGGATCGCCTCCGGCTCCACACCGCTATCGAGCAGCCAGCCGCACGCATCCATCGCTGTCTTGCCGGCGCCGATGACCGTATAGCCGCTGCCGGGCTCGGTCAGCGCGACGAGATCGTTGATCGGGATCAGCCGCACGTTCGGATCGACTGCAAACGAAGGCGTGTGCGTCGACGGCACCGACGGGGAAAGGTATGTTGCGTCGACGACCCTGCGTCGCACACGCACGGTGCTCCTCTGACCTGTCAGACGCGAGACGAAGTGGTGCTCGCCCGACCAGTCGCCCGCATAGTCGCACATGCCGAAGAAGCGAACGCGGCCAGACGCCAGCAGGTGCTTGAGCACGCGTTGAAAGTAGTCGCAGATCTCGGTTACCGTCGCTCGCCCGTACCAACCCGCGTTCGGGCCGGCCTCGTCGATCGCGTCGCCGCCGAGGGCTCGCGAGTTGACGCCGTAGTACGCCGAGGGCTGGTGCAGGCGCACGAACGGATAGGCATCGTTCCAGTGGCCACCCGGCCGGTCTCGTCGGTCCACAATCACCACGTCGGCGTCGGACTCGGCGATCAGCGCATCGGCAAACGCCAGCCCGGCCGCCCCGGCGCCGACTATCAGATAATCCGTGTCGATCGTGGTCATGGCTTACGCTGAGAGGAACTCGATCAGCAGTCGATTCACCTCACTCGGCGCCTCGAGCTGCAGCCAATGCCCGGGGCCGTCGAGGCGCTCGTAGCGCCACGGACCGGCTACCTGGCTGGCCGATCTGATCATCTGGCCCTCGGTCAGCGCGGGGTCCTCTGAGCTCCACACGCCCATCGTCGGCGCCTTGACTGGTGGCAGTCCCAGGATCGACTGCCGAAAGCGCTCGGGGGGCAGGTCCATCGTGTAGGCCTCGACCTCGGTCGGCTTGTCCGAGCGGCCGTAGCCACGCATGTCGGGGACGATCACCTTGAACCCCCGCCTCGGCCAGCGCCGGTACCTGATGGCGCCAGAGCCGCCCCGCGTCGGGAAACCCGTGGAGCAATACCACCGGCGGGCGGTCGCCCGTCACCTCGTACTCGATGCCCACACCATTGACGTCAACGTGCACTGAAGCCCTCCTGTGGATGGCGGCAAGGCACGCGCCTCACCGAGGGGGAACCTGACTTGCGCGCTTCCGCCACCAAGCACCCGATCCGGTCGGCCGCACCCTACCGCTTGGCGCACCAGTCAGGCCCGCTCCTGCTCCTGCCGAGCAAAGCGGGCGTCCTTACGGCCTCCGGATCGAGTCTCGCTACGGACGATCGGCAGCTGCCGGCGCCAACCGAAGCCAGACTTCTGCTTCGCCCATGCGGAAGCGATCGTCTGACGAGCCTCAGCGGGCGCGATCGAGAATCGTCCAAACCAGGCACCTACGAGGGCTGATCGAGACGCCTGCTTCCGCCCTGAGCAGGAGTCTGTGAGCTGCTGCTGCCTCCGAGTGCGAGCACGAAATCGAGCCTCCGTCGGGGTTGGACCGGCTCAAGCTGATGAGGGCCGGCGCAAAGACGTGTTGAGCAGCCAGGAGCGCGAGGAGATCAAAGCGCTGCGTCGTGAGGTCTCGCAGCTGCGTCGCGCGAACGAGATATTGAAGGCCGCCAGCGTGTTTTTCGCGGGCGAGCTCGATCCATACCGTCCGAAGTGAGCGCGTTCATCGAGGAGTACCGCGCTCGTTTTGGGGTCGAGCCGATCTGCGAGACCTTGGGCGTGTCGGCGTCCGCCTACTATCAGCGCGCGACCGGGCAACGCTCAGACCGGGCCGTGGAGGATGAGCGGCTACTCGGCGTGATCACCGAGCTACACGCGGCCAACTACTACGCCTACGGATCACGGCGGATGTGGAAGGCGCTGCTCAGATCCGGGGAGCGGGTCGGCCGCAGCCGTGTTGAACGCCTGATGCGCCAGAACGGCCTACAGGGCGCGAAGCGGCGCGGCAAGCCGTGGCGGACCACCCGGGCCGACCCGGCGGCGCTGCGCAGCCCTGACAGGGTCAACCGCGACTTCACCGCGGCCAGGCCGGATGAGAAGTGGTTCGCGGACTTCACGTATCTGCGCTGCTGGGAGGGCGCGGTGTTCTTCAGCTTCGTGATCGACGCCTACAGCCGGCGGATCGTCGGCTGGCAGTTCGCGTCGCACATGCGCACCGACCTGGTGCTCGACGCGCTGAGGATGGCTTTGCATCAGCGCGCACCCGGAGCGGACGTCTCGCTCGTGGCACACTCCGACGCCGGCAGTCAATACACGTCATTCGACTACACACAGCTCCTGGACGACCACGACGTCCTGGGATCGATCGGATCCGTCGGTGATGCCTACGACAACGCGGCCGCGGAGAGCTTCGTCGACAGCTTCAAGACCGAGCTCATCGCTGACCGCACCTGGACATCGCGCTCGCAGCTCAAGCTCGCCGTCCTCGAGTACGTCGCCTGGTTCAACAACGAGCGCATCCACGAAAACCTCGACGACCGCCCACCACGAGAAGTCGAGGAACTCTACGCTGTGAAAGACGGGCCAACCATCCCCATCAAGAGAAGATAGGGAACCTACAAACACCATCTCCGCGAAACACAGGGCGGCTCAAGGGCGGCAGCACGCGGGCTTGTGCCGCTGGAGTCAGTCGCCGCTGGTCAGCCGCCGCCAACGCGCAGAGCGGCCCGTGCCGAGCGACTCGATTCGCCCAAGGTTCTTCAGCTCGCCGAGCACGCGGCTGATGTAGCCGTCGCTGACGCCTGGAGCGGCATCTCGAACGTCGGCGATCGTGAACTCGTCGACCATCAGCGACTCGATGAAAGCTTCGATCAGTTTGCGCTTGGAACCGCGGCCCGCGAGCACACCGGAACGGCTCTCGAGCTCCTGGTAGGCGGCGAGCAGGAGACCTAGGAGGTAGCCCGTCCACGGTGCCAGATCGTGTGCACCTTCGTGCCAACCCCGGGTTGAGGACCGGAGGGCTTCGTAGTAGGTCTCCTTGCTGTCGTCGATCAGCTTCTCCAAGCTGATGTACCGACCGACGTCGTGGCCTACGACGTACAGCAGCCAGAGGGTAATCAGCCGCGACATGCGGCCGTTGCCGTCGCGGAATGGGTGGATCACCGTGAAGTCGAGAACGTAAGCGGCGGTGAGCAACAGTGGCGAATAGGTGCCATCCGATAGCGCGCGGCCGAAAGCGGCATGCAGGTCGTCCATCGTCTGCGGCGTCAGCAGAGCCGCGACGGGCACGAACCGCACGGTCCTGGTGCCGTCTGGCAGAGCTTCCTCGACGGTGTTGTCGATCGTCTTCCAGTTGCCCGCGTCGCGGGTGCCGAGGTAGCGGTGCATGTTGCCGTGGAGTTGCATCACGTAGCGCGGCTCGAACGGGATCGCCGCGCCATTGGCGTGGACGATCGCGAGTACGTCCCGGTAGCCAGCGATCTCCTGCTCGGAGCGATCCTGCGGCGCGGTCTTCTCCGCAACAAGTTCTTCGATGCGCGGTAGCGGCGCGTGGATGTTCTCGATCGCGTTCGATGCCTCGGCGCTCTGAATCAGGGCGACTTGCCGCAGCGTCTCGAGACCCGACGGATTCCGCTGCCGATAAAAATCCGCTCTGCCCTTGGCTTCCCCGATCGTGGTCAGCGCCGATACTGTCGCGGGCGGCAGCGCGCCGAAGTGGCGGTCGAGGGCGTCGAAGCTGCTCATTCGCCAAACGTACCACTGACTGCCCAAAAGGTGTACGTTTAGCTAGTCTGGGTGCATGTTCGCATCGGCGCTGGCCCGGGGGCCCCGCGAACGCCGCCACGGCTGGTGCCTAAGAAACCGGCGATGCAGCCCCGCCCGCGTTCGCCGCGAACGCATCCCGCACGTACAGGGCAAGCCCGGGTGCGTGTCGCTCGTAGTTGCGCGCAAAGCGCTCATCGCTCACATACAGCTCGCCGAGTCCCCGGTGGAGCTCAGGAGAGCACTCGTAGAACCAGCAGAGCCTCACGCAGGGTGAGAGTCAAGGGCCACGGCGCAACCCGCCGTCCGCCCGCGCGCCTGCGCTGCCTGGATCGGCGGAACGCCCCGCTCAGCTGTGTTCCACCGCTGCCAGCGCCCGCTGCAGCGAGCCCACGCTCTGCGGCCCCTGCAGCATCATGCGGATGCGCCCATGCGCGTCGACCACGAACGTCGTCGGCAAGTTCGGCACGCGGTACGCGTTGCCGACGAAGCCTTCCGCATCGCGCAGGTTCGGAAACGTCCACGCGTGGTGATGGATGAACTGCACAGCACCCGAGCGCCCATCGCTCCAGTCGACGCCCACGATCCTGCCGCGCCCCGCCGGGCTGGTCGCGAAGCGCTCGATCGCAGGCGCCTCCTCGCCACACGAGTCGCACCAGCTCGCCCAGAACAGCACCAGCGCCGGCTTCCCGCCGGACTTCGCGAGCAGGCTCGCGAGCGTCACCGGGCCACCGACCAGCGATTCGTGCGGCAGCGCCGGCGCCGCGCGCCCCGTCGCCGGGCGCGACGCCAGCCCGAACACCGCCCCCGCCGCGAGCACCGCCACGAGCACCAGCGTCCCCCCCAGCCATCGCAGCCGCCTTGACATCGCGGGCGTGCTCAGCGCGCGACCAGCAGCGGCACGTCGTGCGCGATTTCCGAGGGCTGGAAGCTCGACGCGTACAGCGTCAGCCGCTTGCCGGAGCCCGTGATCCCGTACACGAGCCCCGTGTGGTTGATGAACTGCGGCTGCTGCGCGTCCTGTTCGGAGCCCACCCCCCACGCCTTCCACACCCGCGCCAGTTCCTTCGCCGAACCGATCAGGTACTGCATCCTGCCGGTCAGCTCGTGGCGAGCAAGAAACGCCGCCACCGCCTTCGGCGTGTCCCCGCGCGGGTCCACCGACACCGCGATCACCTGCACCTTCGACGCCATCTTCGACCCCAGCAGGTTCAGCGCCACGCGCAGGTTCGACGCGATCAGCGGACACACGTCCGGGCAGTTGGTGTACAGGAACGTTACCAGCACCGCCTTGCCCTTGTAGGCGGCGATGTTCACCGGCTGGCCCTGGTAGTTGCGCAGCTTCAGCGGCGGCGCCTGCACCGCCGGCGTGAGCACCGCCGCCGCCTCGAAGTCAGCCGCGCGCGCCTGGCTGCGCGCCTTCGCGCCGGAGGTGCCGCCGATCGCCACCACCGCCACCACGCCGGCCACCAGCACCAGCATCAGCAGCGACAGCAGCACTCGGAGATCGAGTCCGTTCTTGCGCATTGCAGAGCGAAGTTATCAGCGTGCGCACACGCGCGCGACGGCTCCGCCCGCCGTCCCCGTCGGCAATAAACCTTGCAGTCCTGCCTATGTAATGCATCTTGCAGGCAGATCTGGTAGCTTGCCGCCCGTTCGTGCCGAGTCCTGTTCCCCAAGGGGATCAGGAGCGGGGGACCCAAGTGCGGCCGAGAGGCTGCGTGGGGCGAATCGCCACACAGTGTGGCGTAGCGTAGACGTTTACGCGAGCCCGTCAGCTAACCCCGTAGGCGCCATGCAATGGAATCGAAAGGACGCCTCGGATGCCGGGATCCCCGCGTGATCTTGCTGTTGTCGACCACTGGAGTGCATCGCTGGAGCGCTCACGCGCCCGCCGTGCCCGCGCCGAGCGCGGGCGTCTGCGTCGCGGCGCCCACTCGAGCTCCGCGCTGTCCGCGTTGCTCGACAGCAGCGGCGTGCTGCGCCAGCCGCGCGACCTCGCCGACGAGCAGCCCTGGCAGCTCTCGCTGGGCCGCTCGCGTGCGCGCAGGCGCGCCGCGCAGCTGCGCTTCGTGCCCGCCGGCTCGCGCGCCAAACGCGTCTCGCTCGGCGCCCTCGCCGCGCTGACCGTCGGCCCCACCGCGAGCCTCGCTAGCGGTCAGTCCACGATCCCCGCCACCAATCCCGAACCGGCCACCACCACCGAACACGTGATCGTGATCAGCGAAGGCACCGAAGGCAGGCAGGTGCAGCTGCTGCAGAAGGCGCTCGGCATCAAGGTCGACGGCGTCTTCGGCCCCGAAACGGAAGCCGCCGTGCGCAGCTTCCAGGGCAGCAGAGGCCTGGCCGTCGACGGTGTCGTCGGCCCACAGACGAGCGCCGCGCTGCGCACCCAGAGCGCCGGTAGCGCGTTCATCGCCGACGTCAGCAGCACGCTCCCCGGCACCGTGTCGCTGCCCGCGCCCGCCCCCGCCCCCACGCCCGCGGCGACGCAGAGCACCGGTGCGACGAGCGGCACGCAGGACATCGCGGACGTCGCCGGCGCCAGCACCGGCGGCTCCGAAGCAACCGCTGAAATCGAACCCGCCGAAGCGGAAGCCGAAGCGAAGTCCGTCGCCGCCGAAGAACACGCGCAAGAACAGCGCGCGCAGGCCGTCGAAACGGGCGCCGTCAAGGAGCTGCAGGCCGCGCTTCGCGTCAGCGCCGACGGCAACTTCGGCCCCGAAACAGAGGCCGCCGTGCGCCGGCTGCAGGCCCGCCACGGCCTGTCCGTCGACGGCGTCGTCGGGCCCGCCACGTGGAGCGTCATCGGCGTGCACGCCAAAGAAACGCTGACGCCGCCCGCGTCGGCCATACCCAGGCCCGCCGCCCACCACCACCATCTCGTCGCGACCACCGCCACGAGCGACGAAGGCCTGACGCCGGGTAGTGGTGGGACCTCCGAAGAATCCCAGCAGCAGACCGCCACCGGCACCGCCGCGATCGAATGGCTGCAGAAGAAGCTGAAGCTGTCCGTCGACGGCGAATTCGGCCCCGAAACCGAGGCCGCCGTGCGCCGCCTGCAGGCCCGTCACGGGCTCAACGTGGACGGCGTCGTCGGACCGTCGACGTGGTCGCTGATCGGCGTGCAGGACGCCGCCACGCTGACGCCGCCGCACTCCGCGCTCGTCGCGGCCAGCTCCCCCAGCGGCGAAGCCGGCCCGAGCGCCGGCGGAGGCGAAGCCGAAGGCGTCGTCGCGCGCGTGATCGCCGCCGCCGATGAAATCGCGACGCGTCCCTACGTGTGGGGCGGCGGGCACGGCTCGTTCGAGTCCGAGGGCTATGACTGCTCGGGCTCGGTCTCCTACGCGCTGCACGGCGGCGGCCTGCTCAGCTCACCCGAGGACTCCACCGGCCTCGAGTCATTCGGCGAACCGGGCCCCGGCAAGTACATAACGATCTACGCCAACGCCGAACACGCCTACATGGTCATCGACGGCAAACGCTTCGACACGGTCGCCCTCGCCGAAGGCGGCTCGCGCTGGGGCGGGCCTTCCTCTGACGGCGGCGGCTTCGTCGAACGCCACCCCGCCGGGCTGTAGCAGTACGCGCGAGCGTCCCGTCCCAAGCGCGCTCTAGCTTGCGCCGCCCCGTACACGAAGGGCGGCGACAGGAGATGGAGCGATGCTGGCGCGGGCGCACGCGTTCACGATCGATGGGCTGCACACGCGACACGTCAGTGTCGAGGTCGATGTGCGCCCGGGCCTGCCCGGGTTCGCGATCGTCGGGCTCGCCGACGCCGCCGTGCGCGAGGCGCGCGAGCGTGTAACCGCAGCGATCATCAACTCCGGCTTCGAGTTCCCCGCTCGGCGCATCACCGCCAACCTGGCGCCCGGGGACGTGCGCAAGGCCGGCCCCGGCCTCGACCTCGCGCTCGCGTGCGCGGTGCTCGCGGCGGCCGGGCAGCTGCCGCCGCAGGAGCTCGAGCGCGTGGCGCTGTTCGGCGAGCTTGCGCTCGACGGCACCGTGCGCGCTTCGCGCGGTGCGCTCGCCATCGCCCATGCCGCACAGCGCGCGGGCATGCGCGCGCTCGTGCTCGCGCCCGCGTGCGTGCACGAGGCGCAGCTGATCGACGGCCTCGAGGTGATCGCCGCCGCACGGCTGCGCAGCGCCGTGCGGGTACTGAGCGGCGGTGCCGGCGACGCGCCCGCCGAGCCTCCCCGCGGTGGACGGCGCGAGCCGGCCGCAGGCGCCCACGACAGTCAGATGGGAGGAGATCTCAGCGACGTGCGCGGTCAGCAGCACGCCGTCAGGGCGGCCGTGATCGCGGCCGCGGGCGCCCACAACCTGCTGCTGAGCGGCCCGCCGGGCACAGGCAAGACGATGCTGGCGCAGCGGATCGCCTCGATCCTGCCGCCACTGACGAGCGCCGAAGCAGTCGAGGTCACGCGCATCCACAGCCTGCTCGGCCAGCGCGTGGACACGCTCGCGCAGGCGCGGCCCTTCCGCGCGCCCCACCACTCGATCACGGCAGCCGGCCTCGTCGGCGGCGCCAGCCGCGGCTCCGTCGGCGAGGTCGTGCTCGCTCACAACGGCGTGCTGTTCCTGGATGAGCTGTCGGAGTTCGCGCGCCCCACCCTGGAGGCGCTGCGCCAGCCGCTCGAGGACGGCCGCGTGGCGATCGTGCGCGCGCGCCACTCCGCCGTGTACCCCACGCGGTTCATGCTGCTCGCCGCGACCAACCCGTGCCCGTGCGGCTTCGCCGGAGAGGGCGACATGTGCGACTGCGGCGAAGCCGACATGGCGCGCCATCGCCGCCGTCTGAGCGGCCCGCTGCTCGATCGCATCGATCTGCTCTCGACGCTCCACCGCGAGCTCGCCCACGACCCACACGCGCCGGCCTTCACGAGCAGCGCCCGTGCCCGAGAGCAGGTGGCGAGCGCCCGCGCGCGTCAGGCCGAGCGCCTGCTCGACGAGGGAGTGGCCGTCAACGCGCACATGGACGCGCGCATGCTGCGCCGGCACGTGCGCCTGGACGAGCGCGGCCAGGAGATGCTGCGCGCGGCCAAGCAGCGCGGCCTGCTGAGCGCGCGCGGCGAGCACCGCGTGCTGCGCGTCGCGCGCACGATCGCCGACCTCGACTCAAGCGGCCGTGTGCGCGCTCGCGACCTCGGCGCCGCGCTCGCGCTGCGCCCGGAGCCGAGCGCCGCGGGCAACAGGGTCGCATGAGCGCACAAGGGGTCACATGAGCACCGGCCAGCGGCCCTCGCACACGCCCGGTGCGTGCGAGGCATGCCTGCGCCGCGGCTGGCTGCTCTCGCAGCTGAGCGGTCCGCTCGACTTCTGCGCGCGCGATCGTGGGCGGCTGCTCGAGCTGCTGGCGCTCGAGGACGAGGAGATGCTGGCGGCGGTCGCGGGCCGACGCGCACGCGAGCTGCGGGACGCGTATGCGCTTTTCGACGCGAGCGAGCCGAGTCACGAGCCGCGCACGCAGACGCTCTGCCGCCATCGCCGAGGCTATCCGCAGGCGCTGCGCGACACGTCTGCGCCGCGCATGCTGACGGTCGCGAGCGACAGCAGCCGCTTCGCCGCGCTGACGAGCGCGCCCGTGGTCGCTGTCGTGGGCAGCAGGGCGCCGAGCGACTACGGACGCCAGATGGCCCGCAGCCTCGCGCGCGGCCTGGCGGCGAGCGGGGTGACGGTGGCGGCCAGCCTCGCGGACGGGATCGCCGCGGCTGCGCTCACGGGCGTCATCGACGCTGGCGAGGAGACCGGCTCAGGCGGCGTTGCGGTGCTCGGCAACGGGCTCGGCATCTCGTGCTCGCCGCGCCTGCGACCGCTGTACGAGCGGGCGACGCGAGGGGGCTGCGCGGTCTCCGAGCTGCCCCACGACTGCGAGGGCCGTCGTTGGGGGCAGCTGGCCAGCGAGCGGATCGTGGTGGGGCTGGCGTCTTTGACCGTCGTCGTCGAGGCCGCGCAAACACCGGCTGACCTGGCTGCGGCTGAAATCGCGCAGGGGCTGGGACGGCCGGTGGCGGCGATCCCCGGCCGCGTCACCTCCCCCCTCTCGCGCGGCGCGCACGCCCTGCTGATGGACGGCGCGCGCCTCGTGCGGGGACCCCGTGACGTGCTCGAGCTGCTGCACATCGACGGCAGCGAGGGCGCACGGGAGCCTGCGACTCCGCCGGCTCGCGCGCGCGTCGAGCCGCTTGCCGACAGGCATCCCGCGCTGCGAGCGGTGCTCGAGCGAGTGGGCTGCGGATACGACACCCCGGACAAGCTCGCGCGCGCGGGAGTCGACCTGGCGGAGGTGCTGCCGGCGCTCGGCGAGCTAGAGCTGGCGGGACTTCTGGTGCGCGGCGACGGCGGTCGCTACCTGCCGCGAGACCCATTGGACTAATGGAAGTCAGTCGTCTATTCAATACAAGTCATTCTCAAGAGGAAGGCTGATATCGCCGACGCTTGAGGCGAGATGATGGATCAGCTCACAGCCGGGGACGGATGATGCGCGCACCGGCGAAACGGAAGCCGCCCGCATCAGAGGAGCCCGACCACGACGTTCGCCGACTCGGCGAGGCACTGGGCGCGCGCGTCGCGGATGTGCTGTCGCGGATCGTCGCGCACGAGCCCGACGGCGCGCGAGCGCGAGCCGTGCTCGACCCGTCCGTGATCGACAGCTTCGAGCGGATCGGCAGGAGCTCGACCGCCGCGGTCGCACACTGGATGGCGGGCGGCAACCCCAAGGCCGGGCGCCAAGCCGGCCGCGACGCATGGCGCACATACGGGCAGCTCGCCGCCCAGAGCGCGGCGCCGCTCAACGACGTGACGATGCGCTGCCTGCGCTGGCGCGACTCCGTGATCGAAGTGCTGACCGAGAGCGCCGCCGAGCTCGCAGTTCCCCACGCGGCCCTCACGCAGGCCATATCGATGACCCAGAGGACACTCGACGTGACGCTGGTGCGCATGTGCGAGGCGTTCGAGCACGAGCGCGCACGCATCGCCGGCGAGCTCACGCGGCGCGAGGAGGAGCTCGCGTTCATGGCCACGCACGACCAGCTCACGGGACTGCCCAACCGCACGCTGATGCTGGACCGCGGCGAGCAGATGCTCGGGCGCAGCCGCCGCCAGCGCACGCCTGTTGCCGCGCTCGTGATCGACCTGGACAACTTCACCAGCATCAACGACACGCTCGGGCACAGCGCCGGCGACGAGCTGCTGCAGGGGATCGCGGCGCGGCTCGACGGGGTCGTGCGCGACGGCGACGCGCTCGGGCGCATCGGCGGCGACGAGTTCGTGGTGCTCGCCGAAGAGTTCAGCGAGACGGCCGACGCCGAGCTGATCGCGGAGCGAGTCAGGGAGTCGCTGAGGGCGCCGTTCGTGCTCGCCGGCAACCGGCACGCCGCGCTCACCGTCACCGCCAGCATCGGCGTGGCCACCGGCGAGCGCGCATCCGTCGACGACTTCCTGCGCGATGCCGACATCGCCATGCACCGCGCCAAGCGCGAAGGCAAGAACCGCCACGTGGTGTTCGAGTCGAACATGCAGGACATGGTGCAGAGCCGCATGGAGCTCGAGATGGACCTGCGCGGCGCGCTCGAGCACAGCGAGCTGTTCCTGCTCTACCAGCCCACGTTCGACCTGCACGGGATGATGCCCACGGGCGTGGAGGCGCTGCTGCGCTGGCAGAGCCCAGCGCGCGGCGTGGTGCAGCCCAACGACTTCATCCCGCTGCTCGAGGAGACGGGACTGATCGTCGAGGCGGGTCGCTGGGTGCTCGCGGAGGCGTGCCGCCAGGGTGCGTGCTGGCACAGGTCCGGCCATGCGGTCGGCGTCGCGGTCAACGTGTCCGCGCGCCAGCTCGAGAGCGACGAGATCGTGATCGACGTGCGCGACGCGCTGTCGCGCAGCGGACTGCGACCGGACGCGCTCACACTCGAGATCACCGAGACCGCGCTGATGCGCAACCCCGAGCAGACCGCGCGCCGGCTGCACGCGATCAAGGATCTCGGCGCGCGCATCGCGATCGACGACTTCGGCACCGGCTACTCGTCCTTCGCGCACCTCAAACAGTTCCCCGTCGACGCGCTCAAGATCGACCGCTCGTTCATCTCGCAGCTCAGCGAGAACCCCGAAGGCGAGACGTTGCTGCGCACGCTCGTGCAGCTCGGCAAGGCGCTGTCGATCGAGACGCTCGCCGAGGGCATCGAGCTGCACGAGCAGCTGTCGCTGCTGCGCGAGGAGAGCTGCGACAGCGGCCAGGGCTTCCTGTTCGCGCGACCGCTCAGCGTCAGCGACACGGAGGCGTTCCTGCGCGACTGGAAGCCGAGCGACATCGACCACGCGGACTCCGGGCAGCATTCCGGCCCGCCGGCGCGCAAGCGCGCGCGGGCGCGCGGCACCCTGCCCGGATCGGCGCGTTCCCGTCGCATGCTCGCAGCGGGAGGGGAGGGCGCGTAGGCGTCAGTCCGCCGTCTCGTCCGAGCCGCCATCCCCAGCCAGCAGCTCTTCTGCCCGAATCACGAGCGCCGACGCCCGCACCCCGAGGCCGTCCCCAAGCGCCAACAGCAACTCGTATGAAGGGTCCAGCCGCCCCTCTTCGAGCGCCGCTACACGCCCCAGATCCACGCCGGCCGCAGCCGCCAACTGCGCCGCGCCCATGCCGCACTCGCCGCGGATCTCGCGGATCGCTCGGCCCAAAGCTGACAGGTATCGCTGTTCTCGCTGATCCACGGAAGGAAAATGTCCCAAATTGGACGGACGACAATTGTCTGAGCATGAGTTCTACTTACCTGTCCTAGGTCCTCTGTACGTCGATGCGTAAAGCTGCCGTGCCATGGCAGCCCAGAAGAAGCCCCCCGCCCCCCGCACCCAGCGTCACATCCTGCTTGGCCAAGCCGTAAAGCTCCTGATCGCCGAGAAGAAGCTCACCCAGAGTGAGGTCGCCGACCGCTGCGCTCTGGACTTCAGACAAGTCAATAGATTCACCCAGGGTCTCGGAAACCCCACCTTCAACACCATCCTGCAGATCTGCGACGGGCTCGGCGTCACCCCGGGCGTACTGATGCTCAAGGTCGATGAGCTGGAGCAAGAGCTCACCCCCAAAGAGGACCAGGGCGGTTGAACCCGGCATCGGCCCAACGCCATCTCGGCGATCACAGCAGGCTATCGCCTGACAGTCTACTAACTGGGAGTTTTTAGACTGTAGACGTTTACGCAACCAGTCATGAGAGTGCACCGCAGTGAGCACTCGCGCTGACTACGAGAAGGAGCTTGCAGCGCTCCGGGAGGCCTTGGGCGACAACGTTCGCCAACTGCGCGAAGAGAAGTTGCCTGAGCTCTCCCAGGAGGAAGCAGCTTGGAGGGCAGGCCTACACCGCACCGCATGGGGCGATATCGAGCAAGGGAAGTCCAACCCCGGCTTCAACACGCTTCTCGTGGTGGCGCAAACGCTGGGTGTGACGCTCGACGACTTGGCCGAGGGTATTGACGCGCCGAAGCATCGCAGGCCTGGACCGAGCACCAAGAAGGCCACGCGAAACGCGAAAAAGAAAGTTCGGCACACCATGCCCCCCGCTCAAAACAAACCCTGATGACGACGGGGAATCTCGCGTCAAGCGGATGAAGGGATTCGAACCCTCGACCTTCGCCATGGCAAGCCCTGAAATGCGCCCCGAGGCGCCCAAACTAGCTCGGTTTGCTGTGCTCAACATGGCTTAGATAAGCCGATTTTGGCTCGTTTGGTACCCAAAGCGGTACCCACGGTTGGGTTTGGTACCCACGCGGTACCCACGTGATAAGCTGCGCCGGACTCCAAGACCAGCAGCCTGCGCGGTAGGCCGCCAGGCGCACAGCCAAGCCGATGCCAGTAACGACGCCCAACGCCAACATCATCATCCGCGAGCATGGCGGCCAGCCGTTCTACGAGGCGAAGTTCCGGCACGTCGGGCGCCAGGTCAAGAGACGCATAGGCCCGGCGTGGCTCGAACCTGATCCAAAGACCGGCGCTTGGGTTCGGCGCCGTGGGCGGGTACCCGATGGGGTCTTTGACGAACGCGCCGCGATCGTGGCTGCCGCCGAGCTGGTTGCGGCGCACGTTGCCGAAGCAGCGAACGAGGAGCGCATCGAACACGAGCGGCGCACGCGCGGCGTGACGTTCCGCGAGGTCGCCCGCTCCCACATGCGCTGGCTGGCAGATGTGGCGGGCGCCAAGCCCTCCACGCTGCGCGACCGAGAGACAGTGTTGGGCGAGCCGGGAGTGCCGCGCAAGCGCGGCGAAGGCAAGACGCTTGGACACGTCATGGCCGCACTCGGCGACCGTCCGGCCGCGAAGATCACGACGCGGGAGATAGACGAACTGTTGGCGACGATTAGCACGACGGGCGCGTCGGCGAGCACCGTCAACAAGTACCGCTCGGCCGTCTCCGCCGTCTTCAACCACGGATGCAAGCCGTCCACGTTCGCGCTGCCAACCAACCCCGTGACCGGAGCTGACAAGCGCCGCGAGCCGCCTCAAGCCCCGCTCGTCTTCTATACGCCGGATGAGATCGAGGCCATCGCTCGCGCGCTCGCCGAGGGGCGACACCGCGATCCGGCCTTTCCGGCGGTCAACGACAGCGAGCGGAGAGCTCGGCACGCCGAGGACCAGCAGGACGCTGAGATGGTTCGCGTCGCCGCCTACGCTGGGTTGCGACAAGGCGAGCTGCTGGCGTTGCGCTGGCGCGATGTTGATTTCGCCGGGTCTGCCTTGACGATTGCCCGCGCGATGAGCGCGGGCGTGGAGTCGTCAACGAAGTCCGGGCGTGTTCGCCGTGTGCCACTAGCTGACCAGGCCGCCGGGGCGTTGGATCGGATGAGCCGGCGCGAGCACTTCACGTCGCCTGACGACCTTGTGTTCTGCAACGTGTTCGGGCGCCCGCTCGACGGTTCGGCGCTTCGTCGGCGCTACAAGCGCGCGCAGGTCGCAGCCGATGTCCGCCCGCTACGCTTCCATGATCTACGGCATACATTCGGGTCGCTGCTGGCCGCGCGCGGCGTGGATGTCGTGACGATCCAGAAGGCGATGGGTCACAGCGCGCTGAGCACCACCAGCCGCTATCTACACGCCCGCCCGGCATCTGAGCAGGCTCAGGCGTTCACCGCGGCATTCACGCCTACCGTGCTGGACGGCGCCGGGGCACTCCTGGCCTGAATGCTGTTGTGTCAAGCGCGGGCCACGGCGGACTCGTGCTTGACAGGTGGCTGCTCTCTGTCGGGGTGAACTGGCTCAATCGCCGGAAGCGGGCCAACGCTGTCCGATGAAGCCCGTTCGCGCACCGATCAGAAGCTTGCGCACCTCCTCGATCGGGGTCGAGCGCATCGCCCGCCATGCTTGGTACTGCTTCGGCTGGTGATCGGACAGCACCTCGAACGCCCTCATCATCCCGGCATCTCCGAGGCGCTCAATCATGCGCAGAGTGAAGTACTGGGCGAGGGTCTCGTGCAGCTCGCTCGGGGTGAACGTGGGGTCGCGGGAGGACGGGAGGGCGAACTCGCTCCAGTGGCGACCGTCGAGGTCTCTGCCGAGGTGGCAGATGGCGTGGATGGTCTCGTGCAGGAAGACCACGTTTTCCAGGTTTCGGAGAGCAACGTCGAGCGTTCTCGCGCTCCACTCCAGCAGCCGGCTGAAAAGGGTCACGGTCGCGCTCGCGGGTTCGTAGTGTGCGAGCAGGTTTGTCGTTACGATCGAGCGGCGTCCGGTCTCGTCACGGAGCAGGCCCGCCGGGGCCGCATCGCTCTCAAGGGACGCTTCGGCGAGCGCTTCGGCCTGCTCCCAGCTCGCAATCTTGGGTCTGTCCGGGGCCAGTGTGCCGATCATCGCCCGTCGGATCATCTCGGGTGATGCCCCGGTTGAGAACTCGAACTTCAGCTCATGCTCGCGAAACACACTCTCCAGGTATTCGAGTTTGAGGTCGCCCCCATCCTCGTCGCGTGGTTGGAGCGCTTTGGATGCCGACGCCAGCTTGACGAGGCGCTCGGCCTCTTCGCGCAGGTCTTGATCTTGGTCAAATCGGAGGCCGATCACGTCGCGGGCGAGCATCTCGAACCCCGCCGTTGTCGTGCGCTCAGGTCTACCACTCCCAAACCGCATCTTCGCGGCGACTGGCAGACGCCAGAAGAGCGGCGCGTGCAGGCTGCGGCTGGTCATCTCCTCAAGAGACGCTCCCTCGTGCATCATCCCTTCGTCAGCTCGTTCGAACGGATCGGGAGCGGTGCGCCAAAGAATCTGTGCCGCGGTGTCTACGTCGTTGACAGCCGCGAGCCCGTCGACGATCTCTCGCGCCAACATCGGCCGAAACGGCATCCCACCGTGGAGTGTCATGTATGAGGCGTGCTGCCATTCGCGAGCCAGGAGGGCAATGAACGTACTGTCTCCGTTTTGCACCGACGCCAGCAGCGCGGCGATGGATTGGTCTCCGGGGTTGGGAAGGGCGGCATGGACGGCTGGTATACGGAGTGTCCATTCGACGTCCCGGTACGAATTGGGAGGGTCGCTGACCTCGGTGAAGCCGCCGACCCGTCCTCGGGTAAAAGCCTTCGTCTGCAGGTGTCCCTTGTCGTCCAGATTGAACAGGAAGACACAGCGGACACCAGCGTGCGGCCATTCCCAGTTCTTCAGCGGTTCGAGATCCTCGTTGTAAAGCGCCGCCACCAGTGGCGCCCGGTCGCGGCTGTACGCGAGAAGATCGACGTAGTGGAGACCCTGCTCGTCGAGTTTGACGCCCTCGTCGATCTGCTTCGAGTCGAACGCCGGCGGAAAGATCGAGCGGTGCCGTCTGTGCGATTCATCCTCTGTGAGCCACTCTCGCATCTGTCTCGTCGCCTCCTGCCTGCGAAAAGCGGCCGGTTCGGCGGCACTGTCGCTTGAGAAGAGCGCTCCGATCAGTTCGGCGTAGTCTCGGCCGAGACCTTGCGAGAGGTCCGGCGGAGGGGAGACGCGGAGCCCACGGATTCCCGGCCCCTCCCGTTCGGGTGGCGGTTCGTAGCCTTCGAAAAACAAATGCTCCTCATCGGCGAGATCGCGGTCGTCGCGAAGAAAGAAGAGCTGCTCGAAACCGCTGGCTGCCTCCTCACTCTCGCGGTCCTCGTTAAGGAACTCAAGGACTCTCTTCTTCAGGGCTGGGGTGGGCTCCGATACCCGGCTGAGCACCGGGACCACCTCGATCGGCCGCTGGTCATGCAATCTGGCCGCGTGGGCGAAGCTGCGGATGACCGTGCGGGCGCCCGTCAAGCTCTCCTGGTTGTCCAGCAGCAGGCAGACCACCTTGTCCGGCAGGATCGTGGTGGCGATGCCTCCCAGTTCGGTGATACCAGTGCGGGCGTCGATCAACAGCACATTGGCTTCCAGCTCATCCTCTACGCGCGCCTTCAGCTCCAGCAGCCCGGCCAACGGCGTCTCCCCGTCGGAGTCGCCGAGAAGAGCGTGACGGGAGAGGTTCGTCAGTGCCCGCCAATACTCGGCCGATGGCGACGAGCCGGCGGGCATCAGGTAGAGCCGTCCGGTCGAGTCGGGCGGTAGCGGCACCTCCGTGAGGAAGTCTGTCGGGTTCACCGGACCCTCGTTTGCGTGCGTCGCCAGCAGGTAGTCGACCACGCCGCGCTCGGGGACCACCTCGGCTGTCCGCTCGCCGGCGCGTCCGATGTGGAGCTTGTAGTGCAGGCCGGGCGCCTCAAAGTCCAAGTCGACCGCGACGACCTTCTTACCGGAGAGCGCGAGGTAGCGCGCGGCGTTCGCGAGCAGCAGCGTACGCCCGCTGCCGCCCTTGTAGGAGTAGAAAGTGACCGTTTCCACGACTCGTCTCTCTACGCCGCCACGGGGAAAGGCATACCCTGGCCGTAGAACTCCGCGGCGACGCGCCGGATCTCAGCAAGACCGAAGTGGGCGACCGCCCGCGGGTAGCGCGCACCGATCGCCGCATCCGCCGCGGCGAGAAGCTCACGCAGTTCCCGTTGAAGCTCGGCGGGCGCCGCAGTCTCGGCGACGAAGCGGGCCATCAAACCCTTCGCGCGCGCGTAGGCGCCGGCCGCCACCGCGTGGCGCACCGCGCCCCGCCGCGCGACAGCGCCCTCGACCTCCGATGCCGGGACGAGAGCGGCGATGCGCTCCTCGATCAACGACACGTCGAGATGCGCCCCACGGGCGCCTGGAGCCCCGAGGTCTTCCAAGCTCTCGGCGCGCTCGATCGCCTCGGTCACGAGCAGATACAGCGAATCGCGATCCATTCAGGGAGCACTCCCAACGGCGGCGAGCACCATCTGCGGGGTTGCGAGTTCAACGACCGACGCGAACTGTCGCGGAGCCGCGGTCGCTCGCGCCGCCTGGCGCAGCTTTTCTTTCAGGCGCGTGGTGACGGCTCCGCTGTCGATGCCGCTCACCTCCAGCGCGACAACGCCCTGCTCCGGGTCGGCGAGCAGCCAGTCGGCGGCCTCCCCACGAGCCAGCCTTCTCTTGACCACCCATCCCCGCGCTACGTTGACGAGCGCGAGCGACACGGCCTCGGCCGCGTCCTCTGTGACCCGGTGGGGGTCGAGCTGCGTGGCGTGTTCCGCGGGAGCCACAGCCCAGTCGAGCTCCGTCTGATGCTCTCCCGTATCGAGTGTCGCGGTCATCGCCACGCCCGGCGTATGACCGTGGCGCCCGAGCCCCACAGCCGCGCAGTGCGCCCGATCCGCGGCGGTAACGGCGGGCAGGAGCGGGTGCATCTCCTTCAAGCGGGCGAGGTCGAGCTTCACCGCTGGAGAGTACCCCCTGCCACATGCGGCCGGCTACCCGTACGCGGGACCACCGCTACCGCACAGATGCGAGCGACTGCTGACCGCCGCCGGAGAAGACCAGTTGAGCGAGGACCGCCTCCCATTAGCGCAAAACAGCACTGCCTCCGCGCGGTCGGGCCCTTACGGGAAGGTTTACCCACCCTCCGTGAGCACGGACGACGGGACACTCCGAGACGCGGTCCATGCGAGCCCGACCAGTCAAGTTCGGCAGATCAAAAGTTCGACCGAGAGGATAACTAGCCTGGGCCCGTATGCTGGCATCTTTCAATGGCACCTGGGATTGGACGGCGATCGGGACATTGGCCCTGGCGATCGTAACTGGTGTCTCGCTTGCCTTCGCATGGGGCTCGCTCAAGCAGACGAAGTTGCAAATTATGCTCGGGCAGGAACAGCTTCAACAGACGCAGCGCGAGATCGAGCTGTCACGGCGCGAGGTCGAAGAAGCTCACAGGCCTGTTGTGGTACCCGTCGTGATCGCTCGTCCGCCGGACTTGGGGGCGCGAAGCGTAAGCGGAAGCCGGCGCACGCTCCCAGGCCGACCGAGCGTGGTGGAGCCCGGGGTGCTCGCCGTTCCGATTCAGAACATCGGCTCGGGACCGGCTCTCGGCGTCGTAGCTTCGATCGAACGGCTGGATGATCAGGGCGACCTGTATCGCGGGCCAATCGAGCACCAAACGCCCGGCAGGGTCGCGGGGCTCGGTAAGGACGACACCGTCCCCATCGAGATCGACTATCACGGCTGGGAGGAACGGTGGAACTTCCAACTAAGGCTCGAATACGAGGACGTCGCCGACAAGCGGTGGGTGACAGTTTGCCGTTACATAGCCGAACACGGGCGATATGAGGACCTGACCATTGAGATGCGCGCGAGCTTCGACCCACGTCCGTGATGGCGCAGCCCCGGCTGTATTCAAATGCTGCCGGGGTTCTTGCGAGCTTCGCTGATGGCGGGTCGCCGTCGCTACAACGTCCGGAACTCTGTACACGTCATCACGTGACCCTTGGAATCGAGCCGGCCCGGCCGCGCCGAGACTCTAGCCGTAGGGGCCTCAGCCCGACGCCCACCCCAACGCTCGCTCTCCATGCGATGCAGCAGGCCGTCACCTGCAACCGATCGCTGAGTGCTTGAGCGGCGGTCATCCCGACCGGCCTTCCCCGGCCTGGCCGGTCAACGCCGTTTCGATGTTCTGGCGGATGTAGAGCCTGCGCCTTCCGATCTTGACGCTCGGCAGGATGCCTCGGCGTGCCCAGTCTTCGATAGTAGAGACGGGCGCGTGCAGCAGACGCGCTACGTCGCGGGCGGTCATCACGTCATCGGCTGTAAGCCGCGGTGATCTCGCAGGCCGTGGCTGCCAGGCATCCCGAGCGACGTGTCCCGGCCGGGAAGGGCTCATCGTGTCCGCTCCGGTCCGGCGGCTGGACGGCGCGGTGGAGAGTGCGGATGATGCCGGGGAGGCGTGGGGCGTAGCGCTCGGGGCCGCGGCTTGCGACAGTGCGGTCGAAGCCGTGGCCACCGTTCGTGGCCGGGTGGCTCGGGGTGCGCGAGTGATGGTGTTTGCGTGCGGCTGCGGCCCATGTCCCGCGCGAGGCGTTTGATGCGGTCGCTGTCGTGTCCGTGTGCGCCGAGGTCCTCGCGGTTGACGTACCAGTCGGTTCCTTCGCGGGCGCGGGATGCCTCGACGTAGGCGGGCTCCTTGCTGGTCTGCCAGCCGCCGGTCACGACGAGCGTGCGGGTGACGGTCGCGCCCTGTGCGCGATGGATGTGGCTGGCGTAGCCGAGCCGCAGGCGCGCGAGCTCCTCGCCGGCGAGTGTCCGCCATTGGCTGGTCGCGTCGAACTGGATCAGCACCTCGCCGGTCTCGGTCGACGTCGATGACCTCGCCGCGGGCGCCGTTCTCGACGCGCTCGTCTGCCGGGCTGGTGGTGCTGGTCGATCATCGCTACCCGGTCGCCTGCGCGGATGCCGTAGTGCACGCCGGGGATCTGGGCTTCGATGTCGCCGAGTTCGCCGCGCTCGGCCCGGTAGTGCTGGGCGCGCGCATTGAGCCGGTCGATCTCGACGTTGGAGGCGTCGGAGATGAGCGCCACCTCGCTGATCGGGATCGTCTCGGTCAGCGTGGCCCAGTCTTGGACGGCGTGCTCGACGGCCTGATCGCGGGTGTCGGTCATGTGCAGCCAGCCTCGGCGGAGGTAGTGCGCCATCGCCCGATCGGAGCGACCCGCGCGCAGGTCCGCCCACGCCCTCTGCTCGGCGGGGTCGAGCGTGCGCCGAACGTTCGACAGTGCAGCGCTCGGCGCGATCTCTGTGAGCCGGTCGAACATGCCGCCGGCGCCGATCGAGGGGAGCTGCGCGCCGTCACCTATCAACACCAGCTTCGCCCCCGTCCGCTCGACCACCTCGGTCAGCCGGTCGAGCCTGCTGGTGTCGGCCATCCCCGCCTCGTCGAAGAAGATCGTCGTGCGCGCGTCGATGTCCGAGCCGGCCAGCTCTGCCTCTGGCGACGAGCGCGTCCAGCGTGAGCGTCCGCCCGGCGAGCGCGGGGCTGTCCTGGCCGAGGCGCTGCGCGGTCGAGCCGGAGACCGCGATCCCGTAAGTGTCGTGGCCGGTGAGCTGCTCGGCGCGAGCGGCGGCGTCGATCACCACGCCCTTGCCTGTGCCCGCGGCGCCGACGAGGACGGCGGCGCGCTCGCGGGCCGGTGATCGACCTGGAGCGCGTGGGCCTGCTCGTCGCTGAGGCGCGCGCCGATCCGCTCGGCGAGCTGGTCGCCTGCGAGCGTGCGCGCCCGCTCGCCCACATCCCTGCCGGCGGGCTGAGCGAGCTGGGTGACCCTGCGCTCGATCGCCTGCTCTTTCGCGCGCACGGCGAGCGTCGTCATCCGCCCGCCCTCCAATGGGAGCACGCGGCGCTCGGCGATCATCGTTCGTGCTCGGGCGAGCGCGTCGGCTGGGGCGAGTTCGCCGGCGGACTGCTCAAGCACCACGGCGCGCAGCTCGCCCGGCTCGAAGGTGGCGGCGCGCTCGGTCAATCGTTCTTCGACGCGATCCTCGAGCACACCGTCACGCCGCGAGCGACCGTCCTGCTGTCTGTCGTGTCGCTCGCGCGCGAAGCCGTGGCGTGCCGCCTTCTCGTCCCACACGCGCTGCAGGTCCGCACGGGTCACGGGGATCTTGGCCTTGCGGTTCTCCAGCTTCAGCCGGCGCAGCTCCCCGCGCTCGGGTGCCCTCCCCCACTTCGCCCGGAACCGCTCGGCCGCACGCGCCACCTCGCGGCTGCGAGCGGAGAACGCCTCGATCAACGCCTTGCGGCACCCCGGCGATCTCGAAGTACCGGCCCTCCTTGCCAGTGCCCGCGTCGATCTCATAGCCGCGCTGGGACAGCTCGTGCGCGAGCGCGGAGCGGTAGAACGCGCCGACCTCCCGAGCGGAGCGGAAGATCGGCCGGGAGGCGACCGCGACGATCCGCCCGTCCTCCCTGACCGCGCTCGTCACGACCACGTGGCTGTGCAGCTGCGGGTCCGGCGCGTCGCCATCAATCACGCCGCGCGCGGTCGTGTGCAGGTACTCCGCGGCGATCAGCTCGCGTGCGGGCTCCTCCACCACCCCTGCGCCGTAGCGGCGGCGGACCGTCCCCACCGTCTCGGTCATGTAGCTCGATCGCCTGCTCGACGGCGTTCCGATGCGCCTGCTCGATCAACTCGCGCTCGTGCTCATCGCCGAGCGCCCATGTCACCGACACGGACTTGGGCGCGCTGAACGTCACGTCGATCCCTCCGCCCCGGCCGCCATCCGCGCCTGCACGCCGCAGCCAGCCGTCCGCTCCCTGGGTGCCTGCCCTCCATCAGGGCGATGAAGTCCGAGCCGTCGACGGCGCCGCTCTCGATCCCGAGCTGCGCGAGCGTGTCCGCCGAGGCAAGCCAGCGGCCCGGAGCCTGCGCGGGCTCGCCGCCGGGCGTCAGGTAGTAGTCGCCGCGCTCGGGCTGGACGGTCTTGCCCTCCAGATAGCGGGCGTAGCCGCCGCCTTTGGCGGCGCCGATGCTGGATGCGGTCACCACTACCGTTAATGACCGCGAGACCGGCGAAACGGCCACCGAGTTGCGGGTATGCGTCTCTGCATACCGGGTAGTGACCCCAACTGCCTCGAAGCGGCCAACGAATTAGGTTTCCCGCCACCACCCCGCGTGATCATGGACACGGAGGCGAAGCCGACGCCTCCGATGCAGCTAACGGCGGCCACCCGGCCGCAACCACTCCCGGCGACCGCGCCACCCGTCGGCCTCGCGCGCCCTACACCAGCGGCACGCGCGGCCCCTTACCGCTATCGAGCACTCGGCCGCTCAGCGGCGACCGGACCCTGCGGCGCAGCGCACAGCAATCGCACAGCACCCGCAGGGCTGTGCATCTCGTCTGTTTGGTCGGCTCGCCGGCTCGGCGCGCGCGCTTTCGCGGCAATGGGTGCTCAGGCTTCGTGCGACCGTGCGTCAGGTTGGGCTCCGTGGCCGGTCCTGCTGGTTGACTCTCGGCGGTCGAAGCCGGGCACACGCTTGGGTTGCCTGGCGCATGAGCATCCGAATCTCGGAACTGTTGTAATGCCCCCGTGGTCGCGGTCAGCACCTTCGACAGCACGAAGACCGATCTCTTGGAGCTGCTCGACAACGCGAGGATGGGCGAGGCCCAGCTCCCGGACTTTCAGCGAGGCTGGGTCTGGGACGACGATCACATCCGCGATCTGATCGCGAGCGTCTCGCGGTCGTTCCCAATCGGGACGGTGATGCTGCTGGAGAACGGCGGCGATACAGCATTCCGCACCAGGCCGCTTGAGGGAGTGGTGATCGACGGCCGCGAGGCTGACACGCTGATCCTCGACGGCCAGCAGCGACTGACCTCGCTCTTCCAGGCACTGATGGCTGGCGCTGCGGTCAAGACTCGCGATGCCAAGGGCAAGGAGATCGAGCGCTGGTACTACCTCGATATCCGCAATGCGCTCGACGAGACGGTGGATCGAGAGGACGCCGTGCGGTCAATCCCGGCCGACCGGGTGCTGCGCCGGAACTTCGGCCGCGACGTGGAGCTTGACCTGACGACGCCCGAGCGCGAGTACGCGCAGCTGATGTTCCCGCTCGCGCATGTCTTCGATCACTACGAGTGGGCGGCAGGGCTCCGCAAACATCACAACTACGACGCCGAGCTCAGTCGCCTGTGGGACGGGTTCGAGCGCGAGATCGTTCAGCGATTCCGCGCTTACCAGTTGCCAGTGATCCGGCTGAGCCGCCAGACGCCGAAGGAGGCCGTGTGCCTCGTCTTTGAGAAGGTCAACACCGGCGGCGTCTCGCTTAGCGTCTTCGAGCTGCTAACCGCGACGTTCGCCGCTGTCGCTCCGCCGGACTTCGAACTTCGGGAGGACTGGGAGAACCGCCGGCGGCGTATACACGAGCACCCAGTGCTGCAGGACGTCGCGAGCACCGACTTTCTGCAAGGTGTGACGCTGCTGGCGACGCACGCCAAGCGCCGCGCCCACCTCGACGCCGGCCACCCGGAGGAGCGGGCGCCGGCGGTGAGCTGCAAACGCCGAGATGTCCTGCGCCTCGCCCTCGATGAGTATCTGGAGTGGGCCGACCCCCTGACCGACGCCTTCGAACGTGCCGCGCGTTTCCTGCACCGCGAACGAATCTACGAGACCAAGTTTCTCCCCTACAACACCCAACTCGTGCCGCTTGCAGTCGTGCTCACGCTCCTTGGCGAGGACGGCATCGAGCGCCCGCTGATCCGCAATAGGATCGCGCGGTGGTATTGGTGCGGCGTCTTCGGCGAGCTTTACGGCTCGGCGACCGAGACCCGCTTTGCGCGCGACGTGCCCGACCTGCTCGCGTTTGTGGAGGACGAGATGGCGGTCCCGCGCACGATTGTCGAGGCGAACCTGGCGCCTGAACGTCTGCACACGCTTCGCAGCAGGCGCAGCGCCGCGTACAAGGGTGTCTACGTGCTGCTCCTCCGCGAGGGCGCGCTCGACTTCCGCACCGGTGAGGCCGCGACCGACCAGAACTACTTCGAGCAAGCCGTCGACATCCACCATATCTTCCCGAAGAAGTGGTGCAGCGAGCACCGACCGGAGCCGATCCCCGCGGCCTTGTTCGACAGCATCGTCAACAAGACTCCTCTCACCGCCCGAACGAACCGAATCATCGGAGGCCGGGCGCCAAGCGTGTATCTACAGACGCTGCGCGAGGCAGACGGTATCGCCGACGCCCTCGAGGAGAGGAACCTGACCTCGCATTTCATCGACGCCAGCGCCATGCGCCACGACGACTTCACAACGTTCTTCGAAGCCCGCCAGCGCGCCCTCCTGCAAAGCATCGGCCGGGTTATGGGCAAGCAGCTAATCGTCGAGGACTACAGCCCTGACGACTCTGCCAGCGACCAGGTCGCGCCGTTGGCCGCCCAAGCCGGCTGAGGTGTGCGAGAAACGACAAAGCCCCGGCCGCATAACCCACGAAGGGTCCTAGGCGGTACCGGGGCGTCTCATGTAGCTTAGCCGGTCGTGGACGAGAAGCAAGCAGTCGAGTGGCTTTCCGATCAGCGATTTCAGCCCTTCCTCGATGCGACCGAAGGCGACCACCGGCGTGCAGTAGCGATCTACGAGTGGCATCTGCACCTGTCCGCTGCCTGCTTCGCGACGATCAACGGCTTCGAGGTTCTGCTTCGCAATGCGGTGGATCGACAGCTTGGGATGGGCCAGCCTCAGACACCAATCCGCGATACGTGGCTCATGGACTTCAACGTTCTTCAGCCGAACGGTGTCAAGGAGGTGATCGTCGCCGTGGAACGGCTCGAAAAAGGCAAGGAGATCACCCGCAGTCGCGTCGTAGCGGGTGTTTCGTTCGGCTTCTGGGCCGGTCTCTTCAGCAAGGCCTACGAGGAGCTTTGGCGCCACCGGCTTCGTCTTGCGTTCCCGAATGGCGCGATCATGCGGAAGGACCTCACCCAGTCGATGCGATCCCTTCAAGCGTTCCGCAACCGGGTGGCGCATCATGACTGCCTGTTGAACCAGCCGGTCCGCCAACGCTACGACGAGATGATCCGCATATCGGGATGGATTGACGCTGATGCCGCGAGGTGGCTCGAAGGCCAGTCATCTGTCGTAGCGCTGCTCGCAAGCAAACCCTGAACCGCGAGCGTGGTGATAGCTTCGGATCATGGCGCGTACCGAGAAGATGTCGCCGACTGGCTCGCTCAAGGTCGGCGATCACGTCGCGTCGAACATCCCAGCCTTCAACTGGAGGGGCGTCGTCGTCAGAGACCACGGCGCAATCGGACTCGACCGCAGGCAAATCGTCACGGTCTGCGTCGATAACGGGGAAGTGCGCCGAACCTTCGACGCCAGCGCCGAGAACGTCGACCGCGTGCCGTCCGAGCGCAGATTCGACGTCGTGATGGTCGCCGAGCCGGAAGGCGGCTACAGCGTGTTGGTTCCGGAGTTGCCGAGCGTTGCCGCGCAGGGCGAGACAATCGCGGATGCACGAGCCAACGCTCAGGAGGCGATCGAGGGCTACCTCAAGGCGCTGCATGACGACGGCCTGCCCGTCCCCAAGGTGCAGCGCGATCGCGTGGCAGCCCGCGTCGAGTGGTAGCAGCGCGTCGCTATGGCATGAGTCGGTAGCCAACGCCTCGTATTGAACGCACCCAACCATTCGCTCCGACCAGCGCGAGCGCACGGCGTAGACGCGAGGCATGGCTGTCGAGGGTTCGCGTGATCCCTTCCGATCTGTAGCCCCATATGTCTCGAAGCAGCTCGTGCCGCGTGTAGACGCGTGTGGGGTCGCGCGCCAGGTAGACCAGCAGGTCGTATTCGCGTCGCCGGAGCCTGATCGGCGTGGACGCGAACGTGACGGTGCGGGCGGCGGTGTCGATGCTGAGCTTCCCATGGCTGAGGATGCGGGCACCAGAGCCCGCAAGCTCGCCCCCACGCAGGGTGCGTTTGACGCCACACTCTGCGCTGCCTGTAGGCGTGCGGAGCACGATCGCGTGCTTGAGCGACCGCACGTCGTAGCCGTCTTCCGCCAGCGTTCGAGCCAGCGTGTTCTTGTCGCTCTCCCGGCCATAGACAGCTATGACCAGGGGCGCAGCTCGCGGGATATCCTCCGGCTGCATGGGAAGGTGCGTCCTTTCCGTGCCGGCCCCCGGCTGTTAGAGCAGCGCGGGGGCACTTTTTGCTTGCGGCCAAAGCATAATGCTTACGCACTACGGAATACGCGCATGGACGTAAGAGGTTGCGCCTGCGAGGCTCCAGACGATGCCACCGCCCCTCCCACCCGACCCGGCGCTCGGCCTGGCGATCAAGGAGCTACGCGAGGCACGCGGCCTGACGCAGGAAGAACTCGCCAGCCGAGCCGACACGACGATCGGCACCATCAGCCGTATGGAGTCAGCCAAAAGCGCGCCTGCCTGGGCGACGGTGATGCAGGTCATCGTCGCGATGGGCGTCTCCCTGCCCGCCTTGGCCGAGGCTGTCGAGAAGGCCCGCCGCAGCACCTGAGTTCGGGAACTCGACATCCGCAACGAGCTGGGATTTTGGTAGCCACGCGCATAACCGGAACCGGCAGTCCTTCTTGAGCGCGACCCACCGCGCCACGACATGGCGTTGATCGGCGGGACTTGTTGCCCGCCGATCAAACGCCTCAAAGGAACCTCAGATCCAGCCACGACGCCGGCCGGTATTGAGCAGCATCAACAGGCCAAACAGCGACGCCAGGAGCCGAAGCAGCCATTGGTCTTTGGGGTTCATCGCCTACCTCCTTTCCGATTTGGACTACATTATGCTGAGGGTTATAGGCGGGGTCCCGTCGAGCGGCCCTATCATGGTTTAGCGCCCGTGGATACGTCTGTCAATGCGGATCGAAGCTTTGCAAGATATAGGCCAGTAAAGTGCGGCTGCACACGAGTCATGCGAGTTATCGGCTAGTAAAGTGGTGGTAATGGAGCACGGAGAACTCACGGCAGACGAGTTTCGAGCGATCGCCAGGGAGCAGGGAGTCAGCCCGCGCTCGCTCGAACTCTGGCGCTCACGTGGACTGTTGCCGGCACCGACTCGGCAGCCCAAGGGCCGCGTAGCTTGGATGTATCCGACGGGAAGCGCCCGCCAGCTCGCGCGCCTGGCACATTGGCGTAGGCAGACCCGAAGTCTCAACCTCATCGCAATCGCACTATGGATCGAAGGCTTTCCGATCGAGCTCGACGGGGTCCGCTCAGCGCTCTTTGCGATTACCAGCCGGACGGAGCGCGAACTCGTTGACGAGAAGGATCTGCCCGCCTTCATCGAGCAACAGGCCCGCAAAGTCGCCGTCGCTCGGGGCAAGCATGCACCGCCGCGGGTCGTCAGGATGAAACGCGACGAGCGCGTTCGCGCTTGCGCCTACCTGCTCGCCGTGGCGGTAGGCGCTGAGGACGAGATCGAGCAGCGCAAGGCCGATGTCCTACTTGTTGAGCGGATGTTTGGGCTACGAAGCGGCCAGCACGGAGGCCTGGCGAAGCACGAGCCATTCATCGACTTGGTCGAGAGCCTGAAACCAGTGATGGCTCCTAAGCAGGTCCGTGCCGCGCTCGCAGCGACATCAGACGTAAGGCTCCAGTTCAGTCGAGCGGTCATCCACCTCATGGCTACGTGGGGTCCGATGCTCCTGCCCGAAGCCTTGGCAGAGCACGGATCTAGCGCGGATGCCATGCGAAAGCTCGCCGCGCAGACTTTCGAGAGCCCGTCGATCGAGGCCTATGCAGGGCAGGTCATTCACCACTTGCTCGCGCTTTATGCCCGCCAACCCGATGACGGCGAGCTGAAGCAAGCACTAGCGGAACTTGAGTCGGTCTCCGCGGGCTTGGAGATGCTCAAGATCTTTCCGGCCGAGAAGCGCGCAGAGATCCTGCGTCAGTTGCCACCGGAGACGCGACAGCCCATCGTCACCGAGATCAAGCGACGGACAGCGTCGAACGCTCGCTGCGCAAACTCGCGTGAATCGCCAGGGATTGAGCCGCAGTCTTGAACTCGCGTGCCGCTTATCAGAGCGGGCTCTTTGGTACCCATGCGTGGTACCCACGCCGCGAGACAAAGGGCCTGACGTGAGCCACAAAACACAAAACCCCCGGAAATCCGGGGTTTTTGCTTGAAGCGGATGAAGGGATTCGAACCCTCGACCTTCGCCATGGCAAGGCGACGCTCTAGCCAGCTGAGCTACATCCGCAAGGTCCGGCCATTCTACAGCGGTCGCCGTGCTTTGACCTGGTAGACGGCTGTCAGCCCCTGTTCGAACCCCTGCCCCGCCGCGCGCAGATACAGCCGCCACACGCGCGTGCGCTCGACCCCGGCGAGCCCCTCGGCCTCCGGCAGGCGCTGATCGAGCCGCTGCGCCCAGTGCCGCAGCGTCACCGCGTAGTCCTCGCGGAACCCCTCCACGTGCTCGGTGTGGAACCCCGCGCGCTCGAGCGACAGCTGCACGCGCGACAGCGGCAGCGGCTCGCCGTCGGGGAACACGTAGCGCGTGGAGAACAGATCCTCGAGCGGCTCCGCGTCGGGGTCGAGCGCCGCGATCGCGTGGTTGAGCAGCACCCCGCCCGGGCGGAGCAGCCCGAACAGCCCCCGTGCGTACACGTCGATCTGCGCTTCCCCCACGTGCTCGGACATGCCGATGCTTGAGATCGCGCCAAAGGACCCCTGCGGCAGCTCGCGGTAGTCCTGCACCCGGATCTCGATCCTGTCGCTGAGGCCCGCCTCCGCCACGCGTTCGCGGGCGCGTTGCGCCTGCGGATCGGACAGCGTGATGCCGACCACCTCCACCCCGTGCTCGCGCGCGGCGTGGATCGCGAAGCTGCCCCAGCCGCAGCCCACGTCGAGCACGCGCATGCCCGGCGCCAGGTCGAGCTTGCCCGCCACCAGCTCCAGTTTCGTGCGCTGCGCCTCCGCGAGCGTCTGCGCGCCGCGGGAGAAGATGCCGCAGCTGTACGTCATCGACTCGTCGAGGAACAGCTCGAAGAACTCGTTGCCGACGTCGTAGTGGTAGCGGACGGCCGCCGCGTCGCGCTCGGCGCTGTGCAGCCGGCCGCTCAGCGTCAGCTCGACGCTCGGGCGCCGCGGCAGGCCGCCGGGCGCAGCCGCAGCCACCGTCGCCAGCCCCAGCCGCACGCGGTCGGCCACACTCAGCTCGGGCGGCTCGAACTCGTCGACCACCAGCAGCGCGCGGTCGAGGTCGTCGACCGTCAGCGAGCCGTCCACGTAGGCGCGGCCCAGGCCCAGCGTCCCCGGCGCGGAGAGGAAATGCGCGAGCGCCACCGGCCGGCGCACGAAGAACGTCGGCGCCTCGTCAACCGTCGCCGCGACGCTGTATCCATCCCAGAAACGCACATTGAACGGCCGCGATGGAAACACGCGCTGTAGCTCGCGGCCAAGTGGCCTGCTCATCTGGATGATCGCCACGACGGTACGATCGCATACAGGCGCCGATTGTTGAAGTGACATCGGCTAGCCTGAACGAATGCGTTTCTTTGGAGGTCCCAAGGCAACCATGGTCGAGCCGTCCGCCGCACTGCCGGGCCGCAGCGAGCCGGTGCGCGTGCCCGAGCGCCACGACGTGCTCGGCACCCCGCTTGAGGGCCCGTTCCCCGACGGCGTCGACACCGCGATCTTCGGCATGGGCTGCTTCTGGGGCGCCGAGCGCATCTTCTGGGAAGCCGACGGCGTGTACACGACCGCGGTCGGCTACGCCGGCGGCACCACGCCCAACCCCACCTACGAGGAGGTGTGCAGCGGGCGCACCGGACACTCCGAGGTCGTGCTCGTCGCCTTCGACACCGCCAAGACCAGCTATCAGGAGATGCTGCGGCTGTTCTGGGAAGGCCACGACCCCACGCAGGGGATGCGCCAGGGCAACGACGTCGGTACGCAGTACCGCTCGCTGATCATGTGGCACGGGGACGCGCAGCGGGAGGCCGCCGTGGCGTCGCTGAGCGCCTACCAGCAGATGCTGTCCGCCGCCGGCCACGGCACCATCACCACCGAGCTCGTAGAGCTCGACGCGGCGCACCCGTTCTACTACGCCGAGGACTATCACCAGCAGTACCTCGCCAAGAACCCGGGCGCGTATTGTGGGGCAGGTGGGACGGGGGTTGCGTGTCCGATTGGCCTGATGCCTCAGCAGTCGTCGCCGACGGCCCGCTGACTCCGATCGCTCGCGCGGCCTCAAGGTCGTCGGGATCGTCCGTCAGTGTTGGGCCTGCGCCTGCGATCGTGACTCGCGGGTCGAGCTGACCCTGCTCGACAAGCTCGGCCAGCGCATCGCGTAGAACGCTCACCGCGGGCCCCTCGCCAAGCTCGTGTACGAGGTGCGAGGCGATCGTGCCATCTTCAGCGACGACGGCCTGCGCCATCCGGTTCGCGCCAGCGGTGTCGGCGCCCGTCAGCGAGAGCATCGTCAGAAGGTCGGCGCCGCGCTCGGCGTCGCCCATGAGCGTCGCGGTCACGCGGTGCGGGCTTGAAGCGTCGCGGAGTGCCCGCGCTACGGCCTCACCGCTGAGCACCGGCACGATGCTCAGCTCGCCCGCGTCGCGGTGCAGCTCGAAGGCGTCGAACGTCTCTCGCAGCGTCGCGTTCATCGCTTTCACGTCGCCCGCTGAGGCTGCCAGACCACCGCTGAGGGACTGCCAGAGCAGCGCGATTGCCAGGTCCGCCCCCTCGCCCTCGAGCCCATCGTCGAGGCCCGCCAGCGCATCCTCGGCGGCCTTGAGGCGAACGCCGGCGCGCATCATGTTCTCTCGACGTTTCGGCAGCGCACCGCGCGCAAGCTCCAGATCGTTCTCATTTTCCGCCAGGGCCGCAGCGTCGTAGAGGTCGATCAGCTTCTCGATCGCGCGCTCACACTCGTCGCGCTCCGCCGCGGCCGCCGCAACTTCGGTCTGGAGTCGTGCGCGCTCGCCTGCCCGGCCGGCGAGCAGCGCATCCGACCATGCCGTGCCCTCGCCGAGCAGGCGGTCGAGGCCGCCGAGCACCATCCGCTCGACCGTATCCGCGTCGAAAGGGAGCGCCGAGCAGCCGTCCCGGCGGTGCATGTGTGTACGACAGACGTAGGTCCGTCGCCGACTGCCGTCCTTGCGCGGGCCGGCGAGCTGCTGGACAGCGATGGCGCCACATTCGCATAGGGCGAGTCGCGCGAGTAGCCCGCTCCGCGGTCGGCCGACGGGCTCGGGACGATGCCGCGCGCGTTCGCTACGCTCCCGCCGTAGCCGGCGCCACTCATCCGGTTCGACGTAGGCCGGCCAGTTGCCGGCGCCGATGATCTCGCCGCGCGAGACGACAAGCCCGGCATAGAAGGGGTTGACGATCACCTTCCCCACGCGCGTCGCGTCGAATAGTCGCGGGCGGGCGCGACGGGGCGCTGTTCGGAAGCCGCGGGCCGCGAGCTCGCGCACGATGCTGTTCACCGTCGCGCCGTCGATCGCCATGTCCCACAGCAGCCGGTAGACCTCCCGACGCTCCGGGTGCATCAGGACGCGCCGGACGATGGTCGCGCCGTCGGGGGTGCGTTCGATGTCGTAGCCATCCGGCACCGGCCCGCACCAATCGCCCCGCACGGCCGCGCGTCGCTTGCCCGCCGCCGTTGCCGCGGCCTTACGCCTGGAGTCCTCGAAGTTGCGCGCGCCCATGTTGGCGACGGCTGCGCTGTCGCGCAGGTCGAAGTCGTCTTCCACGCTGCGCAGATACACGTTGCGCCGCCGCTCCGTGTGCCATATCTCGATCAGCGCCTCGGGCGCTCCGGGCTTGTCGCCCGCCCCACGACTGAAGCGGTCGGAGTGCTGAGCAATCAGCATCGCCGTAGTCTCACGCTCGGCTGCCGCCCGCGCCACCTGCTCTCTCGCTGCGGCGAGCCCAGGGCCACGCGAGCATGAGTAGGCGCTGAAGCCCTCATCCGTGTACTCGCCAAGTACCTCCCACCCGTTCTCCGCAGCCATCTGACGACACTGCTCAAGTTGTGTGGGGATCGACTTGTGCCGGTCCTGGGTGCTCTTCGCGCCGTAGATCACCACGGGTATCGGGGAGCGTTGGTCTATCGGGTCCGACATCGTGACCTCCATTCAGCTTCCGGAGAGCCCAGCGGGCTCCGCGAGCAAGGATGTCTCAGCCGCCGGATGGCAAACCGGAAGCGCCCGGCTGCCGGTGAGGGCTGGCCGGGCGCTGGAAGCACGATGCTCGTCCTGTGGGACGAGAACGCACGGCGAGTATGGCACCGCTCCCGGCGGTGGTGGGCTGCGTCTGGTGGGGTGATTACTCCCGCACTTGAGCTATGGCCGTCGAGTTCGTTTACCGGCTGCGTTTTTGGCTCTGGCGTGCGGGATCAGGCGGGCAGCTCGCACTTTGGCGGGAGCACGTTGGGCGTGCGGCAAGGGCCAAACACCTGCCTTTAGGCAGCACTTTGCGTCGCGCCCACCGTTCGCGCGAGCGCCTGTGACTAGCCAGGCAGCGACGGTAGTGTGATGTAGCCGTGCGTCGTGCCGAGGCCGAGCTCGTTGAAGCGCAACTGCGGATGCTGGTGCAGAACCGAGGGAGCAACGTCGAAGGCCGTCTTTCCTGCCAGGCTGACTCCTGGGCCGAGTGTTTCGATCAAGAAGGTCTTGCCGCCTTGACCTATGAGGGCCGTCTCGGCGCTGCTGTCGGTCGAATAGGTCTTCTTCCCGGCGACGAGACTTATCGCACCGCTGGTCAACGTCACGGATTCCGACTTGTTGTTCGTGACGTGGAGTGTGACAACCACGAAGATGCCGTTGGCTTTGGCTCCAAGCCCGGACGACGGTTCCCCGATCGTTGTTGTCGTGCTCGCATGATCCAAGCGCCATCTCAGGTCGTCGACTTCTACTGAGCCCGACGGGCCAACGCTTGGTGTGTTGTTTTCGGACGCATTCTTGGTGGGGTCGTTGCCACCCGATGAACCACCGCCCGACGAGGAGGAACTGGTCGGCGTCGTCGCGCAGCCCGTGAGTGTGACAGCAAATGCGAGCACGGCCACGACAGTCCGGACGTTATTTCTAAGGGTCATATCTGCACCTTTCTCCAAACGACGGTTGCGTGATCGACGATTGGGATACTCTTCCCGCCCGTCGGACGTTCCTCGTAGGTGCTCACGAGCCGAGCACCATCGTCACGAGCTTGCGCGCGGATGTGCAGCTCGCGGTCTTGTACGGGTTTTCGCTGCCGTGATGCGTCTGGTAGCGGCAGTGGAACACCGGGCCGCCGGCGTGGATGTCGAACGATGCCGGTAGCCCTTCATGCGCCTGCCAGCCGTTCTGTATGGCTTCCGCGACTGCGCGAGCGGTCGTGCAACCAGTGTGTGTCGCCCTGAGCTGCGAGACAGCCGGAAAGCGTTCGTTCGCCGGCGCGCGACAGGCGATCGACGTAGCTCGCGCGCTGTCGATTGCGGCGCTCGCTGGGACAGCAGCCGCGGCGAACAACGGCAGCGCGAGGGTGACAAGCGCCTTGACAGGGACCGGGGCGCGGTGGCTCACGATCCGGCTCCGCAGACCTTGAAGCCGTAGCCCTGCGCAAGTCCGTCATAGGTCGCCTTCGTGGTCTGCATCGCTTGCTTCGCTGCTTCGATCGCGCTCGCTTCGCCGGCGGCGGCCGCGGACGCCATGTTGTCGATGTCCGCAGCCTCGTCGTCCAGGGCGGTAATGACCTTCTGTACGGTCGCGGCGTCGCCCTGCGGGACTGTCAGCGCTTGAAGCTGTGCGATGCCTTCGCGGGTGATCGACGCAGCCTGTCGAAGCGCAGCGGCACCTTCTTTTGATCCGACCACGTTTTCGACCGCCCCGAGGCGCTTCTTCGCCGGCTTGAGCTTCGCGTCCGTCCGGGCGCAGATCGCGTCGGCGCGCGCGATGAACTGCGCCTTGGTAGGAGCCGCCGGCACCGCCGACGTAGACGGCGATGGCACTCGGGTGACAGTCGCGGCGGTCGTGCTCGTCGATCCGCCGCCGCATCCCGCGAGCGCGGCAAGGTAGAGCAGCGCGGCAGCGACGATGCAGGAGAGCGGAATCGGTCGGCTGATGTAGCGGTCTGTCATCAGCGCGCAACCTACATGAAAGGGGAACATGTCGAGTTTTGCCCGAGGGTTGGCATCCCGAGACTCCAGGTGCAATGTTCCCCCCGCACCCACCCGCCGATGCCGCGCCGCTCGACCGCTGACCCGGTGTCGCAGCAGTTCGGCGCGAGAGTCCGCGAAGCACGCCAACAGCGCGGCGAGACTCTTGAGCAGGTCGCCCACCGCATCCCGCGCATGGACGCCAAGTACCTCGGCGAGATCGAGCGTGGCTGGCACGCACCCTCGATCCCGACCGCCAAGCGCATCGCCGACGCGCTCGAGGTCGACCTCGCCGAGCTTGTCCTCGCGCTGTAGCGCTCGGCGTCGGCGCGGGCGCAAGTCGTCAACCGGCGACATAGGCGGCGACGGCGTAGGTCGCAGCGCGGTCGAGCGAGTGCCGGCCGCGGTCGTAGCGGCGAGTCGTGCGCGGATCGGCGTGACCGGCGGCGTCCTGCACGTCGCGCAGCGGCACACCAGCGTCGAGCGCCGCAGTGACAAACCCGTGACGCAGTGAGTGAGGCGAGACGGCGTGCTTGATCCCGGCTGTTCGTGCGAGGCGCCGCACGACCTTGAGCGCCGCGTGTCGATCCATCTGTCGACCTCTGCGGGTTGCGAGCAGCGGGCCGGCGCTGCGGCCGGCGAGCAGCACGTCGAGCGCAGCAGCGGTGCGGGGCGCGAGTGCGACGGTCTGCCGCTTACCACCCTTTCGCCGCAGCTTGAGCGTGCGGTGCCCGCGCTCGTGTCCGAGGTCGAACACGTCGGCTGCAAGCGTCTCGGAGACTCGCAGGCCGTTGAGCGCGAGCAGGCACACGAGCGCGTGGTCGCGCGGCCCGGATGCCTGCGCAGCGTCGAGCAGCGCTCGCAGCCCTGCACGATCCACGCCGAGACGCGGCGACTCGTCGCTCACATGTGGCCGGCGCACACGCGCCACCGGCGAGCGCGCGATCAGGCCCTCGTCCAGCGCATAGGCGTAGAAGCCGCTCAGCGCCGAGAGGCGCCGCGCGATCGTCGCCGGCGCCACGTCGGCGTCCTCGGCCTGGCGCACGAACGCATCGACGTGTACGCGATGAGCGGCGAGGGCTTCGGCGCCGAGGCCCGCGAGGTAGTCGCCCCACGCGCGCAGGTCCCGCGCGTATGCCTCGCGCGTCGCCGGGCCGTAGCCCGCGAGGAACGCCGCCGCCAGCTCGCCGGCGCCCCGGATCGGGGAGGCCAGCTCGGGCGCCTGAGTGACGAGCGCGAGCGCCGCCGACGGGCCGCCCACAGGGTCGTCCGTGGGATACCCCGTAATGCCTGTTCTGCGGTACGCGACCGCGGCCGTGGCGGGCATCACGCGTCACCGTCGTTCGTCTCGACGGCGGGGCGCTGCATGACCGGGGAGGGCTTGTCGTCGAGGCTGTGGGCGAGCAGCTCGGCTGCTGAGATGTCCAGGCCGGCGCTTATCCGTAGCAGGGTTTGGACGCTGATGTTGAACTCGCCGCGCTCGATCGCCCCGAAGTAGCTCCGATCGAGGCCGCACCTGTGCGCGAGCACCTCCTGAGAGACGCCCTGCTTCTTGCGTGCCGCGCGGATCGCTTCGCCAAGCGCACGGCTCGCGGGCTTACCGTTGCGCATCGCTGCTCCGCTTCACGATGCGAACCTCGGCCCGTAGCGCCCGCGCGACGCGGAGCACCGTTCCCCATGTCGGGTCTGACTGGCCGCGCTCGATGCGCGAGTACGCCCCAACCGACACACCGGCCTTCTTCGCCACCCGCTGCTGCGTGTAGCCGGTCGCGCCGCGCAGGAAACGGAGCGTCCGCGCGAGCGGCTGATCGGGGAGCACGTCCGTCGCATACAGGTCGGCGCTCGATATCTCGACCGCGCGAGCGAGCTTGAGCACCGTGTCAAAACGCGGTTCGCGTAGCCCCCGCTCCAACAGCGAGACGTGCGTCGGGTGAAGCCCGGCCGCTATCGCTAGATCGGCCTGCGAGAGGCCCTGTCGTTCGCGCACGGCTCGGAGTGCTGCGCCGAACGCGCTGGTCTGAGCGATCGCGTCACGCATCGCCACCATCCCCCGCCCGATCGGTGACGAGGCGCGCACGCGACAGGTCCGGCTCGTCCCGCTCACGGTCGTCCGGCTCGCCCCATTCGTGCAGGCAGTACCTCGCCGAGCACACGGCCGCGCAGGCTCCGTGCAGCCGATCGCCAAGCACGTGCCATATATCGCTGTGCGCGGGCGCTTCGCTTCTCAGCAACGCCTGCGCGTCCCGCAACGCGTTCGCTAGTTCGCGGCGGAACGTGCCGTCGAGCTGGCCGGCGGTCGCGTGGGCCTCCCTCCAGCGCCGATGCTGCGGCGACTCGGGTAGCTCCACGTCGATGCTCAGCAGGCGTTCGCGTCCGGCGGCGGTGACGCTCCATATCGGGACGCCGTTGCGCCGGGCCTGCTCGATGAGGCCACCGGACTCCAGGGTGCGGAGCTGGCGACGAGCCTGTCGCCATGCACCTGACCGGGCGCTGACCGCTAGATGCCGTGTGATAGCCGACGTGGTGGCGTTCGTACCCTCCCGTGAGTGCCGGGCGGCACGGTCAAGCGTGGCGGGCAGCAGCGTGTCGGGTATCTCCTGGGCGTTCACTGCCCCTGCTCCATGCTGCGCAGGCCCTCAGCGAACTCGCGCATCATCCGGTCCTCGTCCTCGCGCTCGGTCCTGGCGGGGTCATCGTCGGCCAAGTCGGCGAGCCACTCAGCCATCAGCGGGAGCATCGCCTCGACGGCGGCGAGAACCGCTGCCAGGTGCTCGCTGTAGACCACAACGGCAGCGTGATCTTCGGCGGTCCGCCAGCCGCTCGCGTCGAGCAGACGCCATGTGCCGTCGAGCTGCTCGCGGAGCTTCAAGAGCGCTGACGGGTCGTCGTCGCGGTTGGCTCGCCGCGCACCATCGACCATCAAGTCAGCGAGGTCGTGTACGCGCGTGTAGGTACCCTCGCGCAGACGCGGGACCACCTGCGCGGGGATCGTAACGGTGCTGCTCATCGTCGGTTCCTCCTGTCGTTGGAGGCTCCGGGAGACGGCTTCTAGCGAGGGAGACGCCCTGCCTGCGTCGGTAGGGTGTCTGACGTGCCAGGGGGTCATGCTCCTGGTGCCACGCCCCCGGCCGTTAGCGCGGCGCGGGGGCACTATGTTTGGTCCGTCGAAGCGTAGCGCAACCTGACCCGGAATACCAACAAGCGAGTATCGTGCCAGAGTCCACCCGAGACACTGATCTGATCGTGCTCGGCCGCGCGCTGCGCATCTTGCGCCATGAGGCAGGTATCACGCAGGAGCAGCTTGCCGCCCTGCTGGAGATGGACTCGACCTACATTTCACGCATCGAGCGGGGGCGTCGCGGCGTTCAGTGGCTCACAGTCCAACGCTTCCTCCGTGCGCTCGGTGCTGACCTTCACCAGCTCGCCGACGCGATCGACCACGCCGACGACTGACCGCGGCCGGCTGAGCCGAGCGCGCGCATAGTTCGACTCTCCCTCTGTCGGCAGGGCTAGCGCTGCTGCTCCGGCCTCATCCTCAGAGAGTCCTCTGATGACGAAAGATCGAGGGTCAGGAAAATCGACCCCGAAAATCGGGCCGGTGCGTCTCGCCTCGTCGTCCCCATGCTCCTCCGCGCGCCCTCACGCTCATGTGCGGTCGCGGCCCAAGGCGGTCGGCGAAGTCGAGCCCGGCGGCGCTAGCTGCTCGTCGCCCGCGCTGATGCGCGTGGCCGCGTCGTCCCATGCCGGATCGTGCTCGCTCCTCGCGCCCCACCGGCTCTGGCTATGTGCCGATCAGATTCCGGTGCCCCTCCGCGTCGCAGTCGGGGAGTGAGGCTGTCAACGAGGTTGTCAGGTGGCGCTAACCTGTAGACACCACCGCCTCGGCCACTCGGGGGGTGTTCGGGGACCGCCTTGCCGGGCGGTTCTCGTCGTTCAGGGGCAGGGCGAACGCTGGCAGCGCGATCCTGAAAGCCGCCTGCGCCGAAACCCGCGGCGTCCAACCCCGGCGGCTACTGCGGGCTCGGCGGCACCGGCGTCGCCTGCCCCGTCGGCATCGCCACCTGAGCCGCGGCTCAGACCTACTCGCAGGACTCGCCCGCCCGCGCGTCGCCGCCGGGCGTGTCTCCGGCTCGCCCCTTGAACGAGCAGCGGCCCCGCCGAAGCGGGGCCGCCATTCGTCTCAACCCTGAGGCGAGCGCGTCCGTGGGGAGGGCGCGCCCGCGCTGAGGGAAGCCCGTCTCCCTACGCTCCCGCCCCGGCTGGCACGGTGTCACCGCCGGGCTGCCACGCGGCGCCGTGCGGGCCGCCGAGCGTGGGCACGTCGGAGGGGTACACCTCGTTGCCGTGGATCGCGTGATCGCCGATCTCCAGTTCCTCGTCGGAGAGACGCAGCGGTATGAATATCCCCACCAGCTTCAGCAGGATGAACGTCATCGCGCCGCTGAACAGGATCACGAATGCCCCTGTCTCGGCCTGCCAGCGCAGCAGCGTCCAGCTGCCGCCGTTGAACACGCTCGCTTTGCCGGGCAGGTTCGACGCGCCGTGCACGCCTATGTACTCGACGAGGGATGGGTCTGCGAACAGCCCCACCATGAGACCACCACACAGTCCCGCGATCCCGTGCGTATAGATCACCCCGAGCGTGTCGTCGACGCTTCGGAACACGGGCGCCCGACTCAGGAACCTGATCGACATCCACACGATCGTCGAGGCGATCACGCCGATCGCGATCGCGCCGTAGCCGTTGACGAAACCGGCGGCCGGCGTGATTCCCACGAGGCCCGTGATCATTCCGTTGACCGAGCCGATCAGAGACGGCTTGTCGCGGAAGATGTAGTCCCAGCCGACCCACACGAGCACCGCCACGGCCGTGCACAGGTTCGTGTTGATCACGGCCGCCGACGCGTTGGCTCCAGCGTAGTAGGAGTCCCCGCCGTTGAAGCCGTTCCAGCCGAGCCACAGCAGACCGGCCCCCGCCATCACCATCAGCAGGTTGTTGGGGGCGTCGATCTCGCGATCTCGTTGCAATCGTGGTCCGATCACCGCCGCCGCTACGAAGCCCGAGACACCGGCCGCCAGGTGGATCACGTACCCACCGGAGTAGTCCAGTGCGCCGTGCGCGGCGAAGTAGCCACCGCCCCAGATCAGGAACGCGTTGACCGTGTACACGAACGTGATCCAGATGAGCACGAACGGGATCCACGCCTTGAAGCTAATTCGCCCGAGCACCGATCCGAGCATCAGGATCGGCGTGATCGCCGCGAACACGAACTGGAAGTAGACCAGCGACGCCTCCGGGAAATGGAATGGCGGGCCTTCGGTGATCGACGGAATGATCGCCTGGCCCTCCTCGGCGCCGGTGGAGACGACGGTGCCCGACTTACCCCAGAAGGTGTCGAAGAACCCTTTCCCGTGGCCGATCGGGCTGCCGAAGCCCATCTTGAAGGCCCACAGGCACCACGCGACCAGCACAAGGCAGAAGGCCACGAACGTGAGCATCATGCTGTTGACCGACCAGCGCTTCTGCATGACGCCGCCGTACAGAACCGCCAGTCCCGGCAGGCTCATCAGGCCGACGAAAGTCGCCGCAGTCATCTGCCACGCGTTGTCGCCAGCGTTTAGCCAACTTGGGTATGCCAGCCAGGTCATGGGCCTCCGTTCCTTCGATTAGTGGATGCGATGGCGGCACTCCCCCCGGAAGCGGGCACCGCGCATCGAATAACAGTCCGGGTATGAAATCCGGCCTGTGTGAACGCCGGTAGGGCCATCCGGGCCAACACTTGACCCGGGCCTTTCGACATTTGTCTAGACGGCCGAAAGAGCCTTCGACTAGCCGGACCTGAACGGATAGCCGGCTTGTTCGCAGGCCGCGCGCAATTCATCGTGGATGCTGTGGAAGTCGCCGCCCGAGGCACAGATGTTCCTGGCCCGCGCGCCGCATCCCTGCAGCTCGGCGCCGCCGAGCGTGCTCGCGAACGTCACTTCGATGCAGTCCTTGCGCCGCGGCGCGCCGCCTTTGAGCGCGAGCACGCCCAAGCCGACCACCGCGAGCAACACGCAGCTCGCGAGCACCGCGACGATCGTCTTCTCGCGCCTTCCCCAGCGCAGCGGCTCCGACAGCCGCCGGGACTGATCGAACATGATCATGACGCCGTGCCGCGGGAAGGCTACTCGGCGGGCTTGAACGACAGCGCCGCGGAGTTGATGCAGAAGCGCTGGCCGTCCGGCCCGGGACCGTCGTCGAAGACGTGGCCCAGGTGTCCGCCGCAGTTGCGGCAGATGACCTCGGTGCGGAGCATGAACAGGCTGTTGTCGGGGCGCAGCTCGACCGCCTCCGCGACCGCCGGCTCGGTGAAGCTGGGCCAGCCGGTGCCGGAGTCGAACTTCGTGTCGGCGCTGAACAGCATCGCGTCGCACGCCGCGCAGCGGTAGTCGCCGGAGTCCTTGTTGTAGACGTACTCGCCCGTGAACGGCGCCTCCGTGCCGGCCCTGCGCAGCACGTCGTACTGCGCCGGCGTCAACTGCTCGCGCCACTCCTGATCGGTCTTGGAGACCTTCGGCTCGCTCGTTGACATGACACACGTTTTAGCACCCGGCGTCCGCCCCGGCGACTGCTATCGTGATCTTTACGTTCACGTCAGATTCAGGAAGGCGGCAGCGGACAGCTTGAGCACCACCGCGTCTCCCCAGCAGGCACCCGACGCGCCGCCGGCCGCGCGCTTCGGCGTCGTCGCCGGCCACGTCAACTACAAGTGGTGGGCGCTGTCGTGCACCAGCCTGGGGATGCTGCTCGCGGCCACCAACTCGGGCACGCTGATCATCGCGCTGCCCGACCTCGAGCGCTCGCTGCACACGAGCCTCTTGGCGCTCGTGTGGGTGATCCTCGCCTACCTGATCGCGGCGACCGTGCTCGTTCTGATGGCCGGCCGGCTCAGCGACCTGTTCGGCCGCAAGCGCGCCTACGTGGGCGGCTTCGTCGCGTTCGCGCTGGCCTCGCTGGGCGCCGGCTTCTCCGGCGATGCCACCGTGCTGATCCTGTGGCGCATCCTACAGGGCATCGGCTCCGCGTTCCTGTTCGCGAACGCCGCCGCGCTCGTCACCGACGCCTTCCCCAAGGAGGAACTCGGGCTGGCGATGGGCGCCAACACGATGGTCGCCGCGATCGGACTCGTGCTCGGTCCGGTGCTCGGCGGCGCGCTCGTGGCGATCTCGTGGCACTGGGTCTTCTGGTTCAACGTCCCGTTCGCGCTCGCGGGCGCGGTCTGGGGCGCGCTGATCCTGCGCGAGCTCGCCAAACCGGATTCCGTGCGCGGCTATGACGTGCTCGGGACGAGCACGTTCGTGATCGGCCTCACGGGCCTCGTGTACGGGGTCTCGCGCGGCGGCATCAGCGGCTGGAACGACGGTCTCGTGATCGGCGCGCTGGCGGTGGCCGCGGTGCTGCTGCCGCTGTGGGCCGCGATCGAGCGCCGCTCGCGCGCGCCGATGCTCGACCTCGGGCTGTTCAGCAACCGCCTGTTCGCGGCCGCCAGCGCCGCCTCGTTCATCAACGGCCTCGCGCGCTTCGCGCTGATGTTCCTGTTCGTCTTCTACTACCAGGGCGCGCAGGGCGCCACGCCGATCCAGGCGGGCGTCAAACTGATCCCGCTCGCGCTCGGCATGCTGGTCGCCTCGCCGATCGCCGGCATCTACGCCGACCGTCACGGCTCGCGCACGCTCGCCGCGCTCGGCATGCTGGTGACAGGAGCCGGCCTCGCCGGCATGACCACGCTGCAGGTCCACAGCGCCTACTGGCAGAGCGGCCTGTGGCTGCTCGTCGTCGGTGCCGGCTCGGGGATGTTCAACAGCCCCAACACCGCCGCGATGATGGGCGCCGTACCGGCGCACCGGCGCGGGATCGCAGCCGGCGCGCGCACGCTGCTGCAGAACACCGGCGCGGTCCTGTCGATCGCGTTCGTGCTGGCGATCGTCACCGCCGCCGTGCCCAAAGCGACGCTCTTCGCGATCTTCTCGGGCCTCGCCAAGGGCCTCTCCGAGCAGAAGCTCGCGCCGTTCATCGCCAACATGCACACCGCGCTGTGGGTGCTCGCGGCGACCTCGTTCGTCGGCATGTTCGTATGCCTGCTGCGCCCGCGCCACGTGCAGCCGGGCGAGCCGGCGTCGAAGCTGCCCTCGCAGGTCGCCGAGGAGCTGGCAAACGGGCGGGTCACCGTATGAGCCTCAGGATCGGAGACGTCGCGCGCCTCGTCGGCACCACGCCGCGCACGATCCGCTACTACGAGGAGATCGGCCTGCTGCCGGAGGCGCCAGCGCGGCCCGCAGGTCAGCACCGCCTCTACACCGACGAGGAGGTCGAGCGCCTGCGCGAGGTGATGCGCCTCAAGGAGCTGCTCGGCGTGTCGCTCGACGAGCTCAAGACGCTGCTCAGCGCCGAGGAGGCACGCGCCGAGGTGCGCGCGCAGTTGCGCCGCGACGACGTCGACGCAGAGCGCCGGCGCGAGCTGCTGGGCGAGGCCCTGGGCCACATCGACCGCCAGCTCGAGCTCGTTCGCCACCGCGCCGGCGAGCTGGCGAAGCTCGAGCACGAGCTGCTCGAGACGCGCAAGCGCGCCAAGCGCAAGATCCGCGAGCTGGAACCGGATCCGCGCCTCGTGGCATCCTCGCGCGGGTAGCCCAGGACGATCAGCCAGCGAAAGGAACCCGCAGCGTATGACCAGCGTGCCCGTCAAGCCAAGCCCCGAGGGCGTTCCCGGCGCCGTCACCGATCCCACGCGCATCGCCGCCGAGAGCCTCACCTATCCGTCGGCCGACGGCACGCAGATCAACGGCTACCTCGCGAGGCCCGCCGACGCCGCCGGGCCCTCGCCGGCGATGATCGTGATCCAGGAGGCCGGCGGGCTGAACGAGCACATCCGCGACGTGACCAACCGCTTCGCCAACATCGGCTACGTCTCGCTCGCCGTCGACCTGTACACGCGCGAAGGCGGCCCGCCGCCAGCCGGCGACATGCAGGCGTTGTTCGAGCGGCTGTTCTCTATGTCCGACGCGACCGTGCTCGGCGACCTGGAGGGCGCCGCCGACTTCCTGCGCGCACGCGAGGACACCACCGGCAAGCTCGGCTGCATCGGCTTCTGCATGGGCGGGCGCTACACGCTGCTGTTCGCCGTATCCAGCGACCGGCTCGACGCCGCCGTGGACTGCTGGGGCGGGTTCATCCACAAGGCCTCGCCCGAGCTGGACTCCACCCCCGAGCGCCCCACGCCGCCACTCGAGCTCGCCGACAAACTGCACTGCCCGCTGCTCGCAGCCGTCGGGGCCGAAGATCAGAACCCCTCGCCCGAGATCGCAGAGCAGCTGCGCGAGCGCGCCGGCGCCAGCGGACAGGAGGTCAAAGTCGACGTGTACGAGGGCGCCGGCCACGCGTTCTTCGCCGACTACCGCCCCTCATACAAGCCCGAGGCGGCCGCAAAGCTGTGGCCGGAGATCGTGCCGTTCCTGAGCCGGCACCTGCACGCATGAGCTCCTCCAGCGTGCGCCGCGTGATCCCGCTGATCGTCGGCTGGGAGCGGCTGCCCCGGTCCTTCTCGATCCACGGCGACGACTCCGGGCAGACGCTGATCGAGCCCGTCCCGGTCGTGCTGCTGGAAACCGACGACGGCTGGACCCTGCTGGACACGGGAATCAACACCGCGCTCGTGCTCGACCGCCCGCTCTACGAGCGACTGCACGCGCGCAACCACGACATCGTGCCGATCCTTCCCACGGGTGACGGCGAGCCGCTCGAGCGCGCGCTCGCCGGTCACGGAGTCGCGCTGGCGGACATCGAGCGGATCTATCTCTCCCACCTGCACAACGACCACGCCGGCGGACTGCGCCTGTTCGAGCGCGCGGTGCCCGTGTGGGTGCAGCGCCGCGAGCTGGAGTACGGGCTCGCGGACCATCCGTTCCCCGAGCAGCACGGCATGTTCCGGATCGACTTCGACGACCCCGAGATCGACTGGCGCCTACTCGACGGCGACACCGAGCTCGCGCCCGGGATCAGAGCGGTGCTGACGCCCGGGCACACCCCTGGGCACCAGAGCTTCGTGGTCGAGGTGCAGGACGGCAGCGGCTACGTGTTCGCGTTCGACGCCGGCGATCTGCGCGAGAACTTCGACCGCGAGCTGGCGGTCGGCGGCTTCGTGCACTGCCGGGCCGAGGACACGATCGCGCCGATCAGGCGGCTCAACGCGATCGCGGCGGAGCTCGACTACCGCCTGGTCCCGGGACACGACCCCGAGGTCTGGCCCGAGCTGCTCGCCGAGCTGGCGCCCGCGGTCGCACCGCTCGAGCGCGGCGCCGAGCCGTTTGCCGGGGAGCGCTAGCCCCAGCCGCCGGCGCGCCAGGCGACCAGATCGACCTCCACGCGCGCACCGGCGGCGAGGCCGCTGACGCCGACGCAGGTACGGCTCGGCAGGCGCTCCGGGAACCACCTCTCGTAGGCGGCGTTGAACGCCGCGTAGTCATTCCAGTCGAGCAGGTAGGCGCGCGCCTGGGTCACGTCGCAGAGCGTGCCACCGAGCAGCTCGAGCACACGCGCCAGGTTGCGCATCACCTGATCGGTCTGCTCGGCGATGCCCCCGGCAACGAGGCGACCGTCGAGGTCCGTGGGCATCTGGCCGGTGACGTAGAGCGTCTCCCCCGCCGCGGTGGCGTGGGCGAACGGCGCCACCGGCGGCGGCACCCCCTCAGCCGGGCCGAACGTCCATGAGCCGATCACGAGTCGCTGAACGCGAAGCAGCGCTTGTCGATGCGAGCGTGAACTCCCTGGCGGCCGTCGACGGCCTGCGTGACCGTGAAGTCGACCGCCAGGCTGGAGAATGCGTAGGCGTCATCGCGGCTCAGCGAGAAACGCGAGCCGAGCAGCTCGAGCGTCAGGCGCGCTGCCGCGAGCATCGCCTCGTCGAGGTCATCGCCGAACGCGTGCACGAGCAGTTCCGTCGGCGTCTCCAGCAGCGGCGTGCTCAGCTCGAGATCCCGTCGCAGGCTCAGACGCAGCACCCCGTTGAGCGACGCCTCGAGGGCTGTGCCGCTGATCTCGCCGTCTCCCTGAGAGACGTGCGGATCGCCGACCGACAGCAGCGCGCCGGGGACCTGCACCGGGTAGAACATGCGCGCCCCGGCGCCGATCCGCCAGTTGTCGATGTTGCCGCCATGAGCGCCCGGCGGCACCGAGGAGTGGCGGCCGGGCGCAACCGGCGCGACGCCCATGGTGCCGAAGTGTGGTCGCAGCGGCACCGTCACGCCTTCGAGCGCGGCCTCGCGTGCGACGCTGCCCGGGGCCACGATCGTCCCCGGCTGATCCACCAGCGGTGTGGTCGTCCAGTCGTACGCGAACAGCGCGCGCCCGGTCATGGCGGCGGCGTCGAGCTCGAAGATCGTCACCCGCTCCTTGCCGAAGTCCGAGTACAGCGCCCCCCAGTGCCCCGCGAGGTTGGAGCCGTGCGGCAGGCGCGGCTCGGCGCTGAGGATCTCGACCTGCAGCACGTCGCCTGGGCGCGCGCCCTCCAGGGCGATCGGACCGCTCAGCAGGTGCGGGCCCGGCCCGCGGTCGCGCACCTCCTCGAAGACGCGTTCGATACCTGCGTCCATCAGCAGGTCGGGCGCGTCGCCGGCGTGATGGGTGAGCGTCTCGATCTCGACCACGTCGCCCGAGCTGACCGTCAACACGGGCTCGACAGCGCGATCGAAGTATCCCCAGTGGACCGTCCGGGGTGTCGCCGCGAGCCTGTGCAGCCGCGCGCTCACGCCGATGTCGCTGCCGGCGACGCCGCGCTCGCGTGCGTCGCCTCGCGCGCTTGCAGGAACGCGCGCCAGCCGCCGTGGTCGCTGATGTCGCGCGCGCCCTCGCGACCGTGCCCCTCGCACACGAAGCCCGTGACCCACTCGCCACCGGCGAGCTCCACACGGCCGATCGCAAGCGGCGCGGGGATCTCCCCCAGCAGCTCGCCCAGCGCCACGGGCGCCAGCTCCCACAGCTCGACGTCGATCGGCGCGCCGCCGTCGAGCACGCGCACGAGCCCGGGGCGCGCGATCCCGCCGTCCTCGGGGAGCGCGTAGAGCCTGTAGGCGGGGGCGGTGGCAGCGCGGCCGAGTAGGCGCGCGCCGCGCAGGGTCAGGCGCGCGTTGAGCGGCATTGCGCTCATGTGCGCGCCCGCGACCGCCAGTCGCACCATTCCCGGGAACTCGACGCGTGCGCGCTGTTCGCGCCAGGCGCAGCCGAGCTCGAGCAGTCGGCGGTCGTGGAAGCTCGGCGCGTGCAGCGTCACGCCGAAGGGAAGCCCGTCCGCGCGCGCCGGCCCCGGGACGGCGAGCGCGCACAGGTCCATCAGGTTGACGAAGTTCGTGAGCGCGCCCAGCCGCGCGTTGACGGCGATCGACTCCGCGTCGACTTCCGCGTGCGTCGGGTGCAGCGGCGTCGTCGGCAGCAGCAGCGCGTCGACCTGCTCCCAGATCGGCGTCGCCGCGCGCTGCAGCGCGACGAGACGATGCTGCGCGTCGAACGCGTCGACGGCGGTAAGCGCGCGGCCGGAGAGCACGATCTCGGCGACGACCGGGTTCAGCCCCTCGGGCTCCGAGGCGATCAGCTCGCCGAGATCGGCCGTCCGCTCGGCGACCCACGCGTCATACAGCAGTGGCGCCGCCGACAGCAGCGGCTCGACGTCGACCGGCACGAGCGTCCAAAGCTCCGCGGCGTGCTCGAGCGCCCGCGTCCATGCCTGCGCAGCGGCGGGCTCGTCGAGCTCGACCTGGCCGGCGAGGGGCACGCCGACGCGCTCGCGACGCGGCGCCCGGAACGGCGGCTCCACGCGACTCCACGGGTCGAGTGGTTCGTGCGCGGCAGCGACGTCGAGCACGCGGGCGGCGTCACCCGGGCCCGCCGCGAAGATCGAGACGCAGTCGAGGCTCGCGCACGCGGGCACGACGCCACGCGTGCTGAGCAGGCCGCGCGAGGGCTTCAGTCCCGTCAGCCCGTTGAATGCCGCCGGCACGCGCCCCGAGCCGGCGGTGTCCGTGCCGAGCGCGAAGGCGACGTGGCCGAGCGCCACCGCCAGCGCCGAGCCGGAGCTCGAGCCGCCGCTGACGCGCGCTGGATCGGCGACCGAGGAGCAGCGGCCGTACGGGCTGCGCGTGCCGACCAGACCGGTCGCGAACTGATCCATGTTCGTCTTGCCGACCAGCAGCGCACCCGCGTCGAGCAGCCGCTGCACGATCGGCGCGCTCTCGTTGGCGAGATGTGAGAAGCCGGGACAAGCGGCGGTTGTGGGCAGGCCGGCGACGTCGATGTTGTCCTTGACGGCGAACGGGATCCCGTACAGAGCCAGCTGCGGATCGGCTTCGTCGAGCGCCTCCGCCGCCGCCAGCAGCGCCTCGTCTGCCACGCGCGTGATCCACACCGGCTGCTCGCAGGGTGCGGCCAGGCGTTCCAGGAGCGCGCGGGCCGTCTGGGAGGGTCGCACGCCCGCGCGGTGCTCGGCGAGCAGCCGCTGCACCCCGAGCATCACGCAACCGCCTCGACGGCGCGCGTGCGGTCGGCTTCGGCCCACGCCGCGCGCTCGGCGGCGAAGGCCGCGTCGCGACGGCCGGTGAAGGCCGCGATCTCCTCGGCGTGCGCTCCCAGGAAGCGCTCGTGCTCGAGCAGCGAGAACTGCGCCGGCTCGCTGCGCGGAGTCCAGGCGCCGGCCTCGCTGTCGCGGCGCAGCTGCTCGAGCTGCTCCTCCTCGACGAGCTCGAAGCGCAGCTGGTCGAAGTGGCGCAGGCGCCACGGCGGGTCCTCGCGGCGGTTCCACACGGGCACCGTGCGGCCCACCAGCTGGTAGCCGCCGGGCCCTTCGATCCCGTACACGCACAGGAACGCGCCGCCGATCCCGACGGCGTTGGCGGGAGTCCAGGTGCGCGCCGGGTTGTACTTCGTCGTGACCAGCCGATGGCGTGGGTCCAGCGGCACCGCCACCGGCGCCCCCAGGTAGACGTCGCCGAGCCCCAGCACGAGGTAGGAGGCGCTGGTGACGATCTCCTGCACGGCGCGCTCGTCGGGCAGTCCGTTGATGCGGCGGATGAAGTCGATGTTGTCCGGGCACCATGGTGCGTCGGCGCGCACCGACAGCTGGTAGCGCTGCACCGCTCGCATCGCCTCGCTGTGGCGCCAGCTGAGCGGCAGATGGACGGTGCGCCCGGGCACCGTCAGCCGCTCGGGCGCCGGCAGCGAGGCCTCCAGGCGCGCGAGCTCGTCGATCAGCGTGTCCGCGGCCAGCCGGTCGGGGTCGTGCTGGATGTGCAAGGAGCGAACTCCGGCGGTGACGTCGAGCACGCCGGGCAGCCCGGCGCGCGACAGCGCGTCCTGCAACCCGTGCACGCGCACGCGCGAGCGCAGGTCGAGCACCGGCTCGCCGAGCTCGACGAGCACGGCGCGCTCGCCCGCGCGCCTGTATGTGACGAGACCGTGAGCGCCGTCCTGGGGACGGCCGGCGGCGATCCGCGCCGCGCCTGGGCGCCGCCGTGCGGCCTGCTCGACATCGCTGTGGCCGGATCCCCCCGGCACGCGCTCCTCGGTCGGCGTGGGCACTCGCGCCCGCGACGGCGCGCGTTCGCCCAGCTCGGCCTCAGAAGCGGTGTGAAGCGCCGCCGCTTGGTGGATCTCGACCGGCTCGAGCGTCACGCGATCGCCTGCGCGCAACTGGCCGAGGCGCCACAGGTCGGCGCGGATCACCTGTGCGATCGCCGCAAACCCGCCGAGGCTCGGGCCGTCCGGTCCAACGATCACCGCCATGTCGCCGGCGAGCATGATCGTGCCGACGCTGTAAGCGCTGTCGAGGATGTTCGACGGGTGCAGCCCGGCCTCGCCGCCGTCGGCGCGCGACCAGTCCGGGCGCGGGCCGACGAGTCGTATTCCTGTGCGGTTCGAGTGCTGATCGACGATCCAGCTCGCCTCGAGCAGCTCCTGCAGTCCCTCCTCGGTCAGGAACTCGGGAGCGCCGTGCGGGCCGAGCACGACGCGAAGCGTCGCCTCGTTGCTCAACTCGGGGAGAGCGCGCTCAGCCTGGTTGGCGTGTGTTCGGACGGGGGCGGCTGCATCGGCGCGGCCGGCGCCTCGAGCGCGAGCACGTCGCCGCGCCGCACGGGACGTCCCGCGAGCATCGTCGCGGCGAACACAGAGCGGCTGCCCATCGCCTGCTCGCCGGCGAAGCCTCCCCGCACGAGCAGGTAGGCACGCATGCCGACGCCGCGGATCGTGCCGAGCGCGAGCACGCCGCCGGCGGGCACCTCGAGCGGCGCCCACTGCGCCACCTCCTCGCCATCCAGCGTCAGCGTCAGCGGCGCGCCGGTGACGGCGACGGTCATCGCACGGAGAAAGCGCAGCTTCGGCCCGGTCAGCGTGACCTCGAGCCCGGCCGCGTCGGAAGCGTTTCCGAGCAGGCGGTTGCCGATCCGGTGCGAGCGCGCGTCCATCGGCCCTGAGGGCGGCACGCCCACCGACCAGAAGCCGGTGCGCCCCGGCCAGTCCTGGACGGTCGTGAGCGTGCCGGGCGAGAGAACCTCGATCGCGCTCATGCCGGCCAGATGATCAACCGCACGGGCGTCGGGTCGAAGGCGTTGCACGGGTTGTTGAGCTGCGGGCAGTTGGAGATCAGCACGAGCGTGTCTCGGTCCGCGCGCAGCTCGACGTACTTGCCGGGCGCCGAGACGCCATCGACGAACTCGAGGCCGCCCGCGGGCGTCAGCGGCACGTTCATGAAGAAGTTCACGTTGGCGCTGAGATCGCGCTTCTCCAGGCCCCGTACCCACGCGAGCGTCTGGGCGAGGAACGTGTTGCGGCAGGCGTGCATGTGGCGCGTGTGCTCGCCGTAGCGCACGACGTTGGACTCCTGCGAGCAGGCGCCACCGAGCGTGTCGTGGCGCCCGCAGGTGTCCGCCACGATCGTCACGAGCGGCTCGCAGTCGAGCGCCAGCAGGCGCGAGCCGACGCCCAGGTAGACACTGCCCTGCTCGCGCAGGGTGTCAACCGCGCTGTAGCGGTTGGCGTAGTCGCGGGCGTCGAAGAACAGCGTGTCGACCGCCTGGTTTCCGCGCAGGTCGACGATCCGCAGCACCTCGCCCTGGCGCAGCTCGTGCGCGAAGCCCTCGCCGGCGGGCACGTCCAGCGCGAGCCTGGCCGTCTCCTCGGTCCGCTGGTCGTCGTGCACCGAGACCGTCATACGAGCGCCGCCTCGCTCGCGGCGAAGCCGCGTTCGTTCTCCTCGCAGCTACAGCGCACCGCGTCCTGCGGCCCCGCCTGTGCGGCCGCGGCGAGGGTCACGCGCACGGGCCGGGCGCGCCACTCCGCGTCGAGCGGATGCGGCCCGTTCCAGAGCACCAGCAGCGTGTCGAGCTCGAACCGCAGCGTCACGTGCGCGCCTGCGTGCGAGTGGCCGGCGACGAAGCTCAGCGCTCCCTGCTCGTCGACGGCCACCTTCGAGAAGAAGTTGATGTTCGCGACCAGGTCACGCGGTCCGAGGCCGTGCTTTGCCAGCTCGACCAGGAACGCCTCGCGGGCGCTGCGCCGCCACTGGTTGCGCGCCAGCTGGTAGCTGTCGGCTCCCCAGCGCGCGGCGACGATCTCGGCGGTGGTGTGGCCGCTGATCGTGTCATGCCAGCCGCAGCTGTCCTCGACGATCGACGCGAGCACGCGCCCCATGTCCGAGTAGAGCGCCACGCCCGCGGTCAGGCGGCTGACGTGCTGCGCCTTGAGCGTGTCGGGCATGCAGTAGCGCTCGAGCGGCTCGCCGGCTCGGTACAGCAGCGCCGACACGTTGGCGCCTCCCTCGACGTCGACGATCGTCAGCGCCGTGCCGCGGCGGCACACGCGCGCGAGGCTCGCAGCGGTGGGAAGCTCGAGATCGAGGATCGGGGACGGCGCCTGCTCGGGCATGCTCAGACCGTGCGAATCCGCGGGTCGGCCCACGCCTGCGCGAGGTCGACGAGGAAGTTGACGATCACGTAGGCGGTCCCCAGCAGCAGCGTCGTGCCCGTGATCGCGGGAAAGTCCGCGTACGCGATCGATTGGTCGAGATACCGGCCCAGCCCCGGCCACGCGAAGATCTGCTCGACGACGACGATGCCGCCGAGCAGCAGCCCGAACTGCAGGCCGCTCATCGTCAGCGCCGGCCCGCACGCGTTGCGCAGCACGTGCTTGAGGATCACGCGCCGTTCGCGCAGGCCCTTCGTGCGCGCGGTACGCACGTAGTCCTCGCGCATCACTCCCTCGCAGGAGCTCGCCAGCACGCGCGCGATCGCGAGCGCCGGTATCAGCGCGAGCGTGAAGGCCGGCAGGACGAGGTGCGTGAGCACGCTCCAGACGACGTTCGGCTCGCCGTGCAGCACCGCGTCGATCAGCAGGAACTTCGTCGGCCCGGTGGGCACGATCAGCGTGTCGCTGACGCGGCCGGAGGCCGGCAGCAGATGCAGGGACGAGTAGAACAGCAGGATCAGCAGCAGCCCGAAGAGGAAAGTCGGCACGGACGCGCCCCCGATCAGCACGGTTCGCAGCACGCGTGCGAGCCGGCCGCCGGCCGCCAGGAACAGCCCCAGCCCCACCCCGATCGCCGCCGCGATCGCAGCCGCCGCGACCGCGAGTTCGAGCGTGGCGGGCGCGAACGTGGCCAGATCGGCGGTGACGGGGTCGCGCGTCCGCAGCGAGGTCTGCAGATTGCCGCTCAGCACGCGCCCCATGTAGTCGGCGAAGCGAACCGGCAGCGGTTCGTCATATCCCAGTTCGCGCGCCTTCTTGGCGACCGCTTCCGGCGGCGCGCTCGCGCCGACCATCGCTCGCGCCGGATTCTCAGGCACCACTGCCTGCAGCACGAAGACGATCAGCGCGAGGCCGAACAGGACCGCCACGAGCGCCACGCTGCGACGCGCGATCAGGCCCCCCATCAGCCCGGGGCCCTTCTCAGGCTCGCGTAGTTGACGGTCCACGGGTAGGCGGGAATCTGTTCGACGCCTTCCAGGTCCTTGTTCAGCACGAACACGTTGTCGATGTCGCCGAGGAAGAAGATGCCGTTGTCGTTGACCACTTCCTGGCCGACTTCGCGTTCGAGCTTTTCCGATTCCCCGGGCGAGGCGCTGCGGGACTTTTCAAGCAGCGCATCGACGTGCGGGTTGTCGTAGCCGAGGAAGTTCAGTCCGCCTTCCTTGAAGAACAGGATCCGCGACCACGTGTCCGCATTGGCCGCGTCGGGCGTGTTCGTCTGCAACAGCAGGTCGGGCGCGGCGCTGAGGTCGTTGATGTAGGCGTAGACCTGCGGCAGCTGCACCTCCTTGACGGTCACCTGCCAGCCGGCCGCTTCCAGGGCCGCCTGCAGGATCTCGCCGACGCGGCGCTGGATCCCCGATTCGTCGGCGGTGAAGCCGAGCACGATGCTCTTGGTGGACGCTTTCTTCACACCTTCCGCCGCGACCGCCGGGTTGGGCGCGTACGGCAGCGCCGGCTGGTTGGAGAGCAGTTCCTCGGGGAACGGCCCCTTCGAGTTCGTGCCCGTGCCCGAGTAGGCCTCGGCGACGAGCTTTGCCGGGTCGATCGCCGCTCGCAGCGTCGCGCGCACCGCCGGGTTGTTGAACGGCGCCTTGTGCGTGTTCACATACAGCAGCAGCCGCAGATACGAGGGGTACTTCAGCACCTTGACGCTCGAGGGCAGCGACGACAGGTTGGCCGCGGGGAAGGAGTGCATGATCCCGTCGACGCTGCCGTTTTCGAGCTCCAGCTGCTGGGTGCTGATGTCCGGGGTTATCTTCAGGAGGACTTTCTGGAAGTACGGCTTCGCTCCCCACCAGTTTTCAAAGCGGGTGAGCACGTACTGGCGCCCGCGCGCGAATTCGGTCAACTCATAGGGGCCGGTCCCGTCGTCGTGGGTCTGCAGCCAGGTCTGGCCGAAGTTGCTGCCCGCGTGCGTGACGATCGCTTCCGGGCCGATCATCTTCGGCCCCCAGCTGGACGCCAGGTAGTCGAGGAACGGGTCGACCGGTTCCTTCAGCTTCACCACGAGTGTGAGCGGGCTCGGCGTGCTCATCGAGGCGATCGGCTTGACCATGTACGCCGGCGCCTGCCCGACGTCCAGGCGTCGCTTGAAGCTCGCGATCACCGACTTGGCCGTGAACGGCGTCCCATCGTGGAAGTGCACGTTCGGGCGCAGGTGGAACGTATAGGTGAGCCGGTCCGGCGACTCGCTCCAGCTGGTCGCGAGGTCGCCCACGATCTTGTCCGAGTTGGGCGCGTATTTGAGCAGCCCTTCGTAGGCCGAGAGGATCACCGAGTTGCCCTCGATGTCGTAGAAGATGTCGGGGTCCGGCACCGACATGTCGGCGAGGTAGGGAATCCGCAGGACGTTGCTCGTGGAGCTCGCGGTGCTCGATGACGTCGTCGAGGCGGCGCCGCAGCCGGCGACCGTCACGAGGACGGCGAGAGCCAGCAAGGCGAGGAGGGCACGGCGAACGGTCATCGGGTTCTCCCTTGGTTGAGCCTGCGGTTGGCACGGTCGCCGAGCAGGTTCGCCACGAGGGCGAGCAGTGCAGCGGCGGCGGCGGGTGCGATCGGCACCCACCAGTAAGCGAGGAGGTACTCGAGGCCCTGCGAGCTCATGGCCCCGAGCTCGGGTGCGGGCGGCGGCGCGCCGAGGCCGATGAACGACAGGCTGGCGAGGGCGAGGATCAGGTTGCCGACATCGAGCGACATCGTCACGACGACCGGAGCCAGCGCGGCGGGAAGCAGGTGGCGGAGCACGAGCCGCGAGCGGCTGACGCCCGCCAGGCGCGCAGCGTCGGCATGCGGACGCGCGGCGTGGGCGCGCACCTCGGCACGGACGATGCGTGCGTACCACGGCCACCACACCACGCTCAGCGCGAGCAGCGTGTGAAACAGGCTTGGACCGGCGGAGGCGATCACGGCGATCGCGATGACCGGCGCCGGGAGCGCCAGGAACAGGTCGGTGATACGCATCAGCACCATGTCGAGGAGCCCGCCGAAGGCACCCGCCAGCGCCCCGACGAGCGCGCCGAACGCCGCTCCCACGGTGATCACACCCAGCGCGCTCAGCCACGACTCGCGCATGCCGAAGAGCACCCGCGAGAAGATGTCGCGGCCGATTTCGTCGGTGCCCAACGGGTAGGTGAGCGACGGTGCGCGGAACGGGCCCGCCGAGGTCACGTCGAGCGCGGTGTGGGTGGCCAGCAGCGGCGCCGCGAGGACGATCAGCGTCACGATCCCGATCGGCGTCAGCGCCGCGCGCAACGAGCCGCCGTCGGCGCGCGCAACCGGCCGGCGGCGGACCCACAGGCGCAGCGCCGGGCGGCCGCGCGCTCCCGAACCGGCGGGAGGAGCCGCAGAGCCGACGCTCTGCACCTCGGTTGGTCGCAGCGCCAGGCTCATGCGGCGTATGCGACGTGGACGTCGGGAACGGCGGCGAGCAGCTCCCGCGTATATGGATGCGACGGCGCCGCGAACAGCTCCTCGGTGGGCGCGTGCTCGACGATCACGCCGCGGCTCATCACCGCGATCTCATCCGCGACCGCGCGGGCGGCCGCGAGGTCGTGGGTGACGAACAGCAGCGCCAGACCCAGCTTCGCGCGCAGCTCGCACAGCAGGTTGAGCACCTGCGCGGCCAGCGAGACGTCGAGCGCCGACACGGGCTCGTCACAGGCAAGCAGCCGTGGCGGGACCGCGATCGCCCGCGCGATCGCAGCCCGCTGGCGCATGCCGCCGGACAGCGAGCGGGGCAGCAGCCGGGCCGCTTCGGCGGGCAGGCCGACCGCGTCGAGCGTGGCGAGCACACGCGCCGGGCGCTCCTCGCGCGGCACGCCGAGGGCAGCAAGCCGCTCCTCGATCTGCGTGCCGATCGACAGCCACGGAGTCAACGACGCTCCGGCGTCCTGGAAGATCAGCTGCGGGGGTGGGCCCGCGCCAAGCCGGACCTCGCCGGAGGTGGGCGAGAGCAGCCCGACGACCAGCCGCAGCAGTGTCGTCTTGCCTGACCCGGACTCCCCCACGATCGCGAGCGAGCCGCCCGCGGGGAGCGTCAGGCTGACTCCGCCCACGGCCCGCAGCGGTGGCGGCGCGGGCGCGAACGGTCGCCGTCGCGGGCGCTGGTACTCGCACACCACGTTCTCGAGCGTCAGCGCGGCAGCGGGGACGATCGGCTCGTGCAGCCGCCTGTAGCTCTCGTCCTCGCCCATCGACGCGAGCAGCACCTCGGCGCGCGTGGAGGGTCCGTCGTCATGCGGCCAGTCGGCCAGCGCTCCCGGACGGTGGCACTCGCAGCGCCGTCCGCCCTCGACCGACACGGGGACGGGGTTCGAGCACTGCGCGTCGGCGACCGGACAGCGCGCGGCGAACGCGCAGCCCTCAGCCGGCCGGCGCGGGTCCGGTGGCTGGCCGGGCAGCGTCGGCAGCCCGCCCCCGGCGATCTCGCCGTCCAGGCGTGGACGGCTCGCGAGCAGGCCCAGCGGATAGGGGTGGCGCGGCGCGAACAGCACCTGCTCGGCGGTGGCGCTCTCGACGATGCGCCCCGCATAGGCGACGGCAATGCGGTCGCACATGCGCGCGGCGACCCCCAGGTCGTGGGTGATCAGCAGCAGCGCCGCGCCGCGCTCGCGGGCGCAGCCGGCGAGCAGGTCGAGCACGCGGGCCTGCGTGGTCACATCGAGGGCGGTGGTGGGCTCGTCGGCAACGATCAGGCGGGGATCGCGGGCGATGGCCATCGCGATCATCACCCGCTGGCGCAGCCCCCCGGAGAGCTCGTGCGGATAGCAGCGGGCCTTCACCTCGGGCTCGGGAATGCCCGTCTGCGCGAGCAGCTCCACCACGCGTCCGCTCTCGGCGTCGCCGGCGGCCTCGGCCACCTGCGCGCCGATGCGCATCGACGGGTTGAGGCTGCCCATCGGATCCTGGAAGACGGCGGTGATGTAGCTGCCGCGCCTGGCGCGGCGCTGCTCCTCGGTGGCGCTGAGCATGTCCTGGCCGTCGAGCAGGACGCTGCCGCCGAGGATCGGCGCGGGCACGTGCGGCAACAGGCCCAGCGCGGCCATTCCGAGCACGCTCTTGCCCGAGCCGGACTCACCGACGAGGCCGAGGATCTCGCCCGGCTCGATCGACAGGCTGGCACCGCGCAGGGCATGCACGGGCCCGCTCGCAGAGGGGAAGGTGACGAACAGGTCCTCGACCCCCAGCGCGGGCCTGGTCGCGAGAATGCTCACGCCGGCGCCCCAACGCTGTCGCGCTCGCCGGCAGGCGAGAGCTTCTCGAGCACCTCGGCGCTGTCGACGAGGCAGTCGCGCTGCAGGTAGCGCATCGCCGCCAGCGCGGCTTCGTGTGCGGCCAGCGACGAGCCGCCGACGCAGTCGACGACGACGCGGCAGTGATAGTCGCGCTGATGGGCGTCGGCGAAGGTGTATTGGACGCACACGTCCGTGAGCGCCCCCACGAGCACCAGCGAGCTTGCTCCATACGACCGCAGCACGAGGTCAAGCTCGGTGGCGTAGAACGCCGAGTAGCGGCGCTTGCGGATCAGATACTCATCCGCCAGCGGCTCGAGGCCGTCGGCGAGCTCGGTGGCCAGCTCGCCCTCGATGCAGTGCACGCCCTCCTCGCCGTCGAGCTCGCGGCCGAAGTCGCGCAGCGAGGGCTTGTGAACCTCCTGGATGAAGATCGGGGGGATCCCGGCCGCCCGCGCGGCGGCGACGATCTCCCGTATGCGCTCGTGACGCTGCTCGCCGCCGGGCATGATCGGCACGCCGTGATCGCCGGCGAGCGTCTCGCCCTTCTGTACGTCGATCACGATCAGCGCTGCGGTTCCGTGCAGTTCCAAGGCGTCCTTTCAAATGCAAAAAACCCGAGAGAACACACTGTCTCCCGGGCTTTTATCCCTCCGTGTAGGCGCGGCTATGTAGGTGCCGGCCTGCCCTCTCGGACCAGTCCTGCCGACACCGGCAGCGGAACCCTAGGGCGACTGTGACTATTCCAAGCGAAGCTCGCTCCACAAATGAGCAAGCGGCCAAAATCTGTCCGTACCTGTTCGACAACCGTTCCAACAGGGCCCCGGCAGGGACGGCCGTCGTTCATATAGTGGCTCGGAGCAACGCAAGCGGCGCGAAGGCGAGGGAGCTCTTGGAGCGCAAATGGTGGACCCTGATCGCGGTCTCGGTGGCGATCTTCATGCTGCTGCTCGACATCACGGTCGTGAATGTCGCGCTGCCCGACATCCAGCGCTCGCTGCACTCCTCCTTCTCGGACCTGCAGTGGGTCGTCAACGCGTACTCGCTGACGCTCGCCGCGTTCCTGCTGACGGCGGGCGCGGTCGCCGACCTGATCGGGCGCAAGCGCGTGTTCGTCGCGGGCCTTCTCGTGTTCACGGCCGCCTCTTTCGTATGCGGCCTGTCGAGCTCGCCGCTGATGCTGAACCTCGCGCGCGCCGTGCAGGGCACCGGCGGCGCGATGATGTTCGCGACCTCGCTCGCGCTGATCGCGCAGGCGTTCCACGGCAAGGAGCGCGGCACCGCGTTCGGCGTGTTCGGCGCCGTCACCGGCGCGGCCGTCGCCGTGGGGCCGGTGCTGGGCGGCGTCATCACCTCGGGCATCGGCTGGCAGTGGATCTTCTTCGTCAACGTGCCGATCGGCGCGATTGCCGTGTTCGTGACGCTCACGCAGGTCGCCGACTCTCGCGACCCCAACGCCAAAGGCGTCGACTGGGGCGGCCTCGTGACGTTCTCAGCGTCGCTGTTCCTGCTCGTGCTGGCGCTCGTGGAGGGCAACGAAAAGGGCTGGGGCTCGACCGAGATCGTCGCGCTGCTCGTCGCCGCGGCGGTGCTGCTCGTGGCGTTCGTGGTGCTCGAGCGCATCCAGACCAGGCCGATGCTCGACCTGGCGCTGTTCCGCCGGCCGGCGTTCGCGGGCGCGAACATCGTCGCGTTCGCGATCTCCGCGTCGTACTTCGCGATGTTCCTGTACCTCACGCTGTACATCCAGGACGTGCTCGGCTTCAGCCCGCTGCAGGCGGGCCTGCGGTTCCTGCCGGTGACGCTGCTGTCGTTCGCGGTGGCGCCCGTGGCGGGCAAGCTGAGCGTGCGCATCCCCGTGCGCCTGCTGCTCGGCTCGGGCCTCGTGCTCGCGGGCGTCGGCCTGCTGGCGATGACCGCCGTCGACGCCGGCTCCGGCTGGACGACGCTGATCCCGGGCTTCGTGCTCGGCGGCGCCGGCATCGGCATGATCAACCCGCCGCTCGCTGCGACCGCGATCGGCGTCGTGCCGCACGAGCGCAGCGGCATGGCCTCGGGCATCAACGCGACCTTCCGCCAGGTCGGCATCGCCACCGGCATCGCCGGACTCGGCGCGATCTTCCAGCACAGCGTCACCGCGGGCACCACCGCCAAGCTGCGCGCCGGTGGCCACCTCCGGGAAATCGAACGGCTCGCCCACAACCACCTGGCGACGTTGCTGCAGTCGGGCGAAGTCACGCATCTCGCGCGCTCGCTCGCGCCGGCCGCGCACACGGCGCTGCTGCACTCCTACCGCGTCGGCTTCACCGGAGCGTTCACGACGATCGCGCTGATCGCGGGCCTGATCGCGCTCGTCGGCGGCGCGCTCGCGTTCGCGCTGGTGCGCAGCCGCGACTTCATCGCCTCCGGCCAGCCGCCCCAGGCACCGCAGACGCCCCTGGCGGAGCCAGCGGGCGCGCTCGCCGGTTGAGCCCGATGCGAGCCGTCAGCCCCCGCCGCCTGCGGGCGCATCCCGCTCGCGAAGTGCCCCGGACGGGGTATAGCCGGAGCACTCGAGCACCGGGACCCGCGGGTAGCGCGGATACGCGGGGTCCTCGCGCGAGCGCCGGCACAGCGAGAACGTCGAGCCGCGCGTGTTGCGCACGAGCTGCTGGTGCGCGCACGTGTCGCACAGGCCCGCGCGCGGCGAGCGTGATCCAGCCTCGGGGCCGCTCGATGCGGACATGAAGGGAGCTTACGAGCAGCGCCTGCAATAATCGTTGCCCGTACAACTATGCGTACCTTCTACCGACTACTCGGATTTCTGACCCCCTACAAGCGGGGCCTGTCGATCTCGTGGGGGCTGGCCAGCCTCGCGATGGTGATGACGGTGGCGCTGCCCGAGCTGAGCGCGCACGCCGTGGAAGCGATCAGGAAGGGAGCGGTGAGCGCCCACGGCCAGACGGCCACGCGCACCCACGATCGCCACACGCTGCTCGTGCTCTCGCTCGTGATTCTCGGCGTGGTGCTCGCGCGCTGGGGATTCATGTACTGGCGGCGGATCGTCGCCGGGCGGATGTCGCTGGCGGTCGAATACGACCTGCGCGAGCGCATGTACGGCCACCTGCAGCGCCTGGAGCTGGGCTTCTTCGACCACCAGCAGACGGGACAGCTGATGTCGCGTGCGACCGTGGACCTCGCGGCGGTGCGGTTTTTCCTCGGCTACGGGCTCGTGTTCATCCTGCAGTCGATCCTCACGATCGTGCTGGCGGGCATCGTGATGATCTACATCAACCCCGGGCTCGGCCTGATCGCGCTCGCGCCGGTGCCGTTCGTGGTCGTGATCTCCTACCGCTACGGCAACCGCGCACGCCCCGCCATTCAGGACACGCAGCAGCGCATCGCCGAGCTGACGGCCGACGCCGAGGAGAACATCTCGGGCGTGCGCGTCGTCAAGGCGTTCGCGCGCGAGCAGCGCCAGCTGGAGCGCTTCCGCGACACCGTGGGGCGCGTGTTCAACCAGGCGATGGTGGCGACGCGCCTGGAAGCGACGTACAACCCCGCGATCGGCTTCCTGCCGCAGCTCGGACTCGCGGCGGTGCTGCTGGTGGGCGGCGAGTCGGTGATTCACGCGCATCTCGCGCTCGGCCAGTTCACGGCGTTCTACCTGTACGTGAACATGCTGATCACGCCGATGCGCTCGCTCGGCGTGACGCTCAACCTCGCCCAGCGCGCGACCGCGTCGGGCGCGCGCATCTTCCAGCTGCTCGACCGCGATCCGCACCTGCTCGACCGGCCAGGCGCGCCGGATCTACCGGCGGGCAACGGGCGCGTGCAACTGCGCGACGTGACGCTGCGCTACGAGGACCCGCACGACGAGCTCGGCGCCCCCGCGCGGGCCAACGCCGACACACCGGCCGAGACGGCTCCCGCGGCGCCGCAGAGCGGGCGCGCGGTCCTGCGCGACATCGACCTGGACGTGCCCGCCGGGCGCACCGTCGCGCTCGTGGGGCCCACGGGCTCCGGCAAGACGAGCCTCGTGGCGCTGATCTCGCGGCTGTACGACCCCGTCGCGGGCGAGGTGCTGCTCGACGGCGCCGACGTGCGCGAGGTCGCCGTGCGCTCGGTGCGCGCCGCCGTGGCGGTCGTCAGCGACGACCCGTTCCTGTTCTCGGCAAGCGTCGCCGAGAACATCGCCTACGCGCGGCCCGAGGCACCTCTTGCGGAGGTCGAACAGGCGGCTCGCCGCGCGCAGGCACACGAGTTCATCGCACGGCTGCCGCAGGGCTACGACACGCAGGTAGGCGAGCGCGGCGTGACGCTCTCCGGCGGGCAGCGCCAGCGCCTGGCGATCGCGCGCGCGCTCGTGGCCAACCCGCGCGTGCTGATCCTCGACGACGCGACCTCCTCAGTGGACGCGTCCACCGAGCAAAGCATCAAGCTGGCGCTCGCCGAGGCGATGACGGGCCGCACCACGTTCGTGATCGCGCACCGCCTCTCGACGATCGAACTGGCGGACCAGATCGTCGTGCTCGAGCACGGCAGGATCGTCGCGCAGGGCACACACGAGCAGCTGCTGACCCGGTCCGAGCTGTACAGCGAGATCGCGGCCGGCACCTCGACCACCGCCGACGAGGCCGCGCTCGAGCGCCTGCTCGAGGCCGAGGGCAGGCCCGAGCTGAACGCCGGGGGTCGGTTGTGAGCGCGCGCGGCACGATGGGCGGCGGCTTCGGCGGCGGACGCGGCGGCGCGCGCGCCGGCCTCGGGCCGGGGCTCGCGCGCGGCGGCCAGGGCTGGGACGGCGAGCGCCAGAGCCGCGAGAGCCGCGGGCGCAACCTGCGCGGCCTCCTGCAGCTGCTGCGCCCCTACCGCCTGCGCGTCGCGGCGATGCTGTTCGCGCTGCTGCTCGGCACCGCCGCCTCGCTGGCGCCGCCGCTGCTGGCCAAGCTCGCGATCGACTCGGGAATCGACAAGCGCCACATCCACACGCTGGTGCTCGTCGTGCTCGCGTTCCTGGCCTCTGCCCTGCTCGTGTGGGCGGCGACGGGCGCTCAGACCTACCTCGTCGGCTGGGTCGGCCAGCGCGCGCTCGCGGACCTGCGGATCCGCATCTTCACGCACCTGCAGAGCCAGCCGATCGGCTTCTACGAGAGCCGCCCGGCGGGCGTGCTGATCTCGCGCATGACGAACGACGTGGAGGCGCTCGAAAGCCTCGTCACGGACTCCGTCGTGACCCTGTTCCAATCGGGCCTCACGCTCGTCGGCGCCGTCGGTGTGCTGCTGTTCCTGGACGTCAACCTGGCGCTCCTGACGTTCTGCGTGGTGCCGTTCGTGGCCGGCGCGAGCATCTGGTTCCGCCTGATCTCCACCGGCGCGTTCCGGCGCACCAGGGAGACGATCGGCGCGATCACGGGCTACCTGCAGGAGACCCTGTCCGGCATCCGCGTGGTGCGCAGCTTCGGCCAGGAGCCCGCGCACGAGTCGCGCTTCGCGGAGCTGAACGCCGACAACCGCGACGCCAACATGACGACCGTGCATCTCAACGCGATGTACTTCCCCGGCGTCGAAATGCTCTCCGGGGTGGCGCTCGCGATGATCGTGCTGTACGGCGGCTACCAGGCGATCGACGGCCACATCACGGTCGGCACCGTCGTCGCGTTCGTGGCAACGCTGTCGTTCCTGTTCGAACCGATCCAGCAGCTCTCCCAGCTTTACACCACCTACCAGTCCGGCATGGCCGCCCTGGAGAAGATCTTCCAGCTGCTCGACACCAGGCCCACGCTCGAAGACATCCCCAACGCCCCCGCGATCGGCGCGATCCGAGGCGAAGTCAGCTTCGAGGACGTGTCGTTCGCGTACCGCCCGCGGTCCAAGCGGCGCAGGGAGGACGGCGCGACGGCGGCGCAGAACGGCAACGGCACGGCTCCGCCCGCGGAGACGGAGCCCGCGGAGGTGCTGGCGCTGGAGCACGTCGACCTGCGCGTCCCCGCCGGCCAGACGATCGCGCTGGTGGGCGCCACGGGCGCGGGCAAGTCGACGATGGCCAAGCTCGCGGCGCGCTTCTACGACCCCACGCGCGGACGCGTGCTCGTCGATGGCCACGACCTGCGCGAGGTCTCGAGCCAGTCGCTGCGCTCGCAGATGGGCATCGTGCCGCAGGAGGCGTTCCTGTTCTCGGGCACCGTGCGCGAGAACATCGCCTTCGGGCGCCCCGACGCCGAGGACGCGCAGATCCGCGCCGCGGCCACGGCCGTCGGCGCCGACGAGTTCATCTCCGAGCTGCCGCGCGGCTACGACACCGAGGTGGGAGAGCGCGGCGCGCAGCTGTCGGCCGGGCAGCGCCAGCTGATCGCGTTCGCGCGGGCGCTGGTCGCCGACCCGCGCATCCTGATCCTCGACGAGGCCACCTCCAACGTCGACCTGCACACCGAGGGCCGCATCGAAGCGGCGATGCGCCGGCTGCTCGCGGGTCGCACGTCGATCGTGATCGCCCACCGCCTCTCCACGATCCGCCAGGCCGGGCGCATCGTCGTGCTCGAACATGGCCAGATCGCCGAGCAGGGCACCCACGACGAGCTGATCGCGGCGGGCGGGCGCTACTTCGAGCTGTACCGCGACTGGTCCTCGCAGGCCGCCGCCTGACCCGAGACTCACTTCCGGGACGGGGATGTCGAGGTCCGTCCGGCGCTTTTTACGACTGCTCAGCTGAGGACTTCCGTCCACCCCCAGCCTCCTCAACCAGACCCCGTGCCCACCGGACCGCGGCGGTCGCCCACCTCGTTGCCGTCTCACGCTCGACGGCGTGCACCGTGTCGTCGTCATAGCGAAGTTCCGCCGCGTAGGGCGAGAGCAAATCCACCTCGACAAGCTCCTCTGGCAGCTGCACGCCCGCGTTCTCGCATTGCCCTATGAGCACCCGCAGGTCATGCCTGTGGGCAAACTCCACGCCATGCGCGGCCAACACAGCCTTGAGCGCCTTCTCAACGGCCTGTTGTGCGTGTTATGCGAACTCCTGGATTATGTTGATATTGGTTGTGGGTGTGGCTCTGGGGGTGGTGATGGTGGCTTGGGGGTCGGCATAATTAGAGCGCTTCCAGGAAGGCGAGCAGGGTGTCGGGGGGCTGGTAGCGGCCGGGCTTGCCGTTGATCGGGGTGGTCCTGGCGAGCGCTTGTTCCTTGATGGCGAGGTCGGCGTGCAGGTAGATCTGGGTGGTCTCGGCTTGCTCGTGTCCGAGCCAGAGCGCGATGACCGTGGTGTCCACGCCGGCGTGCAGCAGCCGCATCGCGGCGGTGTGACGCAGGACGTGCGGCGTGACCTTCTTGCTGCGCAGCGACGGGCAATGCTCGGCGGCGTGGGCTGTGTGCTTGGCCAGACGGCGCTCGAGCGCGTGGCGGGTCAACCGTCGGCCGGTGCTGGTGGGGAACAGCGGCTCGGTCTCCTGGCCGGCGCGCTCTGAGAGCCAGGCTCTGAGCACGGCGGTCGTCGTGCTGGCGAGCGGCGTGATCCTTTGCTTGCGTCCCTTGCCCAGGGTGCTGACATGCGCGCCGGTGCCGAGGTGAACATCGTCGCGGGTGAGGGTTGTGAGCTCGGATACTCGCAGTCCGGTTTGGGCGGCGAGCATGATCATCGCGTGGTCGCGCCGGCCGGTCCAGGTGCTGCGGTCCGGGGCGTCGATGAGCGCGTCTGTCTCGGGCTCGGTGAGGAACGTGACGAGCGCTCGCTCATGGCGCTTGGTAGGGATCGCGAGGACCCGTTCGATTGTGTGGGCGTGCTCTGGGTGTCTGAGCGCGGCGTAGCGGTAAAGGGATCGGATCGCGGCCAGCCGCGCGTTGCGGGTGCGGGGGCCGCATCCCCGGTCGTGTTCGAGATGGTCAAGGAATGCGCCTATCAATGGCGCGTCCAGCTCATCTATCTGCAGCCTGGATGGCTGCTTGCCGGTGCGCTCGGCGGCGAAGGTCAACAGCAGCCTGATCGTGTCGCGGTAGGCGGCAATCGTGTGCGGGCTGGCGTTGCGCTGACGCACGAGCCGGTCTGCGAAAAACGCCTGCAGGGTGGGTGCCAGCATGCTCATCGCTGGCCTCCCTGCTGCAGGTGGCGATCCAACCGTTCCCCGGCGAGTGCCATCAGCTCGGGGGCTGCCTGCAAATACCAGTAGGTGTTGGCGGGATCGACGTGCCCCATGTATGTGGACAGCAGCGCCAGCCTGTGCCCCGCATCGGTGCCTGCCCGGTAGGCGTCGAGGATCGTGTTGACCGCGAAGCTGTGACGCAGAGCATGCAGACAGGGGCGGCACGCAGCCGAGCGGGGGTTGATCTGGGCGCGGCGGAGGAGCTCCTGAAAGGTCCCCTGTGCGGTGTGGGTCCCCAGACGAGCGCCCCTGACGGAGACGAACACGGCCTTCGTGCTCACCGCGGACCGCGGCCGGTCCGTCCGGCTCAGGTAGCACGCAAGCGCTACCGCCGTGCTCTCATGGAGCGGCAGCAGCCGGGACTTGCCGAACTTCGCGCCCCGAATCAGCAGTGTGCCGGCCGCTGCATCGAAGTCCTCGCAGTCCAGGCCGCTCGCCTCGGAGATACGCATCCCGGTGGCTGCCAGCAGGCCGATCAACGTCCTGTAGGTTGCGGCACAGTGCGTCGTGCGAAGTGTCCCGGCGGCGTTCATCAACGCCGTGAGCTGCTCGTCGGTGTAGAGGTATGGCGTGCCACGGTGCGGCGGGTCGGGCAGCAGCCCGGCCGCTGGCACCTCGTGCGCGGGGTCGATGCTGTGCAGGTAGGACGCAAAGCCGCGCAGCGCCCCCAGCCGTAGTGCGCGCCACGCATCACCACCGTTTGCAAGCGTCGCCCATGTGAGCGCGTGCTCCGTTGTGACCCTCGTCTGCCGCTCCTCGTGCAGGTAGGCGAGGAACTGCCAGAGCAGCTTCTCGGTGCGCGCGAGCTTGTAGCCGAGCGCGCGGCGCACCGCCAGATAGTCGTTCAACGCATCACGCAGCAGCGGATTCACGATGCACCCCCCGGCCAGGAGCGAGCGATGGTCCGCAAAGCCTCGACATCGACCTTCGCGTAGATCGCGGTCGTGAGCATGCTGCGGTGGCGCAACACCTGGCCGACCTCGACCAGCGAGGAGCCGGCCCGCAGCAGATCACTCGCGATGGTGTGACGCAGCCTATGCGCGTAAATAACGCCCAGCCCCGCCCGCCGGGCAGCAGCAGCCACAACCCCGCTCACGCCATCGCCCGTGAGCTCCCGCTGGGGAGCCCTGACCCGCACGAACACCGCTCGTCCCACAGCGCTTTCAGAGCGCCCGTCACACAGATAAGCAGCGATCGTCTCGCCGACATCGGCGGGCAGCGGCAACCGCTCAGCGCGATCGCCCTTGCCGCGCACGACGATCTCGCCCGCACGCCAGTCGACGTCGTCAAGCTCAAGCCTGGCGACCTCGCCCGCGCGCACCCCTAGCCGTGCCAGCAGCATCAGCATCGCCAGGTCGCGCCGGCCAACCACACTCGCCCGGTCGCAGCTCTCCAGCAAACCAGCGACTTCTGCGGGCGAGAGGCCCTTCGGCAACCCGGAAAGCCGCCAGCTGGCGACCGACGGCACCGCACCGGCCAACGGCCGGTCGATGACGCCCTCCAGGTAAAAGAAGCCGAGCAGCGAGCGCAGCGCCCTCACCGTCAGCTTCGCCGAGCCCTGCGACTGCGACTGACAACGCGCGACCACGAACGCCGTCACATCCCCGGCCCGCAGATGCTCCAGGTCGAGACCGATGCCGTCCGAGCAGACCCTGCCATCAAGAAACGGCCGGACGGCACGGACATAGCCGCGGACCGTCGATGCGCCCACACCCCGCTCAACCACCAGGTAGCGCCGGTATCGATAGAGCAGCCTCTCCACCGCCCCCTCCGGTGCCGCGAACGGCTCAAGCGGCCCAGACACCCAGACCTGCGCTCGATCATTCATCGGCGACTCCCTTCCCTCGATTGCAAAGAAGAGAAGACTCGCCGACCTCAGACCCCCAGGATTATGCCGACCCCCAAGCCACGATCACCAGCCCCAGAACCACACCCACAACCACTGTCAACATAATCCGGGAGTTCGCATAACACGCCTTATGTTGACATCAACATAATGCGTGAAGCAGACGAGCACATCCGCTATTTCGTCGATAGGCAACATCCACTTCGCCCCGGTCGCGTCCTCGTCAGCGCGGCGTAGAAGCTGCTCTGCGAGGTCCTGCTCGCTCGCCATCAGGCAAAGAGCTCCCGGCCGCCGGTCAGTGCCTCGTGAATGAGGCTGCCGCGCACGTCGCGCCACTCCTTCACCCTGTGCTCGCTCGCGACGACGATGTCCATCGGGACCAGCACATCCGCCAGCACCCTACGCAGCCGCACCGACTCCAAGGCCGGATTCTCGACCTCCGGCTCGATCACCAAGAAGTCCAGATCGCTATCCCGCGTCAGCTCGCCACGCGCAGCCGAGCCGAACAAGATCACCCGTGAACTCGGTGGCGCCGCCTCTGACAGCCGACGGCCAGCCTCCGCTATCACCGCATCGTCAAGCACGCGCTCACGATACCCACTCGTCAACTCCGGGACAGGGACTCGAAGCGTGGGCAGCGGATCGCGCAATCCCTGTGCTAGAGCAAAATATGGCTCCAGTGCAGGCGAAACACCCGATCGCTCATCCGGCCGAGTCCGTTGGAATCCGGCCGAATCAGTACACGACTGGCCCGAGATTGGCCCGAGCTTTCACCCCACGAGCCTGAGCGGCGGACGCTTCCCATCGCCTGCCAGATAGGCGTTCGCGGCCGCCGCCGCCTCATCCAGCCCGCCCGGCATCAGCTTGCCGTACACGTCGAACGTCATAGCGATGGTCGCGTGGCCCATGATCACGCTCAGCGCCTTCGCATTCACGCCAGCGGCGATCAACAACGATGCGCAAGTGTGCCGCGCCTCATGCAGCGTGATCGGCTGCTGCGCGTCGTCTCGCGCCTTGGCGAGGATCGTCCTTGGACCATCCGCTTCCTCGTTCGGGACTTCCTGCCAGCCCCACGCGACGAGCGCGTTCCGCCGGACGGTTTCCGGGTTGAAAGGCTCGGCCGCGGTCCTGCCGAACACCAGTGCGTCGCTCGAGCCTTCGGTGCGGAGCTTGTGCGCGGCCAGCTCTCCCGCGAGCGGCTCGAGGATCGGCACCCGCCGGTTGCCCGCAGCACTCTTCACCGCCTGCTCGCGCTCGATCGCATCCCAGCCCCGCGAGACGTGGATCACACGGGCCGGCAGGTCGACGTCGCCCCAGCGCAGCGCACGCAGCTCCCCGCGCCGCAAGCCGGCGTAGAATGCGCACGCCCACAGTCCCCGCTCCCCCTCGGGAATGGCAGCGATGAGCGCCGCCGCCTCGGCGGGGTCGGCGATCCGCTCGCGCCGACCGTCGGGCCGGCGTAGCTCAAGCCGCTCGGTCGGGTCGGCCGTGACTTCTTCGTCGCGGATCGCACGCCGGTAGATGACGCGCAGCGGGTCAAGCGTGTTCTGCACGGTGCTCGCGCTCAGCCCTTCGCTCGTCAGCCGGTTGGCGAGCTTCTGCACGTCGCGGCGCTCGACATCCGACAGGCGCATGCCGCCCAGCGTCGGCAGTAGACGTTTGTTGAGCCCGACGCTGTAGCCCCGGAGCGTCGCGGGCTTGTAGCGGGTGCCCGATGCCGTCGGGATAGAGCCGTCGCGGGCGCCGGCCATGAACGCCTCGGCGGCCTGCCGGACGGTCATGGACGTGGGCGCACGGAGCTTGCCCTTGTTCGCCGCGGCGAGCTTATCCGCCCGCCAGACCTTCGCCGCCGCCTGCGTCGGGAACGTCTTGCGCAGCTTGCAGTCGTCGCGCTTCGAGTAGACCTCGGCACGCCACGGACAGTCGCAGCGACCCTTGCCGTTGCATCCGTTGCCGTGGCGTTGACGCACTCCGGTGGCCATCAGCAATCACCTCCAGACGATGCCGCGGTGTACGGTGCCGATTGCATGGGAGCTGAACCTCCTGTGTCATGCCCCCGGCCGCGACCACGGTGCGGGGGCGCTTTGCAGATAGCTCGACACGCTACTCCCCCACACCGACGCTTTCGGCGTGCCGGTCAAGCCAAGCCTGCAGCTCGCTGACCGGGATCAGCTTGCGGCGCCCAACACGCACGAGGCGCACGTCGGGCTCGATATGCGCGCGCCAAGTGTCCCACGACACGCCCAGCGCTTCGCATGCCTGCTCGACGCTGAGGGCGAGGGCGGCCGCGCTCTGCTTCCGGTCCGCAAGGGTGACTGCCGTACGTGGGGATATTGGGGCCATCGCGGTTACAGACCCCGACCTGCACGGACCGGCCAAGAGATTGCGTGAAGAACCGGCGCGGGCGCGACATTGGCGCGCACATCTCAAACGCCCTCGAAGGGCAAAGCCGCGCGGCAGGCCACAAGCCCCTGACACCTGCGCTTCGCTCGGTCAGTCGCCCGCACCACCAACGAGTCATCCCACCACGAAGCGCTCGACGCGACCCCGACGGTCGACGCGTCTGGCTGCGCCACCACGCGCGCCTCGGCACGACAAAAAGCCCGTACAGACGACATGCACGGCTGTGCCGTGGCACAGCGAGCGCTGTGCCAACCTAATTGCTTGGCCGGTTCGGCGCGTTGAGGGTCATCACCCATGTGATGACTGCGGCGAGCATAGGTGTGTCTCGGGGCGGTGGGTACGCGCGCTACCTGGAGAGCAAGACGGTGGAGCCCGAGCGCGGGGACTACTACCTGACACCCGATGGGGAGATGGCGCAGGCCCCCGGCCGCTGGCTGGCCGATGCCGCGACCCTGGAGAGGCTCGGGGTTCAGGCCGGCGGGCCGGTGGATGGCGCGGACTTCATCGCGCTGATGGAGGGCCATCACCCAGGCACCGGCCGGTGGCTTCGTCCGGAGGGCGCCGGCGGCGGCCGGGGCGGCGGGATCGACGTGACGTTCAGCGCACCGAAGTCCGTCTCGACCGTATGGGCGCTCGGCGACCCGTGGCAGCGCGAGCAGATCGAGCAGGCCCATGCCAGGGCGGTCGAGCAGACCATCCACCATCTGCGAGAGCAGGTGCCCGTCGTGCGGCGTCGCTACAGCGGCCAGGTCGTGGAAGAGCACGCCAAGGACGTGATCGCCACCGAGTACCGACACACCACCGCCCGCGGAGTCCAGGGCGCCCAGGCCCCAGACCCGCAGCTGCACAGTCATGTCGTGATCACCGGCGCTGTCCGCGAGGACGACCGGATTGTGGCGGTCGCGTCGCGGCCGATCTTCCGCTCAGCACGGGAGATGGGCGCGTTTTACCGCACCGCGCTCGCCGACGAGCTCGTGCGGGAGGGATACACGATCGAGCAGGGCACCGGCAAGGATGGCCGGTACTTCGAGATCGCCGGTGTCCCCCACGAGCTTTGCCAGGCGTTCTCCGGTCGCTCCCGTGAGGTCGCACGCGCCGCGGAGCGCTTTCGTGCCCGCTACGGCCGGGCACCCGAACGCGGCGAGCTTCGTAACCTCGCGCTCGAGAACCGCCGGTCCAAGGAGCTGACCACACGCTCTGACCTACAACGAGTGTGGACACAGACCGCTCGCGATCACGGATTCGGCCCGGATGAGGCGGTGCGACTGATCGGTGCATCCGAGCGGCCAATGGCCGAGCGCGCGATCGAGGATCGTGTCGAGGCGAAGCTGACCGAGCAGCACGCCGTCTTCCAGGAGCGCGACCTGCGCGCGATCGTGCTGGAGCAGGCCGCCGGGGAGATGGCGCCGGATCAGGCGCTTGCCGTCGCCCGGGAGATGGTCCGCGACCGGCGCGTGCTCACGCTGGAGGGCGGACGCATGACCACCCTCGCGGTTCGCGCGCAGGAGCAGGCGATCGAGCGCCGCGCCGCACAGCTCGCCCAACCCGCAGGCCGAGACGTCGGCCACGTCGCACGCGATAACGCTGCGCGTGAGGCAGCCGAGCGCATCGGCGGACCGCTCAGCCCCGAGCAACACCACGCGCTCGCAGTCCTCACTGGTCCTGAGCGCGCCGCGGTCCTCGTCGGGCCGGCGGGGACCGGCAAGGGTGTGGTGATCGACGCCGCCGCCCGTGCGGAGCAGTACGCCGGGCGGGAGACGATCGGGGTCGCGGTGTCCGGGTCCACCGCAGAGCGGCTCGGCGCGGACAGCCCTGCGCTCGCCGGGCAGACACTCACTCTGGACTCGCTGGTAGCCCGCGCGAACACGGGGGCCATCCACGTCGGCAGGGACACAACAGTAATCCTGGACGAGGCGGGGATGGTCGACCACAAGCGCCTCGACGCGCTGACCGGGCTGGTGGAGCGCTCCGGGGCGAAGCTGATCGCTGTCGGCGACGGCAAGCAGCTCCCCTCGATCGGCCCCGGCGGCATGTTCGACCGGCTCACCGGCCACGCACCCAGCGCCGAGCTCGCAGACATCCACCGGACCAAGGACCCCGCCGACCAGCGCGCATGGCAAGCACTACGCGCAGGAGAACCCGAGCGCGCGATGGCGCATTACGTCTCACGCGGCGAGCTTCACCTCTCCGATACCCGCGACCAGGCGGCAGAGCAAGCCGTACAAACATGGGCCACCCTCACGGAGGGGCGCGATATCCGCGAGGTCGCGTTGATCGCCGACGCCTCCAACCAGGAGATCGACCGGCTCAACGCCCGCGCCCAACACCTACGCGCACAGCGCGGCGAACTCGGACACCACGAGACCCCGCTACCCGGCGTCCACTACGGCCTACGCGAAGGCGACCTCATCGCCTTCACCGCGCAGCATCGCCCGCGGGGGCAGCCGCGAGTCGAGAACGGCACCCGCGGACAGGTCAGCGCCATCCACGAGCGAGGCGTGACCGTCACCCTCGACGGATCGCAGCGCAGAGTCCAGCTCGCCGGCGAGGACGTGGAGTCGCTGAGGCTCGCGTACGCGCAGCATGTCTACCGCCAACAGGGCGCGACCGTCGCGCGCTCCGTCGTGCTCACCGGCGGCTGGCAGACCAGCAAGGAGACCGCCTACGTGGAGGCAACCCGCGCCCGACACGGCACCGACTGGTACATCGCCCGCGAGGACCTCGGCGCCGAAGGACAGGACGCCACGCGCATCACACGCCTTGCTCAACAGATGTGCAACAGCCGCGCGCAGACCCCATCGCTCGCACACCCCGAGCTACCCGACCCCGAGTACGGGCGGGGCTACAAGCGGACGCTCGCGCCGAGCCGCAGCCAGCTACCCGGGGTCGCCCGCGCCATCAACCGCATCGTCCAACCACCAACACAGGAGCGAACACGATGAGCCACAAGTTGGACCCGGTGCGCTCGATCTACGACGCCTGGGGACGCTGTCAAGTAAAGGCAGTACGGGAACCCGGTACCGCCTAAGTGGCCTGGCTCGCAAGTTCGCGCACGTATCTGGCGTGCCGGACGCGCTCGCTCTTTCGTCGAGGATCGGGCCTGGCGAGCGACGGGGTGAGCGCTTCCGCAACGCCCGGTGGGAGCGAGCGTGAACCGATCGTTAGTCGGCGCACTCGGAAGTCCGCAAAGCGGGCCCGCGATTGATCATGGGGCTGAGTCGCGTTGACTCACAAGCCTCTTGAGCTCGGCGCATGTGACCGCGAACTGCTCGATCAGTCCCTCGATCTCCTCGCGGACGTGGGCAATCTCCGGTGAGTCCTCCGCTGACTTTCGCGGATGTTGATCGAGCCACGCGCGGATGCGCCCCTCCCGCTCTGCGAATAAGGCGTCGTCGGGCGTCTTTCTCCGCAAGAACCCGTGCCACGACTCCTCGCGCTTCTCGTCGCCGTTACAGCTTCCGCAGGCGAGGACCAGATTGCCGAGATCGTTTCCGCCATCAGGGTTCGCGTGATCGACGTGACCCTCGCGCCGGTCGCGGCTCAGCCCTTTCCCGCAGTACGCACACTGAGCGTCGAAGTGCTCCCATAGAGCATTGACGTCGCGGGGTCCTGGGTCGAGGATCTCCTCGACGGTCCTGCGCATCCGATTCTTCGCCTGTGGCACCGTGTACTTCCGCCTCTGCCGTTGTGGCGTCACTAACAATCCCTGCGGGTTCGGGCGAGAGTCTCGCCGCATGCCGGCACGCGCTTCGAGTATCCGCTCTCGAAGGCGGAGAGCGTCCGCGCTGCCCGGCGGCCCGGCATACCCGGACTGCCAGGAGACGACCACCCACTGGCCGGATGGCAGCGCGAACGCGACGGCCGCGCGCGAGGCGACCGAGCTGCCGAGGTCGACACCGTCACGTCCCCAGCGCCCGACCTCCGGCAGGCCCAGGGCATCGCACACCCCCAGCCACGGCTTGCCGAACGCGAAGACGAGCTCGACCGAGATGTCGGCCAGCGGCTGCCAGACGAAGGTCTCGATGATGTCAGCGGGCGGCACGATCGACGCCGTCACCCGCTTGGAGTGCCAGGGGTAGAGCTCGAGCGTGAGTAGCTGGTCTGCGGCGAACTCGTCGTCCTGAAGCCACTCGCGCGCGAAGCGCAGCCGGCTCGAGGCATAACGGTTGCTTCGATTGACCCGCAACCACTCCTCGCCGAGGTAGGGGGAGGTGGCAGCCCACGCCGAGTACGAGCCGCGTTCGCGGATCTCACGGGCGAAGATGCCACTGCGTGCCTGGAAGTCGGGGCATGCCTGGCCCGGGTTCAAGCCCAGGGTCACCATGCGCGGCGTTCCGCGCAGATCGCCAACGTAGGGCTCGGCGAACGCCTCACGAGTGACCTTCCCCTCTCCGCGTCCCTTATAGCTCGCGTACCAGCGTGGGAGTGGGTCGGGCTGCGGATCTTCACCGGCCAGCCAAGCGGCGGTCAGCTCGTCCCAGAAATCAGCGACGCGGCCCTGGGCGCTCGCCATCCGAAGCCGCCTACCGCCACCACGACTCGCGCATGGCGTCAGCATAGTCATCGCGCCGTCCGTACGAGACTGATGGCTCCCTACCGGGTTGGGCACAAAGCAAGGGTCCTCGCGGCGCTCTGGCTCGCCGTCGAGCGATCTAGCACGCCGCCTTTACATCACCGTCTCCGACGATGTAGACGTCCCATGGCCTGCACCGTTGTCCTGTCATTTACCACTCACCCATACGAGGCCTCCCAACGTCTGGCACTCGAAGCTACCGTTGGGCCCGCGTATAGGCTCACCTTCTTCGTTGAAAAGCACTAGCTTGTCGCCGGGACCTTGTTCAGCGCAGTTGTTCTCGGCGGTTTCGAGTTCTTCTCTGTCCTTCGCCTCAGCTTTCTGCCGATGCTGTTCCGCTTCGTACTGTTCTTTCTCCCGCGCTTCGTGCCACGTACGTGCACATTCGGCCATATTCTCTGTCAAACCGAGATCCACAACCACTCGTGTTGGAACATCTTCGCACGGACCTTCTCCTTCACCATAGACCAACTTGACCCTCCAGATGCCGGGACGATCCTGGCCGTTATGGTGGAAGATCACCGTGTCACCACAGTGCCCGCCGAGCCACGCCGATGCCCAGCCGCTTTCGACGGTCGAAACCCGTTGCTTTGTCGATCGGCATTTAGCGTAAGGGTGCCAGTACTGCCGCACCGCCCGTGCCATTGACGATCGTTCGTGCGCCGTAGCGGGACGGGCGCCTAGCGCCGTTGCCGTAACTCCGGCAAAAGCCGCAACCGTCGCCGCTGTCAGGATGGTGCGCTTCAGGCACGCATTGTACCGCCACCATGGTGCATCACAGGCGGCCACTGCGGCCGCGTACCACACCCACCTGCAGAGCGATGGTCTTTGGTTTCTGGCGATCGGTGCGTCGTCGAGAACAGACACATCCATTCCGTCATCTCCTCTGACAGGGCGCGGATTATGCTGCGTGAACCACAACCGGCGGGGCGCTGTCCGCCTCGGCCGTCGGGATCAAGTGGTACTGCACGACGAAGCCGAGGCTCTCCGCGTAGCGATCGACGGTCGATACCTTCGCGTCGGCCGCCGTGCTCTCCAAGCGCGCGACGAAAGACTGCGAGGTCTCCATCGCCGCGGCGATCGAGGTCTGCGAGCGCTTCTGCTCCTCACGCTGCCCGGCCAGAGCACGCAGCAGCTCACGCCGCCGGCGAGCGGCGTCCAGCAGCCGCGGGAACTCGGGGTTGCGCGCGGCGCGCTTGTCGATCATCTTCTCTAGGAAGTCGCGCTCGGGCATGGGGCGTTGCCTACTCTCTGAATGGGTTTTGATACCTACAGCGGTATCTCTTTTGAGAGATAAGAGTAGCACCTCTCACTGATGCAGCGGGTGCCTGCCGCGCGCAACGCGCTTCTGATCCCCACGCCGCCGCCAATCCGCAAGACGTCTCTTCGCCAGCTCGATAGTGGCCGGGGGCGTCTTCTGCGTCTTCTTCTTGAACCCGTCCAATGCCAGCAGGATCTGTCCGCGGCTGCCTTCTTCCGCAAGCAGGATGCGGTAGATGACCCGATCGCCGTCCACCCTGACCTCCCAGATATCCCCGTCAAGATGACGGGCGGCCCGCAGGCCCCGATCGCGAACCTCCTCCATGCCCGCAAGCACAGCCGCCGCATCGGAATCGGAGAGCTTGTCGATGAACCCTTCGACCGGACTACGACCCGATGGGGTCTTGTAGTCGCGCCAGCGCCGCCGAATCGGAGGCGGCCCACCGGCAGCAGAGTCGGTCTTCTCCCTGGAGCGCTTCGCTGGAGTCATCGAACGAGCTTATGCAGCGCCTCGGACCGAGCACTCTTGGTCAGCAGGACTGGCCCAAATCCTGGCCCGAGGAGGGTTGAAAAACGCAAAACGCCCCGTGTTCACGGGGCGCAAGCGTACTCCGGGACAGGGACTCGAACCCCAATCTCCCGGACCAGAACCGGGCGTCACTGCCAATTGGACTATCCCGGACAGTGTCTGGCCCACAGAATAGCCAACCTCCGAGCGGAGCCGAACCCGCGGGAGGTCTCGCCCACGACGCCGCGCGAGGCCCCGCCCAGGACGCCTAGAACGCCGCGGGCGTGCCGTTGGGCGCGAAGTAGGCGGTGATCGCCTCCTCGAGGCCCGGGTCGAGCACCAGCAGGACCTCGTCGCCGGCCTCGATGGTGGTGTCGTGCTTGGGCACGAAGCCGGAGCCGCCGCGCAGCACGGAGATGATCAGCGCGCCTTCGGGCAGCGCGATGTCGGCGACGCGCTCGCCGACGGTGGGCGCGTCGGGGGCGACCTCCAGCTCGATGATCTCCAGGCGCTCCTCTTCGAGCGCGAGCAGGTGCACGAGGCCGTAGCGGGGCACCTCGTGCTCGATCAGCCGCAGGATCAGGTCGGTGGCGGAGACGGCGGGCTGGATGCCGAGCAGCCTGAAGTGGTCGTGGTTGCGCGGGTTGTTGACGCGCGCGATGATGCGCTCGCACAGGTACTTCTCCTTGGCGACCTGGCACACGAGGATGTTGTCCTCGTCGTCGCCTGTGACCGCGATCACGAGGTCGGCGCGCTGGATGCCGGCGCGCTCGAGCACCCACAGCTCGGTCGCGTCGCCGTACTGCACCGCGTGCTCGAACTCGTCCTCGTTGGCGAGATAGCAGCTGCGCGAGGACTCGATCAGCGTGACTTCGTGCTCCTTGGAGATCAGCTCGCGGGCGAGGTTGCGCCCGACCTTGCCGGCGCCGGCGATGATCGCGTACATCCGCTCAGACCGCCTCGGGCTCGAGCTCGCGCTTGAACATCTCGATCGCGTGCTTGGTCGGGGAGATCGTGCTGAGGCCCTGCTCGCCGTACCAGTCGGCGCGCGCGGGGTCCATCACGCGCACGATCGTCTTCTCGACGCCGAAGCGCTTCTGCGCGATCTGCGCGATCACGAGGTTGGTGTTGTCGCCGGCGGTGGAGGCGATGAACGCGTCGGCGCGCTCGATCCCGGCCTGGATCAGCGCGTCGGTCTCGAGGGCAGTGCCGACCGTGAACTGGCCGCCGGAGTCCTCCCAGCTCTTGCTCTGGCCGGCGTCGAGGCGCTCGTGCGACAGCGGGTCCTCGTCCAGCACGGACACCTCGTGGCCGGCTGCGAGCGCCGACTTGGCCACCGCCGAGCCCACGCGCCCGGCGCCGACGATCAGAACGAACATGCGAATGAGCAGTTGACCATAGGTCCGCAGGTTAGACCATTGGGGCGCCGGCCCGGTTGGCACGACGCGCGAGCTCCACGGGCGAGTCGCGCGCGGCGGGCGCGGTCACGATCACCCTGCAGTCGGCCTTGCGCACGACGTACTTGGTGACGTCTCCAACGAATGCCTCCAGCGAGCCGCCGCGCCCCCCCAGGCGCCCGCCGCCGCGGATCAGCGACGGTTCCTCGGCGCCGAGCACGATCGCCTCCACGCCGCGCCTGCGCGCCTCGTCGACGATCGCGTAGCCGGCGCGGCGCGTGCGCACGGTCGCGGTGGCGACGTGTACGCCGGTGTACTCCTCCCCCACCGCCTTGGCCCTGGCGAGCACCTGGCGCGCGTGCTTGATCTGCGCCTCGGGCAGGCTCGCGTCCAGCGGCAGCGACATCGGGATCACGAACATCCACACCGCCTCGATCGTGGCGGCGTCGATCGCCGCCTCGTCGGTCTGCTCGCCGGCGACCAGCAGCGCGGCGGTCTGCACGATGTCGTCGTCGAGGTCGGTGCCGAACAGCGGCACGAGGATCGAGCCGTAATCGCGCTCCGCGGGAGGCTCCGCGCGCAGCACGCGCGGCGAGACGGTGACGCGCCGCAGCAGCGAGACTTCGTCCGCGCGGCGGTAGACCACGTACAGGGCGATCCCCGCGGCCATCCAGCCGAGGCCGACGTAGCGCGCGGCGGGGTGCACGACCAGCACCGCCACGAGGCCGGCCGCGGACGCGAGCGCGCCGAACGCCGCCGGCAGCGGCAGCCTGCCGCCACGGACGGTGACCGACCACGGCACCCGGTAGGGACGGTCGCGGTCGGGCTCGGAGTAGCGCAGGCGGCAGATCGACAGGTGCGCGATCGTGAACGCGAGCGTCGCGCCGAGCGCGTAGATGCCGACGAGGAAGTCGAGATCCTCGGTCGCGGCGAGCCCCGCGGCGATCACGCCGGCGATGATGATCAGCACGTACGGCGTCGAGCGCTCGGGGTGCAGCCGCCCGAGCCCGCTGGGGATCTGGCGGTTGGTGGACAGCGAGTACGCCAGGCGTGAGAGGCCCAGCATCGCCGAGTTGGCGGCGGCCACGAGCGTGACCGCGGCCATCGCCGCGACCAGATACATGAGGCTCTTGCCCAGCCAGTGCGGGTGCACGTGGCTGACGACGCCGATCATCGGCGCGTTCAGGTAGCGGCCGGCCAGTTCGGTGTGGGCGCCATGGACGGGCAGCGCGGTGACGGCCACCAGCGCGATGCCGACGTACAGGAACGCGACGGTCGCAGTCGTGCTGCCGACGAGGCGCTTGAGGCCGACGCGGCTGATGCGCACCTCGCCGGCGAGGCCCGAGGCGGACTCGAGGCTCGTGAACGAGATCACGGCGACGGTCATCGCGAACAGCAGGTGCGACCACGTCGGCGCGGTCCCCAGGTGGATCGGGTCGAGCAGCGTGTGCGGGTTGAAGAACAGCACCAGCCCCAGCACGACGATGAAGCCCTGCAGCGCAAGGTCGCCGGCGAGCAGGATGCCCACGCGCCGCGCGCGGCGCCCGCCGAAGCCGCGGATGTTGCTGAGCACCACCAGCGCGATGAACGCGAGCGCGAGACCCAGCGCCTCGTCGCTGCTGCCGAGCGGGCTCCAGAACACCTTCAGGTACTGCGTCGCCGAGTACGCCGTGACGGCGATCAGGATCACGTAGTCGAGCAGGATCGCCCAGCCGGCGACGAAGCTGACGAGCTCGTTGAACGCGTAGCGCGCGAACACGGTGGAGCCGCCGCGGTCCTGGTGCAGCGACGCGCCCTCCACGTACGTCATCGCGGTCACCGTGTAGAGCAGCGCCGCGACCAGGAACACGAGCGGCGTGAGCCCCAGCGCGTGGCCGGCGATGACCCCCAGCGAGAAGTAGATCGCGCTCGCCAGCGACGAGTACACGATCGTGAACAGGATCGGCGAGCCGATGCTGCGGCGCACCATCACGCGCGCGTGCGCCGCGCGCTCGGAGCCGTGGCCCTCCGGCGTGCCCCCTGGGGTAGGCGTGCTCATCGTCCGCGCGCCCGCCGCACTTCGACGTACCAGCGTCCCGCGCCGGCCGCGACGAACAGCACTCCCAGCAGCAGCCGCGGTGAGAACGGGCTCCCGCCGCCGCTGATCGCCTGCACGATCAACGCAAGGCCGAGCGCGCCCATCAGCAGCGAGAGCACGAGCGTGCCCGTGCGGTGCGCCTGTCTGCCGTTCATCTCATCCTGAGCTTATTCCTGTGCCGGCCGCTCGCAAGATACGCGCGGCCGGCATGGACATCTCTCAGGTGATCAGCGGGATGATCAGGATCGCGACGATGTTGGCCACCTTGATCATCGGGTTGATCGCGGGGCCCGCCGTGTCCTTGAAGGGGTCGCCGACCGTGTCGCCGGTGACCGACGCGGCGTGCGCGTCAGAGCCCTTGCCGCCGAACGAGCCATCCTCGATGAGCTTCTTCGCGTTGTCCCACGCGCCGCCGCCCGCGGTCATCATCACCGCGAAGAAGAAGCCGACGACGATCACGCCGATCAACAGGCCGCCGAGCGCCTGCTGGTCGATCAGACCGACGATCAGCGTCAGGCCGATCGGCAGCAGCGAGGGCAAAATCATCTCGCGCTGGGCGGTCTTCGTGACGATGTCCACGCAGCGCGCGTAGTCGGGCTCTTCGGTGTAGTCCATGATCCCGGGGTGCTCGCGGAACTGGCGGCGCACCTCCTCGACGACCGCGCCGCCGGCGCGGCCCACTGCCTCGATCGACAGCGATGCGAACAGGCACACCATCATCCCGCCCAGCAGCAGCCCGATCAGCACCGGCGGTTCGTTGATGCCGAAGTTGATGAGGTGGCCGACCTTGTTTTCGAGTTCTTTCTGGAAGCCCGCGAACAGGCCGACAGCCGCGAGCACGGCCGAGCCGATCGCGTAGCCCTTGGTGACCGCCTTGGTGGTGTTGCCGACGGCGTCGAGGCGGTCGGTGACCTGGCGCACCTCCTCGGGGAGGTCCGCCATCTCGGCGATGCCGCCGGCGTTGTCGGTGATCGGCCCGAACGCGTCGAGCGCCACGATCAGCCCGGTCAGCGACAGCAGGCCCATGGCCGCGATCAGGATGCCGTAGATGCCGGTGACGCCGCCGCCCGCGAGCTTCCAGGAGCCGAGGATGCCGAGCACGATCACGAGCGCCGGCAGCGCCGTGGCCTGCAGGCCGGACGAGAAGCCCTGGATGATGTTCGTGGCATGACCGGTGATCGACGCTTTCGCGGTCTTCTTCACCGGCGCGAAGCGCGTCGAAGTGTAATATTCGGTTAGTCCGAATAGCAGCCCGGTGACGACGATCCCGATCAGCGAGCACAGGTACAGATGGCTCCAGCTGGGGGCGTTGACCGTGCTGCCGACGGACTTGAAGGTGAGGTTGCGCATCAGCCAGTAGGTGATCGGCGCGAACGCCGCCGCGGCAAGCACGCCCGAGACGACCAGGCCCTGCAGCAGCGCGCGCTCGACGTTGTCGGAGTTGGTGCGCACCGCGAACGTGCCGATGATCGAGGCGATGATCGCCACGCCGCCGATCACGAGCGGGTACAGCGCCACGCGCGTCGACTCGTGGAACGTGAGCACGCCGAGCAGGATCACCGCGATCGCGGTCACCGCGTAGGTCTCGAACAGGTCCGCGGCCATGCCGGCGCAGTCGCCGACGTTGTCGCCGACGTTGTCCGCGATCGTCGCCGGGTTGCGCGGGTCGTCCTCGGGGATGCCCGCCTCGACCTTGCCCACGAGGTCCGCGCCGACGTCCGCGGCCTTCGTGAAGATGCCGCCGCCGAGTCGTGCGAACACGGAGATCAGCGAGCCGCCGAAGCCGAGGCCGACGAGCGCGTCCACCGCCGTCTTGGGGCTGTCGTTGAAGAACGACGTCAGCGCGCCGTAGTAGCCAGCGACGCCGATCAGCGCGAGCCCGACGACGAGCAGTCCGGTGATGGCGCCGCCGCGGAACGCCACCTTCAGCGCCGGCGAGACGCCGCCCTTGGCCGCCTCCGCCACGCGCGCGTTGGAGCGCACCGACACGTTCATGCCGATGTAGCCGGTCGAGCCTGAGAGGATCGCTCCGATCAGGAACCCGGCCGCGACGGCGATGTTCTGGATGAAGATCAGCGCCACGAACACGACCACGCCGACGCCGGCGATCGTCGTGTACTGGCGGTTCAGGTACGCGCGCGCGCCCTGCTGCACGGCCAGCGAGATGCTCTGCATCTTCTCGTTGCCCGGCGACAGCGCGAGCAGGGACCGCGTCGTCACGAGGCCATAGGCCACCGCACAGGCGGCGCAAACGAGGGCGACGACGACCCCATGGTTCGTCAGAAAGCTGCTCAACAGAAATCCTCCGCGGTCTGATTTGCGTGCCGCGCGAGGATCTGTCGCGCGCACATTTGTCGCCCGGTTCGCTCGGCGCGAGCGTCTACCCGGTGCAAACGCGGGCGCAGTGTATCGTGCCGGCCGGCGCTTTGCCGCTCGCTCAGCGTCCGGGCACCCACAATCTGCCGCTCGACTCCGCCGGCCCCGGGCCGGTCGGACCCTGGCCCTGGGCCCCCGGGCCCGCCTGATCCGGTCCCGCGCCGCCGGACGGCGACCCCGGCCCCGCCGGCCCTCCAGATCCGCCGCCTGGCTGCGGGCCCGCGCCGGGCGCGCCCGCGCCGACCTCCTGCGCGTAGGCCATCTGCAGGCGCGACAGCGCGTCTCGCAGCGGCTTCAGCTCGTTCGGGATGCGGCGCTCGAGGATCTCCAGCAGCGCCCTGACGGCGTCGATCGCGTCGCGGGCCTGCTCGAGGTCTCGTTCGGGGGGCCGGCCCGGGTCCTGATTGGCTGCGGCCGGCGCGAGGCGGTGCGCGCCGATGTTCAGCAGCGAAACGGCCGCCTGGGCCATCATGTCGGTGCTCGTCAGCCGGCTCAGTTCCGCTTCATAGGCGGCGCGCAGCTCCTCCTCGCTCGGCTCACCTGGGCCCGCGCGTCCCTCGTCGATCGCCTGCTCGCCATCTGGACTCAAACCGTGACCTCCTCTGGGTAGCTCGCTCTGGTCTCCTCGACGCTGGCCGCGAATACCTCCTCGCGCCCGGCGCCCGCGTCGATCATCCGCCGCTGGCGCTGCGCGCCGTTGCGCTCCGGGAACACCGGGTCGATCGCAAGCTCCGCGCGCACGGGCGCCGTCCACGCGAGCAGGCGCTCGACCGCCTCGCGCGCCGGGTACTCCTGCGCGCGCTCCAGGTCGATCAGCCGCCCGTCCAGCCCGAAGCGGATCGCGCGCCACATGTTCTCCTCGATCAGCCGCGGCGCCGGGTCGACGAACGGCACGCGCTCGTCGCAGTCGCGCACCGCCTGCGCGATGCACGCGACCAGCAGGCCCGCGAGCGCCTCGGACTCCGGCGCGGTGGCCTGCGCATCGCAGATGCGCACCTCGACGGTGCCGAAGCTTGAAGTGCGGCCTGATCGACCACCACACCTGCGTGAACTCGACGATCGAGTTGGTGCTCGTGAGGAACTCGATGTACTCCCGGTAGGCGGCCCAGCCGCCGAACGCGTCGGGGACCCCGCAGCGCGGGAAGCTCTTGGTGAAGCTCTGCGTGCGCGCCGAGTGCAGCCCGCTGTCGCGGCCGTCCAGGAACGGCGAGTTGGCCGAGATCGCCAGCAGCAGCGGCAGCACCGGGCGCAGACGGTCGCACGCGCGCACCGCGCGGTCGATGTCGCGCACGCCCACGTGCACGTGCAGGCTGAACGTGTTGTTGCGCCACGCGACGTATTTGAGGCCGTCCTCGACGCGGCGGTAGTGCTCGGTGTCGATGATCGGCTGCTCGCGGTAGTCGGCCCACGGGTGCGTCCCCGTGGCGCCGAGCGCCACCCCCTCGGCGGCCGCGAGCGCGAACAGGCGCCGGCGGCGCTCGCGCTGGCGCGCCAGCGCGTCATGCAGGTCCGCGCCCGACGCCCGAGATGATCTCGATCTCCGAGGAGATCAGCTCGCCGGCGATGCCGTCGCGCAGCAGCGGATCGCTCTGCGCGGCGTCGCGCAGGCTGCTCGAAGCGCGGCACCAGTTCGAGCGTGCGCGGATCGAGGATCGAGAACTCCTCCTCGACGCCGACCGTGAGGTCCGCGGCGGTTGCGAACGTCTCGACGGCTCGATCTAGATCCAGGCTGTTCATCGCTTGGCGTCTACGGGGTCGCGCACGGAGCGCTCGGGCGTCCAGTGTGACGCAAGAATCGGCGACGGGCGGAGGCTCCGTCATGGGCGCCGATCACGTCAGATAGAAGTACAGCGCGTAGAGCAGATCGACCGCCGGGCTGGAGGTGTGGACCGTCACCTCCGGCGGCACGTCCAGCAGCGACTCCGAGTAGTTGAAGATGATCTTCACGCCCGCGTCGACCAGCTCGTCGGCGAGTCCCTGGGCGGCCTGCGTGGGCACCGCGAGCACGCCCACCACGATGTCCTCGTCCTCCACCACCTGGCGCAGCTCGCCGATGTCGCGCACGACCTGGCTGCCGACCTTGGTGCCGACCTTGGCGTCGTCCGCGTCGAAGATCGCCACCACGCGAAAGCCGTGGTCGGCGAAGATTTCCGAGGAGGCGATCGCCTGGCCGAGGTGGCCGGCGCCGATCAGCGCGATGTTGTGCTGCCCGGCCGTGCGCAGGATCTTGCGGATCTGCGAGACGAGCGCCTCGACGTTGTAGCCGACGCCGCGCTTGCCGAACTTGCCGAAGCCCGACAGGTCGCGGCGGATCTGCGTGGAGTTGACGTGCGTGTAGTCCGAGAGCTCCTGCGAGGAGATCGTCTCCTTGCCCATCTTCTTCGCCTGCGTCAGCACCTGCAGGTAGCGCGACAGACGCGCCGCCACGCCGAGCGAGAGCCGCTCGCTGGAGGAGCCGATGCCATCGCGCGCGCCCGCCTCGGCGGGCGCATGCGACGCCGTGCGCTCTCCCCTCCGGGGGTAGCTCATCGCCGTGACTCTAGACGCTCGCGCACGAGCGCCTCGTCGACGAAGTACTCGCACAGCTCCTCGCCGTCCAGCGCGATCACCGGGATGCGCTCGAAATAGGCGCGGTGCAGCGCTCGTCGCCCGTGATGTCGAGCTCCTCGAGCGCGAAGCCGAGCTCGCTCTGCAGGCGCCGCAGCGCCAGCATCGCATCCACGCACAGGTGGCAGTCGGGCTTGGAGTAGACGGTGACGCGTCGCTCATCCGGCGGACGCTCCCCGTCGCGTACGCGTCGAGCGCCAGGTAGCGCGGGTAGGCGAGCGGCTCGCGGAAGCGCGCGGCGCTCGCGATCATCGCGGCGTTGTCGGTGCACAGCGACGCGGGCGGGCACGTGCAGCGTCTGCGCCCAGCTCCCGCAGGCGCCGTCGCAGCTCGCCGTTGGCGGCCACGCCGCCGCCGACCGCCAGGCGCCCGAGCCCCGTGCGCGCGAGCGCCTGCTCGGCGCGCGACCGACCAGCGCTCGACGATCGCCGCCTGGTAGGACGCCGCCAGGTCCGCGGCGCGCTCGCGCGCCCGCTCCTCGCCCAGGCTCGCGCATCGCGTACAGCAGCGCCGTCTTCACGCCCGCGAAGGAGAAGTCGAGGCTGTCGCGCGAACGCCTTGCGGCGCGCGCCGCGGCCCGCCGCGCGCGCGCTCGGCGGCCGACCCCGGGAACGAGAACGCCGTCGCGGATCGCCGTCCGCCGCGAGCCGCTCCAGCGCGGCACCGCCGGGGAAGCCCAGCCCGAGCATCCGCGCGCCCTTGTCGAACGCCTCGCCGGCGGCGTCGTCGAGCGTGCGCCCCAGCACCTCGAAGCCGTCGTGCTCCGTGACGCGCGCGAGCAGCGTGTGACCGCCGCTTGCGATCAGGCACACGAACGGCGGCTCGAACGGCTCCGCCTCGCTCCTCGCCCGCGGCATCAGCGCAGGAAGTTCGCGGCGACGTGCCCCTGCAGATGGTCCACCGGCGCGAACGGCAGCTCGCGCGCGGCGGCCAGCGCCTTCGCCGTGGAGAGGCCCGACGAGCAGCGCCCCCACGAGCCCCGGGCCCTGCGTGGCCGCGACCAGATCGACGTCCGCCAGCGTCGCGCCGGCGCGCGCGCAGCGCCTGCTCGACGACCACGTTGACCAGCTCCAGGTGATGGCGCGAGGCGATCTCCGGGACGACGCCGCCGAAGCGCGTCGTGCGCCTCCTGCGAGGAGATCACGTTCGAGCGCATGCGCCCGTCCGCGTCGACGACCGCCGCGCACGTGTCGTCGCAGCTCGTCTCCAGCGCGAGGATCGTCATATCGGCCCCGCCGGCCCCGGTTGGGCACGTCGCCGAGCGAGCCTTCGAGCGTCGCCGGCGTGCGCCACATCACGAGCGCATCCTCGCCGTTGTCCTGGTAGTAGCGCCGGCGCATGCCCGCCGCGCGAAAGCCCTCGCGCTCGTACAGGTGGATCGCGACCGCGTTGGAGCGGCGCACCTCCAGCGTGAAGCGCGCCCGCGCGTCGCCGACGCGCGCGTACAGCTCCGCGAGCAGCGCCGAGGCGATGCCCCGGCGCTGGTGGTCGTTGTCGACGGCCACGTTCATCACGTGCCACACGGTGTCGTAGCGCGAGCAGATCAGGTAGCCCACGAGCCGCTGCTCGCCGCTCGCGCCGCGCTCGGTCGCCGCCAGGCAGATCCCCGACTGCTTGGACAGCTCCAGCACGAACATCGCCAGCGACCACGGCGTCGGGAACACGCGCCGCTCGATCGCGATCACCTGCGGCAGGTTCGGGTAGCTGAGCCGCCGGACCTCCACGGCCGGCGCCTGCTCCTCCCCGACCGCGACGATGCGGGACGATGCGCTCGGCTGCTCTGCGGTTCGCTCGCTCATGTCAAGAGCGGCCCTGGCCCGCGACGCCAAGGCTAGCTCCGCGTCGGGGCGGCGGCGGTAGTCGGGCACGCAGCTCGCTGCAGCGCGCAGCCGCCGTCGCGTGCGCGCCCAGCTCGCACATCGCCGCCGCGCTCACCACGTGCAGCGGCGAGGAATCGGGCGGCACGGCGCACGCCCGCCGGCCTCGCAGCTGCTCGCGAAAGCGCACCGCGCCGTCGCCCACCGCCAGCCAGCTCGCGCCGGGCGCCGCCCCGCCTGCTCGACCTCGGCGACGACGCCGGCGAGGTCCTCTGGCGCCAGCGCGCGCGGGGCGGCGAGCTCGCGCGGCGCGCCACCATCGCCCGCCACGTACGCGGCCGCGAACGCCTCGCCGCGGCGCGCGTCGATCACCGCCAGCACGGCGTCGCGGCCCGCCCGTCGAGCCGCGCGGCAGCGCGAGCGCGCGCGGTGCTCGACACGCCGACCAGCTCCGCCGACAGCGACTGCGCGAGGCCGCGCGCGGTGGCGACGCCGACGCGCAGGCCCGTGAACGTGCCCGGGCCCACCCCCACCGCGATCCGGTCGACGTCGCTCCAGGCGACGCCCGCCTCCGCCGAGCAGGCTCGCGCGCCATCTCGAGCAGGCGCGTCGCGTGCCCCGGGTGCGCGCCCGGCGGCGGGTCGTCGCGCGCCTGCGTGACGCTGCCGTCCGCGCAGGCGCAGCGCGACGGCCGTCGCGGCCGTGGCCGTGTCGAAGCCGAGCACGATCATCGCGCGCCGCCGCCTTGGCGATGTCCGGCGCGCGCGGTCGGCAGCGGCCTCGCCTCCTCGACGTCGATGCGGCGCAGGTCGCCGCCGCCGTGGCTGAGCGTCACCCGCACGCGCGCGCCGGCGAGCTCGGCGTGCGCGTCCTCGGGCCACTCCACGAACGCGATCCGCCCCGGACCCGAGGTAGTCGGCCAGCAGCTCCGGGTCCTCGCGCTCGAGCCCCGCCAGCCGGTACAGGTCCAGGTGCGAGACCGTCACGTCGCGGCGCCCGCGTAGCGGTGGCCGATGCTGAACGTGGGGCTGGTGACCGGATCGCTCGACTCCCAGCGCGCGAGCGGCGCCGCGCACGAGCGTGGTCTTGCCCGCGCCCAGCTCGCCGCGCACGAGCACCACGTCGCCGTCGCCGCAGCGCACCCGCAAGCTCGGCGCCCAGCGATTCCGTCTCTGCGGGACCTGCGGTCTCGACGACTGCGCGCGGCCACCCCGAGACTCTAGAGCCTGCCGGCCCGCGTCCCGGGCGCGGACGAGGTTGACCAAAAAAATGACCGACCCGCGGGAGAATGGTGCGCGGGCCGGTCGTTACTCCTGGAGGGATGGAGACAGGACCTGCATCGGCAGCCGTGCCGCTCTGACTTTAGGACCTGGGCAAAAATTTTCGACGCTGCCGTAGAAAGCCCCTGCTTTGCAGGGAAAATGCGCACTGGACAGGCGTCTAGAACAGACCCAGCTGGTCGACGTCCGGCTCGCCCTGAGCCGCCGTCGCCCGCGGGCTGGAAGCTGACGCGACCGTCGCGGCCTGCTCACGGCTGCATCCGCGAGCTCCGGGCACCTCCTCGACGGACGGCTGCTCGGGCGCGCCCAGCGCCAGCAGCTCGGGCAGGCGCGTGAAGTCCTCGCGCAGCGTCTCGAGCATCCGCGGCGTGTACAGCGCCGCGGCGGGATGGTAGATCGGGTACAGGCGCACCGCGCGCGCGCCCAGCACCAGCACCTCCGGCTGACCGTGCAGGCGCGTGATCCCCGTCGGGTCGCCGCGCAGGAGCTTCGTGGAGAAGTTGCCGAGCGTGCAGATCACCGTCGGCTGGATCAGCTCGACCTGGCGCAGCAGGTACTCCTGGCAGTTGTCGATCTCGATCGGCAGCGGGTCGCGGTTGCCGGGAGGGCGGCACTTCAGGGTGTTCGCGATGAACACCTCCGAGCGCGCCAGCCCGATCTCCCCGAGCAGCTGCTCGAGCAGTTTGCCCGCCCGCCCCACGAACGGCACCCCCTGCTCGTCCTCGCTCGCGCCGGGCGCCTCGCCGATGAACATCAGCTCCGCGTCGGCGTTGCCGGCGCCGAACACGACGTTCTTGCGGGTCGCCGCGAGCTCCGCGCAGCGCATGCAGCTCGCGCGCCTGCGCGAAGCACCTCCTTCAGCGCCTCGCGCCGCTCGGACGCCGACGCTCGCGCTCCGGAGGACATCGCCGGATGGTAATTGCTCGCGCGAGGGCGGAGGCCGCGACAGCGTCGGCGGCGACGTGCGCGCCCTGAGCGATGATCTGACGATGGCATCGCGCCGGCGAGCACGACGTGACGGCCCCGTTCGCGGGCGTCGTCGTGGCGATCGCCCACGCAGCTCGACGAGCCCGTCGGGCGCCGGCAGCGCGCTGGTGGTGCTGGAGGCGATGAAGATGGAGCACGAGGTGCTGGCGGAGACCGACGGCGTCGTGCGCGCCATGGCCGTGGCGGTCGGCGACGCCGTCGAGGAGGGCCAGCTGCTGCTGACGCTCGCGCCCGGCACCGGCGACGGCGCGAGCTCGCCGACGCCGCCGAGCCGCAGCGCGCGGACGGCGAGCGCGAGGACCTGCGGGCGGTGCGCGAGCGCCACGAGATCGGCCTCGACGCGGCACGGCCGGAGGCCGTCGCGCAACGCCACGAGCGCGGCCGGCGCACCGCGCGCGAGAACCTCGCCGACCTGCTCGACGACGGCACGTTCGTCGAGTACGGGCCGCTGCTGTTCGCCGCCCAGGAGCGCGCGGCGCCCGCGCGAGGAGCTGATCGCGCGCACGCCCGCCGACGGGCTCGTCGGCGGCGTCGGCGCAGCTCGACGGGCCGCCCGTGCGTGGCGATGTCCTACGACTACACCGTCCTCGCCGGCACGCAGGGGATGCGCAACCACGCCAAGAAGGACCGCCTGTTCGAGCTCGCCGAGCGCCGGCGGCTGCCCGTGGTGCTGTTCGCCGAGGGCGGCGGCGGGCGCCCGGGCGACGTCGACATGCCGATCGTCGCCGGCCTCGACTGCCGCGCGTTCGAGCTGTTCGCGCAGCTCAGCGGCCTCGTGCCGCTCGTGGGCATCGCCTCCGGCTACTGCTTCGCCGGCAACGCCGCGCTGCTCGGCTGCTGCGACGTGGTGATCGCCACCGAGGACTCGAGCATCGGCATGGGCGGGCCCGCGATGATCGAGGGCGGCGGCCTCGGCGTGCACGACGCCCGGCGACGTCGGCCCGATCGACGATGCAGTACGCCAACGGCGTCGTCGACCTGCGCGCCGCCGACGACGCCGAGGCCGTCGCGCTGGCCAAGCGCTACCTCTCCTACTTCGCGCGGCAGCGCCGCAGCCCGGCGCCGTCCCCGACCAGGAGCTGCTGCGCGACCTGATCCCCGAGCAGCGCAAGCGCGTCTACGACGTGCGCCGCGTCGTCGACGGCGCTGTTCGACGAGGGCTCCGTGCTGGAGCTGCGCCGCGGCTTCGGCCCCGGCATGCTGACGGCGCTCGCGCGCGTCGACGGGCGCCCGCTCGGCGTGGTCGCCAACGACCCCACGCACCTCGGCGGCGCGATCGACGCCGACGGCGCCGACAAGGCCGCGCGCTTCCTGCAGCTGTGCGACGCCTTCGAGCTGCCCGTGCTGTTCCTGTGCGACACGCCCGGCTTCATGGTCGGCCCCGCCGCCGAGCAGACCGCCACCGTGCGCCACTTCGCGCGCATGTTCCTCGGCGGCGCCAACCTCAGTGTGCCGACCGGCACGATCGTGCTGCGCAAGGGCTACGGCCTCGGCGCGCAGGCGATGGCCGGCGGCGGCTTCAAGGCGCCGCTGTTCACCGTCGCCTGGCCCACGTCCGAGTTCGGCGGCATGGGCCTCGAGGGCGCCGTGCGCCTTGGCATGCGCCGCGAGCTCGACGCGATCGAGGACCCGCAGGAGCGCGAGCGCGCTGTTCGAGCAGATGGTCGCCGCCGCCTACGAGCGCGGACGCGGCGTCAACATGGCCGCCTACGGCGAGATCGACGACGTGATCGACCCCGCCGACTCGCGCCGCTGGATCGCCACCCTGTTCGACGAGCACTCCGGCGAGTGGTGGCGGCGGTCCGGGCAAGAAGCGACCGCACGTCGACGCCTGGTAGCTCCCCAATGGGGTCGCCACTGCCGTCGAACGCTTCGGGCCACCGTTCGAACGCACAACGGACCGAAAGCATGGATAGGCGCGTCGCTATGTCTGGCGACACACGGAGCGGAAAACCTGCCTAGGAGGCTGGTGTTTTTTGGGCGGTTCCGTCCGACTCTCAAGTCATGCTTGAGGGTATGAGTCTTGGACTATCTCCCCGCCAGTCGGACATGTTTGCGACCACGACTGGGTTCTGCGGGCCGTTGGTCGCGCCGGACTCGATCTACGGGTTGCTGCACCGCGAGTGCCATCGGTTGTTCCCGGATGAGATGTTCGCCGACCTGTTCACGGACGTGGGCCGTCGGTGTGTGCCGCCGATGATCGTGGCGGTGGTGATGGTGTTGCAGCGGTTGGAGGGATGCTCGGATCGTGAGGCGGTTGAGCGCTTTCAGTTCGATCTGCGCTGGAAGTACGCGGCGGGCGGGCTGGGGTTCGACTATCCCGGGTTTGTGCACACGGTGCTGGTCGACATGCGCGCCAGGCTGGCGTCTTCGGAGCGTCCTGATCGGATCTTCCAGGTCACGCTGGATGCGGCCAAGCGAGCGGGGCTTGTGGGCCGTCGGCGGGTGCTGGACTCGACGCCGGTCTATGACGCGGTCGCGACGATGGACACGGTGACGTTGGTGCGCTCGGCGATCCGTGGGCTGCTCGCGGTGTGCGAGCCGGGGCTGGAGTCAGAGCTGCGTGGGCTGCTTGGTCGCGATGATGATTACCGCAGTGCGGGCAAGCCGGTGTGCGATTACGAGGATCGGGCGGCGCGGGAGGAGTTGATCGACTTGCTCGCGAAGGACGCGCGGGCGCTGCTGTGCGCGCTCGACGGCCGCGAGCTCACCGACGAGGTGAGCAAGGCAGGGGCGTTGCTGGCGTCGGTCGTCGGCCAGGATCTGGATGAGGGCGAGGACGGCGTGTTCCGGATCGCTCGGCGGGTCGCGAAGGACCGGGTCATCTCGATCGTCGACCCGGACGCGCGGCACGGGCACAAGACCTCAGCGCGCGGGTTCGACGGCTACAAGGGGCACGTCGCTGTGGACCCCGACAGCGAGTTGATCACGGCGAGCACCGTGACCGCAGGCAACGTCGGCGACGCCGCCCCGGCTTGCGGCTTGCTCGTCGATGATCTCGCCACGATAGGTGAACAGCCCGATCCCTCCCAGCCGCCTGGCAGCGCGTCCGAGCATCCCGCCGATTCCGAGCCGCAGCCGAGCAGGGAGCCGCTGTCTGTCTACGGTGACTCGGCCTACGGCGCCGGCGAGCTCCTCAGCACGCTCGAGGACGCTGGCGCGGAGGTCTACTGCAAAGTGCAGCCGCCCCTCGCGCCCGGCGGCCGGTTCCCCAAGGACACATTCACGATCGATCTCACGAACGGCACCGTCAGCTGCCCTGCCGGGCACACGGTCACGCTCACGCCGGCGGGTGACGGGCAGCTCGCGAGGTTCGCCGGGGCGTGCGCGGGCTGCCCGCTGGCCGAGCGGTGCACGAGGGCCGCTGGCGGGCGCACGATCTATGTCGGCCCCCACGAGCAGCAGCTCGCCCAAGCGCGCGCCCGGCAGAAGGACCCCGCCTGGAAGGCCGACTACACCGCTACCCGCCCCAAGGTCGAGCGCAAGATCAGCCATCTGATGCGTCGCCGTCACGGCGGCCGCCGCGCAAGGGTGCGCGGCAAGCCGAAGGTCACCGCCGACTTCTCGCTGCTCGCCGCCGCCGTGAACCTCGCCCGCCTCAGCGTCCTCGGACTCGCCCACAACAGCACAACCTGGACGGCAAACACCGCCTGAACGGGTCGAAACGACCCGCAGAACCCTCACCGGACCGACCCCCAGGGCACACAGCACCCCCAACACCCCCCGCAACCGACCCACACCATCACCACGAGATCCCCGGGGCCCCACCAGCCCACGGACCACGCGCCCGAGAGCCCCACAAATCACACGTTCGACACCAGCCTCCTAGTACGCTCCGCGAGAAATGGAGAGGCACTGGCGAGCGATAGCGCTTATCACAGGGCTGTTTCTGCGCCGCAGGAGGCCTCTGGCCCAAACCAAACGACTCCAGTCGGATCTAGTGCTCGACGAGGCACTACAGCTGGTGCGCATGCAGCTCTTGGCCCAGATAGCCGACGATGGCAGCCTCGATGTTCGAGCGACTGGCATCGTGGGATTCAACGGAGCGTTGGTAGCGGCAACCATTGGAGCCAAGAGCCTTCTCGGGACCTATTGGTACACCCCCCTTTTCCCCGTGGGCATCTCGATCTTCATCCTGATCGTCTCTCTGTTCGGCGAGCTGGATCGCCGCATCTCCAAACTGGAGAAACACGATCGTCGGGCAAGCTTCGATCTGGGGATCGAAGCAGCTCCGTATTACGAAGCATTTGGGGGCCAAAAAGCTCATGAAGGTCGCGAGCGGCTCTTGGGCGATCTGGCGCAGGCTTTTCAAACCAACGCACGGCGCCTGAACGCGAAGCGCTTGAGGCTCCAGTGGGCGATTGCCGTGCTCATCGTTGGTCTTTTCGTTGCGTCGATATTGATTTCCCGCAATCTGCCGACTACAATGAGGCCATCGTGTCCAATAAAGACGTGCGCCCAACAGGGCTCCCGCATATCGGTCCCGGCGGGGAAAAAAAGTAGGTAAGTCCCTAGCGGCTCTTGTGAGGCTCTGCCTCGGCTAGCCGATCCAGCGCGTCATCTACGTCATCGCGCTTAGGCAGCGGGGATTTTCATTGGCTTGGGCCGGCGTCTCGTGTTCGCCGCCGCTCAGTGTGATGTTGCGCACATAGCGCGCAAGGGCATTTACGCGTGGCCAGCGTGTGTATCATTTCCTTCAGGCCGCTAACGAGCTTGCTCGCGTGGACCTGACGCAGCACCAGCTGGAAATGTGAAGTCGCGCCGGTATCCGCAGGGAACTGGACCGAAGCCGATGAGCCCCCACCGAACCCGCACCTCGCCACGCGCATGAGGACCGTGCGAACAGTGGCCGAGCTGCGCTCCGCGCTCGCACCCACGCGTCGCGAAGAGCGCACGATCGGGCTCGTGCCGACGATGGGCGCGCTGCACGACGGGCACCTGTCGCTGATCTCCCACGCGCGCCAGCACTGCGACGTGGTGGTCGTATCGCTGTTCGTCAACCCCGCCCAGTTCAACGAGCGCTCCGACCTGGAGCGCTACCCGCGCGACGAGCGGCGCGACGCCGAGCTGGCCGCCGCGAGCGGCGCCGACCTGCTGTTCGCGCCGTCGGTCGAGGAGGTCTACCCCTCCGGGTTCGCCACGACCGTCGAGGTGCTCGGCGTGACCGAGCGCCTGGAGGGCGCAAGCCGCGGGCCCGAGCACTTCCGCGGCGTCGCCACCGTCGTCACCAAGCTGCTGTGCATGGCGCTGCCCGACGTCGCGTACTTTGGCCAGAAGGACGCGCAGCAGGTGGTCGTCATCCGCCGCCTCGCAGCCGACCTCAACCTGCCCGTGCGCATCGAGGCGCTGCCGACCGTGCGCGAGCCCGACGGCCTCGCGCTGTCCAGCCGCAACGCGCTGCTGAGCGCCGAGGAGCGCGCACGCGCGCTGGCGCTGCCCGCCGCGCTCGACGCCGCCCGCACACTCACCGCGCAGGGAGAGCGCTCCGCGCGAGCGCTGCTCGACGCCGCGCGCGAGGCGATGCGCCCGTTCGATGTCGAGCCCGAGTACATAGCGCTCGTCGACCCCGACACGCTCGAGCCCGTCGACTCGCTCGACGACGCATCGTCCACGCGGGGGGAGGCGCTGCTGGCGCTCGCCGCGCGCGTCGGCGAGGTCCGCCTGATCGACAACACCGTCCTTGCGCCCGTCAGCCAACCGCTCCAAGGAGAGGCGATCACCACATGCAGCGCGTGATGCTCAAATCCAAGATCCACCGCGCCACGGTCACCGACAGCGACCTGCACTACGTCGGCTCGATCACGATCGACCCGGAGCTGCTGGAGGCCGCCGACATGCTCGAGTACGAGCAGGTGCACGTTGTCGACGTCGACAACGGCGCGCGCTTCGAGACGTACACGATCCCCGGCGAGCGCGGCTCGGGCGAGATGTGCGTCAACGGCGCCGCCGCGCGCCTCGTGCACACCGGCGACACGATCATCGTCATCTCCTACGGCTCCTACGACGAGGCCGATCTGGAGCGCTACGCGCCGCGAGTAGTCCACGTCGAAGCCGCAACCAACCGCATCATCACGATCGACGAGCAGGTGGCGACCCTGCTCTCCTAGAGAGCGAGCGTCAACCGGCTCTCAGAGAGGAAGCACCATGTCCAGCCGCCCCGCCATTCAAGCCCCCACCGACCCCGGACGCCTGCCGATGACCCTGCCGCTGCTGATGGAGAAGAAGCGGCTCGGCGAACCGATCGTGATGGTCACCGCCTACGACTACCCCAGCGCCCGCGCCGCCGAGGCCGCCGGCGTCGACCTCGTGCTCGTGGGGGACTCCGCCGCCACGACCGTGCTCGGCTACAGCGCCACCACGCCCGTAGAGCTCGACGACATGCTCGTGCTCGCGCGCGCCGTGCGCCGCGGCCTGCGCACGCCACTGCTGATCGGCGACCTGCCGTTCGGCTCCTACGAGGTCTCTGACGAGCAGGCGATCACGACCGCGATGCGGATGGTCAAGGAGGCCGGCTGCGACGTCGTCAAGCTCGAGGGCGGCGGCGAGTCCTCCGTCAGGCGCGCACGCGCGATCGTCGGCGCGGGCATCCCCGTGATGGGCCACGTCGGGCTCACGCCACAGACCTCCACCGCGCTCGGCGGCTGGAAGGCGCAGGGCCGCACCGCCGCCGCCGCCGCGCGCATCGCCGCCGAGGCCGTCGCGCTGCAGGAAGCCGGGTGCTTCGCGATCGTGTTCGAGGCGATCCCCAGCGCCGTCACCGAGGAGCTGATGGCGCTGCTGGAGATCCCCGTGATCGGCATCGGCGCCGGCCCCGCCACCGACGGGCAGGTGCTCGTGTTCCACGACCTGCTCGGCATCCGCGACGGGCTCGGCGCGCGCTTCGTCAAGCGCTACGCCAACCTGCAGCAGGACATGAACGACGGCGTCACCGCCTACGCCGAGGACGTGCGCACGCGCCGCTACCCCGGCCCCGAGCACTCCTACTCGATCGACCCCGCGCAGCTGGCCGAGCTGAAGGACACGCTGAGCGCCGTCAGCTGAGCCGCAGAGCCTCCCGCACCGCGGCGGCGGTCGGGGCGAGCTCCTCGGAGAGGCGGTCCAGCAGCGTCAGCCACGCCGGCTTGACCGCCGACGCGCGACGCACCAGCTCGACGCCGGCGTCGAGATCTTCGGCGGCGGCGCCCAGGCCCGCCCAGAACGTCAGCTCGTCGGCCCCCGGCGCCAGCTCGGCCGCCGCCACGTACAGGCGGGTCGCCTCGGCATGGGCGCCCTCCGCCGCCAGCTCGTCCGCCCGGCCCGCCATCTCGTAGGCGCGCGCCAAGGCGCACGACGCGGCGCAGCTCCGCCAGCGGGTCCCCGTGATCCTCGACGCGCACGTCGAAGCGCGTGCGCCACGCCTCGCCCGCCGCCGGCACCACGAGCAGCGCCGCCGACTGGCGCCCCCGCACGTCGCCGCCCGCCGCCTCAGCGGCATCCAAAGCCGCCAGCAGCCGCTCCGCGAGATCGCCGTCGTGCGCGCGGTACGCAGCCGCCATCGCCTCCGGCACGCCCCGCCCGGCCATCATGTTCGCCTGGCAGGAGAAGCCCTCGCCCATGACGTCGCCCGCGTGCGGGATGCAGCTCGCGCCCGTGTGCGCCGCCACGCGGCCGTGCGAGTCGACCACGCCGAGCTGGCGGAAGCGGGCCAGCTCATCCGCGCCCAGCACCGCCGCCATCGCCCCATCGGCGGCGAGCCCCCGCTGCAGCCGGTCGAGCGTGTTCGGCCCGTGCGCCACTTCGGCGACCGATTGCGTCGCCACCGCGCCGACGCCCGCCCGCGCCCACGCCACCACGCCGCCGACGCCGAACCAATGCGACTGCACCGCCACGCCCAGCTCGCCGCTGGACGGATCGCGGGCGACGATCGAGTACGTGCCGCGACGCGCGCCCGCGGCCAGTCTGGCGGCGGTTGCGGCGCCGACGCTCATGGCTGCGACAACGGGTCCCCGTAGCGCTCGGCGAACGCAAACTCCTCGACCGGCTTGCGCGCGAGCCGTTTGGGCCACGGGTCGACGCGATGGCCCACGCCGACGTGCGCCGCCAGCGCCACCTCCTCGGGGATCGCCAAAAGACGCTTTACCTCCGCCTCCGCCGGAACCAGCAGCGTCGTCATCGCCGCGCCCAGACCCTCCGCGCGCAGCGCCAGCAGCAGGTTCTGCACGAACGGGTACACCGACGCGCCGCCCACGATGCTCTGGCGCGGCAGCTCCGCGTCGGTCACCGCCAGGTCGGGCAGGCGCACGCCCACCACCAGGTGGACCGGCACCTCGTGCAGCCGCTCCGCGTACTCGTTCGCGCCCTGCACGCGACGCACGATCGCCGCGTCGAACGCGCGCGGGTCCGCCAACACCGCTGCGCCGCCCGTCTGCTCCATGTACGCGCGCCAGCCCGGCAGGTACAGGTCGCGCAGGGCAAGGCGGCGCTCCGCATCCTGCACGACGACCACGCGCCAGCCCTGGCGGTTGCCGCCGCTGGGCGCGAAGCGCGCGTTCTCGAGCGCCCGCACGAGCGCGTCCGCCGGCACCGCGTCGGGCTTGAAGCGGCGCGTCGTCGGCGCGCAGCGCATCGCCTCGTACAGGTCCATGCGGGGACGCTACCCGGTTTCGTACTCGATCCGGCGAATCACCTTCGCGGGCGCGCCTGCCGCGATGGAGAACGGCTCGATATCGCGCGTGACAACGCTGTTGGCGCCGATCACGCAGCGCTCGCCGATGCTCACACCGCTCGTCACCACCACGTTCGCGCCCAGCCAGCAGTTGTCGCCGATGCGCGTCGGGCCCTTGCTCTCGAAGCCCTGCCACGTGATCGGCTTGTGCGGGTCGTCGTAGCGATGCCCCGCGTCCGACACCATGCAGCCGTTCGCCAGCATGCAGTGCTCGCCGATCTCCACCAGCTCGTGCGCCGCCACCATCACGCCTTTGTTCAGGAACGTGCCCGCGCCGATGCGCACGCGCGCCGCTCCAGGAGCCGTGATCCACACGCCGGGCTCCAGCAGCGCTTGCGCGCCGATCTCGAGGCGCCCCTCGCGCAGCGCCTCCACCACGTTGCCGTGCAGCGGCCAGCGCGCGAACGCTTCACGGCGCATCAGCTCCCAGTGGATCCGCGCGCGATTCCAGGGCAGGGCGTTGCGCTCGTACCAGCGCCACTTCTGCGCCCACAGGCGCGCCGCGTGCGCCAGCTCAGGTGCGCCCGCGGGGGCCCGCTCGTGGCCCGCGTCCGCAGCCATCGCGACGGCTACGCCGCGACCTTCGGCCGGCGTTTGCGCGCCGCGCCTTTGCCGGTGTTGACGGTGCGGCGCCTGGTCGCCGGCGTCAGCAGCTCCGCGAGGAACTGGCCCGTGTGCGACTGCGGCTCCGCCGCCACCTCCTCGGGCGTGCCCACCGCGATCGCCATGCCGCCCTCCTCGCCGCCCTCCGGGCCCATGTCGATCAGGCGGTCGGCGCTCTTGATCACGTCCAGGTTGTGCTCGATCACCACCACGCTGTTGCCCGCGTCCACCAGGCGCTGCAGCACCTCCAGCAGGCGCTGCACGTCCGCGAAGTGCAGCCCCGTGGTGGGCTCGTCCAGGATGTACAGCGTCCTGCCGGTGGCGATCTTCGACAGCTCCGTCGCGAGCTTCACGCGCTGCGCCTCGCCGCCCGACAGCGTCGTCGCCGGCTGCCCCAGGCGCACGTAGCCGAGCCCCACCGCCTCCAGCGTCTCCAGGCGCCGGCGGATCTTCGGGATGTGCTCGAAGAACTCCAGCGCCTCCTCCACCGGCATCGTCGAGCACGTCCGCGATGCTCTTGCCCTTGAAGCGCACCTCCAGCGTCTCGCGGTTGTAGCGCTTGCCGTGGCACTGCTCGCACGGCACGTACACGTCCGGCAGGAAGTGCATCTCGATCTTGATCTGCCCGTCGCCGCGGCACACCTCGCAGCGCCCGCCCTTGACGTTGAAGCTGAAGCGCCCCGGCTTGTAGCCGCGCGCACGCGCCTCCTGCGTCTTCGCGAACAGGTCGCGGATCACGTCGAACAGGCCCGTGTACGTCGCCGGGTTCGAGCGCGGCGTGCGCCCGATCGGCGACTGGTCGACCGCGATGATCTTGTCCAGCTGGTCCAGGCCGTGGATCGCGCGGTGCGCGCCCGCGCGCTTGCCTGTGCCCCCATGGGTACGCGCGCGGTGCAGGCGGTTCGCCACCGCCTTGTACAGCACGTCGTTGACCAGCGTCGACTTGCCCGAGCCCGACACGCCCGTCACGCACGTCAGCACGCCCAGCGGCACGTGCACGTCGATGTCGCGCAGGTTGTGCTCGCTCGCGCCCAGGATCTCGATGTAGCCGCTCGGCGTGCGCCTGCGCGTGGGCACGTCGATCTTGCGCGTGCCCGCCAGGAACTGCCCCGTCAGCGACTCCTTCACGCTCTGCACCTGCGCCGCCGTCCCCTGCGCCACGATCCGCCCGCCGTGCTCGCCCGCGCCAGGGCCGAGGTCCACGAGGTGGTCGGCCGCGCGCATCGTCTGCTCGTCGTGCTCCACCACGATCACCGTGTTGCCCAGGTCGCGCAGGCGCTCCAGCGTCGCGATCAGCTTCGAGTTGTCGCGCTGGTGCAGGCCGATCGACGGCTCGTCCAGGATGTACAGCACGCCCACCAGCGACGAGCCGATCTGCGTCGCCAGGCGGATCCGCTGCGCCTCGCCGCCCGACAGCGTCGCCGCCGCGCGGTCCATCGACAGGTAGCCGATGCCCACGTTCTCGAGGAACTGCAGACGCTCCGATATCTCGCGCAGGATCAGCCGCGCGACGTGCCGGTCGGTCTCCGACAGCTCGATCTGCTCGCAGCCACTCCAGCGCCCTGCGCGCCGACAGCGCGCAGAAGTCCTCGATGCGCGTGCCCGCCACCAGCACCGCGCGCGACTCCGCGCGCAGGCGCGCGCCGCCGCACACCGGGCACGCGCGCAGCGACATGTACTCCTCGATCTTCTCGCGCGTCCACTCCGAGTCCGTCTCGCGGTAGCGGCGCTCCAGGTTCTTGACGATGCCCTCGAAGCGCGCCGCGTACGAGCGCCGGCGCCCGTAGCGGTTGCTGTACGTCACCTGCACCGGCTCGCCGTTCGTGCCGTTCAGGAACACGTCGCGCTGCTCGTCGGAGAGCTCTTCCCATGGCGCTTCCAGGTCGACGCCGTAGCAGCTCCGCGATCGCCTCCGTCATCTGCTCGTAGTAGTTCGAGCTGCTGTTCGCCCACGGCGCGATCGCGCCTTCGGCGATCGACAGCGACGGGTTCGGGCACCACCAGCTCCGGGTCGATCTCCATCTGCGAGCCCAGGCCCGTGCAGCGCTCGCACGCGCCGTGCGGCGAGTTGAACGAGAAGATCCGCGGCTCCAGCTCCACCAGCGACGGGCCGTGCTCCGGGCACGCGAAGCGCTCGGAGAACGTGAACATCGCCCCCGGCTCCGGCTTCTCGCCCGGGACGATCTGCGCCGCCGCCGCACGCGGCCCCTTCGCGCCCTTCGCCCGCGACGGGCCATCCTCCGCGTCCCCATCGCCCCGCCCGCCTGGTCCGCGCCTGCCTTTGCGCGTCCAGCGTCGCCGTCGGACGCCGCGCGCGACCCCACTATCTCAACCTCTACCAGCCCATCCGCAAGCCCCACCGCCGTCTCGATCGAGTCCGCCAGGCGCTTGCGCACGTCGTGGCGCATCACCAGCCGGTCGACCACCACCGAGATGTCGTGCTTGTAGCGCTTGTCCAGCACGATCGACTCCTCCAGCATGCGCACGCGGTCGTCGATCTTCACGCGCGCGAAGCCGTCCGCGCGCAGCTCGTCCAGCAGCTTCCCGTACTCGCCCTTGCGCCCGCGCACGACCGGCGCCAGCACCATGAAGCGCGTGCCCTCCGCCAGCTCCATCACCTGGTCGATGATCTGCTCCGCCGACTGGCCCACGATCGGGCGCCCGCAGATCGGGCAGTGCGGCTTGCCCACGCGCGACCACAGCAGGCGCAGGTAGTCGTAGATCTCCGTCACCGTGCCCACCGTCGAGCGCGGGTTGCGCGACGTCGTCTTCTGGTCGATCGAGATCGCCGGCGACAGACCCTCGATCGAGTCCACGTCCGGCTTGTCCATCTGCCCCAGGAACTGGCGCGCGTACGCCGACAGCGACTCCACGTAGCGGCGCTGGCCCTCCGCGTAGATCGTGTCGAACGCCAGGCTCGACTTGCCCGACCCCGACAGGCCCGTTATGACAACCAGCGCGTCCCGCGGCAGCGTCAGCGAGATGTCCTTCAGGTTGTGCTCACGGGCTCCCGAGACGACGATCTGGTTGCTCTGCGGCATCTGCCGTCCATGATAGTTGGGCGAACAGATGTTCGGTTCGCACGTGGGCGATACGTGCGCAAAATGCGCGGTTTCGGCGTCGCCGCTAGGCGAACAGGTCGCTCACGTCGAGGTCGGCCACGCCCTCCGCGGGAGACGGGACCTTGGTGCCGAGGCCGTAGATCTCACAGCGGCCATAGCCGTCCGGGCCGGGCTCGGTGCGCACCTCGACGGTCCCGGCTGGCACGTCGACGAGCCAGTACGTGGGTATGCCCACCCGTGCATATACGGGCGCCTTCGTCTCACGATCCTTCTTATGAGATGTCACCGCGACCTCCACCGCCAGGACAGCCGTGCGAAAGTGGTGCTCAAGGGACGGCTCCGCCTCGGTCAGCGCCAGGTCGGGCTCGGGCTCAGAACGCGGTTTGACTTCCAACGGCAGTTGCACTGCCAGCCATGCCCGCGCCGATGCGAGGTGGCGCGTCAGGCGCATGATCATCGTCGCGTGACTCATCCCTTGAGGGCTCATCTCGACGAGCAGCCCTTCCAGAAGCTCGACCGGCTCGTCCTCCAGCGCGCCGGTCGCGACCATCCGGTTGTAGGTGTCAGTGTCGAGCCGGTGGATCGAGTCGGGGCCTTGGTGGCGCTTGTCGACAAGCAGCCCATCCACGAGTTCGACGTCCACTCCGGTGAGCGCCCCTGCCTCGACCAAGCGGGCGTAGATAGCCGTGTCCAGCCTGTAGAGCTGGAGTGGCGAGTCGGTCGGGGTGTGTTGGGCAGCCTGGGTCGCCATGGCCTCATTCTGGCAGGCGAAGATACGGCCCGCTTGGGATGCCTGAGCGGATCGCTGCTCGTACTCGGGGCGCGCGGTCTGCGCGCCGGCCCTACCCCTCGATCGCGGAGTAGACCTCGTCGATCAGCTTCAGCCGATCGGGCAGCTGGAAGTTCTCGGCCAGATAGCGCTCGGTGTCGGCGCGCGATTCGCCGTTGAGCGCCATGTTCAGCGCGATCAGGCGCGCGCCGTCGAGGTCGTTGCCGCCTGCGTCCGGCGCTCCCGCCGGGACCGGCGCGGCCGGCTGCGGCGCCGCCTCGAACGCGCTGTCCAGCTGCGCCTCGAACGGACGCTGCTCGGGTTCGAACGGACCCGGCGGCTCAGGCTCGTACTGCTGCTGCGGCGGCTCGGGGGCTGCGGCGGCCGCGTGGGCGGCACGCCCGACGCGGCGTCGTAGAGCTCGCCCATGCCCGTCTCGACCGCCGACAGGTCCGCCGCCAGGCGCCCCGCGCCCGCGCGCAGGCTCTCCACCAGCGCGTTCACCTCGCCGTCCATCGAGCCCACGCGCTCCAGCAGCTCGCCGTCACCTGCGCCACCGCCGCCACGTGCGGCGCGCCGCTCCACCGCCTCCTCGCGCGTGCGCGTCCGCGTCGCGGTCGGCGTCTTCGCGTCACCTGGCGCGCGTTCTCCAGCGCGTGGCGCTCGATTTCCGCCGCCGCCGTCTCCGCCGCCTGCAGGATGCTCTGCACCTGCGTGCCCGCCGTCGAGGCCACCGACACGTCGGCGCCGCCCGTGATCGCCGCGCGCTGCAGCTCCTCGAACTCGTCAGCCAGCGCCCGCAGGTGCGCGTCCACCGCCGCCGGGTCGTATCCGCGCCGGCCGATCGGGAAGTCCCTGCGTTCGATTGCCTGCCGGTCGAAGTCCACGGCGGGCATCCTAGGCCATGTCGCCCGTCGGAGTCTCGTCGGGCAAGATCTCGCCGCACGGGCGCTTCCTGCGACCGGATCTCCTGCAGGTCGCGGCGCAGCTCGCGCAGCTCGTCGCGCAGCTGCGCCGCGTACTCGAAGCGCAGGTCGTCCGCCGCCGCGATCATCTCCTCCTCGAGCTCCACGACCATCCGCTCGAGCTCGTGCTGCGGCATCTCCTCGCCCTTGCCGCGCTTGGCGGTGCGGCGTTTGCGCCCCCGCGGCACCTTCGACTCGGCCTGCAGGAACTCGGCGATGTCGGAGATCCCCTTGACGATCGTCGCCGCCGTGATGCCGTGCTCCTCGTTGTAGGCCAGCTGGATCTCGCGGCGGCGGTCGGTCTCGGAGATCGCCGCGCGCATCGCCCTGGTCTCCTTGTCGGCGTACATCAGCACCGTGCCGTCGACGTTGCGCGCCGCGCGCCCGATCGTCTGGATCAGCGACGTCTCCCCGCGCAGGAAGCCCTCCTTGTCGGCGTCCAGGATCGCCACCAGCGAGACCTCCGGCAGGTCCAGCCCCTCGCGCAGCAGGTTCACGCCGACCAGCACGTCGTACTCGCCCAGCCGCAGGTCGCGGATGATCTGGATGCGTTCGAGCGTGTCGATCTCCGAGTGCAGGTAGCGCGTCTTGAAGCCCATCTCCAGCAGGTACTGCGACAGGTCCTCGCTCATCTTCTTCGTCAGCGTCGTCACCAGCACCCGCTCGTTGCGCTCCACGCGCTTGCGCACCTCGTTCATCAGGTCGTCGATCTGGTTCTTCGTCTCGCGCACCTCCACCGCCGGGTCGACGATCCCCGTCGGGCGCACGATCTGCTCGACCACGCGCGTCGGACTGCGTGCGCTCGTACTCGCCCGGCGTCGCCGAGACGAACATCAGCTGCGGCGTGATCGACAGGAACTCCTCGAACGTCTGCGGGCGGTTGTCCAGCGCGCTCGGCAGCCGGAAGCCGTAGTCGACGAGCGTCTGCTTGCGCGAGCGGTCGCCCTCGTACATGCCGCCGATCTGCGGCACCGTCTGGTGGGACTCGTCGATGAAGCAGATGAAGTCCTTGGGGAAGTAGTCGATCAGGCAGTACGGCCGCGCTCCCGGCGGGCGCCCGTCGAGGATCCGCGAGTAGTTCTCGATCCCCGAGCAGAAGCCCACCTCGCGCAGCATCTCCATGTCGTACTGCGTGCGCTGGCGCAGGCGGTGGGACTCGAGCTGCTTGCCTTCGGACTCCAGCTGCTCGCAGCGCTCGTTCAGCTCGCGGCCGATCTCCGCCACGCCCGCCTCGATCGTGCCCTCCTTGACGTTGTAGTGCGTCGCCGGCCAGATCGCCACGTGCTCGAGGTCGTCCGCGATCAGCTCGCCCGTCAGCGGGTCGAAGTGCTGCAGGCGCTCGACCTCGTCGCCGAACAGCGTCGCGCGGAACGCCGTCTCCGCGTACGCCGGGAACACCTCCAGCGTCTCGCCGCGCACGCGGAAGGTGCCGCGCGAGAGCACGCTGTCGTTGCGCGTGTACTGGATCGAGACCAGCTTGCGCAGCAGCGCGTCGCGGTCGATCATCCTCGCCGCGCTTGAGGATCTGCATGTTCATCTCGTACGTCTCCGGCGAGCCCAGGCCGTAGATGCACGACACCGACGCCACCACGATCACGTCGCGGCGCGCGAACACCGCCGCCGTCGCCGCGTGGCGCAGGCGGTCCACCTCCTGGTTGATCGCCGAGTCCTTCTCGATGTACAGGTCCCGGCTCGGGACGTACGCCTCGGGCTGGTAGTAGTCGTAGTAGGAGACGAAGTACTCGACCGCGTTGTCCGGGAAGAACGTCCGGAACTCGTTGCACAGCTGCGCCGCCAGCGTCTTGTTGTGCGCGATCACCAGCGTCGGGCGCTGCACCGCCTCGATCACGCCCGCCATCGTCATCGTCTTGCCCGTGCCCGTCGCGCCCAGCAGCGTCTGGAAGCGCTCGCCCGGCTCGATGCCCTCGGCCAGCGACGCGATCGCCTTCGGCTGGTCGGCCGTCGGCGTGAAGACGGAGTCGAGCTTGAAGTCGGGCATGCGCGGAGCTGCCCCGTAGCGTAGCCCGTCGCGCAGCGCGCAAGGCGGTGCGCTACTCGAGCCCCAGCTCCCGCGGGTAGGTGGCGCGGTAGGCCCGCTGCGCGCGCGAGCACGCGCTGCACGTATTCGCGCGTCTCCGGGAACGGGATCGCTTCCGGACTGAGCCGGCGTGCCCTCTTCGCGCGCGCCCGCGCGACCCAGCCGTCGACGTTCGCCAGGCCCCCGTTGTAGGCCGCCACCGCCAGCATCTCGTCGCCGTCGTAGTGGTCGAGCAGGTAGCGCAGGTAGTAGCTGCCGTAGGCCACGTTGATGCTCGGCGTCGCCAGGTCGCTCGCGGTGAAGCGCGTGCCGCCCGACAGGTGCGCCAGGTAGTAGGCGGTCGCCGGCAGGATCTGCATCAGCCCCTGCGCGCCCGCCGAGGACGGGCGCGGTTCGAATTTGCTCTCCGCGTAGATCACCGCCGCGATCAGCGCCGGATCGAGGTGCTTCTCGGCCGCCTGCTCGCGGATGATGCTCGCGTCGCTCAGCGGCAGCGCCAGGTTGCGCTGCGCCTGGTGCAGCATCGACGCCGACAACGCTCACGACAGCACCGTCACGACGACCGCCGCGAGCCGTCCCGACGTGCTCGCCGGCTCATCCTCCTAGCTTGCCAAGCACCGCCGACAGCTCCCGCTCGCAGCTCCTCCACGCTGCCGTCGTTGCGCACCACGAACGTCGCCCGCCGCGCCTTCTCCTCCTGGGAGAGCTGGCGCGCCGCGCGCTCGTCGACGCCGCGTGCCCGCGCGCCGCCGCGCGCTCGCGGCGCACCGCTCGTCGGACGACGACCGCGATCGTCGCGTCGTAGAGCCCCTCCAGGCCCGCCTCGAACAGCAGCGGCACCTCGACGACGCGCCGCGGGCGGCGCCGGCGCCTCGACCGCGCGCGCTCGAGCCACTCGGCCACGCGCGCGCCCACCAGCGGCCACACCTGCCCCTCCAGCCATGCGCGGTCCTCGTCGCTCGCGAACGCGCGCCGCGCGACCGCCGCGCGGTCGACCACGCCGCCCGGCGCCACCTCCGCGCCGAAGCGCGCGACCACCGCGTCGCGCAGCTGCTCGCCCTCGTAGAGCTCGTGCACGACCGCGTCGCTCGAGAGCACCTCGGCGCCCAGCCGCGCAGCGCCTCCAGCGCGGTCGACTTGCCCGCGCCCAGGCCGCCGGTCAGCCCGACGAACGGCACCGTCGACGCCGCCGGCACGCGCGACGCTCGGCCGCGTCAGTCCTGCGGCGCGGACTCGGCCGCAGGCGCGTCGCCGCCAGCCTCGCCGTCGGCGGGCGGCTGCTCCGCGGCAGCATCGGCGTCGGCCGGCGCCTCGGTGGCCTCGGCGTCCGGCGCGGGCTCGGCGGCGTCGGCCGCCTCCGCGGTCTCCGCGACCGCCGCAGCCTCGGGCGACTCCGCAGCCTCGGGAGCCTCCGCAACCTCGGGAGCCTCCGCAACCTCGGCAGCCTCGGGAGCCTCCGCAGCCTCAGCGGTCTCGGCGAGCTGCGGCAGCCTCGGGGGCCACCGTAGCCTCGGCGGGCGCCGCCGCCTCGGGCGCCTCGGCGGCGTCGGCCGCGACGGCCTCGGCGGCCGGTGCGGCCTCCGCCGTCGCCTCGCCGTCGCCAGCCTCGATCTCCGGCTCGGCGCCGGCCTCGCGCGCGGGTTCGCCGGGGCGCGACACGGGCAGGATCTGGTCCTCGACGCGCTTGGCCGACAGCGACAGGCGCCGGCGCTCGGAGTCGATCTCGAGGATCTTCACGCGGATCTCATCGCCGGGGTGGACGATCTCGCGCGGGCTCTCGACGTGGTGCGGCGCCAGCTCGGAGATGTGCACGAGCCCCTCGACGCCGTCGAGGATCTCGACGAACGCGCCGAACGTGACGACCTTGGTGACCTTGCCCGCGAGCTCGTCGCCGACGTTGTAGGTGTCGACGATCCGCTGCCACGGGTCCTCCTGGGTCTGCTTGAGGCCCAGCGAGATGCGCTGGCGGTCGCGGTCGATGTCGAGCACCTTGACCTTGACGGTGTCGCCGATCGTCGAGGATCTCGCTCGGGTGGTTGACGTGCGACCAGGAGAGCTCGGAGATGTGGATCAGGCCGTCGATGCCGTCGAGGTCGACGAACGCGCCGAAGTCGACGATGTTCGAGATCTGCCCCTCGACGACGAGCCCCGGCTGCAGGCGGTCGAGGATCTGCTGGCGGACCTCCTTGCGCTCCTCCTCGAGCACCGCGCGGCGCGAGAGCACGACGTTGTTGCGCGAGCGGTTGAGCTCGATCACCTTGGTCTCGATCTTCGTGCCCATGTACTCGTCGAGGTTCGGCACGCGGCGGATGTCGACGAGCGAGGCGGGCAGGAAGCCGCGCACGCCGAGGTCGATGATCAGGCCGCCCTTGACGACCTCGATGACCGTGCCCTCGACCGGCTCGCCGGACTCGGCCGCGGTTTCGATGCGCCGCCACGCCTTCTCGAAGCGCGCGCGCTTCTTGGACATGATCAGGCGGCCGTCCTGGTCCTCCTTGGTCAGGACGATCGCGTCGACCTCCTCGCCGAGGTGGACCTCCTCGTTCGGGTCGACCGCCTTGCGGATCGACAGCTCGTTCGCCGGGATGACGCCCTCGGACTTGTAGCCGATGTCGACGAGGACCTCGTCCTTGTCGATCCGGACGACGTGGCCGGTGACGACCTCGCCCTCCTCGATCGGGCGGAACGTCGCGTCGTAGTTGGGGACGATCTGCGCCGTCGATCTCGAGCAGCAGCCCGTTCGACCCGTCGACGACGCGGGCCTGCGGGGTTCTCCATCACTGTTTGCACCGGGCGAAGCGTAGCGCAGCCGTATCATTGCCGGGCAGATGCCTGTTCGAGCGACGAAGCGGGGAGCCGAGCGCACCCGCCTGGAGCGCGACTGCGACGTGCTGGTCTGCGGCGCGAGCTTCGCCGGGCTGGCGGTCGCGCGCGAGCTCGCCGGCTGCGGGCGCGCGCGTGCTGATGATCGACCGCTACGAGATCGGCGAGCGCCAGACCTCGGCCTGCGCGATGCCCACGCGTGTGGCTGCAGGCGCTCGAGCTGCATGGCTCGCTGCGCCAGACGCTTCGACGAGCTGGTCGTGCACACGCCGCTACCGCACCGTCGCGCTGGCCGCTGCCGTGGTCGTTCTCGACGTTCGACTACCGCGAGCTGTGCGCGCTGCTGTGGGACCAGGCCGACGACGGCGAGCTCGAGTTCGAGACCGCGACCGTCACCGGCCGCGACGGCGACACCGTGCACACCGACCGCGGCGAGCTGCGCGCGCCGCTGATCGTCGACGCGCTCGGCTGGCGGCGCGTGCTCTCCAACGCGACCGCCGATCCAGCCGCCCGAACGCGCGCCTCTCGCGCGGCCTCGAGGTGCACCCGCACGGGCACGGCGAGGAGATGGAGCTGTGGATCGACCCGCGCTACGTGCGCGCCGGCTACGGCTGGAGCTTCCCCGCCGCGCGACGAGCTGCGCGTCGGCGTCGGCTCGTTCTGGCCCTCGCACCACGTCAAGGAGCCGACCGTGCGCCTCGCCGCGCGACCTCGGCCTGCCCGCCGAGCGGCTACCAGGGCAACTGGATCCCCCACCAGCTGCGCCGCGCCGTCGAGGACGGCGTGTTCTTCGCCGGCGACTCGGCCGGGCACTGCCTGCCGCTGACCGCCGAGGGCATCCGCACGGCGCTCTACTTCGGGCTCGCCTGCGGGCGCGAGCTGCGCGCCGTGCTCGACGGCCAGCGCACGCGCGAGCAGGCGCTCGCCCGCTACGGCGCCTTCTCCGACTCGCACGAGCGCAAATTCCGCTGGCTGCTGAACGTCCAGCGCGCGGTCGGCCAGATCACGCCCAGCCGCGCCGCTGACCGCGATCGTCGCGCGCCTTCGAGAGCCGCCGGCTGTGCTCGCTGGGCCTTCGACCACTACCTCGCGATCGCGCCGCCGTCGTTCGTCGGCGAGCGGGCCACCGGCGGCTCGCGGGCCGGGCGGGTGGCGGTGTCCGCGGCGAGCTGAGGGCGCTCAGGCCATCTCGCGCAACGCCTCCGCCAGCCGCCGGATCCCCTCCTCGATCGCCGGCTCGGCGAGGTTGGCGTAGCCGAGCACGAGCCCGTCGTCGGACGGGCTCGACGTCGATGTAGCCGTAGCCGAGCGGGTAGACGCCGACCGAGTGGCGCGGCGGCTGCGCGCATCAGCGCCATCCCGTCGACCGCACGCTCCAGGCGCACGATCGCGTGCAGCCCCGCCGCCAGCCCGGTCACGCGAGCGCCCGGCAGGTGGCTCGCGACCGCCGCACGAGCGCGTCGCGGCGCGCCCGGTAGCGGCGGCGCGCCTGCCGCAGGTGGCGGTCGTAGGCGCCGCTCTCGAGCAGCCGCGCGAGCGCCAGCTGCTCGAGCGTCGGGCAGCCGTGGTCGGCGAGCAGCTTTCTGCTCGACCACCGGGCCGAGCAGGCGCGGCGGCAGCACCAGCCAGCCGAGTCGCAGCGCCGGGGCGAGCGTCTTGCTGACCGTGCCCATGTAGACGACGCGATCGGGCGCGAGGCCCTGCAGCGCGCCCAGCGGCGCGCGGTCGTAGCGGTACTCGGCGTCGTAGTCGTCCTCGATCACAGCCCGCCCGGTCGCGCGGCCCACGCCAGCAGCGCCGCGCGGCGCGCGGGCGAGAGCGCGACGCCGGTCGGCGACTGGTGCGCGGGCGTCACGAGCACCGACGTCGATCGGCCGGCCGCGCTCAGCGAGGCCGGCCAGCTCCTGCACGCGCGCGCCGTCGCTCGTCGACCGGCAGCGGCGCGAGCTGCGCGCCGTGGCGGCGAGGATCGCGCGGTGCAGCGGCAGCCCCGGATCCTCGACCGCCATGCGCGCGCCCGCCGAGCGCGCGCGCGAGCAGCGCGAACGCCCTGCGCGGCGCCGCGAGCAGACGACGATCGACTCGGGGTCGGCGACGACGCCGCGCACCCGGCGCAGGTGCTCGGCCAGCGCGCGCCGCAGCTCGGGCGCGCCGCGCGGGTCGGGGTAGCCGAGAGCCCGGTCGGGCGCGTCGCGCAGCGTCTCGCGCAGCGCGCGCAGCCAGGCCCGGCGCGGGAACGACGCGAGGTCGGGGTAGCCGGGGAAGAAGTCGAACGCGGCGCGCGCCGCGCGGCTCGGCCGCGGGCGCGGACGCCGCGCCGCCGCCGCGGCGGCCACGAACGTGCCCGCGCCGCGCCGCGCCACGAGGTAGCCCTCGGCGAGCAGCTGCGCGTAGGCGTCCACCACCAGCCGCCGCGAGACGCCGAGGTCCGACGCCAGCGCGCGCGTGGCCGGCAGCCGCGCGTGCGCCGGCAGGCGCCCGGAGCGCACCGCCTCGCGCAGCCCGTCCTCGAGCTGCGCGCGCAGCGGCTCGCGCGCGCGAGCGGTCCAGCTCGACGAGCAGCTCCGGGCCGGAATTGGTACCCGTTTTCGTGCTCAAATTGGTCCTTTACGGGGCTCCACTGGCAGCATATCGTGGACCTTCGGATGAGCGTCGTCGCCGCGTCCGCGCACACCACGGAGCACCGCAGCCCACCCCCTGGGACGCTCGCGCTGGGCATCGCCGCGTTCGCCGCGTCCACCTCGGCCTGGCGCTGTTCATGGCCCTGGCCCCCACGCCTTCTACACCGACATCGGCCCCTTCGGCGCCTTCAACGCCCACTACATCCGCGACGTCGCGACCTTCTACGCGGCGCTCGGCGTCGGCCTCGCGGTGGCGCTGCGCCGGCCGGCCTGGCGCGTGCCGGTGCTCGCCATCACCGCCGTCCAGTTCGCGCTGCACAGCGTCAACCACCTGTCGACATCGGCAAGGCCCACCCGCGTGGACCGGCTAGTTCGACTTCTTCTCGCTCGCCGCCGCGACGCTGCTGCTCGCCTGGCTCGTGCGCGCAGCCGCCGCGGTAAACGCGAGCGCCCCCAACCCCGCACTCCAAGGAGGCTCCCATGACCCGCATCGAAGGCGTACCCCGCAGCAAGGCCGGGCCGCTCGTCCGCTCGTGTATTCCATGCCCGGCGCAAGGCCAGGCAGATCGCCGGCGACGGCCGCGACCTGAGCATCGAGCCGATCGGGTCTACGCCCACGTGCCGAGCTGCTGCATCGGCTACGGCATGCTCGAGAAGAGCGTCGCCACCAGGCCCCGCGTCGAGGAGCGCCTGCGCGTGCTCGCCGTGCTCAAGGCGGCGGTCATGCAGGGCTGCGAGTTCTGCCAGGACATCGGCTCGCACGAGGCGCGCGGGCGGGCGTCAGCGACGGACAGCTGCTCGACTGCTCGCTACCCGACAGCCTTCGACGACTGAGCGCTCGTGCTCGACTCGCGGTCGGATGACCGCACGCCGTCGCGTCCGACGAGCTTTCGCGCGCTGGCGCGCGCTTCGACGACGCAGCTCGTCGAGCTGGCAACTGATCGCGCGAGAACCTGCGCTGCGCTTCAACGCGCGCTCGATCGGCTCGGCCGGCTTCAGCGAGGCTGCGTGTGCGCGCCACCCGGCCGCGCAGCGCCGGTGCCTCGCATGAGGGTCTTCCTCGCCGGCGCCACCGGCGTGATCGGCCGGCGGCTCGTGCCGCAGCTGCTCGCCGCCGGCCACGAGGTCACCGGCATGACCCGCTCGACCGCCAAGGCCGAGGAGCTGCGCGCGCTCGGCGTCGAGCCGGTCGTCGCGGACGCGCTCGACGCCGACGCCGTGACGCAGGCTGTGCAGGCGGCCCAGCCCGATGCCGTCATCCACCAGCTCACCTCGATCCCGCAGCGCATCGACCCGCGCACGATCGAGCGCGACTTCGCGATGAACGACCGCCTGCGCAGCGAGGGCACGCGCATCCTCGTAAGCGCCGCGCAGGCGGCGGGCGCGACGCGCATCCTCGCGCAGAGCATCGCCTTCGCCTACGCGCCCGGACCGCCCGGGACCGTGCACCGAGAGCAGGACCCGCTGCTGGGCGAGGACGCCGATCAAGCCGTTCCGGCGCTCCGCCCGCTCGCTGCGGGACCTCGAGAGCACGGTCCTCGACGCCGGCGGCATCGTGCTGCGCTACGGCTACTTCTACGGCCCCGGCAGCGCCATCTCGCGCGGCGGCTCGATGGGCCAGGACGTCACGCGCCGGCGGCTGCCGATCGTCGGCGGCGGACGGGCGTGTGGTCGTTCATCCACGTCGACGACGCCGCGCGCGCGACCGTGGCCGCGCTGAGCGCCGGCGGCTCGGCCCCTACAACATCGTCGACGACGACCCCGCGCCCGCGTCGCAGTGGCTGCCCGCGCTGGCCGCAGGCGCTCGGCGCGCCGGCCCCGCGCAAGGTCCCGGCGTGGCTCGCCCGCCTCGCCGCCGGCGCGTACGGCGTCGCGACGATGACCAGAGCGCAGGGCGCCTCCAACGCGCTCGCCAAGCGCGAGCTCGGCTGGACGCCCGAGTACGCGCATGGCGCGAGGGCTTTCGCACGGCGCTCGGCTGAGGCACCGCAGGTCGCCTGGTGCGCGGCCCGGGCCCGCGCCTGCGGAGCTACTTGCGCACGACCAGCACCACCCCCGCCACCAGCAGCACCAGCCCGACGATGCGCGACACGCCGATGTGCTGCCTGGCGATGCCGAGCAGGCCGAAGCGGTCGATCACCACGGAGATCGCCAGCTGGCCGGCGATCACCACAGCGGTCAGCCCGCTCGCGCCCAGCGTGCGCACGGCGATCAGCGCCACAGTCACGTACACCGCCCCCAGCAGCCCGCCGACGAGCGCCCACCACGGCACCTGGCGGACCTGGCCGAGCTGCCGAGGCCGCCGCGCACGAACGCGGCGATCAGCAGCAGCACCGCGGTGCCGACGAGGAACGAGAAGCTCGCCGCCTGCAGGCTGCCGACGGTCTTCCCCAGGCGCGAGTTGATCGGCGCCTGCATCCCCACGAGGCAGCCGGCGCCGACGCCGAGGAGGACGGCCAGCCCGCGGCTCATGCCGACTCTCCGCGCCCGGCGCTCACTTGGCCTCCAGCCACGTTCGCCCGTCGCCGATGTCCACCGCCAGCGGCGGCTCGCGCCCCTCCCACACGCCCACCATCTCGCGCTCGATCAGCTCGCGCGCGTCCGCGACCTCGCCGGGCGGCCCTTCGAACAGCAGCTCGTCGTGGATCGTCAGCAGCAGGCGCGTGCTCAGCTCGGACTGCGCGAGCGCGGCGTGGCAGCGGACCATCGCGAGCTTGATGATGTCCGCGGCGGTGCCCTGGATCACCGTGTTGACGGCGAGGCGCTCGCCGAGCGTGCGCACCTGGTAGTTGCGGGCGCGCAGCTCGGGGATCTGGCGGCGCCGGCCCCACAGCGTCTTCACGTAGCCCTCCTCCTTCGCCTGCTCGATCGTCGCGGCCATGAACTCCGCGACGCGCGGGAAGCGCTCGAGGTAGGCGTCGATGAACTCCTTGGCCTCCTCGCGCGGGATGTTCAGGCGGTCGGCGAGGCCGAAGTCGGAGAGCCCGTAGACGATCCCGTAGTTGATCATCTTCGCCTTCGAGCGCATCCCCGGGTCGATCTCGTCCGGCTGCACGCCGAACACGCGCGAGGCGGTCGCCGTGTGCACGTCCTCGCCGCGCGCGAAGATCTCCATCAGCGCCTGCTCCTCGGCCGCGTGCGCGAGCACGCGCAGCTCGATCTGGGAGTAGTCGGCGGAGATCAGCACGCTGCCCTGCTCGGCCTCGAAGCAGCCCCGGATCTCGCGCCCGAGCGGCGTGCGGATGGGGACGTTCTGCATGTTCGGGTTGGTGCTCGACAGGCGACCCGTCTGCGCGACGGCCTGCAGGAACGTGGTGTGGATGCGCGAGCGCTCGTCGACCAGCTCGGGCAGCACGTCCAGGTAGGTCTTGATCAGCGTCGAGAGCTCGCGCCAGCGCTCGATCTCGGGGATGATCTCGTGCTCGGAGCGGATCGACTGCAGCACGCGCGCGTCGGTCGAGTAGCCGGTCTTGCCGCGGCGCTTGCGCGAGAGCCCCAGCTTCTCGAACAGGATCTCCCCCAGCTGCTGCGGCGAGGAGATCAGGAACTCCTCTCCGGCGAGCGCGAAGATCTCGCGTTCGAGCCCGTCGATCTCCTCATGCACGCGCTCGGTTATCGCCGCGAGGCGCTCGAGGTCGAGGCGCACGCCGAGCAGCTCCATCTCGCGCAGCACCGCCACCAGCGGCAGCTCGATCTCGTGCATCACCTGCTCGAGGCCGCGCTCGGCGATCTGCTCGCGCTGCCAGTCCGCGAGCGCGCCCAGCAGCACCGCCTCGGACGCCGCCGGGTCCTCGAGGTCGCTCTCCAGGCCCCGCTCCTCGCACAGCTCCTCGAGCGGATAGCCGCGCCGCGCCGGCTCGAGCAGATAGGCGCCCAGCAGCGTGTCGTGCGCGAGGTTCGCGGGCACCGCGCCTAGCGCCTTGGCGTCGTGGGCCACGACCGGGCGCTCGCCGCAAGCCGCCACCACCTCCTCCGGGCCCGCGCACTCGCCCGCCAGCACTTCGCCGTCGGCCGCCACCGCAAAGCGCCACGGCAGCGCCGTCGGCGAACAGCGCGCCCTCGGGCGGCTCGCTGGCGCGCACGGCGACGCACAGCTCGCTATCGGCCGAGCCCACGCGCTTGATGTCCGCGGTCGATCCCGCACGCAGGCGCGCGGTCAGGCTCACCTGCGCGGCGGCCGCCGGCGCGGCGGCGTCGGCGTCGCCCAGCGCCTCCTCCAGGCGGCGCAGCGGGTCGCGCAGCTCGTACTCGCGGAACACCTCGCGCAGGCGCGAGCGGTCTGGCTCGCGCACCGCCTCGGCGGCGATGTCGAAGTCGACGGCGACGTCGCGCTGCACGGTCGCCAGGCGCTTGGACACGCGCGCGTCCTCTGCGTGCTCGATCAGGTTCTGTTTGCGCTTGGCGCCTTTGACCTCGTCGATGCGCGCCAGCACCTCCTCGAGCGAGCCGAAGCTCTGGATCAGCTCGCTGGCGGTCTTCTCGCCGATCCCCGGGACGCCGGGGATGTTGTCGGAGGTGTCGCCCTTGAGCCCGTAGAAGTCGGGGATCAGCTCCGGCGCGATGCCGTAGCGGTCGACCACCGCCTGGCGGTCGTAGATCTTGGTCTCGGTGATCCCGCGTGCGGTCGCCATCACCCGCACGAGGTCGCGCGGGTCGATCAGCTGAAAGACGTCGCGGTCGCCCGTCACGATCGTCACCGGCACCGGCGGGTCGGCGCGCAGCGCGCGCTCGGTGAGCGAGGCGATCACGTCGTCGGCCTCGAAGCCCTCGACGCGCACGTTGCTGTAGCCGAACGCCTCCACCAGCGGTTCCATCGCGGGCCACTGCTGCTTGAGCAGGTCCGGGCGCGAGCGGCGTTGAGCCTTGTACTCGGGAAACATCTCAGTGCGACCGGATGTGCCCGCGTCCCAGGCCACGACGGTCGGACACACGCCGTACTCGGTGACGATCTTCACGAGCATCGAGGCGAATCCGAAGATCGCGTTCGTGGGCACGCCCGTGGAAGTTGCGATCGACTCGGGCAGCGCGAAGAACGCCCGGTAGACGAGGCTGGGGCCGTCGATCAGGAAGAGGCGGCGCTCGGCGTTCACGACCGCGCACTCTACGAGTCAGGCCGCCCGGCCGGAGACCTCCTAACATCCCCTCCCGCCAACGACCGAGGGAGCATCACCAGTGAGCGCGACTCCAAGCGCCCAGTACCGTCTCACGATTCGCGTCAAGCTCGAGGACTCGCAGGGTCTGCTCGCGCGCATCACGACCACGATCGGCGAGGCCGGCGGGATGGTCGACGCGGTGGACCTGGTGGAGGTCGACGGCGGCCAGAGCCTGCGCGACATCGTCGTCGACGCCTCCGGCCGCGACCACTGGACGCGCATCCTCGATGCGATCGCGGCGATCGACGGCGCCGAGGTGATCGACACCACCGACCGCACGTTCCAGCTGCACCTGGGCGGCAAGCTCGAGCAGGCCAACAAGCACCCGCTGAAGACGCGCGACGACCTCTCGATGGTCTACACGCCGGGTGTCGCGCGCGTGTGCCGCGCGATCGCCGACGACCCGGACAAGGCCTTCCAGTACACGATCAAGCGCAACACCGTCGCGGTCGTCTCCGACGGCACCGCGGTGCTCGGCCTCGGCGACATCGGCCCGCGCGCGGCGATGCCGGTGATGGAGGGCAAGTGCTGCCTGTTCAAGGAGTTCGCCGGCGTCGACGCGTTCCCGATCTGCCTGGACACGACGGACACTGATGAGATCGTGCGCACCGTCAAGCTGATGGCCCCCGGGCTCGGCGGAATCAACCTCGAGGACATCTCGGCGCCGCGCTGCTTCGAGATCGAGGACCAGCTCAAGCAGCAGCTCGACATCCCCGTGTTCCACGACGACCAGCACGGCACCGCGGTGGTCGTGCTGGCGGCGCTGCTGAACGCCGTCAAGCTGACCGGCCGGCGCCTCGAGGATCTGAACGTGCTGATCATCGGGCTCGGCGCCGCCGGCATCGCGGTCGCCAAGATCCTGCTCGCCGCCGGCGTCAGCCAGATCGTCGGGGCCGACTCGCGCGGCGTCGTGCACGCGCAGCGCGAGGACTACCTCGACGGCTCGATGAACAAGATCAAGCGCTGGTTCGCCGAGGCCACCAACCCCGACTGCCGCGCGGGCGCGCCGGCCGACGTGATCGACGGCGCCGACCTGCTGATCGGCGTCTCGGGCGCGCGCGCGATGCCGGCGGAGGCGCTCGCGCGCATGAACAAGGACGCGATGGTGTTCGCGATGGCCAACCCCACCCCGGAGGTCAACCCCGAGGAGGCGGCGCCGTACGTGCGCATCATGGCGACGGGGCGCTCGGACTACCCCAACCAGATCAACAACGTGCTGTGCTTCCCCGGCATCTTCCGCGGCGCGCTGGACGTGCGCTCGCCGGTGATCACCGAGGAGATGAAGATGGCCGCGGCACATGCGATCGCCGCGATCGTCGACGAGGCCGACCTGCGCGAGGACTACATCATCCCGTCGGTGTTCAACCGCGACGTCGCGCCGGCCGTCGCCGCGGCCGTGGCCGAGCAGGCGCGCGCCGCGGGCACCGCCCAGGCCGGCCAGGAGATCGGCTTCGCCCAGGGCGACACGGTCGCGAGCGGCGCCGCGGGCGCTCAGGTCGTCGACGGCCGCGTATGAGGGGCTGAGCGCATGTGCGCTCTGAGCGTGACCGTGACCGGGGCGACCGGGCTGCTCGGTCCGGCGCTCGTGGCGGCGCTCAGCGAGCGCGACGCAGAGGTGACGGTGCTGACGCGCGATCCCGCGCGCGCGCAGAGGCGGCTCCCTGGCGTGCAGGCGGCGGCGTGGGACCCCCTCGGCGAGGCGGCGCCCGCGGAGGCGCTCGCGGGCCGCGACGCCGTGCTGCATCTGGCCGGCGAGCCCGTCGCGCAGCGCTGGAGCGCGAAGGCCAAGCGCGCGATCCGCGACAGCCGCGTGATCGGCACGCGCAACCTGGTGAAGGGCCTCGAGCAGCTCACGGATGCGCGCCCGCGGACGCTGATCAGCTCCTCGGCGACGGGCTACTACGGCCCGCACGGCGAGGAGCCGCTCGACGAGGACGCGCCGGCCGGCACGGACTTCCTCGCGCAGGTGTGCGTCGAATGGGAGGCCGCAGCCGCCGCGGCCGGCGAGCTGGGGATGCGCACGGCGCAGGTGCGCACCGGCGTCGTGCTCGACAGCTCGGGCGGCGCGCTCGCGAAGATGCTGCCGCCGTTCAAGCTCGGCGTCGGCGGACCGGTGGCGGGCGGGCGCCAGTACATGTCGTGGATCCACGCGCAGGACCTCATCGGGATGATGCTCGCGGCGCTCGAGGACGAGCGCTGGAGCGGGCCGATCAACGCGACCGCGCCCGAGCCGGTGCCCAACCGCGTCTTCTCGAAGGCGCTCGGCAGGGTGCTCGGGCGGCCGGCGCTGCTGCCGGTCCCGGGCCTCGCGCTGCGCGCGCTGTACGGCGAGATGGCCGAGATCGTCACGACGGGCGCGCGCGTACTGCCCGCGAAGCCGCTCGTGCTCGGCTACGAGTTCGCCCACCCCGAGCTCGAGCAGGCGCTGCGCTCGGCGCTCAAGCCGTAGCCGGCACGCGCTGCGAGGGCGCCGCCGGCGGGTTCTGCGTCTCGATGATCACGCGGCAGGGGCGCTTGCTGAGCAGGTAGGCGGCCGTCGGGCCGATGCGCTGCTCGCCGGTCGGCGCGTGGATCGCCGACCAGTAGATCACGTCCGAGTGGACGCGTTCGGCTTCCTCCACCAGCGCCGCGCCCGGGTTGCGGGTGCGGATCAGGCCGGTGTGGATCTTGATGCCCAGGCGCCTGGCCTGGATGCGCGCGCTCTCGAGCACCGATCGGCCATGCGCCTCCTCCTCTTCGAGGCCCGACTCGAGCGACAGCTGGCTGGGCACGGGCAGCACGTAGATCGCGTACACGACCCCGTCCGCGCCGATCAGCTTCGCGGCGCTGCTCAGCGCCGAGGCGCTGACGTCGTCGCCGAAGATCGGCACGAGCGCCGTCTTGTACTCCAGCTCCTCGAAGTCCGCCGGACGCTGCGCGCGCTCGATCTTGTAGCTCTTGCGGGGATCGAGGCCCTGGCGCTTGCGGTAGACGAAGTACCCGCCCATGCCGACCACCATCCACGGGATGCCGACGACCTTCGCCTCGCTGTGAAGATCCGTCACGGCGACCCAGGCGGCGGCCGTGCCGATGCCGCCGATCACCGCCGCCATCGGGATCACCGAGCCTTTGATGCGCACGCCCCATGGGGTGCTGTAGGGGCGTTCACGATCCGGATCGCTGACGCGCAGCCGCACGATCGCCGCATGCGCGGTCGTGAACGACAGCATCGCGCCGAACGAGTACAGGTTGCCGAGTACCGAGGTGTTGCCGTAGATGATCAGCGTGCTCGCGAGCATCGAGAAGAAGATCAACGTGAACCACGGCGTGCGGTAGCGAGAGTGCAGCTGGGAGAAGATCTGCGGCAGCTGGCGATGCTCCGACAGCGACCACGACAGGCGCGAGATCCCGATCATGCCGGCGTTGGTCGCGATGAACAGGATCGTCGCGGCGAGGATGCCGAGGTAGTAGCGGGAGAGTTTCAGCACCGTGCCGTGCAGCCCCAGGTGTTCGACCACGCCCAGCATCGGGTCGTTTTCGAAGAAGCCTCCGAGCGAGGTCGCATAGCCCGGCGAGGTGAACGACTGTTTGAGCTCGGCGCTGTAGCCGACACCGTGGTGGATGACGGGCAGAGCCGACAGCGCCACGACCGAGATGCCGGCGTACACGCCGAGCACCGCCAGCACGACCAGGTTGACCGCCTTCGGCACCTGCTTGCCCGGATCCTTGGACTCCTCGGCCATGTTCGCGACCGTCTCAATGCCCGTGTACGCGAGCATCGCCAGCGACAGCGCGAAGATCAGTTCCCTCCAGCTGGGGACCGACCCCAGGTGGACCTGGTTGATCAGCAGGTGCGGGTTCAGCACCAGCGCGATGCCGATGCCCGCGAGCATGATCTGCGTGGAGAGGTCCAGCAGCGCGAGGACGATGTTGAGCTTCGCCGACTCGCCGAGACCGCGGATGTTCAGCCACGCCAGCATGCCGACCACGATCAGCCCGCCGAAGATGTCATCCGGGTTGTGCTTGAGCGCCCCCAGACCCGGAAAGGCGCTGAGGTAGTGCGGCACGAAGAACGCCGAGATGGCGATCGTGAGGATGTAGTCGAGGCTGAGCGCCCAGCCGGCGAAGAACGAGACGACGTCGTCGAACGCATGGCGCGCGAACGAGGAGGAGCCGCCCGCTTCCGGGAACATCGAGGCGCCCTCCGCGTACGTTTTCGCCGTCAGCGCGAACAGGCCGCCGGCGAACACGAACACCAGCGGCGTCAGCCCCAGCGCGTGCGCCGCCACGAGGCCGAGCGCGTAGTAGATCGAGGAGCCGACGTTGCCGTAGGCCGTCGCGAACATCCCCGACACCCCGACCGACTTGCGCAGTCCGTGCTCTGAGAGGCGTGCCATCGGCCCGGGAGGCTACAGGTGCCCGCACCGCCCCACCGGCGCCCGCAACGCCGTCACAGGCGCGCGGCGGCACCCATGTGCAACATCCCGTGCACCCCAGCCGCCCAGGCAGGAACCGGCCGTATGATTCCGACGTGCCCGGGCGAGATCCGGGCTCTACATCAACCGGGTGGGCTGCAAATCACGGCAATGGAAACGGCGCGACGCGAAAACTACGACTCCGGCGAGGACTTCGTCCTCGAATACGGCGAGCTGCGTTTCACGTTCAACGAGACGGACTTCTCCGAGCGCTGCGAGCAGGCGGCGCTGAAGCTCGGCTTCGTCGGCGGGCGCCTCGGCGAGGGCGAGCTCGAAGACCTCGTCAACCTCGCCGTCAACGGCGAGATCATCGACCCCGCGTCGGCCCTCGGCGAGCACGTCAACGACTGCTGGCCCGAGCTCGTCGGACCGGCGGAGCGCTCGCTCGTGCACTGGCTGCGGCGCCTAGTGTTCCGCGGCGCCTGGCTGGATCAGCGCGTCAAGGAGGGCGAGCTCAGCATCAGCTTCGACGAGCAAACCGGCGGCTTCTGCTACGTGCAGCCACTCGGCGGACGCGAAGGCGACGTCGCGCGCGGCGGCGAGCCGATCGAACTGGCGCCGGAGCCCTCCTGGGGCCGCGTCGCCTACAGGCGATAGCTGGCCGGCGCGCTGCGGCGTCCTCGTTCGCTCGCCTGTGCCCCGAACGGGGTGCGTGCCAAGCACGCCACGCTCGCTGCGTCCTTGCATCGCTTGACCAGCTATCGCCTGTAGCGCTCAGTTAGCCGCCTCGACGGCCGCGGCGCGCGCCTTGGTGATCGCGGCGGCGCCGTCCTCGCCGACGAGCAGCTCGGGCTTGAGCGTGCCGCTGTTCGCGAGATCCAGGATCGGCTGCTGGCCGGTCAAGGTGAGCGTGGCGTCGAGCGCGATCACGGTTGTCTCGCCGCCAAGCGGACGCTCGGCCGTGGCGATCACGGTCACGGACCCGCTGTCGCGCAGGTTGCGCGCCGCCGCCAGCGCCTTGCGCGCCGCGTGCGGGTGCAGCCCGTCGAGGCTGTCGATCGCCACGAGCGCATTGCCGCCACGGGCGGCGACGCGCTTGGCCGCGTCGAGCGCGCGCTCGACGGCCTGATCCTGGGAGTCCGCCGACGCGGCGAACGTGAGCGCGGCGACGGGCGCCGGCGCCCCCTCGCGCCACTGGGCGATCTCCTCCGGGCGCGCGCCCACGAGCACGACGCTCACGTCGAGCTCGTCGCGTCCCTGCAGCGTCTCCAGCACCCGGCGCAGCGTCTCGGTCTTGCCCGCATGCCGCGCACCGGCGATCACGACCCGCGAGCCCCGGCCGAGCGGCGTCATCCACTCGATCGCCTCGAGCGTGGGGTCCTGCGAGCCGAGCGCCAGGCGCTCGCGCGGCCACTCGACGGGCAGCTCGTCGTAGCGGACGCCGTCGGAGACGCTGTCGGCGGAGGCGCCGTTGATCGTGTCGACGCGGACCAGCGACGGGTAGCGCTCGGAGCGGCGCGGCGTGCGCACCGGCCCGGTGACGCGGTCGCCCGTCACGAGCTCGCAGCGGCGGACCTGCGCCGCGGAGATGTACACGTCCTCGTCGGACGGCTCCGGCGGGTCGACGCGCAGGAACGCGGAGCCGTTGCCGAGCACCTCGACCACGCCCGCGGCGATGCGCCCCGCATCCTGGGCGCCGTCGTCAGCGCCGTCGCGATCACCGCGAGCTGGCGCGTCGGCTGCGGCCGAGCCCCCGCGCGAGCCGCGTCGCCGGCTGCGCCGCGGAGCCGCGGCGGCGTCAGCTTCGGCGTCGCCGCCGTCCTCATCGGCGGCGACGGGTGCGGAGGCCGCCGTCTCGCCGCCGTCGGCCGCCTCATCGTCGTCGCGCGTGCGCCGCGAGCGCACCGGACGCCGTCTGCGCGCGCGCTGGCCCGCGGGCGGGCGCTCACGCGACTCGTCGGTGTCGTCGGCATCCGCCGCCGGCGCGGCTTCGCCGAGGATCGCGTCGATCAGGTCGGCCTTGCGCAGTCGCCGGTAGCCCTCCAGGCCGACCTCGTTGGCGATCGTGTGCAGGTCAGCCAGCGGGCTGGCCTCCAGCTCGGAGCGTGCAAGTACTGCCATGGTGTGTCCCCCTCTGTGTCGTTTGATGGGCGGTTGGCGTCTCGCCGCGTTGGACAGCGGCCAGCACCCGCTATGTGCCCCGCACGGGGCATGAGCCCTCAGCCTAGCGACTCGCGCGGGCGCTCGTAACGGATCGCCTCCGTCAATGCGAGGTCCCGGCCCACCTCGATCTCGCGCGCGAGCGCGGCTCGCACGGCCAGGTAGTCGGCGGCGGCGGCCACGTCGTGGACGCGGAAGACGTGCGCGCCGTGGCGCACGCCATGGGCCAGCGCGGCCAGCGTGCCGGGCAGGCGCTCGCGCGGCGCGCGGCCGGTCAGCGCGCCGATGAAGTCCTTGCGCGAGATCGCCATCAGCAGCGGCCGGCCCAGCTCGTGCAGGCGCCCGATCTCCGCCAGCAGCCGGATCGTCTGCGCGGGCGTCTTGGCGAAGTCGGGCCCGGGATCGAGCAGCAGCTGCTCGGGCGCCATCCCGCGCGTGACGGCGAGCGCCATGCGCTCCCTGAGGAACGCGATCACCTCGCCCGTGACGTCCTCGTAGAGATCCTCGCGCTGCAGGCGTTCGCGCGGGGCGGCGAGCGTGTGCATGAGCACGAGCGCCGCGCCGCTGTCGGCGCAGACGTCCGCGAGCGCGGGATCGCGCAGGCCGCTGACGTCGTTGACGATGCGCGCGCCCGCCGCGATGGCGGCGCGCGCGACGGCCGGCTTGTACGTGTCGACCGACACGATCGCCCCAAGCTCCCCCGCCAGCCGCTCGATCAGCGGCACGACCCGCTCCAGCTCCTCCTCGACGGCAACCTGCGGACGCCCCGTGGAGGCCGACTCACCGCCGACGTCGAGGATGTCCGCCCCCGCGGCCAGCAGCTCGCGCGCCAGCCGCAGCTGCGACTCGAGGTCCGTGTAGCGGCCGCCGTCGCTGAACGAGTCCGGCGAGGCGTTGACGATCCCCATCAGCCACGGCCGCTCGCCCAGCTCGAGCGTCAGCTCGCACGCGCGCATGCGGTGGGCGGGCGCGCTCACGCCGTCGCCGCGGGCGGCGCAGCGGACGCGGGGGCGGGGGCGGGGGCGGGGGCGGCGGTGCCATCCCCGCGGGGTTCGAGCTCGAGCGCGATCCCCTCCGCAGCGGCCTCCCGTGCGAAGCTCGCGAGCTCGTGATCGAGCCGCTCGCGGCTCCACTGCAACTCGCGCGCCATCACCTCGCCGACGCGCTGCACCGGCGCGGGCACCGGGGATCCATCGCTGGGGGCGGCGAGACCGGGGGGCGCGCCCGCGCCGGCGGTGAGCGCGCGTGCGGCCAGCAGCCCCAACCGCGTGCGCCTGAGCAGCACGTCGCCGATGCTGCGCGCCTGCTCGCGGCGCGCAGCGAGCGCCACCTCCGCCAGCACGTCGGGCAGGCCCGCAACGATCGGCTGGGCGAGCTCGCCCCGCTCGGCGGCCAGCGCGAGCACGTCGTGCGCAGCGTGCCCGTAGCGCGAGGCGAGCGCCTCGTAGGACTCGTCGGGCACGCCCTCCACGCGCGGCAGCTCCTGCGCGTCGATCGCCTGACCGAGCGGGATCTCGTGCGTGCGGCAGGGCGCGTCGCGCGCGTCGCGCTCGACGAGCCGGTCGACGGTCTGCTTGGCCATGCGCCGCCACGTCGTGAGCTTGCCGCCGGTGATCGTGATCATCCCCGAGGACGTCTCGTACAGCTCGGACTTGCGCGAGATGTCGACCGACTTCTTGGGGTCGCCCGTGGAGATCAGCGGGCGCACTCCGGCGAACGCGCCGGTCAACGAGTCGACGCCGAGCTCGGTGCCGAAGAACGCGTTGACCGCGTCGAGCAGGTAGTCGACGTCCTCCTCGGAGGGGCGGATGTGATCGAGCGCGCCCTCGTAGTCGTTGTCAGTGGTGCCGACGAGCGTGTGCCCGAGCCACGGCAGCGCGAAGATCGAGCGCCCGCCGCCGGCGGGCACGATCGCGCCGCCGACGAGCGGCAGCCGCTCGCGGTCGATCGTCACGTGCGTCCCGCGGCTGGGCCGAACGCGTGGCAGCTCGGACTCATCGTGCTGGCCGATCTCCGATCGGTCGTTGGGGCGCAGCTGATCGGCCCACACGCCCGTCGCGTTGACGACGTTCGCGCCGCGCACGTCGAAGCGCTCGCCGCTCTCGCGGTCGTGCACCTGCACGCCGTGGGCGCGGCCGTCCCGCTCGAGCAGGCCGGTGACGTCGAGGCGGTTGGCGCACACGGCGCCGAAGCGCTCCGCCTCGCCGAGCACTGTCAGCACGAGCCGCACGTCGTCGGTCTGGCAGTCGTAGAACAGGTAGCCGCTGGTGGGCTCGCGCGCGGCGAGCGCCGGCAGCAGCTCGATCACTTCCTCGCCGGAGATCACGCGGTGGCGCTCCGGGCTCCACGACTCGCCCTTGCGCTTGCGGTCGCGCGCCATCACGTCGTAGAGGTTCAGGCCCACTCCCACCAGCCGGTCCGGCCGCGCGCCCTCGAACGCGGGCACCACCAGTGGCAGCGGGCGCACGAGGTGCGGCGCGAGCGCGACCATCAGCTGGCGCTCCAGGAGCGCCTCGCGCACCAGCCCGAGGTCGAAGTTCTGCAGGTAGCGCAGCCCGCCGTGGACGAGCTTGCTGGAGCGGCTGGACGTCCCCGAGGCGTAGTCGGCACGCTCCAGCAACGCGACGCTGTAGCCGCGCGCCGCCGCGTCGAGCGCGACGCCCGCGCCGGTGATGCCGCCGCCGACGACGACGACGTCGAACTCGTCCTGCGCGAGAGCCGCGATTGCCTGGCTGCGCTCGATCACGAGCGCAGTGTGGCAGCTACAGCTGCGCGAGCTCGGCGGTGATTTCGCTGACCGCCGCCTTGGCGTCGCCGAACAGCATCGTCGTCTCGGGCTCGTAGTAGAGCTCGTTTTCGATGCCCGCGAAGCCCGGGTTCATCGAGCGCTTGATCACGATCACCGAGTGGCTGTTGGAGACTTCGAGGATCGGCATGCCGTAGATCGGCGAGGAGGGCGTGTTCTTGGCGGCCGGGTTGGTGACGTCGTTGGCGCCGATCACCAGCGAGACGTCCGTGCGCCCGAATTCCTGGTTGGCCTCCTCCATCTCCTTCGAGCTGGTCGTAGGGCACGTCGGCCTCGGCGAGCAGCACGTTCATGTGGCCGGGCATGCGGCCCGCCACCGGGTGGATCGCGAAGCCGACCTCCACGCCGCGTTTCTCGAGCTCCTTGGTGAGCTCGCGCACGGCGTGCTGCGCCTGCGCGACGGCCATGCCATAGCCGGGCACGATCATCACACGGTTGGCGTAGGCGAGCTGAATCGCCGCGTCGGCGGCGCTCGTGGAGCGCACGGTGCCCGCGTGCTCGCCGGCGCCGCTGGCGCCCTCGACCGCCCCGCCCCCGCCGAAGCCGCCGGCGATGATCGCGGGGATCGAGCGGTTCATGGCGACCGCCATCAGGTTCGTGAGAATCGAGCCGGAGGCGCCGACGATCATGCCGGCGACGATCAGCGCGGGGTTGTTCAGCGCGATCCCCGTGGCGGCGGCGGACAGGCCGGTGAAGGCGTTCAGCATCGAGATCACGACCGGCATGTCGGCGCCACCGATCGGGAACACGACCGCGTTGCCCAGCAGCGCCGCGCAGATCAGCATGCCGATGAAGAGCCCTTCCGCGTGCGCGCCGGAGGCGATGTCCACGCCGGCGGCGACGGCCAGGATCAGCAGCAGCAGGTTGACGATCTGCTGCCCGGAGCCGAGGCTGATGGGACGCCCGGGGATGATTTCCTGGAGCTTGCCGAAGGCGATGTTGGAGCCCCAGAAGGAGACGGAGCCGACGATCGCGGCGAACAGCGAGAAGATCGTGATGTAGGTGGCCGTGCCCTGGTAGCCGTGGGTTAGGCGGAACTCGGACCACGAGATCAGGAACACGGCGCCGCCGCCGACGCCGTTGAACAGCGCGACCATCTGCGGCATCGCCGTCATCTTCACCTGGCGCGCAGCGGGCACGCCGACGGCCGCGCCGATCGCGACGCCGAGCGCGATCAGGCCCCAGTTGCCCTCGTTGCGGTTCAGCAGCGTGGCGATCACCGCGATCGCCATGCCGACCGCGGCGATGCGGTTGCCGCGCACGGCGGTGGTCGGGCCGGACAGCCCGCGCAGGCCCTGGATGAACAGCCCGAAGGCAATGATGTAGAGGACGTCGAGGAAGCTCTGGTCCTGCAGGAACGAGGTGGCGATCGGCAGCCCGCTCATGCGCCCGTCCCCTTGCCGCCCTCGCCCTTGCCGGCGGCGTCCCCCCGCCCTGTTTGGGCTTGGACTTGAACATCTCGAGCATGCGGTCGGTGACGAGGAAGCCGCCGACGACGTTGATCGTGCCGAACGCGATCGCGATCACGAGGATCACCTTGTTGAACGTGCCGTTGCCCGACAGGCCGACGATCAACAGGCCGCCCAGCAGCACGATGCCGTGGATCGCGTTGGTGCCAGACATCAGCGGCGTGTGCAGCGTGTTGGGCACCTTGGAGATGACGACGAAGCCGATGAAGCCGGCGAGCACGAGGATCGCCAGGTTGGTCGTGAGCGTGCTCGCGATGATCACTGCGACCCGCCTCCAGGCGCCGCCGTCCCGGCGGCTTCCACTGCGGCCTTCGCCCCCGGGTGCACGATCTCGCCGTCGCGCACGATGCACGCGCCCTTGACGATCTCGTCGTCGAAGTCGAGCTGCAGCTTGCCCTCGTCGTCCACGAACAGCTCAAGCAGCGCCTGCACGTTGCGCGCGAACAGCTGCGAGGAGTGCTCGGCCATCGTCGCCGGGAGGTTCAGCGGCGAGACGATCTTGACGTCGTGGCGCACGACCGTCTGGCCGGGCTCGGTCAGCTCGCAGTTGCCGCCCGCCTCGCCGGCGAGATCGACGATCACCGAGCCGGGCTTCATACCTTCGACGGCCTCCGCCGTCACGAGCCGCGGCGCCGGGCGCCCGGGCACGAGCGCGGTCGTGATCACGACGTCGAAGCCCTTGATCGCGTCGGTCAGCGCCTGCTGCTGCTGAGCGCGCTCCTCCTCGGTCAGCTCGCGCGCGTAGCCGCCCTCGCCGCTCGCCTCCAGGCCCAGGTCCAGCCACATCGCGCCGAGCGATTCGACCTGCTCGGCGACCTCCGGGCGGACGTCGTAGCCGGTCGTGCGCGCACCCAGGCGCTTGGCGGTCGCGAGCGCCTGCAGGCCGGCGACGCCGACGCCGAGCACCAGCACCTTCGCCGGCGGGATCGTGCCGGCGGCGGTCATCAGCATCGGGTAGAAGCGGCCCATCTCCTCCGCGCCCAGGAGCGCCGCGCGGTAGCCGGCGACGTTGCTCTGCGAGGACAGCGCGTCCATCGCCTGCGCCCGCGAGATGCGCGGGATCGCCTCCATCGCGAACGCCGTCGCCTTCGCGTCCGCCAGCGCGCGCGTGGTCTGCGGGCTGGTGAGCGGTGCGAGGAAGCCGATCAGGATCGAGCCGGAGCCCAGACCGCGGATCGCCTGCGGGTCGGGCGGCGCGATCGTGACGACCACGTCGCTGTGCCACACCTCCGCGCTGTCCTTCGCGATCTGCGCGCCGGCGGCCTCGAACGCGGCGTCGGTCAGCATCGCATCCGCGCCCGCACCGCTCTCGACGACGACGTCGAGACCCTTTGCCTGCAGCTTGCCGACCACCTCTGGCACGAGCGCCACCCGGTGCTCGCCCGCCGCGGTCTCCTTCGGAACACCGATCCTCATATGAGGTGCAGGAACGTATCCGATCGCACGGATGAGCGGCGCCTCGGTGTGCGAGACTCGGACCCGGTGGCCGCGCGATGACTGTCAATTTGACCCGCATCTACACGAAGCTGGGCGACGGCGGCGAGACGCACCTCGGCGACATGAGCCGTGTCTCCAAGCTGCATCCGCGCGTGGAGGCGTACGGCACCGTGGACGAGCTCAACGCCACGATCGGCGTGGCGCTGCTGCAGCCCGGCCTGTCCGAGCAGCACGCCGCATGGCTGCGCCGCGTGCAGAACGACCTGCTCGACGTCGGCGCCGACCTGTCGGTGCCGGAGCCAGCGAGCCCGAAGAGCGACGGCGGAGCGGATGGCGGTGGAGAAGGCGCCGGCGAGCCCGATGCCTCAGCCGGCGCCCCGCGCGCGCGGCTGCGCGTGAGCGCCGAGTACACGCAGTGGCTGGAGCAGGCGTGCGACGAGGCCAACGCGACGCTCGAGCCGCTGCGCTCGTTCGTGATCCCCGGCGGCACTCCGGCGGCGGCGCACCTGCACGTGTGCCGCACCGTCTGCCGTCGCGCCGAGCGGCGCACGATCGCCGTCGGCGAGGAGGTCAACGACGAGGTGGTGCGCTATCTGAACCGGCTGTCGGACCTGCTGTTCATCCTGTGCCGCGCCACTAACACGGGCGCGGGCACGGCCGCCGGCGCCGCATCGTCCCCGGAGGGGGAGCCATTGTGGAACCCGGGCGCCCACGACCCGGGAGCGGCGCCCTCCTGAGCGGCTAAGAGGGCGCGCGCGGCGGCCAGCGCCTGTCGGCGGCGCGCACCGCGGCGACAGCCAGCGCCGCCCAAAGCGTCGCCACCAGGTAGCCGCCGAGCACGTCGCTGGGCATGTGCCACGCGAGGATCAGCAGGGCACAGCCGACAGCGAGCGCGAACGCGAGGCCGATGCCGGCGACGATCGGCCGCAGGCGCACCGGCGCGACGAGCACCGCGGAGAGCGCCAGCGACATCGCCGCGGTCGAGTGGCCGCTGGGCCATGACGCGGCCCCGATGTAGACGCCGCCGACGGAGAGGTGCGGATGCGCGAGCAGCGGCTTGAGCGTCTCCGCCGTGAGCGGCGCGAGCGCCATCACCGCCACGACCGCAAGCGCCACTCGCGGCCGCTCGCGCGCGATCGCGACCGCGACCAGCGCGATGCCCCACAGCACGAACTGCAGCGGATCGAGCAGATGCAGGACGAAGTTGGCGGGACCGTCCACGCGGGGACGGCTCAGCAGCGTGAAGTCGTGCAGCGCGGCCGCGTCCTTCCACTGCACCGCCGGGATCAGCTCCGCGATCGCCCACACGAGCGCAAGCGCCACGACACACAGCGCTGCGACGCCGAGCGGCCCGGCCGCGCCGCGGCGGGGCCCCACATGGCGGACTGCCTGCCGCGGTGGCGCGCCGGCGGTGTAGGCGTGTTCTGGCACCTTCACAAGGGTATGACGTTCGCTAAAGGACCGGTCAACGACGCGGGTGCGGGCGGCGCTTACGGCGCGGGCGCCGGCAGCGCGATCGCCGCGCCCGGCGCGAGCGCCACCGCGAAACGATCTTCGAGCGAGCCGCGGTCGAACGCACGCGCGGCAAGCGCCACGCCGGCTTCGTCGGTGCCCGTGACGACCCACACGGGCGCTTCCTGCGTGGAACCGGTCGTGGCGGCGATCAGCCCCGCATCGCCGCGCAGCGTGCGCACGGGCTGACCCCGCCGGTCGAGCAGCGTCAGCGCCCGACCGCCGGCGGAGAGCAGCGCGTACACGCCGCTGCTGGCCGGCCCGCGCGCGATGCTCTGCGCCTCGACGTCGCTGCCGACGCGCGACCACGGACCGACCATCACGCGCAGCGTTTCGGGGGCGCTGCCGCTGCCGATCGCGGCGACCGCCGCCGGCACGCCGGCAGCGCGCAGGCTCGCGGTGACGGCCGCGCACGCGCTGGACACGGATGCGCATTCGATCCGCACCGGCCAGCGCTTGCCTTCGACGCCGTTGACGAACGGCTCGGGGAACGAGCCGACGACCGCCGGTATGTCCCTGGCCTGTTCGTCGTCGTGGAGGTCCAACCAGATGTGATCGCCGGGGTGCACGCGCTGCGCGGCCGGCGCCTTGGCCGGGATTACGCCGTTGACGAAGACGGATCCCGCGGCGCTCGCACCTGCGCCGACCGCGCCGCTGCGGCGCAGCAGCTCCATGACGGTCTCCCCTGCGCTCACCCGCAGCGCGCCGGTTCGCTGCACCACGCGACTGCCGAATTCGCTCGTGACGAGCAGCTTGACGGCGGTGGGCGCGGGGCCCACGGCGATCCCGCAGCCGGCGAGCGCGAGTACGAGCACGAGCACGGCCGCGAGCGCACCAGGCGCGGCTCCTCGCACGGCCAGCGTGGCGCCGCGGGCGCCGGAACCCGTTCGAGGGCGGCTCACCGCGACGGGCTCTCGACGGCGTCCTTGAGCCGCTCCGAGCCGCCGCTCCCACGCCGCTTCCGCTGACGCGAGCCACTGCGTCGCGGGCGCCAGCGCATTCGCCGCGCAGGCGGTAGCGGACCTCGCGCCCGCCCGCTGGAGCGCGCTCCACCAGCCCCGCGTCATCGAGCGCCGCGAGGTGCTTGGCGACCGCCTGGCGCGCTGATCGGCAGCTCGGCGCTCGAGCGCGGGAACGCTGGTGCGTGCCGTCGCGCAGCAGCGCTCGACCATCCACGCGCCGCGTGGGGTCGGCGAGCGCCGCGAACACCGGGCCGACGGGTCGCTCAAGCGAGCACCAGCCGGAAGCTCGCCGCGAGCATCGCGAGCGGGAACGACGGGCGCGCTCTCGGTCACGACCACGCGCGTGCGCGGGTCGGCTCGGCCCGGCGACGATCAGGAACTCGACGCGCGTGGCCGGCGTCCTCGGCGCCGGCCCACCACCACACGAGCCGGTGCGGCGCGTCGAGCGACCTCGACGTGGATCTCGCGCTCGGGCTCCGTCAGCCAGCGCTCGCGGCCCTCCTCGGTGGCGAGCGCCTCGAACACCTCCTCGGGCGAGGCCTCGACCTCGACCTCTCGCGCATACCGACACTGATCGACCTCCTCTTGACAACCATTTGGTTGCTATCGTGATTGACAACCACTCAGTTGTCGAAAGGATAGCCCACATGCCACTGATCCCGATGGTCGTCGAGCAGAGCGCGCGCGGCGAGCGCTCGTTCGACATCTACTCGCGGCTGCTCAACGAGCGCATCGTGTTCCTCGGCACGCCCCGTCGACGACCAGGTCGCGAACCTGGTCGTGGCGCAGCTGCTGCACCTCGAGAGCGAGGACGCCGACAAGGACGTCTCGCTCTACATCAACTCCCCCGGCGGCGTCGTCTACGCGGGCCTGGCGATCTACGACACGATGCAGTTCATCAAGCCCGACGTGCAGACGATCTGCTTCGGCGTGGCGATGAGCATGGGCTCGCTGCTGCTCGCCGGCGGCGCGCCCGGCAAGCGCATGGCGCTGCCCAACAGCCGCATCCTCATCCACCAGCCCTCCGGCGGCTTCGAGGGCCAGGCGGCCGACATCGAGATCCACGCGCGCGAGACGCTCGAGCTGCGCCGCCACGTCGATGAGATCTACGCGCGCCACACCGGCCAGACGCTCGAGCGCGTCCACGACGACATGGACCGCGACCGCTACTTCACCGCCGAGCAGGCGCGCGAGTACGGGCTGATCGACCGCGTGATCTCCTCGCACGAGCTTTCACGCGTGGCGACGGGCCGCGCGGCGCCGCGCGGCCAGAGCGCGTAGCGCGAGCCGGCGCCTCAGCAGCCGACCGCATCCCGCAGCGTTCGACAGACCTGCGTCATCCGCTGGTCAGACAGCAGCGCAACCTGACGCCGAAAGGACGAGCGCGGCAGCGTGTGAAGGTTGTCGAAGTTGATGACGCACGGTGTGGGAACTCCGTCGTCACTCGGCGTGAGCGACAGCTCAGAGACCAGCCCACGGCGAGTCCTCGTGAGCGCGGCAACAACTACTGACCCGATGCGATCAGCAACAGGATCGCGGGTCAACACGAGTACCGGTCGATCGCCCCCCGGGGTCCCAGCGAACCAGATCTCACCGCGCTGCATTGTTCCAGTCAGCCCAGTCCTCGGCAGGCCCCCAGTCAGCAATCTCGGCAAGCGACTGCTCGGCATCGGTAGCCGGCGTGCGCTGCCACACCTCAGCATCGCGGTCACCATTCAAGCCAACGAGGTGCCGGTGAAGGGCATCGCGAAGGATCTCCGATCGATCCACTCCCAGTGCTTCCGCCCAGTGCTGGACCTCGGCAGCCTCGTCATCCGGAACACGAAAGCTGAGCATCGTCATACATGACAGGCTAGCACGTATGACACCGCGTGTCACACCCTGATGAGCCTCAGATCCAACCGAGCAGCGGGCCGAACACGAGCCCGGCGATCAGGTCGAAACCAGCCAGAAACCCCACCGCCTGCACCTGCCGCGCGCGGCGCGGCATGTAGAACACGGTGAACGACACGACGTAGAACGTCAGGTATCCGAACACCACGATCACCGGGAAGCTCGCGACGTTCCACCACCAGTAGTACCAGTGGAAGACGCCGTCGGCGTGCAGCAGCAGCTCGACGCCCACCGACACGAGCGACAGCCCGATCGCCATCGCCCAGCGGCTCGGCAGCCCCAGGATCCGCGCCGAGCGATCGGCCGGCAGCAGCTTCGCGAAGACGACGCCGTTGATCGCGAAGAACAGCGTGATCTCGACGGTGAGCCCGATCAGGATCACGAAGCTGCTGCGGCCCGTCACCGTCCACAGCGCGGCGTGCCCGTCGAAGTGCAGCACGAGCGCATTGACGATCTCATTCGCCCAGTCCATCAGCCAGAAGGCCAGGCCAGCGAGCACGACGCTCCAGCTGGCGCGCTCCGCCTCGACCGCGTACACGTACACGGCAAGCGCCAGCAGCGTCACGGTCGACCACTCGAACAGGCCCGGAGCGCGCAGCAGGTGCTGGGCTTCGCGCGTGAACTCGGGCACGCCCGCCGCGAGTTGCCAGACCCCCCTCACGACCGCGCCGACCCGCCCGGCCTAGGACCCGGCCGGCCCGACCGACGCGAGGTCCGAGTCGACGTCGGCGAGCGCCGCACGCTGAGGCTCCGGCAGCGGGCTGCCGTCGACGATCAGCCGCCGCCCCGCGTCGAGGTCGTCCGAGCGCCCGAACGTGAGCGCCGCCTTGACCGCGCCGTCCTTCAGGTACCAGTTGGTGAAGGAGCCGTCGCCCGGCGATCCGCGCATGATCTCCTCGTCCCAGTCGTGCGCCGGGCCGACGTACTCGAGCTCGCCCCAGTCGCCGAGCACCGAGTAGAAGTACGGCACCACGTCGTGCGGCACGTCCCTGCCGAGCATGTTCAGCGCCGCCGTCCTGCCGTGGTTGAACGCCACGTCCCAGTGCTCGATCCGCAGCGGCGCGCCGCCGTGCACGACCGAGTCGTACTCGCAGATGTCGCCCGCCGCGTACACGCCCGGCACCGAAGTCTCCAGGCGCGAGGAGCAGCGCACGCCGCCGCGCTCGCCGACCTGGAGGCCCGCCTTCTGCGCGAGCAGCACGTCGGGCGTGACGCCCGCGCCGACCACGACCGCGTCCGCCGCCAGCTCCAGCCCGCGCCTGGTCACGACCTTCGCGACGCGGCCATCGCCCTCGAAGCGCTCCAGCTCGTCGCCGCCGTGCACGCGCACGCCGTGCGATTCCAGCAGCTCCTGCACGAAGCGCCCCACCGTCGGGCCGAAGCCGCGTTCCAGTGTCGCCTGCTCCTGCATCACGATCGTGCACCGCTTGCCCATCAGCGTCAGCGATGCCGCCACCTCGCAGCCGATGTAGGAGCCGCCGATCAGCACCACCTCCTCGGCATCCGCCACCCCATCGCGGATCGCGTCCGCGTTGCCGAGCGTGCGCAGGTAGTGGATCTGCTCGAGCTCGCAGCCGCTCACGTTCAGCCGGCGCACGTTCGCGCCCGTGGCGATCAGCGCCTTGTCGAACTCCACCTGCTCCTTCGTCGACAGCGTCGCCGTGCGCGACTGCAGGTCCAGCGCCGTCACGCTCGTGCGCGTCAGCAGCTCCACGTCCTGCTCCCCCCACCAGTCGCCCGGCCGGAACAACGGCTCCTCGCGGGACTCCTCGCCGCGCAGGTAGCCCTTGGAGCAGTCCGGGCGGTTGTACGGCGCGTCGGGCTCGCGGCCCACCAGCAGCACCTCGCCGTCGGCGCCCTCCTCGCGCAGCCAGCGCGCGCAGTTGGCCGAGGCAAGGCCTCCGCCTACCAGCAGGTAGCTGACCTTGCGGGCTGACATGCTTCGGCACCTTACAACCCCGGCGGATGGCGCACAGACCAGTGCGCCCACGTCGGGATGTGGCCGAGGATGCGCCAGCGCGGGCCGTCTTCGTCGCGGTTCGGGCCTTCGTCGGTGCCGTCGTGGGACGTGTCCAGCCTCAGGCCCGCGATGACGATGAAGACGTGCGGCGTCGGGCCCGCGCTCGCGTAGATCGTCACCCACCGCCCCGGTCCTGGCGCGCCCCAGCTCACGTAGTCCTGCGCGAGGGGATTGTCCCTGAGGATTTCCGCGAGCGGGCGCACACCCGAGCGGTACAGCACGTAGTTGACGGTGCTCGAGCAGTCCTCTTCGTAGGCGCCGAGCGGGTCGGGATGACCGCCCGGGCCATACGGCAGGTCCTGGAGCTCATTGCCCGCAACGACCATCGCCTGAATGGTCGCGGGAACGCCCGCGGGGACCAGCGCGACGTGACCGTCGCCCGGCGCGAGCTCGGCACGTTCCCCGGGTATGAAGCGGACCGGCGTCGGGCTCTCGCCCTCCAATCGCGTGTCGGCCCCTTCGACACCTTCAGCGCCTTCGCCCGCTTCGCCCGCGAGCGGCGAGACCTCCGCAGCCGCCCCGCTGGACGGGGCGCGATACCGGCTCGCCCAAGCCTCCACCTCACGCACGTACCAGCTCGCGTGGTTGTAGGCATAGACCGCTCGTTCGTAGTCGCCTGGTGCGCCCGACGCGTGCAGGTAGTTGGCTGCACCGTAGATCGCGTCCGCCGGGTCCCAGCGATCCACGCGCCCGTCGCCGTCGCCATCGACGCCGTATGTCGCCCACGTCGAGGCGAGGAACTGCATCGGCCCGCCTGCGCCCGCCGAGTTGACCGCCCCCTCCCGCGTGCACGAAGGATCAGGATCGCGGCCATGATCGCACTCGACCTTGCCGATCCCCGCGAGGATCGCCCAGTCCAGGCCGTAGCGTTGCGCCGCCTGCTGGTACAGGCGCAGGTACAGCGGCGGGATCTCCCTCTCGGCCAGCGCCGAGACGCCGTCGCCCTGTGCTTCCGAGGACTCCGCGCCGGCGCCAAGCGATGCGCCGCCGAGCGCGGTGAGCGCGGCCAGCATCACGAGCACGAACATGATCGTCATCACCGCGGTCGCGCCGCCTATGACCCAGCCGATGGGGAAGCCGCGGCCGCGCGGCCGTGCGGCGAGCGATCCCGCGCTCAAGGCCGATCCCTGCCCAGCTGCCGTTTGCGCCGCGCCGCCACCTCGTGCGCGTCGCGCATCACACTGGAGCGCCGCTGGCGCGACGCGGGCAGGCGCTGCCCGGCATCCTGCAGCCGCCGCTGCAGCGCATCGTCGAAGCTCTTGCCCGCCTTGCGCCGATCGCGACGCCCCAGCCGATCCGTGTCCGTCAACGGGTTGGCGGCCGAGTCGGCGAGCGTGCGGGCGGTCGCCCCCAGCTCCCGCCGCAGCGCCAGTTCGCGATCGATCTCCAGGCGCGCCGCGCGCTGGTCGCGAGGACCAAGCCGCTCATACTGCTCGCGCCCGTACCCGGCCAGCCCGGACAGCGCCGCGTAGTCTCGGCGCTCCGCGCCGCGGCGCAGCTGGGAGCTCGGCGGCAGCGTCGCCTGCGCGTCCAGAAAGCGGTCCTGAGCGTCGCGGCGCTCGGGCGTGTGCACATTGCCCGTCCGCCGCTGCGCGCGCTCGCCGTCACGCACGATTCCCTGTGCGGCCGTCAGCGCGGTCTGCTCGCGCTCGATCTCACCGCGCACACGCTGGCCTCGGTGCGCGAGCTTGGCGGCGCGACGGGTGTCGCCGCCGGCGAGCGCGATCGCGCCCTCGCGCCTGATGCGCTCGAGCTGGGTGCGCTTTCGCGCGAGCTGATGCTGAATCTCGGGTGCTGCCCCGGCGCGCGCCTGCGCGTCGCCGCGCTCGCGCCCCAGGGTACGCAGCGCCTGCTCGTCTCTGCCCGCTTTCGCGCGCTCGCCGCCGACGCGTGCGTAGCCGCGCGGCCGCACCTCGGGCGCCGGTTTCGTCAGCCTCTTCTTCGCCTTGCGAGCCGTCGCGATGCCCTGGCGGGGCGTATCCAGCGCATCGCCCACGCGCCGTGCGATCGACAGCCGCCGTTCGCCTCCGGCCGCCCCCCTGCCACCGCTGAGCGCGCCGGCGGCAGCGCCGAAGGCCCGGTCGCGGCGCATGTACGCGCCCCACCAGAACGCGGACATCAACAGCCACTGGGTCCACCAGCCGAGCGCGGTCAGCTGCGCCAGCAGCCCGAGCACCGCCAGCACGACACCGAGCACGAACGAGAACAGGAGCTTGGAGATCATCGCCCCGAGCAGCTGCACCAGCCACTTGCGAAACAGCGCCCGACCGCTCTCCCCGAACGCCGGCGCAAGCACCATCGCGGGCGCGAGCAGCAGGTACAGCAGACCGAGGATCGCGGCCTTGAGCAGATGCAGCGTGACGAATCCGAACAGCAGCAGCATGCCGAGCAGACCGCCCACGATCAGCACCAGCCCTCCCAGCCGAAACCAGGTGTCGCCGCTGGTCCTGAACTCGGCCTGAGCCGCGGTGGGCCCCTGGCAGCTGGCCATTTCGCTGCTCTGGCAGAGGACCCGCAGCAGCGAGCCTTCGTCGTTGATCGAGTTCCGCGCCGGCCCGTTCGCGGGCAGCGCGAGGAAGATGTTGCCGTTGCTCTGCGCGTCGCGCAGCAGCTCGATGCTGTGCTCGAGCGCCCGCGCCTGAGGGCTGCCGGCTGACACGCACTGCGCTTGGAGCACGACACGCGGTTCGCATCCGATCTCGGCGTGCTCGCGCGCGGCGATCCTCAGCGCTGCCGCGCGCAATCGCGGGTCGAGCTGGGACACCTCGCGACACCAGCCCACGGTGCCGAACTCCAGGTAGCACCACGGCACTTCGATCGCCGTCGCGAACACCGCCCCGAGGCTGCCCGCGAAAGCCCGCCCGGGCGCTTGCGGCGTACCGTGGGCGGCCGCCGCGAGCGTCCCCAGACTCGCCTGGTCCGCAAACCGACCGAGCGCGCCAACGGTGCCCGTCGGGTCGATGACGATCCAGAGCCCCCCGATCATCATCGCCATCACCAACATCAGCTCGCCGAGCGTGTCCGCCACACGGCGACGGACCAGGCCCTGGTACACGACCGTGATCGACAGGGCGGCGAGCACCAGCGGCAGCCACGGCTCGGTGAAGGTGGCCTGCATCTGGCGCAGGCCCGTGCCCACCCCGAGCGCGATGGCGCCGTGGAGCAGGTCGAGCGCGAAGCTCCATTCGAGCATCACCACGAGCGCATGCACCGCCCATACGAGCGCCATCCACGTCGGCGTCACGAACGCGTCCTGCGTGAAGCTGGGCAGCCACGAGCCGATGCTCAGCACGCCGGTGTCGATGTGAACATCGAGCCCGAAGTCTCCGGTCGGCGCGGCGGCCGCCACGAATCCCGACGTTTCGCAGTTGCGCCTGGCGGCCTGTGAGAGTTCGGCCACGAGCGCCCCCCTGCACGAGGGGCTTCCCAGGCCATTGCTGACCAGCGGATCGACCTGCGCCTGCGGCGTGCTCGCGGCCGTTTCTTCGCCATCGCCAGCCCCGCCGGCGGCCGTCCCGGGCGTCGCCAGAGGAGCGTTGCTGGGAGCCCTGCTGGTGGCGGAGCGAGGCATTGTGCGCGCGGGGGAATCCGCCGCTTGCGGGTTCGCGCCTCGATGCGGACCCGCCATCGCCGTCGCGGTCGCCGTTGCACCGATCGCCGCCGAGCAGCACGGACCGGCGGACACCGTCAGCGCGGCGAGGGTTGCGAGCGCGTACGCCCTTGCTCGCACTCAGCCGACGGGGGTGGTCGAGAACGCGCGCAGCAGCGATGGCACGACCACATCCACCTGAACCGCCTCCACGCGCCCGTGGTGGTCGCGGAACAGGCAGCGGCCGGCTTCGAGCTCGAGCAGGGTCTGGCACATGCGTCGATCCTCTGGATCGAGACCGAGCAGCGTCAGCGCTCGCGCGGCCTCCGCCTGCGAGCGCATCCCGAACACGAACGTCGCGCCGATCAGGTTCTCGAGCGACTCGCGCTCGCCGATCAGCGCGTCGGTGACGAGCTGGGTGCTGATGATCGGCACCGCCAGCTCGGAGCGCCCCATCCGCTGCAGCGACGCCAGCAGCGTACGGCCCACCGGGTCGCCCAGCAGGCGCCAGCCCTCGTCGAACGAGAACAGCTTCAGCCGACCCCGCTCCGAGCCCATCAGGTGCATCGCGAACATCGCGATCAGACGCACGATCTGCTCGCCCACCCGCTCCGCCTGGGAGTACTCCGAGCGCGGCATGCCGGGAGGCGGCGCCGGTAGATCGCGGATCGGCAGATACGTCACCTGGCGATCGCCCACCGGCGGCAGCTTCACCTGCGGGTCGGCAAAGCCGAGCTGCGTCAGACCTGAGCGCGCGTATACATCGAGCGCCTTGCCCACCTTGACGTCGGTGTCGTCGCCCTGCTCGAGCGCGCGCACCACCTCGCGGCAGGTCGGGTCGGACGAGCGCGTGATGACACGGTCGACCGCGCCGACCACCGCCGTCTCCCATGCCGGCTCCGCCCGGCCCGGCAGCAGGTCGCGCAGGAACGAGATCGCTGCGTCCTGGCGCAGGTGCTCCGGCGCGACCCGCAGCGGGTCGAGCATGCCGCGCAGCGCCGGGTCGGGGCGCAGCGTCACGCACTCCACGTGCGGGGCGACGTCTGGCAGCAGGTGGAAGCGGTGGTCGCCCTTGGGGTCGCAGTCGACCACTCTCGCGCCCTGCAGGAACCCCTCGTACTTGAGCTTCTGCGCCAGCGTCGTCTTGCCCGATCCGAGCGCTCCGACGCTGAGGATCGTCGCGTTGCGGTTGGTGTCGGAGCCCTCGCGCAGGTTGAAGATCACCGGCTGCCTGGAGCCCGACAGCGTGTGGCCGAGGTAGAAGCCCCTGCGCGATCCCGCCTCGTGCGTGGCGGTCGGCATCATCGCCGCCGCCTGCTCCGGCGTCAGCGTGTCGTCGTAGCCCGCCAGCCGCGTCCGCTGACCCGGCAGGTGCTGGAAGAACAGCTGCAGCTGATCGCCGAGCGGCCGGTGCAGCCGGATCTCCCCGTACGCGCGCCTGCACATCTCGACCCGCTCCTCGAGCTCCTCCTCGTCGGCAGCCGCGACGGCGACCGCGAGCGTGGCGCGCAGCAGCGGCGGCTTGCTCGACGCCTGCAGATAGGCGAGCAGGTCCCGCGCCTCCTGCGTTCGCTCATAGCCGAGGTCCGATACGCCCTGCTCGCCGCCGGACTCCGCGCGCACGATCTGGTCGGCGTCCTGAATTCGCCGGCGCGCGATGCGCATCGCGAGCTCGTTGGGCAGAAAGCGCGCGTTCAGCGACAGGTCGATGCCGAACGGCAGGCTCTCCGCAGGCGCGAACATCAGCTCGGCGCGCGCACCTGGGAACTGCATCAGCTCGGGCAGCGCGCCCAGCACCAGCTGCGCCTGCCAGCTGGTGCCGAGCTCGGACTCGATCTTGAGGCTCCTGCCCCGATTCTCCACGTAGCCGTCGGCCCAGCGCAGCACGTCGCCCTCGAGCGGCGCCAGCACCGCCTCCCCGTTGCGCTCGAACACCAGCGCGCGAGGCTCGTGCAGACCGTCGAGGAGTGGCTCCCCCAGGCCTCGGCAGAACGCTCTGCGCACGAGCCACTGCAGCTCGACTCCTCGGGCCTGGCGCACCGGCAGGAAGTCGGCGAGCCGCGCGTGCGCCTGATCGGCGCGGGTCCGCGCCCGCTCGAGCTCGGCGACGCTGAGAACCCGCCGATCGCGCAGCGCGAGCGCCCGCCTGAGCCCCTGCCACCACTCCTGCGGATGCTGAGCCGCCGCCCGCGAGACATAGGACGCGACATCGCGCTCGGGATCGCGCAGGCTCACCAGGATGAACACCGCGGGCTGGGCCATGCCGACGTCGTCCAGCCGCCGCACATGCTCCTCGATGTAGCGCTCGCGGGCTGGCGCGTGAGCGGCGGCGCTGGATGACCACGACTCGCTTTCCTCGCGCAGCGCCTGGGCGTAGCGATCCAGCTCCCAGCGCCGGCAGACCCGCAGGATCTGGACGTCGGCTTCGACCGCTTCCAGCGCCGCGATCAGTGCGAGGAAGCGGGCGCGCTTGCCTTCCTCGCTCAACCACGCGTATGAGCTCGCCGGCACCGCGAAAGCCGCCCAGGCATCATCCAGCCCGCGGGCGAACACGCAGTTCCCGTACACGAACGTGATCGGCGCCGACATCGTCAGCCGCGCCTCGACCCGCTCGAGCGCACCCGCATGCGCGCGCCCGAGCCGAGCGAGATCACCTCGCCGCGGTCCAGGCAGCGGGCTCCCTCGCGCTCGCGCAGCGTGAGCACGGCACGCCGTCCAGGTCGCGCCCTGCCAGCCGCACCCCGCTCCAGCGCACGCCCCCGTCGCTCGTGCTCGATCGACACGAGCACTGCACCCGGACCCGTGTAGCGAAGGTCGCGCAGGCGCCCGTCGGATCCATCGGGAAGCATCAGCAGCTCCCCGGGTCGCCAGCGCTCGCCGGGGCCCTGGCAGCGGCGAGCGCCCGCCAGCCGCCGCGGTCCGACGCGGTAGCGCACGAGCGCGTGCGCGGCCAGGTGGAACGTCCGGCCCTCCAGCCTGAGCGCGCCCAGGACGGTGGCGGCGATGCCCGGCAGCGCGAGGTCCCGCACGTACCATGGGAGCTCTCGAACGAGGCCGCCGGCCAGCGGCGCCGCGCCGGCCAGCAGTCCGATCAGGAGCATCGCCAGGAAGTAGACGACCGCCCGCACCGGCACGCCGCCGGGGTTCAGCCGCAGGCGATCGACGCTGTAGATCCGTCGCTCGAGATCGAATACGCGCCGGTAGGAGCGGATCTCGATCATGACGCGCCGAACAGCGAGGTGACGGTGTCGCGCAGCAGGTTCACGCCAGCGGGCGTCGCCAGCAGAACAGACACGATCCCGACCGCGAACACGCCCGCGGCCTCCTTGAAGTCGCGACGAAAGGCGAGCACGGTCGCGGCCACCGCGAACGCCAGGCCGATCAAGCTCATCGCCACCGCGCGTCCTGTGGTGCCCGCCTTTGCGGCAGCCGATTCAAGCGAGGTGGCGCTGCTTTCGCTTCCAGCGGCGGGCGGCGCGCCCGTCGACGTGGTGCCCGCCGTGACCGCGGCGCAGGCCACCGGCGGCGCCGCTGCAACGCAGACGCTCACGAGCAATGCCAGGAACGGCCAACGGAAACTTCGCATGTTCATCGTCTCTCCTCGGTTCGTGTTGCGGTTGGCGGTCTACGCGTCCGGGTCCATCTGCACGGCAGAGATCTCCCAGCGCCCCTGCTCGCGCTCCACGTCCAGTTCGTAGGCGAGCGTGTAGCGAGCGCCGCGCGCGTCCTGCGCCGCGACCGTCGCCAGCACCGAGTCGGCGCCCGGCGCCCAGCTCAGGCGCTGCATCGACTCGAGCGTCAGCGGCAGGCCGGGCAGCGACACGCGCGCGCCCGGGGCGAGGTCCGCTGCGAGCTCGCCTGAGGACGCGGCCAGGTAGTTGCGCAGCGCGCGCTCGACCACCGTCGCCAGCGACCGGTCGGTCACTTCGCGCAGGCGAGCGGCCGCCTGCGCGGGACCCGAGGCGGGGGCGCCCACGAACGCCGGGTAGCCGGCCAACGCGAGCCCTCCGGTGGCGGTGCGCACGACCGGGACCGTGATGTAGAGCAAGCCGGCGCTGCTCGTCTGCGCCGCCACCGTGTACACGTGCTCGCCCGGGGCCGGCGCACGCGCCTGGACGACTTCCGCCCATTGCACCTGCTGCTCGCCGCTGGGAGGAAGCTCGAGCCCAGCACCCGGTTCCATGCCGGAGCCGACGAACGGTTCGAGCTCGCGCGCGCTGAGCTGCGGTTCAGCGCTGTTCCACGTCAGGTAGCGGCGGGCGAACAGCGCCGCGTACGCTTCGGCCGCCGCGTCCGGCGGCGCTGGCACATGCGCGGCAGCGTCGGACAGGTGCGGCGTCGGTGGCGCAATCGCGAATCTCGCGCTCGCTGCCAGGCCGGCAACGGCGGCCGCGCACAGCAGGTATCGCGGCAGCTCGCGTGCGAGGCGGATGCGCCACAGCGCGCGGCTGGCGATCGTGACGGTCGGTCGCTGAAGGTCGTGCGCCATCCGTTCCTCAGCGCTCGAATCCGAACTCCGGCTGCCCGGATCTGGCAGCCCCGGATGAGGCGACGGCCCCCGATGTGCCCGCTCCCGGTGAGCCTCCGGCTGCCGTCGTGGCGCTGGCGGTCATGGACACCGCCGCAGACGACGACTCTGCCGTGCTCGGGACGCTGGGGGCATGCACGACGGCCGCATCGAGCCGCCGCGCGACAGCCGCCTTCGACGACCCCGTCGCGGGGCGCGCTGCTGCCGCGCGACGCACCATCTCGACGCGGCGCGCCAGCGTCGCGCTGTCGCCGCCGCGACCCGGAGCGACGTGCGTCGCCGCATCGCCGATGGACGAGCCCCCGGCATCGGCGGCTCCGCTCCAGATGCGAGTGCTCGCCGGGCGCGACGACCCGACTGCATCACCGTCCGCAGACAGGCGGGCCCCCGCCCGTCGCCCTGCGCGCGCCGCAGGGGACAGGCTGGTGATCACGACCAAACCCGTCACCGCGCCGACCGCCGCCAGCAGCACTGTGACGCCCGCGACTCTGTGCGCGCGCCCCTCGAGCTCGGGCGCAGGCGCCTCGCCGCACTGGCCGATGCCGGCGCTTGCGAAGAACTCGTCCTCGTCGTACACGCGGTACACCTCGCGCGGCGCGCGGCGCAGGAGCGTCATCGAGCTGCTCTCAGGCCGGACACGCGGGCGACCGGGAGCCGGAGCTGGGAGTTCTCCGGATCCCGGCCGCTTGCGCGTGGATGGGGAGCACCGTGTGGTCGTCCGTTCAACCGACCGCCGGCGTCCCGGGGGACGCGCCTATGAGTGGGGGGAGATAGCTTCATAGGTGGTCCCTGTCGCCTCTTCCGACGTGCGCCGCGCAAACGGGACGACCGGCTCCTCGATTGCCATCAGCTGCTTCAGGCGGGCACGTGCCCGCTGCGCCACCTTGCGGTACTTCTCAGGCGTCCAGCCGTGTATCCGGCAGAACTCGCTCGCGCCGATCTCGGCACCGACCTGCGCCGAGAGCACCAGACGCTGGTCGGGCGACAGCTGGCGGGCGAGCGCGCCCACCCGGCGTAGGTCCTCACGGTGGATCACAAGCGCCTCCAGTTCCGCGCGCAGATCCACGACGTCGATCCGTTCCTCCGTAACCCCATCGAACGACGCGGCGGCCTCTAGCGCCGCGTGCATCGGGCTGCGCCCGGAGAGCGCCCGGCGGCGATCGTGGACGCGTGAGAGGAACCGCTGCTCGATGATGTTGGCCAGATGCGACCGGCTCGAGATCTTGGCTCCGTTGCGCACGTAGGCGATCAGCTCGAGCGTGGCCTGGCCGTAGCAGTCCTCGAGATCCTCCCTGCGCAGCCGGTGGCGGTGCACGCGCAACAGCAGCTCGCGCTTCGCGTTCGCCACCAGCGCCACCTCGTCGGCGGGATCGAAGCCCGGGCGTGCCCGCGCTCCCGGACGCCAATCGGCACCGGGCGTTCGTGCTCTGAGCTGCGATCGGGTAGACACACGAGCATGTCGCTCGTCGCGTCGTGCAGACCCCCCTCCCAATTTCCGCGCTGCGGCCGTCCGCGCCGCGGCGCTGCGCACGCCAGCGGGGCTGGGACGACGCCGTGAGCATCACCGAGCGCCTCCAGAACCTCGACCACCGCCAGCAGCAGAGCCCGCGGCTGTCGTTCATGGCCGCCGTCCTGAAGAAGTTCGGCGACGACCAGGGCGGCCAGCTCGCGGCACTGATCGCCTACTACGGCTTCGTGTCGCTGTTCCCGCTGCTGCTCGTGCTCGTGACCGTGCTCGGCTTCGTGCTCCAGGGCGACCCGGGAGAGCAACGGCGCATCCTCGACGGCGCGCTGGGGCAGTTCCCGCTGGTCCGCGACCAGATCAAGTTCGAATCGCTGACCGGCTCGAGCGCGGGCCTCGCGATCGGCGCGATCGGCTCGCTGCTCGCGGGCATGGGCATCACCGGCGCCACGCAGAGCGCGTTCAACCGCATCTGGAGCGTGCCGTTCAAGTACCGCCCCAACTTCCTGCACGCCCGCCTGCGCGGCCTCGGCATGCTCGCGATCCTCGGCACGCTGTCCATCGTCTCGACCACCGCCGCCGGCTTCGTCGGCACCAGCTCACACGCCGCGCCCGCCGTCGTCGTCGGGATCGTGCTCGCGTTCGTGTTCAACCTCGCGCTGTTCATGACCGCCTTCAAACTGCTCACCGCCGTGGACGTCACGTGGCGCCAGCTGCTGCCTGGCGTGGTCGTCGCAGCCGTGTTCTGGCAGCTGCTGCAGCACCTCGGCGGCTTCTACGTGGAGCACGAGCTCAAGCGCACCGGCCCGCTGTATGGCGTCTTCGCGCTCGTGCTGGGGCTGCTCGCCTGGCTTTATCTGGGCGCTCAGCTGACCATCTTCGCGGCCGAGATCAACGTCGTGCGGGTGCGTCGGCTGTGGCCGCGCAGCTTCTTCTCGGACCCGCTGCTCGAGGCCGACATGCGGGCACTCACCTCTTCAGCCGAGGTGGAGGAGCGGGTCGAGGAGGAGAGTGTCGACGTCAGCTTCGACGGGCCGAGTTAGGCCGTTTTCAGCCGCTCAGCGGGCTGCTGCTCGCCACCATTCCCAGCCATCCGCGCGCGAAGGTACCGCACCAGCGCATTCCACAGCTTCGTTGGCGCACGGCCGCCTTCGGACAAAGCGAAGTCCGGCGGGGCCTCTAGCGGGAAGGGGTCCAGTAGTTCAGCCATCGTTGGGGGCTCGACAGACATTCGTCTCAGGTTAGCTCGTAAGGCTGATAGTCCACAGAATCACCTCGATAGCGAGCAATGCGCAACTCGCCGTCAGCCATCGCGACAGGTAGGTGAGCTGTCGCCCGTTCACACGCAGGTGAGGCTCTACCCAGTGACCAGCGGCACGATAGGCAACGGCCACATCGCGCATCTCTGGCCGATCGTTCGCCGCGATCAGCGCTCCGCCACGGAAAGCGAACACGAACTCTCGAGGAAGCAGCACCCATATCGCGCTGGCAGAGCACAGTGCAAACGAGACGAGCGCCACGACACCCCAGACATCGAGCACGCCGTCACTGGTCTTGGCGCCCAAGAACGAGCCTGCGATCGACGCAGCCGCAAGCACCGTGCTGGCGCATGCCCTGAGACGAGATAGGGCTTGCTCCTGCTCGGCCAGCGCGTTGCTGGTCAGCTCGAAGCTCAGCTGCTCAATCGATTCAGCCATGCCCAGGTTCTACCGCCCGCTTGGGACGGTACCCGCCGGCGCGACATCGGCCATATTTGGCTCTACAACGCCAATCCCGCCATGACCCACAAAGTACTTGCGCAAGCAACGACCCCGCGCTATACTAACTAAACTTTCGTAAGCTCATATGGAGCGGATACCTATGCCTCAGTCTTCCTCATCCCCCTCGGACAAGCCCACGGTGGAGCCCTCGGTGCCCAAGCAGCGCCTGCGGCTGATCCCCCTCGACGACACGGTCGTCTTCCCCAACATGGGCATCACGCTGACGATCGACGTCGGCGACGACGAGCGCGTCGTGCTGGTGCCGCGCCATGAGAACGAGTTCCTCGAGGTCGGCACGATCGTCGAGGTCTCAGAGCAGATCCGCCTCCCCGGCGGCGGGCGCGCCGTGTCGCTGTCGGGCGAGCACCGCGCGCTGATCGGCGCTGCCCAGACGGGCACCACCGGCGAGCTGCGCGTCGACGTGGACGAGCGCCCCGACGAGGTGCCCACCGACAAACGCACGCGCGAGCTGGAGCGCGAGTACCGCGCCACCGTCGAGGAGATCCTTGAGCTGCGCGGCGACGACGGGCGCATCTCCGCGTTCCTGCGCGCAATCCAGGAGCCGGGCGCGCTGGCGGACTCCGCCGGCTACTCCCCCAACCTGTCATACGAGCAGAAGGTCGAGCTGCTGCGCACGCTCGACGTCACCGACCGCCTCGAGCTGGCCGTGAAGCTGCAGCGCGAGTCGCTCGCCGAGCTGCAGGTGCGCAGGCGCATCCGCGAGGACGTGCAGGAGGGCGCCGAGAAGCAGCAGCGCGAGTACTTCCTGCGCAAGCAGATGGACTCGATCCGCAAGGAGCTGGGCGAGGACGACGCGTCGGTCGCCGACGAGTACCGCACCAAGATCGAGGACTCGGAGATGCCCGAGCCCGTCAAGGAGCAGGCGCTCAAGGAGCTCGCGCGCCTGGAGCGCATGGGCGAGCAGACCGGCGAGTCGAGCATGATCCGCACGTACCTCGACTGGCTGATCGCCGTGCCGTGGGGCAAGCGCTCCGAGGAGAAGCTCGACCCGGTCGCCGCGCGCGCGGTGCTGGACGCCGACCACGCGGGCCTGGAGGACGTCAAGGACCGCGTCACCGAGTACCTGGCCGTGCGCAAGCTGCGCCAGGAGCGCGGCATCGAGGCCGACCCCAAGTCGGGGGCGATCCTCACGCTGATCGGGCCTCCCGGCACCGGCAAGACCTCCATCGGCGAGTCGATCGCCCGCGCCACCGGACGCGAGTTCGTGCGCATGTCGCTGGGCGGCGTGCGCGACGAGGCCGAGATCCGCGGGCACCGTCGTACCTACATCGGGGCGCTCCCCGGCCGTCTGGTCAGGGCGCTGCGCGACGCCGGCACGATGAACCCCGTGATCCTGCTCGACGAGGTCGACAAGGTCGGCGCCGACTGGCGCGGAGACCCCTCCGCGGCGCTGCTCGAGGTCCTCGACCCCGCGCAGAACCACTCGTTCCGCGACCACTACCTCGACGTCGAGCTGGACCTGTCGCAGGTGATGTTCCTGGCCACGGCCAACGTCGCCGACACGATCCCCGGGCCGCTGCTCGACCGCATGGAGGTGATCAGCTTCGACGGCTACACCTCCGAGGAGAAGCTCGCCATCGCCAAGGGCTACCTGTGGCCGCGCCAGCGCGACCGCAACGGCCTGCGCGAGGACGAGGTCGAGGTCTCCGACGAGGTGCTGCGCATGATCATCTCCGAGTACACGCGCGAGGCCGGCGTACGCAGCCTCGAGCGCAACCTCGGCACGGTGCTGCGCAAGACCGCCACCAGGATCGCCTCCAGCCAGGCAGGCGCGAAGACGGCCAAGTCCGGGGCCGCGGTCGATACGCCCGTGAAGATCGACCTGGAGATCGTGCGCGACGCGCTCGGCCGCCAGAAGTTCTTCCAGGAGTCGGCCGCCCGCACAGCGACGCCGGGTGTTGCAACGGGGCTCGCGGTGACCGGCGCCGGCGGCGACGTGCTGTTCGTCGAGGCCACCGCCATGAAGGGCGGCAGCTCCGGAGGGCACAGCCTCGTGCTCACCGGCCAGCTGGGCGACGTGATGAAGGAGTCCGCGAAGATCGCGCTCTCCTACGTCCGCGGCCACGCCGAGGAGCTCGGCATCGACGAGAGCGCGTTCGAGAACCGCGAGTTCCACGTGCACGTGCCTGCCGGCGCGATCCCCAAGGACGGGCCGAGCGCGGGCGTCACGATGGTCACGGCGCTAGCGTCGCTGCTCACGGGGCGCCCGGTCAAGCACACGGTGGGCATGACCGGCGAGGTCACGCTGCAGGGCCGCGTGCTGCCGATCGGCGGGTTCAAGCAGAAGGCGCTCGCCGCCCACGCAGCCGGCCTGACCGACGTGATCCTGCCGGAGCGCAACCGCGGCGACCTCGACGACATCCCCGAGGAGGTACGCGAGCAGATGACCTTCCACCCGGTGATGACCGTGCAGGAGGTCCTCGATCGCGCGCTGGAGCCCGAGCCCGTCAAGGGACACGGACGCCACGTCGCGCACGCGTAGGAAGCGAAGCACCGACGATGTCATCACGCGCACGCAGGTGTGATCCCGTACCCGTGGAGGTCCGCGAGACCGCGGACCTCCTCGAGCGGCGCTGGCAGCTGTCGATCCTCTACGCCGCGCTCACTGGCGCGCTGCGCTTCAGCGAGTTCGCCGACGCCGTCGCCGGCATCTCGCCGCGGATGCTCTCAGAGCGCCTGCGCGACCTCGAGGCCGCGGGGCTCGTGCAGCGCACCGTCATCCCCTCCAGCCCGCCGACGGTCGAGTACCGGCTGACCGTCAAGGGCCGGCGGCTCGCGCCGATCATCGACGCGATGCGCGAGTACGCGCGAGAGCCGATCTAGAGCGTTCGAATCCCGGCGACGCCGACGAGCCCGCCGATCGCCACGAGCGCGGCGGCGATCGCCATGCCGAGGTGGAAGCTGTGCAGCGAGGCCTGTTCGGCGGCCACCCGCACCGCGCGCGCCTGCCCAGCCGGCAGGCTCTGAACGTCGGGGCGCCCGAGCGGGAGCCGCTTGGCGGCGTGCACGGCCGCGCGCGCTCCCGCGCCCAGCCCGATCCCTGCGAGCCGGCTGTCGAGCGACGCGGCGAACGCGGAGGAGATCGCGGCGCCCACGGCGGCGGTGCCGAGCAGGCCGGCGACGCGCGCGACGGCGTTGTTGACACCGGAGGCGATCCCCGCCTGGTGCTCGGCGCCCGCGAGCACCGCGGCGGTGAGAGGCGCGACGGTCATCGTCAGCCCCAGCGAGAACACGAGCAGCGGCGGCAGCACTTCTCCGAGGTAGTCCGCCCTGACGCCCGTGCGCTGGAACAGCAGCAGCCCGCAGGCGGCGACGAGCGGCCCCGCACCCATGAAGAAGCGCGGTCCGTAGCGGTCGGCGAGCGCGCCGAAGCGGCGCGAGAGCACGAACATGACGACGGTCACGGGCAGCGTCGCGAGGCCGCTCTTCAGCGGCGTGTAGCCGCCGATCTGCTGCAGGAACAGCACGAGGAAGAAGAACAGGATCGAGAGCCCCGCGTACATCGAGAAGGTCTCCACGTTGCCCGCCGTGAAGTTGCGCCTGCGAAACAGCCCCAGCGGCAGCATCGGGTCGCGCGCGCGGGACTCGAACAGCGTGAACAGCGCGAGCAGCGCGGTGCCGGCGATCAGCGGCGCGAGCACCGCCGGGCTCGACCAGCCGAGCCGCGGCTGCTCGATCAGCGCGAACACGGGGCCGCCGAGCCCGACCGCGCACAGCCCCGCGCCGACGACGTCGATTCGGCGCTGACCCGCCGCCCGGGGCGGGCGAGCGGGGATCGCGAACAGGATCAGCGACACGCACGCGATCGCCAGCGGGATGTTCACGAGGAAGATCCACCGCCACGACGCCAGCGCCAGCAGCTCGCCCCCCGCGAGCGGGCCGAGCACGCCCGCGATCGCGCCCCACGCGGTCCACGTGCCGATCGCCCTGCCGCGCTCGGACTCGGGGAACGTGTTGACGATCACCGCCAGCGAGCTGGGCACGAGCAGCGCGCCGGCCACGCCCTGCAGCGCCCGCGCCGCGACGAGCGCACCGATCGACGGGGACAGCGCGGACGCGAGCGAGGCCACGCCGAACCCCGACACGCCGAGCGCGAACACGCGCCGCTCGCCGAACAGGTCGCCGAGCGAGCCGCCGACGAGGATCAGCGAGCCGAGCGTCAGCAGGTAGCCGTTGACGACCCACTGCTGCGCCGCGAGCCCGCCGCCGAGCGCGCGCTGGATCGTTGGCAGCGCGACGTTGACGATGGAGCCGTCGAGCAGCACGATCCCCGAGCCGAGGATGCACGCGATCAGCGTGAGGCGCTTGGTCCTCGCGAGCTCGTCAGTCGGCGCCGGACCCACCGGCGCGAGTCTAGGTCAGACCGGACCGTCTAACCAGACGCGTCCGCGTGCCTGAGCGCCGAGCGGTCCACCTGCGCGATGCTCGTGTAGCCGCTGAGCGCGAGCGTGAGGTCGAGCTCGGCGAGCAGGCAGCGCAGCACGAATTCGACGCCGGCCTGGCCGTCGAGCGCGAGGCCCCACACGTAGGGGCGCCCGAGGCAGACGGCGTCGGCGCCGAGCGCGAGCGCCTTGAAGATGTCGGCGCCGGTGCGGATGCCGCTGTCGAACAGCACGGGGAACTGCTCGCCGACGGCGTCGCGCACGCCGGGCAGCGCGTCGAGCGCGCCGATCGAGCCGTCGACCTGGCGGCCGCCGTGGTTGGACACGATCAGCCCGTCGACGCCGGCGTCGAGCGCGAGGCGCGCGTCGTCGGCGTGCAGGACGCCCTTGAGCACGATCGGCAGCTTCGTCTGCTCGCGCAGCCACGCGAGGTCATCCCAGGTGACGCGCGGGTTGGCGAACTGGTAGGCCCAGTGGCCGATGGCGGGCCCGGGGTCCTCCTCGGGGGTCTGCTCGAGCGCGCCGCGGAACACGGGGTCGCTGAAGTAGTTGGCGACGCCCTCGCCTTTGAGGAACGGCAGGTAGGCGTTGTGCAGGTCGCGCGGGCGCCAGCCGAGCAGCCACGTGTCGAGCGTGACGACGATCGCCTCGTAGCCGGCGCGCGCGGCGCGCGCGACGAAGCTCTCGGCGAGATCGCGGTCGCGCGGCCAGTAGAGCTGGTACCAGCGGCTGGCGGAGCCCATGGCCTCGGCGACGTCCTCGATGGTGTGCGAGGCGGCGGTGCTGAGGATCGGCGCGAGCCCGAACGCGGCGGCGGCGCGCCCGACGGCGAGCTCGGCGTCGGGGTGGACGATGGACTGCACGCCGACGGGCGCGAGCAGCACGGACGCGGCCATGGCGGTGCCGAGCACGGTGGTCGAGAGGTCGCGCTCGGAGACGTCGCGCAGCATCCGCGGCACGATCTGCCAGTGCTCGAACGCGCGCAGGTTGGCGGCCATCGTGCGCTCGTGGCCGGCGCCGCCGGCGACGTAGCCGAACGCCTCCGGCGTGAGGCGGTCCTGCGCGCGCGCTTCGAGCTCGCCGGGGAGCACGGGCAGCGCGGGCGTCTGCCCTGCGAGGCCGTATGCGTAGATCTCGAACTGGTAGTTGGCGAACGCCTGCCCGAGGAGCTGTGCGGGGTCCTCCTGCGGGGAGGATGCGGTGTCGGCCATGGTGGTCAGCCGAGCACGAGCTCGGCGGCGTTTCTGAGGGTGGCGGCGTCGCCTGAGACGAGCAGCGTGGTGACGACGGATTCGCGCCACTTGTGCAGGTCGTCGCGGATCTTCTCGCGGGGCCCGATCAGCGAGAGCTGTTCGATCAGGGCGGTGGGGACCTTGGCGCCGGCCTCCTGCTTCTTGCCTTCCAGGTACAGGTCCTGGATTTCGGCGACCTGCTGCTCGTAGCCCATGCGGATGGGCACGTTGGCGTGGAAGTTGGCGCCCTTGGCGCCCATGCCGCCGAAGTACAGCGCGTAGAACGGGCGCAGCCCGTCGGCGGCGGCCTCGACGTCGTCGGTGACGATCAGCGGCACGGTGGCGCAGACCTCGAAGTCGGCGGCGCTGCGGCGCGCGCCGTCCCGCCCCCAACCCTCCTCGAGCGATGGCCGGTACAGCTCGTCGTAGACGGCGGGCGAGAACAGCATCGCGAGCCAGCCGTCGCACAGCTCGGCGCACAGCGCGATGTTCTTGGGTCCCTCAGCGCCGAGGTAGATGGGGATGTCCTCGCGCAGCGGGTGGATTGAGGACTTGAGCGCCTTGGCGAGACCGGTGCCGTCGGGCAGCGGCAGCGGGTAGTGCGGCCCGGGCGCGGTGAGCGGGCCTCTGCGCGCCCAGATGTCGCGCAGGATGGCGATGTACTCGCGGGTGCGCGCGAGCGGCTTGGCGAACGGCATGCCGTACCAGCCCTCGACGACCTGCGGGCCGGAGACGCCGAGCCCGAGGATGAAGCGCCCGCCCGACAGATGGTCCATGGTCATGGCGGCCATGGCGGTGGCGGCGGGCTGGCGCGCGGACATCTGCACGATGGCGGTGCCGAGCTTGATGCGCTCGGTGGCGGCGCCCCACCAGGCGAGCGGCGTGAGGCAGTCCGAGCCGTACGCCTCGGCGGTCCAGATCGAGTCGAACCCCAGCCGCTCGGCCTCGGCGACGGAGTCGACGACACCTGGCGGCGGGCCACCGGCCCAGTACCCCGTGTTCAACCCCAGCTTCAGATCCCCGCCCATGGCCCCGAGCCTACCGGTCGACGAGCGCGAGCGTGAAGCCGTCGTAGCCCTTGCTGCCGACGGTCTGGATAGTGGTGGCGCTGACGCGCTGGGCGCCGGCGCGGTCTGCGGCGAGCAGCTCGTGGAAGCGGCGCATCCCCCGGGCGGCGGGATCGTGGCTGTCGGGGTCGATCAGCTCGCCGTCGCGCACGGCGTTGTCGGTGACGATCGCGCTGCCGGGCCGCGTGAGCTGGAGCACGAGCGGGAAGTACTCGGGCGTGCTCTGCTTGTCGGCGTCGATGAACACGAAGTCGAACGGGCCGGCGTCTTCGGCGATGAGCGCGTGCAGACCGTCGAGCGCGGGTCCGACATCTATTTTTATGAGGCCGGCAAGGCCGGCCCGGTCGACGTTCGCTGCGGCGACCTGTGCGTAGTGCTCGTTCAGCTCCAGCGTGACAAGCCGGCCGTCAGGGGGTAGCGCGCGGGCGAGCCAGATGGTGCTGTAGCCGCCGAGCGTGCCGAGCTCGAGGATGCTGCGCGCGCCGTGCATGCGCGCGAGCAGGTGCAGCAGCTTGCCCTGGGTGGGCGACAGCGCGATCGGCGGCAGCCCGGCGTCGGCGCTGGCCTGCTGCGCCGCGTCGAGCACTGGGTCCTCCCCCACGAGCTGGCGCTCGATGTAGGCGTCGACGTCGGTCCACAGCTGCTCGCTCATCGGCTCATTAGCGCGAGCGGCACGGCGAGCCCGGCGGAGCGGCGCACGCTGGCGATGCGCCGGCCGGGCTGCACGGCGGCGCGCACGTCGCTGACGTTCGGCCCGAGCCTGGCGGCGCAGTCGTCGATGTCATCGACGAGCAGCGCGAGCCCCCAGAAGCGCGCGGGATGATCGACGCCGCCGGCGTTGGCGATGACGTCGTCGGGCTCCTGGATCAGCTCGAGGATCTCGTGGCCGAGGCGGAAGAACGCCTGGCGCGGAGCACCAGCGGGCGTCGGCTGCTCACGGATGCGGCGCAGGTCGAGGCCTGCTGCCTGCAGCGCGGCGACGCTTCGGTCGAGCTGCGGTGAGGCGGCGACGATGTGGTCGATCGCGGCGACGCTGTTGGGGTGCGCAGGCGCAGGAGCGGGGACGGGCGTCTCGGACACGGCGGTGGGCAGCCCGTCGAGCTCCCCCTCCGGGGACAATGCGTCGCCGGCGATCCCGCGCAGCGACCAGCCGACGATGCCGGGCGCGCCGGGCTCGCGCGCGTCGCCGGTGAAGCGCAGCCGCACGGTGCCGATCTGGCAGGCGCCGTCGCGCACTTCGAGGCCGAGCGCGGCCCAGCGGGCGGGCTCGTCCGCCAGGGTGAGCTCGTCGATCGTGACTGCGGGCATGGCTTTCCTCTCCGTGGCACGTCGTGCGCGAGATCCGGGCTGCGGTCGCTGATGACGCTAAAACGGTCAGGCGTGAACGCTACACCCCAACTGAGCGAGCGCCGGCGCACGGCGATCCTCGCGATCTGCTGCATGAGCCTTCTGATCGTGGCGATGGACAACACGATCGTGAACGTCGCGCTGCCGTCGATCCGCCACGACCTGCACGCGTCGGTGTCGGGGCTGCAGTGGACGATCGACGCGTATGCGCTCGTGATCGCGAGCCTGCTTTTGCTGTCGGGCTCGACCGCCGATCGGCTCGGGCGCAAGCGCATCTTCCAGGTCGGTCTGCTGGTGTTCGTGGCCGGCTCGCTGCTGTGCAGCCTCGCCCCCACGCTCGACTGGCTGATCGCGGCACGGGCCCTGCAGGGCGTCGGCGGCTCGATGCTGAACCCGGTGGCGATGTCGATCATCACGAACGTGTTCACCGAGCCGCGCGAACGCGCCCGTGCGATCGGCGTGTGGGGCGCCGTCGTCGGCATCAGCCTGGCGCTCGGCCCGATCGTCGGCGGCATCTTGACCGAGTCTGTCGGCTGGCGCGCGAACTTCTGGATCAACATCCCGATCGGGCTCGCGGCCGTGGTCCTGACAGCGATCTATGTACCCGAGTCGCGCGCGGCGCGGGCACGGCGGATCGATCCGGTTGGGCAGCTGCTCGTGATCGTGGCGCTGGCGTCGCTGACGTACGCGATCATCGAGGGCCCGAGCACGGGCTGGTTCTCGGCGCAGAGCATCGGCACGTTCGCGCTGGCGGTCGCGGCCGTGGTGGGATTGGTGCTGTACGAGCCTCGCCGTAGGGACCCGCTGATCGAACTGCGTTTCTTCCGCAGCGCGCCGTTCTCGGGCGCGACGCTGATCGCGATCAGCGCGTTTGCGGCGTTCACCGGATTCCTGTTCGTGAACACGCTGTACCTTCAGGACGTGCGCGGCTACTCGCCACTGGACGCGGGCCTGTGCACGCTGCCGATGGCGGTCGCGGCGCTGGCATGCAGCCCGCTGTCGGCGCGCCTGCTCGGAAACCGCGGGGCGCGGATACCGCTGACGATCGCCGGCAGCTGCATGGTCGCCAGCGCCGTGGTGCTGACGACGCTCACGGCCTCGACACCGCTGCTGTTGCTGCTCGTCGTGTACGGCGTGTTCGGCATCGGCTTCGGCTTCGTCAACCCGCCGATCACGTTCACGGCGGTCTCGGGCATGCCCAACAGCCAGGCCGGCGTGGCGGCTGCGGTGGCGTCGACCAGCCGACAGGTGGGACAGGCGCTCGGCGTGGCTGTGACGGGCTCGATTCTCGGCGCGGCGGTGGGCGCCAGCATCGGCCCCAACCTGACCTCGGCGAGCCATCCGGCATGGTGGCTGGTGGCCGGCTGCGGTGCGCTCGTGGTCGCGCTTGGCATCGGCTCGACCGGACGCTGGGCGCGGCTCACCGCTCAGCGTTGCGCGGAGCAGCTGGAGCGGGAGGCGGCGGCGTTGCGGCCGCTGCAGCCGGCATGACGCGCGCGCGGGTGATCGCGTGGCTGTTGGTGGGCATGCGCTACGTGCTGCCCACGCTGGTGGTGATCGCGGGTCTCGTGTTCATGGCGATGGGCAGCGAAAACGACCTGGAGGGCGGCGCGAGCATCGTCAGCGCGGGGCTCGCGATCTACTTCGTGAACTGGCTGTTTCGCATCGGCGCGAAGGGCGATCGGGAGCGCGACGCGGAGCAGGCGGCGCGCGAGTACTTCAGCCGTCACGGCCGCTGGCCAAGCTGAGCCGCCGTCGGTTTCTCCATCCGTCGAAGGTAAGGGCGCTCCCTCCGCGGGAGACTTTCTTGGTGAGCTCGGGGGTGCAAGCACCGGAGGTGGACGGCTACCGCCCGCAGGCGCCGTTCCTGGACGAGCTGTTCGAGCTCGACGGCACGCCGCGGCCGACGGCGCGGGCGCTGGTGGAGGAGCTGAAGCGTCTGGGCCCCGAGGGCCTGATCGAGGCGGGCCGGCGCCGCGACGCGATCTTCATGCAGCAGGGGATCACGTTCGAGACGAGCGGCGGCGGCGGGCCGACGCACGAACGGCCGTTTCCGCTGGATCTGGTCCCGCGCGTGCTGAGCGGGCAGGAATGGCGCGACATCAAGCGCGGCCTGGCGCAGCGGATACGCGCGCTGAACCACTTCGTGGACGACGTGTACCACGCGCGCGAGATCGTGCGCGAGGGCCTCGTGCCGTGGCGCCTCGTGGCGTCGTGCCCGCAGTTCGCGCGCGCTGTGCACGGCATCCGCCCGCCCGGTGGCGTGTACACGCACGTGGCGGGCTGCGACCTGGTGCGCCACAGCGACGGCACGTGGAAGGTGATCGAGGACAACGTGCGCATCCCGTCGGGCATCTCCTACGTGCTGGAGAACCGCGCGGCGATGGCGCGCCTCGTGCCGGAGCTGTTCGCGTCCTACCGCGTGCGCCCGGTGGATCACTACCCGCAGCTGCTGCTGAGCGCGCTGCGCTCGGTGGCGCCGTCGGCGGAGAGCGAGGCGACGGTCGTGGTGTGGACGCCGGGGCCGGCCAACCCGGCGTACTTCGAGCACGCGTTCCTGGCGCGCCAGATGGGCGTGGAGCTGGTGGAGGCGTCGGACCTGGTGGTGCGCGACGACGTGCTGTACATGCGCACGACCCGCGGGCTGGAGCGCGCGCACGCGGTGTACAGGCGCCTGGACGACGACTTCGTGGACCCGCTGGAGTTCCGCTCGGACTCGCTGCTGGGGGTGCCGGGCCTCGTGCGCGCGTACCGCGCGGGCAGCGTGGCGATCGCGAACGCGTTCGGCACGGGAGTGGCGGACGACAAGGCGATCTACTGCTTCGTGCCGGACATGATCCGCTTCTACCTGGGCGAGGAGCCGATCCTCGAAAACGTGAAGACGTACCTGCTGTCGGACCCGGAAGTGCGCGAGCACGTGCTGGAGCACCTGCACGAGCTGGTGGTGAAGCCCACGGGTGAGTCGGGCGGGCGCGGCGTGATGATCGGCCCGCACGCGGACGAGGTCGAAATCCAGAAGATGCGCCGCGTGATCATGGCGCACCCGGAACGCTGGATCGCGCAGGACGTGGTGCGCCTGTCGACGGTGCCGACGGTGGGCCCGGACGCGGTGCTGCAGCCGCGCCACGTGGACCTGCGGCCGTTCGCGGTGTTCGGCGAGCGCATCGACATCGTGCCGGGCGGGCTGACGCGGGTGGCGCTGGAGGACGGCTCGTTGATCGTGAACTCCTCGCGCGGCGGCGGCTCGAAGGACACGTGGGTGCTGGAGGACGGCGACGACGCGGACCGCGCGGGGCCGCCGATCGCGGACACGCAGCCGCCGGCGCTGCCGGACCTGCGCTACGGCGAGTGGACGGGCCAGCAGCAGCAACAGCAACAGCAACAGCAGGAAGTCTGATGCTGGCGCGGATCGCGCACGAGCTGTACTGGCTGGGGCGCAACCTGGCGCGCGCGGAGTTCACGGCGCGCGCTGTGGAGGCTGTCTTCCAGGCGGAGCTGCAGGGGTCCTCGGAGTCGACGCCGGGCGTGAGCTTCGGCTCGGGCGGCCTCTTGGCGATGTTCGGCGACGTGCACGACAGCCCCCGCAACGGCCAGGCGCTGGGCCAGCTGACGCTCGACGCGGAGCGGCCGGGGTCGATGCTGGCGAGCATCGAGCGCGCACGCGAGGGCGCGCGCACGGTGCGCGACGTGATCAGCGCGGAGATGTGGGAGGCGATCAACACGACCGCGCTCGGCCTGCGCGGCGGCGGCCAGCCGGGCTGGGCCGCATCGGCGGGACCGTCGCTGGCGTCGCAGTACGTGAAGGAACGCACGGCGCTGATCTGGGGCGTGGCGAACCGCTCGATGCTGCGCGACGAGGCGAAGTGCTTCCTGGACGCGGGCGGGCTGATCGAGATCTCGGACATGGTGCTGCGGATGCTGCGCGTGGCGCTGCCGGCGGGCGAGCAGACGCCGCCGGACGGGCACGCGCTGATCCTGCTGCAGGCGGTGGGCGGCTTTCATGCGTACCTGCGCGCGGTGACGGCGCCGCCGAACGCGCGCCCGGTGGCGCGCTTCCTGCTGTTCGAGCCCGCGTACCCGGACAGCGTGGCGGCGTGCGTGGACTCGCTGCACGAGGTGTTCACGACGGCGGACGCGGGCCCGCGCAACTCCAAGCCGGTGCTGCGCGTGAGCCGCCTGGCGGCCGATCTGGACTTCCAGCGCAGGGCGCTGCCGGACGGAGCGGAGCTGACGGGCATATGCGAACAGACGCAGCAGGAGCTGGCAAGGATCGACCAGGACGTGACCGAGCGCTACTTCGCGGGCGCGGCCACGGTGGGCCTGAGGAGGTGAGCGCCACGTGCACTTCGCGATCCGCTTCCTGACGGAGTACCGCTACGACGTGCCGGTGACCGACAACCTGAACGCGCTGCGCGTGCGTCCGGCGACGACCTCGACGCAGCGCTGCGACGAGTTCCACACGCGCATCGACCCGGAGGCGCGCGTGAGCCGCCACCTGGACTACTTCGGCACGGAGGTGCTGGAGTTCGGCATCCCCACGAGCCACGAGCAGCTGACGATCGACGTGCGCGCGCGCGTCGTCACCTCGGCGCCGCCGGATCCGCCGGAAGGGTCGTGGGAGAGCCTGTTGAGCCCCGCGTACGTGGACGCGGCGGGCGAGTTCGCGCTGCCGTGGCACGACCAGCCGACGATCACGGGGCTGGACGATCTGCACGAGGCGCTCGAGACGGAAAGCCCGCTGGAGACGCTGGAGCTGCTGTGTGATCTGATCCCCGACCGCTTCGAATACCGGCCGGGCGCGACATACGTGGGCTCCAGCGTGCGCGACCTGCTGGAGCTGGGCGCGGGCGTGTGCCAGGACTTCGTGCACCTGTCGCTGGTGCTGCTGCGCCGCCGCGGCATCGCCGCGCGCTACGTGTCCGGCTACCTGTGGGCCGCCCCCGAGGACGACGGCACGGACTCGGTGGAGGTGGAAACGCACGCGTGGCTGGAGGCGCTGCTGCCGGGCTCGGATGGCCACGGCGAGCCGGTGTGGGTGAGCGCCGACCCGACCAACCGCCGCCTGGCGGGCGAGACGCACGTGAAGATCGGCCACGGGCGCTTCTACTCGGACATCCCGCCGGTCAAGGGCCTTTACATGGGCGGCGCCAACTCGGAGCTGAGCGCGGCGGTGACGATGTCGCGCCTCGACCCGCAGACGAGCGCGCGGGCCTGAGCGAGGCGCCATCGGGCCGGCGGAACGGCGCGGACCCCGGCTCAGCCGTGGTAGCGCGCGATCACGTCGGTGAACGCGTAGGGCTGCTGTGCGATGCCGCTGCAGTCTTCGCCGGCGTTCTCGCCGCCGGTGCATGACCGATCGCGGTTGACGGCCCAGTAGGTGAAGCGCGCGATGTGGTTCTGCTGCGCGAAGGCGAGCATCGTTTCGAAGTCTTCGACGGTGACTGTCTCGACCTTTTCGTCGGTGTCGCCGTTCATCGAGGAGATGCCGGCGTGCTGGTAGGCGTCGGCGGCGGAGATGCCGTAGGCGGCGGCGAGGTCGCGCTGCAGCCCTTCGAGCGCCCTGATCGAGGCGTGGCCCATGTCGGTGAGCGGCACGCCGAAGTCGAACGGCATGACCGTCCACGCGGTGGGCTGGAAGCCGATCGCGGCGGCGTCGGCGATCAGGCTCCTGCCGTCGGCTTCGGGGCCGCCTTCTTCGGTGCCGAATGTGACGGAGATCTCCAACCCCGGATTCTGCGCGTGGACGATGGCGAGCGCTTCGACGACACGTTTGCGGGTGGTCTTGTTTGTGAACTCGCCGTGCTCGATGTCGATGTCGATCGCGTTCAGCGAGTACGCGTCGATGACCTTCTGGTAGGCGCCGGCGAGCGCGGCCGGCGTCTTGCAGGAGCTGCCGAGCTTCTTGCCGCTCCAGCCCCCGAAGGACACGTCGACTTCCCCGCCGGCGGCGCGAACGCTCTGGATGGCCGCCTGGTCGGAGCCGCCGAGCAGCGGGCGCTGGCCGTCCCACTCTGGGTTGCACTTGCCGTGCGAGAGGATGAACGCGAGCGTCAGGTCCTGCACCCCGGTGGTGGCGATCACGCCGGCGGCCACCTGCGGCTGGCCCCAACCGAGGTACTCGTAGGGGGCCGCCATCTCGACCGGCTGCGCGGACGCATCGGCGAGCGACGGCGAGAGCAGCACGAATGCACACACGACTCCGACGATCCACCCAGCGAGCCGGGCAGGCGCGCCGCTGCTCATCTCCCCACCATTGAGCTCAGGATACACACGCCACCGATGCTGTCTGACGACCGAGCAGCCTGCCGTTTGGCGTGCTCTTGCGATCGTCGACCGAGCCCGCGTCCAGTGACGGCTGGGCTCACTCCCGCTCGGCCAACTCCTGCGCCAGGGCGAACGGCGTCGCCTCTGAGTCCTTGCAGATCGCCCACCGCTCACCCGGGTGAACGACCGTCCCCCCGAGCGCCTGCACCCGCTCCAGCGCCTCGGCGAGATCGCCGACGGTGAAGTACGGCAGCGAGAAGGAATCGCCGGGGCCGCGCCCGCGCTCGTGCACGCCGACGGCGGGGGCTCCCGTGTGCGTCTGCCAGCCCTCCCCCTCAGAGCCCTCGCGCGCTTGCAGCTCGACGTCGAGCAGTCCGGCCCAGAAGCGCCGCGCGCGCTCGGGGTCATCAGCGGGAAACTCGATCAGCGAAAGCGAGCCGCGTGGCACCGCTCGGACGATAGCGGCACCGATCAGGTGGCTGTGCCTACTGTGCGCGCTGCGCGCGCTCGGCGTTCTCGGCGTCTCCGATCGCCCAGGCCAGACGCTCCATCAGCTGGGCTGCGGCGTGGTCGCTGGCGATGTGCACCGGGTAGACGCGCTCTTCGAGCAATACCGGCGTGTCGCTTCGTTCGCTGTGATCGGTGGTGACGATGATCCTGGCCATTGCATCTCCTCGTTGAGCCTGTGGTGATGTCGAAGCCCCCATCGGAAAGGTCGCGCAATGACTTGAGCGCGGGATAAGGATGGGATGAGGCTGCTCTAACGATGGCGCGCGCGACGCCGTCCGGGGACGCGGCCGGACGGATGTCGACTTCGGATCTGACCACCGAATCGCAGTACCCCGGAGTGACCGCGCAGCTCACCGCGATGCGCGGCGCCGGGATCTCCTGGCGGCCGAGGTCAGCGGCCGCGCGCCAGCAGCCCCTCGATCAGATCGTGGATCACCATCCGCACCTGCTCCTTCTCCTGCTCGGGATCGTCCGCGTTGGCGATGCTCATGGCGGCTTCGTCGAGCGCGCCGATCACGATCGTCGCCAGGGGACGCGTCGGCTGTGGCTTCAGCTCGCCGGAGTCGATGGCCGCGCTCAACAACTGCTCGGTCATGCCCAGGCCGTAGCGCTGGTAGACCTCGCGGAAGCCGGCCCAGCCGAGCACGCTCGGAGCGTCGAGCAGCACCACCTGCCGGACCTCGGGCTCACCCGAGAGCTCCAGCCACGCGTCGGCGGCGATGTGGAGCGCGTCGGCGGGCGTCTTCGGCCGCTCGGCGGCGACCATCGCGGCCAGGCGCTCGACCAGATCCCGCTCGACCGCCTCGAGGACCGCGCGGAAGAGCTCGGTCTTGTCGGCGTACTGGTGGTACATCGCGCCGCGCGTGACACCAGCGGCATGGACGATCTCGGGCGTCGAGACCGCGGCGTAGCCGCGCGCGCCCCACAGCTCGCGCGCGGCCGCAACGAGCGCCTGCTGCGTGGCGGCAGATCGGTCTGTCTGGGAGCGGCGCACTTACGGACACCTTGTTGGTATCTTACGTGCAGCCTGCACGCAACTACTCATGGAGGTCGTCGTCATGCCCAGCATCCCCCTCAGTTGTGGAACGATCCATTATGAGAAGTCAGGGCCGCCCGACGGGCGCCCGGTGGTTTTCGTCCACGGCTACGCCATGGGATCGTCGCTGTGGCGGCCGCTGAGCGAGCGCCTGTCCCAGCAGGGCTTCTACTGCATCGCACCGACGTGGCCCCTCGGCGCGCACACCGAGCCGATGCGCGAGGACGCGCAGCTGACGATGGAGAGCATCGCCGCGATGATCGGCGAGCTGCTCGACGCGCTGGAGCTCGAGGACGTGCTGCTGGTGGGCAACGACACGGGCGGAGCGCTCGCGCAGATCCTCGCCACGAGCGCCCCCCAGCGCCTGGGCGCGCTAGTGCTGACGAGCTGCGACGCGTTCGAGCACTTCCCACCGCCGATCCTCAAGCCGTTCATCCTCGCGGCGAAGACCGGCCCGACGTTTCGCGCGGCGGCGCAGCCGTTGCGGACACGCATCGGCCGCCAGCGCGCCTTCGGCGCCCTGGCGCACGCCGACATCGACCGGCTCGTCGTCGAATGGCTCGAGCCGGGCTTTGCCGACGGCAGGATTCGCGAAGACCTGCGGCGCTTCACCGCCTCGCTCAACCGCGACAGCACGCTCCGCGCCGCGGAGGGGCTGCCGGGCTTCACGAAGCCGGCGCTCGTGGCCTGGTCCGCCGACGACGCGTTCTTCCCGCTGGAGGACGGCCGCCGTCTCGCGGCCGCCCTGCCCGACTCGCGGCTGGAGGTGATCCAGGGCGCGAGGACGTTCTCGATGATCGACCAGCCGGACACGCTCGCCGAGCTGATCGCCGAGTTCGCGCGCCGGGACGTCGCCGCGAGCGCGGCGTGACCACGATCCGGCGCGACCGGCGCGCGGGCGCTACGCGCCCGCGACCACCATCTGCTCGTCGTAATAGCCCTCGCCGCGCTCGGCCTTCTCGACGAGCGACGCCGGCGGCTCGAAGCGCTCGCCGTAGCGCTCGGCCAGCTCACGGGCGCGCGCGACGAAGCCCGCCACCCCGCCCTCGTAGCCGTTGATGTACTGGAGCGACGCCGCCGGTCCAGCCGGGGAAGCCGATGCCGAGGATCGAGCCGATGTTGGCGTCGGCGACGGACTCGATCACGCCCTCGTCGAGGCACTTGACGGTCTCGAGCGCCTCCGCGAACAGCATCCGCTCCTCGAGGTCCTTCAGCGAGATCGAGGCCGGGTCGTCGGTCGGCGGGAAGGCGTCCTTCAGGCCCTTCCACAGGCCGACGCGCTTGCCGTCCTCGTATTCGTAGAAGCCGGCGCCGCGCAGCCTGCCGGGCCGCGGCCCGCCTCGAGCATGCTGGTCGACCACCGGCGAAGGCCGGGTGCGGTCCGCGAACGTGCCACCCTCGGCCTCGACGGCGTCTTTGTACGCGTTGCGGATCTTCGCCGACAGTTCCAGGTTGAGCTCGTCGGTGAGCTGCAGCACCGGCGCGGGGTAGCCGGCCTGGTTGGAGGCCTGCTCGATCGACGGCGCGGGGACGCCCTCGAGCAGCATCGCGATGCCCTCGTTGATGAACGTGCCGATCACGCGGCTGGTGAAGAAGCCGCGGCTGTCGTTGACGACGATCGGGGTCTTCTTGATCTGCTTGGCGAGGTCGAGCGCGCGGTAGAGCGTCTCCTCGTTGGTCTTCTCGCCCTTGATGATCTCCAGCAGCGGCATCTTGTCCACGGGGCTGAAGAAGTGCAGCCCGATGAAGTTCATCCGGGCGGCTGACGCCCTCGGCGAGCTCGGTGATCGGCAGCGTCGAGGTGTTCGAGCCCAGCAGCGCGTCCGGCGCGAGGTGCGGCTCGATCTCGGCGAACACCTGCGCCTTGACCGCCGGGTCCTCGAACACGGCCTCGATCACGAGGTCCGCGCCGGCGGCGGCGGCGGGGTCGGTCGTGGGCGTGATCCGCGCGAGCAGCTCCTCCCCCTTCTCCTGCGTCGAGCGTCCGCGCGAGACGGCCTTCTCGACGAGCGCCTGCGAGTAGCCCTTGCCGCGCTCGGCGGCCTCCTGGGAGACGTCCTTGAGCACGACCTCGATGCCGGCTTTCGCGCACACGTAGGCGATCGCCGCGCCCATCATGCCGGCGCCGAGCACGACGACCTTCTTGGACGTGAAGCGGCTCGATTCCCTCCGGCCGGCCGCGATCGCCGTTGACCTGCTGCAGGTCGAAGAAGAACGCCTGGATCATGTTCTTCGACACCTGCCCGGTGACGCAGGTCGACGAAGTAGCGGCCCTCGATCTCGATCGCCGTGTCGAAGTCCACCTGCGCGCCCTCGACCGCGGCGGCCATGATGTGGTGCGGCGCGGGGTAGTTGGCGCCCTTCAGCTGCTTGCGCAGGTTCGCCGGGAACGCCGGCAGGTTCTGCGCGAGCTTCGGGTTCGACGGCGTGCCGCCGGGGATCTTGTAGCCCTTGACGTCCCACGGCTGCACGGTCGGCTCGTCGCTCGGCTGCGCCTTGATCCACGCCTTCGCGGCGGGCACGAGCTCCTCGCGCGTGGCGACGACCTCGTCGAGGATGCCGACCTCCTTGGCCTTGGCCGGGCGCAGGCGCTGACCCTGCATCAACAGCTGCATCAGCGCGTCGACGATGCCGAGCATGCGCACGGTGCGCACGACGCCGCCGGCGCCCGGCAGCAGGCCGAGCTGGACCTCGGGGAAGCCCATCTGCACCTTCGGGTCGTCGACGGCGATGCGGTGGTGGGTCGCCAGGCAGATCTCCAGGCCGCCGCCGAGCGCGGCGCCGTTGATCGCCGCGACGACCGGCTTGCCGAGCGTCTCCAGGCGGCGCAGCTGCGCCTTGCCCGCGCGCACCATCTCGGCGAGCTCCGGCGCGTTGCTCGCGGTGTCGCCTGCTTGAGGTCGTTGAGGTCGCCGCCGGCGAAGAACGTCTTCTTGGCGGAGGTGATGACGACGCCCGTGATCTCGTCCTTCTCGGCCTCGAGGCGCTCGACGGTCGCGGCCATCGATTCGGCGTAGGCGGCGTTCATCGTGTTGGCCGACTGGTTGGGGTCGTCCAGCGTCAGGACGACGATGCCGTCCTCGTCCTGCTCCCAGTGGATGGTTGTGCTCTCGCCATGACTCAGATCGCCTCCACGACGGTCGCGATGCCCATGCCGCCGCCGACGCACAGCGTCGCGAGCCCGTAGCTGCCGCCCGTGCGGTGCAGCTCGTCGACCAGCGTGCCGAGGATCATGCCGCCGGTCGCGCCGAGCGGGTGGCCCATCGCGATCGCGCCGCCGTTGACGTTGACCTTCTCCATGTCCAGGCCCATGTCCCGGACGAAGCGCAGCACGACGGCGGCGAACGCCTCGTTGATCTCCACGAGGTCGAGCTGGTCGACGGTGATGCCGGCCTTCGCCAGCGCCTTGCGGCTCGCGGGCGCGGGGCCGGTGAGCATGATCGTCGGGTCGGCGCCCGAGACCGCGGTGGCGAGGATCTCGCGCCTTCGGCGTGAGCCCCAGGTCCTTGCCGGTCTGCTCGTTGCCGATCGTCAACAGCGACGCGCCGTCGACGATGCCCGAGGAGTTGCCGGGCGTGTGGACGTGGTCGATCTTCTCGACCCAGTGATACTTCTGCAGCGCCACCGCGTCGAAGCCGCCCATCTCGCCCATCGCCGCGAACGACGGCTTCAGGCCGCCGAGCGTCTCGACGGTCGTGCCCGGGCGGATGAACTCCTCGTGGTCGAGCACGACGTTCTCGTTGAGGTCCTTCACCGGGATCACCGAGCCGGCGAAGCGGCCCTCGGCCTCGCGCCTTCGCGGCGCGCTCCTGCGAGCGGACGGCGTAGGCGTCGACGTCCTCGCGGCTGAACTCCTCGATCGTGGCGATCAGGTCGGCGCTGATGCCCTGGGGCACGAACGACGTGTCGTAGTTGGTCTCCGGGTCCATCGCCCAGGCGCCGCCGTCGGAGCCCATCGGCACGCGCGACATCGACTCGACGCCGCCGGCGAACACGAGGTCCTCCCAGCCGGAGGCGACCTTCTGCGCGGCGATGTTCACGGCCTCGAGGCCCGACGCGCAGAAGCGGTTGAGCTGCACGCCGGCGACGGTGTCCGGCAGGCCGGCCTTGATCGCGGCGGTCTTGGCGATGTCCGCGCCCTGGTCGCCGACGGGCGAGACGCAGCCGAGCACCACGTCATCGACGCGGGCGGGGTCGAGTTTCTCGTTGCGTATGAGCGTCTCGTGCATCAGGCCGACGACCAGGTCGACCGGCTTGGTGCCGTGCAGCGAGCCGTTGAACTTGCCCTTGCCGCGCGGCGTGCGAATCGCGTCGAAGACCAGTGCCTCGGTCGCTGCCATCGGTGAAGCCTCCTGTGTAGTCAAAGCTCGGCGGGAGCGCAACGCTACCACACAAACGTTCGTGCGTGAACGCAAATATGTCTAAGATCAGCGCGATGGCAGCGACACCGCAAACGACCGCCGGCACCCCGCAGCGACGCAGCCAGGCGGAGCGCAGCGCGACCACCCGCGACGCGCTGCTCGACGCGACGATCGCATGCCTCGTGGAGAACGGCTACGCGAACACCACGACGAGCCGCGTGGCCGAACGCGCGGGCGTCTCCCGCGGCGCGCACCTCCACCACTTCCAGACCCGCCAGGCGCTGCTGGCGGCCGCGATGGAGCGCCTGGCCGAACGCCGCGGCGCGGAGCTGCTCGCAGCAGCGGAGGATCTCCCCGAGGGACGCGAGCGCCTCGTGCAGGGCCTTGACCTGCTGTGGGCGAGCTACGCCAACCCGCTGTTCCAGGCGGCGCTCGACCTGTGGTCGCACGCGCGCACCGACCCCGAGCTGCGCGAGCGGCTGGTGCCGGTCGAGCGGCGACTGGACCGCCAGACGCTCGAGATCACCAGGAGGCTGTTCCCGGCGATCGCCGAGCAGCCCGACTTCGACCGGCTGATCGAGCTGGCCGTATCGACGATCCGCGGGCTCGCCCTCCTCGACACCCTGCACCCCGGCGACGGGCGCAATCGCAAGCAGTGGCTCTACAGCCGCGCGCGGCTCGTGGAGCTGTTCGAGGCGGCGTGACGCCGGAGGAGCTTGAGAACCTGGCGCATTTGCGCCGCGCCCGCGATCTGATGGACCGCGAGTACGCGAGCCCGCTCGACGTCGCGGCGCTCGCCCGCGCCGCGCTGATGTCGACCGCGCACTTCTCGCGAAAGTTCCGCGCGGCATACGGGGAGACGCCCTACGCCTACCTGATGACACGGCGAATCGAGCGGGCGAAGGCGCTGCTGCGCCACGGCGACCTGTCGGTGACGGAGGTGTGCATGGAGGTCGGGTGCTCCTCGCTCGGCTCGTTCAGCGCCCGCTTCACCGAACTGGTCGGCGAGACTCCGACCGCCTACCGGGTCCGAGACCACAGCGCGCTCGCGAGCGTGCCGGGCTGCGTCGCCAAGGACCTCACCCGCCCAAGCCGCGAGCCGAGCAGGATCGGAGAAGCGCGCGCGAAGCTGGCTCACTAGCGTTGCTGGCATGAACCTAACTCTCTCCACATGCTTCGTACTCGTCCATGATCCTGATGCCGCACTGGCCTTCTACCGCGACACGCTCGGCCTCGAGCTGCGCAACGACGTCGCCCGCGGAGACTTCCGCTGGATCACCGTCGGCTCCCCCGACCAGCCTGGCGTCGGGATCGTGCTCACGAACTACCTGAACGGCAGCCCCGCCGACAGCGACGCGCTCGCCGGCCTGCTCGCCAAGGGCGCCCTCAACGGCGTCCACTTCCACACCGACGACCTCGACACCAGCTTCCAGACGCTGCAAGCCTCGGGCGCCGAGATCGTGCAGGAGCCGACCGACCAGCCGTGGGGCACGCGCGACTGCGCCGTGCGCGACCCGTCCGGCAACATGGTGCGCGTCGACCAGCCGCCCGCCGCGTCCGCCGCGTGATCGCGGGCCGCTCGGGCGGCTTCGAACGCCGCCCGAGCGCGCCTTGGCCTAATGTCTCGAGGGTCCGAGCGCAACCTTCTCGCGACCGCAACGTCTAGACCATCCGAGAAGCCCCGCCGGGGTCCCGAGAATCTTGGAAGGGAGTTTCTATGAGCTGTGACGAGACCCCGCCGGCGTCGAGCGGTCAAGGGCCGCGGGAGGACATGTTCGAGGAGCTGGTCAGGCTTCACCGGGGCGAGCTCACGCGCTACGCCGTGCGGCAGCTCGGCGAGCACGCGGGCCTGGCCGAGGACGTCGTCCAGGAGGCGCTCCTGAACGCCCACCGGGCGATCGTTGCTGGCACCTGTCCCGAGCACTCGCGCGCGTGGCTGTTCACGATCGTTCGAAACGCCGCCATCAACGCGGCTCGGGCCGCCAGGCCGACGGACGAGATGGAGGAGCGCCAGCACGGGACCGCCGATCACACGGTGACCGCGGCGGTGGAGCAGAGCGAGTGGATCGACTGGCTGATGGGGGCCGTGGGCGAGCTGCCGGAGCGCCAGCGCGACGCGCTCGTCGGGCATGCCTTCGAAGGACGCAGCTACAGCGAGATCGCCGCCCGCCAGCAGACGACCGTGTCGGCCGTGAAGTCCCTGATCGTACGCGCACGCCGGGCGCTCTCAGCCGACTCCTCGTTCTCTGCTGTCGGTGTCGGTACGCCGCTTGCGGCAGCTGCGCGTTCAGTGAGGGCGCTGATGGCGCGCGGCCCGCTGGCGGGCAAGGCCGGTGGCGCGAAGGGGCTCGCGGGAGCGCTGGCCCAGGTGGCGCTGGCGGCGACCGTGACGACCGGCGTCTTGATGGCCGTCCACGTCGGGACCCCGGGCTCCGTGCTCGCCTCGACCGGCCCGGGCCGCTCTCACGGGCCGGCGGTGCACCAGCTGCGCATCCAGGCGACAGCTTCACGGCGCCGCCCGGAAGGCAGACGCGCTCGCGAACGGAGAGTTCACCGTGAAGGCCACCATGCGGCCAGCGAATGCATGCACCACGGGGGTGTGCGCCCGCACTACACCGCGGCGGCGCTCCGCTACGCCGCCCACCACCTGCCGACGGTCGCATTCGAGTACACCAACTGCGAACAGCAGCTGCGGCTCGCCGCGCTGCGCGCCGCCGGGCGCCGGCGGGCGCACCCCACGGGCGCGCACCCGGCGGCGGGGCGAGGCTACGGGGCGAGGCGGAACGGCGGATAGCGGTCGGTCACCATCACGTGGGCGTATGCGATCACGCGGTTGGTCCAGCGGCTGACGCCGACGAGGAAGTCGAACATCCCGCGCGGGAAGCGACCGGTGAACAGGATCGCGAACCAGGCGGCGATCACGACGAAGAACGCGGCGATGTAGAGGAAGAACAGCACGACGTAGTGCGGGATGGCCAGCAGCCACTTGACCAGCGGCAGCCAGCGGTTGAGCTCGTTGCGCGCGTCCGGATAGGGGAACTCGAGGTGCACCGCCTGATGCTCATCGGTGGAGGGATAGCTGTCGTCCATCAGCGCCAGGTAGACGCCGACCCGGGCGGAGAACCGCATCAGCTCCAGGTTCCAGTCAAACCACCAGCGGGGGTACTTCTGCCGGAACACGATCATCAGCAGCGTGGGCAACACGACCAGTCCCACGGCGCTTGCGGTCCCGCCGGCCCTTCCACCGTAGGCGGAGACGCCGCCCTCGATCAGGGCCAGCACGATCGCGATCGGGATGACCATGAACAGGCGAAAGAAGGTGGTCAGGCGGTTGAGCGGCCGGTCCGGGTAGTCGACCGAGTACTGGACGGGATTCGGCGTGTCGGGGTTCATGCGATGCCTTTCGATGAGGTGTACGGCGTACACTCGTTTGCGGAACTATAGGTGTACGCTGTACACTTGTCAAGGCCGATGACGAAACCGAAGACGAAACAGAAGGCCGCAACGCGGACACCGCTGAGCCGCGCTCGCGTGCTGCAGGCCGCCGTCGCCCTCGCCGATGCAGCCGGGCTCGAGACGTTCAGCATGCGCGGGCTCGCACAGGACCTCGGCGTCGTGCCGATGGCGCTGTACAAGCACGTCGCCAACAAGGAGGAGCTCCTCGACGGCATGGTCGACATCGTCTTCAGCGAGATCGAGCTCCCCCCCGAGGACCTCGACTGGAGGTCCGCAATGCGCCACCGGGCGATCTCCACGCGCGAGGCGCTGGGGCGCCACAGCTGGGCGATAGGGATGATGGAGTCGCGGCGTCCGGGGCCCGCGAACCTGCGCAACCACAACGCGGTGATGGGCTGCCTGCGCAAAGCCGGCTTCTCATTCAATATGGCGATCCACGCGTACTCGGTCCAGGACGCCTACATCTACGGCTTCGCCCTGCAGGAAAGGGACACGGCCTTCGAGAGCCCCGAGAGCGCCGGCGAAGCCGCGCAGAGAAGGGCGCAGACGATCGGCGCGCTCGATAGCTACCCGCACTTGGCCGAGATCGCCGCGAAGCTACCCGAGTCCGGGTACGACAACGCCGTCGAGTTCGCGTGGGGGCTCGATCTCATCCTCGACGGGCTCGAGCGGCTTCGTCACGCCGGATCCGCACCGGCATGAGTGTTTGCACTGGTTGGACCAGCTGCTAAGCTCGCGCCCGTGGCGTTGCACACGGTCGACAGGCAATCCCTCCCCGACAGGGTCTTCGAGCAGCTGGTGGCCGAGATCGTCAGCGGCGACTATCCGGTCGGCTCGGCGATCCACTCCGAGCGCGAGCTCAGCGAGCTGCTCGGGGTCAACCGGCATGTCGTGCGGGAGGCCGTCAAGCGCCTGGAGCAGGTCGGGCTGGTGAGGGGCACGCAGGGCGGGCGCACGACGGTGCTCGACTACCGGCTGACGGCCGGCCTCGACGTGCTGGCGCTGCTCGCCGAGCACGTCCGCGAGCTGGAGCCACTGCTGCCACTGCTCGTCGCGGCCCTGGAGATGCGAGCAGGGATCGGCGCGGATCTGGTGCGGCTCTGCGCCGAACGGGCCGCGCCTGGGCTGCGGGCCGAGCTGCCAGCGATGGCCGAGCGAATCCGCGTGACCGGATCGGGCGAGGAGCTGCTCGCACTCGACGAGGCTTTCTGGCGGGCCATCCTCGACGGAGCCGGCAATCTCGCCTACCAGCTCGCCTTCAACAGCCTCATCCGCGCCGTCCACGCCCGCGTCGAGATCAGCCTGCCGTGGCTGGAAGACGAACTGCGGCGAAGCGGACATCGAGGCCCGATCGCCGCCGCGATCGCCGCGGGCGACCCGCAGGCGGCCGAGCTGGCCGCACGCGAGGCCCTGACGCCGCCGAGCGATCTCGCTTCGCGGCTCACCAGAAGGAGCAGCCAAGCATGAGCGCCGAGCCGATACCCACCGAGTACCACCACGAGCTGACATCCAAGCGGGCGGACCTGACGCGCCTGGGAGCATGCTGGCGGGAGTTCCTGACCCACTCCTCGCCTCGCGTCGTCGCCGCGGCGATCGCGGTGGTGCTCGCCGCGCGGCTGTACGTCGGCCAGTGGTCGTGGCGCGACCTGGCTCCCCCGCTGCTGCTGCTGGCGGCCCAGCCGTTCGTCGAGTGGGTGATTCACAAATACCTGCTGCACCTCAAGCCGATCTCGATCAGAGGCAGGCGCATCGAGCTGTACGGCTCGATCCAGCACCGTCGCCACCACCGCTCCCCCTCCGACCTCGACCGGGTCCTTTTGAAGCACGTCGAGGTCATCGCCTTCCTCGTCCAGATCGCCGCCGCAGTCGCGATGCTGGCGCTGGCCATCGACGGGCCTCTGGGCTGGCCCGTGCTGGCGCAGGCTCTGACGGCGCTGCTGTTCGCCTACGTCGGCCTGTTCCGCTACGAGTGGTCGCACTTCCTCATCCACACCCCCTACGTTCCGCGCAGCCGCTGGTACAGGGCGATCTGGCGCAACCACCGCCTGCACCACTTCAAGCACGAGGACTACTGGATGGGCGTCAGCTCCAATCTGGGCGACCGGCTGCTCGGGACCAACCCCGACCAGAAGGTCGTTCCGCGCTCGCCGACGGCGCGGACGCTGGGCGTCGAGACGGATTTGTAGCTGCCCCGTCCCCGATCGCGCGCACGGCCCTCCTTCTCGACCCGAGGGCACATGCTTTGGCATGCTGCGGTCGCGATGTCGTCGAGCAGGTACTTCAAGCCGCTACGGCATCGCGATTTCGCGCTGTTGTGGTCAGGCCAGGCCATCTCGCAGCTCGGGGACGGCATCTTCACCGTCACCCTCGCGATCGAGGTGCTGCGAATCGACCCGCACGCCATCGCTCTCTCATATGTGCTGGCCGCCCGAGTGCTGCCGGCGGTGCTGTTCACGCTGGGGGGCGGAGTCATCGTCGACCGGGTGCCGCGACGGCTGGCGATGCTCGCGTCCGACATCGCGCGGGGCGCCGCGGTCGCGGTCATCACGGTGCTGGTCGCAACCGGCGAGATCCATCTGGTCGCGCTCGTGGCGATGGCGTTCGTCTTCGGTTTGGGCGACGCCGTGTTCTTCCCGGCGGCGATGGCGATCACGCCCGAGCTGCTTCCGTCCGAGCTGTTGGTGGGCGCAAGCGCCCTCAGCGGGACCAGCGTCCAGGTGGCGGGGGTCCTCATCGGCCCGGCCGTTGGCGGCCTGCTCGTCGGATTTCTCGGAGCGGCCTGGGGCTTCGGGATCGACGCCGCCTCGTTCGTCATCAGCGCGGCAGCGCTGTGCGCGATGAGCGTTCGCTCGGCGCCAGCCCCCTCCGGCGCTTCTCCCCTCGAAGACCTACGCGAGGGGCTGCGCTTCTGCTTCTCGCAGCGCTGGCTGTGGGTCACGACCCTCGGCGCGGCCCTCGGCAACTTCGTCGCGTTCTCGCCGCTCGGCGTACTCGTCCCGCTGCTGGTCAAACACGTGCTCCACGGCGGCGGCATCGCCCTCGGGCTGGTCCTGGCAGCCGGCGGGCTGGGAGGCGCCACAGCCTCGGTGCTCTCCGGTCGCCGTAAACCACCTCGGCGGCGGCTGGTGCATCTGTGGCTGGCGTGGGGCCTGTCGGGGATCGGGGTGCTGGGACTCGGCTTCGTACCCGACCTCTGGCTTGCCGCGGGCGTCGCGTTCGTGACCTACGGGCTGGACGCCTATGGAAGCGTGATGTTCAACCCGCTCATACAGGCGGGAGTCCCCGACGCGCTGCTGGGTCGGGTCTCCTCCGTCGACTACGTGTTCGGATTCGCGCTCAGTCCGCTGGGCCTCATCGCCGCCGGCGCCGCAGCCGAGGCAGTCGGCGTGCGCACGACCCTGATCGTAGGCGGGGCCATTACCGGGCTCACCACCTTCATACCGCTGTTGCCCGGAGTCAACGACCCCACGCTTCAACGGTAGAGCCGCGCGCGACGCAGGCTTCGGACCTGGCGTGTCAGCAGCAGATAGGCGAGCAGGCCGCCGACGAACGGCACTATGAGCCCAATCGCGCCGTAGATGACGGCCGCGCCAACCGCCACGCTGCGCCCGGCGCCGTAGAGGATCAGACAGCCACCTATCCCCCGACCGCGCCAAGCCCGGCCGGCAGCGGCAGCGAACCGCCCACCGCCCCGATGATGTACGCCATCAGCACTGGGGCGAAGGCAGGCACGCTGTGCGCGTGCAGCGCGTAGAACGCCGTCCAGAGCACGAGCACGTCGAAGAAGAGATAGGCCAGGGCGCCGAAGAGACTGCGCCAGTCACCCCTGCCGAAGATGAGCGCGTAGGTGTCCTCGACGGCTGGGGCGAGCGTTCCGATCCCCGCGGCGATACGCGAATGGCGGGGCCCGAGCCTTGCGGCGAAGCGGTCCGCGCGGTGAGCGATCACGATTGCCGCGCCGACGCTCGCGGCGGCGATCACCGCTGGCAGGATCGTAAGAGTGAGGTCGTTCCTGCCAGCGAAGATCCCGAGCCCGAGCAGGACGCCGAATGCGATCAACGCGAGCGCGTCGATGGCCGTGTTGAGGAAGCTGAGATTGAACTCGCGCTCGATGACCGTCTTCAGCGGCAACCCGCAGCGGTGCAGGAGAACCGCACCGGCGCCGACCCCTGAAAACGATCCTGCGGGAACGAGCAGGCCACCGCCGAGCTGAGCCCAAGCGAGTCGCGTGTCAAGCCGCCGGCCCCGCCCCTCCTGCTCGAGCACGCGCTCGGGGTCGACGATCTGGCGCCAGGCGACCACGTATCCGATCTCAGACAGCGTCTCGAGCGCAAGCGCCGCGACCAGCCACAGCCAGCTGACCCGTTCGAGACTGCCTCGCTCTCGCGCGTCACGCCTAGACGTTAGTCGCGCTCGGTCAGCAAGTCACGTGGCCGGCACCAGCAGCCCGTCGAGTAGGAGGCCGAGGGCGACGCCGAAGGTCGAGGGGTCCACGGTGTCCGGATCGGCGAGGTGCTCGATGGCGATGCCGTTGGAGAGCGCAAGCACGACGACCGCGAGTTGATCGGCTGGTGCGGGGAGATTGACCCCGGCCTGCTCCGCCTGTGCTTCGAGGAACCGTGCGATCAGTCCGCGCACAGAGCGTCGCTCGTGAACGAACTCGTTGTGCAGTGCCGGGTCGCGAACTGCTCGTGCCCAGAACTCGATGAACAGCAGGTGCCAGTCACGCTGGCTTGACATGAGCTGGGCGAGGCCACTGCCGGCGTCGTGCGTCATGTCTGAGATCGTCGCCTGGCGCTCAACGGCTTCTGTGACGAGTGCCAGACGCTCATCGATGCGTTCCCGCATGAGGGCATAGAACAAGTCGTCCTTGCCGGCGAAGCTGGAGTACACGGCACCCTTGGTCAGACCGGCGGCAGTGGCAACTTCATCCAGTGAAGCGCGGTCATACCCGCGCTCGGCGAAAACCTCGCCCGCTGCCTGCAGCAGCCGCTCGCGTGTTTGCGCGCGCGTCGGGCGCTGGCGCTTCTTTGGCTTCCGGGTGGGCGCCACGAGCAAGATGATACCGTGGAGTATTCAGTACCGTCCAGTATTGAAATCGAACGGTCTCGCTACCGAAGCCAGAAAGGCCAAGATGCCCACCCTCACTCAACCGCTGACGCCCGAGGCTCGCGGCGCGTCTCTCGGCCACGAACGCCTTGCGGGACACAAGATCCTGATTGTGGGCGCCGGCCAGCAGAACTACGACATCGAGGACCCACCAATCGGCAACGGCCGTGCGATCAGCAGACTCCTCGCCCGCGAAGGAGCACACGTAGCGGTCGCCGACGTCGATCGGGCCGCCGTCGAGGAGACAGCCCGCCAAGTGCATGCCGAGGGCCAAACAGCGGTGGCCATCGTTGCCGATGTCCGTGAGCCGTCCGAGATCGAACGCATGGTGGGCGACGCCCGCACAGGACTCGACGGCATCGACGACCTCGTCGTGAACGTGGGCATCGCCGGCGGGTGGGGCCTCGAGCACACCGGCGCCGAGGACTGGGACCGCGTCTTTCAGATCAACGTCCGCGCGCACTACCTGACCTGCAAACACGCACTCGCCGCGATGGGAGACGGTGGCGCAATCGTGCTCACCTCCTCCATTGCTGCGCTGATGCCAGCCAACGAGGTCGTCGCCTACCACTCCTCCAAGGCCGCCCTGCACGGTCTGTGCATGTGGCTGGCCAAGCACGCCGCAGCGCGCGCGATCCGCGTCAACCTCGTCGTCCCCGGCTTGATCGACACCTCACTCGGACGCCTCGCCAGCAAAGCCGACCCAAGCCGCCAGGAGCGCCCAATCCCGCTCGGGCGCCAGGGCACAGCGTGGGAGGTCGCCCATGCCGCCTCGTTTCTGCTCTCCGACGAGGCCAGCTACATCACCGGGCACGCCCTCCTGGTCGATGGCGGACTCCAGGCCCTGCGCTGAACACGATGGCCCGACTCCCCTACTCCGATCCCCAGACCAGACCACCCGACGTGCGCGAGGCGCTCGACACGCTCCCGGCGCTCAACATCTTCGCGATGCTCGCCCACGCCGACACAGCCTTCATCCCCTACCTCGCCTTCGGCGGCGTCCTGCTCACGCAACTGGAGCTCGACGCCAAGCTCCGCGAGCTGGCGATCCTCCTCGTCGCCGCACACACCGGCGCGGAGTACGAGTGGATCCAACACGTGGGCATCTCACGAACGATCGGCATCGATGACGAACAGATCGCCGCCGTGCAGCGCGGTGACCTGGAAGCCACGTGCCTGAACCCCGACGCTCGCGTGCTGCTGCGCTTCACCAGCGAAGTGCTACAGCGGCCACGTGCCGACGAGGACACCTTCACAGCGCTGCGCGAGCGCTTCCCGCCCCGCCAGATAGTCGAGCTGCTGCTCGTCATCGGCAACTACCAGATGCTCGCGCGCCTCATGACCAGCCTCGACATCGATCTCGACCCTGCCGCCAGCAGCACGGTCTTCGACGAGGCAAAGCGCCATCTCCCGGGCTAGATGAGTAGTGCCACGGCCGTGGGGGTGGCTGTGGGTTGTGGGGAGGGGTTGTAGGCAGGCAGATCGAAGTCGGCGGTGCTCAATGTCACCGCCGACCCGGGAGGGCCTCGATGGACGCCGACCTCGATCTGCTGCTTATCGCTGTTTACTGCACGGTGGATGATTTCCTGCCCGAGCGGACAGAAAACGCTAGGCGAAGGATCTCCGATGCGGAGCTGATCACGCTGTGTATCGCTCAGGCGATGATGGGGATGCCATCCGACGCACGGTTCTTGCGGGCTGCTCGTCGTCAGCTTGGCCACCTGTTCCCCCGTTTGCCCGAGCGGACCGCTTTCCATAAGCGCAGGCTGCGCTTGTCCGGGACGATCGAGGCGCTGATCCGGGAGTTCGCCAAGCACAGCCCCGGTTTCTATGACGATCTGCTGCTGGTCGATTCCACGCCGGTGGAGTGTGCTCGCAGCCGTGAGACCGTCAAGCGGGGCGGGACCTCCAGTCTCGGTGACGCGCTCGCTAACGCCGCCGACTACGGCTATTGCGCCAGCCACAGCCGCTACTTCTGGGGTTTTCGCCTTCACGCCCTGTGTGCTTTGGACGGCACTCCCAGAGCGCTGGCGCTGACCTCGCCAAAGATCGACGAGAAGCTCGTGTGCCTGCAACTCGTCGAGCGCTGTGAGCGAGCACCCGGCCAGATGCTGATCTTGATCGGCGATAAGAACTTCCGCGGCAAGGACTTCGAAGCCGAGCTCTCCAACCTCGACGCCGCGATCATGCGCCCCCGTCGCAAAGACGAGCGCGGCCGCGGCCCGCACCTCGCGCCGATCCGTCAACGCATCGAGTCGATCTTCTGGACCTGCAAGGACATCCTCACGCTCGAGCGCCACGGCGCCCGCACCCTTGAGAACCTCCGCGTGCGCCTGCTCACCCGCTTCGCCGCACTCACAGCCGCCATCGCACTCAACTACCGCCTCGGCCGCCCACCCCGCAGCCTCGCCAACTACACCGCCTGAAACCGTGGCACTACTCATCTAGGTGTCACGACACGCGCGCGGCGGGAAGGCGACAGCCCTCCGACGCCCCGGGGTCGACGTCCGCGGCGGCACCTAGGCTGGTTTGTCGGCGTCCGTAGCGCGGTGAAGCCGGAAGTCCAACCAGTGTCCGGAAGAGATATCAATGTCGGTGCTAGACGAAAACCAGTGGATTGCCACAAGGACGCCTGAGTTCCAAGCGCTACACGACCGGATCAAGGTGGCCACGCGTCTCTCCGCCAAGCTCAGCGCGCTCTGCTACGACGAACCTGAGCCAATCCAAGCGGCTTTCGAAGAGTTGATCGGCAAGCCTGTTGGCGACCGTTTCAATCTCGTCCCGCCCTTCTATAGCGACTACGGGCTGAACATCACCGTCGATCAAGCCGTCTTCATCGGCTACGAATGTGCGTTTACGGGCCACGCAGCCATCGACATCGCCGACGGGGTCATGATCGCTCACAAGGTCAACCTGGTCACGGCTGGTCATCCCGTGGAGCCCGACAAACGGAAGGCCTACATCACCGCCGAGCAGATCACCATCGACACAAATGTGTGGATCGGAGCCGCGGCCACGATCCTCCCCGGCGTCACGATAGGCGCCGACTCCGTGGTCGCCGCCGGTGCAGTAGTGACGCATCACGTCCCCCCGGCAACAGTCGTCGCGGGTGTCCCGGCGATGGTTGTCCGACACTTGTAGTGCGCTGAGAATCGCCGGGTTGACTTGATTCCGCGCCAGGATCGGGCCAGACCTTTGTGCCGCGAGCCCCCAAAAACTACCTTCCGAAAAAGGTTCCACGAAAATCGGGGAGTAAGGTTCGAGTTGGCTTTCTTGAGCCGTTTTCGCGCCGCCTGCGGTCTTCTTGCGGTCCCGATACCGGTCGCATCCCATCGAGTACATATGTATGTCATTTCGGGAGCGTCGGCCGTAAGTCCAGTGCCAGCGGCGGCGCCGATCCGGCGTAGGTCAGGCAGCCGGGGGTGCCTCCACAGCCTGCGGATCTGCCGGCACAGGCGCCTCTACCTCTCATCCCGATGTGGCTCAGCGAGCCGAACCCCGCGCTCGACGACGACAAGCCGATCGACCGCATCGTCCAAGGCGACTACCGCTCGGTCGCCCGCCTGATCTCTGGTCTCGAGGACACAGGCGCGAGCTGACACACGACCGAATCAGCGAGCTGCAAGGATCGAGACGCCGGCGTACACATGAGCCTGCGTGTCCTTGAGGCCTTGCGGACAAGAGTGCGCTCCCGGCCAGCCAGGACGACATCAAACGCGAACTCGATGCCGGTCGTCGCAGCGATCTTCACCAGCGTAAGCACGCTTGTCACCTAACAGGCCCGTGGCCCAACCCGGAGCTCCAACGCTTGAACACCTCGGCGTGAGGCAGCGCACCGTGTCGCTTGCGGTCCCTTTCGCCCGTCGCTGCGGTCCATTTGCGGTCCCGCGTGCCGAGAACAGCCGGGAACAGACGAGAACGACTGAACCAGAACCCCAGTATTTTCGTATTTTCGCGGCTTTCGCCAGCGTTCGCGGCGAGGTGCAAGGTTCTGAACCTGCGACTTTTCATCGGGGAGACAGGGGTTGGAGCCCAAAGGCACGGGCTCTGTCGCCATGCGTGTGCGGTTTCGTGGGCGGCGAAGGCCGCTAACGCTGAAAGCGTTAGCGCTCAGCGAGCCGCGACGAGCACGGAGCCGCCGGCGTACACGTGTGCCGGTGCGCCCTTGAAGGACTTGCGCACGGGCGTCGGCTCCTGGCCGACGGGCACGACATCGAACGCAAACTCGCTGCCGGTCGCTGCTGCGATCTTCACGAGCGTCTCGATATGCGGGTTCTTCTCGCCGGACTCCAGCTCGACTACGCGTAGCTGACTCACACCGAGGCGCTTCGCCAGCTCCCGCTGCGACAGGCCGGATTCTGATCGGTAGGCGATCGTGCGAGCGGCGACCGTCCGCGCCAGCGCCAGACGTTCCCATTCGGCGGCGAACTCGGGGGCGGAGGCGAGCGCGTCAGCGAGCACCTCCTCCTCCTCCTCCTCGGTATTGATGCCTAGATGGCCCGCCAGTCGCTTCTCCCCTGCCTGGGGCGCAGCTCGCGCAGCGCGGCTGCGCGGTCGTCGCACCAACTCGCCGTCATACACCTCCACACGGCAGCGACCCGAGGGAAGTCTGAGCACAGCCGCCGCCCTGTATCACCCACCTTCGCAGTCACCTCGACCTCAAAGGCCCAGAACCGGTCGGCCACCTTTCATGCGGCCTCCTAACTACCCTCGTCTGGATCTGTTCGAACCAGACCACCGCTGCGCCGAACCCCATGAGCGCGAATCGGAAGAAGCGAGTCACGGCCCCACCCTGCGCAATGGACCACCGCGAGTCGCACTGCTGCGTCAGCGCGCCGGTGCAACGGGGCTGCCTACCTCACCGCGGCTGCGGATCCCTGCGCAGTCCCTGAAGAAACGAAAGGACCGCGATTACCGTGCTCAAGAGCGAGAGTATCCCGAGGACGATCGCGGCCGTATCGCTGTGAGCTCGCCACCATGTAGTTTGCGTGACGCCGTTCACACGCACCCCAGCGACCGCCCGAAAAGCGAGTTTCGCAGCGCCTTCGGAGGTGGCGAGCGGTGCAGCCAATCCCGTGCCACCGTCGATGTCGCGGAACCTCTTTAGATCGCTCAACGTCAGTTCTGGCGAGCCAGAGAGATTGACCGTTCGGTCCTGCACGTTCAGGTTTCCGTTGACCGCCTCAAACGTTAGGCTGGAGAGCGGCCCGAAGATGTTGAACCCGTCGTACAGCGGCAGCGGCGGGTAGCGCTCCTGACGCCGATACCTCCACGGTGCAGGTGGTTCTCCGTTTTCTTCGGGCGGAGGGACGGGTGCGCCGTTTGGTTGCTCGATATCCGGATTTGCACGCAGGTCAAGCCATCGTGTTTCCTGAGCCGCTACGTGTTCGCGCATCTCCGAGTAGGCACGCCGCGACATAGGCTGGGACACGTCCACGGTCACACCTCCGCCGTCAAACGCGCCCACCACGCCCCGGGGCTCCCTGCGAGAGCGGTGTTGGGAGAGGAGTCCCTTCGTAAAGAGCTTTGCCTCGGAGTTTGCCAGCGGGATCGCGGCTACGCGAAGCGCAAACGAGGACGCAGGCAGAAGCAGCGCCGTGACGACGTGTGGCCCCGCGTCAGCTTCGAAACTCCCCTGAGATAGATGAGCCGCCGCGTCTTCGGTCCACACCACAACGTTCGGTGCCAAGAAGTCGCCGAGCGGATACGACTGCGGGGAAGGCAACCTGTTTTTGTGTACACCCATCGCCGCCGGGTACTCTTCGCTGATCTCTGAAGCTTGCGCTTGTTGAGGGAATGCCGACGGTCTACGTGTGATCGACACGTGCGCCCCCGGATAAGGGATCCAAGCGGCGACTGGAGCTGGGCCGAGCATAGCCACGTGGATAGAGCCATGCGTAAGAAGAATCGAGTCATATCCCTGTATTACGGAGCTCGCTCGTACCCTCCCGTGCCGCTTCAGGCTCCCGAGCATCCAGAGTGGGTTGAACGCAGCGCGGGTTTGAAAACGAACCGCGCGCATCGTGAGCCAGTCGACGTTATCGACGAAGCCGATTTCTTCTGGAGCGGCGCCCGATAGATCCCATTGGGTCCACGGCGAGTGCCCCCTACGAGTAAGGGTAACTTCACGCGCGGCGAAAGTTATGCCACGCCAAGCGTTGACTGGCGGCCGCTTGCATCCGCAGACTGGTGAGATCCCTCGGATGGCCGTGGGTGCGGTCGTGAACGACACATCTCGGATATTCGACAGCTCTCCTGTCACTCGCTCCGGGGAGTTAGTCGACACCGCCAGGGTGAAGACAAGCCCGGCGATTGCCAACGCAGCGATGACCGTCGCGATCAGCACGGTCCAGCGAAAAAACGCGCGCCTTATGGTCGAGCGACGGCGGGATACCGACTGCGCGCGTCGTTTCGCGGCGCGCGTCGTTTCGCGGCGGCGCCGCTCAGATGTTCTCCTTGAAGCTTGCCCCATACCCCGTCTCGCGCGAGCACCCTACATCAGAATAAGCGATCCCAACTAACCAATCGAACGATACCGCCGGGTTTGTGTGCGTCGAGCCGTCTAGCGCGCCGCAACGAGAACCGAGCCGCCGGCATACACGTGTGCCGGCGCGCCCTTGAAGGACTTGCGAACGAGCGTCGGCTCCTGGCCGACGGGTACAACATCGAACGCGAACTCGATGCCGGTCGTCGCCGCGATCTTCACGAGCGTCTCGATCTGCGGGTTCTTCTCGCCTGACTCCAGCTCGACCACGCGCGGCTGGCTCACGCCGAGACGCTTAGCCAGCTCGCGTTGGGACAGTCCGTGCTCGGAGCGGTAGGCGATCAGGCGAGCAGCGACCATGCGCGCCAGCGCCAAGCGTTCCCATTCGGCTGCAAACTCGGGGTCGGCCTCCAGCGCGGCGGCAAGCACCTCATCGGCCGTCTTGATTCCCTTGGGCCAGTGACTCGACGTCTTGGTCATAGCCCCATGATAGGTCATGGCTTATCAGATTTCAATGGTCTGTCGTACTGCTGGGCGCGTGCCTGAGCGCGCTGGATCAGCGCGGCGAAGTCCTTGTGTCGGTTGATGGCGAGGATCACGTAGAAGTCGCCGGCTCGTCGGTAGATGGCTCGCCAGTCGCTTCGACCTTGCCGTGGGCGCAGCTCGCGCAGCGCTGCCGCACGGTCGCCCTTCAGCTGCTTCATGTGCGGCGGTCCGAGCCGCTCGCCAAGTTCGCCCAGCTTCCGAACGGCGTTGAGCAGCGCGCGATGCTCCTCCTTGGACTTCATCGCCAGCAAGTCCACGACCGCATCGGGGTCGTAGATGACGGTATGAGGACTCCTGCCTACTTGCGTCATCGGCGCAACCTACCCCCGTCCTGGGATGGCGTTTCAGCGCCCACTCCCAGCCGCATCTGAGTGAGGCTAGCGGTGCGCTCATAGGCGGCTGTCACTCGATCGAGCGCTCGATCATGGTCGCGGTGCCCATAAAGCCGCCGCACCAGCTCGCCGCCATCAGTGTGTCCGAGCGCGATCGCCACGTCCTCCGACGGCAAGTCGAGCACGTTGACCATGTACCAGCCGGCGAAATGCCTCGTCGCCAGATACAAACTCCCCTCCCACCCTGCCGCAGCCCTGACCGCCTTCCAGTGGTAGGCCCGTGCTGAGGCAGTCCAGTGCTTGCCACGGATCGGCGCGAAGCAAAACTCGCCTTCGACAGGCAGTGACACGAGCGCCTCACGTGCAGGGTCGGTCAGCGGCGCCTCCCGGATCTGACCGTTCTTCGGCAATGTGAATGTGCGCGTCGCCGCGCTGAACTGCTCCGCAACACGAATGCGCGAGCGGTCCAGGTCGACGTTCGCGCGCCGCAGCGCGTCCAGCTCGCCCGGCCGGAGTCCCGTGAACGCGGCTACTTGCAGCCATGCCGCGAACGACGGCGTCGCCAGCTCACGGGCGCACCGGATGATCTTCCATACATGCTCCTCGCTCGGCGGCTGCTCGTGCCGACGACCGGGACCGCGTGAGATTCCGAGACGGGCGAATGGGTTGCTCAGCACGATCCTGCCGGCCTTAGCCGACGCCGCATCGTTGAACATCGCTCGTAGCGCTGGAACGGTGCCGGTGCGAGTTCCGCCAGCCAGCCAGTCGGCGACTACAGCGTCATCGATCTCATTGATCGGCCGCGCGCCGTACACAGCCACGAACCCCTTCGTCCGCTCACGATTGTGGATGTTCGTGGACTCCTTCGGCCGAGCGAACAGCGGGTCGGTCGTCCAGCGCTCCCAGAAGGCGGCGAGCGTGATGGCTGCCTCCCGGCTCTCCCCGAGGCGTTCGCGCGCCTTCTCGCGAGCCCGCTTCGCCTCGGTCTTCGTTGCGAACGTCCCCGGACCCCCGAGAAGGGTCGAGACGCTGACGTTGGTCCCCGTCACCGGGTCATACACCTGCGCGCGCCAGCGACCCGACGGAAGCCGCGTCACGCTCACGTCAGCCTCCTTCGCTCTGCGGCCCACGCGATTGCCGCCGACGCCCGAAAGCGCCGCGTGCGACGTCCCCAAGTGACCGACGGCATGCCTTCGGCGACCAGCCGATCGACTGTTGCCACGCTCACCCCCATGAGGCGTCCAAGCTCGTGACGGGACACGAACGGCTCCACGTTCGCATCCCGTCGCCGAAGACGAAAGCTCTCAGAAGTGGCATCTGTCCTGCCCACACCCTTAATGACCCCGACGGGCGCAAAGCGGCCAACGGATTGCCCCGTTTCACTCGCTGTCTTGCCAGAGGGTCGTGTTGCGACGGCCGCTGCGACGCTGGCGAATGCGAGCGCGCTCGTCGTCGCCTAGCAGCACGTCGCCCGGCATCGTGTGGTCGTCGATGTCGGCGCGGTCGTCGGTGGGCTCGCTCCACTGCCATAGGCAGTAGGTGGCTGATCCAAGGTGCCATGCTGCCGTTCGCAGCCGATTGGCCATCTCGAACCAGCCGTCAGATGAACCGCTTCCGTCGAGCAGTGCTGTCGCCTCTGCGAGCACGTCGGCCATCGCTGAGCGGAACCGCTCGATCTCTTGCTCGGCGAGTGCTCGGGCCGCGCGCCACGCTTGATGCTGTGGAGACTCCGGCAGCACGACGTCGCCGGCATGCCGGAGTTGGCGCCGCCCCGCAGCGGTCAGGCTCCATAGCTGCACGCCGTGGGCGCGAGACGTAGCCAGAGCGCCTGCGTCAGCGAGCGTGCGTATCTGCGGCCTGACTCGGCGTGCGCGTCGTGGGAGGCCCAGGTGTTCGAGGATCATCCAGATCGGGACGCCGGTGCGTCCGCGATGCAGTGCCGCGCGCTCGATCGCCGCGAGGATCATCGCGTCGGGAATGGGAGTCGTGCTCATCGGTTCCTCCTGTGGTCGGAGGCTCCGGGAGGACTGCTCGGGGCGTGGAGGAACCGCGCTGTCTCGCTAGGGTCCCTGTGCGCCGGGAGTTCAGGCTCTCGGTGCCACGCCCCCGGCCGTTAGCGCGGCGCGGGGGCACATTGATATCCGCGTGAGCATAGTGGTTCAAGCGGATAGGCTCAAGCGCATAGACGTAAGCACCTGATCCTGAGAGGCTCCCGCCTCGATGCCGCCCCGACTACCGACCGATCCAGCCCTCGGGCAAGCGATCCGCCAGATGCGGGAGCAACGCGGGCAAACACAGGAGGAACTCGCCAGCGCCGCCGGCATCACGTTCGGGACCGTGAATCGCCTGGAGTCCGCCAAGAGCGCGCCCGCCTGGGCAACGGTGAGGGCACTCCTCGAGGCGCTGGACTACTCGCTCGCCGACCTCGCGAAAGCGATCGACGCCGCCGAGCGCCGACGCTAGCGACCGGCACACGCCGCTCGGCACGACGCACCCTCCTCGAGCCTCCCCGATCCAGCGGGCCACGCCTGACCCTGCCCGCCGTCAGCCGACTGCGCCGCTCGCCGAGGTCCGTCACTCGTAGGTCTGCACAGACTAGATGCTCACCTGAGCAGGCACTGTGCGATCACTGTGTCCAGCCACGACGCTCCGAGGCTGAAACCTGGCCCGCACGGGTCCCCTCGATGCCTCCCGGCCGCGCCTCCCGAGCGAGCGCGCCCACACCAACGGCAAGAACCTCTACGGATTCCTTGACTTTTCATCCGTAGATGCACGCCACAGCGAGCGCTGTGTGGTTGCTGTATCCGACCAGCGAGGACCGCGGCCCTCGTCGGGCAACCCAGAGAGACCCACGAGGGACCGCTCGGGACCCCGTGCATCTGGTCTGTCGGAACTTCCTGTTCGCAAGAGCTGTCAGCTGCTGTGTAACGAATGCAAGAAGACAGATGCTCGGCGCGTCGGCCTGGAGTTGTGGACTGTGCGGTCGAACCGCGCAAGGTCGTCGACAGGCGCGACTCGGGACCGTCGCGCGACCGCGAGAGTGTTGAGGCACAGCGGCGCCGACGACCACTGGCGCGGTCGCTGCGAGCCCCCTAACAGCGGCGTCGTCATCGCAGGCCCGATCGCGGCGACGCGTGGCGGAGAGAACATCGTCGGTAAGCGCGCGCCGGGCCGCCGCTCGTGAGGCCCCGGTGGCCCGGGCACCCCTTCGCAGCGCCCGGGTGGGAGGCTCTTCCCGTGGACAGCCGCGCCGCGCCGCGCAGCCCGTACACCCGCGCTGGGGTTGGTGCCGACTCCGCCCTGAGCGATACTCCCCGCCATATGCCGGCCCGATCTGAGCACTTCACCGTCGATACAGGTCTTTTCCGCGAGCTGGGCGAGTTGCTCGTCGGCCGGGACTCGACTGCCCTCGTCGAGCTGATCAAGAACGCCTACGACGCGGACGCGACGACCGTCACGGTAATCGCGCAGGACCTCGGTGATCCCGACCTCGGCGTGATCGTCGTCTCCGACGACGGGAACGGCATGACGGTCCGCGAGTTCCGGCTCGGCTTTCTGCGCGTCGCGTCGCGTCTGAAGTCCGGCGGAGAGCGGCGTTCGAGTGTCTACGGTCGCCGCTTTACGGGCGCCAAGGGCATTGGACGGCTCGCCGCGCACAAGCTCGCGAGTGAGCTGCGCGTGGAATCCCGCGCCGCTTCGAACCCCGCCCGCCACGGCACCTCGGCACGCGGGGCTGTGGGCCGTATCCGGGCAAGCATCGACTGGGATGAGGTCGAACGCCACCAGACCATCGAGGATGTCGGCGAGGCGATCCAGCTCGCCGGGGGCCGTGCCCGCTCGGGTGATGAGCCCGGCACCACGATCCGGCTGCGCTCGTTGCGCCGCCGCTGGAGCGACCGGGAGCGCACCCGCTTCGTCCGAGAGGTCAGCACCTTCCAGCCCGGCCGTGCCCTATGCGAGGCGATCGCCCCCGACTACGTCCAACGGACCCTTCTGTTCGACCGCCCACGCACGCGCGACTCGAAATCCGACCCGGGGTTTGAGGTCACGCTCGGTGGCGAGTTCGACGTCGGCGAGGATTACAGCGTCGACGTGCTCGCAGCCGCGTCCTGGGTGATCGAGGTGGAGGCGGCCAAGCGCAACGTGCGCTACGCGGTCGCACCCACCCTCGCCTACGGCGAGCGGGAGGGCCTGGACATCGAACCGCATACCGCGACGATGCGACGTGAGCGCCCGGGCGCCGTGTTCCAGGCGCGTACCTTCGTTCGCTCCGGGCAGGCGCCCAAAGGTCTCGGCGACGCCTACGGCGTGCGTGTCTACATGGAGGGGTTTCGTGTGCTGCCTTACGGCGAGCCCGGCGACGACTGGCTGGACGTCAACCGTCGCTATGCCCTGCGCGGACGAGAGGTGCCGTTTCGCGGCGAGCTCGAGGGGGAGCGGCTGCTTGCCGAGCCCGACCGCGAAGCAGGACTTGTCGCCGCGCCGCTTCGCAACATCTTCGGAGGCGTCTTCCTCACCGAGACGGGCGCGCCACAGCTTCGCATGCTCGTCAATCGCGAGGGGTTCGTCCCCGATGAGACCTTCCTTGACATCGCCGACACTCTCAGCAACGGCCTCGCGCTGCAAACCCGCGTGAGCGCGGCGTTGCGCCCCGGCCGGCGCGAGCCTCGTCGCTCGCGGGGCGCCGAGCCCAGCGCGCCCCAGCAGCCGCGGGCGTTGCAGAGCTCGCTGGCCGCAGCGATCGATGACATCCACGCGGTCGCGGCAGCTCCCGGCGTGAGCGCGACCGTCCGCGAGCGACTCGGACACGCGGAGACTCAGCTCGCCTCCGCGCAACAGGAGGCAATCGACGAGCAGGCGATGCTGCGGGTGCTCGCCTCGCTCGGCACCCAGACTTCCGCGTTCGTCCACGAGATCAACGCGGCGCTTGGCTCGATCGCGTCCCTGAAACGTACGGTTGAGGCCATGCTCGAGCGCCCGCCGACTGCCCGGGACGTCGCGCGGCTCCGCCGGCGCGTCGACGCTTTGCAGCGCACAATCGAGCGCCAATCCGCGTATCTCATCGAGGTCGTCTCGCGGGACGCGCGACGACGCCGCTCGCGTCGGCGCTACGCAGAGCATTTCGACATCTCCGCCCTGCTGCTCAGAGACGCCGCGGAGCGCGAGCGAATCGTGCTCGAGAACGAGATCCCGCCAGATCTCAAGACCCCGCCGATGTTCCCTGCCGAGGTCACCTCGCTGTTCACGAACCTACTCTCGAACGCGATCAAGGCCGCCGGAGCTCGCGGCGTGGTTCGGGCTAGCGGCGCAAGCGACGGCGACCGGGTCCGGATCACGATCCAGAACACCGGCGTAGCGGTGGACCCGCAGGAGGGCGAGCGCTGGTTTGATCCCTACCGCTCGAGCGCGCCGGTGGTCAACCCCGCACTCGGGCAGGGCATGGGTCTCGGCCTGACGATCACCAGGGCGATGCTCTCTGAGTACCGCGGCACCATCGAGTTCGTTGCCCCGCGCGACGAGTTCCAGACGGCCGTGCAGGTGACCCTCCCGGCATGAGCCCCGCTTCCACTGAATCCCGGGGCGCTCTCGTGGTGATCGTCGATGACGAGCTCGGCAAGGTGCAGGCCCTCGCCGCGGACATCGGCGAGCGCTGTTCGGTCGCGCCGACCGAGCCTTGGCAGCTGACCGAGGCGCTGATCAGCGAGGGCACCGTGTTCCTGATCGACCTGTTCCTGAGGGACTGGCCCGAGCGCGATCGGCTACCCGCCAGCGCACGTGTCTATGACGGAATCGCTCTCGCCGCCATGATCCGCGCGCAAGCCCGCCACCTAGTGGGCCGCACGCCGATTGTCGCGCTCAACACAGGTCACGCTGGCGACTTCTCCGACCTGCCGCGTGAGATCCGCGAGCACGCAATCGCCCGCGCTCACAACCTCGAGTGGGTATTCCTCAAGAACGACAGCGTCTCGCCGGTCCCGACGCATGAGCGCGTCTTCGAGCTGCTCGACGGCCAGAAGCGCCTGCCGGCCCACTGGAACGCCGATAGCGGCGAGCAGCAACTGCTGACGGTCCTCGATGCTGCTGCCGAGGAGCTCTCTGAGGTGCTTGACGCCTGGCCGCCGATCCGCGAGGTGGGGGAGGACTCCGCCGGGGTCGCGCTGCTGCGCTGGCTGCTTCACCGGATCCTTCCCTACCCCACGTTCCTGATCGATGCGCGCCACGTTGCCGCGCGTATGGGCATCGAGTGCACCTCGCTCGGTGAGCTGACCGGCGCGGTGGGCGAGCTGCCCGCGCTGCTCGAGGCCTGCCGTTACACCGGCGTACTCGCCGGCTTTGACGGGCCACGGTGGTGGCGATCGCGCCTGGAGCGGATGCTGTGGTCGCTCTCACCCGGAGCCGCGTCACCCGCTGGCCTCGCGGAACTACAGGCGGCAAGCCCGGTCGAGCTCACGCCAGCCAAATGCGCCAACGGCGTCATCGTTTTGCGCGCCGACTACGCCGCTCACGATCAGCCGCTCGATGTCGCCGAGGCGGTGCGCATCCGCCTTGATGACTGGCCACCCTACGCCGAACAGCCCTGGGCGGCGATCGCCGAGGCGCGTGCCGACCCGGGCCTTCGCGAGCGCGTGTTGCCGCTCGACCGCCCGCGACTCGCCGAGCTGCCGCAATGAGGTTCGCTATGCAATCCCTGACCAGCGAGCTCGAGCTGATCGGCGCGCTCGCCGAGCCGTTCCTTGAGCGCGAGAGCACCTATCGCCTGCAGCAGGCACGCTGGTCGCTGAGCGGCATGCCCTACCCCTCGTACGGGCGCACGTGGCAGATCGACACTCCGCTGCGCACGATCCGCTCCGGCGGCGAGTACGCCACCGACGCCCAGGGCGAGCACACGGTCCGGGCGAATCTCAGGACGACCTGGGACCTTGACCGTCCCGACCGGGACACGGTCGTCGTCCGCGACAACGTCTCGACCTCCGTGGCGATCACGACCGAGCAGCGCGAGATCGCGCGCTTCACGATGGATATCGCGGCCGTCGACTCGGCTCCGGGCTGTGGTCTGCACGCCCAAGTCAAGCACAGCGCAGACTGGTTCCCGGAGGGCCTCGACGTCCCGCGCCTCCCGGTTTTCATCCCGACCTTCGGCGCGGTGCTGGAGTACGTGCTCGGCGAGCTCTTCCAGCAGCGCTGGAGCAGCCACGTGGCGGGGCACGTCTCGGCCGCCAGTTGGCGGGGCCTGCAGCGCGACGCTTGGACACGCTGGCTTGATTGGCAGCGCACGATCGTCGATGGCGCGACGGTCTCCCCCTGGCTAGATGTCAAGGCGCGTCGCTGTACGGCGCTTGACGAGCGCTGATGGGTGCAAACGCCCGCAAGGACACCGCCGTCAAAGACCCCGAGCAGCGGCGTGCTCTCGGTGTGTACTACACCCCGCCCGATGTCGCGCACGCGCTGACGCGCTGGGCGCTGCGCGAGAACCCCGGGCCGGTACTGGATCCCTCCTATGGGGTATGCCGATTTCTAGACGCCGCCCTCGACGTGCTGGCTGCCGCCGGCGTCAAGCGGCCTGCGCGTGAAGTCAATGGAGTCGACGTGGACGCCAAGGCGAGCGCGGCGAGCACCAAGGCACTGATCCGACGTGGCGCCCGTCCAGACCAGTTCACCAGCGCTGATTTTTTCACTCTGCCCGCAGATCCACGCTTCGCCGCAGTGTTGGGTAATCCGCCTTACGTCCGTCACCAGTGGCAGGGCCCCGCCGTTAAGGCAGCCGCTGACTGCGCGATGAATGCCGCAGGCGTCGCGCTCTCGCGTCGCGCAAGCCTGTGGGCGCCGTTTCTTATTCATGCCGACCGGTTCGTTCGTCCGAACGGACGCCTTGCGATGCTGCTCCCTAGCGCCGCGCTTCAGGCGGACTACGCCGGGGCGGTGTGGGAGCACCTTGCCGGCCGCTACGCACGGCTAACCCTGATACGAGTCGGCGAGCGGGTGTTTCCCGATGCGCTTGAGGAGACCGTCCTAGTGCTAGCCGACCGTCGCGGGACGATCTCAACTCGCGCGCCCCTAGTTGTGGAGGTTCCCACCTTCGATCTTCTCGCCGAGGCGCTCGCCGAGGACCCGGAGCTCACACAGCTCCGCAAGCGCGGCCGCCGCCGCGTCCATGTCCGCTCGGGCTTGGGCGCCCGCCGGTTGCTGGCGATCGCCGCGGAACATCCGGCGACCACGACGCTTGGGAAGGTGGCCGAGACACGCATCGGCACCGTGACAGGCGCCAACGCGTTCTTCGTGCGGGCACCCGACGATGCGGTCTGCGAGGGGCTCGAAGACCACCAGCTCATTCCTGTGCTCCCTGGCTCGCGCTCGCTTCGGGGCGCACTGTGGACTCGCAAGGATGACGACGCCGCGGCGGCGCTCGGCAAGCGCTGTCGCATGCTGCATCTGCCAGACGGCGGTGAGCTCCCGGCGCGCCTCGTACAGGCGATCGCCCATGCCGAAGAGGATGCGATCCACGAACGCTTCCACTGCGCCAAACGCTCTCCCTGGTGGGCGCTTTCGCCGCAGCGTGCGCCCGACGCGTTCCTCACCTACATGGCCGGCGAGGCTAAGGGGATCGTCCGCAACGACGCGGCAGCAGGATGCGTTAACGGAGTCCACCGCGTTACCTGGCGTGGACCCGGCGGCGACGCTTATCTCCTCTCGACGTGGACCTCGCTCTGGGCACTTGCCGTCGAGCAGTCGGCTCGTCACTACGCCGGGGGGGTGCTCAAGCTCGAGCCCGGTGCCGCGCCGCAGCTGCCCGTCGTGTCGCTCGCGGATCCCGCCGCGATCGCGCGACTTGACCGCACGCTCCGCGATGAGGGCCTCGCGGCTGCTCGCGAGCTGGCTGACGAGCTCGTGCTCGGCGAGAGGATCGGTCTCAGCACCCAGCAGATCCGAACACTGCGGGCCGCGGTACTCGAGCTGACGGAGCGACGCACCCCACCACTCAGAAGCTGACGCAGGCATGCCTGCGGGAGTCCCCAGCTCCTGGGCCGCACCAGCGCCGTATACCGACCCTGGCGAACGACGACCGCCGGCATACCGTCATTCGGGCCGGCCATGCCTGTCCTGCCGTGGTGCTCGCCGCTTGCCGCACCAACGGCCCGCGCGCCGGACCCTTCGCTACGCTCGCCCGATGCGGCTCATCAGCGCCACGATCCACGGCTTCAAGCGCTTCGCCGAGCCGACGACGCTCCGCGTCGATGGCGACCTCACGGCGCTGGTGGGCCCGAACGAGGTCGGCAAGACCTCGGTGCTCGCCGCGTTGGTGCACACAAATGACGCGCAGCCGTTTACCGCCTCCGAGCTCACACGCGGAATCGACTCCGGCCAGCTCTCCTATCCGGTGCGTCTCAAGTTCCTGCTCGAGCCGCCCGACATCGACGCACTGGCACCGGTCGCCGGTGCCGTCGGGGTCCGCTGGTACACCTTCTCAAAGGCCACCGACGGCAGCACCGAGTTCGTGCTCGAGCCGCCCGTGCATCGCGATACCTCATCGCGTGTGCTGCTCGCCAAGGATCTCCGTCGCGCCGCCTCCCACAGGACGCTGCAGGCGCTGCTTGACGAGCCCGACAGCGAGTTCGACCGCGCCGCGATGCTCGCCCTCGCAGACGCTCTGGATGCGGGCGTCGAGGAGGACCTGCCCGCGGAGCTCTTGGACTCCCTGCAGGCCTGGGGCGAGCAGCTCAGCGGCGAGGTCCCCGACGCCGCGCCGCTCTACATCAGGAGCCTCCCGCAGGCGCTCGCGGACCACGTGGCCCGCGAGCGCGAGGACCGTCCGACGATCGCCGCCGGCAGGATCCTCGGTGAGCGCCGCCCCCGCTTCCTGCTCTTCGGCGACGACGAGCGCTCGCTCGATAACACCTACGAGCTACCCCAGCTCGAGAGTCCCAGTGGCGCTCTGCAGAACCTCGCGAGCCTCGCGGGCCTCGACCTCGCGGAGCTCGCGGCGACACTGCGCCAGGAGCGCCACGGCGAGGTCCAGGGCCTGCGCGACCGCGCCAACCGGACGCTCAGCGAGTTCTTCGCCGAGAACTGGAAGCAGACAGGGCTGACGGTCGAGCTGAACCTCTCCGGGACCGATCTCGAACTCTACGTCCGCGAGGACAGCGGCGAGTACTGGCAACTCGCCGAGCGAAGCGACGGGCTGCGCTGGTTCGTCGCCCTGGTCGCCTACCTGCACTCCGAGGGTCTCGATACAGCGCCGATCCTCCTGGTCGACGAGGCCGAGCAGCATCTGCACTACGACGGCCAGGCGGACCTGGTGCGGGCCTTCGAGCGCCAGGAGGCAGTTGCGGACGTGATCTACACGACCCACTCCGCCGGCTGCCTGCCGCAGGACCTCGGCACCGGTGTGCGGGTTGTGGCCCGCCGCGGCGAGAGCGCGAGCGAGATTCGCAACAGTCTCTGGAGCGATGAGGATCTTCGCGACGGGGCGGGCTTCTGAGCCTGCTAATGCAGATGGGTGCGAGCACGTTCGCGTTCGCAGCAACTCGGCGGGCGGTCATCTCCGAGGGTGTCACCGAGGTCGCGCTGCTGCCAACCCTCCTGCGCCAGGCGACGGGACGTCAGACCCTTCCATTCCAGCTCGCGCCGGGCCTTGCGAACGTCGCGAACAACAGCGTCGTGCATCTCGATATGGCGGCGGCGCGCGTCGCGTTCCTCGTGGACTCCGACGCCGGAGGCAGGGCGATCGCGAAAAAGCTTCGCAGAGCGGGCGTCGCCGATGAGCGAATCCTTCGCCTCGGCCCAGCCGCGAGCACGCGGACGCTTGAGGATCTTCTGGACCCTCGCATGCTCCAGGCAGCCGTGAACGCCGAGTTCGCCCGCCGGGGCGCGCAGAAGCAGATCCCGCTCTCCGCTCTACGGACGACCCCGCGCTTTCGCGAGGTCGAACGCTGGTGCAGGGCGCAACGACCAACGGTGCCGGTGCCCGGGAAGCTCGTCGTCGCCCAGCAACTGCTGGCTCTCGCGCGCCAGGGGGAGCGGATCGTGAACCCAGGGTCGGTCAAGGAGATCCACGCGCTGTTCGAGCGGATCACGGAGATACTCGGCTAGCGCGTCGAGCACGTGTTCGTCGCACCCATGCGCTGGCGGCCCGGCAGCTACCTGGGGGCTGCGATTGGCCCTCAGTCGGTGTCTGCCACTGGACGAGAACAGAGATCCTCGCGATCAGTGGATCAATGTTCTGACACAAATTGAAACCACGGAGTGGCGCAGCAAGCAAACCAAGCAAAGAAAAGCATGCGTTTGCAGGCCTTTTCTCAATAGCTGGGGCGACATTCGAACCTGCGACCTTCGGGTTATGAGCTAGCAGCCGACTCGACCTCTTCCCGTGTGCGGTCCAAACGTCTCTGCGTGTGCGGTTCGTGTGCGGCCCGCCGCCACCCCGCATGTTCCGTCATCCTCGCCGATGCTGGCATCCATGCCCCGAATCCCTTTCACAGCCAAGGATTCGACGACTCCAGAGGCTCCGGGCCGCCCCCTGCATCCAACGACCTACCAATCGGGGAGACAGGACACCAACCGCATGGTTATGCGGCCTAGCGGTCCGCGTGTGCGGTTTCGTGTGCGGTGCGCCCTCATGCCGACTCGCCCCTGATGACTCGCAGCGGGGTCAGCCGGCCGTGCTCGTCGTGGGCTTTGCGGATCTTCTCGCGCGCCCGGGAGGCCTCGGGGTGCCCGTATAGGCGGGTGACGAGCTTGCCGCCGTCCTTGTGGCCGAGCTGCTCAGCGACGACGTGTGGCTCGAGGCCGAGGACGTTGATCGCGTACCAGCCGAAGTAGTGCCGGGTCGCGAGGTAGAGCGACATGTCCGCCAAGCCGGCGCCGGCGCGCACGCGGTTCCAGTGGTGCGTGCGAGAGGACGGCGTGTAGTGCGTGCCGCGCAGCGTCGTAAAGACGAACTGCTCGGCTTCGAGCTGCCTGGGCAGCCGTGCGAGAACCTCGCGGGCACGAGCAACGAGCGCGATCGTGTACGGCCCGTACTTCGGGCTCGTGAACTTGCGGACCTTCGCGTTCCACTGCACGCGGACCTCGATGACGGACTGGTCGTAGTCGATTGCTTCGGGCGGCAGCGCATCGAGCTCGCCCGGGCGCATCGCGGTCACCGATGCGAACTCCAGGTAGGCCGCGAATGATGGCGGCGTGATCTCCCACGCGAGGCGGCCCATCGCCTCTAGCTGCTGTTGGGACGGTGGCTGCTTATCGCGGTTGCCTCGCGTCTGCGCAAGGCCCAGCCCCGCAAACGGGTTGATCGGGATCAGCCGACCTGCCTTCGCCGAGGCAGCGTCGTTGAACATCGCTCGCAGCGCCGACACCGTCCCCTTGCGCCTCCCGCCCTCCAGCCATTCCGCGACGATCTCGTCTCCGATCTGCGAAAGCGGCACGGTCCCATATTGCTTGGCGAATCCGCGCGTGCGCTCGCGATTGTGGACATCGGTGGACTCCTTGGGGCGAGCGAACAGCGGATCGGTGGTCCAGCGGGCGTGAAAGTCTCCGACCGTGACAAGACTCTTGCTCCTGCCGGAGAGCGCTTCCCGAGCTTTCGCGCGTGCCTGCTTGGCTTCGGTCTTCGTGCGATAGGTACCCGGCGCGCCCGTGATCTTTGAGACGCTGACGTTCTTGCCGCTCGCAGGATCGTAGACCTGAGCGCGCCAGCGGCCGGAGGGCAACTGCTGCACCGACACCTAAGCTGCCCCCCTCTGCTGCGCGCGAGCCCAGCTCATCGCCGCCGAGGGCCTGAAGCGGCGCGTTCGCCTCCCCCATGTCACGGACGGCATCCCCTGGGCCACCATGCGGTCGATCGTAGCTACCGAGACGCCCATCATCGTCGCCAGCTGGCGACGATCGACATAGCGCTCCCCCATACCCTTCGCTATCGCCTCGATGTCCCGCGTCGCCTGCTCCACAGAAACCAAATTAGCAAAAACAGCGAGATTTCGCAAACGTGACTTCTGTCAGCGTCGCGTCCGCTCGACCCTACCGAGACGACCCCATAGCTCGTCGGCGAGGGGCTCCCGCTTTATTCTCGCGCGCGGTGATCGTTCCGTCCCAAGCGCCTGCTATTCGATAGGGCATGGCTTATCGTCTCTGCGTCACGATCGCCTCTGCAGGCCCGGCCGCGGGGGTTATCTGCGTACTCGGGGTGCTCGGCGCCGTCGCGTGGGTGGGCTGGCGTTTTGGCCCGACGCTCGCTCGGATGAGCGGCTGGTGCGCGTGGTTCGTGGCGTGGGCCTGTGGCAGCCAGGGCGGCTACGGCTACTGCTTCGCCTTCGCCGTCTTCGGCGTGCTCGCCTGGGGTGTGGGGACGGTGTGGTACGCGCGCCGGCGCGGCCGCTGGCCCTCGGCTCTCTCCTCGAGGCTGTTCACGCGGCTGCTCGGTGAGCGCGCCCAGCTCCGGCGACTTGAGCTGCCTGCGGTCCTTATCGTGCCCGGCCGTCGCCGCTAAACAGCCTTGGACCAGTCGAGCGCTGAACTCGGCACTGGTGCTGTCGGCCCGGCGCCAGGCTTGTTTCCGTAGCGATCCGCGCTGCCAGTCGCGGGCTTTGCTGTGGGGTCGTGGTTGAGCGCACCCCTGTAGGCCAGCAGACCGGCTCTGACAGCGCGAAAAGCCCTGCGCTTCGCGTTGCCTTCGGCGATCCCTGCCGGGACAGGGCTTGACCCGCCTCGCCGGCCCACTCAGGCCGGGGCGTGCTCAACCACCACCCACAGGAGAAAGCGATGAACAGGTACTCGAGGCGAACCAGCGGTCTACTAGCCCGGATCTTGCATTAAGCAGTTGCGGCCCCGGGTTTCGGGGCCGCTGACTGTCCGCCTGGGCTGGGATTCTGTGGTTGTCGAGACCTTGGAATCTAGCTTGGGAGGATCACCTTGAGGGTGACACGCGATGGGCGCAGTTTCACGGTAGATGTCGTGTCGGACGGAGAGGGGCTGGTTTCGCACGCGGGTAGCGCGCTGCTGGCTCGGGTGGCCGACAGGACGGGGCTGACTGGGGCGCTGTCGCGCGAGTTGGCGTGCCTGAAGCAGCGGCAGTCGGGGCACGATCAGGGTCGCGTGATCTGTGACCTCGCGGTGATGCTCGGAGACGGTGGTGACTGTCTGGAGGATCTCGGGGCGCTCGGGGATCAGGAGTCGCTGTTCGGCGATGTCGCGTCGGCCTCGACGGCGTTTCGGCTCATCGATCGGATCGCGAGCGACCCTGCTGGCCTGGAGCGGCTGCGCGGCGCTCACGCGCAAGCGCGGGCGCGCGTGTGGAAGCTCGCCGGTGCCCCAGAGCATCTGACGATCGACCTGGATGCCACGCTCATCGGCTCGCATTCGGAGAAGGAGGGCGCGGCGGGGAACTTCAAGGGGGGCTACGGGTTTCACCCGATGCTCGCCTACGCGGATGAGACCGGCGAAGCACTGGCCGGTGAGCTGCGGCCGGGAAACGCCGGCGCGAACACCGCCACCGATCAGATCGCGGTGGCCGAGCAAGCGATCGGACAGATCCCGGTCGAGTGCATCGAGAACATTAAGCTGCTGTTGCGCGTCGACTGTGCCGGAGCCTGCCACGAGCTGTTGGACTGGGCTCGCGAGGGCCGCATCGGGTTCTCCGTTGGCTATGAACTGAACGAGACGGTGCGCGCGGCAATCCTCCAGATCCCTGACAGTGCCTGGGTTTCGGCGCTCGAGCAGGACGGCAGCCCGCGCACCAACGGGCAGGTCTGCGAGATCACCGGCCAGCTCGACCTGTCGGGCTGGCCCGCTGGGTCAAGGGTGATCATCCGGCGCGAGCGCGCACACCCCGGCGCGCAGCTCTCCTTCGCCAACCACGACGGGCACCGCTTCCAGGCGATCCTCACAGACCAACCCGGTCTGGTTGCCCAGCTCGAGCGCGATCACCGCGGCCGCGCCCGCGTCGAGGATCACATCCGTAACGACAAGGACACCGGGATGCGCAACCTGCCGTTCCGCGATTTCGAGCACAACCGTGTCTGGCTCCAGATCGTGCGGATCGCCCACGACCTGATCGCGTGGACCCAGCGCCTACTGCTCACCGGCGAACTCGCCAAAGCAGAGCCCAAGCGCCTGCGCTACCGCATCCTGCACGTCGCCGCCCGCCTCTGCTTCCACGCCCGCACAGCAACACTGCGCCTGCAAGCCAGCTGGCCCTGGGCCAACGAGCTCACCACCGCGTTCCAGCGCCTCAGCGCGCTCCCAATGACCCCGGCCTGACCCGACCGCGGCCCCGGGATGACCAGCCTCACCTCCGGCGCGACACGCCCCGCGAAGCCTGCCCGCAAACGGCACTCGGCCGCCATCGGCACCTCGCATCACACCGCAAAACCCGCAAATCCGCCCCGCGGCGGCCTCAACTGGCCCCACCCCTCACCATCTCCGCCAACGCCCACATCAAACCCCTCGTGCAAGATCCGGGCTAGTCCCGGCCGATGTGCGGCTCGGCCGGCCGCGCGTAGTGCATTGCAAAGCGCGAGCGTCACCACATCTACATCGGGCGCAACCCGAAGGGGATGCCGCCCTCGACGTGGGGCAACGAGTTCGTGGTCGGCGTGCACGGTGCTCGCGGCGAGTGCGTGACGCTTCACGAAGCTGATCTCCGTGAAAGGCTGCGCGAAGACGCGGCGCTGATGGCTTCGCTCGAGGAGCTGCGCGGGCTGGTACTCGGATGCTGGTGCGCGCCGCGCGCTTGCCACGGCGATCTGCTGGTGCGGCTCGCGCACGCGAGCACGGCCGAGCGCGAGCGCTGGCTCGCTGCGTAGCGAGCTGGCCAGCCCGGGGCACAGGCGCGCTGGGCTGCCCGGCGCGGCGCCGGCTGCGAAGCGAGCGCATGTCGCCAAGCCGGCTGAAATAGGCCAGCGTTGCTTGGCCTCTTGTTCACCACCGCATGACTCGCGCGTCTTGCCTGGCGTGGCTGCGAGAGTACGGCCCCGAGCCCCCAAGTCGGCGTGTATTGGGTGCCCAGTTCGCAGCCAGGTTCGGATGGATCACGCTCACTGCGGCCGAGCGGCAGACGCGATCGAGGTCGACGCCGCGATCAGGCACCTCCCGCAGATGAGCGGCAGCACCTACCTGCACCGTGACTGCCAGCCGCTGAGCGAGATCGACCTACGCTCGCCACACGAGCGCGGACAAGTGAGTGTCCTCGACGGAGAGTGCGGCAGCTGGTGCGAGTTCCCCGGTGCCTGATGGGTGTTTCACGCTTAGCACGAGGGTCCCATCACACCCCTCCCTGAGAGATCGGCTCGCGCCTTCAAGCAATTGAAGCTCGCCCCTGTCGGGGCGCACTGATTTCACATTATCAATTGCTTGACTCTCCTTCCGGGGCGCGATGAGCAGAGGGCAAGTTCGCAGGCTCACAACCACAGAAAGGCACATCACCCCATGAGCCCTCACACATCCGCACCAAGCACGGCAAGCCCCGAGCAGCTTTCATATCTCAAGGATCTCGCTCGACAGACCGGCACGACGTTCACATTCCCCAGGACTGGACGCCAGGCGAGTTGTGAAATCGGCCGGCTGATCGGACTCAAGTCAACGCGAGGTCGTGACCTCGAAGCTTCGCCGCTTGATCTGGACACAGGCGAGGTTTCAACGCGTGAGCTGGACCCGGCCGAGCGGCCCTACCCCACCGAGCAGAAGCCCGGGGAGATCGTCGGCTATGGGTCAAGCGCGAGGCGCGGGGACCCGGCCCCGCGGCGTGCGGCGCCAGCGCCGACACCGCTGCGGGCGCAGGCCGAGCCGTTGGACCTGGGGCGCTATGAAACGCAAGCAGGGGAACAGCGGGCGCTGTACGGCATCCGTGTGAACGGGGAGCCGCGGATTATCGACGCGGCGGCCGATCGGCCGGGGCGCATCTACACCGTCGAGGACGAACTGTGCGAGAAGGGCGGCACTGGCGAAGTCAGGGCGCTCGTCGCGGACTACATCCATCAGGCCGAACAGCTCGGGGGTATCCCGATGGCTCGCAGCCGGCGCGCCGGGTAGGCGCCGCCGGACGCCGGTGGAGGTAGTGATTGACCGCGGCGTGCGGGCCTCGCCCCTCCCGATTTTCGCACGCTGCGCGTGCGCGGGAGTGGGGCAACGGCCCGCGCCCCGCGGGCTCACACCCCTTGTGAAGGAGAAACCATGAGCACCACCACGGCACCCCCGCCCCACACCACACAAGCGACTCCTCTCGGAGCCGACTCGAACGGCCGCCGTACGCGAAGCCTCGGCAGCTACGTCAGGGTTGACAGCGGGCAGACGCGCGAGGCTGTGAGCTTGAAGCGGCCCGACGGCAGCACGCTCGTCGTCGACTATCAGCACGGCACCCTCAGCGACGGGCGCCTCGTCGCGCATCTGCCAGCGGATGAGCCTCCTGAGAACGCGCAGATCGTCTGCGAGCTGTACCTGGCAGACGACACCAAGGGTCGCTGCTGCGCCGTCACTGCTGAGGACTTCGACCTCACCCGCCACGCAACGGCGCCGTCACCCGCCGACGATGCTCCAACAGCCCTCGATGCAGTGAACGACGCCGATGGGCACGTCTACCGCATCCGGGAGCTTCCGACGCTTGAGACGATGAGCGAGCTGCGCTGGACGCGCTCCCGCGAGCCCGACCCCGAGTCCGTGAGCTCCGCGACGTCATCGCCGCCGTCGAAGCCTACGAGCCGGCACGAACGCTCACGAGCCAGGCGCTCGCCCGCTGCGCCGGAGACATCTCCAGCCGGCGGTTGTGGGAGGAGCACGAGCGTCTGGCCGGCAGCCCGATCGTGCTGAACCGCGGCCTACGCGAAGCCGTCCAGCGTGAGCTGCGTCTCGGCGTATTGAGCATGAGCGAGATCGCGCTGCGCTGCGGCCGCGCCAAGCGCGACCGTCGTGGCAACAGCAGCGGCGAGACGAGCTGGCTCGCGCGGCGCATCGGCCAGAAGCCCGAAGGTGCCGAGCAGCGGCCGTGCCCGTGGATTCACAGCGACGTGCTCGCGCTGATCGCCCGCGACGGGCTCTCCATTAGCCCTAACGAGGTGGAACTATGACCAGCCACGCGGAACGCTCCAACGCCGCGCGCAAGGCAGCCCGCCGACTCATGCGGTCCGGCCTGGACTGCGGCCGGGATCTCAAATCGCCCGGGGCGATCGACTGGCTCGCCGACGTCGCGCTGCACATCGCCAGCCTCGACCCGATCGAGATCGCTGCCGGCGCGATCATCGAGGCCAGCGGCCACACCCGCGGGCACGAGCAGCTAACGCTGGACGTGTGCTGATGCTGCTGCTCGCGACACAGGCCGAGCCGCAGATGGTCGAGCACGCTCACCCGAACCTCGGGCGGCTCGTCCAGCCGCGCCACTACAACGCCCTCCCGGCAACGATCGCGCGCGCCGTGCCCTGGGCTGCTGACAACGATTGCTTTCAGCGCCTGGACGCCCGCGCCTACTCGGCGATGCTCGACCATCTGCACCACATCGGCGGGCGGTGCCTATTCGTCGCCGTGCCCGACGTCGTCGCCGACGCCCACGCGACCGCGCGACAGTTCGAGCGCTGGTGGACCGGCCCCGCACGACGCGGCCTACCCGTCGCGCTCGTCGCCCAAGACGGCCTCGAGCACATGGACCGCTGGATGAACCTCGTGTGGCCGCGCATCGACGCGCTATTCATCGGCGGCTCGACCCGCTGGAAGCTCGGGCCCGCAGCCCGCGCGTTCGTGCGCGAAGCCAACCGCCGCGGCCTGTGGGTCCACATGGGTCGCGTCAACAGCATCCGGCGCATCGCCTACGCCGCCGAGATCGGCTGCGACAGCATCGACGGAACCGGCTGGATGCGCTGGCGCAACATCCGACTACCAGCAGGACTCCAGGCCGCCAGCGCACCGCCACGAGTCGCGCTACCCGGCCTCGAGCGCGACTCGATCATCTTCTCCGGCCCGGGTCTGGACGGGGGCGAGCACTGATGTGGGTTCCACACGACGGCAGCCGACACGCCGCCGGCTTCAAAGGCAGAACCGGCGACTGCGTGGTGCGCGCCATCGCCATCGCCGCCGAGTTGCCCTACGGTGAGGTCTACGACACGCTGCACCGGGCCACGCTGGCCGACCCCTGGCTGCGACGCAAGCTCGAACGCCGGTACGGCGCCCGAGCACCCATTCACGCCAGCCCACGCGCCGGTGTCCACCGCCGCGTCTACGACCGCTACCTCGTCGACCACGGCTGGACGTGGACGCCGACCATGAAGATCGGCCAGGGCTGCACCGTCCACCTGCGCGCCGACGAGCTCCCAGGCGGCCGGCTCATCGTCCGCGTGTCCAAGCACATGTGCGCGGTGATCGACGGCGCGATCCACGACACCCACGACCCCAGCCGCGGCGGGACGCGCTGCGTATACGGGTACTGGAGCCACCCGGGCTGAGCTCAGCCCCCCGGCCACCGCGAAGGCTTCTGCCCGACTCCTCCGTTCACGTCGATCTCCCTACGAAAGCTCGAGCTTCGCTCCGAGCTCCCGTCCGCAAGCGCGCTGCGCGCGCCTCGGCATCCGTGCCGTCCAGCCATCCTGGCTGTCCCCGAAGGCATCCCTGCCGCCCCGCTCCGCTGCGCTCCGCAACGCGGCACACAGTTGCACCTAAAGAGTGCTGTCTTTGCTAGTTTGGTTCTCGTTGTGCTTTCAATCGGGAAGATCGCGCTGGGCCAGCACCGCTACTACGAGCAGCAGGTCGCGCACGGCGGCGATGACTACTACTCGGGGCGCGGCGAAGCTCCAGGGGAGTGGATCGGCGCCGGTGCCGACGCGCTCGGACTCTCCGGGCGCGTCCAGGCGGAGCAGTTCAACGCTCTGATCGCGGGGCTCGATCCGCGAGACCCCGGCGCACGGCTTCGCTCCACTGGGCGGGATCCGAAGATCGCGGCATTCGACCTGACGTTCTCGGCGCCGAAGTCCGTGAGCGTCCTGTTCGCGATCGCGCCAGAGGCGACAACCGGCGTGCTCGTCGCCTGCCACGAAGATGCCGTCAGAGCCGCGCTCGGGTATCTCGAGGACACCGCCGTGATGGTTCGCCGTGGCCACGGGGGCGAGCACGTGGAGGCAGCCGAGGGACTGATCGCGGCGGCCTACCGGCATCGCATGAGCCGGGCGCTTGACCCGCAGCTGCACACACACGTCGTTGCCGGGAACCTCGCGCGCGGGCCCGACGGCCGCTTCACCGCGCTTCACAGCACGCTGCTCTACGCGGCCGCGAAGACGGCAGGGACGCTGTATCAGGCACATCTGCGAGCGCTCGTCAGCGAACGCCTCGGTCTTGAGTGGGGCGAGGTTCATAGCGGCGCGGCCGAGCTCACAGGCGTGCAGCGGCCGGTGATCGAGCACTTCTCAAAGCGCCGCCACGAGATGCAGCGCGAGGCCGAGACGGGCGGGATCGGGCTGGGCACAAAGGCGTCTGCCGAGCGGGCGGCGCTCGCCACACGCGAGCGAAAGCACTACGGCGTGGAGACACATACCTGGCGGGAGGAGGTGCGGGCACGCGCTGGGGAGCTCGGCCTCGGCGCGCGCGAGGTCGCCGAGCTGCTGCAAGCCGGCAGCGAACGCGCAGCTGATGGCCGGGTCGTGCGTGATGGTGTCGACGAGCGCGCGTTTGGCGATCTGCTGGCGGGCGCTGAAGGTCTTACCGAGCGCGCAAATACCTTCGACGAGTACCCGGTGCTGCAGGCGTTCGCCGGTGCTGCCAGTCAGGGCGCGCTCGTGCAGGAGGTACGGGCGCAGGCCCGGCGCTTTGCCGAGCGCGCGGACATCATCCCGACGGAGCGCGGGGAGATGACGACGGCCGAGCTGATCAGCTGCGAGCGGCGGCTGATCGCCTCCGCGGTCGGACGCGTCGGTGAGGGGGCCGGCATCGTCGAGGCCTCGATCGTTGACCGCGGGCTCTCAAGCGCCGAGCGCCCGCTTAACGCCGAGCAGCTCGCCGCCGCGCGAGCAGTCCTCACCAACGGGCACGGGGTGTGCGTGATCGAAGCACTCGCGGGGACCGGCAAGACCTACACCGCCGGTGTCCTGCGACAGGTCTATGAGCGTGCCGGCTATGACGTGCTCGGCGTGGCGCCCACCGGCCGCGCTACCCGCGAGCTCACCGAGGAGGCCGCCATCCCCGCCCGCACCCTGGACCAACACCTGATCGACGTAGAGATCCTCGGCCGTGAACTCCCCCAGGGATGCGTTCTTATTCTCGACGAGGCGGGCATGGCACCCACCCGCCACAGTGCACGGCTGCTAAAGGCCGCAGAGCAGGCGGGCGCGAAGGTCATCGCGATCGGCGACCCGGGGCAGCTCGCCTCGGTGCAGGCCGGCGGCTGGCTCGCTGCCGTCGGCCGCGCAGTCGGAGCCATCCGCCTCACGGAGGTCATGCGCCAGCGCGACCCCGCCGAGCGACACGCCCTCGCCGAACTCCACGAGCGCCGCCCACACGGCTACCTGGAGTGGGCCGACCGCGCCGGGCGCATTCACACGTTTAGCGAGCCGGCCGAGGCGCTCGCGCACGCGATCGAGGAGTGGACGCACGCAGCCGCCGCGGTCGGACCTGGGCAGGCGGTGATGATCGCCCGGGAGAATGAGACACGCGACGCGCTCAACCGCGCGGCACGCGAGCTGCGGCGCGACATCGGCGCGCTTGGCGACGACCACGCCTACAACGGTCTGAAGATCGCGGTCGGCGACCGCGTGATCTGCCGCCGCAACGACCGCACCCTCGACGTCGACAACGGGATGCGCGGCACCGTCCGCCACCTCGACACCGACCGTATCGTGATCGACACCGACTCAGGGCTCATCCGCGAGCTGACCGGCAACTACGCGGCAGAACACCTCGAGCACGCCTACGCCCTCACAGGCCACGGGATGCAAGGAGGCACCATCGAGACAGCGATCGTCATCGCCTCCCCCCACGACCTCACTGCCGGATGGAGCTACACCGCGCTCTCCCGCGCCCGCGGCCACACACAGCTCCTCATCTACGAGAACCACTACGCCGAGGAGCGCAACGAGTTCGCACCCAAAGACCACACCCCCGCAGCTACCAAGGACGAGCTACTCGGCCGCGTTGCCCGCCGAATGCTCGAGCGTGACGACGAAGCACTCGCGATCGAACAGCTCCCCGGCGCCGGCCAAGCCGACGATCCCGAAGTGGCTGACGCCCGAGGCAGAGCCACAGCACTGCGCCAAGAGCAGCCGACCGCACGCGCAGAGGCTACCCCGACGATCGCCAGCAAACAACGCTTGCGTGAGCTCAAAGACCGCATACAGCAGCTACGAGCCGAAATAGATGCACTACCCACGCGCCGGCTGGAACGCGTCGAGGCTCTCGACGCACGCGCGATCACCCTCACCACCCAACGCGAGCACGTCGCCCGGTGCATCGACGATCTCCCGCAGCCACGGCGACGCCTTGGACGCGAGCAAGACCAACACGCGGTCGAGCGCGCGCACCTGACGGGCGCATTGCAAGCGACCGATCGCGAGCTCACCGCCATGCTCTCCCAGCGTGCGCATCTTGCACAAGAGCTGGGCGACCCGAGCGAGGTCCGTGGAGAGCGCGATGGGCTGCAGCGCGCGTTCACCCAGCTCACGCGACAGCACACCGAGATCCGCGACGAGCTTGCCGAGTTCGAGGTCCACTCTCCCGGCGCCTGGGCCAGGCACGCGCTCGGCGAGTGTCCCGACGAGCCGCGGCTGTGCAACGAGTGGGAGCGAGGGGTCCGCCAGCTCGCGCGATACCGCCTCCAGTACGACATCACCGACCCTGATAACCCACTCGGCGCCGAGCCCGAGCCCCGAGAGCAGCAGCACGACTGGCAACGCGCCCGCGGGGCGCTCGATCGCAGCGCGCGCCGCCTCGGGCGTGACGGGAACGTCGACCACGACCTCGGCGTCGAGATCGGCCGGTGATCGCAGCGCAAGACGCGTCCCACGAAGCCGCTGAAACCTGGACCCATCGAGTTTGGGCGGGTGGGATCGCTTGAGCGGGATCGCGTAAGGCTTTGGGGTCACTATTTCCGAGCAGCGTGAGCGCCGTGCCGGTGGGTGGTGAGGCTGGGCTGGTGCTGGCGATGGGCGGCAGGCGAGGTCAGGTGCGCACGGGACTGCCCCGCGATGATGATGTCGGACTCTCAGTGAACTGAACGGCTGACGCTGGCGCGGTGCTTGTATGCCGCCATCACAGGGGCGCCGTCCGCTTCCTCGACAGCCTGCGCCACTCTTGAGTCTACGCCACAGTTGATGCAGAACCCGTGCTGGGACCACCCGATCGCACGGGCGAGCACCTCATCGGCGTATTCAACGCCGACGGCGTTGTGGCCGTAGTAGTCGTAGGCAGCCCGCCAAGCAGAGTCGTCCAGCGCGAGGCTCGCGCCGTCCGACGACAGCAGCCATGCCGCGGCCATGATCGAGTCGTAGTCATCGTAAATCGATGGGTGCCGAGCGGTGCGGTGGTCATACGCTGCCGGGCGTCTGCCATACAGGTAAGCGTTACGCACCAAATCCCATGTGCTAATGGGCCCATTGGTGACATTGAACTGCATCGGACCCCCGCAACAGCCCGCGAAATTCAGGCCATGGTAGGTGCTGAGAGCAGTGGAAAAGCCAGACTCCTGCTTATGGATCGACGCGAGCAGCAACCAATCAACGCCGAACACGCGCTGCGCTTCGCCGTAGATCGGGTAGAACCCGGCCTCCCACCCAGCGGAGATCTGCCCTTCGGGTGACCACGCAGACTGGCCAGCTGCTCCGCTGGGCTCGGTGCTGACAGGGCTCGCGACGATGGCCCCGACTGATGGGACACCCGATGTCCTGACGCGGCTGCCGGCCGTCCTCTCTGGCTCGCCGGAGTCGGCTGCACCGGGGGCACCAGCCTCGGCGGTCACGCTGGAGGCGATTCTTGCAACGCGCACCCCGACCACTCCAGCGTAGTGCCCAGCTGCGGTTCCCATTCCGCTCTGTAGTCCCGCAGTGTCCACCAGCACAACCGGCGGGTCTTCCGCAGACGCATGCGAGGCCGAGACGCGCACGGTGCCGCTGAGAACCGCCACGATCGCGCGCACAGCGAGCAGGAAGATCGAGAGCGCGAGCACCCACTGCCCCCATTCCGAGGGCGGCACTGGTGAAAAGGCGTCGCTGTTCATTTCTCATTCACCTGGCTCCACATCCAGCCGGCCCTTCGAACGCCGCTCGCACTGGCAGCACCCGCTCTCCGACCATACAAGCCGGTGACAATGCCAGCCGTTCGTGTGCTCTAGCTGCGCAGCGGCATCTTTTGAGATCGCCAGCAGTCAAACGAACGGATGAGACAACCTCCAGATGTCCGATACCATGGCCACCGGCTTACTTCGCATGCTGTGTCTTTGCTCGTCCCAACTTCACCGCTATTGCCGTTCCGCCGGTAAGCTTGCTGCCAGCCCTCGCGCTCTGTGTGATGACCACCAGCGGGCCGCGCCGTCGCGCTGGTTGACTGACCCTACCCAATTCGCAATGCCCTTTGTGTAGCGCGTCTTGAGCGACCGCAACAGAGTCGCCCTTAAGCTGTGGCACGATGCATTGCCCCGCCCCGGTTGAGTCCCGTTCCGCAGCGGCTCGTTCGCGTTCCGCCGCTTCTCGACCTGCGCGTTCGCCAGCTTCACGGACTTCGCGTTCCATGGCGCTCCGCGCGGCGGCTTCCTTGGCAGGGACTTCTTCTTCTTCCTTCTTCTTGGCTTCACGTTCTTCTTCAAGCCTAGGTGCTTCCGCGCCCACGCGTTCCGCGCCGCCGCCAGCCAGTTCCGACGTTTCTGCCTGCGCGGGGTGTGACACGCTGAGCACCAACGCCGCAGCGACGCAAACAGTAGCCATGCCCCGAACCTGAACGCGCGTCATAATCACGAAGTCTCACCTTTATCGCTATCAGGGCGCCCTTCCATCGCGGGTCTGAAGGAATTGGCGGCATCAGCTCCGAGCTGACCGACGTGCCGGGCGCCGATGTACACCTTTAGGCGCGCCCTCGCCGACGGTGACGCAGTGTCCCAGGTGAGCCATACCGCAACCACACGGCGAGCGGCAAGGTCCGCAAGCCATGCGCACCCGGCAGGGTCGCCATGCACCCCTAGCTCTGTGGCCAACACCCGGATAGGCGTCGGGCCACGGGCCTCTTGCTCGCATCTCTGCTGCGCAATCGTTGCTAGACTGCACAGCAGTGAGCGGTGCTTCGTCCGCTCGCGCTGCATGGGGGCCACCGTGTCGAGATATCTAACCACAGCAAGCAATGAGTTCGAGGCCCAGATGATCTTGGGTCGCCTTGCTGAAGCTGGTGTCCAAGCGGTCGAAAAGGGCACACTGGGTCCTCGAGCAGGTGGCTCGGGCGCACGGGACATCTTTGTCGAGGAGAACGACCTCGATCGCGGCCGCGCGGCCCTTCGAAACGGCGAACCCGACAGCGGACGAATGCAACCAGCAGACACCGGCACCGGCGGCGGGACGCCGAAGGCGCATACGCTTCGTGACGCGCTCGGAAGGTTGATAGGTGAGCGCGACCACTAGCGGTTCCAGGGAACTGCGTGAACGCCAGATCTTTCGAGTGCGCTACGACTAGGCGCCGCCAGTGCGTGTTCGACGGTCGCCATCGACTGTGTCCAAACTTCCAAGCCTGTCCGCTCGGACTTGCCTTCGAGTCTCTCTATGCGACTGCTTGTCGCGCGTTCGGTAGCGCCCTCAAACGGCGCAAGCATTCGAAGCACCGCACGACTCGGCTGTGCAGCGGCGTGTCCGCTCGCGTGCACTTCAGCGCCCAGCTTCGCCAGTAGCAGTTGGGATCGTGCCGCCGGTTGCGTCTCAGTTACCGGAGTCCCCGCGTACCCGCGTGCCACCCATCGCATAATGTCCTGACACACCGGCGGAACGGCGAGACTAGCCTTGCTCCGTTCGCTTTCGCCAAACAAGTGCACCACCCTGGTCAGCCTCTGGCTGCTCCAGCGGAGCGACTGGACCGCATCGGCAAACCTCCTACTCGCTTCCATCTCCACTCGCCGTGCCACCACGTCCAAGCCTTCTCCTAGCGCGAGCAGAGCCGAGTTCACACGTTGCGTCGCCGAGTTGTACGGGACTCCGCCCGGCGTGTTGACGCTCGTGCTTCCCTCTGAAATAATGCGCAAGACTCCCCGGCACGGCACACTGGTGTCAGACACGAACACCTTCATCGCCGTCCGGATCGCGCTCAACGCATTGATGCTCCCCAGCGCGAAATCTTCGCGGGCCCGCAAGTAGCGTCGCGTTGCCACGCGGTCATCCCCGGAGCGCCCTCGAGACTCGACAGCGATCACCGCTACCGCGGCAACGACCAATCCGACCGCAAAAGCCATACCAATGTATGTGACCTGTCTGCTTGGTCTGCTTGGGCGCCACATGCCTACTTTAGCTCCGAATCCAACGTGGCCACACGCACGCCGCTAGCCTCAGTTGATCTCTTGCTGCGCCGCATAGTCACCCTTCTCGCAAGCCATGGTGTTCGCAATTAAACAGCTCGTGATGCTTTCGGTGCCCCGACACCCAGGGGCATGCTTCCGTCCCAAATCGACCTGGCGGCACAAGGTGAAACGTGCCTAGATCAAATACGGTGTATGTGATCGGCACGTACTGATCCCAACACAGCCCCTCGGGATGCATGCCCTCTACCTGATGAGCGCATTTTTCCAGTTTGAACGCCTCAAAACTCTCCACCTGTGCTTCTTCAAATAGCAAGCCATATATCCCAAAGGCCCCAAATTGTTCCAAGTCTGGCCCGATCGTTTCCATGATTTCTTCCGACCAGCCCTTGAATTCATTGGCGAGCTTCAAATTGTTCTGCCAAGTGAGTAGCCCTTCCGGATCGGCCGCCGCTGCAAGGGCTGCCTTGATGGCCGCTTCCGCTACTTCGCGTTCGCGTCCTGCTTCCAACCCCGGTGCTTCCGCGCCCACGCGTTCCGCCCCCTGCCGGTTCCAAGGCGATGCTTGGAACGTGGCGGCGACGCCACCCGACCCGGTGGGCAGTCCGGGCGGCACGACCTCTTCGGTTTGCAGCGGTCTTCCGGTCTGTGGCACGTATGATGTGGCGCCCTCGGTGATGACGCCGGACGCGAGCGAGCGTTCGATGTCGCCGGCGCCGAGCCACGCATACTTGGGCGGTTCTTTGCCTCCGTTAGGGACGCCGAACTCCGTGCTGTTGTATTGCGAGACAACTTCTGTTTCGCCCACTTTATCCTTGATTGTCGCGACGATGTCGCCTTGCAGGTCGTGAAGTTGCAGCACTGCCGTTTCCGTGGTTTTCCCTTCGCCCTTCTCGACCGCGGTGAGCGTGCTGTCGATACCGGGTATGTTGCGCACCCATTTTTCTGTTTCCCCAGAGCCTTCGCTTGTCCATGCTACCGCTTCGCCTGAGCCGTCGTAGTGCGTGATCGCATTCTTGCTGCCGCTCGTCGTGTCGCGTACCCGCCCATCAGGATCGAGGAAGTAATCGTTCGTCACTCCGTTCTGGGCTTGTGTCGCGACCGCGTTATCGACATAGAAGGTGCTTTCCAGGGCGTGGCCTTCTGCGTCGCCAGCCGGAAGCTTCGTAATGTTCGCCAACGGGTCGTATGTGATGCCGCTGTCGGTGAGGCGGCTTGCTTCGTCGTAGGTGTGTTTTTCGATGGTGCCGCCTTCGCTCGCGCATTCTTTTTTGCTGTTGGGTTCGCGCGTGGTCAGTGTGGCGCGGTTGGATTCTTCGTCGTAGCTGTAGCTGCGGGTTTTGCAGTATTCCCCAGCTGCGGTTTCCGCTACTTCCGTGAGGCGCCCTAGCGTGTCGTAGTTGTATTCCTCTTTTCCGAGCGTGCTCGTCCGGCTCATCGTTTCGCCTCGTACCGATGGCACCCTGGCTTCGCTGAACCACGTCGCTGGTTCTTTTTCTGCGCAGTTCGATGTCTTCAGGTATTCAATATGAGTCGTTTCGCCCACCGAGTTATCGCTGTAGTTCGCGCACATGCCGTTCGGGTAGACCTCGCTTGCCAGCTTCCCTTCCGTGTCATAGCTCGCGGTGAACGTGCCGGCAGCTGAGTCTACAAGCGTCGTCAGGCGCTTCGTTATTTCGCTATAGGTGTATTTCTGGCTGCTTTTGCCTTGGTCGCTGCCGTCGCTCATTTCTTCAATGAGATCATCTCCTTCCGGACCAGCGTACTTAAACGTCGCGACATTTCCGTCGGCATCCGTATATTTTTCCAGCAGGCCGATCCTGTTGTACTTGCTTGTGATGGTTCGCGTTGTTTCGCCGACAGTTGTGCTCTGCTTTTCGAGCAGACCTGTCGTGGTATTGTATTCATCGCTGACCTTCGGGAGCGCCTTGTCTGTGCTTTCTGTGCTGGCAGTCGATGTCTCTTCGCCACTCGTTAGGCGCCCCGCTGAGTCGTAGCCGTCCTTGGTCGTACGTTTCTCTTCTGCGACGGTCGCCGTTTTCGGGAAGGTTTCTTCGATCGTTTCTGGCTCGTCCCAGATGTTGTAGGTGGTTGTCGTGATGGGTAGCTTCGGCACGCCACCGACTTCGGCCGGCTGTTTTGCCGGGAGCGACTCGCACACCAAGCCTGCCCATTCCGGATGTTTACCGCACCCGGCGTATTCTTTGTTTTCTTCCGAGGTGTAGTAGATGATCTTTTTGTCGTGTGCTGATTCGCCGGCAGTGCCCTCCGGTCCCCGCGTTTCCATCACTTGCCCCATAGCTTCGTGACCTTCTTCATAGTACAGGGTGGTGTGGGTGATTTTCGCGCCTTCCGGTTCGACTGTCACGGAGGTCGGCTGGCGTAGCTTCCAGCCGAGGCCGGCTGGTGCGCTGGCGCTTTTCTGCCCTGAGTATGACGTCGTTGTGTGGCGCGCTTCTCGTTCTTCTTCGTTGGCGAGTTGCGCGAGGTTTGTGGTTCTGGTTACGAGGTCGTACTTTTCTTTCGTTTCGACTTCGGCAGCTTCATCTTCGTAGAACAACTTCTCGTGATTCCGCGCAAGCGATTCCTTTTGTTCTTTCCCTTCTAGGTACTTTATCTCGTGCTGTGGGCCGACTGTTTCGATAAGCTTCGTGCCGGGTTCCGCGACTTCTTTTTCTTTCGCGCCTTCACCGTTGTAGGTGTTTTCGCTCGAAAGCAGCTTGGCCTTCCTGGCTGATTCGCATTTTGCTTCTGATTCGCAGCCTTCTTTCAAAGCTGCTTCGCGGTTGTCCGGCGTCAAGGTGCGCACGATGTCGTTGTATTCATTGTATTCCGTGGTCGATATCGAACCGTTTTCGGCCGTAGTCGGCTGGGCAGCGTTGACCGTGCGGCCCTGTTCGTCAAGGTAGTAGACAGTGGCGCGCTTGTAGCCTGAAGCCGGCCACCCCTGCGGCGAGTCCGGCGGAAAGATGGCCGTCGCATCTACGGGGGCCTCTTCGGCCTTTTGTCCCCACTTGGCGATTTCGGTTTCGCTCATATTGTAAGGGGCGCCGGCGCCAGAGACTGGTACGTTGTAGTCAACCGTGGTTCCAGGCTGGGCCCGCACTTCAGAGGCACTCGTGCTGACTACGAACTTCCCGATCTTGCTTGGTTTGTAGTTCGTGAACCAGAGCGCGTTTTCTTTTTCTGGGCCCGCGGCGATGCCCTCCGGTGCGCTGCCTTCCGGCAGTTTGTATTCGGTTACGGCCCCCGATGTTGTGATGCTTCCGATCTTACTGGTGCCGTGATCTACGAACCAGAGCTTTCCCCCTGGGCCGGCCGTGATCCCAGCTGGCGAGCTGCCGGACGGGAGCGTGAATTCCGTGATCGTGCCGGTAGTCGTTATCTTTCCGATCTTGCTTGTGCCGGCGTCTGTGAACCAGAGTGCCTGTTCGCCTTCGGGACCGGCTGTGATGCCATGCGGTTCACTGCCTTTCGGGAGTGCATACCGGCTGGCTGTGCCGGAGGTCGTCATCCTGCCTATGTAGCCGGCTTCCTCGGTGTACCAGACGGCTTCTTTTTCTGGTCCCAGCGCGACCCCGAAAAGGCCCGTCCCTTTGCTCGCGTATTCGGTGATCGTGCCTGTCGTGGTGATCTTGGCGATCTTTTCGCTGTATGCCTCCGTATACCAGAGGTTGCCGTCGGGGCCCGCGGTTATGGCTACGGGCTCGTTTTTGGCGGGGTATTCGGTGACGGTTCCCGAGGGCGTGGCCTTGCCTATCTTGTCGGCGCCGAAGCCGGCGAACCACAGGTTGCCATCCGGGCCTACGGCGATGCCCAAGGAGGACTCGCTTGCTTTGTATTCGGAGGCGCTACCCGAGGTGGTGATCTTGCCGATCTTATTGGCGTTTTGCTCTGTGAACCACAGCGAGTCTTCGGGGCCCGATGTGATCGCGTAGGGATCGCTTTGTTCGGCTACTGGGTATTCGGTCACAGCGGGTGCTTTGACTTCGGTGCTCGTCACGCTTGTCGTGGCTGACCCTCCGCCGTTGGTGGCTGTGACTAGAGCGAGTAGCTTATCGCCGATGTCAGCTTCGACGGGGGTGTAGTTCGCGTTTGTGGCGCCGAGAATCTGTGAGCACTGGCCTTCGCTGGTGCATCGTTCCCATTGGTAGCCGTATGCGGCTGGGCTTCCCGACCATTTGCCGGTGGAGACTGCCACCATCGTGCCGACCACAGGTGTTCCGCTCAGTGTCGGCGCTTCTGTGCGCGCCACGGCTTCGCCGCCCCATAGTTCAGCTGAGGCGGGCGCTTGGGCAGCCTTCAGCAGCCTGCCCGTGCCCGCGTCGTTAGTGCTGGTCCCGTACGTGAGCATCCACGGCTCCTGTCCCGGCGAGTCCAACGCCGTGAGGTGGCCGTATTCGTCGTACCCGTACGTCGTCTTTAGCGCGGGAGAGATGCGGGGATCCCACTCAGCACGCAGGCGCCCGAGCTTGTCATAGCGGTATTCCGCGACCGCTGGTTCTTCCATTTTTCCCGACGTCGGATTGTACGCTGCCAACAGAATCTTGGTTAGGCGCTCGCGGTAGCTGCCCCATTCGCTCTCGTTTTCGCCTTTTGCCGTAGTTTCCGTGGCGTAGCTGAATTTCAGCGCGCGACATCCAGGTTTCAGTTCCGGCGCGCACGATACGCCCGAGGGAACGGGCGCGAGTGCTTCCGAGGGCTCGGTGGTCACGCCTGCCGGGGTGACCATCCCGATCGACCCTCCGCTGTTTTCGTTCGCATACCACAGGTTACCATCGGGCCCGAGCGTAATGGACCTGGCGTCTCCGACTTTGCTGCCGCGGTATTCGCTTACCACGCCTGACGGGGTGATCTTGCCGATCGCTGCTTCGAGGGTATCGGTAAACCACATGTTGCCTTCTGGCCCCGCAATGATGGCATCCGGGCTGCTTTTCGCTGGCAAGGCGTATTCCGTGATCGCGCCAAGTGTCGTTATCTTGGCGATACTTGAGTGTTCCCCGTATTCTTCGCCGAAGCCTTTCCAATCCTCAGTGACCCAGACCGCGTTTTCGCCGGGAGGCCCTGCTGCGAGACCGCGCACGGAGTTGTTCGCCGGCGGCAGTTTGTAGACCGTGGCGGCTCCCGCCGTAGTCATCTTCACGATCTTTTCGTGGCCGTTTTCGGAGCTTCCCACCGTATACCAGAGGTTCCCGTCGGGCCCCGCGACGATACGCCCCGGATTTCTTAGTTCGAATTCCATTTTCGGCAAGGCGTATTCCGCCGTTATCACACCCCCGGTCGAGATGCGGTCGATTCGCTCGGTGCCGTCGTCGGTGAACCACAGGGCCTGTTCGCCGTTGGGCCCCGGCGTGATGTCTGACATTTCGTTGCTGCCTTCGGGCAAAGCGTATTCGCTGAACTTTCCGGCGGTCGTAAGCTTGTCTATTCCTCGCTGTTTACTGTTGCTGCTGTTTGTCCAAGTGAACCAGAGGTTGCCATCAGGGCCGGCCGTTATGTATTCCGGAGTCCGTTCCGCCGGCACGGAATATTCGCTCACGGTCCCTGTCGGAGTGATCTTGCCGATCTTCTTGGTACCCCACTCCGAGAACCACAGGTTGCCATCGGAACCGGTAACAATCCCGCCGAAGCCGGCATTGCTGCAGCAAGGAAGCGGATACACGTTGTACTGTTCCGCCGTTTTGTAAGCATACGTGGCCGTGTCGGTTGAAACCGCTCCTTCTTGTCTTGTCGGGACCCACTCCTTGCTCCCGCCAGTCGGCAGCGTAAACTTCACCGTGCTGTGGTCCGCAGAGTCTTCGAGATAGTACGCGACTCTTTCTTTCGTTTCTTTGCCTTCTTCACACCACAGCTTCAGGTTGGAGTCACCGGGCGGTGATTCAAACGGCGTGCTGGCGCCACATTTTACTCCAGAGAGGGGCTTGGCAAAGATCGTCTGGCTTCCGTTTGCCGCGGTCATCAGCAGGCTGCCGTCGACGAGTTCGGTTAGCGACTCGGTGTTTGCCATGCTCATGCTCCACTCCGGGCCTAGCGGTCCTTCATCGCCTCCCTCGGTGGCACGCGAGCTGTAGTTACGTGACACCGCCAGGCCGGAGCCCATCGATACGTCGCCGGCGCCCATGCTGAAGTCGCCGGACTCTAGATCGACAGAGCCTGGGCCCAAGGCCACGGGCGTAGAGTGCCTAATCGAGACTGTTTCTTCGCGCCGCCCTTCGTTTCCTGCCCGGTCCTTCACCACGACTACGATCGCGTGGTGCCCTGCACCGAGTTCAGCACCGTTGATTTCCCATTCCTCGCTCGCGGTGCATTCCCCTTTTTCTTTCGCGCATTCACCCGTACCACCGATTTTTTTGAGGACTTCTTCTTTGCCATCCACCGCGAGTCTGATCGACGCGACACCCGAGCTTGCGACTGTCGTGCCTTCTCCATCCGTGGCTTCGACCTTCAGCTTGTAGGGCCTCTCGCTCAGTTCGTTACCGTACGGCAACCCCGTCAAGAAGATGCTGTGGGGTTTGGAGCGGTCGACTTTGACCGTGGCCTGGCCTTCGGATTCCAGCGACTCGGTTTCGTGCGTGGTCTCGCCAAACGCCTCTTCCGCCCTGTAGCGAATTTTATCTTCTCCGTTCGGCAGATGGCTGTTCAGGGTCCAGTATTCTTCCTGCTTAGGTTCGCATTGCACCCCCTTGCAGAGCCCCTCTTCGAGGTAGGGATGTTCGGAGCCGGACACGACTTCCCATTTGCCGGAGTTGTCGTATTCCAACAGTGCCTTCGCGACCCCGATGCCGGTATCTTTAGCGATCGTCTGGAACGCACCATCGTATTCGCTCAGCCAACTTGCAGAACTATATAGGACGTTGGCGCGTTTCTGTTTTTCTTTTTCGTGTTTAGCATTTTCGACTTCGACTTCGAATTCCGCGGGCGTCGTGTTGTAGCTTGTAGTGGAGTGCGTTTTTTCGGGCTCAGATATGTACACAGTACCCGCGTCGATAGCGTCCGAGAACGAGTATTTGCTGGATGGTTTGTTGACCACCGATTGCTGGAAGTGCACGGCGTTTTCTTTGTTTCCCGACGTTGGGACGCACGTTTCTTTGCCTTTGGGGCACAACGGTTCCGGGAGGGGTTTTTTCGTGTATTCGACCGGGCCTTTGGCTTCGTTCGAAAGTAGCTCTTTTTCTTCTGTCACACCACCTTCGTGCTGCAGTTCCACCACGCTTTCGATGCGATCTTCCTTGTTGCTTGCTTCGGTTTCGCCCTCGAACTCGTAGATTTTCGAGACACCGCGGGTCTGATACACCCAAAACGCAAGTTCGCCTTCTTTGTATTCATGAACCCCGTACGTCTTTAGGATGCCGGCTTCCGTCGAGGACGCGAAGTTGGCGCTCGGTTCTTTTTTGCCGTTACTCGTGTAGAATTCCCAGTTGGAGCGCTTGCTGCCGCTGGCGACCAATTGCGAATCCGTCCCGAGGACTTCCGGGTCGACCTCCACTGGATACTTGTATTCTTCCGAGCCGTCGTCGACGCTCAACGCCAGCGTATCTCCCGACAGCGACATCGACACCGAGATCGCGGTGCCGGAGGCGTCGCGAGCGGCCGGCGGCACGATGGTCGCAATCACCGCGCCCTGCGAAACTACATCTACAGTCCCTGTACCGTCCTCAGCATGCTCGAGACTCGCACCGGCCGGCAACCCAACTCGGAAGTAGAGCTGCCGCGGACTTTCGACCGAAAGCAACATCGTGTCGACGTCAAATCCCGCGGTCGTCGGCTTTATCACCGTATCCGAGTCGGTCCCAGTGCCGCCGTAGAACACCGTGGCACCGTCCACCATACCTTCCGAGCTGCCTAGCGGGACCCCCGACCCGTCGACCGGCGTCAGCGATACACCAACGCCCGGCAGCGCCACCCCATCACTCAGCCGCTTGGGAATCGATACGTTCAACGCCGCAGTCGCGGGCTGGAACGAGCTCCCGTCATTGCTCAAGCTGAGATCTATAGGCGCCAGCTGCCCCGACGAACGTTCGATCGCCATCGGTGCCGTCGATTCGATCAAGCCGCTTTTGCCTTCGCCGAGATCAACCTGCGCAGCGTCATCAGTCAGATAGCGCGCGATGCTCTGCCCAACAGGGAGCCTCGGCGGGCCACCCGCCGGTTCATCGATCACAGTCGTAAACGCTTCTCCGGCGACCTTTGCCGCCTGCGCTGTATTCAAGCCCTCGTACTTCGTGCGAGAGGCTGCGCGTTCCGCCACCGCCTCCGGGTTTCTACGGTCCGCTTCTTCCTGCGCCTGCCACTCTTCGCCTTCGGCCGGCGACCCCAGGGTCACCAGCGAGCTTTCCAGCGACGAGGACACGCCAGCGCCTTCAGCGGATGACGCGCCTTCAGAGGCCGCGCCTTCTCCCACCGCGACTACAGGCGAGACTGCCAGCCCCGCGACACAGCACAACAGCGACATCGTAAGCCAGCGTAGAGCAAACCGCATCCTACTCCCCCCATCGGGCCACCCACGCAGATCACCGACCCACGCGGATCAACAGAACAGTTGCGACCAACCCTAGGCGAAAGAACCGAGACTGTCTATGACCCATTTCGCGAATTTGGGTCAGTGACAATAAAGGTGACGGTCGGCGGCATAGTTATCCATACACTTGACCCAAGAACCTTGCCGCATACTCGCCCTGCTCGACATCTCAGTCTACCCCAGCCACTCGACCGGCAGCCCGATCAGGTCTCGCTTGGTCCCTGCCCTGAGCTTGCGCAGCAGCCTTCTCGTGTGTTTCTTGACCGTCTCAACACTGATCCCCAACTTATGCGAAATCTCCCCGTAGGCGCTGCCCTCACTAAGCAATCTGAGCACCTGAATCTCACGCTTCGTAAGGATGCTTCCGCCACGCCGATCGGGTCGTTCCACTCGGCCCTCATCGCCAACCAACACACACCCCCCACTCGCCGTGAGACGAATCGCCGCAAGCAAATCCTGAGCCGAAACACTCCACGCCAAACACGAGACGCCAGCTGCGAGCAGAGTCATGCCATACGGCAGTGACGGCTCGTGGGCAAGCATGACGACACCGCTCCCCGCCTCACTCAACGGCGGCGCGACGACCAGCCCAGCGGCCTCGCTGTGGATCACCACCCGCGGCGCCGCCCGCGACGCCGCAGATGCAAAGACGGCGCCTTCGCGGCCTCCAGCAAGGAGGCTCAGACTGCCATCCTCGCGCAAGTCCACCGCCACGCCTTCCAAAACACCGTCGAGCACACGGAACCCCTCGTGGCCACCAAGGACATATTGCAGGCCGTAACCAATCAGAGGGTCAACTCGCCCCACAACGACGGTGATCGCGTCGCCTGCGGACGTCTTCCCGCGAATAGGCGCGGCGGAGCCGTCCCGGCCATTGCGGCCCTCCGTCGCGGGGCTCGCAGCGGTCACCGCCCTCGCGTCGTGCGGGCCGCTGCTACCTGCGTTCCCCATCGCTGATATGGACGGCGGTACGGCCGACGAGCAGGGCCAACTCAATACGCTACCCCACCCCGGCGGGCCGGTCTGACGTTTCCTGGCGAGTTCATGGTCTCGTTGTCAGATGGTCGTCATCCGCCGCGATGTGAATCCGGCGTAGCCGACGGTGCGCCTCGTCCGCGTCGGCTTTCATGTCGTCCGGCTCCCGCCACTCGTTGAGCCGGTATTGCGCCGCTCCAAGCCGCGCGCATCGCTGTTGCAGGCGAGTGGAAAGCTCCATCCAACCTTCTGCGCAGACCTGCGGGTCATCGAGCATACGTAGACCCTCTTTGAGCGCGTCTCGGACCTCTTGGCGGAGTCCGTCGATGTGCTCTGCGGCCTCGACGCGGGCTTGGCGCCAGCGCCAGTGCTGAGGCGACTCTGGAAGCCCCGGCGCGCCGCCCGCCGCTCTGCGGGCACGCGCGACCCGCCTGCGGCCACTACCGGTCAGCCCCCAGACCTGACTACCACCGCGCTGAAAGCGCCTCACCGCTCCAGCCTCGATCAGCGCGTCGATCTGCGGGCGCAGCCGCCGGGTCGTCAGGGCGCTATGCACGAACCCGAGATGTTCAGCTATGTGCGCCCGCTGGACCCCCTCGATCTGGTTGTGGCGCTCAGCACGGTCGATCGCAGCGAGCACGTGAATGTCTGGGACGGGCTCAAAGCGCCGCAACTGCGGTGATGGCCTCGGCGTCATAGCCCACCCAGCCGCCACAGACGATCAACCGTGGACGTCTGATCGTGAGGCGTAAAGCCACACGCCGCTAGTGGACCGTCCAGGATTGTTCGACCGGGTTTGAGCTCCCGAATCCCTGTGCCAGAGCGGGCTCTTGGTCTCGGTTTCGGGTGCAACGTTTGTGGACGACCCACTAGCCCACGTGGCGGAACGCCGAGGACAGCCCAGCTGCCGTTCGCGACCCGGGTGCTCATCCGGCATCGCGGTCATCGGCATCGCGAAAGCCGCCGTGCATCGTCAGCCACGCGAGTGCCTGAGCGGGGCTGCGCAGCGCGTTGCTCACGGGGAAAAACACCTTCCTGATGACCCCACCGCTCGCGACCATGACCAGCCGCTGGTAGAAGCGCTCCCCATCATGGGTGAACGTCGGCAGCGCGAGCGCGTCTGCCAGCTCGAGGTCTGGGTCGCTCAGCAGCTTGTGCGCGAGGCGGTTCACGATGACCGTCCGCTGCTGCTCGACTCGCGACTGGCTGCTGACGCCCACCGGGATGTAGCCGCGGGCTTCCAGGGCCTGCCGGTGCCGGCGAAAAGCGCTGTGCTGCGCGGTGTCGATCATCGCGGTCTCCTCGCCACCCCCGGACGAACTGCACACGCCGGTGTAGAAGTAGACGACGAGCAATCGCGGTTCATGCAGATCGACGGGGCGGCCTGCCTCGTCAGTCAGGATCACCGGCGGGATCGCCAAGCCAACCAGTCGATCCATGACACGCACCTCGCCACGACCGCCAGCAGTCGCCTCTCCCACCCCGGGGTGCTCAGCCCGCAGCACGGGTACCCCCCGGCTCCCGCTGCCGGCCGGCGTCAAGGACGCGCCGGTAGCGCCGTGTCCGCGGGTCCTGCTCGATCAGCCCGAGAGCGGCCCACGTTTGTGCATACCGATGCGTCGTGCTCGGGGAAAGCCCGGTCGCCCGCGCGATATCCGTGATCTCGCTGTCGCTGCCATCAGCCGGGCACGCAGCGAGCACGAGCACCGAGCGCAGCACCGAACGCGACCACTGGTGGTCATCCCACATCGGCTGCATCGCCATCCGTATCACCTCAAGGTCGCCCACACCAGCGAGCAGCCCCGCGAGCTGCGGCCCACCCGACGCTTCACGGACAACCCGCGTTACCTGTCCCTCGGTCAGCGTGATCGACACATCCCGCATCACCAGCCCACCCCCACCCCGTACACGCCGCCAAACCCACCACCGCTACTCACAGCGAAACCACGCCCCAGCGCCGGCAAGGGTGCGCGCTCAACCATCCGTGCCACCGACAGTGCTACTCGCGGCCCTGTATCTGCGGGTCTTTGGGTCACGGTCCACGAGACCAGCCGTCACGAGCGTGCTCACGTACCTGTGAGCCATGCTAGGCGTGACCTCGTTGATTCGCGCGATCTCGATGACCCCGATCGAGCTGCCATCAGCCGGGATCGACGCATAAATCACCAGCCCAAGCAGCAGCGACCGCGACAAACGCGAATCATCCAGCTCCGACAGCGCGGCCTTGCAGCCCGACCGTGATCTGCCTCTGAAATCCTCAAGGCCGCCCAGCACCAGCGACATCGCTCCCTCAGCCGAAGCCGCGCGCAGAACGCGAGCGACCTGCGCCTCGTCAAGCTCAATCACAACACCCGTCAAACGACCCAATCCAGCCGCGCGTGGCCGAGCGGAAGTAGACCGCTCGGCCACGGTCTCAGGCACCCTCACCACGAACCCCGGCGCACAGACGAAACCCGGCTCCCTGGGGGAACGCAACTGATGGGAGCTTTCGCGTCTTTCGTCACGACGGGCGTGATCGTGACGGCTCGGGCCTCAGATCGCGAGAAATCTCGTTCTGAGTCGAATAGAAACGTTCTGAGCTGAATATAAACGTACTGAGCTGAACACCGTTAGCGGCTGGCTCGCCCGTCGAGCATGCGGTGCGTGCCGGTGCGAGCTGTCCCCGGGGCGCGCTTGTGCAGGATGACTCGCGAGCCCGCGTGGGGAGTCAGAACGGCGCTGCGCCAGCGTGCGTGCTCGATTTTGTTGCTTGCGGGCAGCAGCCGCCGGGTGGAGAGGGTCGCCCGGAGTATCGTTTGCAGCTCAAGCAAAGCGAGATGTCGGCCTGGGCAGAGCTTTCGGCCCCCGCCCCACGGCAACCATACGCGCGTCGGGGATTCTCCGTTTAGGAACCTTTCTGGGCGGAACTCCTGGGGGCTTGGGAACAGTTCTGGGTCGTGGTGCATGAGGTAGGTGCAGCCGAGTAGATGCGCGGGTGGGTTATATGTCCATCCGCTGATCTCGATCGGCTGGGCGACGGCACGGGGCGCCGTAAACAGGAATACGGGCCGGTGGCGTATTACCTCGCTGATCGTGGCTGTGAGGTATTGATCGCCTTGGCCGGTGTCGATCTCGGCGGCCAGTTGGTCTTGAACGCTCGGGTGGTGTGCGAGCAGCTGGAATGCCCATGCGAGCGTTGACGCGGTTGTCTCGTGCCCAGCGACGATGACGGAGATGAGGTTGTCTCGCAGTTCCTCGTCGGGCATCGGCGCCCCGTCTGGACGCCGTGCTTCGAGCAGCATTTCGAGCACGTCGCCGTGCTGGTCCGCGGTGTCTCGGCGCTGGGCGATGAGCTTCGCGATCAGCTCGTCGACTGCTCGACGCTGTGTGAGGAACCGTTGCCATGTATTCCGCCAGCCGGGTAGGTGGCGCAGCTTTGGCTCCTGCAGGACGGGGCTCGATGTTACCGAGAGCATTGCGAGCAGTCGGTCGCGTAGCGCCGCCATGGTCGCATCGTCCCTACTGAACACGCTCCGCAGGATGACCGTCAATGTCACGACGGAGAGATAGGGGTGACTTTCGATCGGGATGTCTACTGGCCACGATGCAACCGCGCGGGCGGCCAAATCGGCGACCATATCTGTGTGCTCTTGGACCGTGTCGCGGTGGAGCGCTGGGCGGATCGCGTTGCGCCCGGCGAGATATTCGTCTTCCTCTAGCAGCAGGAACGAGCGGTCGCCGAAGATCGGTGCGGTCCTGGCGGCTCCAGCGCCGGCATGCAGGACTGTCAACGGCGCGGTGACTATCGTTCGGATGTCGTCAGGGCTTGAGAGAAAGACCAACGGTGGCATGTCTATCGGATAGACAGTGAAACGCTGGCCTAGACGACTGCCGCACCATTCAAGGTACTCAAGCGGTCGCACGCGACACGCGACTGTCTGGAGAACTGATGGAAGCGGTGCGGCCGGTGGCAGCGGCGGTCGGGTGCGGGTTGTGAGTGAGGGTGACGAGGTAAAGCCCATTTTTGTGTTCTCCTTGGAATGTGTTAGGTAGAGCGTTGGGCGTAAGCGACCCGCCATATGCGCAAGACGGGAAGTAGGAGTGGAGGTAGTGGTCCGCCAGCGTTGAGCAGCGTCTTGGTATCGCGGCGCATTGCAGGTGTATGCGCGCTTTCCTTTGACAGGTACATAGCGACCATGCACGCAACGATCACGATGTGGCGCTCACTGTCGGGTAGGGCGCTGGCCTCTGCTATCGAGCGGCGGATGAGTAGCGCGATGCGCTGGAGCGCGAACTGTGCGGTCGGGTAGTGTGCGACGTAGCTGTGGTCGCCGTTTGCGTTGTCCTCGGCTTGATCGACGTAGCTGTCAAGCATCGTGGTCGCCGCGGATATCCAGGGGAAGTAGGCATGATGGACACGGGCGATCTCGCTGTCGCTCACGTGAGGGTCCGTCGCGAGCGCGAGCAGCGCGTGGATGGTGAGTGAGGCACTGGCGGCGCCAGTCAGCTCGTACCAGCTCGCCTCGTGCCCGCCGGGGAAGCTTTGGCGTGCCCACGCGCGTAGGTCGATGTCACGGCGTATGGGATCGAGGTCGTGGTTGATCGCCAGTACCTGTGCCCGTCTTGCCTCTTGGGCGAGAAGCGAGCGCACGGCTTCATATGAGGGGAGTTGCCGGCAGGCGGCGTGGCAGACCCGAACGATGGAGTTGAGGTAGCCGCCATCGTTTCGCCAGGGGTGGTAGCGGTAGTAGTCGGACAGCGGCGCGCCAGGGTCGAGCGCGTCGATCAGCGCGAGGTGGAGCTGACGGCCGTTTGTTTGACCGGCTCGTGCCCCGCGCTCGTTGACGCTGTCGAGGAAGTCCCACATGATCTCGTAGGCGACAAGCAGTCGAAGGAGACTCGGGTCGCGGGCTCGCGGGAAGATGCAGAAGAGTGCCGCGCCGTCCGTGTGCCCGCGCTTGTGGGCTAGCGCGCTGAGTGCGTCTTTGCGGATCGTCGCGTCGGGAATCGCGGATGCCCGCGCCCGCCATGCGCGGACCTCGAGGCCGACCGCAGGCAGTGTCCAGGCCAGCTCTCGAGCTGCCGCTTCGCCGAGGACGCGCAGCTGGCGCAGCGTGAGCGGAACCGGACTAGCTGCCCGGCGAGCCCTGCATGGGTCAGCCAGCCGGGCTGACGGCTTTCGGGGGGACACGCACTATGAGATATCCGGGCACGGCGACTACCGCAATGGCGGCGATGCTCACGAGTGCGAATGTCGAGAGCGCGACGAGCGCTTGGAGGTTGAAGGAGATCGGAAACCCGGTGACGGTTGCTAGCGCGTGGCTCAACAAGAGCTGTCCATATACGCCGAAGATCGCGCCGGCCAAGCAGCCCGTGCCGAGTAGCAGCGAGCTCTCCCACAGCAGCCAGCGCCACAGAACGGGCTTGCGGAACCCTTGGCAGCGAATGAACGCCACGAAGCCGCGGCGCTGCCAGAACAGCGACCCGAGCGCGCCGGCGATTGCGAGCATCGCCGCGATCAGCACGAGGAGCCGGATCTGCGTGAGTCTCAACAAGCCCTGCTGCGCGAGAGCGTAGTGGCGCTGCTCGCGTTCGCTGGCCGTTTCTACGACCAGACCTGTTTCTGGGCCTAGCGCTTTTTGGATGAGGCGACGCACCACTGCTGGCTGCGCGCCGGGGGTGGTTTGGATCTCATACGCGCTCGGGTCGCTGCTTAGCCATGCGCGTTCGTAGTCTTGGGAGTTGACGATGATCGCTCCGGGCGGCCACCCGAGGTTCGTGCTCAGCGCCGCGACCCTGAAGCTCATCGACTGAGGCGAGGGCAGCGTGAAGGCTTGGCCGACGTGCAGATCGTGTTCTGAGGCGAGCGCCTGCGAGACTACCGCCCATCCGCCTCCACGGAGCCTCGCGTCCGCGTCCGCGCGGTTGCCGGCGACGATCTCGCTCGCGGGTACGGGCTGTGCGCTGCTGCGTGGTGGAGCGAGGACCCACAGCCGGCGGTCGCCCCATGTCAGGAAGCTCCCGCGATAGACGCTGATGTTTCGGACTCCGGGCAGACGGGCCAGTGCTGTTGTCCCCGCCGGGTAGGTGAACGGGGTCGTCGCGAACGCGTTGGATTCTCCGCGGGGCGTGACCCAAACATCGGCGCTTGAGTCGATGTCGTGTGCGGAGGCATCAAGGCCGCGCTGGAGATTGAGCTGTGCGCCTTGGATGGCTACGACGCCGAATACCGCGACCGCGCCTGTCGCGACGATCGCCAGTGAGCGAACACGGGTCGGCGGTGTGCGCAGGTGCGTGAGCGTGATCCGCGGTGACGGCCGGTTCAACACGGGCTGAACCCTGGCGAACATAGCCACGACACCGTTGAAGAGGAACGGCAAGGCACACAGGAGCGCGATTACCAGGGTGAGGTTGCCAAGCTTTGAGTCCTGGGGTCGTGCGACCAGGATGATCGTGGTGATGGTCAGGCCGACGAGGCCGATCGCGATGCGCCCGATCACCCACGAGCGGTGAGATAGTGAGCCGTGCTCCCGCGGGCGTATGAACACGTCGCGCAGCGGCCAGAGCACCCCCGCGAAAGCGGCGGCCATCCCGGCTGTGACGGCGACCACGACGGTCTGTAGATCAACGATCCGGTCGTTGCCGACAGGGAACGCGAACGACAGGTAGCCGGGCGTGGAGTGAAACACCGCGACCGAGAGTAGGTCGCCGAGCGCGAGCCCAGCGATACATGCCAGTGCCCCCAGAACGATCGCTTCGAGCACGAGGATCTGGCGGGCCATCCCGCGTTTGCCGCCTTGGAGACGTACTAGGGCGAGCAGCCGGCGGCGCCTGGGCACTGTGATAAGCATCGCATTGAGCGCAAACATGAACCCGACGATCGCGCTTATCACGGAGAACAACGTCTCGCTCTGGTTCTCTGGCAGGGAAGCGACAGCGAACAGCTTGGCGTCGAAGCTGGCGGGCTCGACGGTCACGCTCCTGGCGGCAGCCAAGCGACGCAGGCCCGCGCCTACCTCGCTGGCCTGGCCGGGGCGCGCCTGCACGAAGATGCGGGTGACCCGGCCCTTCATGCCGGTGACTTCCTGTGCATAGCCGACGGGTGCGAGCGCGACGGGGCTGTGGATCAGCCCACCGATGTCGCGTTCGTCGAGTGTCGCCCCGAGTAGCGTGGTGATGATCTGCGCGCCGACCTGCAGCTTGATTGTCTGGAGCGCTCCCGCGCCGATGGCGTTAGCGATCGGGTTGGGCAGCGCGATCGCTCTCTGCGCGGAGAGCTGAGTGGCGCTGAATCGACGGAGCAGCGGCCCGCCGAAGTGCGCGAACCGGGGGTTGGTGCCGATCAGGTCGACCGACCGCTGCCGGCCGTTCGGCCCAATCACGTTTGCCTGCTGCTCTAGGACGGGCAGCGCGACCTTGACGCCGGGTAGCCGGCTGGCTTGCGCGAGCACGCCTTCGCTGACTCCGCCCGGACCCCTGGCGTCCAGCTGGAATTGCGTGCTACCGACGAGCTGGCTGCTGAGCTGCTGCACGGACTGGGTAAGGCTGGTACTCGCGACCTGCGAGGCGAACAGCAACGCCACGCCAACCGCAATTCCGGCGATCGCGAAGAGGTCCTGCACCACGACGTTTCGTGTCCGCAGACGCGCCCGATACAGATACACGAGGTCAGAGAGACTCATCCGGCGTCGGCCTGTCCGTTGTGTGCTCATGCACGCTCCCTGAGCGATGGGTTGGGAACGAGCACATGGTCGGGCCGGTACTCCTGCAGTCGCCCATCGCGTAGTTCGTGGATCTGGTCGGCGAATGACGCTGCCTGGGGATCGTGGGTGGCAAGCAGGACCGTGGCGCGGCGTTCGCGACAGATCTCCAGTAGCAAACCGAGCACTTCCCCGGTGCGCTCGGTGTCCAGGTTCCCGGTGGGCTCGTCGGCGAGCACAATCGTCGGGTTGGTCGCGAGGGCCATCGCGACCATCACCCGTTGGCGCTCTCCCATCGACAGCTCCTCTGTCCGGTGCTCCATACGATCTCCGAGGCCCAACCGCGCCATCAGCGGTTCGAGTGTGCGGTTCGCCTTACGGGTGTCGGTCAGGAGCAGCCTCAACGATGCGTTCTCGATCGCGCGGGCGCCCGGGATCAGATCGGCCGGGTGGCCGATGATGCCAAGCTGCGTGAGGCGATACTCGTCCAGGTCGCGCTCGGACAACGCGAAGATGTCGCGGCCGTCCACAAGAACCGTGCCACCATCGGGCTGTTGTGCCCCCGCAACCAGTTCCAGAAGCGTCGTCTTGCCGGAGCCGCTAGGCCCATACAAAGCCACAAACTCGCCGGGCGCGGCGGTCAGCGATACGCCGTCTACGGCGCGGATCGGGTCGCCCTTCCCGACGCGGTAGCGCTTGACCAGCTCGCGGAGCTCGAGCACTTATCCGCGCTCGTCACCAGCTACGCGGCGACGGTTGTCCCGTAGGTCGATGATGTTGGTGTTGGGGCGGGTGGGCCCAGACAGGACAGACAGGCTGGCGTTCTCGAAACACAACACCCGATCGGCGACCAGCAACGCCTCCAAATCCGAGGCAGCGACCAACACCCCGCACCCCAGTTCGCCCGCCAGCGACAACAACAACTCGCCCGCCTCACGCGTCCCACGCGGACCAAGGCCATCCAGCAAATCATCGACCACCATCAACCGCGGCCGGCCGACAAACCCCCGCGCGAACGCAACCAGCACCCGCTCCCAATTCGACAGCTCATCCCACCTCTTCCTCGCACAATCCGACACCCCAACACGCTCCAACGCCGCCATCGCGAGATCATCCGCCTCACGCATCCCCCGACCACGACCCATCGCCAACGGCAACCCGACGAAGTCCAGCACCTCGAAATCCCCCATCCCCTCGCGCGGCATCCACGCAATCCGATCCCCCAACAGATCCGCCCGCTCATCAACCGAACAACAAGCCAGATCACGCCCCTCAAACCAAACCCGCCCCTCGTCCGGCAGCACAACCCCCGCCGCCACCTCCAACAACGTCGTCTTGCCCTCCCCACGCGCCCCAACAACACCAACCATCTCCCCCGCCGCGACCGTCAACGACACATCCACCAACACCTGCCACCGCCGCCGCCCACGCCGAAAACCCTTCCCAACACCCTCCAACACCAACAACAACTCACCCATCACCATCCACCGGCGCCTGGGGGTGCAGACCTCTGCGATCATTCAGGATCTTCTGCCGGAGCCTCTTCATCCGCAGCGTGTTCTCGCCACATTGCCTTACAAGCTCGCTCAGCACTGCCTCTCGCATCCGGCCGTGCCAATCCGCCCCATCCGCGGGACCGAGATTCCCGAGCGCCCGTTCGCTATTCAAGCGAATCTGCGCCGCCTCAAAGTCGAGGCGAGCTGCATCCTCGACTTCCCGGACGACCTGAAGGATCTCGGGCGCTTCTGATGGGTCGGAATGCTCCAGCCAAAGCAGCATCGCGTCGCGCACCGACGGCGGCGCTTTGGCGGCATCGCTCAGCCACGCCTTGAACGCGACCCGACCTTCCGAGGTAGCCTCGTAGAGGTCTTCGGAGCACCGCTCGCCTGCCTGGACCTTGCGGATCAAGCCCTGGTTGGCCAGGCTCCTCATGTCGCCATAGCCGACAGATCGCGACCAACGTCCATGCGGGAACTCCCGCGCCAGCCTGGCCCTTACGCGCGATGTCGTGTCGGGCTGCCTTATCAGGAGCCCGAGGATCACCATGCTCGCCGTGAGATCGCCTTTCGCCGGTGCCATCGCCAGCCCCGATCCTACCCAACAGCAGCCGATCGTGTACGGTCTTGTCGAATAGTTCCGGGGGGCGGATAAGAGTAGACAGGGAGCGGTTGAAGTGGCCGAATCGTTGGCGAACCCCACCACCGACATTGTGCAAGCGCCTGAGCAAGCCGCAGCTGCACCCGCGCAGGCCGCCAAGCAGCCGACGGTCGGCTATTCGGCGCCTTCCCCGGCGCATGGCGTAGCGCCGATTCAGAAACACGGCGCGGTAGCTACGGCGTTGGTATGCGTCGCCCTAGCACTCGCGGCTCTCGACGGGAGCAGCTCCGCCTCGGGCAGCCCGGACGGCTTGGCTGCGACGACCGCACACACTCTGAATGTAGCCGACACGGCGCACCTGCATGACGTAAAGAGCGCCGGCTCGGCTCTCCTGGAGGAAGGCACAGCAACTGGAGGGCTCCCCGGTCCGGTCAAGGTTGAGTTCGTCGTCGGCGCGACTGTGTCAGCGTCGTTCACTATCTATGCCCGCAGTGGCTCGATCGCCGGACACGGCACCGGCACACTGCACTCCTCCGGGGTGTACGCGAGCTTCGGGGGCACCATGACCGTCACTCACGGCACCGGGCGCTACGCTCACGCGCGCGGGCACGGAGGATTCTACGGCGTGATGAATCGCAACACCTATGCGCTAACCGTCCAGACGACCGGCAAACTCTCCTATTGATACCGGGCAAGCGGGTAAGGCGGCCGACAGCCGTGCGCGCAGGCCGCCTGCTCATCGCGTCGCTATCGCTGTCACTCGGGCTCGCGACGCCCGCGCCAGCGGCAGAGTCGGTGAAGCTAAAGGTTTCATTCACACCTGAGCGGCTAGGGGCAAGCACCACGCTCGCCTTCGCCTTCTACATCACAGGCTCCGGCGGCCAACTGCCGCCGCCACTTACCAAAGTCAACCTGCTCTACCCCGCCAACCTCGGCATAGTAACCAGCGGCCTGGGACTCAGCACCTGCTCACGCGCCCAACTCGAAACCAACGGAGCCTGCCCCCCCGACTCACTCATGGGCTACGGCAACGCGCTCGCCGAAATCCCCATCGGCACAGAAACCATCCGCGAGCACGCCCAGATCACAACCTGGATGGCCCCCATCGAAAACGGACACCTCGGGCTCCTGTTCCTCGCACAAGCCAACACCCCAGTTCAAGCCGAACTCATCTTTACCAGCCTCATCCTAAACGCCCCAGCTCCTTTCGGCGGGTCACTGACCACCACGGTCCCCATCATCCCGGGCATCCCTCAAGCACCCGACATCTCCGTCACACAGCTCCGCTCAACCCTCGGCCCGATGCACATCACCTACTACCAGCGCTTCCACGGCAAGACCACCGCCTACCACCCTCAAGGGCTGTCGCTACCCCGCACCTGCCCCCACGGAGGCTTCCCGTTCGCCGCGACCTTCACGTTCCTCAACGGCAGCCATGCAACCGCCACCGCGAAGGTGCCCTGCCCAAGACACCGACACCCAAGCTAGACATCCGCTTCGGCGCACCCCGGAAACTCGATGATGTTGGTGTTGGGGCGGGTGGGCCCAGACAGGACAGACAGGCTGGCGTTCTCGAAACACAACACCCGATCGGCGACCAGCAACGCCTCCAAATCCGAGGCAGCGACCAACACCCCGCACCCCAGTTCGCCCGCCAGCGACAACAACAACTCGCCCGCCTCACGCGTCCCACGCGGACCAAGGCCATCCAGCAAATCATCGACCACCATCAACCGCGGCCGGCCGACAAACCCCCGCGCGAACGCAACCAGCACCCGCTCCCAATTCGACAGCTCATCCCACCTCTTCCTCGCACAATCCGAGACCCCAACACGCTCCAACGCCGCCATCGCGAGATCATCCGCCTCACGCATCCCCCGACCACGACCCATCGCCAACGGCAACCCGACGAAGTCCAGCACCTCGAAATCCCCCATCCCCTCGCGCGGCATCCACGCAATCCGATCCCCCAACAGATCCGCCCGCTCATCAACCGAACAACAAGCCAGATCACGCCCCTCAAACCAAACCCGCCCCTCGTCCGGCAGCACAACCCCCGCCGCCACCTCCAACAACGTCGTCTTGCCCTCCCCACGCGCCCCAACAACACCAACCATCTCCCCCGCCGCGACCGTCAACGACACATCCACCAACACCTGCCACCGCCGCCGCCCACGCCGAAAACCCTTCCCAACACCCTCCAACACCAACAACAACTCACCCATCACCAACCTCCCAGAAAAGGATGCCAGCACCCTAGCGGCTGTCACTCCCCCTGTCGATGCGCACCGTCAAGAGACCGGCACGCTCGAGTTCTGAGGTGATGTCGGGCTCGCAGCGAGCTCCCGGCTCCCGATGCGACGACTGAGCCGCCTCCCGGAGGGGACATCAAGCCGGCGTCGATCTCGTGGCCTGACGCGTGACTGGCGGACCGGGGATCTCGATGTCCATGAACGCCTCCGCGTGCTGTCACCAGGCGGCGTGCCGATCGGGTATCGCGTGTTCTCCTGAGTAGCTGGCGAGAGCCTCGTCGTTCCAGCCGCAGGTTCCCTTGACAAGCCGCTGCACGAGGTCGGCCTCCCAGGAGCCGGGCCGGCGGGCTGTCAGTGCGTCGCTGCTGCCCAGCCCGCTCGCCACCTGCGCCAGGACGCCAGCGAGCCATCCCGCGAAGTCGTGCTCGTTACGAGCTGCGTCGAGCACTGCCTCTTCGGCCCGGTCGGTGTAACTGCTATGCGTGTTCATGCTGACTCCTCCTGGTGTCTGACTGGCTTCCGGTCAGCCGCTCGGTGTCCAGTCCGAGACGGCCCAGCCCCGATTCAGGTGCTGTGTGCGGGCGAGGGTTACGCGCAGTGTCGGTGGTAGGCCGGCATATGGGCCGGTGCCGGTTGTGTGTTCTTGGGTGACGATGATCCATTGGTTGCGGGCAGGCCCTTGGCCGGGGGCGATCGAGAGCACGGTGCCCGTGTTCTGGACGTGGTCGGCGATGAGCTGTGCGGTTGTGCTGTGTGAAGCGGCGATCTGTTCGGCGGTGAGCCTCGCGGCCCCGACTGCCAGGGCTACGAGTTGGCGCTCGACGGTGGGGAGGCTGTCCGCTTGCCAGGTGATGTAGCGCTGCGCGTAGCGTGCGAGCGCGGCTTGCGGCGTTGCCCCGAGTTCGCTTGGCGTGTTTTGGCGAAGTGCTGCGCCGGGTGGGATCGTGCCGTGTTGTTCGGTCGGCGACTCGCCGGCAAGCGGGAGTCCTGTGCTCGCCCGGCTCGGCGCTGCACTGAGGGATCTTCCAAGCGGCACCGGGGCGCTCGCGGGAGAGCTCGCGGCGCACCCGTCGAGGGCGATCAGGGTGAGCAGCATCGCGAGCGCGCCGGGGTGGCGTGTCATAGGCCGGGTGGGTGGCGGGCGATGTAGCTGGTGCCGTCGTTGAGGTTGGCGAGTGGTTCTGCTCGCCAGCGTGGCCCGGTTCCGGCGGGGATCGCGGGGCCGCCGTAGTCGGCGGTGTCGAGCGCGATTCCAGCGATGACGATCCAGGCGTGGGCGCTGTTGGCGTAGATCGTGATCCAGCGTCCGGGGCCGGGCAGGCCGTAGTTCTCGAGGCCGGTGGAGTCGAGCGCGTTCGGGGCCCATGAGCCCGGCGGCGTAGAGCACGAAGGACGTGGCGCCTGAGCAGTCGTATGCGGGCCAGAGCCTCGCGAGGGTGCCGTAGTGGATGTCGGGTTCGGGGTAGGGGCGGGTGTGGATGAGGTTCCCGGCGGCGATCGCTAGCTTGACGGCAGTGGGCGCCTGTCGGGGCGCGGTGGCGGTGCCGTCGGGTTGGATCCGTGCGGTCTGGCCGGGCGTCAAGCCGATACTCCCGTCACCTTCCCCGGCGGGGCAGCTCGGCGCTTCGGCGGTGCTGGCTGATGGTGGGGTCGGTGCTGACGCCGCCGAGGAGGTTGCCGGCGCCGGGGCTGGGCGCTGGGGTGACGGATACGGCGCGTTGTCCCCAGGCGTCCTGGCTGGCGCGGCCGTGCCAGTCGTAGATGTCGATGTGGTTGCCGATGATCGCGCCGCCGGTGTCGCCGGCGTAGAACGCGCTGGTGGTCCCGAATGGGTTCGGCTGTACGTGTACGTAGCTGCCCAGCGCGATCACGCGTGGGGTCGACCGCGATCTCGAGTGCGGGCTGCCCGGCGGTGAGGTTCAGGCCGGTCGCGGTGATGCCGTCGCCTTGGATGCCGCCCCACGGCGGCCCGTAGGCGGTGGCGAGCCAGGACCCCGGCTCGCCGGACGGCGTCGGCATAGCCGCGAGCGAGCACGCGGCTGCCGCTTGCCGGGCGCCGAGCACCGCGGCCGTCAGCGCGAGCAGAGCCGACATCCGGCCGCGAGAACGCCGAGGGCGCCAAGCCGCGCCTTCACGAGCACACCCCGGGTTGGTCACGCTACACATGAACAACACGACTTATAGCTAAACCATGCTTGTTTTTGCTAGTTTGGTTTTCTAGTTGTGCGTGACTTCCCCTACGGAATTGGAGGTGGTCTCATGGACCTGTTGGTCGCGGCGAGCAAGGCGGCGAAAGGCTGCTGGTTTTACGTTCACGGTGACCCCTGAACCGGCGAGTGCGCCTGGTGCGGCTGGCATCCAGAGCGCTATCAATGTGATCGCCGTCTACACGCTCCTGGCGTGTCTGGCCGGGTTTTCTGCTGGGTGGGGCGGTGTGGGCGATCGGCGGCGCATCGCAACGACCACACACGCGGTGGGCGGCAAGGTCGGGATGGCGGTCTGCGTCGGTGTCGCGTTTCTCGTCGGTGGCGCCGCGGCGATCCTGCAGTTCGCCTACGGGCTCGGCTAGATGCGCCGGCGCGTACGCTCGCGAACGGCGCCGCGCATCGCTCGTGGCGGTCGTGGCCTGCTGGCGCTCTGGCGCTAGCGGCCACGGCTCGCTCTCGGCGGCGCTGGTGGCGGGCAGCCGTCGCGGGCCGGTGGAGCTGTTGGGTGGCGTTCCGGTCGGTGTGCAGGACACGCCGGCGGGGGCGCTCGCTGCGGCGGATAACTACGTCGCGCTCGCGTCGCAGTCGGTCGAGCAGAACCCGGGGGTGTTCGCGGCGCTCGTCGGGCGAGGCGTACGCGCCCCAGGCGCGCGGCGCGCACGCTCGCCGAAGCGCAGCGTCCGCGCCGGCGACACGCAGAACATGAGCAACTACGCGCGAGGGCGGCCGCGGGATGCGCGGTGATCGCCGCTCGGCGTCTGGACAGCTACACGCCGCAGCAGGCGACGGTCACGAGCTGGCTCGGCGGGTTCGTGTGGGGCCCGCAGCTCTCGCCCGCGGCAGACCTGGAATCTCGTCGACACGCACCCTGCGCTGGCAGGCGGGCCGCTGGCTCGTGGTCAGCTCCGTAACGGACGCGACGCCGGCGCCGGTCCCGTCGATCGTGTACGTCGACGGGCGACAACGACCGGGCGGTGGCGTTCGCGCGTCTGGCGGGGATGAGCGCCCCGTTCTACGGCACCGGAGGCTGAGGGTGCCGTCCCGCCGACACCGGCTCGCTGTTGTGGCTCGCGCTGGCGCTGGGCCTGCTTCGGCGCGGCTTCGCGTGCGCGACGCCTTGCCGGCGCCGGTGGGTACGCAGGTCGGCGGAGCGACTCACGCGGCCGAGGCAGAGACGCGCCGTGGCGGAGCCACGGCGCGTTGTCGTGTGGGGTCGTGGAACTGCCGGTGATCGGCAAGGCTGCGAGCGAACTGGCGCTGTGAAGCGCGCGGGTGAAGCGCCTGGTGGCTTCGGTGGGCTTGTGGGTGAAGCGGCGGGCGCGGCGGGCAGCGGTGTTATGGACGCGCTTGCGGATGGATGATCGGCGCGGCGACGCAGGTCACGGGTTTCGTCTCCAAGGAGATGCAGGCCACGACCACGCCGCAGCTTGAGTCCGCGTGGTACGAGGCGCAGTTCGCGCCGATGGCGGACCTCGGTGCTGCGCTGGGGCTGCTCGTGGCGATGATCGCGCTTGCATCGGCGGCGATTCGTCGCAGCCCGGAGGCGCTCGCCGCGACACTCGCTGGGATCGTGCGGGCGGGCATCGGCACCGGCTTGGTGGTTCGCGCTGACGGTGATCGGGCTGAGCGTCGCCGACCAGGTCTCAAACGCGGTGCTCACGAGCTCGCCTCACACGTTCTGGGCGACGGTCGCGCACGCTTGGGGCGCGCATGGGTTCGGGGGGTTTGGCTCCTCGGCGTTGGCGGCGCTGATCGCGCTGGATCGAGGTGTTCGCGGCGGTGTTCGTGTGGCTTGAGCTGATCGTCCGTAACGCCGCGATCTACGTCGCTGTCCTGTTCTTCTCCGGCGGCGCTCGCGGCCGCGATCTGGCCCGCCCTGGCCGGGCTGGCCGGGACGGCTGGCGCGGCTGCTGCTGTTGTTCGTGATCCTCAAGCCGGTCGCGCTCATCGTGCTCTCGCTCGCGGGCAGCGCCGCCGCCGCGGGCCTGTCGTTCGGTAGCGGTGTCTCGGGGTCGGTCGGAACGATCCTCGCCGCGATCGTGATCTTCGCGCTCGCCGCGTTCGCGCCGTGGGCGCTGATGTATCTCCTCGCCGCGGACGCGGAGAGCGCCTACATGGCGGCTGGTATGCGCGCGGCCGCCGGTGCCGCCGTCACCGACAGTGATGGCCGCTCGGTGCGTAGCGGCGGCGGCCTGCGAAACCTCGGCGGCCAGGGCGGCCAGGGGGGTGGGAGCGCAGCGGGCGATCGTCCTTCCGGTGGCGGCTCCTCAGGCGGTGGCGGGAGCGCGGGTCCCGGCGGCGGTGGCGGGCGTCCGTCTGCTGGCGGGCCCGTGGCAGGCGGCGAGGGCGCCGGCGGTCCGACTGGGGATGCTCTGGGTGATGGCGCGCTGGCTGTGGGGGGAGCGACGACTGGCGCTGGCAGCATCGCCGTGGCCGCTGGCGCGAGCACCCAGGCACCGACGGCGAGCCAAGGGGGCTCTGACCATGCCAGCGCTCGTGGCACGCAGGGCAACCCCGGCACCAGCGCACCCACGGGCCGCATAAGCCCCGGCGCGCAGCCAGCTGGGGCGGACGAGGACGCGGCTGTCCTGCGAGGTCCCACCCGAGCGCCCTCCCCGACCACGGGCCGGGACGCCGGCGATGAGCCAGGGAACGAGCGTCCCGCCCAGCCACACATAGCTCGTGGCGGGTCGCGTGTGCCCGGCGCAGACGCGGGGGTGCCGCAACAGTCGTCGGATGCGGCTGTGTCGTTGCCGCGGCAGCCGCGACGCCGGCCTGCGCGGCGCTCGCCGGCGTTGAGCGGCTCGGCCCCCCCACCGCGCCCGCAACGGCCAAAGGATGGGGCGAGGTAGATGCGGGAGACGACCTACCGGTTCGCGCCGCGTCCTGCGGATGGGTTTCTCCTCGGTCTGCGTATCCCGCAGCTGCTTGGGTTCATCGTGGCTGGGACGCTTGCGTTGGCGCTGCTACGGGCCGGGGGGTTGGGGGCGCTCGCGCTCGCGGTGTTGTGCTTGGTGCTCGCAGCGTGCGTGCTGCTGATGCCCGTGTATGGCCGCACGCTCGAGCAGTGGGCGCCAGTGACGGTGCGGTTCCTGCTCGGCCGCTACGGCTCGCGGTCACGGTTTCACGCGCGGCGGGCGCAGCTCGGGCATCTCGTGACGCTCCCCGAAGGTGGTCTTGACCCGCAGCCACCCGAGGCGCCGTGGGCGCTGCCCGCGGAGCTCGCGGGGGTTGAGTTCCTCGAGGCGCGGCTCGCGCAGTATGAGAACGCTCGCTTCGGTGTCGTCAAGGACCTTGCCGCGGGGACGTTCACCGCCGCGCTGCGTATCCGTGGCCGTGCGTTCGCTTTGTTGGCGCCGGATGAGCGCGAGCAGCGGCTGCAGGACTACGGGGCGGTACTCGCGGCGCTCGCGCGTGATGAGTGCCCGGTCCGGAGGATCGCGTGGATCGAGCGGACGCTGCCCGGCGACAGCGATGCGCTCGGGGACTATCTCCTTGAGGCCAAGCGCGCGGATGCGAGCCTCCAGCAGCCACCAGATGAGCTGGTGTCCTACCTGTCGCTGATCGGCCGTGCTGGCGATGTCGCCGAGGAACACGAGCTGACGTTCGCGCTTCAGATCGACGCGCAGCGCCCGGCGGCCAAGCGCGCGATCAAGCGGATGGGCGGCGGGGAGCCTGGCGCGCTCGCGGTGCTCGCGGGCGAGATCGGCCAGTTGATCGAGCTGCTCGACCAGGCGGCGATCACCGTCACCGGCATCCTGACCCGTCGTGGGCTGGCCGCCTCGATCCGTGACGCGTATGACCCTTGGGGGCGGCGTGATCGACAGCGTCAACTCGAGCGCGGCGTCTCTGTCGATGAGGGGATCGCACCGCACACCGCCGGACCAGTCGCGCGTGTCGAGCACTGGTCACACCTCGCCTCCGATGGGGCGCTTCACTGCACGTTCTGGGCTTCGGAGTGGCCGCGGATCGACGTTCGTGCGCTGTTTTTGCAGCCGCTGTTGATGGACTCGCGGACCACGCGCACGATCGCGATGTGCATGGAGCTGGTCGGCCCGAGCAAGGCGATCCGCCGTGCCGAGCGCACCGCGACCGAGACAGCGACTGAGCAGAGCCTGCGGGCGAGGGTGGGGCAGCGCACCAGCCATCGCCAGCTGCAGCGCGACCAGGCGGCTGGCCAACGCGAGCGGGAGCTCGCCGAAGGCCACGCGGCCGTGCGCTACTCGACGTATGTCACCGTGAGCGTCCCCGCCGGCGTGCCCGACGCGCTCGCCGAGCTTGAGAGCGATTCCTCGCGGGTTGACCTTGAGGCCAAGCGCGCCCCGTTGCGGCTGGAGCGGATGTGGGGCCAGCAGGCCGAGGCGTTCACCTACGGGCTGCCGCTCTGCCGGGGGCTCACGTGAACACGCGTGCTGGGCGCCGTGAGCGCCGCCGCGATGAGCGGGCGACGCGACTTGAGCAGCGCACCCGCCGCGGCTCGCTCGCCCGAGAGCTCTCCCAGCGCACGACGCGGGGGCTGGGGCGCCTGACGCGGCCCGGGGAGCGCGCCGGCCACCAGGTATCGACCGCGCATTTCCAGGCTGCATACCCGGCCGTAGCGGAGGCCGGGTTGGGGTCGCGCGGGGTGTATATCGGCGCGGATCTGCACGGCGGATCGTTCGTGTTTGACCCGTGGGTGCTCTACCAGCGTCGTGTTCTGTCGGTCGCGAACACGCTCGTGCTGGGGATGCCCGACTACGGCAAGAGCTCGCTCACCAAGAGCTGGCTTTACCGCTCGCGGGTGTTCGGCCGCCGCTGCGAGATCATCGACCCGAAGGGGGAGTACGGACCGCTGGTGCGTGCGCTGGGTGGTGTGACGTTGCGCCTCGCGCCCGGCGGGCAGGCGCGGCTGAACCCGTTGACGCGGGTTGGTAGCCCGCAGATGCGCGAGAGCCTTTTGCAGGCGGTCGCGCACGCGATGCTCGCACGGCCGCTGCGCCAGGTCGAGGCCGTCGGTGTCGTCGAGGCGCTCACGGCAGTAGATGAGTTGCACTCCGGCGAGGTGTGCATTGGGCACGTCATAGAACAGCTGCGCGACCCAGCCGAGCGCACGATCTGCGCGCTGGATATGTCGCGTGAGACCGCCAGGGAGGAGTTGCGGGAGGTCGCGCTCGCGCTGATGCGTCTCTGCCACGGCCCCCTGCGGGGCATGTTCGATGCGCCCACCAGCCACGGCGAGGAGGTCTGGGATCACCCGGTGATCTGCCTGGATATCTCGAGCGTCGCCGCCGGCTCGAGCGGCTCGGACCTCGCGCTCGCGATCACGATGGTCTGCGCTACCGCGTTCCTTGACGCGCGAAGGGTCAAGCGGGCGCTCGAAGCCGAGCGTGCCGGCGTGGAGCCGCAGAAGACGATCCGCGTCAACGACGAGGCGTGGCGGGCGCTGCCCGTCGCGGGGCTCGGTGACTACTACCAGGCGGCGTTCAAGCTCGCACGCCAGACCGGTGTGCAGCACTGGATGGTGTTTCACCGTCTCTCAGACCTCGCGGCCGCCGGGGATGACGGCAGCCGCCAGCAGGCGCTCGCGAAGGGCCTGCTCGCCGAGACCGGCACGGTGATCGCCTACCGCCAACATCCCGAGGAGATCCCGCGCGCCACCAACGCGCTCGGCCTGTCCAGCACGGAGGCGCAGCACATCGGCCACTACCCCCAGGGCGTCGCGCTGTGGCGGATCGGCGGATGCTCCTATGAGGTCCGCCACCTGCGCTCCCCCCAGGAGATCGCGCTGACCGCGACGGACGCCGCGATGGCGCCGCGCGAGCCACCCGCCAGCCAGGTGTATCCAGGCGAGCTTGGGGCGCCCGCGTGAAAGCGTCTCAGCGTTCTGACATGCCGATGCTGATCGGCCTAGTCGTGGTGCTCGCCGCCCCGGTGTGCGTGGTCTGGCTCACCGGCGTTCTCGCTGGCGTCCTCGCCGGCGGCCACCCGTTGCAGACGGGGCTGGCCGGCGCGGCGCGGGTGCTCACGAGGCTCCCCTCCCACCTCGCGCGGCCGCAGCTCGCGTGGCCCGCGCGCGCACGCCGCCTGCTGCCAGGGGCACTCGCGCTTCAGATATCACTCGCGTTCTGTGCCGTGCTCGTCCTCGCGGTGTTGGGTGGCGCGCTGGGGTTCTTGGCGTGGCTGACCCGCAGCGACGGGCACCGCCGCGCGGCGCGTTTCGCCTCACGGGGCGAGCTCGCTGAGCTGCGCGTACGCCACGCACCATCGGGACGGGTGATCCTTGGTGTCCACCACGGCGCCCGGGTCGCTGCCGAGGCGCGCGCGTCGGTGCTGCTCGTCGGCCCCTCGCAGGCAGGCAAGACACGCGGCCTGGTGATCCCCGCCCTGTTGGAGTGGGCCGGGCCGCTGCTCTCGACGTCGATCAAGAGCGATGTCGTTCACTACACCCACGTAGCGAGAGCCAAGCGTGGCGAGGTCAAGATCTTCGACCCCACCGGGTCGTGCGGGCTCCCCAGCGCGCCGTGGTCGCCGATCGTGGCATCGCGCTCCTGGGAGGGCGCCCGCAGGACAGCCGCACGGCTCCTCGGCGTCGGGGAGCAAGCGCTCGCGCGCTCCGCGGATGAGGCGTTCTGGCGTCCGGCCGGATCACGGTTCCTCGCGCCTCTGCTGCTCGCCGCCGCGCACGGCGATCTGACGATGCGCGAGGTGCTCTCTTGGATCGCGACCAGCGAGGAAACAGAGCCAGCCGCTCTGCTGGAATCCTGCCCTGCAGCTGGCGCGCAGCCAGCGCTTCAGGCGCTGCAGTCGGTGTGGGAAGCCGACCCACGGTTTCGCTCCTCGCTAACTGCAGACTGTCGCGACGGGCCTTGACCCGTGGCAGGAGCCGCAGATCGCGGCCGCGACGATCGGTGACAGCCAGATCAGCGCGGACTGGCTGCTCGAGGGCCCTAACACCCTCTACCTGATCGCGCCCGCCGAGGACCAGCGGCGGCTGCGCGGACTGTTCGTCGCGCTGCTGGCCGACATCACCGCCGGCGCGTTCGCGAAGTCCGCCAAGACGGGCGAGCCGATCGACCCGGCTCTCCTGCTCGCGCTCGATGAGGTCGCGAACATCGCGCCACTCCCGAACCTCGACGAGATCGCCTCGACCGGCCCCGGCCAAGGCGTCCAGCTGCTCAGCGTCTTCCAAGACATCAGCCAAGCCTCCGACCGGTGGGGCCGCGAGCGCTCGGAAACGATCTTCGCTAACCACCGCGCCAGGCTGTTCACCTCCGGGATCGGCGACCGCGCGACGCTCGAGTACCTCAGCCACACCCTCGGCGAGGAGGAGATCGCGCGGGTCGCCACACACCGCCAGAGCAGCCTCGCACCCGGCTCGCGCACCCACTCGAGCGAGTTCCGTGCGCTCGCCGCCCCGAACCGTGTCCGCCAGCAGGACATCGACACCGCGCTTCTCATCTACGGCCGGCTCGCGCCCGCCTGGCTACAGCTACGTCCGTGGTACAAGGACGCCACCCTCAACGCGCTCGCCGCCGGCCAGCCCGCACCCACGCGTCTCGCCCACCGCCTCTCCCGGCCAGTCCGCGCCGTCCTGGCGTTCCCGTTGCGGTGGGCCCGATGAGCACCAGACGGTCGCACACGCCCCGTCGGCAGCGGTCCGCTAGCGGGCCGGGTCCTGGTGTGGCGGCCGCCTGCCATGTAGATCGCCTCCCGCGAGCGGGCCTGCTCGTTGCGCCAGGTGGAGTGCCTGCCTTGCCCCATTTTCGCCGCCGCAGTCGGGGCTTCGGCCCCTACCGGGGCTTCCCTCGCTTTGCTCGGCTCCGCCCCGCCTGTCGGCGGCGTTTTGGGCTGCGTCAATCACACCACAGACACAAAGGAGCAGTGATCTACATGAACAACTACAAGGCAACCGGCCGTCTCTCCAGGGACCCCGAGCTGCGGGCACTACCCAACGGAACCGCGGTGTGCAACCTCACCGTCGCCGTCAAGGGCCTCGCCCGTGACGCCGAGGTCGGCTACATCGACGTGACCTCCTTCGGGGCCAGCGGCGAGGCCGCCGCGCGGGTGCTCACCAAGGGCTGGCTCGTCGCCGTCGACGGGCGGCTGGAGTACCACGACTGGGAGACCCAGGACGGCGAGCAAGCGTCGCAGCTGGGAGCTGATCGGCAACGTCGAGTTCCTCGCCGCCCCGAAAAACGGGGCGCAGAGCTCCGAGGAGCCCGAGCCCGCGGCAGCGGCCGCCTAGCGAGCCAGACAGCTCAGGGCACCCCTGCGGGGGCGTCCTGAGCCCTGGCGCTTGGAGATCACCATGAACCTCGACGACATCATCATGAGACAGCTCGCCGTAGCGCGAGCGAGCAAGACGGAACTCTCACGCGCGCTGTGGGCGATGACCCCAGCCGAGCGCGAGGCCGCGATGCGCCGCGGCGCGCTCACCGGCAGCCAGCTGCTCGAGTGGGCTCGCAGAGCACCCGACGAGGTCCCGACGATCAACGGCGAGTGGGCGTTCATCGCCGCCAGCACGCCCGAGGTCGCCGACCGCGACGAGCCCGGCAAGTGAGCGTGCGCCCCGCACGATCGTGGGGTGCAGCCGAGCTGATGTTCGCGACGCTCGCCGCCTACGCCCCGCGGCACTCGCTGATCGAGATCCGCTACCGCCGGGAGGACAAGCTCGCCCGCTTCTTCCTCGGTATCGACGCGGCCGGCGCCGCAAGGATCGTTACCCAGATCGGTCAGCCGCACCGACGTCTACGTCGGCTGCGCGCCCAGGATACGCCGCAGCGGCGGCCGCGAAGACGTCGCATCCAGCGCGCTGCTATGGGCCGACTGCGACGGCGAGCCCGCCGTCACGGCACTACGCGCGTTCGCGTTCCCGCCGAGCATCCTCGTGCGCTCAGGGACCGCCAGCAACGTGCACGCCTTCTGGCCGCTCACCGCCACGCTCGCGCTCAAGGAGCTCGAGGACGCCAACCGGCGCCTCGCGTTCGCGCTCGGCGCCGACCCCACGTGCGTCGATGGCGCGCGCATCCTTCGCGTCCCCGGCACCCTCAACTTCAAGACCCACCCTCCACGGCCCGTACGGCTACACCGCTACAGCCCCGTCCGCTACCGGCCCGCCGACCTCCTCAACGCGCTCCCGCCGCCCCACCCGCGCCAGCAGCCAACAGACACCGGCCCGCCGCCCGCCGCGCGGAGCACGGGCGATCCGCTGCTGCACATCAAGCCGGCCGACTACGTGCGCGTCCTCGTCGGGCGCGAAGCCGGGCCGCGACCACAAGATCGCCTGCCCCTTCCACAACGAGCAGAAACCGAGCTTTCACGTCTACCCCACCGCCGAACAGGGCTGGACGTGCTTCGGCTGCCCGACCACCGACCGGCAGGCCGCTCGGCGGTGACATCTACACGCTCGCGTCGCTGCTCTGGGGCATCCCCACCAACGGCCGGTACTTCCTACTGCTGCGCGACCGTCTGGAGCAGACCTTCGGGTTGGCCATGGATGAGCCGCAGCGGTATGTCGTCACGGTCACCGACCTGCTGATGCCAGCGCTCGTCGGGCAGGCAGGCTGCCACTACGAGAGCCCGCCCCAAGACGAGCAGCAGGCCCGGACACTCATCCGCGTGCTCCTCAGCGCGCCACGCATCCCGACAGGCGAAGGCCCGTGGCAGCACCCCGTGGCAGGCGGCCGCCGCCACGTCACCCTGAGCCAGCGCACCAGATAGCCACTCGGCGCCACGCCACCCGCGTCCATCGGACGCACGCGCTACCGTCACGGCACGATGAGCGAGCGCACCCTGATCCCGATCAAGATCACGGTCGACGGCGCCGCTGAGCGCTTCAGAGACACGTCTGGCGAGCGCCGGCGCGTACGCGCTCGTGCTCTCAAGCGTCCTGCCTGACCGCGCGATCGAGCTGCACTCCACCTATCTCGGGCACCCCGGCGCCCCCACACAGGCCAGCCACCTAACACTCGCACCAGGCATCAGCGACAGCCACAGCCTCGAGCACCATGAGGCCCTGATCCCTGTGATGATCGCCCGGCGCCGCTGCATCTACGACCACCTCCAGCGGCTGCAGGACTTCCTCGCGGAGCTCGGGCTGACGGTCCAGATCCCGCTCGCCGACGACGCGCTGCTCGCCGTAGAGCTCTAACAACAGGGCGACCGCCCGAGCGGGTGAAGGGTGGCGCCCGCCCGGTGCTGGGCCGACCCCTCCCATGATCGCACGCTGCGCGTGCGTGGGAGTCGGGGATCGGCCCCGCACCGAGCGGGGCTGCGTATTGAAAGGAAAGGCGAAATGGCCGACAGCCAAACAGCCGCAGTGACGTCCGCCCCGTCCGTGAGCACCGTCTCGCTGGCACGGATCGTGATCGAGGAGGGATTCAACCCCCGCCGCGAGATCGACCCAGCAGAGCAGCGCAGGCTCGAGCACTCGATCGAACAGCGCGGCATCCTGCAGCCCGTGCTGGTCGAACCCCGCGAGGATGGGGGCTTCACCCTCGTCGCCGGTGAACGTCGTCTCCTGGCCGCCGCGAAGCTCGGGCTGATGGAGATCCCGATCTCGATCCGCGCAAGCCGAGAGGACAGCGACAATCTCGTTGACGCGGTCCTCGAAGAACCAGCTGCACGCCCACCTCAGCCCACTCGAAGGAGGCCCTCGCGTGCCGGCGGCTGCTCCAGACGCGTCTGAGCCGTAGGGAGGTCGCCCAGAAGCTCAAGATGACCCAGGCGACCGTCAAGGAGCGCTTGGCGATTCTCGAGCTGCCCGAGGAGCTCTGGCCGAAGGTCGCAAACGGGGAGATCCCGCTGCTGGCAGTCAAAGCGCTGGTGCAGGCGGCGAAGGTCCACCCGGGTCTCGCGCTCGCCGCCGTGGCGGCAGTCCTTGACGCTGGCGATGGTGATGAGCCCTACACGTGGGCGGAGGTCGCCGACAGCCCGCTCGCTGTGGCGGTCAACTGTGGGGAGGCACTGCCGGCCGGCGTGTTCCGAACCGGCGCGAGCTATCCGCTTGAGGTTTTCTCGATCGGCGAGAAGGCCGCTGCGGACCTCACCGCCTACATCGAGCTCACCGGAGAGACGCCCACAGCCGTGCGCTTCGACGAGGAGGACGCAGACGCCGCGCGCGTGCTCGGCGCCGCGCACAACTTCGGCTGGGGGTGGCTGATCGTTGGCCAGGACGTCGGTGATCGCCTCGCCGAGGACAGCCTCACCAACGCGCTCAAACAGGCGCGAGCACACCAGCGGCGCGCGCCCAAGGCAGAGGAGCAGGTACGCGACGCGGACCCGCAGGAGCACGGTGACACCGATGGCGAGCCTGTCCGCGAGGAGAGCGTCGCCGAGCAGGAATGGCGCCGCGAGCAGCAAGCCAAAGCCCAGCGCCAAGCCGAGCGGGAGGAGCGCGACCGTGCGATTCAGTACAATCTCGACCTCGGGGTACTCGCGCTCAAGCACCTGCTGAAGATCAAGGTCGACGAGCGTGTGCTGCGCATCCTCGCCTCCGTGCACGTCACGGGCAACCTGCGCGGCCTGGCCGCGCGCGGGGCGCGGCTCGCCCTGCCCGGCTGGCCGACCCAGACCCGCCAGCGCAACGGCAGGCTCAAGACCACCTACCTCGACCCGGACGAGGCTGAGCACAGAGCCGGCACGTTCCTGAAAGACGCCGAGAGCGCAGGTGACATCGCTGGGCGCTCAATCACACTCCTCGCGCTGGCGTGCCTCGCGGACGAGGGCGCAGTGGCACGCAGCCGCCGCAGCTTCTACTGGCTCACCTTCAAGGGCCCGTGGGCGGCACAGGCCGAGCGCGACCTGCACGCGATCATCCGCGAGCGGATCAAGCCGGGGCAGCTACCCGCGCTGGATGAGATCCTCAGCGAGCGGATCGCCGAAGCAGACCAGGCCGCCCGCCACGACGAGGAGGTGCAAGCCGCACACGCGCGCCTTGAGCAGCTCGGCGCGGTCGCCGATCTCGACGAGCCCCAGCGCGAGCAGGCACTCCAGGATGCGGCCCTCGCGTGGGGGCCTTACAGCCCGAAGACGATGCAGCTGCGCAAGCAGATCGAACAGGCCCGGCAGCTCGTGGAGACACCCGCCGAGCAGCCCGGCGACAGCGACAGCGAGCGAGAGGAGGCACAGGACAGCTGACACCCCAGGGTGCCCGGCGTGGCCCCAGGGCCCACCGGGCACTCTCCGGTGTGACCGGATGGCGGGGCTTCCCCGTCCCAGGGTCGCACGCTTCGCGTGCGTGGACGGGTGAAAGCCCCGTGGTGTGCGGGAGCCGGCTGGCCCGGCCATTGTCGCATCCCCAAAAGGGGATGCGGCCGGGGCTGCGACCGGCCCCGCACCGGGCGGGGCCACCTCACCAAAAGGGAGGGCGAAATGCCCGCAGGAATCACACACTCAGACTCGATGTTCTCCGTGCGCGAGACACCCTGGCACGGGCTGGGAGCCGTGCTCAAGCGGCCCCCGGCGAGCATCGCAGAGGCAATCGAGGCATCGGGCCTCGGCTGGAGCGTCGCCAAGGAGCCGATCGCGATCGACCGTGGCGAGACACCCCCAGCCGACTGGTCGCCCCCACGCTACGAGGCGATCCCCGGCTACTTCGCGACCGTCCGACAGGACACCCGCGAGGCACTCGGGATCGTCGGCGAGCGATACCACATCGTGCAGAACCACGAAGCGTTCGCGTTCGTCGACCAGCTCCTCGGCAGCGCGATCCACTTCGAGACCGCCGGAAGCCTTCACGGCGGCCGACGCGTGTGGGTGCTCGCGACGCTGCCCGACCACGTCGAAGTCGGCGGCGACCCCATGCGGCCCTACGTACTACTCATGAACAGCCACGACGGCTCAACCGCGGTCATCGCAGCCACAACTCCGATCCGCGTGGTCTGCCAGAACACACTCAACTGGGGGCTCCGCAACGCGCGGCAGAAGTTCTCGATCCGCCACACCGAAGCGGTCACGCAGCGAGTACACGAGGCGCGCCGAGTACTCGAGCTCTCGATCGACTACTACAAGCAGTTCAAGCGCTACGGAGACAAGCTGGCCTCACAGCGCTTCACCGAGCGCCAGCTTCGCGGCGTCCTCGACACCATCCCGGCACACCCGCGGAGCTAACGCGCTCTCGGCAGCGTCACTCTCAGCCGAGCCGAGCGCGCACCCGCCTCGCTGGCAACGAGCACGAGCCTCGTGTTCCGCGCAAGCGCCCTCGTCAGAACGAACCCTGTCCGCGCCGCCCCGCGGCTAGGTCTCACCTCACGCTTAGCCGCGAGGATGAGCCGCTTGCCATGAGGTATATCCAGGTGGATCGACACCGGCCCGTGCCCCCCCGCGGGCACACGCACCGCGACGCTCAGCCGAGATCGGCGAACATGCGCGGCCATGCGCAGCGCCTGCAGCTTGCTGCCTGGCTGCCCGCCGTTCCCGCTCGGCTTCGCCACAGGGACACTCACGGCCGTCGTCGCCGCGTTCTGCGGCCCGCCCTTACCCGCGCTATCCACCAGCCATAGCCGCACCGTGTAGCTCCCCGGACCGGGGGCCGTCACCTGCCCACCCCCACCCGGACTCACGGCCACCGCCGCCGCGCACGTCGCCTGGCACAGCTGCACGAAGGCACCCGCCACCGGCTCAGGAGGATTCGCCGGGGCACTCCACGCCAGATTCACCACATCCGAGCCCGCACCGACCGCGCTCGCCGTGAAGCTCGACGGCGCAGCAGGCCCGTCGTTGTCGATCACCAACGGAGGTGACGTGACCACTGTCGTGTTGCCCGCCGCGTCCGTCACTACCAGCGAGAGTTCTGCGCGCCCGTCTGGGAACAGGGTCGTTTCAACGTTCAGCTGACCCGGCTCCAGCTGCGGGCACGGAACCGCCTCCGTGAAATCACAGGACTCCTCGGCGCTCGCGCCAACCGCGACACCATCGCGCAACGTCGCCTCCTCGATCCCGCTCGGGTCGCTCGCCTGAAAACCGAGCGGCACCATGCCCGAGACAACACCGCCCCCCCACAGCGGCCCACTCACCTGTGAAACCGTGGGCGAGGAAGTCTCAGCCAGCGTCACCGTCACTGAGTACATGTCCGCAATAGCGAGGTGGTGCCCAGGACTCCCCGCCAGGCAATGTTCCTCCGACGGCTGCAGCTGGCACTCCAGACCGAAGAACAGCCCACTTGTCGAGAGCCCTGAGAAGCCTCCGGGAACCTGATTGTTCGGCAGACTGCATGTGTAGCTGTTTTCGAATGTCCCTTGGCAGGTTTCCAAGCGTGCTCCGTCTGCTTCAAACAGCCCTACAACGAAGTCGTCTGATGTCGGGGCGATTTCGAGGTTGCGGTAGTAGTGGACATCCGTAACCTCGGTCCCCGCCGGCGCCGTGAACAACCAGCCTGCCTGGGCACCGTTGGGAATGGCTATGCCAGCGTCTTCCGTATTGTCCTCGGTGTAGAGTGCCCCCTGGTTGCCGCCGCCGAGCGGTCCGACGGCAGGGCCGCCGCAGAGGTTGCCGGCCGTGAGTCCTGCGGGGAAGGTGTTTACTTCGCTCCAGGGAGAGGCGGTCGTAAACGGGCTGCAGGCGCTGACCGTGTAGCTGCCCCCCCACGCGACCGTTGCTGAGACGGCCATGATCGCGACCGCTGCGGTCGCGACGGTCATGCAGCGTGCAAACGGTCGGCTCATTTGTTCAGCTTTACCCTCAGCACGGGTCCGTCGGTGTTATCCGCGACGAGGCGCAGCTCGACTGCGCGCGGTCGGCGGGTGTGGACTTTGAGCGTGGCGTGTCGTGAGATCACGGTGCGTTTCGCGTGGGCGAGGTCGAGTTGGACATGCAGGCGCGCACCGTCGGGCGGTGGCGCAACTTTGATCGTGAGTATCCCGTGGCGCCAGCGCAGCAATTGAACTCGAACGGCGCCCGGTCCTTTGGGGGCCGTCGCCACGGGCGTCGATTCGGGCGACGCGGCCGGCGGCTTTGGGATGTTGGCGTTGCCGGCTGCCACGATGCTCCCGAGTCCGTCGGCTTCGAATGCTGCCGCGACGTTCTGATCACCGTCGGTCGCGGTACTCACCAGCAGCTGCTCGGCATGGGTGTATGTCAGTTTGGGGTCGTAGCTCATCATCGCGACGATTACGGCTGCGGCGAACGCCGATGCTTGGGATGTGCCGTTGCCGCAGCAGGCCGGCTGGTCGCTGAACGGTTCGGCCTCGTCCATGCCACAGCCAGGGGCGTAGAACGTCAACCCCTGGTTAGCTGAGAACGAGCAGACAGATCCCTCTGGCCCGCTGCTCGTCTGATCGGGCTGCGCGGTGAACGCACCCACCGCGAAGATCCCCGGCTCGGCTCCTGGCTGCTCGACAGGGCCAGGAGTGTTCCCGGCGACCGCGACGATCGCTACGTTGGCGCTGCCTGCCTGCGCGACGGCATTTTGCAGGGCCTCTGCCTGGTCGGCACTCGGCGGGATCGCCGAGGACAACGCCAAGTCGATCGCGGCGATGCGAAAGCTGCTCTGCTCCTGCAGACAGTGCTCGATGCCCTCGGCGTAGTCATCAAACTCGAACGTTGGCTCCTGGCCGGGGGATGGTTCTTCGGTCGCGCGGACGGACGCGATCTTCAGCTGTGGCCATGCGCCGATCATTCCCGCGCCTGCTGCGCCGGCGATCATGGCCATTGTCGTGCCGTGTCCCTGCGGGTCGAGGTCTTCGCCGCTGGCGCCGCCGAGGGCGGTGGCCGACACCAGGCCGGGACTTGTATCCGGGTTGGCGTGGACGCCGGTGTCGACGAGGCATAGCGCGCCCGCGCCGGATGCGGGCGCTGGCGCGTAGGCGAGGAACGCCGCGTTCGCGGCCTGTGCTTGGGCCGTGACCGTGGGCGTGGCCGCGAGCGCGGGTGTGACGAGCGTCATCGTCGCGCACGCGGTGAGCAGGGCGATTGCGGGCAATGGCCGCATCAGCGGACTGTCGCCTCGCGGGTGGGTGAGTTGCCTGCCTGCCATAGGCTCGTCTGTGGTGTCTGCGCGCGGAACACGAAGTGCCGTCCGAGCGTCAGCGGCGAGCTGCGATAGACGTAGCGGTAGGTGCCGTTCGCGTTCACGCGGATCGCATGGCCGACCGCCTCCCATTCGTTGCCCGCCTTCGTTTCGATGATGACGAGCGGTCGCGGCGGCCCGAGCGGGCTGATCGCCACCCGCCCTGAGAACACGAGCCGCGCCGCGCCCGGTGCACCCACGCGCAGGCCGACCATCGGTGACACGCTCTCGCTGATCGCTACGCCCGCGCCGGCGCCAGCATCCGCGGCTGTGGGCCCGTAGACGATCCGCAACACTCGCGAGGGCCCCTTCGGAGCATGCAGCACCCAATCCCCCGCCGCGTCGCTCGTCGTGTGAGCAAGTACGAGCAGCCCACCCGCCGGCGGGCTGCCCTGCTGAGCCACCACCGAGACTGCGACCCCTGGCGCCGGGGTGCCATCGGTGTCGCGCAGCTGGCCGGAGAGCGTGAGCCCCGACTCCTCGTAGGGGCGCATCACGCGCTTGCCGAGCGCCGCGGTCTGCTTGCCCAGCACGATCGCGTAGGTCGGTTCGACGCTCGACACGTTCGTGAGGCGCGAGCTGAGCAGCGAGCTTACCGTCGTGCGGTTCACGGTGCTGATCGCGCCGTCATATACGACGCTCGAGTTTTGCCCAGCATCGGTCACTGTCACCTTCAGCGTGTGCCCGCCGTCGCTGAGCGTTGTCGTATTCACGGGAAGGTCAACGACCTCGCTCTGCTTGCATGGCTGCAGCTCCTCGAACTCCAACGACCCGTTCGCGTAGGTGCCAACGGATGCGCAGGCGCCTTCGTTGCCGTTCGGCGTGCCCTGATAGACAGTCGCCCCGTCGATCTGGACGCTCACGAGATACACGCCAGGGCCACCCGGGTCTGTCGCGGTGAACCGCAGGTCGGCCGTGCCATGCGCGTCGCCTTCGAGCAGGCTGCCGCCGAAGCCGCCGGCGCTGGGCGAGACTTCGCTGTTGATCACGAAGTCCGCGGAGAGGACATCTGCCAGCGTCTCCGGGGAGGCGCCCTGCGAGCCCGCGCATTCGTAGCCTCCCGGCCCACCATCACAGGCAACACCTACCGTCACCCAGCTCACGCCGCTGAGCGGGCCTGCTGCGATTTCGACGTTCTGGCTGCCGTATCCGAGGTTGCGGTAGTCATAGTCCGGGTCGGCCTGCCCCGTGTGATTCACCCACACCTCGCCGAACCCGGTAGCGCACTGGTTGCTTGCGATCGCGCATGGCCCGCTGTCGGCGAGCAGCCGCATCGCGTAGGAGCCGATCGAGAATCCAGCCGGGACCGAGAACGTGATCGCGCCCGAGCTGTTCGTCGGATAGCCACTGTCCGGGTTGGGGCCCAACGCCAAGCTAAGCCCGCCCGCGCCACTCCCCGCGCAACCATCCTGGTAGCTAATGAACGGCGCGCTCGGCGGGTCCTGGCTCCAGCCAGCGTCACCGGGACAACTCACCACCGTGTACTTCCCCGCAAACGCCACCGAGACCGCCAGCAACGCCACCGTGACCCCGGTCGCGACAGCCAGCAGGAGAAGCACTCCCGTCCGGCGTGCCAGCTCCCATCGTCGCGGGGCACGCACGAGCGTCCCGCCCGCGGCTCGCCACGGGCCGCTACTACCGGCTAGCGTCAGCACCCGAGCTCGCCCGGAACGCATTGGCTCTGAGGGGTTGACGGTGTGCTTGCGCTCGGTTCTGCTGCACGGTCAACCTGCACCCGAGGGCTTTCGCTGGCGGGAGTCGACGTGGCAGATCCTGCGCCTGACGAGGACGTCGAAGCAGACAGCAAGGCGCTCGCCTCAGAGGCTGCCGTAGACGCCGGCCCTCGCTGTGGATTCCGCCCGAGCGCCAGTCGATGCGAGCGCTGCCGATGAATCCTGGCGCCAGGGGCCTCGACACGCTGCGACTTCCGTCCCGCGGAGACATTCGCAAGCGAGGCGCGCCCCGTCCCCGTGGTGCTCGCTCCCACGGTGGAGCCCACATGCCCGATCGCGGGCCCGCCGTGGAATGCGCCCGACGCCACGAGAATGCACGCAACAACCGCGAGCACGGCCGCAGCGGCCACAAGCGCGTGCCATGAGACACGGACGGAAGCCCACCCGCCACGAGCGACGGGTGGGACACGCCGCCGCGCGGAACCCGCGTCGGTGCGACGCCGAAGCTCTGCCGTGGGGTGATCCCAGACCGACCGCTCGCCCCGCGCCTCCATATCCCCCGCCGCGACGGAGAGATCGCGAGCGTCATCCGCCGGGTCAGGCGCCGGACCCTGCGCAGCCGAGTGCCCCTCCGGGGAACGCCCTCGATGCCTCAGCGGGATGATCTGCGCGACCAGCCCATCTCCGTCCTCGGATGAAGATCCATCACCGTCAAGTGGTGCCACTACAATCGCTCCGTGGATCGCAACCATCGCTGTCTCGCCGTAAACACTACCAAACTACGTTCTTTTTGCTAATTTGGTTCCGAGCATGTCCGACTCCCCCCAGAGACAAGAGTTCCTCACGGTCGAGGAGATCGCCAGCGAGCTCCGGCTGACCCCCCAGACGATCCGTAACTGGATCAAGAGCGGGGATCTCGCGGCAGTCCAGGTCAAGCACGTCTTCCGCGTCAAGCGCGAGGACCTCGACGCGATGGTCTCCCAGCAACAGAGCAGGAGCGGTCCACTCGGGACGCACCGCGACCTGTGGGCCCCCGAGACCTTGGGGTCGCCCGTCCGACGCCGAGACTCCGAGCGTCCGCCGTCTATCTGGGACGCCGCGAGCGATCGCATCGTCCCGACCAAGCGGCATTAGCGCCACGTGCTCGCCGTTATGCGGCGGCGCAGCGCCACCGTTGCACTCGACCGCGGGATCTCTGTCCAGCACAGCTGACATTGGAGGGACTCCTTCCCTTCTCCGAATCTCATTCAGCCTGGCGCTCCGCAGCGCCGATCCGAAAGCATACCGCTGTTTCGTATAGTCGGCAACAGGCCGCAGCCCCGGCCCGGCGTCCGCGTGCGGCGGTTAAGCCGAGCGCCGCGTACGTGGGCGAAGACCTGCCTGGTCTTCTGCGGCGACTGCCTCCGCGAGCTCTCCACCCACCTCTGCGACCTCATCATAGGCACGCGCAACCTCGAGCATGTCGGTACGCGAGGCCGCCGCGCGCAGACGCACAACCGCTTTGTCGAAGCGCAGCCACACACCCTCCGGCCCGCGTCGACCCGTACCCGGCCGCAACTCATACGGCGGCTCGCTATCGGCCTTGCGCGCAGGCGGCCACTCAAACCCCGCAGCGTCAGCCTCACGGCAGACACGCGCTGCCTCGCTCGCACCCTGTGCCAGAGCAGCGAGACGACCCGCGAAACCAGGATCAGGCGGCGCCAGCTTGTGCGCCTCGACCGCGCTCGCCCAGCTCGCCATCCCGTCCTTGAACTCCGCCAACACCTCGGCATCACTCAGGGTCGCCGCTTTACGCTGAACCGTGCTCCTTTTGCTCATTTGGCTCATCGTAGCGGGCCGGCCGGCCGCCTGCAATCCACCGTCACACGCCCCCGCTGATCCTGCCGTCGCCCTGGCGCTCCGCTCCGGCGCGTGCGAAACCTGGAGCGCCGTCGGTGAGCCACACCCTTCACCCGCTGCAAGGCCCTACGGGCTCAAGCAATTGGAAGCCTCCCGCCTCCGGCGAGAGTAAGGCAAGGCACATTACCAATTGCCTGACAGCGGGTGAAGGGCGTGGCTTTGGGCCGCCCATGGCGGCTGCGCCGCCCTGCAAAACAGCAGGGAAGGGAACAGCAGCCGGTCCCGGCTCAACACCCCTAGGAGGATCAATGCCCCGCACAACCCAGCGCTCACCGATGAAGCCCACCTCGCGCCAGCTCCGCTATCTGCGCGTCTTGGCAGAACAGACCGGCACTACCTTCACCACCCCCCACAGCACCAGCGAGGCGAGCCGACTCATCAAGGAACTCCAACAGCGCAAGCCGACGCCCAGGACCGATGTTCAACGCGAGCGCCGCGAGATCTCCGACGACATGGCGACACGCCGAGGCGACGCCGCACAGGTCACACCCGACGAGCTCTCAGGCCACGGGTCAACCGCAACATGGACAACAGACGCCGGCGAAGAACCCGGCCCGCGCGTCGTTCACTGCGAACGCGAGCCATTCGACATCTACTGCGGCCGCGGCTCACGCAAGCTCGGGCTACCCGCTTCCAAGTGGGCGAACCCATTCCGCATCGGCCGCGACGGCACGCGCGAGCAGGTGATCGCCAAGCACAAGCGATGGCTACCGACACAAACCCACCTGATGGCCGCCCTCGACGAACTCCGCGGACAGACACTCGGATGCCACTGCGCCCCGCAAGCATGCCACTGCGACACACTCGTCGAACTCGCCAACACCTCGCGGTCCGTCACTCCCCCGGCCGCAGCGTCGAGCAAGGGCAAGCCACACGCGCTCGCCGGCTACCAAGTCGGCACAGAACGACGCCTCATCGTCGTCCAACGCATCCACGGGACAATCCGTGTCGGCGACCTGCCAGCCAACGGGCAAGGCACCCGCTACCTCCTGGCCGACAAGCTGAACACCTACAGCGAACTCAACGCCCTACTCCTCGACCACAACGGCCAGCTCGCCACAAGCGGGAACGTCCCCGCAGGCCGTCTGCACACGTCTCGTGTCGGCTGCTGACCAGCGCCGGTTCGGCCACGTCCCTGCACCGGCCGGCCGACGGCCTCCCACCTTTCCCTGTAGCTGCCCTTGGCGGCACATGCCTGCGGCGGCTTTCCCCTTCCCCCGACGCCGGCGCGCTCCGCGTGTGCGGTTAAGCAGGCCGCGCGTGTGCGGTTTCGTGTGCGGTCCAGGTCAGGAGCGATCTTCTCGCGGACGGCTCCAATAGACGTGATAGGGCCCCATAACCGGCCTAGCTGCCTCATAATTCGCTGCTCTGGCGTTCTTCGGAGGCTTCCTGATTTCGTCGGGTACGTGATCGGGGAGACAGGATTTGAACCTGCGACCGCCCGGCCCCCAGCCAGAGAGATCCAGGTGCTCGGGGTGCTCAGCCCCCGTGTTTACTGGGTTTGGGTGTGGCTGAGTTGCCCTTAGTTGCTCTCAAATTGGACCCCAAATTGGACCCCACGCGCTGGCCCGCGAAGCCCTCGTTGACCATCGAGATCTCGTGCTCGTCCGGCGCGTAGTGCGTGTAGATCTGCGTCGTCTTGATGTCGGCGTGCCCGAGCCAGTCCTGCAGCTTTCGCAGGGGCACCCCCTGCCCGGCCATCTGGGTGGCAAACGTGTGGCGCAGCTCGTGGAACGTGATGACGCTGACGCTGGCGTCCTCGCAAGCCTGCTGGAAGCGCCGCGTGACCTTCGTGCGATCCAGCGGGTTCCCGGTCTGCGGATGCGCGAACACCAGGCTCGCCTCGCTCGTGAACTGCGAGCGCTTCGACCAGCGATCAAGCTCAGCGAGGACAGGGTCGGCCATCGGGACCGAGCGACGAGTAGACAGGTCGGACTTGCCGCGCGAGGAATGCTCACCCCGCGTGAAGGCGTTGCGGACCCGGATCCGTTGTGCGGACCAGTCGACGTCTCGCCAGCGCAACCCCAGCAGCTCTGACTGGCGAAGGCCCGTCATCGCAGCTGTCAAGATCACGACGCGCAGCACTGGGCCGAGGACGTCCGGCGGGGGCGGAGGTGCGGGACCGGCGCGCCCGCGGCGTGTTGGCGCCGGGGGCCGCACGACCGTTTCGTCGGGGATAGCCCTGATCACGGCCTCGAGCTCGTCCATCGTCAGGAACTGCAGGTCCGGCTCGGCGTCCCCGGCGCGTTGCCTGCGCGGACGCGTCGCCCGCCGGACCGGGTTCTCGACGCACCAGCCCTCGTCGATCGCGTGCTCGAACAGGCTGTGCGCGAACGTCAGCACGTTGCGGACCGTCTTGGCGCTCCTCCCCGCCTTCAGCATCGCTTCGGCGAGCGCTTCGACGTCCTTGCGCTCGACAGCACCGACGGGCGCGTTCTGAAGGCCCGGCACGACATGGACACGCTGCATCGACTCGCAGCCCTCCAGATAGGACTTGCGTGAGCCCTGCATCGCGAGCTTTCGCCGAAGCGAGTCCCCGGCGTCATCGACCGTCACGCGGGACGCGACGACGGGCCGCGGCTTGGTCTCCTCGGCCTCGCGAGCCTTGCGAAAGACCCGCTCAGCCTCACGGCGAGTAAGGCCGGCAGCGCCACCGGTCTCCCGCACAGGGCCGAGGCGACGGTTCAAGCGGCGACCGTCGCTGGTACGCCAGCGCCCGTACCAGGAGCCCTGCTTGACGTAGAGCTGGCCTGTTCCGTAGCTCCGCTTGCTCATCCCAAGAAAATAGCTGTGGCTTCGGCCCCCCGGGTTGCGAGTGGCGCAGCCCGGGGGGCCCCTCATCGGCCATAGTTGTGCCCGTGGATCTTCCCGAGGCGGCGGCCATGCCTGTTCTGTGGCGCACAAAGCTTCGATCCTCGATCGCCGGCATCGACCACGCGGAGCAGGTTGAACACTGCATTCGTGGCGGGCTGATTGGAATCGGCTGGAGGATGGACGAGCTTGCGCCGACCGTGACGCTCGACGTGGCATGCAAGCGGATTGAAGACACGCCGGGATGGGGTCGCACTGCGGCTCAGACAGTGCACCGCTTTGGCGCCGAGGCCGAGATCGGGGACTTCGTCTGGACGCGAGACACGCACGGTCGCTATTGGCTGTGCAAGCTCACAGGGCCTTATCGATACGACGGAAGCGAGACAGCGCGGAAGGTGGACGTGCACCAGGTGCGCGACGCTGAATGGGCACCTCGGCCCCTCAACGATCTCGAAGTTCCCGGAGGCGTGATTCGCCGGTTTGTTGGCACCGGGTCGAGCTTTAGCCGGATCCACGACGATCCAGCACGGCTCCTGACACCGTACCTCTGGGAGAAGCTCCACGATCGCGAACTGCCCCGGCTGGCGATCTCCCCAACAGAGGTCCTGACCAGCCACCTAGACCCGTACGACGTCGAGGACCTTGTCTATGTATGGCTACAGGCCGCACGCGGCTACATAGCATTGCCCCGAGCCCGCCAGCGGGATACGCCCGCGTACGAGTGGACGATGATCCATCGCGGTACTCGCCGGCGCGGCATCGTGCAGATCAAGACCGGCGCAGACCACGTCGATCTTCAGGCGCTTGCGAGCGCTCGGGCGGACGAGCAGACCGACACGTTCGCGTTTGCGACCTGCGGCGGCTATGACGGCGACCCAGGTCTGGTCAACGAGGTGATCTCTATCGACGACCTGCTTGCGTTCGCAGCGTCGGAGCCCGATCTGCTTCCCGTACGCGTACGTACCTGGTTCGAGCTCGCCTCCTAGCCTGGCAGTCATCGCGACGCCGGCTTGTAGTGCCGTACGGTCCGCTTCCCAGCAGCTCATCCAGGCGATCCACGGCCATCGCGGTCATTGGCCGAGGCCAGCAGCGAAGTCCAGAGGACGTGCGGCAGATTAGGCTACCGCCCGTGGACGACGCACACAGAGCTTTGCGGAACGAGATCTTTCGACGGCTAGAGGCTGCGCGGGACGATCAAGATGTAACGAATACAGACGGCTCGAACTACTGGGGGCCACGCATCACGAAAGCCGTCAAGAATCGCGAAGGCGACGGTGCCGCCCTCGTCAAATATGTCAAGAGCGTGTTGCGAAAGACGGGTGTGTCAGAGGGCTGGAACGCGCTGCTGGAGGCTAATCGCCTCGACCTCTCGTTTGAGGACATGGTCTTGAACGCCGAGGATCCGATCCGAGAGCTCTTCACGGATGACGATCGACAACTCGCCGCGCAGATTCTCGACGCGCAGGGAAGCGAGATCGATCGGAAACGCGAGGAGCGGGAGGCCGAAGCGGTTGAGCGGGAGACGGAGGCGGTCCAGCACGATCGCGCGATCGTTGGCGACGTTCGCAGAAGCCGAGAAGCGGCGGGAAAGCCCTGGACCCCTGAGATCGAAGCCGAGATGCTTGCCCGCCTCGCCGGGCGTCGACGAAACACGGGCTCGTAAACGGAGGCGCGACTCTTGGGTCCACCCCGGGCCCAATAGTGAGACCCGGCTCCCAGACGTCGCGTGCGGGGTCGGCTACCCCGCTCCTACGAAGTGTGGCTGATATGGGCGAGTAACGACAATCCTCGTGGTCGATCCACCTTGCTCTCAGCTCGTTAATCCCGAATACAGAACTTTGCGCGGCGTGGTAGGGTGCCGACCGCTGAGCGTACTCCGGGCGGAAAGGACTCAGGCGGATGGGGGGCAACGGGCGCAGTACCGCTCAGTCGGCGGAGAAGGCGACGGGACGGGCGGAGCGGCGATGGCGTCGTTGGCGGCGCCTGCAGCTAACTGCGTCGCTCGCGTTTATTCTGCTCGCGGTTGCGTTCGCGGCAGTGCTGAGCCAGGCGGGCGCCGCGGCCGGCACGCACGCGGGTGGCCCGTCGGGTGGGTCGGCGACATTGGCACTCGCCGCGCATCGGGGCGTAGCGACGACGTCTCGCCCTGCTCATCGAACGGCGCACCGGGCGACGCTCTGCTCGACCGTCCTGCGCCGAAGCCAAGGTGCGCGGGTCGCTCCGCCGATCAACGCGTACTGCGCTCGCATGCTCGGGCGTGCGTCACGCAAGCAGCACGGCCGCCACGCGCGCTCTCGCGCGACGCAAGTGCCGGGCCCGCCCGCAGCGCTGTCGACTCCGTCCGCCGCGCTCGCCTCGACTGCGACCGCCAAGCGCCCGCGCTTGACCCAGCCCGCGACCAAGCATCCGTGTGCTCACACCGCCACCACGAGCGGGTGCGTGAGCAAGACGCTGGCCAACCTGCTGCCGGCGCTAACGCCCAGCGGTACCGCGCAGATCAAGGGAACGGTCACGAGCGCCGCCACGAGCAAAGCCGTGGAAGGCATCGAAGTCTGCGCCTACACCGAAGCCGTGTATCAATGCGCGAGCACTGGTGCGACCGGCGAATACGACATCACCGGACTCGGGGCAGGCGAATACACCGTCTACTTCGCGGTGCCGTTCGAACTCGCCGACAACTATCTGACGCAGTACTACAACAACAAGAGCAGCGAAGTTGAAGCCACGCCGGTTGTGCTCGCGTCGGGAGCAACCGCGAACGGTATCAACGCGGCGTTGCACGCAGGCGCGCAGATCACCGGCAAGGTGACCGATGCGGTAAGCAAAGCGGCGATCACCGGCATAGAAGTCTGCGCTGAGCCGCGAGGCGAAGGCGAATACTACGAGCGCTGCGGTCAGACCGGTGTCGGCGGCGAATACGACCTGGTCGGCCTCCCGACCGGCGAATATACGGTCGTTTTCCTCACGCCGTTCCAGAGCAAACTCAACTACCTGCGCCAGTACTACAACGGCAAGCCGAAGTTCGGAGAAGCCGAACCGGTGTCGGCCACCGCGGGCGCGACCACGCCGAACATCAACGCAGCGATGCACGCGGGTGGCCAGATCACCGGCAAGGTCACCGACGCGAGCAGCAAAGCGGCCGTCGAAAACATCCAGGTGTGCGCCTCCGGCGGGCCAGAAAATGCCGGCGGCTGCGCCCTCACAAACGCCAGCGGCGAATACGCCGTCGGCGGCCTTCCCACGGGCGAATACAAAGTCGAATTCGCGCCGACGTACGAAAGCAACCTCAACTACCTGCGCCAGTACTACAACGACAAGGCGGCATACGCGCAAGCAGAACCCGTGTTGGTCACAGCCGGCAGCCCCACGCCCAACATCAACGCCGCACTGCAAGCCGGCGGCCAGATCAGCGGCAAAGTCACCGCCGCAGCGAGCAAAGCTGCGCTCGGCGAAATCCAGGTTTGCGCCTCCGAGAACAGCGGCGAATACTTCCAGCGCTGCGCGACCACCAACTCTGGCGGCGAATACACAGTCGTCGGGCTGCCCACGGGCGTGTACACCGTCGTCTTCTCGGCCATCTCTGGTCCGTACGCGATCCAGTACTACAACAACAAGGTCGCCTTCAACGAAGCCCAGCCGGTCTCGGTCACCGCAGGAGTGCTCACCCCCGGTATCAACGCCGCGATGCAGCTGGGCGGCGAAATCACCGGCAAGGTCACTGACGCAATTACGAAAGCGCCGATTAGCGGTGTTGGGGTGTGTCCGAGTGCCGTGGGCAACGGCATCTCGACCAACTGCACCACCACCGACGAAAACGGCAACTACGCGTTGGCCAAGCTGGCCGCGGCGGAATACCACGTGGAATTCTATCCGCAGTCGGCGAACGCGCAGAAATACCTGCGCCAGTACTACAACGGCAAGACGACGTCTGGCGAAGCCAACGCGGTGTTGGTCAGCCCGGGGGCGACGACGTCGGGAATCAACGCCGCGCTGCACCCGGGCGGCGAAGTATCGGGGATAGTCACCAACGCCGAAACCAAAGCCAAGCTCGCCGGCATCCAGGTATGCGCCTTCGAGAGCAGCGGCGAATACTTCCAGCGGTGCGCGAGCACCAACACCAACGGCGAATACACCGTTGTGGGGCTCCAGACGGGCAGCTACACGGTCTCATTCTCGTCCGCGGGCGAATACGGGCCGCAGTACTACAACGGCAAGCCCCAGCAGGAAGAAGCGACGCCCGTGGCGGTCGTCGCGGGCTCCACCGTGCCCAACATCAACGCGGCGATGGCTCTGGCCGCTGAAATCAAAGGCACCGTGACCGACGCCGTGAGCAAAGCGCCCGTCGGCGAAATCGAGGTCTGCGCCCAGCAAGCCACCAGCGGTGCGTACGACCGATGCGTCACGACCAACACCAGCGGCGAATACACACTGGCGCCGCTGGCCGCGGGCCAATACAAGGTCTACTTCTACCCGTACTACTACGGGGCGAACAACAATTACACGGCGCAGTACTACAACGGCAAGGCGTCGTTTGGCGAAGCCACCGTCCTCACCCTTGTCGCGGGGGGCTCCACACCCAACGTGAACGCGGCGCTGCACGAAGCCGGAAAGATCACGGGCAAGGTGACCGACGCGACGACCACGGCGCCGATCGAAGGCATCGACGTCTGCGCGCGCGGTGCCTTCGGCGAATACCTCGGCAAATGCGGCCTGACCAACGCGAGCGGCGAATATGCCGTCAAGGCGCTCGCGACCGGCGAATACAAGGTCGAATTCACAGGCAACGGCCACAACTACCTGACCCAGTACTACAACGGCAAGCCCACACTCGGCGAAGGCCAGCTCGTCTCGGTGACCACCGAAGCGACCACGCCCAACATCAATGCTGCCCTGAAACCCGGTGGCAAGATCACCGGGACGGTTACCGGCGCGGTCAGCAAACTCCCGATCGCGTCGATCGAGGTGTGTGCGTTTCCCAAAGGCGGCGGTAGCGGCGCCTGCGGGATCACAAACGCGAGCGGGGTGTACGAACTTATTGCCCTGACCACGGGCGAATACGTCGTGGAGTTCACCGGCGGCGGGCAGAACTACATCACGCAGTACTACAACGGCAAGGCGTCCTTTGGCGAAGGCACTGTGGTGTCGGTGGTTGCCGGCGCGACCAACCCCAACATCAACGCCGCCCTCGAAGTCGGTGGCGAGATCACAGGCACGGTCACCACGGCGAAAACCAAAGAACCGATCCAGAACATCCAGGCGGACGTCTACACGTCGGGCGGCTCATTCATCACGAGCGCAGGGACCAACGCCAATGGCGAATACACGGCTCTCGGTCTACCCACTGGCGAATACAAGGTCGAGTTCTACTCGTATCTCAACGAATACAAGACCCAGTACTACAACAACAAGGAAGCGTTCGGCGAAGCGACACTAGTGTCCGCGACGGCGGGTGGCAAAGTGACGCCCAACATCAATGCGGCGCTGCTCATCGCGCCGCCCGTGCTGACCAGCTCGCCGACGATCTCTGGGAGCGACCAGGAGGGGCACAAACTCAACGAGGCGCACGGCTCGTGGAGAAACAAACCGACCGAATTCAAGTACAACTGGGTGCGCTGCAACAAAGAAGGCTATGAATGCAACGCGATCGGCGGCGCGGAAGAACAGTCATACCTGCCGGTCTTCGCCGACGTCGGTCACGAGTTGCGCGTAGAAGAGACTGCCCACAACGAAGGCGGCGCGAGTTCGCCCGCGTCATCGGAAGCAACCGAACCGATTGCGGTTGCGCCGCCGGAAAACACCAAAGTGCCGAGCATCACGGGCACGGCGCAGCAAGGCAAGAAACTGACGGACGTGGCGGGCACGTGGACGAACGAACCGACGAAAGCCAAATGGCAGTGGCTGCGCTGCAACAAAGCCGGCGGCGAATGTAAAGCGATCACCGGCGCGACCGCCGAAACGTACGTGCCGACGTCGCTCGATGTGGGGAGCACGTTGCGCGTCGAAGAAACCGCCGAAAACGCCGCCGGACCGGGGACCGCGGCGACGTCTGGCCAGACCCTAGTGGTCGTGCCTCCGATCCCGGTCAACACGGGCGCCCCGACTATCACCGGCACCGCGCAGCAGGGCAAGACGCTTACCGAGCACCACGGCGCCTGGGAATACAGCCCGACCGAATACAAACTGCAATGGCTGGAGTGCGAAAAACTCGGCGGCGGCTGCCTGCCGATCGGCGGCGCTACCGGCGAAACGTACGTGCCCGGCCCGTTCGAAGTCGGCAGCACGCTGCGTGTCGAGGAGGCGGCGACCAACGCGGGAGGCACGAGCGCCTACGTGATGTCTGCGCAGACCCTTGAAGTCTTGCCCGCGCCGCCGGTCAATACGTCCCCGCCGACGATCACCGGCACCGCACAGCAAGGCAAGACGCTCACCGAGCACCACGGCGGCTGGGAAAACAACCCAACCGGATACAAGGTCGAATGGCTGCGCTGCAACAAAGAAGGCGAAGTGTGCACGACGGTCTCGACTTCGCCAGAAGAAACGTACGTGCCGACTGCGCTCGACGTCGGGCACACGATCCGCGTCTCGGAGACGGCGAAAAACGCCGGCGGCACGGGCGAAGCCGCCAGATCAGCGGCGACAGCAGTGGTGGTCCCGCCCGTGCCGGTCAACGAATCGAAGCCGACGATCACCGGCACACCCAAGCAGGGCAAGACGCTGACCGCGCACCACGGCGCCTGGAGCAACACGCCAACCGGCTACGAAGACATCTGGCTGCGCTGCGACAACAAAGGCGCGACTTGCGAATCCATCGGCACGACTGGCGAAACGTACACGGCGACTGCGACCGACGTCGGCCACACCATCCGCGTCGAAGAGATCCCGAGCAACGAAGGCGGCCCAAGCGCGCCGTCTAGGTCGGAAGCGACCGCAGTTGTCGTCGCCGCCATCCCTGAAAATGAAAGCCCCCCGACGATCACCGGCACCGCGCAGCAGGCGCAGCCACTCGCCGGGCATCACGGCGCGTGGAGCAACGAACCCGAACCCACCGGCTACACAGACACGTGGCTGCGCTGCAACGAAGCCGGCAAAGAATGCGCTGCAACGGGCACGACGGGCGAAACGTACACGCCAGTTGCCAAAGACGTCGGCCACACGATCGTTCTCGAAGAGACCGCGCACAACGCCGGCGGCACGTCGTTGCCGGCGCTCTCGATACCGACCGCAGTCGTGCTGCCGGCACCGCCCGTCGATCTCACGCTTCCGACTATCACCGGCGAACCCGTGCAGGGCAAGACACTCACTGAGCACCACAGTTCGTGGGAAAACACCCCGACGGGCTACAAACTCAAGTGGCTCCAGTGCGACAAACTCGGCAACGGCTGCCTGCCGATCGCCGGGGCAGAAAGGCGAAACGTATAGCCCGACCGCGCTCGACCTCGGCAGCACCATCCGTGTCGAAGAGTTCGCGAGCAACGCCGGCGGGACGAGCGAAAAATCTGCCATCTCCGACGCGACCGCGGTCGTCAAATCCTCGGTTCCGGTCAACACGGCGCTGCCGACCATCGCTGGGACCGCGCAGAAGGGCCAGAGCTTGGCCGAGCAGCACGGGAGCTGGACCAACGAACCGACCGGCTACGAATATCAGTGGCTTCGCTGCAGCGGCACGGCGACCGAATGCAAAGCGGTGTCTGGCGCCGTCGACCCGACATACAAGTTGAGCACCACAGACGTGGGGCACACGCTGGAGGTCGAAGAGATCGCAATCAACGCCGGTGGCCACAGCCTGCCCGCCACGTCAGCTGCATCTGCCGTCGTGGCGCCGGTTCCGCTGAATGCGAACGCGGGCGAAAACGTCACCACCACCGCCGGGCTTGCCGTGCACTTCGACGGCACGGGCAGCGCGCCCGCGGGCGAAATCGAACAATACAAGCTGGAAATTCGGCGATGGCAGCGAAGTCGAAGGCGCAAGCCCGACACACGCATACAGCACCGAAGGAACCTACACGGCAACGCTCACTGTGTCGCGCGGCGCCGAAAAAGCCAGCTCGTCGGTCACGATCACCGTCATGCCAGCTCCTGTCCACGCGCCGGTCGTCGAGGTGACCGACGCCTCTCACACGCCGATTGAAGGCGCCACGGTCCTCTTTATCGGCCCGTTCAAGGAACGCATCGAAGCGACGACCGGAAGCGAAGGCAAGGCCACGCTGCCGGGCCTCCCTGATGGCACCGACGCTGTGTATGCGTACGACACCGGCTACCAGCCCGCAGTCGGTCACCTGACTGTCAGCGGTGGCACCGGCGAAACCACCATCGCCCTCACCAGCGGAGCCATCGGCGCGACGACACTCAAATCGCACGAAATGTCGCTGAAAGAAATCGAAGAAGCCGGCATCAACGTCAACGACCCGGCCAACCAGAACGTGTACGAATTCGAAGTCCGCTTGGCCTTCCTGCCTGAACCGGCTGAAAACGTGACGCTCCACTGCTACATCAACAAGGCCGGCGAATTCGTCGGTGCTTGCACCGGTGGCGGTGGCGGTGGAGGAGGCGGCGGCTGGGGAGGTTGGGGTGGCGGCGGCGGAGGCGGTCCGGGTGGCCCCGGATGCTCTCCCCATGAGTGCGTCGGCGGAGGCATCGTCGTGATTCCGCGCATCGTTGAAAAACATCCGGTCATTCAATGGCTGATCCTGCGCGGCAAGGCGACCTTCCTCAAGCAGTTCTTCGACGTGACGCAGATCGTCCAGAACCTCTCGCCCGAACCCTTTAAGTTCGCGCCGGGGACTGCGACCCTGAACATCCCGTCCGGGATGAGCCTGGCCCCGACTGCCACACCACAGACGGCAACCCAGAGCGTGCCGGCGATCGACGGCAACTCCAGCGCGGAAACCAACTGGATCGTGCGTGGCGACAAGCCGGGCTTCTACCTGCTGTCGGCGAACTATCACTCCAAGCTCGAACCGTTCGAAGCCCCAGTCGAATTTGAAGCCCAGCTCGCAACCCCCTTGCACATATGGGGCGTGGAAGCGCTCGAACTCCACGTCAAAGCCGAAGAAGGCTTCTTGGCGGAAGGTCGCCCGTACCACGTGACGGTGACGGTGACGAACAAGTCCGAAATCACGCTCAACAACGTCGACATCGAAATCTTCGCCAACGTCAAAGAAAACTTCGACTTCCAACCCGATCAGCGTTTCGGCGAAAAAGTCGCCGAACTCAAGCCCAACCAAACTGTCGCGGCCCCGACCGACATCTTGGTGCCTGATGCGGCGAGCGAATTCCCCTTCAACCCCAACCTGTCGAGCGTACATTTCGTGGGCGAAGAAATCCATCCCGGCGTCGGCATCGAAAAGGTCGCGTCCGTACCGGTCTACAGCATCTCCGCACCTACCGACACGTCCGGCCAAGTGCACCTCCATTGGCAGCCGTCGCCCGGCGCCGAAGGCTACGAGGTGTTCGCGACCTCCGACCTCGTGATCCCGTTCGCGGCGACACCTAACGAAGTCTTCGCGTCGCCCAGCTCCAAAACCGGCGTCACCGAGCTGCCGGCGAGCGCGACCGACGCCTACATACCGGGTACCGGCACCGAAGAGTTCTGGGCGGTTACGAGCATCATCGGAGGGGAACCGGTCCTGAACCACACAGTCATCAAGGCGGCACCTGGGACAGGCGAAGAACCGCCCAAAACGCAGGCGTTCCAAGTCACTGAGGGCGGTCGCACGTTTGCGTCCGCGCTGCCCTCGACGGCAGTCGCCACGTACACGTGGCTCCCACACAGCAAAACGGTGCAGTGGTGGGAGACCGCCAAGGGCGGCAGCAAGCTGAAGCAGGAGGTGGAAAAACAGCCGGAAATATCGTTCGGCTCGTCGAAAGCGGGTGTGCGCACGCTCAATGTCAACGCAACGCCTGAACCAGGTGCGCAGACAATCGACGGCTTTGGCGGCGCGCTGACCGACTCGGCGGCGTACCTCATCAAGCACTCGCCAAAGCAGACCGAAATCCTCCAGGATCTCTTCGGCAGCGCGGGAGCGGGATTCAACTTGGTGCGCCTACCGCTGGGCGCCTCGGACTTCATCGCGAGGCCGTTCCCGAAGGAAGGGTGTTCGCCGCTCTGGCCCGAATGCTATGAGCCCAACCCGCTCTGCTTCACGAGCAAACTGAGCAAAGAACTGCAGGAAGGCGAATGCTACGGCTCATACGCCGACAAGAAAGGGCCGGAACAAGACCCGCTCGAAAACTTCTCGATCAAGAACGACGAAGCCAACACCATCCCGGTGCTGGAAGGCGCCAAAGGCGAAGAACCAAATCTGCGGATTCTCGCGACGCCGTGGAGCGGGCCAGGCTGGATGAAGGTCAGCGGCAAATATCTGAATGCGGCGAAAACATGCAAAACGGGCCGCAACGATTTCATCGGGCAGTTCTCGGATGTGATCTACGCGCACTACTTGGCGCTGGCGGCGAAGCGCTACGAAGAAAAGGGCTTGCCGTTCTCGATTCTGTCAATTCAGAACGAGCCGCAACAATGCAGCGAAGGCTACCCGACCATGGAGATGGAAGCCCCTGAAGAGGCCGCAATCGCAAACTCCCTCTACACCCAACTCCGCAGCAAAGCCATCGGCGTGAAGCATCCGCCGAAACTGCTTGGCTGGGATCACAACTGGGTGGAATGCGGCAAGAAAGGCCCGGCGAAATACCCCGAAGATGTCCTCAAACTAGCTCCCAAAGCCATCGCGCTCATCGGCTTCCACTCGTACTGCAACGGATTGCCGTACAAACCGACGTTCAAAGCTGGCTTCTACGTGACCGAGAGCACCGGCACCTACGGCAAGACAGAACTCGAAGAACAGGCAAAAAACCAGCACCTAGAAGGCGAATCTGGCAACAACCTCAACTACGAGGTTCAGCACGAGATCATGGACCCGATCCGCGATGGCGCCAAGGCGTCGCTGTACTGGAACCTAGCTCTCGACGAAGGCTGCGGACCCCAGTTCACCGGTGGCGAGGTCTGCCGCAAAGGGATCCCGGCCGGCTGTGGGAATTGTCGCCCCATGCTCACGCTGAATGACGAAAAGGGCACCGTGGTAAAGAACGAAGACTATTACTACTGGGAGCAGTTCTCGAAGTTCGTCCCCCGCAACTCGAAATACCTCTACTCGAAGCCGGTGGGATCACTCGACACCGCGGCGTTCAAAGCCCCGAGCGGTGCCATCGTGCTCGTGGTGCTCAACAAATGATCCAGGACTGCGCGCGCTTCTCTTCCTCTGGATCAGTGCCGGCCGCGTAGTCGTAGCTGTCTCAGCATGCGATGGCCGTGGTTGATGTCGCGTCCCACGGGTCCGGTCCGAGTTGCGCCTGGTTGCGTGCGAACACCCCGCGCTCACACCCTGCCGGTACTGATGGGTATCTATCTGGTCCCGGCGCACCCCCTGCAAACCGACTAAGTGGACGTGGCGCAGACGGCCGGCCATTCTCGGCTTGCAGCATCAGCGAGCCCGCGGCCGTAGCGAGCGCCCACCGCGACGTTCGGCGAGGTGCCGGCCTCGATGCGCGCGGGCGATACGCGCCTGACCCCGCCTCGTCGCCCAGCTGCTGAGCGTGAGACGGGCGCGACGGCGGGCGACGGCGACACGCTGCTCACGATTACCCGAAGTTGGTGCGGTGGCGACTGCGTGGTCGCGCGGCATTGTAGCCTGGCCGATACGCGCGGCATGATGTGTACGTCCCGCAACCGCCTTGCGGCCCGCAAGCCCTAGCTGCCGGCCCAGTCGTCGGGTGGTGCGCCTGGTTTCCATGTGGTGGTGATGCCGGTGCTTTCCTTCTGGAGGCGGTAAGTGTAGTCGGCGAGCTGGGCGTGGAAGGCGATCTCCTCACGTGGGTCCTGGGCTTTTTCGTCGAGTTCTGCTCGCCACGACGCGAGTGCGCACAGAATCTCGGTGTGGAGTTCCTCGGTCCACCACTCGTCTTTGAGATGGGCGAGAGCTTTGGGGTAGCGGCCGTGTAGCGCGACGATCTCTCCCCACATCCGCATGCGCCATCCAGCGTCGCCGCCGTATGGCTCAAGCCACGACGGCCGCCCGGTACTCCGCCGCCCAACGACCAGCGCCTGCGCGGGACGCAGCGGCCGCACCTTGCCGTCCTTGGCTGCGAGCGCGACGCCGTGGCGGATCATTTGCGCCGCGACCGTTGACGGGCTTTCCTGGACCGCCTGGGCGAGTTCGGCGAGCTGGTCGGCCACGGGACGTGGCAGGACGATCTTCATGTGGTGTTTCACAGCGACCGGTCCGGCGCGTGGTCGGGGGTCGCGAGACGATGGATCGCCCGTGCGAGCCCGGGAAGACGGCTGCGGCTAGGCGTCAGCGGATGATGAAACCCAGGCCCATAGTCGGGGTCAGCAAGCTCGGCGTGGGCGAGCGACGGGGTTTGCGAGTTGCTGCGGCGCATGAGCGCGGCGAGCGTCTTGATGCGGTCGGGGTCCTGCCCCTCGGTGCCGAGCTCCTCGCGGGCGATGAACCAGTCGGTCCCGTTGCGTGCCCGGGAGGCCTCGACATAGGCGGGCTCCTTGCTGGTCTGCCATCCGCCGGTCACAACGATGGTGCGCGTGACGGTCGCTCCCTGCGCGCGGTGGATGTGCTGGGCATACCCGAGCCGCAGGCTCGCGAGATCCTCGCCGGCGAGTGTTCGTTGGTGTCCGGTGACGTCGAACTGCACAAGCACCTCCCCGGCCGGACTGACGTCCAGCACCTGTCCGCGGCTGCCGTTCTCGATCCGCTCCTGCCCGGCCTGGTGGTGTTGGTCGATCATCGCGACTCGGTCGCCCTGCCGGACTCCGTAGTGGGTGCCGGGAACCGGGACCTCGAGCTCGCCGAGTTCTCCGCGCTCTGCTCGGTGGTGTTGTGCGCGGGCGTTCATCCGGCCGATCTCCTTGTTGGAGGCGTCAGAGATCAGTGCGACCTCACTGATCGGGAGATTCTCGATGAGCCTTGCCCAGTTTTGGACCGCGTGCTCGACGGCCTGATCCCTTGTGTCGGACATGTGCAGGCGTCCTTGGGCGTGGTAGTGCGCCATCGCCTTGTCCGACCGTCCAGCCCGCAGGTGCGCCCACGCTCTTTGCTCATCGCGGTCCAGGGTGCGCCTGACGTTCGACAGCGCAGCGTTCGGGGCGGTCTGGGTGAGCCGGTCGAACATCCCGCCCGCGCGGATCGATGGCAGCTGCGCACCATCCCCAACGGCGACGAGCTTGGCACCGGTCTGCTCGACCATCTCGGTGAGCTTCTCTAGGCGATGGGTGTCGACCATGCCGGCCTCATCCAGGTAGATCGTCGTGTTCCCATCGACGTTCACGCGGCCGTGCTGGGCGCGAACGACCAAGGCGTCAAGCGTGAGCGTCTGGCCGGCGAGGGCGGGGCTGTCTTGTCCCAGGCGCTGCGCTGTGGACCCGGCGACAGCGATCCCGATCGTGTCGCGTCCTGTGAGCTGCTCAGCTCGGGCGGCCGCGTCGATCACGACGCCCTTCCCGGTGCCCGCGGGTCCGATGAGGATCCCCACGCGCTCGGGCCCCGTGACGACTTCCATTGCGCGGGTCTGCTCTGTGCTGAGCGGGGCGCCGATCCGCTCTGCGACCTGTTCGCAAGCGATCTCCCTCGCCACCTGCCCAACATCACGACCCGCCTGGCCTGCGAGGGTGGCGAAGCGACGCTCGATCGCCTGCTCGCGTGCGCGGACCGCGAGCGTGGTCATCACATCCCCCTCCAACGGCAGGACACGTCGTTCGGCGATCATCTCCCGCGCGACCTGGAGCGCCTCGCGGGGCGCGAGCTCCCCGACGGACTGCTCCAGCACGACCGCGCGTAGCTCACGCGCCGGGAACGTTGCCGCCCGCTCGGTCAACCGCTCTTCGATGCGATCCGCGAGCAGCGGCCGGTCGGTGGCGACCTCGCGAGCGTCGGCTTCAAGGTCGCGCGCGGTGTCCTGGAACCTGGCGGCGGTGTCCTGCCACGCCCGGTCCAGATCCCCGCGGTTGACGAGAACCTTGGCCCTGCGGTTTCCCCGCTTGAGCTGCCTTAGCTCGCCACGCTCTGGAGCCCTCCCCCACTTCGCCCTGAAGCGCTCAGCAGCGTCGGCGACCTCACGGCTCCGCGCAGAGAAAGCATCAAGTAGCACCCTCGGCCTGTCGGCGATCTCGAAATACCGGCCGCCCTTCCCCGTACCCGCCTGGACCTGGAAGCCGCGGTCGACGAGCTGCTGTGCGAGCGCGGAACGATAGTACGCGCCCGCGTCCCTGGCAGAGCGAAAGATCGGACGGGAAGCCACCGCGACGATCCTGCCGTCCTCGCGGACGGCGTTCGTGATCACGACATGGCTATGCAACTGCGGATCGGGCATCTCCCCCACAACCACGCTACGCGCCGTCGTATGCCGATACTCCGCCGCCACCAGGTCGACCGCGGGCTCCTCAACGACATCGGCGCCGTAGCGGCGACGCACGGTCGGGACGGTCTCGGTGATGTAGCCCACCGCTTCCCTGACGGCCGCCGTGTGCGCCGCCTCGAGCACCCGGCGGCGCTCCGTGTCGGCGAGCGCCCACTCCACCGACACCGACTTCGGAGCACTGAACGTCACGTCGATCCCGCCCCCACGGCCACCCCCAGCTCCCTCCCGACGAAGCCACTTTCCGGTCCGTGGATGACGGCCTTCCATGAGCGCAATGAAGTCCTCGCCGGCCACAACCTCGCCCTCGATGCCGAGCCGAGCGAGCGTGTCCGGGCTCGCCAGCCACCGGCCCGGAGCCTGCGTCGGCTCGCCCTCCGGCGTCAAGTAGTACTCCCCCGGCTCGGGAACCGCGGTCTTTGACTCCAGATACCTGGCGTACCCGCCCCCCTTCGCCGCGCCGATGCTTTCAGCGGTCATCACAGGGGTTAATGAGCGCGAGCGCGCCGGAGCGGCCAACGAATTGAGGGACCGATCACTCACCCATCGCACACCTGTGCATCTAGTCCGTGCTGCTGTTGCGGTTAGCGGAGCGGAGCGACGCAGAGCAGTTGTGCGCCGTTCGCTAGCAGGAGGTCAGCTGACTAGGTTCGGTTGCCAACGTCTGGCGACTCGAGCAGATGCCGTGGAGCGGCCTGTTGGGCGATCTCGTGTAACGCTGAGGCAGTAGCCGGTCATTAACAGTCGATGAGTCGACGTGACCAGTTTGAGCTGATCTACAACCACCATGCGCCGGCCGTGAAGGCCTACGTGATGCGTCGTGCTCCTGCCGCCGTGGCTGACGATGTCGTCTCAGACGTGTTCACGGTGTGCTGGCGGCGCCTGCAGGACGTTCCTGAGGAGCCGCTGCCGTGGCTGATGGGGGTCGCCTCTCGCGTGCTGCAAACCCACCGACGTACTGAAGGGCGGCGCGATCGTCTGCGCGAACGCCTGACGGACGCCGGGACCCCCGCCGCACTGGAAGAACCTGCGCTGCTGCCGGCCGCGACGCTCGGAGACGCCCTTGCGGAGATGCGCGAAAGCGACAGGGAGCTGCTTCTCCTCATCGCCTGGGACGGTCTGTCTCCGACTGAGGCGGCCGCCGTCCTGGGTATCGCGCCCGTGACGGTACGAGTGCGGCTGCATCGTGCGCGGAACCGGCTCAGGCTCGCACTTCTCGAAGCCGGCACCGAGGGGACCCCGGAGCGACCAGAACTATCGATGGAGGGATCACCGTGAAGACTGACCCACTGGAGTTGCTTGCCGCCTTCAATCCTGTTCGCGAGTTGCCGCCTGTCGCGCCGTTCGAGAGCCTGGCGTGCCTGCGCGAGCGACCGCCAGCCGGGCCAACGTTGCCTTCTCGGCGCATGAGCCGTCGCGTCGTGCGCGTGGCGATCCTCCTCGGTGTTGTCTCGGCCGCCACCGCGCTGTTTGTCTCCGATGGGTCCTCCGGGCCGGGCGTGGACGTCGCCGCGGCGGCCTTCGCGGCTACGTCCTCGGGAAACGGGGTGATCGAAGCGGAATTCGTCGTTCGGTCCGGGCGTCCGCGGGAAGCGAGGACGTCGCTGTTTCGCCGCCGTGAATGGTTGCAGGCCGCGACGGGCAGACGGCGTGAGCAGACCCTGAGTCGCACCGGCAAGATCGAGATGGAATTGGCGACGGGCCCGGCCATGGTTGAAACCTGGGTGGCAGGGCCAACCACGGCAGGCACCATTGTCCGTTCGCGCATTTATACGAGCGGTATCGAATCGTTGAAGCCCGACGGGCTGGCGCTCTATCGCCAGCTCTATCAGGGTCGAGGAGTCAGCGTCGTGGGACGCACTCTTCTTGATGGCCAGTCTGTCTGGAAGCTCGAAAGCGTGACCGGATGGGCGATCCACCGCATGGGAGGCCCGTCGACCCCGCTCATCGGCGAGGTCGTGCTCGTTGACCCCCACACCTACCTCCCAGTCGTGGAGCGCCAGGTCGACCTCACCCTGCCCGGACACCCAACGATGATCGAATCACGACTGACCCGCTACCGGCGCCTGTCCAGAACGGCTTCAACGGAACGCCTTGTGCTCCTGAGCACCGTTCGACCAGCCGCGAAGGTCACGACCGCGCCGGTCACCCGCCCGATCCCGCTCGACAACAAAAGCTACGCTCGGCGTCCGGGGCACCCGGAGGTCCTGCTTCAGGGATCCGTGACCCTCGAACGGCCATAGGCGTTCTCCCGTCGCGCAGGTCGCGATCCTTGCCCGCGGTCATGCGACAAGAATCTGGAGACAGTCGGACCGCGTCATAGTGTGGACACCGCGTCCGACCACCGGGTGACCGTGACGCTTCCCGGCGTGCCGTGAGAGGTCGCCGATCAGCTCGCCGGTGCTGCACTCGCCTCGGCTTCGCCTCTGGCCCGTCAGCCGGACGACCGCGGGCTGGTGCTGGGCTCGATCCGTGCGACGTGGAGGGAGCGGAGCGCCTGGATGCGTTGGGCGCGGCCACGGCCGCCCTCGACGACGATCCACGCGTTGCCGTCGCGGCGTGCGGTGAACGCGATCAGCCTGCCCGAGTTCAGCCCTGTGTCTTCTTCGCGGCTCACGACCCCAGGGTGGCCGGTCACGGGTGACGCGCCGAAGAGAGGGGGTGGCGCGCTCGTCGGCGACCTGGCGTTGACGAGCACGGCGGCTGTGAGCGTTGTGCCGGCCACGTTGTAGTCCACGCTCAGGCATGAGGTCAGCGCGGCTCCTTCGACGTCCGACTCCGGCTCCAGACGTATGGCGGTGGTGCCTCGGTAGGCGTGGTAGCTGGGCGGCGCCGCCAGAGCGCACGCTCCAGATGGTGGCTTCTCGGGCCGTTCCCAGAACCGGGCCGGGAGACGGAACTGGCGGGCACCCTGATCCACGGGTATGGGCGCTCCGTTTTGTCCGACGGCGACCACGGACAGCGTCTTGGCGCCGTGCGGCAGGCTGAGCTGTTCGGCTGGGAACCACGGCGGGTCGATCTCTGGTGAGCCTGCGGGCAGATAGAACACGACCGCACGGTCGCCGGCGGGCAGACCAGGTTCGCTGCGAGGCGTGACGATGAGGTGAGCGCCGATTCGCACGGACGCGACGCTGGGGCCGGTCAGGAAGTATTCGAGAGCCCCCCCTTTGGTGATGATCCCGTTGGGGTAGGCCGTTCTGCCGTTGGGCGCGAGGTACGGCATCGCGGTGGTCGGGTATGGCGCGCCGCAGCTGCCGGAGCCGACACCATGAGGTCCTTCGATCACGATCATCCCGCACACCCCTGAGACGCCGCCCTGAAGGACCGGCCAGACGGTTATGCGGTAGTGCTCGCCTGCTTCTAGACCCCAAGAATGGGGTGATCCCGGTCCGGCTTGCTGGGGAACCTGGCCAGCAAGAGGTGCGGAGCGCTCGGCGGTGATCGAGATGACGGCGGCGGTCGCCGTCCCTGCGAACATGAGCGCTACCAGCGCGGCGGCAAGCGGGTGCGATCGGACACGGCCCCAGCGGCTTGTGCGCGCCGGCCGTGTCTCCAGGCGCGTGATTGCGAGCACGAGGTGATCGCGCAGCTCGTCGAATGGGTCGATCATGATTGCTCCTCCACGGCTTGACGGGCGTTTGCGAGTCCGCGTGAGACTCGCTTGCGTACGACCTGCTCTGAGCAGGCCAGGTGCTCGGCGATCTCGGGGTATGACTCCTGCAGCAGGAACCGCCGGATGATCGCCTCGCTCTGCTCTGCGGGAAGGTCTGCGAGAACCGAGCGAAGATCGATCTGGCTGCGGGTCTCGATCAGCTCGAGCTGCGCATCATCGACCGCTACCGGCGCCACGCCGAGACGCCGGCGGCTTTCGTCAACCACGCGCGCGTGTCGCAGCGAGTCGATCAGCAGGTTGCGGGCGATGACGAGAACCCATGCGACAGCAGGGCCGCGCGCGGGGTCGTACTGGCCGCGGCGCTCGAACGCTCGTGCGAAGGTCTCGGCCGTGAGATCGAACAGGACATCGGCCCCATTCACACGTGGGCCGAGATACGAGACGACCGCCGTGACATGCCGTTCGTAGAACCGCCCGAAATGATTCGGGTCGCGGCTTCCGAGCAAGGCTGCGTCCTCAGCGTTTCCCACGTGCACATACTCATCTACGAGCGTGCGAGCATCCTGTGACCGGCCCGTGATCGGAGTTGGCCCGGCACGACTGTGGCGGGGCGCCGGGGCCACGGCATCGGGTCCGCGTCAGGGAAGCGTCTGCATCATCCTGATGAGCTCGTCGCGCTCGTAGCCCTGAACGCGGGCGAATGCCAGCAGCTCGCGTGCTCGGTCGATGACAGCGCTGCGCGTCGGGCTGCCGCTGACACGCACTCCCATTCCTCGCCTGAACTCGAGCAGCCCCTCGTCGCGGAGTGTTCGCAGCGAACGAAGAACGGTGTTTGTGTTCACGCCCATCACGGCCGCGAGGTTCTTGGCGGCGGGGAGCCGCTCGCCGGGCTTGGCGTCGCCTTCGGCGATCGACCGGCGTATCTGCCCTGCCACCTGAACGTGGAGGGCGGTCGTCTCGGAGTTGTCCACACGCGAGAAAATCATGCTATGAATACTAGCGTCATCAGCTTTGTTTGGAGGTCGTGAATGTCGGTCACCGCTCCCCCGCCCGTCCAGCCCCAGAGCGGCGTCATCAAAGACGCGAGGCAGTATCGCTCGAAGCGCCGGCGCCGCGGAACGATCGCCCTCCTGCTTCTTGGAGGTCTTGCCGTGGCCGGTTGGCTGCTCGACGGGGGGTCCAGCAGAGCGTTGACAAGCGCCCCTCCGAGGCCGATAGCCGCGGCCGCAGATGCAACCGAGCTGGCCTCGTTCAATGTTCGCCTCTATCCCGCGTTCGAAGTGGGACAGGCGAACTACTGCTTCGCGAACGTAGAAAACGGTGTCACCGGCAGCAGCGCCTGCGGCGCGGCGGCGGTCAGCTCGGCGCCGCTCGTGATGGTCCAGGGTTACGGTGAACCGCACTCGGGGCACTGGACGACGGTCGCGGTGACCCTTCCCGACGTCACCATGCTGTTGGTTGACGGAACCCGGCGAGTCCCCACGAGCACTCTCCCGGGGCTCGCCTACGGGCTGCGCGCCGCCCGCATCGTGACCACGAAGCACGAACTTCGGCCGCTGGCACTCCGTGACCGGCCGCTCGAGGCCGGTCCCACGCTCGTTCCGCTGAATGCCGCCGGCCAGCGACTGCCAGAACATGTCCTGCGCAGTGATCAGCAGGCGCACGTGGTGAGTTGGGGGCAGCCCAGTCGGCCGCTGTACGGGGGCTCCGGGGCCAAGCGCGCACCCCACGGTGCATGCGAACTTCAGCCGAACGGCCTTCGCGGACTGCGCGCGATCGGCGGAGAGGTCGCGACAGGCATCCGTTCGTTCCCAGGCGTGATCGTGGGCGAAGCGTTCATGCCATGTATCGAAACCCGCTATCTCCTTGGCAGGGAGCCGGTCCGTGCCCTCGTGCTGCTGAACGCCGCCAACCCGTCAACGCCGGCTGGCCCCCTTCCCAACTTCAGGCCCGTTGCTGGTGAGCAGGGCTTCTATACCGAGGGCGGCGCGCTCACGGCAACCCGAGCAGGGGCCGACTGGCTCGTGGTGGGACAGGGCAGCAGTCCGAGGCAACGACTCCGGGTTCTGCGCCACCTGAAAGCAACGATTCGCCTCTGAGGCTCTGGGCCGGCCACTGGGTGCCCGCCCACCTGCCACATGCGGGATACCGTGCGGAGCCCGCCGATCGCAGGCTTGGTGGGGACGTCACAAACGAAGCGTGTTTCCGCAAGTAACTGTCTGATGGCACTCGAAAGCGCCCCGGATGACCGTCTGCTCAAGTGGTCATCGAGTACACCCGAGGCGTTCGCCGTGTTCTACCGTCGCCACGAGCGGGTCGTTGTGGCGTTCCTGGGACGACTGTCGCGGGATCCCGAGCTGACGGTCGACCTTACGGCTGAGACGTTCGCGCGCGCCTACCGGGCGCGCGCCAAGTTTGATCCTGAACGCGGCAGCGCCCGGGGCTGGCTGTTGGGCATCGCCCGACATGTGCTTGCCGCGAGCCGGGAGGAGGGACGCGTCGAGACCGAGGCACGGGAGCAGCTCAAGATGCAGACCCTTCGCATCAGCACGGAGACGCTCTCGTCAGTCGAGCGAGCCGTGATTGAGGACGGCGAGATGGTCGTCGAGGAATGGCTCAACGCCCTACCCGACAGCGAGCGCGACGCGGTCCGCAGACGCGTTCTTGAAGACGCCAGCTACGAGCAGATCGCCACCGAGCTCGCCTGCTCACAAGCAGTGGTCCGCCAGCGCGTCAGCCGCGGTCTGTCCCGGCTACGCAGAACAGTGATGGAGGAGCAATGACACTCATCCCCGAGCTCGAGCAAGAGCTCACCCGAGCGATCACCGAGACGATTCCCGCGAGAGGACGTTCACGTCTGCGGCGTCTTCCGGTCATGGTGCCCGTCGCCGCGACGCTCGCGGGAACGGCGGCCGCGCTCGCCGCCACGGGGGTCATTCAGCTCGGCTCACCCGAACGCGAATCCAGCGGGCGCCCAAACGTCGCCGCAGAAGCCGAGACCGGGCTCGGGACGATCAGCCCGGCTAACAGCGAACTGCTGTCGCTCCGGGTGAAGGACTCCGGCAGCCTGCTGCCGTGGGGTCTGCGGATCTCGCGCACATCTCGCGGGCTCGGCTGCGTCAGGGCCGGGCTCGTGCTGAACGGACGCCTGGGCGCTCTCGGGGTCGACGGCGACTTCGCAAACGACGGGTTCTTCCATCCGTTCCCGACCGACGGCACCCCGAGGCTGATCGGATGTGTGCCGCTCGATAGCCGCGGTGAACTGTTCATCAGCGCGAGCGAAGCGGACGTGCCCACCAGCGCATCCGCCCTGCACCGGTGCACCGGTGCAGGAGCCCACGGCAAGGTCCCGCCGAGTGCCCTCTGCGCCGGCGCCAACACCCGGGACATCTACTACGGGCTACTCGGACCACGCGCCACAAGTCTCACCTACTCCTCTGGCGGAACAGCCCACACGATCGTCCCCCAGGGCCCCCACGGCGCCTATCTGCTCGTCCTCCCGGCGGATCCCCGCGACCTCAACGGCGTGGGCACCGGGCTGATCCCCACTGGACGCCCAATCACCGAGGTGACCTATCGCGGAGGGCTCGTCTGCCGTTTCGCGGGCGGTCACCCCGAGCCGCGGTCGGACTGCTCAACGCCGCCCGGATCGACATACACGCAGCCAAGTCTCAAGCGCCTGCTGGCAACGGCCCCGCCGACCGGAATCACGGCTGCCGTCAGCCACGGCCGCCACTCCGCGTGGAGCGTGACCGTCTCTTTCGAGGCGCCCGTCGCGATCCCCAACGCTCTGACGGCCTACTCGATCGAGCTGCACAATCCGGGCACACCACGATCGTGGGGTGCGACGAGCACGGAGACGAATTTGCGCCGCGGACAACGAGTTTCGATTAGCTTCTCGAACCTCACCCGCCCGGGCATCTACACAGGGCTCGTGCGGCTGACGAGCCGGCCGAGCAACGTGGTCGGCCTCGGACTCACAGGCCCCGTCGTCGGGCGATTCTCCGCACGGATCCCATAAGACACGGCACGAGCGCATCGGCTTCCCGCAGCGACGCGCCCCCAGGGTACGCGCCGAACGGGTCGGTGTGGACACGGGTGGACTGGTCACGGCAAAGTGTTCGGGGACCAGCCTCGTCAGGGGCCTCAAATGAGCGGTCACACGGTGTGGGCGTCGCTCGTAGTGTTGACAGATGCTCGACGGGGATCAACGATCAGATACTGCGCTCCTCGCTGCCACGCCCGGTGACGCTAAAGCGTTCTCGGTCTTCTACCGCCGTCATGTCGCCGCCGTCCTCGCCTACCTGGTTGGCCGTACAGGCAGGCCCGAGCTAGCTGCGGACATCTGCGCCGAGGTGTTCGCCGCGGCCCTGGAGAGGAGCGAGAGCTTCGACGAGCGGCGGGGGCCGGCGCGTGCTTGGCTCTTCACGATGGCATCAAGCCGGCTGACCGACGCGGCTCGCCGCGGGACAGTCGAGAACCGAGCAAGGCAGCGACTCGCGATGCCCGCGATCGAACTTGAGGACGCGGATCTGGAGCGCATCGAGACGCTGCAGGACCCTCAATTTCAAGCGGCGCGCGAACTCCTGGAGAGACTCCCGGCCGACCAGCGAGACGCGATCAGAGCACGCGTGCTGGAGGAACGCGACTACTCCGACATAGCCGCCGATATCCGCACCTCAGAGCATGTCATTCGAAAGCGCGTCAGCAGAGGCCTGGCCGCGCTACGAAGCCAATTGACCGAGGAGGGAAACCTATGATCAAGTTCGTCGACATCCTCGAGCGAGACCTTCTGGATGCGGCAGCTCGTCTGCAGCGGCAGTCGCTGCAGACCGAGCAGAAGGCCCGGCGCTTCCACAAACTCAAGCTCCTGGGCCCCCTGGCCGCGGTACTTGTCGTTGCTGCTCCGGCACTCGCGGGCGTGCCGGGGCTCTGGCACGGCGTGCTGGCCGGATCGTCTGCGCCGACGGTCACGACCCGACCGCCCGTTGAACCGCTGCTGGCCGAGCTCGGCGCGCTCCGCCGCCCTGCCACGACTCTCGACCGTGCACCGAGCGGGGCTGCGGCACTGGCGCAGAGCGGACCATTGAGTGCAGTCAGCGTTAGCGACATCCGCTACGTCGGTGTCTCGCCGATTGGCGACCCGCTGTTTCTGGTGCCTTACCGGTCGCGGGTCCGGCTGGCACCCGGAGACGGACTCGGCGAAACCCCAGCGGGGAAGGTCATGTTCAACGGCCACCCGCCGACTCCCGAGCAGCGCGCCAGCCTGCACGCGATACGAAAGCACCTGCAGCGATTTCTGAACCAGCCCGGTGTCTGCCTGGTCGCCGTCGCAGCCACCAGCCCCGAGATCGACGACTGCGCGAGCGCGAGCGAAATCGCAGCGGGCACCGGCTATACGACCGTCGGGGTCTATCGCACTCGCTCCCTCCAACCGGGGGCGCCGGCGCCATCGCGTGGCTCCGGGCGCGTGATCGCGTCCGTCGCCAGCGAGATCGTCCCCGACCAGGTGGCGAGCGTCCAGCTCGCGTTCGCCAGCGGCAAGGCCACAACCATCCCTGTACACGAAAATTACTTCGCGCTCATCCTCTCCTCCGGCGAGGGCGGCGTACCCGCCATCACGTGGCTCACAGCCAGCGGACGGATCCTGAGACGCATCCCGCCGGGCTAAGAACACCTCTGCGGGCGTCCGGGAATCCACGGCTCGCACGCCCGTGCGCCAGACTCGGACCGAGCTCCTGCAGGCGCGTCTTGGCATTCGCCAGCCAGCCCCTGCTAACGCCGGCGTCAACGCTGGATATTTGCCTTGGGCGTTATCGCGGACGTCTGACGACGACGCGCCCAACGAGAACGCTACCGGCACCAGCGGTGGGCGTTGCCTGCCGTTTGCTGTAGAGGACTTCGAGTGTGACGGTCGGCCCGCAGGTGTTGGCGAACACGGCTTCCAGCGGAACAGTGACCGTCGTGCCGGCTCTGACGTCGCGGTCAATTGGGTCGATCCCGGTGCCCTCATGACAAGGAGTGGGAGCTGCTATTGAGTAGCCGCTGAGCGCATTGGGGACGGTGTACGGGGCTTTGAACCTGAGTACCGCGCTGTAGCCGCCGGGGACCGCAGCGCGGTGCACGCGCACGGTGACGGGCCTATTCAGGTGTAGGGAAGGTTCGAGCAACCGGTCGCGGGCGGGGGCCGCGTGAGGGCGCGGGCAGGCATCCGGCGTGCTCGCGGCCGCGCTGTCCTGGCAGGTGCTGTCACCCAGTTGGTATGTGATCGCAGTGAGTGCGCCCTCAGGGTTGGGCAGTGGCGAGCGGCCCGGTTGGCTCGCGCCGCTGCTGCCACCGGAGGTGATGCCGTTGTCCCTCGGGCCTGGTCCACTGCCGGGCAGGACGATCACGTACGCCCCGGTCCCTCGTTCGACGGGGACCGTATGAGCGGCCCCGTCGTAGCTGTACGTGACGCTTAGGGCGTGCGGCCCGAGCAGGCCGTAGGAGACCCACCGGTCTTGCGAGACCGCGCCGAGGTCCCCGCCGGCGGGCATGAGGCCGCTTTCGGGGATCCCGGACACTTCGAGGCTCACGCGCACGGCTTCCGGCTGACAGGTCGCCGCTCCGAGCTGGCGGCCGATGACGTCAGCTGGTAGCGGATGAAACAGCCCGTCGTTGTGAAACGCGCCATCCAAGCCGAGTACCCCGAGGGAGCCACGGTCCAGCCGCCCGAGTTGCAGGCACACGAGATCCCGGGTGGTGTGGACGACCCGCAATCCCCATCGCGGCCCGCCGGCGGGGTCAGCGAAGCTCACCCCCAGGAGATGTGAGCCTCCCGGCGCAGGGACGCCGAAACCTGCGGACGGGGTCAGCCGCTCGGATGGGCGCACGGCCGGCCCGGTTCGCAGCACGCCTGTCGCCGCGACGGCGGCAGCAGCCAAGAGCAGCGCGACCAGGGCGATCGCGAGGGCTGTGCGCAGCTGACGCCGCGGGCGACGGCCGCCACGCGCAGCGAGCGTCGTCTGCCGCTCGGCTGCCTCCATGAAGGACGCGCGCAGCTGAGGAAGCTGGCTCATAGCGTGCCTCCGAGCTTTGCGCGCATCGCCCGCAGGCCTCGGCTGACACGTTGACGGACGACCATCTCAGAGCACGAAAGCTCAACCGCGAGGTCGGCGTAGTCACGCTCCTGCAGCACTCGCCCTACGACCGCGGAACGCTGATCGTCCGGGAGCTCGTCGAGCAGCGTCAGCGAGCTGCCGTCCAGCGCGAGCTCGTCGATGCGCTGCAGATCCTCATCGGTCAGGGTCATCGGCTCCATCTCCATTCGCCTACGAGCCTCCGATTCGACTCGGCGTCGGCGCCAGGTCTGCGAGAGCTCATGACGTGCAATCCCGAACAGCCATGCCCGCGCGCTGCCCAGCTCCGGACGGAACTGCGCGATCGACGCCAGCGCGGCAGCGAACACCTCCGCTGTGAGGTCAGCAGCGAGGTCCGCGCGCCCCGACGCGCGCCGAAAGAAGGTGAGCAGCGCATCCTCATACCGGTCGTAGAACACACCGAGCGCCTGGGCATCCTTGAACCCGATCTGCAACAGCTCCTCATCTGAGCACCTCGACAGGTCTCGCGGGGACATCCAAGACATATTGGAGCGAGCCCGCAAGTTGTGACCGGAGGGCCACGCGGCTCCCGTCCAGATCGCCCTCGCCGGGGCGTCTGCTGATCGTCGGCGCGTAGCGTGTTGTAACGATGCGAGCCCGGCACGCCACCTACCAGACGTGAGCCATTCAACAGGCGAGGTCCTCTCGCGAAGCCGCACTTCCCCGTCGGGCGGATGCTTGGACGAGTTTGAGGCGCTCTACCGAGCGCATGTGGGGGCAGTCACGGCCTTCTTCGCGCGGCGCACGCGAAACCCGCAGCTCGTCGCGGACCTCACCGCCGACACTTTCGTCGAGGCGATGGGTTCCTACGTCTCTCACGGCCCTGCAGACGGCAGCGAGCGTCCGTGGTTGTTCGCGATCGCCAAACGCGTGTACGCGAAAAACTGCGAGCGCGCCAGCCGACGTGCGGACGCGGCTCGGCGGGACGAGGCACGCCGAGCACTCAACGAGGACGAGACCGAGCAGCTCGCAGAGCGAATCGACACGCAGCAATCCGCCCGCGAGCTGCTCGCGGCGCTCTCCACCCTGCCGGCCATCGACCGCGAGGCGATCGAGCTTGTGCACCTCGCGGGCTTCACCCCCAAGGAAGCGGCGGCAGCAGTCGGCGTCTCCCCGGGCGCCCTGCGGGTACGCCTGTTCAGAGCACGAGCCAAGCTACGAAAGGAGAGCACCAACGATGTCCAGTTTTGAGGAGCGCCTGTGGTCAGAGCTCGCCCGTGATCACGGGGAGCCACTCGCATCAGCCCTCGGCCGGGCACGGCCGACCCGTCGCCCTCCCACTCGTGCCGTTCTGGTGCTCGGGGGCGGCGCGATCGCGCTGGCCGCTGCTGCGGTCGCAACCTTGGTGCTTACGGCGAGCACGACCACCCCTGCCTACGCCGTAGTGGTCAACCGCGATGGCTCAGTCACGCTCACCCTCAACGAGCTCCTCGGCACGAGAGCCGCTAACGCGCGACTCGCGAGCCTCGGCATCAGAGTCCGGATCGTCCCGCGCGAAGCGGGCTGCACCGCGAAGGCGGAGCTGGCACCTCTTGGAGCAGGCGCTCTCGCGCAGCGCACAGAACGCCGGAACGTTGAATCGATCCTACTCGCCGAGGGCGCTCTCCTGCAGCAGGTCGCCCGCCCGCCGGGACACAACACGGCCTTCGACGGACTCGCTGTCCGCATCCATCCCGACGTGATCCCCCGGGAAGAGACGGTCGTCATGACTGTACGCCGGATAGATAACCGCATCGGTGCGCGCACATCGCACGCCATCGGAATGAGCGCGGGCCTGTACCGGAACCCAGCGCCATCGTGCCTGCCGATTTAGCACCGGAACTCAGCCACGAACCAGCCGACGCTGGCCACTTCAAGTGCAGCACGACCACAGTTCGTGACGTCGGCTCGCGCGCGTGGCCCTGGTGCCGGCGACCTGATCCAAGCTCAGACGGCAGCAGAGGCGACGCGACGGACCCGGCTTTGAGCGCAGTTTCCGGGCTAGCGGCGAATACCGTCCCCGCCGCTCCCTAGAGTTGCCGGGGTCAAGTCGAGGAGTTATCGCATGTTGAACGAGGCTCACCACAGCGAAGTCGAGAAGGTCCTGCTCTACATATCGGAGGCCCGAGACCGCGCCGAGCGCGCACACGCGGCGCTCGTCAAGGACGGTGCCGAGCCGCACCTCGTCGCCGCGCTGTCCGAGACCGAGGAGCGACTGCGCCAGGAGCACCGTCGTCTGCTACAGGCAACGTTCTACGCAGTGCCCGACCAAGAGCGCCTCGCGGTCTAAGCGCGGCCACCGGTGGCGCTGACCGGCGAGGAGATCCGCGCGAAGCTGTCCCTGTTCGCCGCGCGTTGGTCGCTATACGAGGGCACCGAGCGCTCCGGCGCACAGACCTTCCTGAACGAGCTGCTGGCCTGCTACGGCTCCGAGGTGTTCGCAGACGGCGCGACATTCGAGGCGAGGCAGGGCGTCCGGTTCCTCGACATGCTGTGGCCCGGCGTCTGCATCATCGAGATGAAGGCACCGTCAGAGGCGAAGCGTCTCAGCCATCACCGCAAACAGGCGCTCGACTACTGGCGCGACGCGGCCGACGCATCCCGCGGCATCCCGGCGCCGCCGTTCGTCGTGCTGTGCGCGTTCAGCCGCTTTGAGATCTGGGAGCCGGGTCGCTTCCCGGCGGAGCCGCGCACCAGCTTCGAGCTCGTCGAACTACCTGACCGCTACGACGCCCTCCTGTTCCTCGCCGGTGAAGAGCCGGTATTCGTGGACGGACACGCCTCCGTCACCAGCGGCGCAGCGGGAATGGTCACCGAGCTGAACTCGCGCCTCGCCGAGCGCAGGTGCGGCGGCCCGGACGAACGCAGAGATTTCATCCTGCAGTGCGTGTGGTCGATGTTCGCCGAGGACCTCGGGCAGATACCCGGCCACCGTTTCACCTTGCTCGTCGAGGAGCTGATCGCCAACCGGGGCAGGTCAAGCGCCGACGAGCTGGGACGCCTGTTTGAGCTTCTCAACGATCCTTCACGCGAGAGGCCCCAGCACGGCCTGTACGCGGGCGTGCCATACGCAAACGGCGGCCTGTTCGAGCACCCCACGCGGCTGCACCTGGAGACCGAAGAGCTCGAGCTTCTTCGCTCCGCAGCGGCGTACAACTGGCGCGAGGTCGAGCCGCAGATCTTCGGCTCGCTGCTGGAGGGCGCGCTCGGGCACGACAAGCAGTGGGAGCTCGGCGCCCACTACACGCACGACGCCGAGCTGCAGAAGATCGTCTACCCGACGATCTCAAGGCCGTGGCGCGAGCGCATCGAGAACCTCACGACCCACCGCGAGGCCGAACAGGCCCAGGCCGACCTAATGCAGTACGTCGTGCTTGACCCGGCGTGCGGCTCGGGCAACTTCCTCTACCTGGCATACCGCGAGCTGCGCCGCATCGAGCAGCGCCTGCAGGAACGCGAGGCCGAGCTCCGCAAAGCCGCCGGCCTGCCCGACGCCGGTCGACTGAACGTCTTCTTCCCGCTCCAGAACATCCGAGGAATCGAGATCGACACGTTCGCCGTCTCGCTCGCACGGGTCACCTTGTGGATGGCCCATCGCCTCGCGGTCGAGGAGCTAGCCCTCAACGAGACCACGCTGCCACTCGTCGATCTCTCGGGCATCGTCGCGGGTGACGCCCTGCAGATGCCATGGCCAGCGGCCGACGCGATTGTCGGTAACCCGCCCTACCACGGCTCCCAGAACCTGAGAAAGATCCTTGGTGACGACCGCGTGGGATGGCTCAAGGACACTTTTGGCTGCGGGGTCCAAGACCTCGCTGTCTACTGGTTCCGCCGCGCCGCGGACCAGATGAAGCCGGGCTCCCGTGCTGGCTTCGTCGCAACCAACTCGGTCAGCCAGGGACGCGCACGGCAGGCGAGCCTGAACTACGTCGTCGAGCGAGGCGGAGTCATCACCGACGCCGTCTCGCGCCAGACATGGCCGGGCGAGGCCGTCGTCAACGTCAGCATCATCAACTGGGTACAGCGGCCCACGACGCCGCCGGACACTTTCTCGCTCGACGGAGAAGACGTCGTCGGGATAAGCACCCGACTCCGGGAGTCCAAGGTCGCCGTCGAGGAGTACGCACACCTCGGGCCCAATCTTGGCAAGGCTTTCCAAGGACCCATTCCCGGCGGCGACTTCTACCTCGACCGCGGGGAGGCGGCGGCGCTGATCGCGCTCCAAGACGCCAGCTACACCGATGTCGTGCATCCCTATCTCATCGGGGAGGACATCACGGACGATCCTCTCCAAGAGCCAACGCGTTGGGTGATCGACTTCGGCACGCGGACCTTGGAGGACGCGATGCGCTATCCGGCATGCCTCGAACGGGTCACCGACCGCGTAAAGCCCGAGCGGGAAAGGAACAAGCGCAAGGCTCGCCGCGAACGCTGGTGGCGTTGGGCCGAGGTCGCCGTTGGCCTCCGCGCCGCCATTGCCCCGCTCAACCGATACATCGCCGGTAACGCGCAGGGAAAGAGGTTCCTCTTCGCGTGGCAACAGACCGACGTTTGCCCGAGCAACCTCACGAACGTCTTTGCATTCGACGACGACTACGCGATGGGCATCCTCACGTCGGTGGTCCACCAGACCTGGGCGCAATCCGAGATGTCAACGCTCGAAACGCGACCGCGGTACACGCCGACGAGCTGCTTCGAGACCTTCCCCTGGCCCGACGCCTCCCGCGATCAGCGGGAGAGAATCGGCGCTCTCGCCGCCGACCTAATAGCCGCACGTCAGACCGTCACGGCTCGCGAGCGGATCGGGTTGACGGCGCTCTACAACGCGATCGACGAAGGAGCCTGGCAGGACGTTGCCGCGCTGCACGAGCATCTCGACGCGGCCGTCCTCGCCGCGTACGGATTCCCATCGGCGCTTCGCGACGATCCGCTCGAGCTAAAGGTGCGCCTGGCAGCGCTCCACGCGGAGATCTCAAGCGGACGCAGCTCATATGCGCCGTTTCATACGTAAAGCGTAACCGGACGCCGACGCCAAGAACGAGCGATGACCGACAGCGGCTATCGCTGGCGCAAACCTCTTGCTACGGGCTGCTCCGCGAACCTCCTAGGGACCTCGCTGAACTTCGGGTGCGACTGTGAGGCGAGCGAGGTCGGGCCAGCGGTCTGGCACCGCATGACGCTCGATCCGTTCTATGCGTCGATGTCCTGCCCCGAAGCTGGGCGGTGCCCATCGCCGGAGAGCGCCTGCTCGCCCGCGCTGTCGAGGAGGAGCACTGGCGACAGGCACGCGAGCGGATGGGCGCCGACTTTCCGGTCAGAAGACCGCGAAGAAGTTCCGTGAGCAGTGCTTTCCCGTCGTGTCCCGCGCTGCGGTCGCCCGAGAGATTTGTTCCACAGATTGTTCCACAGCAGCCTTGAGAGCTTCGACTCACGCAGCCAAAACCTGCTCATTTGCAGGCATTTTCTTCGATCGGGGAGACAGGATTTGAACCTGCGACCGCCCGGCCCCCAGCCGGGTGCGCTACCAGACTGCGCCACTCCCCGTGGCCTTCCTTGATTCTACGGAGAAGCGCCCGCCCGCGTTCGGGGCCCCGTTGTCCGACCAACATGGGAACATATGTTCGTGACTGCGCAATCCGCCCTCACGAGGACCTGCGGGCGCTGCAATCGCCCCAAACCGCTATCGGACTTCGCCTAGTGCCGGAAAGCCCGCGGGCAGCGCGACAACTACGCCCGGCAATGCCGGGCGGACTACAAACGCGAGCACTACGCGAAGCATCGCGAGCGCTACGTCGCGAACGCGCTGCGCCGCAAGCGAACGGTCGTAGCGGAGCGCGCCGCCTATCTCGTCGACTTCTTCCGCGAGCGGCCGTGCGTTGACTGCGGCGAGACGGATCCACTCGTCCTCGAGTTCGACCACCTCGGACACAAGCGTTTCAACATCGCCAAAGGCATCCGCGACCGCAACTGGCAATCGGTCCTCGACGAGATCGCCACATGCGACGTCGTTTGTGCAAACTGTCATCGACGACGAACCGCCCGCCGGGCTGGGTTCGCGCGTGCGGTGGTAGCTCAACGGTAGAGCCTCGCCCTTCCAAGGCGATGATGCGGGTTCGATTCCCGTCCGCCGCTTCGAACGCGGGCCGCTCGCGTCCCGGCCCTACCGCCGCTCCTCCACCGGCACCGCCCCCGCCTCATCCGCAAGCCCCGGCGGCGGCCACGGCCCGAACCAGTTGTCGCGCGCGCCGTCCAGCGTGATCGTCGAACCATTGAACGCCCGCCCCAGCGGCGACGCCAGCAGCGCCACCAGCCAAGCATGCTCCTCCGGCGTCCCCAGACGCTGCAGCGGCACCGAGCGCGCCGCCCCAGCGCGCACGTTCGCCGGGTACTTGGCCAGCACCTCCGTGTCGAACGTGCCCGCCGCCACCGCCATCGCCACCACGCCAGCAGGGCGCCAGCGCTTCGCCAGTTCCCGCGTCAGCGCCTCCACCGTCGCGCGCGCCGAGCCCGAGTGCGCCATGCCCGGCATGCCGTGGTGGGGCGACAGCGTCACGTTCACGACCGTGCCCCCGCCCGCCCGCTCCAGCGCCAGCTCGAACACCGCCTCCGACATGTTCAGCATGCCTTCCACGTTCAGCCGCCACACCGCCCGCCAGCCCTTCGCCGCGATCAGCTCCGCCGGGCTGAAGAACTGGCCGCCCGCGTTGTTCACGAGCACGTCCAGGCGGCCGCGGCGCTCCAGCACCGTCTGCACCAGCGCGCGCGCCTGCGAGCGCTCGCGGATGTCGCCCGCCACCCAGTCCACCGCCGTGCCCTGGCCGACCGCATCGCCGCCGCCAGCCGCCGCGCCCTGCTCAACGGCCTCCCCCAGCTCCGCCACCGCCTGCTCCAGCACCTCCGCGCGACGCCCCGCGATCGTCACCGCCGCGCCGCAGCGCGCCAGCTCCAGCGCCGTCGCCTTGCCCAGGCCCGTTCCGCCGCCCGTCACCAGCGCCACGCGACCGCTCAGCAGCCCCGGCGCGAACACCTCTGACTGCCCCGGCGCGCCATCCATGGCGCGCGATCATAGGCGCCCGTCGCCCGTGCCAGCAGCCGGCGTCCGTCCCCGAGCACCTCTAGGGTTCGGTGCGTGTCCCGCAGATCGCTGGTCTTCGTCACCGCGCTCACCGTCGGCGACTACCTGCTGTGGAACTGGTCGCTCAACGGCAACCACGACGTGCTCGCGCTCGTCTCCGGGCTCACGCTGCCGCCGCTCGCCGTCGTCTGCGTTTGGCTGCTCGCCCTCAGCGTCGCGCGGCTGCTCGCGCGCTCCGCCTCCGCCTCGCGCTCAGCGCGCCGCGGCACCGGTGCCAGCGCCGGCGCCGGGCAAACGCGGCGTGCCCGGCGGGCCTCCGGCGCTGGACGCAGGCGCGCCGCTACCGTGGGTGGGCGATCACGCCATCCCGTCGCCATGAACGCCACGCCTACGCAGGAGCCACCCGCCTCACCCACGCCGGCGGGGTCGCGCTCCCGCAAGCTCGCTGCCTGAGCGGTCCGTCGAGCCCGTGAGCGACCACCGCAGGCGCCCGCCCCTCGGCTCGTGGCGCGTCCGTGCCGCGCTCGCCGCGCTGCTCGTCGTGATCGTCGGCGCAGCCGCGCTCGGCATCCACCTCTACCAGCGCCAGCGCACCGGCAGCATCTACCACCCGCACGCGCGCTTCGTGCCGCAGCCCACCCCCACGCTGCCCACGCGCGGGCCCGCGCGCTTTGCGTGGCCCATCTACGGCTACACCCAGAGCCACACGCGCTTCTTCCCCGCGCCCAGCCGCGTGCGCCCGCCGTTCAAGCAGCTGTGGGTGCGCAACAGCCATACGCTGCTCGAGTTCCCGCCCGTCATCTACGGCGAAAACCTGTTCCAGCTCGGCGACGACGGCGTGCTCTACGCCATCGACAAGCGCAACGGAAGCCTCGTGTGGTCGCGCGCTCTCGGCCGCCTGTCCGCGTCCTCGCCCGCCGTCACCGCCAACACCGTGTACGTCACCATCCTCTACAGCGGCCACCCGCACAGCCCCGGCCGCGTCGTCGCGCTTGACAGCGCCACCGGCGCCACGCGCTGGTGGCGCGCGCTGCCCAGCGGCAGCGAGTCATCGCCGCTGATCGACCGCGGGCGCCTGTTCTTCGGCTCGCAGAACGGCACCGTGTACGCGCTCGACGACCGCACCGGCGCCACCCTCTGGACCTACCGCGCCGCCAGCGCCGTCAAGGCCAGCCCCACGCTCTCCGGCGGCGTGCTCTACTTCGGCGACTACTCCGGCCGGCTGCAGGCCGTCTCCGAGCACAGCGGGCGGCGGCTTTGGGTCAGCAAGTCCGAAGGCGCGCTGCTCGGCAGCGGCAACTTCTACTCCACCGCCGCCGTCGTCTACGGCCGCGTCTTCCTCGGCAACACCGACGGGCGCATCTACGCCTACGACGCCGCCAGCGGGCACCTCGACTGGGCCGTGCAGACCGGCGCCTACGTGTACTCCTCGCCCGCCGTCACCAACGCCCCCGGCCTCGGCCCCACGATCTACGCCGGCTCCTACGACGGCGACTTCTACGCGCTCAACGCCCGCTCCGGCCACGTCAGCTGGCGCTTCAACGCGCACGGGCGCATCTCCGGCTCCGCCACCATCCTCGGCGACGTCGTCTACTTCTCAGACCTCGCCCACCACCGCACCTACGGGCTCGGCATCTCCACCGGGCGCGTGCTGTTCGAAAAGCCCACCGGCGCCTTCGACCCCGTCGTCAGCGACGGCACCGACGTGTACCTCACCGGCGACACCGGGCTTTATGGGCTGCAGCCCAGCGACGAGGCCGCGCCCGCCCGCCCCAATGTCACGAAGACGGCGACGCGCCCCCGCACACGAGCCCCCGGCGAAAACGCGCGGCTGAGCGAGAAGCGCGCCGCCACCGTCGCCGTGCCGCCCGCGCGCAGCGTCACCCGCGTCCAGCCACCCGGCGCCCGCGCCACGCAGCCCGCGCCGCGCGTCAGCGTCCAGTAGCGCGTGAAGCGCACCCGCACCAGGAAGCTGCCGGACGTGTCAGCGCTCAGCGTGAACGAGTCGTGCCCCAGCGCCGTCAGCCGTCCCGGACCGTTCGCAAGCGGCGCCGCGCCCAGCACGCGGAACACGCGCCAGTGCGCGCTCGCGAACACCTCGCGCAGGTACGGCAGGCCCCCGCGGATCAGCGTGCCCTCCTGCGCGCTCGAGGAGTCCAGCGGCACGTCCGGCAGCGCCACGTAGGACACCGCCTGTTCGCGCAGCCAGCGCTCGTACGCCGCCGCCGTCAGACCGTGCGCCAGCAGCACGCCGTCGTAGCGGGTCTCCAGCTGCTTCTCCCAGCCGCGCGCCAGCGACACCGTCGGCGCCAGCAGCGCCGCCTCCCAGTGCGAGCGCGTCAGCGGCACCTCCACGCGCACCGGCGAGCCCGGCGGCGCCTGCACGCCCGCCAGGAAGCGCTCCAGCGGCGCGTAGTAGGACGCGCTCGTCGCCTCGCTGCCCGCCACCGCCCGCGTCTCGCGCACCGGCCCCCACACCACCCACACCGCGATCCCGCACAGCGCAAGCGCCGCCACGGGCGACACGCGCATCCGCGAGAGCGCACCCGTGCCCGCGGCCGCGTCGCCGCCAGGCGGCTCCGCTAGGCACGCGCACAACAGCAGCGGCCCCGCCAGCAGCACCGCGTAGCGCTCCACGTTGCTGCCGATCGGCGAGTGCACCACCAGGCACGCCACGCACGCCGCCACGTACACCCAGCCGCCGATCCGCAACAGCCGCGCCGAGCGCGGCAGCGCCACCAGGAACGCCGCCACCACCGCCGCCGTCGCCGCGAACGACAGGATCGGATACGGCTCAAAGCCGCCTTCCCCGAACAACGCCGCCGGCACCAGCACCACCACCGCCGCCGGACCCGCCGCAACCAGCAGCGTCCGCGGCGAGCGTCGCGCAAGCGCCACCGACAGCGCCGCCAGCCCCAGCAGCGCGCCCGCCACCGGACTCGCCGCCGCGCACAGCGCCGCCAGCGCGCCCGCCAGCCACCAGCGCCCGCGCGCCAGCGCCAGGCCCGCCGCCAGCGCCAGCGACACCCCCAGCGCGAACGTCAGGCGCCCGCTCCACACATCGCCCAGCGCCGCCACCGCGAACAGCGCCGCGCCCCAGCGCGCTTGCTCGCCGTACGCCAGGCGCGCCAGGCGCGCGAACAGCACGCTCGACGCCAGCACGCACGCCGCCGCCAGCAGCCGCATGCCCAGCAGCGAAGCCAATGCCGGGTAGATCAGGCTGTAGCCCGGCAGCGCGTGGCCCGCGTACCAGTGCTCGTCCCACACCGCAAAGCCCAGCTCGCGAAACAGGCCCACGCGGTACACCTGCGCCGCCAGATCCGGCGTGCGCGGGTCCACCGCCAGCCACGCCGCCAGCCCGCGAGCAGCGCCGACGTCCACAGCACCACGCCCAGCGCCACCACCGCGCCGGCGCCGAAGAGTAGCTGTGCTTCTCGCGGGCACGCCGCGAAGAGCGGCTCGAAGTGACTGGCCATGACCGCACGCCAAGATAATGACGCCGTGACCGCCGCAGCACGCGCGACGCTCGATGCCGCGCCACGCGGCCGCATCTGCGCGGCGCTCGCGCTCGCCGGCTGCGGCACCAGCCACCCGAAGCCGATCCTCGCCGACGAGCTCGCCGAAGCGCAGACGTTCCCGTACTACCGCGTCTACTGGGTCGGGCCCGGCTTCGACGGGTATACGCTCGCCGCCGCCGACGGCCTCAAGGGCTACCTGCCCACGATCGGCGACAGCGTCTACTACGGCGACTGCGTGCAGAGCAAAGGCATCTTCGGCGGCGGCAGCTGCCAGCTGCCGCTGCAGGTCACCACCGTCGTCTACGTGCTGCACCTCAACGCCGCGCTCGGCAAGCAGCGCAACATCGTCGTGCGCGGCGTGCCCGCCACCGTCTACGACGAAGGCCAGGCGATCGAGATCTACACCGGCCGCGTCGCCATCGACGTGTTCTCCGACACGTTCGCGCACGCGCTGCAGGCAAGCGAACAGCTCTACCCGATCAACGCGCCCGGATCGTCCTCCGGCCCGCTGCCGCCGCCCGTGTTCTGCCCCGGCCTCTCCGGGCCGATCGGCTGCGAGCCTCGCGCGCGTGATCGCCGCGCTGCCGCGCCACGTCTGCCAGCAGACCGCCGCCCAGCAGGCCTACACCAAGCGCATCACCGCACGCTAGCCAGCGCGCCACCGGCGCCACCGGCTTGCCGATGTCGCGGCGCAGGCTCAGGAACGCCACCGAGCCGATCAGCGCCGGCAGCCACAGCGAGATCGCCCGGTACACCACCACCGCCGCGATCACCAGCGACGCCGGGCGCACGTCGAACAGCAGCAGCATCCCCACCAGACCGCCTTCCACCGCCAGAAAGCCGCCCGGAACGGGCATGGAGTTCGCGAGCATGCCCACCAGGTAGGCCATCGCCACCACCCAGAACGTTGGCGCCGGGCCGAACGCCGCCAGGCACGCATACAGCACCAGGTTGTCGAACAGCCAGTAGCCGAGCGCCCCCAGCAGCCGCCAGTCGTGCTCGCGCAGTCAGCTGCAGCGCGTCCTGCACGCCGCCGCTCACCGCCGCCAGCGCCACCGCCACGCGGCCGTGGCGCAGCCGCTGCGCCGCGGTCGCCCGCCGCGCCCACGACGCCAGCACCAGCGTCGCCACGATCGTCGCCGCCGCCGCCAGCGCCGGCACCAGCGTCAGCAGCTCATCGCGCGAGCCCGGCGATCACGCCCAGCCACATCGGGATCCCGATCACCACCACCGCGCCCACGTTCACCACGCTCGTCAGCACGAAGATCAGCACCGAGCGCTTCGCGATCCGTTCCACCGACACGCCCTTCGTGCGCAGCACCCACGCGCCCAGCGCGATGCCCGCCAGGCCGCTCACCGACACCACCGAGTTGACCGCCAGCTCCGCCAGCGACAGGCGCGAGCTGAGGCTGCGCCCCAGCCTGCCGAACACCAGCCCGAAAAGCACCACGTAGCCGAGGCACGACAGCATCTCGAGCCCGACCCCCGCCAGCACCCACCCCATGTTCGCGTGCGCGATGCGGTCCGCCGCTTCGTCCAGCCCCGGCACGCCGATCAACAGCGCCGCCACCAGCACGAAGAAGATCGCCAGGCTGATCAGGCTGTTGCGCAGCGTGCGCGACTGCGCCGCCATCACGTTCGCGCCGTCGTCGAACGCGTTCGCTCCATCCTCCAACTCGATCTGCCCCGCGATGACGCCCTCTCCCTTCGCGATTCTTAGCGTTCTCTTCACCGCCGCTTACCCCAGCCGGCGCCGACTTCCATCACGCTAGCCTCATACATGCGCTCTACCCGGCACAGCCTCGCGCCAGCAGCGGCGCCCGGCGCCGTGGCGGCGCTTCGATCATGGCCGAGCAAGCACGCATACTGGTCGTCGACGACGAGCCCGCCGTGCAGAACGCGCTCTCATCGAGCGCTCACGCTCGAACACTATGACGTCACCAGCGCACGCGACGGGCACGAGGCGCTCGAGCGGCTCGGGACCGCGCCCTACGAGGCGATCATCCTCGACATCGCGATGCCGCGCATCGACGGCCTCGAAGTGTGCCGGCGGCTGCGCGACGGCGGCGACAGCACGCCCGTGCTGATGCTCACCGCGCGCGGCGAGGTCGACGACCGCGTCGCCGGCCTCGACGCCGGCGCCGACGACTACCTCGTCAAGCCGTTCGCGCTGCGCGAGCTGCTCGCGCGCGTGCGCGCGCTGCTGCGCCGCGCCGGCGAGGACGACGGCCAGGAGGAGTCGCTCGCGTTCGAGGACCTGCGCCTGGACCTGCGCGCGCACGAGGCCTGGCGCGGCGAGCGGCTGCTGTCGCTCACGCGCACCGAGTTCCTGCTGCTCGAGCTGTTCCTGCGCCACCCGCGGCAGGTGCTCACGCGCTCGGCCATCTTCGAGAGCGTGTGGGGCTATGACTTCGGCTCCAGCTCCAACTCGCTCGGCGTGTACATGGGCTACCTGCGCCGCAAGACCGAGGTCGGCGAGGAGCCGCGCCTGCTGCACACCGTGCGCGGCGTCGGCTACGTGCTGCGCACCGTGCCATGAGCTTCCGCAGGCGCATCACCATCGTGTCCGCCGCCGCCGTCGCGATCGCTGTCGTGCTCGCCGCGACCCTCACCTACGTGCTCACCTCCAACCAGCTGCACGGCCAGGTCGACACGCAGTTGCGCGAACGCGCGCGCGCCCGCAGCGAGCTGATCCGCGCCGCCGACGCCAAAGGACTCGGCGGCGACGTCATCCGGCGCCGCGCGCGGCGCAACATCTTCAGCGGCCTCCCCCCGGCCCCGACCAGGTGCGCGGCTACCAGCAGATGATCAACGCCAAGGGCTCCATCCTCGTGCGCTCCGCCCAGCACGTGTCGCTGCCCGTCGACGCCGCCACGCGCGCGCTCGCCGCGCACGGCGGCAAGCCGGTCTTCCGCGACGCCACCGTCAACGGCATCCACCTGCGCGTGCTCGCCGAGTCGCTCGGCAAGGGGCAGGCCGTGCAGTTCGCGCAGCCGCTCACCGAAGTCGACAGCCTGCTCGAACGGCTGCGGCTGATCCTCGCGCTGCTCGTCGTCGGCGGCATCGCGCTCGCCGCAGTGCTCGGGCGCCTCGTCGCCGGCGCCGCCGTGCAGCCGCTCAAGCGGCTCACCAACGCCGCCGAGCACGTCGCGCTCACGCGCGACCTCAGCGGGCGCATCGAGCCCTCCGGCGACGACGAGCTCGGGCGGCTCGCCCGCAGCTTCAACGCCATGCTCGACGCGCTCGAGCACTCCATCAACGCGCTCGACGCCTCCGTGCACGCGCAGCGCCAGCTCGTCGCCGACGCCTCGCACGAGCTGCGCACCCCCGTCACCAGCCTGCGCACCAACATCGAGATCCTCCAGCAGCAGGGCCAGGACATGGACCCCGAGGACAGCAGCCGGCTGCTCAGCGACGTCGTGCAGCAGATCGAGGAGCTCACGCTGCTGATGAACGACCTCATCGACCTCGCCCGCGGCGAGGAGCCGCGCGCCGGCGCCGAGGAGCTGCGGCTGGACCTGCTCGTCGGCGAGGTGCTCGAGCGCGCCCGCAGGCACGCGCCCGCCACGCCGCTGCACGCCGAGCTGCAGCCCACGCTGCTCACCGGCGTGCCCGCGCGGCTCGAGCGCGCCATCAGCAACCTGATCGACAACGCCGTCAAGTACAGCCCGCCCGGCGAGCCCGTCGAGATCCGCCTCAAGGACGGCGAGCTCTCCGTGCGCGACCACGGCCCCGGCATCTCCGCCGAAGACCTGCCCTACATCTTCGACCGCTTCTACCGCGGCGCCGAGGCGCGCGGGCGCCCCGGCTCGGGGCTCGGGCTCGCGATCGTGCAGCAGGTCGCCGCCCAGCAGGGAGGCATCGTCACTGCCGACGCCGCGCCCGGCGGCGGCACGCTCATGCGACTGCGGCTGCCCGGCACCGAGACGCTGGAGGACGTCGAACGAGACGGCGAGCGCGCCGCCGGCGTCCTCCACGGCGCGGCCGTCAACGGCCGGCACGCGGCCGCCGACGACGAGCGCGCGCCCGTCTAGGAGCGCACCTCAGCCTGCAGCGCCGCCTCACGAAAGCGCGCCGGCGACAGGCCGTAGCGGCGGCGGAACGCGCACGCGAAATGCGTGCCGTGCGAGTAGCCCACCAGGCGCGCCACCTGCTCCACCGACAGCGAGCGCTGTTCCACCAGCAGCTGCGCCGCAACCGACATCCGCCGCGCGAGCAGATCCTCGCTGAACGTCGTCCCGCCGAACTGCTCGAACGCCCGCTGCATCTGCCGCGGCGAGCTGCCCAGGCGGCGTGCCACCAGCTCCAGCGTCAGCTCCCGGCGGTAGTGGCGGACGATCACCACCCGCGCCAGCAGATACAGCCGCTGCCTCGCAGCCATCGTCTCGGGGCGCATGCACACCCGTCCGACCGCGCAGCCAGAGCGTGACAGCGGCCAACCAGCGTGCGCCCGCCGGCAGCGTCACGGCGCGGCGCTGTCCGCCGACCCGTCGCGGATCTGCGCCAGCAGGCCCTCGCACGCCGCCTGCACCAGCGCGAACACCTCCTCGAAGCCGTCCGCGCGGCCGTAGTACGGGTCCGGCACGTCCAGCTCCCCGCCCTCCGGGTCGAACTCCCGCAGCAGCCGCACCTTCGCGCGCTGGCGCTCGTCCGCCGCCAGCCGCCGCAGCTCGCGCACGTTGTCGCGGTCCATCCCCAGCAGCAGGTCGAAGTCCTCGAAGTCCTCCGGGCGCACCTGGCGCGCGCGGCCCTCCAGCGTCACGCCGTGCGCCAGCGCCGCCGCCGCAGCGCGCTCATCCGGCGCGCTGCCCACGTGCCACGCGCCCGTGCCCGCCGACTCCAGCTGCACGAGGTGCTCCAGCCGCTCGCGCGCCACCAGCGCGCGCATCACGCCCTCCGCCGTCGGCGAACGGCAGATGTTGCCCAGGCACACGAACAGCACCCGCGTCGCCGCGCCGTCCTCGCGAGCTTCGCTCACCGCGCCATCCTCGCCGGCGCCGGAGGCGCCCATCTAATCCTCTCCCAACTCGAGCACCGCCAGGAACGCCTCCTGCGGCACCTCCACGCGCCCCACCTGCTTCATCCGCTTCTTGCCCTCCTTCTGCTTCTCCAGCAGCTTTTTCTTGCGCGTGATGTCGCCGCCGTAGCAGCCCGCGATCACGTCCTTGCGGAACGCCTTCACCGTCTCGCGCGCGATCACGTGCGCGCCGATCGCCGCCTGGATCGGCACGTCGTACTGCTGGCGCGGGATCCGCTTGCGCAGCTTCTCCGTCAGCGTCCGCCCCATCTCATACGCCTTCTCGCGGTGCACCACCATCGACAGCGCGTCCACCGTGTCGCCCGCCAGCAGCACGTCAAGCTTCACCAGGTCCGACGGCTTCATGCCGCTGATCTCGTAGTCCAGCGACGCGTAGCCGCGCGTGCGCGACTTCAGCTGGTCGAAGAAGTCCAGCACGATTTCCGCCAGCGGAAGCTCGTACGTCATCTGCACGCGCTCCGGCGACAGGTAGTGCATGCCCGTGTGCTCGCCGCGGCGCTCCTGGCACAGGCCCATCACCGCGCCCACGAACTCTTTCGGCGCGATCACCGACGCCGTGATGAACGGCTCGCGGATCTCCTCGATCGTGCCCGGGTCCGGCATGTCCGACGGGTTGTGCACCTCCAGCTCCTCGCCGTTCGTCAGCGTCACGTCGAACTCCACCGACGGCATCGTCGCCAGCAGCTCCAGGTCGTACTCGCGTTCCAGGCGCTCTTGCACGATGTCCATGTGCAGCAGGCCCAGGAAGCCGCAGCGGAAGCCGAAGCCCAGCGCATCCGACGTCTCCGGCTCCCACGACAGCGCCGCGTCGTTCAGCACCAGCTTCTCCAGCGCGTCGCGCAGGTCCGGGTAGTCGTCCGAGTCGATCGGGAACAGGCCGCAGAACACCATCGGTTTGACCTCGCGGTAGCCCGGCAGCGGCTCCGTCGCTTCGGGTGGGTGGGCACCCGATCGACCCAGCGCCGCCGAGCCGCCCGCCTTCGCGCGCGTCGTCAGCGTGTCTCCCACGCGCAGCAGCGTCACGTCCTTCAAGCCCGTGATCAGGTAGCCCACCTCGCCCGCCGCCAGCTGGTCCGTCGGCATCATCTGCGGGCTGAAGAAGCCGATGTCGTCGATGTCCGCCTCCGTGCCCGTCGCCATCGCGCGGATCGGCTCGCCCTTGCGAAACACTCCGTCCACCACCCTGATGTACGCGATCACGCCGCGGTACTGGTCGAACTCCGAGTCGAAGATCAGCGCCCGCGCCGGGCCCTCCGGATCGCCCGCCGGCGGCGGCACGCGCGCCACCAGCTCCTCCAGCACCTCCCCCACGCCCTCGCCCGTCTTGCCGCTGATCTTCAGGATCGACTCCGGCGGCTCGCCGATCAGCTCCGACACTTCGCCCGCCACCCGCTCAGGCTCCGCGCCCGGAAGGTCGATCTTGTTCAGGCACGGGATCAGCTCCAGGCCCGCGTCCACCGCCAGGTACGTGTTCGCCACCGTCTGCGCCTCCACCCCCTGCGACGCGTCCACCACCAGCAGCGCGCCCTCGCACGCCGCCAGCGAGCGCGACACCTCGTACGTGAAGTCCACGTGGCCCGGCGTGTCGATCAGGTGCAGCTGGTACGTCTCGCCGTCCTTCGCCGTGAAGAACACCCGCACCGCCTGCGCCTTGATCGTGATCCCGCGCTCGCGCTCCAGGTCCATCGAGTCCAGCAGCTGCGCGCGCATCTCGCGCGCTTCCACCGTGTGCGTCAGCTCCAGGATGCGGTCCGCCAGCGTCGACTTGCCGTGGTCGATGTGCGCGATGATCGAGAAGTTGCGGATGTGGGCCTGGTCCATCGTCGGGCTACAGCGTAGATGGCGCCGGCCCCCGTGCGGAGACCCGCTAGCGTTGTACGTCCGGCGGATCGCCAACCCGACAAGGATTCATTCAGCCGCGGCTACGCGCCACGCGCAAGCGTGGCGGCCTGTCCAGGTGTCGGGAGTGTTAAGCCGCCCAGGCGAAACACACAGTCCTGGGACGTATGTAGTAAGCGGCGATCCAGGTTCGGGCGCAAGCCGGGTGGGCCTCGTGCTCACCCGGCCTCTGCTCGGCGCCTGCGCTGCGAGGCGGGCCGGGCTCGGCCGGGCCGGGCGCTTGCGTCCCTTCCCGCGCGGTGTATAGCGATGGTTATACGGCGTCCGACCTAGATCGATCCCGCCATGGCCGTATAACCATGGTTCTACGCCCGCCCCAGCCGCGCGCGGATCATGCCGCTGACCTGGTGCGCCTCCGGGATGCGCATGATCAGCACCGCGCGCACGTACACGAGCAGGCCCGCGGCGCCCGCGAGGCCCACGCTGACGATCTGCGCCGGCAGCGACACGCCGAGGACGCTGTCGAGCAGCTTCCACACGACCCACGAGACGCCCGCCAGCAGCGCGGAGGCGACGAGCACGCGCATGGTGATCATCGTCGTGTGCGCGCCCTCCAGGCGGCCGTTGAGACCGGTGCGCAGCCGGTAGAACTGCAGGCCGAACATGACCACGTTGGCGCTGATCGTGCCGATGATCAGCCCCGCGATGCCAAGCGGCTTGTACAGCGCAATGCTGACGACGATGTCCACGACGATGTTCATCGCCGCGAGGCTCGTCGGGATCCACGGCCGCTGCACCGCGAAGAACGCGCGCGTCAGCAACAGGTTCAGGCCCCCGAACGGCAGGCTGAACGCGAACCAGAACAGGGCGATCGACACCAGATGCGTGGACTGGGCGTTGAATTCGCCGCGCTGGAACAGCACGCGCACGATCGGCGAGGGCAGCACCAGCATGAACGCCGCCGCGGGGATCAGAAGCAGGTTGATCTGGCGCATGCCGCCGCCGATCGCGCGGCGCATCGCGCCCGGGTCGCGGCTGGAGGCCATGCGCGACAACGCCGGGAACAGCACCGTGCTGACCGCCACGCTGAACACGCCCTGCGGCAGCATGTACACGCGGAACGCGTTGTCGATCGCGCGCGGCGCTTCCGCTGAGACTTTGCCGCCGAACACCGTGTTGATCAGCTGATCCAGGTTCACGATTCCCAGCCCCAGCGCCACGGGCAGCATCAGCACGAACACCTGCCCCACGCGCGGATCGCGCCAGTCGATGTGCACGCGCAGGCGAAAGTCGATGCGCCCGAGCGCGCCGAAGGCCATCAGCAGCTGCACGCCCGTCGCCGCCAGGATGCCGATCGCGTACGCGTAGATCTTGTCTTCGCCGTGGAAATGCGGCGCCAGCACCACCAGCAGCGCGATGATCACCACGTTCCAAACCGCCGGTGACAGCGCCGGGATCGTGAAGTGGTCGTAGGACTGCAGCACGCCGACCAGCAGGCCGTTCAGCGCGAGCAGCAGCACGATCGGGAACATCACCCGCGACAGGCCCACAACCAGGTGCGTCTGCCCCGCGAGCTTCCCGCCGATGAACAGCGGCATCACCGCGCCCGCCGCCAGCACGAACAGCGCCGTGATCGCGCCCGCGCCGATCAACAGCAGCCAGAACAGCGTCGAGGCCAGCCGCATCGCCTCCTGGCGGCGCCCCTTCTGCAGCAGGTCCGTGAACACCGGCACGAACGCCGCCGACAGCGCCGACTGCGCGAACAGGTTCGCGATGAAGTTGGGCACCTGCGACGCCACCGAGTACGCCGACGCGAAGCCCGTCGTGCCGAAATACGCCGCGAACACGACTTCGCGAAGCAGCCCCACGACCCGCGAGATGCCGGTCAGGAACGAGAAGATCGCGGTGTTGCGCGCCACGCGCCCGCCGTGGCCGCCGCCGCTCGGCGGGGCGGGAACGACTGGCTCCTCGCCGAAGGCTTCTGCACTGGCTGACAAGGCCGCTATAGTACGGCGCTCTGCGGCACGTCCGGGCTGTTCTCTGGCGCTTCGCAGCACAAGCCATGGCCAACATCCACTCCCAGAAGAAGCGGATCCTGCGCTCCGAGCGCGAGCGTCTGGAGAACCGCCGCTACACGTCCACGATCAAGACGTACTTCCGCAGGCTGGAGTCACTGGTGGAGGGCGGCGACAAGCCCACGGCCGAGACCACCCACCGCGAGCTGGTCAGCACGATCGACAAGGCCGTCAAGCGCGGCGCGATGCACAAGAACACCGGCGCACGCAAGAAGTCCCGCGCGGCTAGAACGCTCGCAAGCAGCAGCAAGTAGCTCCGCCGGCGCCCTGGGCGGCCGGCTCCTCTCGAGTTTGTACGTCGGCCCTACGAGCCGATGCTCTCGATCGCGTGCAGCGCGAGCGTGTCCTCGGACAGCGGCGCGAACGCGGTGCGGCTGCTCGTGAGCGGCGCGCCGCCGCGCGTGTCGAGCTCGAGGTCGGCGAGGGCGCCGAGCGCGGCGTGCAGGCGCTCGACGTCGGTGCGGGCGACGTCGGCGACGAAGCGCTCTGCGGCGCGCGCGGGCATGCGCAGGCTGCGCTTGATCTCGGCGACGGACTCGCCGGCCTGCAGGCGCAGCGCCACGGCGACGGCGTCGCGCAGCCGCTGGGCCATCAGGTAGGTGAGACCTGACACGCGCTCGCCCTGCTCGCGCAGGCGCAGGTAGGAGAGCGTGGCCTCGCGGGCGTCGGCGCCGACGAGCGCGTCGGCGAGCGCGTACGCGCGCCACTCGGTGGAGTGCGCGGCGCGGCTTTCGATGTCCTCGACGCCGATCGTGCTCTGCCCGTCGCCTTCCAGCGCGAGCTTCTCCAGCTCGCGCAGCAGCCGCTGCTGGCGCTCGCCGACCTGCGCGACGAGCGCCTTGGCGGCGGCGGCGTCGAGCGAGATGCCCAGGCGCGCGGCCTGCTCGCGCGCCCACTTGGCTAGCTCCCACGGCTTGACGGTGGCCTGCTCGACGATCTGGCCGCCGGCCTTCTTGACGAGCTTGTGCAACGCGGCGGGCACCTTGGCGCGCGCCTCCTCGCGGGCGAAGATCGCAAGCGTGGTCTCGAGCGGGACCTCGGCGAGCGCGGCGGCGAGGTGCTTGGTGATGTCGGCCTCGCGCCAGCGCTCTGCGCCTTCGACGATGATCACGCGCCAGCCCATGGCGAGCGTCATCGCGGCGAGCGCGTCCGCAACGCCGGCGGGCGTGGCGGCGTCGCCCTCCAGCAGCTCGATGCTCGCGCCGCCGCCCTCCTGGCGTTCGACGAGCGCGCGCAGCCCGGCGCGGCGCTCGGCGACGGCGCCGTGGTCGTCGCCGTGGATGAGGTAGGCGGGCTTGAGCTCCGCCATGGCGCTAGCGCACGACCAGGTTCACTAGCTTGCCCGGCACGACGATTTCCTTGACGATCTGCCTGCCGTCGACGTGCGCCATGACGTTGGGCGCGGCGCGGCACAGCTCCTTGAGCGCGTCGGGGCTGGCGTCGGCGCTGGCCTGCACGCGGTCGCGCACCTTGCCGTTGACCTGGCACACGAGCTCGTAGGAGTCGCGCTCGAGCAGCGCCTCCTCGGCCTGCGGCCACGGCTCTTCCCACACGCGCCGGCCGGTGAGCAGCGAGTACACGTCGGCGCTGACGTGCGGCGCGAACGGGAACAGCAGCGAGGCGGCGGTGGCGAGCGCGAAGCGCTGCGTGTCCAGGCCGGCGGTGTCGCGCAGGCGCGAGCAGTCGTTGAGCAGCTCCATGACGGCAGCGATGGCGGTGTTGAAGGCGAAGCGGCGCAGGTCGCCGCTGACCTTGTCGATCGCCCAGTGCGTCTTTCGCAGCAGCGCGAGGTCGTCGCCGGCGGGCGCGGCGGGCAGCGGCAGCTCCGCCTCCCCGTGCCTGGACGATGCTGGCGATGTGGCGGCGAGCGGCCCGCCGGCCTGCTCGGCGGTCTCGGCGGCGAGCCGCCACAGCCGCGAGAGGAAGCGGTGCACGCCGTCGACGCCCTCGTCGGCCCAGTCGGCGTCCTGGTCGGGCGGGCCGACGAACAGGATGTAGGCGCGGGCGGTGTCGGCGCCGACGCGCTCGATGATGGACGCGGGCGAGACGACGTTGCCCTTGGACTTGCTCATCTTGGCGCCGTCCTTGGTGACCATGCCCTGCGTGAACAGCGCCTGGAAGGGCTCCTGGAAGTCGAGGTGGCCGAGGTCGGCGAGCGCCTTGGTGAAGAAGCGCGCGTACATGAGGTGCAGGATGGCGTGCTCGACGCCGCCGATGTACTGGTCGACGGGCATCCATTCGCGCAGCACGGCGGGGTCCCATGCGGCGCGGTCGTTGCGCGCGTCGCAGTAGCGCAGGAAGTACCAGGAGGAGTCGACGAACGTGTCCATGGTGTCGGTCTCGCGGCGGGCGGCGCCGCCGCACTCAGGGCAGGTGGTGTTGACCCAGTCCTCGGCGGCGGCGAGCGGCGAGCGGCCTTTGGGCGTGTAGTCCTCGATGTCGGGCAGCTCCACGGGGAGCTGGTCGTCGGGCACGGGCACCATGCCGCAGTCCTCGCAGTAGAGGATGGGGATGGGCGCGCCCCAGTAGCGCTGGCGCGAGACGAGCCAGTCGCGCAGGCGGTAGTTGACGGACGCGTGGCCCTTGCCCTCGCGGTCGAGCCACGCCACGATCGCGCCGAGCGCGTCGCGGTTGGGCAGGCCGTCGAAGTCGGCGGGCGAGTTGATCAGGAAGCCGTCGCCGGTGAACGGCAGGCCGTCCTCGCCGGGAGCGGCCTCGACGGTGTCGAGCGCCTGGTCCGGGGCGATGACGCGCCTGATCGGCAGGTCGAAGGCGCGCGCGAACGCGTAGTCGCGCTCGTCGTGGCCGGGGACGGCCATGATGGCGCCGGTGCCGTACTCCATGAGCACGTAGTCGGCGACGTACATGGGGATCTGCTCGCCGTTGACGGGGTTGGTGACGGTGCGCCCGAGCGGCACGCCGGTCTTGGGCTTCTCGGCGTTGCCGCGCTCCTCGTTGGTCTCGTTGAGCGCGTGGTTGACGTAGTCGTGCACGGCCTGCTCGTACTGGGTGCCGCGCGCGAGGCGCATGACGTCGGGGTGCTCGGGCGCCATGACGAAGAAGGTGGCGCCGAACAGCGTGTCGGGGCGGGTGGTGAAGACGGGGTAGTCGACGCCGAGCGCCTCGCAGCGGAACGTGACCTCGGCGCCCTCGCTGCGCCCGATCCAGTTGCGCTGCATGGTCTTTACGTGCTCGGGCCACTCGATCTCGTCGAGGTCGCTGAGCAGCCGCTCGGCGTAGTCGATGATGCGCAGGAACCACTGCTCGAGCTGCTTGACTTCGACGATCGCGCCGCAGCGCTCGCAGCGCCCGTCGGCGTCGACCTGCTCGTTGGCGAGCACGGTCTGGTCTTTTGGACACCACTTGACGGCGGCCTCCTTGCGGTAGGCGAGGCCGGCGCGGAACAGCTCGAGGAAGATCCACTGCGTCCAGCGGTAGTAGGACGGTTCGCAGGTGGCGAGCTCGCGCGACCAGTCGATGGAGATGCCCCACGAGCGGAACTGGCGCTGGAAGGAGGCGATCGACTCGGCGGTGGAGTCGCGCGGGTGCACGCCGGTTTTGATCGCGTGGTTCTCGGCGGGCAGGCCGAAGGCGTCGTAGCCCATGGGGTGCAGCACGCGCGCGCCGAGGCGGCGGTGGAAGTGGGCGATGGCGTCGCCGACGGAGTAGCACTTGAGGTGGCCGATGTGCGGCTCGCCGCTGGGGTAGGGCAGCATCTCGAGCACGTAGGAGTTGGAGGAGCGCGCGCCGCGCATGCGCGCCGGCGGCGGCCTCGTTGACGACCTCCCAGGTGCGCTCCTGCGCCCACACTGCCTGCCAGCGGGGCTCTATCTCATGCGGGTCGTAGCGGTGCTCTGCCATTGGTGGTGGCAGGTTAGCGGGCGGCCTGGGACGGAACGCGCCGGCCGCCCGCTGGCACGATCACCGCGGCGTGGCGAGCGCCTCGTCGAAGCGGCTGCGGTCACGCAGCAGCTCGACGATCTCTTTCGGCGCCTTGTGCGGCGAGCCGGCGTCGAACGGCGGCTGCGGGTCGTACTCGATGCCGAGCTGGATGGCCTGCGCGACGGTGTCGCCGGCGATGCGCCCGGCGAGCGTGAGCGCCATGTCGATGCCGGCGGAGACGCCGGCGGCGGTGACGAGCTTGCCGTCGAACACGACGCGCTCTGACACGGCCTCGGCGCCGAGCCGGCGCAGCTCGTCCATTGCGAGCCAGTGGCCGGTGGCGCGCTTGCCGTGGAGCAGCCCGGCGGCGGCGAGGATCAGCGAGCCGGTGCACACGGACGTGGTCCAGGTGCTCGTGCGGTGGACCTCCTCGAGCCATTCGAGCATGGTGCCGCCGGCGCGCTGCGTGACCTCGCCGGGCCCGCCGGGCACGAGCACGATGTCGGGCTGCGCGGCCTGCTCCAGCGAGTGCTCGACGAGCAGCGTGAGCATGCCGTTGTCGGTGCGCACGGGCCCGGGCTCGACGGCGACGAACGTGACGGTGGCGCCGGGCAGCCGGCTGAGCACCTCGTACGGCCCGACGGCGTCGAGCGCGGTGAACCTGTCGTAGAGGACGATGGCGACGTTCATGTGACTGTCTCCTTTTTCTATTTGGAGTGCGCGGTGGCGGAACGGGGCTGCTGGTGGGGCGCGGAGGCCGGCTCGCGATCGGGCGCGACGTGCGCGTGGAAGCGACGGCGGTACTCGGCGGGGCCGACGTGCAGCGTGCGCAGGAACGCGCGGCGGAGCGTCTCGGGGGTGCCGAAGCCGCACTGGGCGGCGATGGCGGCGATCGGCTGGCGGGTGTCCTCGAGCAGCCGGCGGGCGGCCTCGAGGCGCACGAGCTCGACGTGGCGCGCGGGCGTGACGCCGGTCTCGGCGCGGAACGCGCGCGCGAAGTGGCGCGGGCTCATGTGGGCACGGGCGGCCATGGCCTCGACGGAGTGGTCGCCGGCGACGTCCTCGAGCACGGCGCGCTGGATCTCGCGCAGCGGCTCGCGCCCGGCGCGCTGCGCGGCGAGCGTGGCGCTGAACTGGGATTGGCTGCCGGGGCGGCGGAGGAACAGCACGAGCTGGCGCGCGATGGCGAGCGCGAGGTCGCGGTCGAGGTCCTGCTCGACGAGCGCGAGCGCGAGGTCCATGCCGGCGGTGACGCCGGCTGACGTCCAGATGGCATCGTCCCCGGAGGGGGAGCCGTCGCGGACGTAGATGGGCTCGGGGTCGACGCGCACGCTCGGGTACTGGCGCTGGAGCCTGTTTGCCCACGCCCAGTGGGTGGTGGCGCGGCGGCCGTCGAGCAGGCCGGCGCGCGCGAGCACGAACGCGCCGGTGCACACGGAGGCGGTGCGCCTTGTGGTGCGGGCGGCGCTCTGCAGCCACGTGATCAGCTCGGCGTCGTCGGCGGCTTGGGCGTGGCCGGGGCCGCCGGCGACGATCAGCGTGTCGATCGAGCGGGGCGCCCTGGCGAGGGGGCCGTGCGGAGCGATGGCGAGGCCGCTGGAGGTGGAGAGCGACTGCCCGTCGCGGGAGAGCACCTGCACGCGGTAGCCGCGGTCGCGACGGCCGGTGGCCTCGATGAGGCGCTGCGCGGTGGCGAACACCTCGAGCGGGCCGGTGACGTCGAGGCTCTGCACGTCGGGGTAGGCGACGATGGCGACGAGGCGGGGCTTGTGGGCGTCGGGCATGCGTGCGTCGGGCATGCGTCGATCATGGACCACGGACGGCGTGTCCGCAAGGACATGAATCCAACGATTTCTGCCATGTGCTGCCCGTCGATTCTGAACGCTCGACTCTGAGTGTCAGCGGTAGCGAGATATGGACGGTCAAGTATGGACTTGGCGCCGCACAGCGCTTTACGATGGCGTGATGCTGAGGAGTCTGGGTCGTGGTCGCGTTGAGGAGACTGAGGAGCTCCCGTACGAGGAGGAGCAGCCGACGGACTACGGCCCGGACACGCTGGACGCGGCGCCGGGGCGCGTGGCGAACATCGTGGGCGCGGCGGAACGGGCGTCGCTTGAGCTGCGCGAGCAGGCGGAGGCGCGCGTGCGCGAGCGGATCGCGGAAGCGGACCGCGCGGCCGAGAACCGCGTTCAGGCGGCGGAGGAAGAGGCGGACGACCTGCTGGACGCGGCGCGCTCGCAGGCGCAGGACGTGGCGCGCGACGCGCAATCGGCCGCGAGCGAGCTGCGACGCGAGGCGGGCCGCGACCGCGAGGAAGCGGGACGCACGCTGGAGCAGGCGCGCGAAGACGCGGCGCACACGGTGGAGCAGGCGCGCGAGCAGTCGGCGCGCACGCTGGAGCGCGCGAGCGAGCAGGCGGAGCGGGTGCTGGCGGAGGCGCGCGACGAGTCCGAGCAGATGTGGGCGACGGTGCACCAGGAGTCGGAGCGCGTGCGCGTGGCCGCGCGCGAGGAGTCCGAACAGCTGCGCGCGAGCGCGCAGGAGGAGTCGGAGCGGCTGCTGGAGGGCTCGCGCAGGGAGGCGGAGCGGCTGACCCACGAAGTGCGCGAGCAGACGGAGAGCATGCTGGCGACGGCGCGCGAGGAGGCGGCGCGCGTGCACGCGGAGGCGGACGAGCAGGCGAAGGAGACGCGGGCGAAGGCGCGCCTTGAAGCACGCGAGATCACGAGCGAGGCGCACGTGGTGGCGCGCGACATCCTCGGCGAGGGCACTGAGGTGTCGCGCAACCTGCGCGAGCTGTCGACGTCGCTGCGCAACAACGCGGAGCGACTGATCCGCGACGTGCGCCTGACGCACGGCGGCATGACGGCGCGCCTGGACCAGGTGACGACGGGCGGCGGCGACGAGCGCGAACCGCCGGAGGTGCCGCAGCCGCGCGGCCGGCGCAGGCCCCCCACCCCCCCGGGCCCGAGCGACGACCTGGACGTGCCGGAGTTCATCCCGCGGGGGTAGACAGCGCGGCGCGGGCTCGACTTGCCGCCGTTCCACGCTTGCGGCACTAAGAAGTCACAAAGCTGGCACAAACGCCACCCTCGCGTCACACGCTGCGATCTAGCGTGTGGGACATGGACAACCTGACCCCCAGCGAGAAGGGCGCCGTGGCCGAGGCCGCGATCCTCTCGATGGCCGTCCAGCTCAAAGTCGTAGTGCTTCGCCCGGTGATCGAGGGGCGGCGGTACGACCTCGCGTTCGATCTCGAGCCAGAGCTGCTGCGCGTTCAGTGCAAGCTCGCACGGCGGCGATCCGGCGTGCTCCACGTGAGGCTCCATACGAATCGCTGCACGCCCGGTGGCTACGTGCGAACGAGCTACACAGCGGCCGAGGTCGACGTGATCGCGGTCTACTCGCACGAGTTGCGCCAAGCCTTCCTGATCCCGATCGCCGAGGCGGCCGACCGCAACGCGATCCATCTCAGACTGGATCCGACAAGGAATAACCAAGAGCAGGGGATCAAATGGGCCCGGGACTACGAGTTCGCCCCCGCCATCGAGCAGCTGCGGGCAGGAGGCGATGCCGACCGTCCGGAGCCCGGGCGGCTACACTACCCGGGTTGAGTCTGGGGCTATAGCTCAGCTGGGAGAGCGCCTGCATGGCATGCAGGAGGCCGTCGGTTCGAGCCCGACTAGCTCCATAGGCACGGATTTGCAGCGGAATCTGGGATGCGCTTCTGACGGTGGTCGAACCAGCATGCTGTTCGTGATTTACGCGCGCCTGCGAGCCCGGGCGATTAGTCTCGAGATCAAAGTCAATGGGTACTGCTGCGCGTGTTTCGGATCGTGCGCGAGCGTGTCCTCGAGTGCGCGGCGTAGCTCCTCTAGCGCGCCACGATCACGTGGCTTCGGTGCGAGTGCGCGATCAAGTGAGCGCGTCAGCTCGGTCGGCAGGTCGCGGCGGGCGCGCGTCAACGGCGGCAGCGGATGCCCAATCCTGCGCACGGTGGCTGCGGGCGTGGCGCCGCGCACGGGGTTCACGCCGCAGAGCGCCTCGTAGATCACGAGCGCCAGCGAGTACAGATCGGCCTGGGGACCCACCTCCTCGCCTCCGCTCTGCTCGGGCGCCATGTAGGCGAGCGTGCCGAGCACGTCACTGGTGCGCGTGAGCGCTTCCGCGCCGACGAGGCTGGCGCCGCCGAAGTCGGTGAGCTTGGCGGCAGCGAGCAGCGTCTGCGACGCCGGCGCGTCGTCCTGTGGCTGATACGGGACAAGCACGTTCTGCGGCTTGATGTCGCGATGAATCACCCCGCGCGCGTGGGCGTGCTGGAGCGCGCTCGCCAGCGCCAAGCCGATCTCCAGCACCTTCTCGTCCTCCAGCTCGTCCGCTGCGATCAACTGCGCCAGCGTCTCGCCGTCCACCAGCTCGGAGATCAGGTAGAAGGCGCCCTCTTGTGCGCAGGCCTCGTACAGCGCAACGATCGCAGGGTGCGCCAGCCGTGCCGTCGCATGCGCCTCGCGCGTGGCGCGCTCCCTGTCGCCGTCCGGCCCCAGCCATACGCGCTTGACCGCCACCTCGCAGTGCAGCAACTCGTCGTACGCGCGCCAGACCACGCCGAAGCCGCCGCTGCCGAGTTGCTCGAGCGTGCGGTAGCGGCCCAGCAGCAACTCCTCGGTGCCGGCACTGGGCAGGCGGCCAACAAACTCAGCAGGATTGAGGACCGTAATTGTGTCGAGCTGCGCATCCAGAAGATCGCGATCAAGCGATACAAGCACGTCCGCCTGCGATGCGTGCATCAGTGCCACGAGATAGTCGTCACCGGGATCACGGACGCGAGACGGCAGGGGTTGAGTGGGGTCTGTGTGATGCTCACTCCGAGCGCCGAACCCGGCCACGTACGCTGTGCCCCTCCCATCGCCTGCCCAGCGCGCGAACTTGGGACGCGCCAGTACCTCGCCAAGCTCGCCCAACAGCATTGGCGACACGATGAGCGTGAATCGGCGGTCGCGCCAGGCATCAACGAGTCGGCCCGGCCCAGCGTGCGGATCGCCGATAAACGCTGAAACCAAAACGCTCGGATCTACGACTGCGCGGGTCACGCAGCCGAGCTACGCGCTCGCCGGACCTCCCGGATCTCCTGCAACGCAAGCTGGTCGGCCTCGTCGCCGCCCAAGGTTCCTTGGGCTCGGGCGCCGTCCAGCGCGCGAAGTCCGAGGTAGACAATAAGAGCGTCTTCTACGACCTGCACATCACTCTTGCCAGCCTCGCTATCGTCTTGGCGTCGGGCACGATGAACCAATTCCTCGTCAAGCGCCAGGTGGATTCGACCCGGGGACATACGACCAGGATACCGCCGCGCGGTCGCTTTGCGGGCCTCGTGAAGGTCGCGTTCGCCAGCTGTTCCAGGCATGTGCCGTGCCGACTAAGAACGGGTCAGGTCAGGTTTCTCGTCGCTTAGCGCTGCGGAATCCCGACCGAAGCTGATCGGCGTCGCCGAGCGACATCAGCCCGCCCGGAAGCCGCGCGACACGGTTCGACTTGAGGTCGGTTGGCTCCATTTTTCTGGTCGGAAACTAACCATTGCTCTGCATGGGCAGACTGTCGGGCAGCTGCCGCCGATGCTGCGATGGGATCCAGGGTCTGGCAGCTGCGGGAGAAGCGGCCTGGCGAGCCTCTGCATACAGCGGCTCGGGGGCCATGTCAGCGCCGTTGGGCCACTTGACGGTGCCAGCCTCTGCGTCCACCGTCGCGCGTGCGAAGTAGTCGGGATCACGCAGCGGCTCAAAGACACCTCGCCACTCCCGCCCTGTGAAGTCGACCTCGCCGACGGTGCCGTCATCGAAGGTCAGGCGCAGTCGGTATTCGCCACTGATCTCGACACCGATGACATCATGCAGTTGCTCCACGAAAGCCATGTTACGCCAGGGCATCGATCGGCTCCAGCGGCTCGTCTCGTCGTGCTCGCTCCCAATTCGCTGCTAGCTCGGCCTCGTGCAAGACTGCCCACTCTGCGACCAGCGCAAGCGCACGCCGCGGAAGCGAGCCCGCGATCACCGCGCCGGCGAAATCCACTGACGCGGTCTGGCCTGCGTAGCGAGCATGAAAGTGCGGACGAGCGTGGGCACCCTCATTCCAAACATCCAGATCGTGATCCCGTAGCAGGCGCTGATCCTCGGCACGCAGACACCATACGATCGGCTTGGGACGAAACGCTCCGGCGGGACTCTTGCGGTTGGAGCTAGGTGACAAAGCTAGCGTGATAGCGTGCTATCGTTCCGGTCGTGGCGCAGATCTTGATCAGACGGCTCGATGACGACGTGAAGCTAGCTCTGCAGCGTCGCGCACGTCAGCATGGCCACAGCACCGAGCAGGAGGCACGCGAGATCTTGCGCAGCGCAGTACAGAGCGGTGAGCATGCGCGCGCCAGGCTGGGCTCGCGGATCGCAGCGCGCTTTACGGGCGTCGGACTCGAGACAGAGCTTCCCGAGCTGCGCGGGCAGCCGGCACGTCCGGCCCGACTGGAGTAGGTGAGCGCCGAGCCGCATAGCGAGCACCCGGATCGGTGTCCGCCGTGATCTTGCTGGACACGAATGTGCTCTCGGCGTTGATGCAGCGTGAGCCCGACCAGACCGTAGTGGCGTGGCTGGACGAGCAGCCGTCGGAGTCGGTCTGGACCACTTCCATCACCGTCTTCGAGGTACGGATGGGGTTGGAGCTGCTTGCTAAGGGCCGCCGCCGCAGCCAGCTGGAGCAGGAGTTCGACAGGCTGCTAATCGAGGATCTCGACGGCCGCGTGCAGCTCTTCGACCGCGCGGCCGCCGACGCCGCCGGCACGATCGCAGCGTCACGGCAGCGTGCCGGCCGTACCGTGGAGATCCGCGACGTTCAGATCGCCGGCGTTGCAAGCAGCCGCAAGGCGACGCTCGCCACACGCAACGTGCGCCACTTCGACGGTCTCGGCATCCGCCTTGTCAATCCCTGGAAGAAGTAAGCACCATCAGCCGACTCCAACCGGCGGTGGCGCCATCAGTACTTGGTTTGCGCGCCGGGCAGTTTCGCCCATTCAGACAGTCCGTCACCAGCTTGCCCCAAGCGGCGGGCCTGTCGCAGCGCGCTTACTTCGCCTAGCTCCTAGCTCCGAACCAGAGCTCAACGCGCGCATCGTCGGTAAGCCGCTTCCCTGCCTGCGCGCTCTGGCGCCTGACGTGCAGCGTGCCGTGCTGGCGCACCGGGCGGTGGACGATCCCGAGGCGGCAATGCGCCACGGTAAGAGCGCGGCGCGCGACCGTGAGCGTGTCGCCCTTCAGCGCGGGGACGACGCACGCCGGGCTCGGCGTCAAACGGACTGCTGCTTGACGTGCCGCTTCTTCTTCGCGGCGCTTCAGGGCTTCTGCTTCTTCAGCAGCGTGGCTGGCAGCTTCCTTTGCCGTCTGTTCTTCATGTTCTTTTTCCCGCTGTTCTCGAACTGTTCGTTCGGCGGCTTCGTTGCCGCTCTGGTTGGCCCAGGGCAGTTCTGGTGGACGGTAGGGAGTTTCCTCCGATCCGCAGCCTTTCGGGCAAGCTCCTGCCGGGATCGACCTGAATTCGCCCGAGACGCTCGTCGCGCCCGCCGAACTGCTTGCTTCGACCGTGTATTGGTAGTGAGTGTCATCTTCAAGTCCTGTCACCACGACAGTGACCGTGTGGCTTTCATCGTCGGCGGGCAGCCGACCTTCTGCGCTCTGGCATCGTCGTTGATCCGGGCATTCCAAGCTGATCGTCCACGCGGTTTCACGGGACTCTGGATCGATCTGGGCTTCGATCGTCTCTTGCCCGGAGTATTCGCTGCTTGCCTTGATGGGCCCGAGGAAGGGCGCCTCGGCGTCTGCTGTGGCCGGGAGCGCGACTCCAATGGCAGCGACGCCCGCAGCAGTGGCCAACGCCAAGCCACGCGCGCGATAGCGCCAACGACTCGTGTGGGGGACGCGTGGAGGCTGCATGGTCCTGAGATTCGAGATCATAGTGCGGGCTCAGGCTCCATTCGCTGTCGTAAGGCCCTGCGTCGGGTGCGGGTGCGCCGGGGATGCGTCCGTGAGAATCCGTACATCGACGTGATCTCTCGGCTTGTGGCGTGTCTTAATCGTCGATGGTCGTCATCTGCCTCGCTCCGCGTGACGAGTGAGGCGGCCCAAACAGAGATCAGGGGGTTCGAGGATGCTGCGCAAGGCGGTGCTGGGCTTCGCCACGTCGGTGATCGTCAGCGGGGCGTTCGCGGCCGCGGCGTCGGCAGCGGAAACGCTGCGGCTCTACATGAGCGAAGGACCGGCCTTCGCGGTCCTCGGCCACTGGTGCGGAGGAATCCAGCAGGAAGTCTATGAGACGGGTTTCAGCTCGCGCGGCTACCCGGTCGGCAACGTCCATCTGAAGACGACCTGCGGCGGCAGCGGCAAGGGCGGCGGCGGCCACTCGACGACGTACACGGCGACCGCGAGCGTCGAATGGACCTGGTTCGGTGAAACGCGATCGTACGGCGCGATGTCGGGGAGCCTCGAATCCAAACCCGCGACGGACGCGTACGGCGACAGGCTCTACAACGTGGGCTCCGCGGCGTACCTCGAAACGGGAGCCCCGCCCCTGCAGCCGCCCGCGCCGCCCACCAACGTCGGCGTGAGCGTGTCGCTGGCGGAAGGCGGCTCCACGGAATACCTGCTCATGAACGTCGGCTGGACCGAGGCTCTGGAAACCGAAGCGCTGGTCAAATACTCGACGGTCACCGCCACGCCGGTCGGCTCGAGCGCGCCGGTGGTGACGATCACGACCTCGAGCAACTACTTCCGCGAAGCCCATCTCGGGCCGGTGGAACCGAACACGAAGTACGTCGTGACGGTGACGAACACCGACGCTGAAGGCACGAGCGAAACGAGCCCGCCCGTCGAAGTCAAGACGCCGAACTCCGATGGCGAAGCCGAAAAGGAACACAAGACGTACGACACGTGCACGGCCAACGACGGCACGATCAAGCTGTCGCCGGGGCTGAGCGAAACCCCGCACGTGCAGACGATCACGATCAACGGCAGCCTGGCGGGATGCGAAGGCCCGAACGTGCCGGAATCGGGGAGCTACTCGGTCAATGAGAAGACCACCGAAGCGGTGGCCTGCTCCTACCTGCAGCAGTCGACGACAACGCCGACGACGACGGCCGGCAAGCTCACCGTCAAGTGGAGCGAAAACGAAGGCGCCTCGACCGGAGCCCTGACCGTGCCGATCTCGGAAGTGTCGCTGACCGGGATCACCGGCTCGCTGAGCGGCGGCCCATTCTCCACAACCACGCCGATGAACACGACGTCGATCTACGAGACGTTCCCGCCGTGCGGAGTGCCGCAGGGCAAGAAAGGCAAGATCAAGCCGATCAAGACCGGCACCTTCTCGACGAGCGAAGTCGAATTCCGCTGAGCGAATTCCCTCACCAAGGCCGGCGGTGGGCGCGCGCCACCGCCGGCCTTGCGTTCGCCGGGCAGCCGCGGCGAGCACACTTCCAAGACCTGACGGGGTCCGCACGACCCGCCTCGGCGAGGGGCTTGGCATAAGCTTGGCGAACGGTGGCGTCGGGCGAGTGCCTGCTCACCCGCGGGCGTGAGGTAGAAGGTCCAGCCCGAAAGTCTCGCGCAGCCCGGCGTACCCGCGGTCGGTGATCTGAACGGCGCGGCTACTCCTCGCCTGGCTGATCCATCCGAGCTCGAGCATGCGCTCGGCGAGCGCCGCTCCCAGGGCGCCGGCGAGGTGATGGCGTTGCTCGCTCCAATCCACGCAGTAGCGGATCAGAGGCCGCCGCTGCGCGAGGAGCGGATCGAGGTCGATTCCGAGCACCCGCAACTGGTGGGTTCCTCGCTCGGTCAGGCGGTAGTCGAGATCGGAGCCGGGGGCCGCCAACCGATCCTTGGACGCCCCGCCGGGATGAAAGCTGGCGGTCGAAGCGGCCACACCCGCCTCGGCCGACAGCACGCTCGCCGGCAGCGCCCGCCCGTCGCCGAGCGCCTGCAGCATGCGGGCGCGAGCGGGATCGGCGACCAGCGCGCCGACCTTCGCGATGTTCGCGTCTCCGTCCATGCGAGCAACGCTAGCGACGGGACATTTCGTCCTGGGACGAAATGTCCAGAGCGGGGGCCGCGTCGCCTGTCAGGCGTCTCGCGCGTGCCGCCGCCAGCGCAGCGCCACCATCAGCGTCGTGGTCGACGATAGGACTCCCACGACGTTCGCGACGATGATCGCCAGATTGCCGAGCGCGAGGCCGTACAGCAGCCACAGCGTGCCGCCGCAGATCAGCACCGCGAGGAAGGCCAGGCTCACGTCCGACGCGCTCTCCCGGCGGTGGGAGTGCAGTGCCTGAAGGAGCGGGCTCGCTCCCATCACGACTCCGAATCCACCCGCCAGCACTGCCAGGACTTCGGTCAGCGAGCTCAACCGCGCGGCCCTGTGCGCTTCGGTGAGTGCTGGGCCATGAGCATGAAAGGTATCGGCGCCGACGCCACCACGGCTCGACGCGGAACGTACCTGCGCTGCTCGGCCTCAGACAGGCCGGCCTGGAGCTCCGGTCAGGCTACGACGAACTGAGCGTGGTAGGCGAACGGCGGCCCGTAGCGGCGCGCGAGGCGAAAACCGGCTGCCTCGGCCATCGATCGCAGCTGCCGTGCGGGCACGAAGTCGGGATCCACGATGATCTCCCCCACGATCAGCCGCCCGCCGGGCTTGAGCACGCGGCGCAGCTCCGCCAGCACCTGCTGGCGATCAGGGATCTCCCCCAGCACGGTCACGATGAAGGCCGCGTCGAACGAGGCATCGTCGTACGGCAGCCGCCCGGACGCTGACGCAATGGTGGCGACCACGTTGCGGGCTCCCCGGCGCTCAGCACGGGCGATTGTGGCATCGAGCATCTCCTGCTGGAGATCGAGCACATCGACGCGCCCCTCCGGACCCACGTACCCCGCCACGTCCACCGCGTGCTGGCCAAGCCCGGGCCCGATCTCGAGGATCCGCTCGCCCTTTCGCGCCGCGAGCGCGCGCCTCAACGGGCCGGTTGGCCGCGGGATCGCAAGCTCCCAGCGCAGGGCGTATGGCAGCGGCGTGGGCTCGCCGCGGCTCCAACGCCTTGCGAGCGCGTCGCCGACAAGGGCGGTCACGACGAACCCAAGCGCCCTTCGCCAACGGCGTCGTACGAGCGACGCCAGCGCGACAAGCAAAGCTGCTGCCGACACCGCCTGGGTCCAATCCTGCCTGCGCATGCAGGTCGATCGTATCTGTCCAAGCAATGGACTCCGGTCATACCGCCTTCAGCCCGGACAGTCGGCAGGCACGACCGGACGCGCCGCGGGTCAGACCTCGACAGTGAAGCCGAGCTCCACCTCGCTCGCGGGGCGCCCGCCGTGCACGCCCCAGTTCTCGCGCGGAGCCTCGAGCACGACGATCGTCACATCCGTATCCGGCACGCCGAGGTCGACAAGCCGGCGCACGATCTCCGCGTACAGCCGCCGCTTGGCCTCCAGCGAGCGTCCCGAGAACATCGTGATCTCGATCAGCGTGTAGAGCTCGCCCACCCGATGCGGCACCGTCGGGAGCTGGAAGCAGTCGCGGTCGTGCTCGACGACGCGCAGCGCCGGATCGCCGCGCGGCACCTCGAGCGCCGTGACCAGCGCCTCGTGCACGGCATCAAGCAGCGCGCGCTTCTGCTCCGGCGAGCGCCCCTTCACCACCTCGATGCGCGCAAGCGCCATTGGCGGAGTCTAGGGAGCCGACCATGCGCCAACCAGGCGCCGATCCGCACTGACCCCGCCGCGCCACCCCCGCCAGCCGATGGGCCGGCGGGGGCGAGGCGACGATCGAGGCGCTGCGCCTCCCTGCGCGTGACCGTCAGTGGGTGTAGAAGTCCACCCCCACGATGCCGGCCATGACGCCGTAGCCGAGCGTGGTCGGGTGGATGTCAGCGTTGGGGCTCGTCGGGTTGAACGTGCCGCCCGGGCACATCGCCGTGAAGGCGCAGATCGTCGGCAGGTCCGTCGTTTCCGGCGCGTGGGTGACGATCGACGTGTTGAACGCGGGCTCGGGGTTGGCGAAGCTCGTGTCCGGCACGGCCGACGCGACGCTCGACAGGGCCGCGTTCAGCGCGGCGGTCGTCGTGTCGCCGCCCGGCGCCGGCAGCACGGTCGGGTACGGGTTGTAGAGCCCGATCAGCACGATCTGCGCTTTCGGCGCGGCCGCGTGCAGCTGCGAGAGGATCGAGAAGACGTTGCCGGCGATGTGCGCGAACTCGCCTTCCACTTCTGCGGGGCTGCACGTGAACGTCGCCGGGAAGCCGCACTTGCTGGCGAGGAACTGCAGCACGTCGTTGGCGCCGATGTCAAGCGTGATCGGGCTCACGTTCGGGTTTTCTTTGAGGATCGCGAGCGCGTCGGCGAGCTGCGAGGTGTGCGAGCCGTAGGAGTGGTGCAGGAACGCGTACGGGAACGGCGTGCCGGTGGGACCGCCCGCGCAGTAGCCGGGGATGCCGGAGCCGTTGATGAGCGTTTCGGTGGTCTCCCCCGGGCAGCCGTCGTTGATCGTCTGCAGTTTGGGATGCGTGAGCTTCAGGACCGCACCGAAGTCGTCCACGTAGCCCTCGTCGAACGTCGCCGGTTCCACGAAGCCTTTGCTTTCCAGCTCGCCCTTGAACTGGGCCGCGTGGTAGCCGTAGGCGAGCGAGTCGCCGAGTGCCAGGTATGTGTTTCCGACTTGGGCCGCGCCGGCGGCCGGGGTGAGCGCGAGCGGTGCCGCGAGCGCGGCGATGGCGACGACGGCGGCCGTCAGCGAACGCGCCGAAACCCTGTGCAGGACAGACATGAAACCCTCCCTAGGAGGCTGGTGTCGAACGTGTGATTTGTGGGGCTCTCGGGCGCGTGGTCCGTGGGCTGGTGGGGCCCCGGGGATCTCGTGGTGATGGTGTGGGTCGGTTGCGGGGGGTGTTGGGGGTGCTGTGTGCCCTGGGGGTCGGTCCGGTGAGGGTTCTGCGGGTCGTTTCGACCCGTTCAGGCGGTGTTTGCCGTCCAGGTTGTGCTGTTGTGGGCGAGTCCGAGGACGCTGAGGCGGGCGAGGTTCACGGCGGCGGCGAGCAGCGAGAAGTCGGCGGTGACCTTCGGCTTGCCGCGCACCCTTGCGCGGCGGCCGCCGTGACGGCGACGCATCAGATGGCTGATCTTGCGCTCGACCTTGGGGCGGGTAGCGGTGTAGTCGGCCTTCCAGGCGGGGTCCTTCTGCCGGGCGCGCGCTTGGGCGAGCTGCTGCTCGTGGGGGCCGACATAGATCGTGCGCCCGCCAGCGGCCCTCGTGCACCGCTCGGCCAGCGGGCAGCCCGCGCACGCCCCGGCGAACCTCGCGTGCTGCCCGTCACCCGCCGGCGTGAGCGTGACCGTGTGCCCGGCAGGGCAGCTGACGGTGCCGTTCGTGAGATCGATCGTGAATGTGTCCTTGGGGAACCGGCCGCCGGGCGCGAGGGGCGGCTGCACTTTGCAGTAGACCTCCGCGCCAGCGTCCTCGAGCGTGCTGAGGAGCTCGCCGGCGCCGTAGGCCGAGTCACCGTAGACAGACAGCGGCTCCCTGCTCGGCTGCGGCTCGGAATCGGCGGGATGCTCGGACGCGCTGCCAGGCGGCTGGGAGGGATCGGGCTGTTCACCTATCGTGGCGAGATCATCGACGAGCAAGCCGCAAGCCGGGGCGGCGTCGCCGACGTTGCCTGCGGTCACGGTGCTCGCCGTGATCAACTCGCTGTCGGGGTCCACAGCGACGTGCCCCTTGTAGCCGTCGAACCCGCGCGCTGAGGTCTTGTGCCCGTGCCGCGCGTCCGGGTCGACGATCGAGATGACCCGGTCCTTCGCGACCCGCCGAGCGATCCGGAACACGCCGTCCTCGCCCTCATCCAGATCCTGGCCGACGACCGACGCCAGCAACGCCCCTGCCTTGCTCACCTCGTCGGTGAGCTCGCGGCCGTCGAGCGCGCACAGCAGCGCCCGCGCGTCCTTCGCGAGCAAGTCGATCAACTCCTCCCGCGCCGCCCGATCCTCGTAATCGCACACCGGCTTGCCCGCACTGCGGTAATCATCATCGCGACCAAGCAGCCCACGCAGCTCTGACTCCAGCCCCGGCTCGCACACCGCGAGCAGCCCACGGATCGCCGAGCGCACCAACGTCACCGTGTCCATCGTCGCGACCGCGTCATAGACCGGCGTCGAGTCCAGCACCCGCCGACGGCCCACAAGCCCCGCTCGCTTGGCCGCATCCAGCGTGACCTGGAAGATCCGATCAGGACGCTCCGAAGACGCCAGCCTGGCGCGCATGTCGACCAGCACCGTGTGCACAAACCCGGGATAGTCGAACCCCAGCCCGCCCGCCGCGTACTTCCAGCGCAGATCGAACTGAAAGCGCTCAACCGCCTCACGATCCGAGCATCCCTCCAACCGCTGCAACACCATCACCACCGCCACGATCATCGGCGGCACACACCGACGGCCCACGTCCGTGAACAGGTCGGCGAACATCTCATCCGGGAACAACCGATGGCACTCGCGGTGCAGCAACCCGTAGATCGAGTCCGGCGCGACCAACGGCCCGCAGAACCCAGTCGTGGTCGCAAACATGTCCGACTGGCGGGGAGATAGTCCAAGACTCATACCCTCAAGCATGACTTGAGAGTCGGACGGAACCGCCCAAAAAACACCAGCCTCCTAGAGGTCGATGGCCGTGCCGGGCGGAGCCGCCGTCAGCGCCTCCGCCCTGGCTGGAGCATCCCAGCGTATTCAGGGACCATCGTTCCGGCAAAGCGAGCCATTCGAAACACTCGCGTTTACCGGTTCATGCCGCGGCCTGCCCCCCGCGAGCGCGGCTAGCCTCCGATTTCGACCGCCGCGCTCGTGAAGGTGCCGTCCTTGACGGCCTTTGCCTTCGCTTTCCTGCCCGCCGGCACCCCGCACGTCGGCCCGCCGGTGAAGCTCTCGTACACGGAGCCCGCGGACATGCTCAGCGGTTCCGTGAACGGCCCGCCTTCGAGCGTGCCGCCGAGGCTGCCGCCGGCTTCCGTCAGCGGCATAACCAGCGTGCCGGTGGAGCTGCCCGCTTCCTTGGGCGCCCACTTGACGGCCAGCGACACCGGCGTCGCCGCCGGTTCGACGAACGGATCCGTGAGCGACGAGCAGCCGACGGCTTCCGTCGTCGTCAGGTGCGCCGTGTAGCTGCCTTCGCTCATGCTCAGGCTGCCGTCGCAGCCCTTCAGCTGGCCCTTGACCGTGATGCTCTGGACGTGCGGGGTTTCTTCCAGCCCGGGCGAGAGCTTGATCGTGCCCGTGTTCTGTTCGCATGTCTCCACCGCGGGCGGCGGGGGCGGCGGCGAGCTTTCGCTGCGCGCTTCGATCGGGCTGCTGTCCGGGCTCGTGCCTTCGTCGTCGCTGCTCGTAACCGTGATCACGTAGGTCGTGTGGCGCTGCAGCGGCTCGATAACAGCGGTGCTGGCGCCCCCGCTCGTGGTCGCCGTCAGCACCGGCGCGGTCGAGCCCACGGGCGTCGCCGTCACGGTCGAGGAGGTGATCAGCCCGGCGGTTTCCGGCGCGGGCGTCCAGCTGACGAGGAAGCGACGTACAGGTTCTTCTTCCCCTTCCCCCACTTCGATCGTCGAGAATTCGGCCGTCACGCCGGTGGGCGCTTCCGGCGCCACGACCGGCGGCGCCGTCGTTTCCAGGTACGCCGCGGTGCCCACGTTGTAGAGGTGGTCGCCATACGCGTCTTCGGCCGAGAAGGTCGTGCTGATCCCTTCGGCGGCGCCTTCCAGCCGCGCGAAGCTGCGCGTGTCGCCGACCCAGTCCCACACGACGGTCGCCCACGCGGCGTATGTGGTGGTTTTGTAGCCGCCGCCGCGCCCGCTGCCGCCGCACCTGGTCCGCATGTACACGTCGCCCGCCGGGTAGCCGTGGGGCGCAACGAAGCCCGTCGCGTAGACCTGCTCCTGGATCCCGCCGCACGAGTGCCCGAGGATCGACAACGCCGCCGACTGGCTCAGGACGAGCGGCACCGTGGTCGCGGCGTCAGCCGTACCGGCCGCGCCCAGCGAGCCCAGTGAGATCAGTATCGAGGCGGCAACAGCCGCAATGACTCCTCGCGCCACGGTTCCAGCTCCTCCCCCTGTCGAGATCCTGTAGATGCCCTATAGACACCCGCGCGCGCAAGAGATCACGCGGCCTCAGCCACCGGCGAGCGCGTGCGCGAACGAGAACCCGTCGACGGTGCCGAGGCCGCTGGCCATGTCGTAGCCGCGCTTGGCTTCGTAGCCCTTGATCGTGAGGACGGGGTTGCCTTCTTCGTCGAGTTCCTCGAACGTGTTGTTTCCCGAGGTGACGTCGACGATGCCCGTGTTGCCGCCTTCCTGCTCCAGCTGGTACATGCGCGGGTTGATCGGCCCCAGCGGATGGCCCGCGATCTGGTCCGCGATCGCGACCACGCCGGAGAACACGGGCGTTGCCACGCTGGTGCCGCCCCACACGCTGAACGTGCCCGGTTCCGGTTCGCCGGGGACCGTCGTCGGGTAGGAGCTGTAGATCAGCACGCCGCCGTTGACCGCCGCGGTCATGCTGATGTCCGGCAGCGCGCGGTGCGTGCCCGAGTGCGTGTTGATCAGCTGCTGGTATTCGGGGCGTGCGAACACCCGCGACTTGCCGCCGGCGCCGGCGACGATCGAGCTGCCGAGCAGTTCGTCCCACACGGTGTCCGGTTCGGTGCGCTGTCCTTCTTCGTTCAGGTGCAGCTGCGTGCCGCCGATCGCCGTCTCCAGCGGATCGGACGCCGGCCAGGAGACCGTCTTGTGACGGAAGAATTCTCCCTGCAGGTTGACGTTGGCGACGCCTTCATCGCCCGACGCGTCGAGCATCGTGACGCCGTTTGCGGCGGCGTTTTCGTTGGCCGAGCGCAGCGACATGATCGAGGCCACGCTCGGGAACGACTGCTCGGTGGCGCTGAAGCTCTGCGAGATCACCTGCCCGAGTTTGTGTTCGATCACATAGTTCTCCGCCTGCACGATCTGCGGGAAGCCCTGCACCCCCTCGGTCTCTTCTTCGGGGGTCTCCACCAGCAGGATGCTCGCCTGCGGGGCCATCGCATGCGCCCACTCAACGTCGATCGTCGTCTCCCCCGCCCAGCCGGACATTTCTTCGTTGCCCGGTTCGAACGGCTTCACCGCGCCCGCCGGCTGGATCACCTGCAGGGACGGCGGCGCGGCGAGGTGAAACGCCTTGTCGAACCTCTTCAGGTCGCGTTCGATCGTCGGCGACCCGAATGAATCCACGATCACGATCGTCTCGCCCTGGCCTTCGTCATCCTGCGCGTACAGCGCCTTCATGTTGTACGCCGTCTCGACCTGGTTCGGCGTGTAGCACGCGATTTCGAAGGCGGCTTCGCATTCGGCGATCGTCGGAGCGCTCGTGCGTTTCAGCGGCACCCGCGGCGCATCGCGGTTGGCGCGGTAGGCGCTCGCGGCACCCGCGCCGCAGACGAGCATCGTCGTGACGATCAACGCAGCCGCGGCGGCTGCCCTGCGACCAAGACTCATTGACGGTTCCTCCTTGACGGTGCGGGCCAGACATCAAGATACACGCGCGGACCAGGCGATGGCAGCGGCCATCGTCGCGTCGCTCCTCACGGCACCGAGACGTGGAAGCTCCCGACGGTGACGCCGATCTTGGTCGGGCTGCGCCCGCAGCAGAAGTGGCTGGCGATGACCTCGTACAGCGGCCCTTCGCCCGCGCTGTCCGACGTCCTCGCTTCGCTGTAGCTGCCGGTGGAGCTGGCGAAGAACACGCGCCCCGAGTACGTCGTGCGGCAGCCGCTTTCCAGCGACACCGGGATCTGCACCCGCTGGCCCGCCGCGAGCGTCCGCTGCGTGGGCTGGGCGACGATCACGGCGGGAGTCGCGCAGCCGGCGACGGGGCGCGGCCGCAGCTCCACGTCGTAGCCGCTGGAGATGCTCGGCGCCGCCTCGGGCGCCCTGAACGTCACCACCAGCCCCGGCCCCGGCCGCTCGCCGGCGGAGCCCGGCCGCGCGAACGTGTGCCCGCGGCGGCCTTCGGCGAGCAGCGGCGGGCTGTAGGGGAGCAGCGGCCGGTAGGACACGCGCAGCGTCGCGCCCGCCTTCCCCTCCGCGGGCGGCGCGGCGCTCGCGACATCGAGGCCCTTGGGCGTGCACCGCTGAGCATCGCTGTACGCCGGGATCTCGCACTGGCTGCCGTCGCGGTAGGTGACCGTGAGCGTCGCCATCCCCTGCGGGACGTGGCTTCCGTATGGGCCGGCGCCGGGCCCGCTGTTGGCATGCGCGGGCGCCGGCAGCACGATCAGATACGCGCCGTCGGGCCCGGAGGGCCTGACGGTCAGCTCAGGGCCCGGGGTCGGCGCATGGCCCGGCGCGTTCACGCGAATGCTCGCCGCGTCCGGGCCCAGCATCCCCACGGCGACCTCGCGCAGGTCGACCTGCGGGCAGCGCACGCCCCAGTCCTGCTGACCGGGAAGATCGCAGTGCACGCGCTGGTACGGGTACAGGTTTTCGCCCGCCAGCGGCAGACCGTCAGCTGTGACGATCGCCGGCGCCCCCGGCTGGAAGGCTCGCCCGCCGGCGTCGACCGTCGCGCACGAGTCCTCGCTGATCGCGTCCGCGGGCGAGAACGGGTGGAAGCGGCCATCCCCCCTGAACGCGTAGCCGATGCCGATGCCGCCGAGCTCGCCGTCGAGCACCCTGCCCGCCTGGATGCACGCGAGGCCGCGCGTGGTGCGGATCACGCGCATGCCCCACGGGGGACCGCCGGCCGGGTCGGCGACCCGCAGCGCCAGCAGCGCGAGGCTCGGCGCGAGCGGCCGGCCCAAGCCCACCGTCGGCATCGCCGGCAGCTCGAACGCCGGCGTGACCGGCCTGCCAGGGGCCAGCAGCAGCGCGCCGCCGCCGGCGCCCATCAGCGCGAGCGCGCCCAGCGCGAGCGACACCGCGACGCGGCGCCGCCGCCACCATCCGCGCTTCGGCGACGCGCCCGCCACGCTGGACGCGCCGGCGACACCGGACGCGCCCGCGACGCGAGGCGCAGCGGAGAGACGCTCCTCGGCGGCGTGCAGCAGGTCGCGCTCGAGCTGCGGCAGGATGCTCATCGCTCACCCGCCAGTCGCGATCGCAGGACGCGCAGGCCGCGGCTCACGCGCTGGCGAACGACGGCCTCCGAGCAGCGCAGCTCGCCGGCGATCTCCGCGTAGTCGCGCTCCTGCAGCACGCGCGCGTGGATCGCGCGCCGCTGCTCCTCGGGGAGCGCCGCGAGCGCGAGCGTCGCGTGGCCGTGATCCTCGTCGGCCAGCGTGGCGATGGTGTCGGCGGCGTGATCGTCGAGCACCAGCCTCGGCAGGCCCAGGCGCTGTCGTGCGACCGCCTCGACGCGGCCGCGGCGATAGCTCGAGCCGAGCACGTTGCGCGCGATCCCGAACAGCCAGCTGTCCGCGCGACCCCTGGCGGGGTCGAAGCCGTCGAGCGACTCGAGCGCGCGAGCGAACGTCTCGGCGGTGAGATCCGCCGCGAGATCCGAGCGGCCGGTCGCGCGCACGAAGAACCCCAGCACGCCGCGCTCGAAGTGCCGGTAGAAGGCCGCGAACGCCTGCGCGTCCGCCCTCGCGGCGCTCAACAGCGCCTGCTCGTCGCCGTCATGGACATCCATCTCGAGATCCATTAGCTCGAGCAGGCCGCTTTGTGACAAGCGGCGCGCGCCGCGAGCGAGTGACGCCCCGCGCGACGTGCAGCTCTCAAGTTCTCCTAATGGCCACCCGATATGTGCCCATGGCCGCACCGTACAGCCTCGCGGGGCTCTCCTAGAAGAGCCACCTCGAACGCGAGTGAAGCGCTGTAGCGGACGACCACAACCACAGTTCCCTCGAAACCGGAGCATGAATCATGGAAATAGCCGCTAAGCAGGCAGTCAGGCCGTCGCCAGCAGAGGTGCTGTCGACGTGGCGTGAGTATCGACGGAGCGGCGATCGCCAGCTCCGCGACCGGCTGATCTTCATGTTCATGCCGATGGTGCGTCACATCGTCTACCGCAAGGTTCGCGCCGTACCGGCCTACTGCGACGTGGAGGACTTCCTCTCGTGCGGGCTGGAGGCGCTGATCCAATCGATCGAACGCTATGACCCGGACAAGGGCGCCTCGCTCGAGCAGTACGCATGGACGCGCATCCACGGGGCCGTGCTCGACGAGCTGCGCCGCCACGACTGGGCGCCGCGCTCGCTGCGCCGTGACGAGCGCGCCATCAACGGAGCCCGCGAGAGCTTCTACTCCGACCACGAGCGCCAGCCCAGCCGCGAGGAGCTCGCGGCGCGGGTCGGCATGACCCCGACGCAGCTGACCGACCGAATGGACCAGGTCGAGCTCGCGGAGGTCGGCTCGTTGAATCGCTCCGTGCGCTCCGACGAGGGCGCCACGACCGAGCAGATCGACACGCTGGAGAGCAGCGACAGGGACTGCGACCCGGTCGCGCAGGCCGAACTGGGCGAAGCCAAGGCGCGCTTTCGCAAGGCGTTCGCGCGGCTGTCCAAGCAACAGCGCGAAGTCGCGGTGATGCTGTATGTGGAGGAGCGCACGCTGCGCGAGATCGGGGAGCGCCTCGGCGTGTCCGAGAGCCGCATCTCGCAGATCCACACGCAGCTGCGCCGCCGCCTCTACGAGCAGCTGTCGGGCGAGCTCGCGCTGTTCAGCAGCTTCAGCTGAGCGCGGGGACGCGCTCGGCGCCCGCGCGCGTCGACTCCACGCCGGCGCGCTCGCGCAGGATCACCTTCGCCTGACCCGCGGGACTGAGCGTGATGCTGCGCCGCCGCGTCCGCTCGGGCGCCTGCTCGACGGCCGCGACCTCGCAGCGCCTGAGCACCGCGCTCAGCACCACCCGCATCTCCAGCAGCGCGAAGTTCGCCCCCAGGCAGCGCGTGCGACCGCCGCCGAACGGGATCCATGTGTACGTCCCCGGCCGTTTGCCGCCCTCGCTCTCGATGAAGCGCTCGGGGCGCAGCTCCAGCGGGTCGGGGTAGATGTCGGGGTCGCGATGCACGAGGTAGGCGCTCGCGACCAGCGCCGCGCCCGGCGGGTACTCGACGCCGCCGATCTCCACGGCGCGCTTGACGACGCGCGGCTCCGCTTCGGCCAGCACCGGGCGCAGCCGCAGGATCTCCTGGATCGTCGCGTTCAGGTACTCCTCGCTCTCGCCTGCGTCCAGCTCCCGCGTGAGGCGGCGCATCACGGCTGGCTCGCGGGTCAGGCGCTCGAACGCCCACGCGAGCTGTGATGCGGTCGTCTCGTGGCCTGCGACGAGCGCCGTCACCAGCTCGTCGCGCAGCTCCTGGGCGCTCATCGGCGAGCCGTCGGCGTGGCGGGCGCCCAGCAGCATGTCGAGCACGTCGTCGCCGCGCTCGCCCTCGCCGTCGTCGCCCTCCCCCTGTTCGCCGTGCTCGCGCCGGCGCTGCTCGATCAGCTCGAAGATCTGCCGGTCGACGTCCGCGTGCAGCTTCGGGAATCGCTCCCAGCGCCCACGCCCGGAGAACACCCGCTGCGCGGCCGGCAGCAGCGATAGCGGGCTTTCGCTGAAGGCCAGGAGCTCCGTGAGCGTCTCGCGCAGCTCGTCCAGCTGCGCGCCCTGGCGCAGGCCGAAGACGACGCGCAGGATGATCTCGAGCGTGACGCGCTGCAGCCGCGGGTGCAGCTCGATCGCCTGCCCGCGCGGCCAGCCCGCGAGCTCGCGCTCGACCAGCTCGTCCATCACGCCCGCCAGGCGCTGCATGCGCTCGCCGTGGAAGGCCGGCAGCAGCAGCTTGCGCTGCTCCATGTGCGCGTCCTCGTCCAGCAGGATCACGGAGTTGCGCCCGACGATCGATTCGAGCACGCGCACGCCCTCGCCCGGGTGCAGCACGTCGGGCGCGGCCATGAACACCTGCTTGATCTCCTCGGGGTCCGACAGCACCACGAACGGCGGCTGGCCGAGCACGCGCATCGTGAAGCGGCGCCCGTAGCGCTCGCGGCAGCGCTCGAGGAAAGCGGTTGGCCGCCTCCAGGCTAGGATCGTCTGCAGGGCCGCCGGCTGGCGCGGTCCGGGGGGCAGCTGCGTGATGCGCCGGCTGATCATGGCTCCTCCTGAGGTCACGTGTCCATCTAGAATGTACCAATGAGTATATCTACTAAACAGTATCTGTCAAGCTGATGCCGCGCGGGCAGTTCGACCGCAGCGAGCGCAAGGCGGCGACGCGCGCCAGCCTGTTGGACGCCGCCGCGCGCGTGTACGCGCGGCAGGGCTTCGCGGGCGCGACGCTCGACGAGGTCGCGGCGGAGGCCGGCTTCACCAAGGGCGCCGTGTACGGGCACTTCGGCAGCAAGGAGAACCTGCTGATGGCGCTGCTGCAGGAGCACCTGGCGGGACAGATCGCCGAGCAGCTGGAGCTGTTCGAGCGCGAGCGCTCCGACGGCGCACGCCCGACGTGGGAGCGCCCGCTGGCGGGCAGCGACAGCTGGATGCGCCGCCTCGACGAGGACCCGGACCCGTTTCGCCTGTTCGTGGAGCTGTGGAGCTACGCGCAGCGCGACGAGCAGCTGCGCACGCGCCTGGCGAGCGGCCTGCGGGCGCTGCGCGCCACGTTCGTGCGCTTCGGCGTGGACAGCGCCGCCGACGCCGGCGTGGAGACCTCAGATGTGGCGCACGAGCAGTTCGCGAGCGCGCTGGTGGGGCTGATCCTCGGCTTGGGGCTGCTCAAGCTGGCCGAGCCCGAGGCCGTCCCCGAGCGCCTGCTGGGCGTCGTCGCCTCGATCCTGATCCGCGCGCTCGAAGCGGACCCCGAGGCGCGCCAGATGCTCGCGGACGCCGCGACGTGATCGACCTGCACTGTCACATCCTCCCCGCGCTCGACGACGGCGCGCTGGACCTCGCCGACAGCGTCGCGATGGCGCGCGTGGCCGAGCAGGACGGCATCGAGGCGGTGTGCGCGACGCCCCACATCCGCGACGACCACGATGTGCGCATAGAGGAGCTGCCGGGGCGGATCGAGCAGCTGCAGCGCGAGCTCGACCGCCTGGGCGTGGGCGTGCGGATCGCGCAGGGCGCGGAGGTCGCACAGCTCTCCGCCGAGCAGCTCAGCGACGCGCACCTGCGCGAGCTCTCGCTCGGCGGCGGTGGCTGGATCCTGCTCGAGCCGGCGCCCGGCCCGCTGTCGGATGATCTGCGCGCGCTCACCGCGCGCCTGGCCGCCCGCGGCGCGCGGCTGATCGTCGCGCACCCCGAGCGCCACGCGGGCGCCGACTTCGAGCAGCGCCTGCGCGAGCTCGCAGCGCAGGGCTGCCTGATCCAGTGGACCGCCGACTTCCTCGCGCAGGCGGACGTCGCCGACCCCGACGCGCTGATGGCGCGGCTCGCGCGCGAGGGTCTCGTGCACCTGCTGGCCAGCGACGCGCACTCCTCGCACGGCGGCCGGCCCCTGCGCCTGACCCCGGGCTTCGATCGGCTGCGCGAGCTGTGCCCGCCCGAGCAGGTCCACTGGATCGCCGAGCAGGCGCCCGCGGCGATCCTGCGCGGCGAGCCCGTCAAGCCTCCCTGGTAAAGGGCTCACCCGGCCAGGTGGGCTCACCACCGGCCAGAGCGCTCACCCCGGCCAGGGCTCGAGCGTGACCGCGTCCGCGAGCTGCTCGACGACCTCGCGCGAAGCGTGCCCGAGGCCGCGGCGCAGGAAGTTGGCCGCGCCGGCGGCGGCGCCGAGCACGACCGCCCGCTCGAAGCTCTCGCCGCATGCCCACGCGGCGGCGAGGGCGCCCATCATCGCGTCGCCGCAGCCCTCGCGAAAGCCGTGCTCGAAGCTGGGCGACGTGAGCTTCCAGGCCTCGCCATCGTGCAGGACGAGCGCGGGCTGCTCGCCGCGGGTGACGATCACGCTGCGCGCGCCGGCGTCGCGCAGGCGCTCCGCGCCCGCGCGCAGCAGCTCGGGCGTGGACACGGGACCGCGCATGAACTCGGCGAGCTCCCAGTCGTTGAGTTTCACCAGGTCGGGCGCGCTCGCGAGCGCGCTGTCCAGGCGCGGCGAGGACAGGTCCACGAGCGTGCGGCAGTCGCCCGCGCGAACGTCGGCCACGAGGTCGCCGTAGATGTCCAGCGGCAGCGAGTCGCCGGGCAGCGGGTTGGTGACCACCAGCCAGCCGCACTCGAGCGCCTGCGCGCACGTCAGCGAGAACAGCTCGTCCAGCTCGTGGCGCGACGGCGGAGCGCTGAGGCTCATCGCCAGCAGCTCCCGCTTGCCGGAGCGGCGATCGGTGACGTAGCAGCCGCTCGCGCTGGCGGTGTCCACGAAGTGCGAGCGTCCGCCCAGCACGCGCTCGATCAGCGGCCGCATGAGCTGTCCGGGCTCGCCGCCCGCGAACCCGCACAGCACGGGCGCGGCCCCCAGGCATCTGGCCATGGCGCCCACCCACACGCCCTGGCCGCCGGCGTGGAAGTGCACGCTCTGGTGTTCGCCGCCCTCCACCTCGAGCGTGACCGTCAGCAGCGGGTTGGGCGCGAACAGCGCGATCGCGGGCGCGCTCACGACGCGACCCGGCCTGCGCTTACGGGCGCGAGCCTCGCCAGCGCCGAGATCTCGCGCTGCAGCCGCGCGAGGATCGCGCCGGGGTCGGGCACGAGCTGCTGATGCACGAGCAGCCCGACGGTGATCGCGCCGTCGTAGCTGAGGATGCTGACGCTCATCCCGACGCTGCCGGCGGTGGGCGCCCACACGAGCGCCGTGCGCAGCGGGCTGCCCGCCAGATAGACGGTCTCGCGCGGTCCGGGCACGTTCGTCATCACCGCCGTGGCCTTCGCGGTGAAGATGTCGATGACGCGGCTCTCGACCTCCGACGGCGTCAACCCGATCGCCTCGAGCACCACGTAGGAGACGGGTCCCTGCGGCGAGCGCTTGATCTCGTCCATCCGCAGCTTCAGCTCCCGCAGGCGCTCGCGGCGACCGGCGCGGTCGACCGGCAGCGTCAGGAACACGAGGCCGAAGCGGTTGCCCAGCTCGCGGGGGATCGGCTGCTCGGGCGCCCGCAGGTTGACGGGCACCAGCGCGCGCAGCTCGTGCGGCTGTTCGCCGCGATCCGTCAGGTAGCCGCGCAGCGCGCCGCTGACGGCCGTGAGCAGCACGTCGTTGACGGTCGCTCCCTGCGCGTGCGCGACCGCCCTGATCCGCGCCAGCGCCAGCGGCCTGCTCCAGGCGACGCTGCGCAATGCGCCGGCATCGCGCTTCAGCACGCTGGCGGCGTCGCGCGGGGTGAAGACGAGCTTCGCGAGCGCCTGCGCGTCCGCGAGCAGCGCGTCGGCGGCCCGCCGCGGGTGCGCCACCGTCCGCAGCCACTCCTCGACGAGCGCCCGCGGCCATGAGCGCCCGTGCGAGTCGCGGTCCTCGAGCACGACGCCGGCGTCCGCCCCGGGCGCGCTGTCGGTCAGCGACAGCAGCACCCGCGAGAGCGCGATCCCGTCCGCGATGCAGTGGTGCATGCGCACGATCACCGCTGATCCCGCGCCGGGGCCGTCGATCAGGTACATGTCCCACAGCGGCTTGCCGCGGTCGAGCGCGGTCGAGGCGAGGTCTCCCGTCAGATCCCTGAGCGCCTGCTCCTCGCCCGGCGCCGGCAGCCCGCGGCGGTGCAGATGGCGGTCGAGGTCGAAGTCCGGGTCCTCCTGCCAGTGCGGCCCGTCGAACGCCAGGCGGCCGTCCACGACGCGCTGGTGAAACCGCGGGTATGGCTCGACCAGACGCCTGCGCACGACGTCCGCGAAGCGCTCCCAGTCGAGCCGCTCGTCGAACAGCAGCACCGAGTTGATCACCATCAGGTTCGTCGGGCGGTCCATGTGCAGCCACGCGGCGTCGGCGCTCGACAGGCGTTGCGCGGCGCTCACGGCGGGCTCCTCACCGCGGCTCGGCGTAGAGCGCGTTGAAGAAATCCGCATAGCGCTCGTAGACGACCGCGCGCTTGACCTTCAGCGTCGGCGTCAGCTCGCCGCCGTCCTGCGTGAGGTCGTGGTCGAGCACGCCGAAGCGCTTGACCTGCTCGATGCGGGCGAAGCGTGCATTGGTGGTGTCGACGTCGGCCTGCAGCACCGCGCGCACGCGCTCGTCGCGCGCCATGCTCTCGATCTCGGCGGGAATCCCCAGCTGCTCGGCCAGCTTCGGCGCCTCGTCGGGGTCGAGCACGACCATGCACACCAGATACTGGCGCCGATCCCCGTACACGACCGCCTCGGAGATCCAGCGCGTGTCGCGCAGCGCGCTCTCGATGTTCGCCGCGCTGACGTTCTTGCCGCTGGAGGTGATGATCAGGTCCTTCTTGCGGCCGGTGAGCGTCAGGTAGCCGTCGTCCGACAGCGACCCGAGATCGCCGGTGTTCAGCCAGCCTTCGGTGAACGCCGCCGCGGTCGCCTCCGGGTCGCGGTGGTAGCCGACGAACACGTGCGGGCCGCGCAGCATCACCTCGCCGTCCTCGGTGACCATCACCTCGCTGTCGGGCAGCGCGCGCCCGACGGAGCCGAAGCGCGGCGCGTGCGGCGGGTTGAGCGTCGCGGTCGCGCAGCTCTCGGTCATGCCGTAGCCCTCGAGCACGAGCACGCCGCAGGCGTCGAAGAACTCGAGCAGCTCGCGGTCGCTCGGCGCGGCGCCGACGAGCGCGAGCTTGAGCTGCGGGCCGAACAGCGCGCGCACCTTCGCCGGGCCGAAGCGGTCGGCCACGCGCAGCCGCGCCGCGGCGAGGGGACCGCGGCGCCTGCCGGCGCGCTCGGCGCGGCGCGCGCGGCGGCCCACCTCCAGCGCCCACGCGAACAGCAGGCGTGCGATCGGTCCGCGGCCGTCGACCGCGCTGATGACGGCCGTGTGCAGCTTCTCGTAGATGCGCGGCACGGCCACGAAGTGGGTCGGCTGCGCCTGCTCGATCTCCGCCGCGATCGCGGCCGGGTCGCCCCCCCAATAGACGAGCGTGCCGCCGACGTCGAGCACGACCGTCTGGGCGATGCGCGCGAGCACGTGGGCGAGCGGCAGGAACATGTAGATGACCGGCTGGATGTCATCGAGTTCGAGCTGGCCCCGGTACATCGCGGTGGCCGACAGCAGGTTGGCGTGCGTGAGCATGCAGCCCTTCGCCGGTCCGGTGGTTCCGGAGGTGTAGACGAGCGTGGCGAGGTCGTCGGGCTCGACGGCGCGCACGCGCCGCTCCACCTCGTCGTCCTCGACGCCCTCCCCGCCTCGGCGCAGATCTTCCAGCGATGTCGCGTGCGCCGCACCGCCCTCGATCGCGATCACGTGCCCGAGCGCCGGACAGTCCGCGCGGATCTGCTCGATCTTGGCGACCTGGGCCGCGTCCTCGCAGAACACCAGGCGCGCCTCGGAGTGCGCGAGCACGTGCAGGCACTCCTCCGGGGAGCTCGTGTGGTAGATCGGCGCGACCACGGCGCCCGCGCACACGGCGCCGGCTTCGCACAGCGTCCACTCCACCCTGGTCGAGCACAGGAGCGCGACCACGTCTCCCCCCTCGATCCCCAGCGCGATCAGGCCGCGTGCGATCGCACGGCTGTGCTCGCCGAGCTCGCTGTAGGAGATCGAGCGCAGCGCCGCGCCGCCCTGGTAGCGCAGCGCGGCGTCCTCTCCGCGCTCGGACGCGGAGAGGATCATGCGCCCGAGCGTGGTGGCGCCGGTGATGCGCTCGGCGACCGGGGCCAGGGGAGCTGTCGTTGCCATGCCTTGCACCTACCTCAGCCGCTGCACTTCGACGAGCTCGTGATCGCCAGCGCAGCTCCGGTCTGGTAGGCGAAGCCGGACTTCACGACGAACTTGCCGCCGGTGCAGCTGCCCGCGGTGATGAACGCCTGCTTGCCGGACCCGATCGTCTTGACCGTCAGGTCGAGTGCTGTGATCACGACGTTGAGCCCGCCCGCGTCGATGACGGGCACGGCGGTCGTGACCTTGTTCGCTGACACCTTGCCGTACAGCACGAGGACCTGTCCGGCTCCGGGGCTCGCCGGGGTGAGCAGGAACACGATCTGGTTGGCGCCCGCGTACGCGACGGCCTTCTCCGGGATCGTGGGGAGCACGGGCGCGCCGTTGGCTACCGCGGTGCCCGAGCCGATCTTGCTCTTGGCGGGGCAGGCGCTGCCGAGCGTGGCCTTGATTTCGACTTCGCTGGCCTTGCACTGCTTGATCGCGGTGCTCTTGAAGTCGAACCTGGTCTTCGCGGGCAGCGTGATCGTGAGCGTCTTCAGGCCCTGGGGCTGAACCGCGCCGGGGTCGGCCGACAGCAGGCTCGCCTTCAAGCCGCTCGGCTTGCCGGCCTTCGTAGCCGTCAGCGTGACGTTGGCGGTCTGCGTGAACTGCGAGCTCGCGTAGGCGAGGCCGCTGGCGCTCAGCAGTCCCGTCACGAGCAATGCGGCGACCAGCTTGAGCGCTCTCATGGGGTCTCCTCCTCGATCGGTCCTGGGAAGTTCGTGTCTGTAAGCGAGTTCGCGTGTACAGACGAGACAACCCCGACCATATGGCCGTCGCCGTCGCTCGCCATCGGGGCGCTCTGCTGCCCACGTATCCGTAGTTCCCTGCGATCCACCCGTGTCGGCCACCAGGCTCGGCGTCCGAGCGCCGCGACGGCCGCCGGCAGCAGCACGGGGCGCACGAGGAACGCGTCGAGCGCCACGGCGAGGGCGACGCCGACGCCGAACTCGCGCACCGTGAGCAGCCCGGCGGTCGCGAACGGCACCACCGCCGCGATCATCAGCAGTCCCGCGCCGGTGCTCGCCGCCGCGGTTCGCCGCAGCGCGACGTCGAGCGCGTGATCGACGCTCGCGCCCGCCACGAGCTCTTCGCGCGTGCGCACGAGCAGCACCACGAGGAAGATCAGCGAGATCCCGAAGATGGCCGTGAAGATGCCGACGATCGACATCGGGTCGAGGTAGCCGGGTCCCCCCAGCGGCGGGTGACCGCCGCCGAACAGCAGCCCCATGACGCCGAATGTGGCGGCCGCTGTGAGCAGGTTGAAGAGCACCGCGACGATCGGCAGCGCGACCGCGCGCAGCGCGAGGCCGAGCGTCAGCGCGATCGCGAGCGCGAGCGCGAGGATCACCCAGGGCAGGCGCGCGTTGGTCGCGCTGGTGAGGTCGGCGAGGTTGCCGGCGGGGCCGCCGACGGCCACTTCGAGGTGGTGGCTGGAGGCGAAGCGCTTCGCGAACGCGTCGAGGCGTTCGCCGAGCGCGGCGGTCCGCGACGAGCTCGCGGCGTAGCGCGAGATGACGACGATCTGCCCGGCGTCGCCGCCGCGCGCGACGTTCACCGTGAATCCCGCCGCGTTGCTGGCGGCGGGCGGCGCGCCGGCGATCGCCGCGAGCAGGAAGTAGCCGGAGTTGAACAGACCGGGCGACTTGACGTCCAGTTCTTCGAGCTCCTTCGGCGAGGGCAGCTGGCCGCGGAACCTGGCGACGCTCTTCTGCATCACGCCGAGGCCGTTGACCAGCTCCCCGGTCGGCGAGACGCCGGCGGCGAGGCCGCTTTCGAGCTGGCCGGTGCCGCTCGTCAGTTCCCCGAGCCCCGCTTCGAGCGCGCCGGCGCCGTCGCGCAGCTGCGTGAGGCCGCCGGTGAGCTGCCCGCTGCCGCCCGAGAGCTTGCCGATGCCGCCCGCGAGCTGCACGTTGCCGCTGCGCAGCTTGGCAAGGCCAGCCTGCAGCTGTGAGGCGCCCTTGTGCAGCTGGCTCAGCGCGCTCGCCAGGAACGAGCCCTGCGTGGCGGCGCCGGCGGCGAGTTCCGCGGAGCTCTTCGTTTCGGGCGCCACGCTGCCGAGACCGCTGGAGACGCCGGCGAGCGAGCCGGCGGCGTGTTCGAGCGCGGCGAGCGCTTCGCCGTAGCGCGGATCGCCCTTGCCGGAGCTCATGCCGCGCAGCGCTTCGGTCGCGCTCGCGAGGTCCGCGGCGGCGCCCTGCGCCTGGCCCTGCAGTCCGGCGACGGCGCTGCTCGCGCTCGCCGTGAGCCCCGCGAGCCGCTTCAGCGAAGGCAGGCTGGCCGACACCGGCGTGTTCGCCGAGCCGAGCCCGTTGGTGAGTTCGATCGAGCCCGCGAGCGCCTGCGTGGCGCCGTTCTTGAGCGCGCCCGCCCCTGCCAGCGCCTGGCTGAGGCCCGCGGACAGCGTCGCCGAGCCGCTGCGCGCGGCGGCGAGTCCCGCGTGCAGTTGCGCGGCGCCGGACTGGGCGCTGCCGGAGCCGCTGTGCAGCTCGGCCGCGCCGGAGCTCGCCGAGCGCAGCCCGCTCTGCAGCTGCTTGGCGCCGCTGCCGGCCTGGCCGAGGCCGTTGACGAGGCGCTGCAGGTCGCGCTTGCCGCCCGTCAGCAGCTTGCCCGATTCCGCCAGCGATACGGGGAGCTTGCCCAGCGGCTTCGTTTCCGCGCTGAGCTCACCCGGACCGCTCACCGCGGCGACGCGACGGTCGCGTGCGATCTGTTCCTGCAGCTGGTCGAGCGCCCGCAGCGTCGCCGCGGTGGTGATCGGCCCGCGCGGGTTGACGACGATCAGGTTGTAAGGCGTGGGCCAGCCGGGCCCCATCACGCGCGCGACCGTTTCGAAGGACTGGCGCGCGGGATCGCCGCCGGGGAGCTGGCTGACGCCGGGCGGCCCGGTCCTCAGCGACAGGACTGGGATCGCGAGCGCGAGCAGCGCGGCCGTGGCCAGCGCGCCGGCGATCACGGCGCGATGCCGGGGGTGGTGGGCCATCAATCCAGCGCCGACGAGGCGATCCCAGTCGCGCTTGAGCGCCGTCGGCGCGGCGGCGCCCGCATCGACCAGGCGATGGCCGAACAGGACCAGCGCTGCGGGCATCACGACGACCGCGCCGCCGACCGCGAGCGCGGAGCAGAGCAGCACGCCGATCCCCAGCGAGACGAGGATCTTGGTGGGGGCGATCGCGGTGGCGAGCAGCAGCGCGAGCACCAGGCCGGTGCCGGCGAACAGCACCGCGCGTCCGGTCGTCGCGACGGCGGCCTCGGCCGCGGCGGCCGATGTGGCGTGGCGCGGGTCGGCGTCGGGGAGGCGCTCCTGCTGGTGGAAGCGGTCGAGCATCAGCAGCGAGTAGCCGACCCCCAGCGCGAGCCCGGTCATCGAGGCGAGCGCGACGGCGATCGGGTCGGTTTCGACGACACGCGCGAGCAGCGCCATCAGACCGTAGGCGGAGAGCACGGTTGCGGCGCCGACGAGCGTGACGGTCGCGGCGGCCAGCGGCGCGCGCAGCGCCAGCAGCATCAGCACGAACAGGATCGCCACGGCGAGCAGCTCCGAGCGCAGCGTCGCGCTCAGCGCCTGGCTCTTGAGCGCGCGGTCGATCGACGGCTGGCCGGTGACGCTCGCGCGCACCGGTCCCGTGACGTCGCGTGCTACGAGCCGTTCGATCTGCGGCTGGTCGTAGTCGACGACGTCCTTTTCGGAGCGGTCGACCGAGACGACGATCATCGCGGCGTTCGCCGAGGGGCGCAGCCCCTCCGAGGCGGCGCCGGCGTCCCAGGCCGACAGGGCGCGCGTGTGCGGTCGCTTGACGAGGTCGCGGACGAGCTTGGGGCCCTGGTGTTCGAGCTGCGCGCGCCGGCCGGACGGGACCTGCAGGAGGATCGGTATGAGCTGCGTCGGTCCGAAGTGCGCGCCGGCGAGCTGTTGCGCCCGCGATGACTCGGTGCCGGGAACGACGACGATCGAGGGCGACAGCGAGTGAGATATGCCGAGCCCGATCAGAGCCAGCGCGACGACCACGACGCTCCAGGCCAGCAGCGCCTGTCGCGGCCGGCGGATGGAGAGTCGCGCGAGATGGAGCATCTGCTCAAGCTATGCCGGGCGGACGGCGCGGACATCGGGGAACAGCCCGGGCTCGTATCAGTAGTTACATGCCAATTGGCCTCGGCTACGCAATCATCTGGGGGTGCTCCTGCTTGCTGTCAAGCTGCTGCTCGCGCCCAGCTTCGTGGTCGGCGCGTCGCTCGCCGCGCGTCGCTTCGGCCCGCAGGTCGGCGGCCTGATCGCGGGGCTGCCGGTGGTGGCCGGCCCGATCCTGCTCGCGTACGCGCTCGAGCACGGGCGCGGATTCGCCGCGGGCGCCGCTGCCGGCACGCTGCTGGGGCTGGTCTCGCTGATTGCGTTCGTGGTCGTGTACGCGCGCCTCGCCGGACGCCTGTTCTGGGGCGCGAGCATGCTCGCGGGCTGGCTCGCGTTCGCGGTTGCGACCGCGATCTTCAGCGCGCTGTCGCCGCCGCTGGGCGTGGCGCTGGCGCTGGCGGCGCTGGCGCTCGCGCTGGGACTCGCGTCGCTGCCGCAGCCGGCGGCCGATCCGCGCCTGCATGACACGCCGCCCGCATGGGATCTGCCGATGCGCGCGGCGTGCGCGCTCGCGCTGGTGCTGAGCCTGACCGCGGTGGCGGGCTGGCTGGGGCCGCAGCTGAGCGGGCTGCTGGCGCCGTTCCCGATCATTGCGACGGTGCTGGCGACGTTCACGCACGCCCAGCGCGGCACCGACGAGCTGCTGCGGCTGCTGCGCGGTCTGGTGAGCGGATTTGGCGCGTTCGCGCTGTTCTGCTTCACGCTGTCGGTGTCGCTGCACCGGCTCGACACGGCGGCGGCGTTCGCGCTGGCGACGGGGCTGGCGCTGCTGATGCAAGCGGTCGTGCTTGCGCTGACGCGCCGGGAGCCCGCGGTGCGCCCCGCCTGAACGCTAGGCGGAGACGCCCTCGCGGACGGGCTGGTGGCGCACGCGCTCGCGGACGTCAGCGGCGTCACCCGCTCGCCGTCGCGCGGCACACGGGGCGGGTGCGGTGAGCTCACGCGCTCATCTTCGCACCCGCCCGTGCCGCTATGCGGCTAGTGCAGCGACATGTTCGGCTCGCCGGCCGAGTTCAACCCCGTCCCCGAGGTGGTGCAGGTGCCGCCCTTGGGCGTGCCCGTGTTGTACGCCTGGGTCAGGCAGTTGCGCAGCCCGAGCTGCGCCCAGTAGTTGGGGTGGATGTCTTCCTGGAGTTCGTACGGCCCGACCAGCGTTTCGATCGTGCGGATCTGGTTGAACCACTCGCTCTTGTTGACCGCTTCGGCCGCTTTCCAGTTGGACAGGCCCTCTTCCTCGAGCATCCCGACGCCTTTGTCGCACAGGCGGTGGCTGTTGAACGCGGAGCTCAGTTCCATCGTCTTCACGTTCGACAGGCCCACGGCCGAGGCGGCGCCGAGCACGGTGCTGTCGATCGTCGGCAGCATCGTGGCGTTGGCGTAGTTGGCGTCCTTGTTCCAGAAGCCGCAGCCGCCGGTGAACTGCCTGCTGTAGCCGCTCTGCGTGTAGCGGAATTCCGACCCGTTGGGGATCGGCGAGGGGTAGTTCTGCACGAGGATCGTGTACTGGGAGCTTGAGTAGCCCGCGTTGGTCATGGCCGTGGCCACGTTTTTGATCGCGGTCTCGATTTCACCCTTGATTTTGGAGACGTTGCCCGAGGTGAAGTTGTTGGTGACGGAGCTTTCTTCGCTGCAGTAGAAGTCCCAGAAGATCGTCGACTCGAGGAAGTCCTCGACGCACGTGGTGACGATGGGGGCGAAGTTGAAGTTGTTGCCGCCGATCGACAGCGCGACGAGCTTGACGTTGTGGCTGGCAGCGAAGTGCTGGAGCATCAGCGCCTGGCCTTCGTTGCCGCCGGAGCTGTAGAAGTCGATGCCGGGCTTGAACAGGCCTTCGGTGCTGAAGCTCGAGGTCTTGGCGCCGGAGCAGGCGAGGTTCTCGCCGTTGACGCCGCCGCCGATGTAGACCTCGGCCGACTTGGAGCGGTGGCAGCCTTTGATCAGTTCGGCGGTGTTGGTGGAGTTGTCGTAGTACGCGGTCGAGCCGAGCGCGTCGGTCTTGGATGAGCTTTCGTCGGTGTTGCCGGCCCAGCGCCCCGCCTCGCCGGAGATGAACGAGTCGCCGAGGCTGACTACGGTCGGCGTGCCCGACCCGGGGCCTTCGGCGCGGGCTGTGGCGACGAGCGTCGTGAGCCCGTAGGCGAGTGATGCTGCGATCAGCGCAGCGCAAATGAGCGCAAGGCGCTGACGCCCGCGATCTGCGATCGAGTAGTGCATGGTTCCCCTCTCTCCGTGCGCCGCTCCCTCGGCAGCGCTGTCGCTGCGACCCTAACGTCTGGCCATACGGCCAGTCAACCGGATTTCGACAATTACCGGCCCGCGTCTCCGACCGCGTGGGCGGGAGCCTCGCCCCACAGCTGCTCCAGGCGGTAGAACTCGCGCGTCTCGGGCGTGAAGATGTGCACGACCACGTCGAGGTAGTCCATCAGGATCCAGCCTCCCTGCGCGGAGCCCTCGACGCGCCGCGGCAGCGTTTCGTGGTCATGCTTGAGCCCCTCGATGATGCCGTCGTGGATGGCTTTGGCCTGGCGGCCGGTGTTGCCTGAGCAGATGAGGAAGTAGTCGGTGTAGCCGAGCACGCCGCGCAGGTCCAGCTCGACGACGTCGACCGCCTTCTTGTCCTCGGCGTAGCCGATGATCGCGCTCAGCAGCTCCTGCCCCAGCAGCGGCCCGCTCGCGGCGCTCATCTGCTCGCCACCGCGCCGGCGTTCGCGTACAGGCGGTGCTCGGCGATGTAGCCGGCGACCGCGGGGCCGACCAGCTCGTCGATCGATTCCCCGCGCGCGACGCGCTCGCGCGCCTGCGAGGAGGAGCCTGCAACGGGGAGCATCTCCAGGAAGCGCACGCCCGCGGGCGGCTCGCCGGCGCGATCCTCGGCGCCGGCGCCGGGCGCACGGATCCCGGCGAGCGCGTCGAGCACCTGCCGGCGCGGCGCGCCGGCGCGCGTGGCGACGGCGAGCTGCGTGAGCTCGAGCAGCTGTTCGGGTTCGCGCCAGGAGCCGAGCGTGCTCGCGGTGTCGGCTCCCACGATGAACGTCAGCTCCGCGTCGGGGTTGCTGGCATGTATGGATCTCAAGGTATCCACCGTATAGGACAGCCCGCCGCGTTCCACCTCGAGCGCACACACTGACAGCCCGTGCTCGCCCTCGACGGCGAGCTGGCACATGCGCAGACGGTGCTCGGGACCCGGATCCCCCCCACCCTGCCAATCGCCGGCGGACTTGAACGGGGAGGTGTGCGCGGGCACGAGCAGCACGCGCTCGAGCGCGAGCTCGTCGCGAGCGTGGCGCGCGACGGCGATGTGGCCGAGATGGGGCGGGTTGAAGGTGCCGCCGAGGATGCCGAGCGATCGCGGGCGGCTCGCCGGACGCTCGGCGGGCGCGCCCGGCCGCTCACGCGCGGACGTGTCCGTCGCCTTCGACGAGGTACTTGAACGTGCACAGCTCGCGCAGGCCGATGGGCCCGCGCGCGTGCAGCTTCTGCGTGGAGTTGCCGATCTCGGCGCCCATCCCGAACTCGCCCCCGTCGGTGAAGCGCGTGGAGGCGTTGACGTACACGCAGGCGGCGTCGACGCCGAGCTGGAACGCGCGCGCCGAGGCGGTGTCGCGCGTGACGATCGCCTCGGAGTGGCCGCTGCCGTAGCGGCCGATGTGCTCGATCGCGTGCTCGACGTCGTCGACGACCCCGACCGCGAGCACCGGCGCGAGGTACTCCGTGGCCCAGTCCTCCTCGGTGGCGTCCTCGAGGTTCAGAGCTTGGATGGCGTCGCTCGAGTCAAGCGCGTCGTGGGTGCGCGCGTCGGCGCGGATCCGCACGCCGGCCGCGTGCAGCGCTGGCAGCACACGCGGCAGGAACTCGCCGGCGGCGCGCTCGTGCACGAGCAGCGTCTCTGCCGCGTTGCACACGCCCGGGCGCTGCGTCTTGGCGTTGAGCACGATCGCGAGCGCCCGGTCGAGGTCGGCGCCGGCGTCGACGTAGACGTGGCAGTTGCCTGACGCGGCGTAGATGACGGGCACGGTGGCGACGGCCTGCAGCGCCTGCTTGAGCCCCTCGCCGCCGCGGGGGATGATCAGATCGACGCTGTCCTTCTGGGTGGCCAGCTCGGCCAGCTCTTGCGCGCCCGCCGCCGGCCACGAGGCTGACGCAGCCGTCGGGCAGCCCGGCGGCGACGGCCGCCTGGCCGGCGATCTGCGCAAGCGCGGCGTTGGAGTGCATCGCCGAGGAGGAGCCGCGCAGCACGATCGCGTTGCCCGACTTCAGGCACAGCGCGGCGGCGTCGATCGTGACGTTGGGGCGCGCCTCGTACACGACCGCGACGACGCCGAGCGGCACGCGCACCTTGCGCACGTCAAGGCCGTTGGGCAGGCGGTGCCCGTCGATCACCTCGCCGACGGGGTCCGGCGAGCGCGGCGATCTGGCGCACCGCGCGCGCGATCGCGGCGACGCGCGCCTCGTCCAGGCGCAGCCGGTCGAGCAGCGCGTCGCCGATGTCGGCTTCGCGCGCGAGCTGCATGTCGCGCTCGTTGGCGGCGAGGATCTCCTCGAGGCGGTCCTCGAGCGCGACGGCGATCGCCTCGAGCGCGGCGTCCTTGACGGCGGTGTCGGTGCGCGCGAGCACGCGTGCCGCGCGCTTGGCCGCGCGGCAGGTGTCAGCGACGGATGCGACGGCGACTGCCATTGCCGTACAGGGTAGAGCGCTCAGTCGAGCACGAGGTAGTCGCGGTGAACGGCCTCGTCGCTGGCGCGCGGCAGGATCTCGCGCACGGAGTCGGACTTGAGCCCGAGCACGCGCCGCAGCTCCTCGGCGGAGTAGCTGCAGATGCCCTTGGCGAGCGGCCGCAGCGTTCCACCCGAGGACGTGTCCCGCTCGACGATGTCGACCGCGTCGCCGGCATCGAACCCGCCCTTGACCTCGGTCACGCCGACGGGGAGCAGGCTGGCGCTCCCCTCCCTGCACCGCCCTGGCGGCGCCCTGGTCGACGACGACGGTGCCGCGCGAGGGCTTGGCGTACTTGAGCCACAGCTTGAAGCTCGAGTAGCGCGCCTCGCGCGCGGGGAAGCGCGTGCCCTCGCGCTCGCCCGCCAGTACCGCGGCGAGCGCCTGCGGGCGCACGCCGTTGCAGATCACGGTGGGGATGCCGGCGGCGGTGGCCATCTCCGCGGCGACGACCTTGGAGCGCATGCCGCCGGAGCCCGAGCGGCGAGGTGGTGTGGCCGATCTCGAGCTCGTCGAGCGCATCGAAGTCGGCGACCTCGGCGACGATGTGCGCATCGGGGCGCAGCCGCGGGTCGGCGGTGTACAGCCCGTCGATGTCGGTCAGCAGGATCAGCTCGTCGGCGGCGATCAGCACGGCGACCTGCGCCGCGAGGAAGTCGTTGTCGCCGAAGGAGATCTCGTCGGTGGCGGTGGTGTCGTTCTCGTTGATCACGGGCAGCACGCGCCACTCGAGCAGCGTGCTGAGCGTCTGGCGGGCGTTCAGGTAGTGGGTGCGCGCGCTCATGTCGAAGAAAGTGAGCAGCACCTGTGCGCTGGTGATCTCGCGCTCGCGCAGCAGCTCGTCGTAGATCCTGTAGAGCTTGCCCTGGCCAACGGCGCTTGCGGCCTGCAGCGCGCCGGTGGTGCTGGGTCGCTGGGGCAGGTTCATCACGCGCATCCCCCGCGCGATCGCGCCGCTGGTGACGACGATCACCTCATCGCCCGCGCGGTGCAGGGCGACGAGCTGGTCGCACACGCTCGCGAGCACGTCCACGCGCGGCGTGCCCTCGCTGTCGGCGACCACGCTGGATCCGAGCTTGATGACGACGCGTCTCATCGGCGCCACGGAGCGTAGACGGTCAGTGCGGCGAGCTCTGATCCCGGCGGCTACGCCGGCGGGCGATCTCCAGTGATTCGAGATCGACCAGATCCTGCGGTCGCCCAGCGGCGCGCTTCATCTCAATCAGGTCCTCGACTGAGGCGACCCGGACGACGATTCCCTCAATGTCCATCTGATCGGCTCGCCTGCGAAGCGCTGGATAGCCGGGAGAACCGTCCGGCTCCACGAGAAGGTCGAGCCCACCATCGACGGTGGTGAGCGTCAGAATCTGCGCCTGCCGGAGAGACCGACCGTCGGGTACGAAGGGCAGATCCTCCTCCACTTCGCGCAGCTTCGCACCGAGGCCGACCAGTACCTCACCCAGCCGATCCAGGTTCTCTTGCCCGGTGGCGTAGCAGATGTCCAGGTCCTTGGTGAATCGGGGGCTTGCCTGAAGAATCACTGCGACCCCGCCGACGATCACGAAGTCCACCCCCGCCTCCGTCAATCGCTGCAGAAGCGCGCGCAGGCGAAGCTCGCGGTTTTCGACCAAGGGCTCAGGCGTGTTCACCGCGACTCCTAGCCCCCGCGAGCGCCAGCATCCGCGCCTGGGCATACATGGTTTCGATGCCGCGGACCCGTTCCGCGGGCGTGAGTTCGAGCTGTTGGCGGATCAAGCTCTCGTCCACGCCTGCATGTCGTATAGGAGCGTCCAGCTCAAGGCGATGCCCCGTCGCCCAGAGCGCGTCTTCGAGCGTTGCCACCGTCGGGTTCGCGCCCGGTCGCTCGAGCCTGGCCACGGCTGCCTGACTGATCCCCAACCGACGGCCCAGATCCGCCTGTGTCATCCCCGCCTGAAGGCGCGCGTCTCTGAGCAGTGAAGCAGGGGCCGACATTACAACAACATTATAATATATAACTTATAATCTATGGCGCTTCGTGCGGGTCCAGCTCGAACGTGACGCCCGCGATCTCGATCTCGTCTCCAGGCTGGAAGCCCTTGGCCTCGAGCGCGCTGAGCACGCCGATCCTGCGCAGCCTGCCCTCCAGGTAGGCCATCGCATCTTCGTTGTCGACGTCGAAGCGCTCGAACAGGCGCTCGATGCCCCTGCCTCTGACGGCGAATGCGCCGTCGTCCAGCTGCTCGACGCGAAAGCCCGCGCTGCCGGTCGGCCGGAACACCATGTGCTCGGCGAGCTCCTGCTCGGGCGTGGCGCCGGCGCCGGCGCCACGCCCGGCATCGGTCGCGGCGGAGCCCTCCGGCACGATCCGCAGCAGCAGATCGCCCAGCTCGCGCATGCCGTAGCCGGTTGCGCTCGACGTGGCGAGGACGGGCACGTCCTCGCCGAGGCGCAGCCGCCATCCGCCGATGGCCTCCTGCAGCCGCTCTGCGGGCACAAGGTCGGCCTTCGACAGCACGAGCACGCGCGGCAGCCGCGCCAGGCGCTCGTCGTGCGCCGCCAGCTCGCGCTCGATCGTCTCGTGGTTGGCGAGCGCATCCGCCTGCTCGCCCATCGATATCTCGGGTGCGACGTCGAGCACGTGCACGAGCAGCCGCGTGCGCTCGACGTGCGCGAGGAAGTCATGCCCGAGCCCGGCGCCCTCGCTCGCGCCCTCGATCAGCCCGGGTATGTCGGCCACGACCAGCTGGCGTTCGGGAGCGCCGTCGTCACCGGCGGGCGTGTCGAGCACGCCAAGCACCGGCGACAGCGTCGTGAAGGGATAGTCGGCGATCTTCGGCGCGGCGCGCGTGAGACGCGAGAGCAGCGAGGACTTGCCGGCGTTGGGCAGGCCCACGAGCCCCACGTCGGCGAGCAGCTTGAGCCTCAGCTCCAGCCAGCCTTCCTCGCCGGCGAGACCGCGCTCGGCGAAGCGCGGCGCCTGGCGCGTCGGCGTGGCGAAGCGCTTGTTGCCCTTGCCGCCGCCACCGCCGCGCGCGATCATCGCCGTCTGGCCGTCGGCCAGCAGCTCCCAGCTGCGTCCAAGCAGGTCGTCGGCCCGTTCCGCACCGCCGACCCCGTCCTTCTCGTGGGCACCGTCCTCGTCCTCGCTCGAGGCGCGCTCCGATGCTGGCACACCCTCGATCTGCGTCCCGGGCGGCACTCTGATCGTCAGCGTCTGCCCGTCGGCCCCGTGACGCAGCGCGCCCGAGCCATGCCCGCCACGCCCCGCGCGATAGTGGCTGCGGCGCTTGTAGCTCTGCAGGTCGCGCAACGAGTCGTCGCACACGACCACCACGTCGCCGCCACCGCCACCGTCGCCGCCGTCGGGGCCGCCGCGCGGCACATGGGCTTCGCGGCGAAAGCTGATGCAGCCGTCGCCGCCGGCGCCGGCCTGCACGTAGATCCTTGCGCGATCGTGCAACATGTACAGCCATCGTGACAGCAGACCGCGTATTCCTGATCACCGGCGCCTCGTCGGGCATCGGCGCCGCCACCGCCCGCTTGGCGCGCGCCGCGGGATGGCGCGTGGTGCTGGCGGCGCGCTCGCTGGAGCGACTGGAGGGACTTGCGCAGGAGCTGGGCGGGTCCGAGCACGCGCTGGCGGTCCGGTGCGACGTGACCGAGTGGGCCGAGCAGCAGCAGATGGTCGACGCCGCGCTGCAGGCATTCGGACGCATCGACGTGGCGTTTGCCAACGCCGGCTTCGGCGGCCCCCGCGGCTTCCTCAACGACACGCCCGAGCACTGGCGCGAGATGGTGCTGACGAACGTGTACGGCGCCGCGCTGACGCTGCGCGCGACGATCCCCGCGCTGAAGGAGTCGCGCGGTCATGTGATGCTGACCTCGAGCGTGGCCGGCCGGCGCGTGCTCCCGGGCTCGATGTACTCGTGCACCAAGCACGCCGTCACGGCGATGGGCGAGGCCGTCCGCCAGGACCTCCACGGCACCGGCGTGCGCGTCACGCTGATCGAGCCCGGCATGACCGACACGCCGTTCTTCGACAACCGGCCGACCGTCGCGCTCGAGGACGACGACATCGCGCGCGCGGTGCTGTACGCGGCCTCTCAGCCCGCGCACGTGAACGTCAACGAGATACTCGTGCGGCCTACTGCGCAGGCCGGCTAGCGAAGTACAGGCCGGCACCCGCCGCCGCGCCGGCGATGGCGACGGTTCCATACACGCCGATGCGCGGCAGGCTCCTGCGTGCGATCACGGTCGCGAGCACGTCGACGGCGTCGACGAGCGCGCACAGCTGCTGTACGCGCGGCCCGTTCACGGGGTCCTCGAGCGTGCGCAGCGTGGCCAGGCCGAGCGCCAGATCGCGTGCGCCGAGCGAGCGCGCGAGGTCGCCGACGATCGGCAGCTGCGCGTTGTCCCGGCCCAGCCACCCCGAGGTCACCCGCTCCGGCGCCGCCAGCACCGCCACGCCCAGCGCGGCGCGTCCCGCGGCGAGCATCCAAGCGCCTCGCCGCGGGGATATGCGAGGCATCTCAGCCCTGCTTGGCGTCAGCCGGCAGCACGCTCACCACGCGACCGCGCCAGCCCTGGCTGAACTGCACGGTCCCGGCGGCGCGCGCGTACAGCGTGTCGTCTTTGCCGATGCCGACGCCGGCGCCCGGCTTGAATTTGGTGCCGCGCTGGCGCACGATGATCTCGCCGCCGGTCACGGTCTCGCCGGCGAACGTCTTGACGCCCAGGCGCTGGGCGTTGGAGTCGCGGCCGTTGCGGCTCGAGCCGAGCCCCTTCTTATGAGCCATCTGCAGCCTTCTCCTTGCTCGCCGTGGGCGTCTCGCTCGGAGCGTCAGCCTGTTTGGCTTTGCTCGCTTTGGCCTTCGCCGCTCCCGCGCTGATCTCGGTGACCTCGATCTTGGTGAGCTCCTGGCGGTGGCCGGTGCGGCGCTTGTAGCCGCGCTTGGGCTTGAACTTGAACACGCGCAGCTTCTCGCCGCGCACGTGCGCGATCACCTTCGCCGTGACCTTCACGTTGGCCAGCCCGGCGGCGTCGAACACGGCCTCATCGGAGCGGTACAGCATCGGCTCGAGCGCCACGTCGGCGCCCTCCGCCGCTGGCAGCCGCTCCACGAGCAGCGTCTGACCCCGCTCGACGCGGTACTGCTTGCCGCCTGTCTTCACGATCGCGTACATGTCTGTGGGTCTCGATTCTCGTATGGAAAGGGCGCCTGGACCGGCTCGCGCCGCAGGCTGCCGCCTACTCCGGGGTCGCCTTGGCCTTGGCAGCCGAACGGCGCCGTCCGCCCCTGCGGCCACGACGCCGAGGTTTGGATTGTAGGCCATCCTCGGCCCCGTCGTCCTGGGGCGCGTCGCCGCCGCCCTCGACGGCGTCCGCGCCGACGGGCACGGGGACCGCCGGCTCCTCCTCGGGCTCCGTGTCGATCGAGGTCGCGGACTCGCTCAGCCCGGCTTCGCGCCGCGCCTCGGAGTCTTCGCTTTCGACCGGCGCGCGGCGCCTGCGCGAGCGCGGCGCGGGCTGCTCGTCCGGTGTGCGCGTATCACCGGCGGCGCGTGTGCCACCGCCGCCGCTCGTCGAGCGCCGCCGGCCACGTCCATTGGCGCGCGCGTCGACGGCCCGCACCTCCTGGGAGGCGCGCGCGGGAGCGGCGACGACCTCGCCGGACTCGTCCAGCAGCAGCGCGCTCGCGGCCGTGCGCCCGACCTGGTCGATGCGCACCATGCGCTTCTCGCCCACGTACGGCGAGGCGCCGGCGATCGAGATGATGTAGCCGTCGATTTTGGCGACAGCGTCGTCGACGTCGTACATGTGCGGCTCGACGATCTCCACGAGCACCTCGTCGCCCTGGCGGAACGGCAGCGCGCGCTCCTCGACCTCCTCACGGGTGCCGACGAACGTGATCGCGAAGTGGTCGAGCGCGAGCCCTTCGGAGCCCTCGAACAGGAACGACTTGCCGGTCTGCGCCTCGAGCGCATGCAGCACGCGCGAGCTGTGGCCGGTGAACTGCGTGCTCACGCGCGGGTTGATCTGCACGAGGAACGCCTCCGCGTCGGGGTGCTCGACGGCGACGTCGCGCAGCTTGCGCTCGAACTCGATCGCGATCGTCTCCTCCGAGCGGATCACGCCCTCGCCCTCGCACGTGGGACACGGGCGGCTCATGATCTCGCGCACGCCCTCGGTGACGTTCTGGCGGGTCATCTCGACCAGCCCGAGCTTCGAGATCTCGGCGGTGAACGTCTTCGTGCGGTCCTCGTCGAGCGTCTTGCGCAGCACCTTCATGACCGCGTCGCGGTTGCGCGCGCGGGCCATGTCGATGAAGTCGATCACGATGATGCCGCCGATGTCGCGCAGGCGCAGCTGGTTGACGACCTCCTCGGCGGCCTCGAGGTTGGTCTTGGTGATCGTGTCCTCGAGCCCCGCGCCCTTGCCGCGGCCGATGAAGCTGCCCGAGTTGACGTCGATCACCGTCAGCGCCTCGGCGTAGTCGATGATCAGGTAGCCGCCGCTGGGCAGATCGACGCGCCGCGAGAGCACGCCTTGGATCGCCTTGTCGACGCTGTAGGCCTCGAACAGCGGCTCCGGCTCCTTCCACAGCTCGACGCGCTCGACCAGCTCGGGGGCGGTGCGCGTGAAGAACGACACGAGGCGGTGGTACTGCTGCTCGTCGTCGACGATCGCGCGCTCGAAGTGCGCGGAGAAGATGTCGCGCACGACGCGCACCGACAGGTCGGCCTCCTGGAAGACGAGATCCGGAGCGACGGTGTCCTCGACGCGTTTGACGAGCACCTCGTGCAGCTTGTGCAGGTACTTGAGCTCGCGCTCGAAGTCCTCGCGCTTGGCGCCGTGCGCGGCCGTGCGGATGATCACGCCGCCGCCGTCGGTCTGCAGGTTGGAGGTCTGGCGGCGCAGCCGTTCGCGCTCCTTGTCCTCCAGGCGCCGCGACACGCCCACGCCCTCGCCGGTGGGCGCGTACACCATGTAGCGCCCGGCGATCGTCAGCTCCATCGACAGGCGCGCGCCCTTCGTCTTGAGCGGGTCCTTGACGACCTGCACGACGATCTCCTGACCGGGCTTGAGCAGGTCGGAGATCTTGCGCCCGCCGCCTGTGCCGCGCCCGCGCTTGGGCGTCTCCACGCCCGGCAGCACGATCTCGTCGACGTGCAGGAAGCCGTTCTTCTCCAGGCCGATGTCGACGAACGCGGCCTCCAGGCCGGGCAGGACGTTGTCGACCTTGCCCTTGTAGATGTTGCCGACGATCGAGCGCCCGCCGCGGCGCTCGATGTAGAGCTCGGCTACGCGGTAGCCGGCCTCAGGGCCTTTGCCGCCGCGTTTGCGTCGGCTCGCCGCGGCTTTGCTGGCCGCCGAGGACGAGCGCGAGGCGGCGGGCGTTCCGCTCGCCTCCAGAAGCGCCACGCGCGTCTCCGCGCGGTCGACGCTGACAAGCACTTGCTTTTTCAATTTGATCCAGTCTTTCGGTATGGAAGAGCGCCGAGCATCGGATGGATCGGCGCCGGAGCGGCGAGCCCGCGCGCACCCGGAGCGTCGGGTGGGGGGCAACCCGCGCGAAGCGGCGCTGACGGTCTGATGGGGGATGCTGGGCGAACATTGGGGTCTAGTAACGCAGTACGCGGCCCTTCAGAGCTGCCGAGGTTCGCGCCTGGACATAGATCGATTGCAATAGGCCAACGCTTAGCAGAGTGGCTATCACCGACGACCCGCCGTAGCTCATGAGCGGAAGCGTTACGCCTGTGACGGGCATGATCCCGACCGTCATCCCTACGTTTACGAAGACCTGGAACATGAGCATAGCTGCTACGCCGGCGGCGATCAGCGACCCGAACAGGTCCTTCGCCATCACCAGCACGCGCAGCGTTCTGGAGATCAGCAGCGCATACAGCGCCAGCACCAGCCCCGCCCCCACGAACCCGTACTGTTCGCCGACTGCGGCGAAGATGAAGTCGGTGTTGCTCTCCGGCACGAAGCCGCCCGCGACCTGGCCGCCGCTGCCGCTGACGCCGGTCTTCTGCCCCGCGCCGATCGCGATCTTCGACTGCTGCAGCTGGTAGGTCGGATCGGTCGTGGACCCTTCCTTGGGCACGCTCGACGGGTGCAGGAACGCCGTCAGGCGTTCCACCTGGTAGGGCTTGAGCACGTGCACGCCCACGGCCGGCCCGGCGGCGAGCACGAACGCGATCGCCACGCACACGAGCGCCGCGAGCGCCGCCAGATGCCGCCACGGGGTGCCGGCGATGAACAGCAGCATGCAGGCGATCGTCATGTACACGAGACCCGAGCCGAGGTCGGGCTGCGCGATCACGAACATCGTCGGCACGAGCGCCGCGATCAGCACGCGCACGGTCGTGTCGCGTTCGCGCAGGTGGCGCGAGCGATCGACGATCAGCGCCGACAGCGCGAGGATCAGCAGCACCTTTCCGAGCTCGGATGCCTGGAAGGAGAACAGCGGGAAGTTGATCGCGCGCTGCGAGCCCTGCGCGGAGTGCCCGAGCCCGAGCACCGCGAGGATCGTGAAGATCAGCGCCCCGTAGATGAAGTTCCTGTAGCGGCGCAGGAGGGCGTAGTCCAGGCGCGAGATCACGAGCATCGCCAGCAGCCCGATCGCCAGGTAGACGGCCTGGCGATCGACGTAGTAGTGGGGATCGCCGGGGATCGTTTTCCGCGTGGCCGCCTTCAGGTTGACGATCGAGCAGACGCACAGCCCGAGCACCGCGAGCGTCAGCAGCGGATCGAGCGGCAGTCGCAGCGCGCGCGGCGGTGACACTGGCGCCTCCTCCGTGGGCTTGATCGGGCTGAGCGGGCTCAAAAGGTCCTGGAGGTTCCGACGACGAACTTTTTGGGCTTGCCGTACCACTGCGAGGCGATCAGGCGCGCGATCGGCGCGGCCGTTTCGGCGCCGAAGCCGCCTTCCTCGACGGTCACGGCGATCACGATCGGGCGCGTGGCGTTGCCGAGATAGCACATGTACCAGGACTGGTCTTCGTGCCCGGTGCGTTCCGCCGTGCCGGTCTTGCCGTACACCGGATCTTCTTCCTGATCCCAGCCCTGCCACACGTCGGTGGAGGTGCCGCCCGGGGCGGTCGCCGCCTCGTGAATGCCCTGCATCACCAGGCTCACGTCTTCGTAGTTCAGGTGGACATGGTGGGAGCCGAAGCGCAGCGTCTGCAGCAGCGTGTGGTTGGGTTCCTCGATCTGCCTGCCCAGGTGCGGGGTCACGACCGTGCCGGTGCCGCCGTTGCGGTAGGCGGTGGCGAGCGTCGAGTAGGCGACGGCCATTTGCAGCGGGTCGGTCAGCAGATCGCCCTGACCGACCGCCAGGTCCATGTTGTAGCCGACCGTCCACGGTGCCCCCGGTTCGGCGACGATGTAGCAGCGGTGGTGTTCGCTGTGCTCGCATTCCACTTCCGCCTGGTTCTCTTCGGCCAGCCACCTGCGGCTCGGCACGACGCCCTTGAACTCGTTCGGCAGGTCGATCCCCGTCCTCCTGCCGATGCCGAGCTCTTCGGCCTTCTTCTGGATGATTTCCCCGCCATGTTCGTTGGCGAGCTTGCCGACGGTGAAGAAGTAGGTGTCCGAGGACTCCTTCAGCGCTTCCACCAGGTCCGCCGCGCCGAATTCCGACATGCCGGCGTTGCAGAAGCGCTGGGCGGAGACGTAGATGCATTTGCCAGCGCCGAGCCCCATCGACGGCGTGATCACGCCCGCTTCCAGCGCCGCCATGGCCGTGATCGGCTTGAAGGTCGAGCCGGTCGGGTATTCGCCTTCGTCGGCGAGATCGGTCAGCCGTCCCGGTTCGTCGCTGCCGCGGCCGACCAGTTCAGCATATTCGGGGGGGGTCAGCGGCTTGGCGAACTTGCTCGGGTCATAGCTCGGCGAGGAGCCCATCGCGAGCACTTCGCCGTTGAGCGGGTCGAGCGCCACGAACGCGCCCGCGATCGCCGGTTTGCCGCCGGCCCGCGCGTGTTCCATGCCTTCCTGCAGCGCCTTTTCGCTGGCCCGCTGCAGGCTCAGGTCGAGCGTCGTCTGCAGCGCGTGACCGGCCTTCGGCGGCTTCGGCGGCAGGTGGTTGGTGACCGGCTGGCCTTCGGCGTTGACGGCTACCCGCTGCACGCCGGGTTCGCCACGCAGGTAGTGGTCATATTGGAGCTCCAGGCCCGTCTGGCCGACCACTGTGCCCTCCTGCACCCCGCGGAAGACCGAGAGCTTCAGCTCCGGTCCGGTGATCTGGCGCGCATAGCCGAGCATCTGCGCGGCCATTTCGCCGTCGGGGTAGTGGCGGATCGAAACCGGCTGCTGCACGACGCCCGGGTATTCGCTCTGGCGCTCCCCCAGCTCGGTCAGCACGCTGCGCCCGGCGTCGGTCTTGATCGTGACGTTCGCGTAGGGAGTCGTGTCGATTCCCTCGACGACGCGTTCGTCGATCGTCCGCGGGCTCAGCCCGATGACGCGCGCGAGGCGGTCGAACAGGCTGCGAACCCTGACCGCCGAGCGTGGCAGCGCCGGCACGCGCAGCACCGGACGCCGCGCGGCTGCGCGCAGTTCGAGCAGTTCGCGGCGCAGCGCGCCGTGCAGGCGCGAGGCGTGGTCGCCGTGGAGCGCCTCGAAGCGCCTGAGCTGTTCGCCGGCGGCTCGGTAGCTGGCTTCGAGCTTGGCCGCGTGCTCCTCGTAGACGAGGACCTGTTCGCCGATCGCGGCGGGCATCTCACTCGGCACGATCTGCACGGCGTTGGCGGTCGTCGAGTCCACGATCGCCTGGCCGTCGCGGTCGAGGACTTCCCCGCGCGGCGCCGCGATCGGCAGATGGCGCGCGCGCTCGGAGTCGGCCTGCTGGACGTACTGTTCGCTGGAGAGCACTTGCAGGTACCACAGGCGGAAGAAGATCACGCCAAACATCACCATCGCCACGCCGCCAAGGATCGCCACGCGCAGCGCCAGCTGCGGCGAGACCGGGATTCGCGGGTCACGCGGTCGGACCGGCTCGATCGAGCTCATGGTTTGGAGAGTGGGCTGAGGCCACCGGTCGTGTACGCGCGCCGCCGTCGGCGCCGGCGCGGATCATCCGGCAGCGCACCGTCGAGCACGCGTTTGGTCAGCGCCCACAGCGGCAGCGCGAGGATCGTGTTGAGCAACACGCCCAGCACGATCTCCCGCAGCAACTCGACGCTCACCGGGGCGTCGACGCCGAGCATGAACTCGACCAGCGAGTAGCCGAGCAGCGCCAGGGCCGAGGCGCCCGCGCCGACGAGCAGCGGCATCAGCGCCGCCTGCGGATCGTGCTGCCCGGCGAGCGTGCGATCGTGCAGGCGCCCGCAGCCGTAGCCGATCAGCGTGAACACCAGCGAGGTCAACCCCAGCGTCTGCAGCAGCGCCAGGTCGACCAGCAGGCCGACGGAGAAGCCGACGACCGCGCCGATCGTCGAGCCGCACATCAGCCCGACGAACGCCACCAGCAGCGAGGAGATGTCGGCGTTGACGCCGAACACCGGCACCTCGGAGACGACGCCGATCTGGAAGAACACCACGACGAACGCGAACGCGGCCAAGCGCGGCAGCAGCGAGCTCGACGGGGTCGTGTTCATCCCCCCACCTGCGTCGAGGCCAGCTGTTCGCCGCCGTTGCTCGCGCCGGCCTGCGCCGCCGGCAGGCTCGTGGCGAGCCGACCGAGGTTCGCCACACGCGTTCCCGCCGCGGCGGTCAGCACCTGGACGATGTCCAGGTCGCGCAGGTTGGCGATCGGGTGCACGTTCACCGACTCGTACGCGCTTTCTTCGTTGGACGAGGTGACCTGCCCGATGATCAGGCCAGGGGGGTACAGCGATTCGCCGGGGGTCGAGACGCTGCCGGCGGTGACGACGTATTCACCGGCGGTCGGCTGCGTGCTGGTGGGCAGGTATTGGAGCAGCAGGTCGTTGGGATCGCCGACCTTCGGCACCACCAGGCCGGTCGCCGTGCTCGTGCCGATCCGACCGGAGACGCCCATCGAGCTGTCGGTGATGAGGTCCACCTGCGCGCCGTCGCCGACCACCGCGGCGACCCGGCCGACCAATCCTTCTTCGTTGATCACCGGATCGTTGACGTGCACGCCCGCCGATTCGCCCTTGTCGATGTTGACCGTGGAGTACCACAGGTTCGGCGTTTTGTCGACCACGGTGGCGGTCACCGGGCGGTAGTCGCTGACGCCCAGCTGATCGAGATGGGTGAGCGCGAGCAGCTGCCTGTAGGAGCGTTTTTCGGCCTCGTCGGCGACCAGTTCGCGGCGCAGTTTGTCGGTCTGCTTGAGCGACTGCGCAAGCTCGCTTTTCGCGTGCAGCGTGTTGCCGAACCAGCTGAACAGGTCGCGCACGGGCTTCAGCGCCTTGTTGGCGCCGTCCTGGATCGGCGAGACGACCGTCAGGAAGTCGCGCTGCACGGCGTGCAGGCGGCCGTTTGGAGACTCGCCGAAGTAGGCGGTGAGAAGCAGCAGGGAGAGCACGACGAGCAGAGCGAGCACCGCTCGTCGACGCCGGACCGTCTTGTCGTGCACCGATGAGTACCTTCCGAAAGCGTTAGCCCAACAGACTACCCACGGAGCAGGCGGGGCGTGTCGGGTCGCACACGCCTGCTCAGCGGCGTCGCCGGTTGCGCGATGGGCGGTTGGAGCGGTGGATCGCCTCGAACTCCTCGAGCGAGCGACCCGAGCCCACCGCGACGCACGTCAGCGGCGACTCGGCGAGGTGCGCGGGCATCTGCGTCTCCTCGCGCAGCCGCTCGTCGAGGCCGTGCAGCAGCGAGCCGCCGCCCGCGAGCATGATGCCGCGATCCATGATGTCCGAGGCCAGCTCCGGCGGCGTGCGGTCGAGCGTCTCCTTGACCGCGTCGATGATCTGGTTGAGCGGTTCGGCCAGCGCCTGGCGGATCTCCTCGCTGGTCAACACCACCGTCTTGGGCAGGCCCGCGACCATGTCGCGCCCGCGGATCTCCGCCTGCAGCTCCTCGGCCATCGGGCACGCCGAGCCGATCTCGAGCTTCAGCTCCTCCGCGGTCTGCTGGCCGATCAGCAGCTTGTACTCCTTCTTGGCGTAGTTGATGATCGCCTCGTCCATCTCGTCGCCGCCGACGCGGATCGACTGCGAGACGACGATGCCGCCGAGCGAGATCACGGCGACCTCGGAGGTGCCGCCGCCGATGTCCACGACCATCGAGCCGGTCGGCTCGCCAACCGGCAGGCCGGCGCCGATCGCCGCCGCCATCGGCTCCTCGATCAGATACGCCGTTCGCGCGCCCGCCGACAGGCACGCCTCCTCGACGGCGCGCTTCTCCACCCCGGTCACGCCCGACGGCACGCACACGACCACGCGCGGGTGCGCCCAGCGGTTCTGGTGGACCTTCTGGATGAAGTGCCTGAGCATCTGCTCGGTCACGTCGAAGTCGGCGATCACGCCATCCTTCAGCGGGCGGATCGCCTGGATCGTGCCGGGCGTGCGCCCGAGCATGCGCTTGGCCTCGATCCCGACAGCGTGCACTTCGCCGCTGCGCGAGTCGATCGCCACGACGCTCGGCTCCGACAGCACGATGCCGCGCCCGCGCACGTATACGAGCGTGTTCGCAGTTCCCAGGTCGACCGCCATGTCGCGGCCGCCGAACCCTGTCAGATAGCTGAAGATGCCCATGTAGAGAGAACGGGCGCGCTCAAATCCGGTCCCGCGCCACCGCGTGGCAGCTGATTCGGCTACCGGCGCTCATCGGGTGCGCCCGTGACGGCCAGTCTAGCGAACCGCATTGCCGGGCCTCCAGCGTTGCGAAGGGATTTGCAGCTTTCTACGCGAACAGCTCCGGGCACAGATCCGCCAGCGCCGCGAGCGGCAGGCCGACGACGTTCTCGACCTCGCCGTCGATCGCGACCGCCAGCGCCGCGCCCTCGCCCTGGATCGCGTAGCCGCCCGAGCGCCCGCGCCACTCCTCGACTCCCACGTACCAGTCCAGCAGCCCCTGATCCAGCTCCCGGAACGTCACCCGCGTGCGCACCACGGCGGTGCGCTCCACCGCCGCCCCCGTTGCGCCGCTCACCGACCCCTCTCCAAACAGGATCGCCACCCCGCTGATCACCTCGTGCGTGCGTCCGCCGAGCGCCGCGAGCGTCCTGCGCGCCGCCGCCGCGTCGGGCGGCTTGCCGTAGATGACGCCGTCGAGCACCACGATCGTGTCGCAGCCCAGCACCGCCTCCGCCGCTCCCGGCCGGCTCGCGGCGCGCGCCTTGCGCAGCGCGTTCTCGACCGCCACCCGCGCCGGGTCCTGCCCCTGCTCGAGCTCCTGCGCGTCCGAGACCCTGACCGTGAACGGCACGCCGAGACGCTCGAGCAGCGCCCGCCGCTGGGGCGAGCGCGATGCGAGGACGAGGGCGGGCTGCTCGGAGACGGCGTCTACAGGTCTCCGAAGAACAGCGCCGCCTCGCGCGCGGCGGACTCTGGAGAGTCCGAGCCGTGAACCATGTTGGCGCCCATCTCGATCGCGAAGTCGCCGCGGATGCTGCCGGTGGCCGCCTCCAGCGGGTTGGTCGCGCCGATCAGCTGCCGCGCCGCCTTGACCGCGTCGAGGCCCTCGAGCACCATCGCCACGATCGGCCCCGAGGTGATGAAGTCGACCAGCTCGCCGAAGAACGGCCGCTCGGCGTGCTCGGCGTAGTGGCGCTCGGCCAGCTCGCGGGTGACGGTCATGTGCCGCATCGCGACGATGCGCAGTCCCTTGCGCTCGAAGCGGGCGACGATCTCGCCCGTCAGGCCTCGTGCGAAGGCGTCGGGCTTTACGAGGATCAGCGTTCGGTCCATGGGTTCCTTTGGTCGGGCTGGGTCGGTCGGGTGTCCGCGGCTCAGGTGCTCGGGCGCGGGCGGCGCCCGGAGCGCGATGAGCTGCGCGGTCTGGTGGTCGGCTCGGAGGCCAGCGACGTCTCCGCCGGCTCCTGCTCGTCCTCCTCCGCCACGGACGGCACGTCGAGGTCCGCGAGCTCGCTCTCGATCGCGGGCGCAGCGGCGGCAGCAGCGGCGGCGGCGGCGCCCCGGCGGCGGCGGGAGCGCGGCGCGGAGATGCCCGGCACGTCGGCCTCGCAGTAGGGGCAGATCGTCCACGCCTGGTCCAGCGGACGCGAGCAGCTGGCGCAGCGCTCCTTGAGCTTGCGCAGGCAGCTGGGGCAGCGGATGAAGTCGCTCTCCACGCGGTAGCTGCAGTGCGGGCAACGGGTCTCGTCGAGCTGGTGCAGGCGCGCCTCCGCGGCCTGCGTCTCCAGTTCGCGCTCGCGCACGTCCTCGAGGTACTCGGGCGGGCGCAGGACCATGTAGATCACGGTTCCCACGAACGGGAAGAACGAGGCCACCGTCGCGCAGAAGACGAGCATCGGGTCGACGATCCGCCGGCGAGCGTCCGCGTAAGTCCAGTAGATCAGCGAGATGTACAGAACGACGACGAACAGAATCAGCAGATCGATGGCCAGATTCAAGCCGCTGCTTTCGATTCCGAAATATGCGAAGGGGAGCATCGGCCGGCTGAGTTTAGAGAAACAGGCGGCCGAAACCGTAGCCAGCGGCGAAGAACACGAGGATCACGAGCGCGACGATCAGCGCGACGGCGCCGATCATCGTGAGCACCGATGGGCCGCCGTCGTTCATCCGGCGGCGCTCTCTCGCTCGACGCCGGCTCCCTCGGCGCACCCGAGCTCGCGCAGCAGATCGCCGACCAGGTAGACCGAGCCGGTCGCCAGCACCGCGCCTCCGTGCGTGCGCGCCCACTCCTGTGCCTGCGCGAGCGCCAGCGCGGGCCTGGGCTCGCACACGCTCGCGTCGAAGCCGAGCTGGCGCGCACGCGACTGGAGCGCCGCCGGCGAGAGCGCGCGACTGCTCGGCGGCGCCGTGAACCAAGCCCGTCGCACCACCGGCAGCAGCGCGGCGAGCATCGCCGCCGCGTCCTTGTCGTCGAGCACGCCCAGCACAAGCGCGATCGGCGCGGACGGGCCGGCATTCAACACCTCCGGCAGCGACTCGACCAGCGCGAGCACCGCGTCGGGGTTGTGCGCGCCGTCGAGCAGCGTCGGCGGATCCTCGTCCACGAGCTGCATGCGACCGGGCACCTCCGTGCTTGCGCCGGCATCCGCCACCGCCTCGGCGCTCACGGGAATGCCGACCGCCCGCAGATACTCCTCGGCGGCAGCGGTGGCGAGGGCGAAGTTGCGCTGCTGGAAGCCGCCGCGCGCGCGCAGCGCCGACGCCGGCGCCAAGCGCGGCCTGACGATCCACGCCTCGCGCTCGGCCGCCACCCGCTCGGCGACGGCCAGCGCCGGCGCCGCCAGGTCCTCGCCGAGCACGAGCGCGGTATGCGGGCGCGTGACCGCGAGCTTCTCCTCGGCGATGTCCGTGAGCGTCGGCCCGAGCCAGCGCGTGTGCTCGAGGCCCACGTTCGTGAGCACGGTGACGCGCGCGTCGATCACGCTGGTCGCGTCATAGCGCCCGCCCAGCCCCGCCTCCACCACGGCCACGTCGACCTCCCGGCGGGCCATCTCCCACAGCGCAGCCGCCGTCAGCAGTTCGAACTGGGTCACGTGGTCGTCCTCCGCCAGCGTGCGGTTGACGCGTTCCGCCGCCCACGTCGCGCGCGCGACCGCCGCGGCGAACGCGTCCGCGGCGAGCTGGCGGCCGTCGATCAGGGTGCGCTCGCGATAGGACACCAGGTGCGGCGACAGGTAGGCGCCCGTGCGCAGCCCGTGGCGCTCGAGGATCGCGGCGGTCATGCGCGTGGTCGATGACTTGCCGTTGGTGCCGAGCACGTGAACCGCATCGAAGCGGCGCTCGGGCGAGCCCAGCACGGTCATCATCCGGCGCATCCGGTCCAGGCCGAAGCGCATGCCGAACAGCTCTAGCGAGCGCAGCTGGCGCTCGGCCTGTGCCTCGGTCCAGCTCACTTGCAGCGGCGACGGCGCCCGCGCCGGCGTCGCCGACCGCGGGCGAGCCCCCCAGCTCGCGCATCAAGCCCTTGAGGTCGAGCTTGACCACAAGCCCGCGCAGCTCGAGGCGCTCCCTGATGCTGAGGTTTCCCGGACGCCCGCGCGATTCGCGCGCGAGGTACACGAGGCGGGAGCGCTCCTTGGGCGAGAGCCTGACTACATGACTGCCGATCGCAATGCCGGCCTGCGCGAGCATCAGCCACGGGACCGCCTGCAGACGGTCGAGCGTTGACCTGCGGGCTGGCTTGCGGGCGCTTCGCCTGGACACAGCCGCGATGGTAGCGCTCGCGCTCGCCGGTCGGGCGGCGCTCGACCCGACCGTTACAGCTAGGCCGACTCCTCGCGCAGCGCGCCGTCCTCGGCGTCCTCGGGCGCGGCTTCGGTGACGAGCGTCGGGGTCAGGCCCTTCTCGACCGTCTCCTTGGTGACGACGCACTTCTTCACGTCGCGCCGGGAGGGCAGCTCGAACTGCACCTCGAGCAGGATCTCCTCGATGATCGAGCGCAGCCCGCGGGCACCGGTTTCGCGTTCCAGGCCCTTCTCGGCGATCGCGATCAGCGAGTCGTCCGAGAACACCAGCTCGATGCCGTCGAACGAGAAGAAGCGCTGGAACTGCTTGACGAGCGCGTTGCGCGGCTCGACCAGGATCGACACGAGGTCCTCGCGCGTGAGCTGGTGCACGGCGGACATCACCGGCAGGCGGCCGATGAACTCGGGGATCAGCCCGTACTCGATCAGATCCTCGGGCAGGCACTGCTCGAACACTTCGCCGGTGTCGCGCTCGGCTTTGGCTTCGATCGCGGCGGCGAAGCCGACCCCTTTGTGGCCGATGCGCCGCTCGATCACCTTGTCGAGGTTCGCGAACGCGCCGCCGCAGACGAACAGCACGTTGGTCGTGTCGATCGTCAGGAACTCCTGGTGGGGGTGCTTGCGCCCTCCCTGCGGCGGCACCGACGCCTGCGTGCCCTCGAGGATCTTCAACAGCGCCTGCTGCACCCCCTCGCCGGAGACGTCGCGCGTGATCGACGGGTTGTCCGCCTTGCGCGCGATCTTGTCGACCTCGTCGATGTAGATGATCCCCGTTTCCGCCTTCTTGACGTCGTAGTCGGCGGCCTGGATCAGCTTCAGCAGGATGTTCTCGACGTCCTCGCCGACGTAGCCGGCCTCGGTCAGCGCGGTCGCGTCGGCGATCGCGAACGGCACGTTGAGGATCCGCGCGAGCGTCTGTGCGAGCAGCGTCTTGCCGCAGCCGGTCGGGCCGAGCAGCAGGATGTTGGACTTCTGCAGCTCGATGTCCGAGTCGCCGGACATCATCATCTGCACGCGCTTGTAGTGGTTGTAGACGGCGACCGACAGCGTGCGCTTGGAGGGATCCTGGCCGACCACGTACTCGTCGAGCACCTCGTAGATCTCGCGCGGCTTGGGCAGGTTCTCGATGTCGAACGCCGGCGGCGCCGAGAGCTCCTCGTCGATGATCTCGTTGCAGAGATCGATGCACTCGTCGCAGATGTACACCCCGGGGCCGGCGATCAGCTTCTTGACCTGCCGCTGGGACTTGCCGCAGAAGCTGCACAGGAGCTGCTCGTTGGAGTCTGTCGGTCTGGCCATATCCCTTTACCACTCTCTCCCTGTTGCTCCCGGCAAAGGCGCTCAGCGGGCGCCTTCTAATGCTCCGAGATCACACGGTCGATGATGCCGTACTCCTTCGCCTCCTCGGAGCTCATGAAGTAGTCGCGCTCGGTGTCCTTGCGCACCTGCTCGAGCTCTTTGCCGGTGTGCTTGGCGATGATCTCGTCGAGCCTGCGGCGCACGTCGATGATCTCCTTGGCGTGGATCTCGATGTCGGTCGCCTGGCCCTGGAAGCTCGATGAGACCTGGTGGATCAGGATCTTGGCGTTGGGCAGCGCCATGCGCTTGCCCGCGGCGCCGCCGGCCAGCAGCAGCGCGCCCATCGACATCGCGATGCCGACGCAGATCGTCTGCACGTCGGGCTTGATGAACTGCATCGTGTCGTAGATCGCAAGACCCGCGTACACGGAGCCGCCGGGCGAGTTGATGTACAGCGAGACGTCCTTTTCGGGGTCCTCGGACTCCAGGTGCAGCAGCTGGGCCACGATCAGGTTGGCGATCTGGTCGTCCACGGGCGTGCCGAGGAAGATGATCCGCTCGTTGAGCAGGCGGCTGTAGATGTCGAACGCGCGCTCGCCGCGCGAGGTCTGCTCGACGACCATTGGTACAAGTGGGCTCATAGTCCTCGCTTCCGGCGCATAGTCCTCGCCTTTGTTTCGCCTCGCCTGCCGAGATTCCTCTAGAAGGCTAGCGATCTGGTGTCCACAACCTGCCGGGAGCGCCCGCCGGCTCCTCCGCGCCGGCCTGCGCGGCCGCGTCCGCCTTCGCCGGCGTCCACAGCTGCTCGCGCGCCTGCGCCTGCGCGAGCGGGATCGGCTTGGCGGCGGCGGCGATCAGATCGATCGCCGCGCGCGCCGCGAGATCCTCGCGCACCTCCTCGAGCCGCCCGGCGCTCTGCAGCTGCTCGAGCAGCTTCTGCGGCTCGATGCCCTCGCGCTCGGCGGTCGGCGCGAGCGCCTGCAGCAGCTCCTCGCTCGGAGGGCTCGATGCCCTCGGCGGCGACGACCGCGGTGATCACGGCCTCGCGGCGCAGCGCGAGCTCGGCTTCGGGCTGCATCTCGGTCGAGGACCTCGTCCTCCTGGCGGCCGGTGATCTGCAGGTAGGCCTCGCGCGAGATGCCGCGGTGCGAGAGCGAATGCAGCATGCCGCTCCCACATCTCCCGCGCGCGCGCCTGCGCCAGCTCGGGCGTGACCTCGACGCGCGCGGCGGCGACCGCGGCGTCCAGCGCAGCCTGGCGGAACTCGGCCTCGACCCGCTCCTCGTCGAGCTCGAGCAGGCGCTTGCGGATGTCCTCGCGCAGCTCCTCGAGGTCGTCGAAGCCGGCGTCGATCGCGAGGTCGTCGTCGATCGCCGGCAGCTCCTTGAGCTTGACCTCCTTGACGGTGATCTCGAACGAGGCGTCGCGCCCGGCCAGCTCCTGGCTGCCGTAGTCGGCGGGGAACGTCAGCGGCACGCGTGCGCGTCTCGCCCGCGCGCGGCGCCCAGCAGCCCCTCCTCGAAGCCCGGGATCAGGTTGCCGGAGCCGAGCTCGATCAGCTGGTCGCGGCCCTCGCCGCCCGCGAACGGCTCCAGGGTCGGGCCGCCGCCCGAGTCCTCGCCGATGCAGCGAGCCGACGTAGTCGACGACGACGAAGTCGCCGGTCGGCGGCGGGCCGCTCGGCGGTCTGCAGGCGCGCGAGCCGCTCGCGCATCGCCTCGATCTCCTGGTCGATCTGCTCGTCCGCGACCTCGGGCTCGCGGCGGCCGACCTCGAGACCCTTGTACTCGCCGAGCTCGGCCTTCGGCAGCACGCCGATCTCGATCGAGAACTCCAGCGCCTGGCCCTGCGGCGGCAGCTCGCCGAGATCGAGCTGCGGATCGCCGACGGGCACGATGCCGGCGCTCTCGATCGCGTCCGAGTACCAGCTTGAGAGCGTGTCGCGCACCGCGTCCTCGAGGATCGCCTCGCGACCGAGGCGCTGGATCACGAGCGGCGCTGGCACCTTGCCGCGGCGGAACCCCGGCAGCTTCAGCTCGCGCCCGAGCTGCTGGGCCTTGCGCTCCACGCGACCCTCGACCTCGCCCGCAGGCACCTGCACCTGCAGCCGCACGCGCGAGTCCCCGAGCTCGGTGACGGTGGTCTTCAGGGCGGCGGGCACCACCGCCACGATACCGTGCCGCTCGATGCGGCCATCGTCACGCCCCAGCGCCCGCCGCCGCGTGGAGGCGCGGCTGTGGACGGGCCCGGTCGGGCCACCTGGTGGGCGGCTCGCTGGACTTCGTGACGGCGCTCGTGCGCTACCTGCTGGCGCGGGCGCGCGGCCGGACCATCCGTTAGGAGCTCCGACCGCGCGCTTGCGCCGTTGTTCTTGCTGGAGCTACGCGACCGCCGGAGCGTGCGTGGCGGCGCCGAAAGCCGAGCGTCGTGCCGCGCGGCACGACGAGCACCGGGCAGGTGGCCGTCTCGATCAGGTGCGACGCGGAGGAGCTGAGCGACGACGCGACCCTGCTCGGCGTCCGCGCGCGAGTCGATAACGAGCAGGTCGGTCTGCTCGCCGGCGACCGGCTCGACGGTGGCGCCGAGGCCGCGGCGAGCGCCTCGGCGGTCTGGCGCGCACCGCCGTCGGCGTCGCCGACCGCGACGATCCGCTGGACGCCCGAGCCCTGCACCCGCTCGCCGAGGTCGACCGGCGCGATCGCGATCGCGGTGCGGCCGCCCTCGAGCAGGCGCTCGGCGGAGTTGCCGACGGCGATGTGGCCCTTGGCGGTGTGCGAGTCCGAGCAGAACACGATCACGTCCGCGCCCTCGCGCTCGGCCAGCGACGCGAGCCCCTGCGGGGTCGAGCGGTCGGTGACGACGTGGCGCGCGGCGTGCGGGTGCCGAGCAGCGCGAGGCCGCTGGTCGAGAAGCCCTCGGCCTCGGCCTGCGCGATCTCCTCGCGCACGCTGTCGGTCTCGGGGTTGTGGCGCACGTACGCGAGCGACACCTCGGCACCGGCTGCGCCGAGCAGGCGGCCGAGCGTGATGGCGTCCTCCTCGTTGGCGGTGCCGTCGTAGGAAACGATGATCTTGGCGGGCATTTTCCTCTCTCCTTGTGCGAGTCGGCCAGATGGGCCGGCGGTTTGATTGCTTGGATCTTTCGGCTCGGTTTCGCTCCATCTTGACACCCTCCTGCCATCAGCTCCAATGATCTTCATGATCACTACTATAAGTTTCTCTAATGCTTAATGTCGGCTCGATTGAAGGTCCTGAAGGAGGTCGCCTACCGCGGCTCGCTGTCCTCCGCCGCGGCGGCGCTCTCCTACACGCAGTCGGCCGTCTCCCAGCAGATCGCGGCGCTCGAGGCCGAAACGGGGATGGCGCTGCTCGAGCGCCACCCGCGCGGCGTCAGCCTGACGGCCGCCGGGCAGACGCTCGTGGGCCACGCCGAGGGCATCCTCGCGCGGCTGGACGCCGCCGAGGCGTCGCTGGCGGCGATCGCCGGGCTGCGCGGCGGGCGCCTGCGCGTCGCCTCCTTCCCCACCGCCGGCGCCACGCTGATGCCGCTCGCGATCGCCACCTTCCGCGCCACCTACCCCGACGTCGAGCTGACGCTCGCCGAGGGCGAGCCCGAGGAGATCGTGCCGCGCCTGCGCGCCGGCGAGCTCGACCTCGCGCTGCTGTTCGAGTTCGCCGGCGAGAGCCGCTGCCGAACGACGAGGTGACGCGCACGGAGCTGCTCGAGGACCCGCTGTACCTGGCGCTGCCGCGCGCGCATCGGCTCGCGTCCAAGGGCCGGCTGCGCCTGGCCGACCTGGCCGGCGGAAGCGTGGGTGCAGACCTCGAGCTCGAGCCCGTGCGCGCGGCACGTCGTGCGCAGCTGCCACGCGGCCGGCTTCGAGCCCAACGTGGCGTTCGAGAGCGACGACTACCAGACCGTGCAGGGCCTCGTCGCCGCGGGCGTCGGCGTCGCGCTGATCCCCGAGCTAGCGCTGTCGGTGGTGCGCGAGGACATCGCCATCCGCGCGCTGTCGCCCGCCCCGCCGGTGCGCCAGGTGGTCGCTGCGACCCCCGCGGGCGCCCGACTCGTGCCGGCCGCGCCGGCGATGCTGGGCGTGCTCGAAGAGGCCGCCCGCGCCTATGAGACGCAACGGGGCGCCCGGTCGGATGGACCGGGCGCCCCTGGCGCGTCAGGCCCTCGCCTCAGCGAGGACCCGGACTCTGCTTAGAACTTGCAGGTCGAGTTGATCTGTTCGGCCATCTTTTCGTAGCCGAGCGGTGTTGCGTGAATGTCCGGACCGTTGGATTTGCCTTCGAATTTGGTGAAGTTGGCCATGTTGGTCCACTCCTCCATGTGTTCGGTTTCCGACGGCTCCGTTTCGGTGTTGAACAGCGCCTGGGCGTCGACGTAGCACGCCTTCAGCGGCTTCCTGGAGAAGGTCGACTTCTCGGCTCCGTTCAGCGCTTTCACCAACTGGTTCGAGCCAGGCAGCACTTCGCCCGTCCCGTAGTCGTTGCCGTAGGCGTTGTAGGTGCCCTCGAAGATGATCCTGCCCTTGAATTCACTGCCCGCGACCGCGGGGTTCGTCAGCGCGGTGAAGATGCCGCTGACGTTGGTGATGATCTCTTTGTCGAGTTCAGGCGCGCCGGCGGCGATCAGCCCGTCGGCGATGGTGTGAGCTTCGGCCTCGAGTTCGGCACCGTGTTCGGCGACGTATTTCGCGGCGTCTTCCTCGCCCAGTTTCATACCTTCGGCGACGAGTTCGGCACCGTGTTCGGCCTCGTAGGAGGCCTCGTCGGAGAACAGCAGCGAGCTGAGTTCCGCGTGGTGCGCGACCGAGTATTCACCGGCGTCCTTGGCGATGTCTTCTTCGAACGTCGGCGGCACGCCGCCGCTTTCCTCGAACGCCTGCGGGATGACCTGTTCGATCACGTACGCTTCGACCTCTTTTTCAGCGGCCGCTTTGACTTTGCCGGCGACTTCGCCCGTTGCCTGGGCTTCCGCCACCGCCGTCACGCGCTGAGTGATTTTGCCTTCGACTTCTTTTTCGATGCGCGCCACGAAGTGCAGCTGGTCGTTGGCGCCGATGTCGAGCGTGATCGCCTTCACCGGCTTGCCGGCAGCCTTGTCAGCGTTGATCGTCGCGATCGCGCTTTCCAGCTGCGAGCTCGTTCCGCCGTATTCGTTGTGCAGCGGAATGTGGTCGGCGTAGTGGTACGCGCACGCCGCTTCGCCGGTGACCGTCGGGATCGCGGCCTGGATGGCTGCGAGCAGCGGGCCGTTGCCGATCAGCGAGCCGGTCGTCTCACCGGGGCAGCCGTCGTTGACGAACGCCGTCTTGCCTTTGGTGTTGACCAGGTTGTAGTAGTCACTGGCGTACCCGTGTTCGAACGCGGCCGGGTTCTCGCCGGTTTTTTCGTTTTCGTTGAACAGCTGCTGGGAGTAGCCGAACGCCAGCGAGTCTCCGAGCGCCAGGTACGTCCTGTTGACTTTCGGTGTTTTAGCGGCGGCGAGCGAAGGCAGCGCCATCGCCGCCAACGCGACCAGAGCGGTCACGCACCCAAGCAGGCGCCACATGCGCCGGATGCCCGACCCACCTGAGCCATTCATGGCTTTCATCACACATCCTCCTAGTTGACGGCGGGACCGGCGGCAGGGTACGCGCACGTGTTTGCACGCAATCCCCTACAGCGCAGGCCCGCAGCGCAGGCCCCATCTCTCGCAGCCCCATCTCTTGTTTTTTCCCTCACTGGAGCGCTCCCCCGGGGTCCTCCCTGCGGAGCAGTCATTGCCCAAGGTAGCCGCGGAGACTCCAGATGTCAAGCCTAGGCCGACGTACGGCGGCAGGCGCGAAGGCGCCGGCCGAGCTCGCGCGCCGGCGCCCGCACGGCACGTCGCTGCGCTTTCACGTCCGCGGCTCGTGGCATCGTCTGTCGGCCATGAGTGTCCTGCTGCTGATCGTCGGAGTACTGCTCGGAGCCGCGTGCGCGGCGGCTCTCGATGCGCCGCGATCGCGACCGCGCATGCGCGAGGAGCTGCAGGCGATCTCGCGTCGACGTGCTCGCCCAGACCGGCGACTCGCTGGCGCAGCGGGTCGCCGACGCGCGCCGCGCCGAGGAGGAGCGCGCGGCCGGCGAGATGGCGCGGCGCACCGAGGAGATCAAGGGCCTCGTCGGCGCCGGTGCAGGAGAAGCTCGGCCGGATGGAGAGCGAGATCGGCCGCCTCGAGCGCGAGCGCCGCCAGGCGCAGGGCGAGCTCGCGCAGATGATCCGCCACGCTCGGCGACGGCGTCGGCACGCTGCGCCAGGAGACCGGCAACCTCGTCTCCGCGCTCAAGCGCCCCGCCACGCGCGGCTCCTGGGGCGAGATCCAGCTGCGCAACGTCGTCGAGATGGCCGGCATGGTCTCCCACTGCGACTTCGTCGAGCAGAGCACGATCCAGACGGGCGAGGGCACGCTGCGCCCGGACATGCTCGTGCGCCTGCCCGGCGGCAAGCTCGTCGTGGTCGACTCGAAGGTCCCGCTCGACGCCTACCTGTCGGCGCTCGAGGCCGCCGACGAGGACGAGCGCGAGCTGCACACCGCGCGCCACGCGCGCCAGACGCGCGAGCACATCGCCAAGCTCGCCGCCAAGGGCTACCAGCGCCAGTTCGACTCGACGCCCGAGTTCGTCGTCATGTTCGTGCCCTCCGACGGCATCTACCAGGCCGCGCTCGCCGAGGACCCGGCGCTGATCGAGTACGGCGTCCAGCAGCAGGTGCTGATGGCGACGCCGACGACGCTGATCGGGCTGCTGTGGGCCGTCCACTACGGCTGGCGCCAGGAGCTGATCGCCGAGTCCGCGCGCGAGATCGCCGAGTCCGCGCGCGAGCTGCACAGCCGCCTGGGGCGCTTCGTCGAACCGTTCGCCAAGGTCGGGCGCCAGCTCGACTCGGCCGTCGGCCGCCTACAACGAGGCGGTCGGCTCGTTCGAGCAGCGCGTGATCCCGCAGGTGCGCCGGATCGAGCAGGCGGGCGCGTCCTCCGAACGCGAGGTGCTCGCGCCCGGACGCGGTCGAGATCACCGCGCGCGCGATCACCGCAGCGGCCGGGGCTCGAGGACGCGCAGCAGACGCTCGCGAGCGCGCCTGCGGAGCTGCCGGAGCTCGAGCGGCTCGGCGGCGTCGGATCTCCGCCGGCGCCTGAGCAGCGTCAGCACGACAGCGCCAGCGCCACCGGCACCGTCGCGGGCAGCTCGTCCACGGCGAAGAACAGCAGGTCGAAGCCGAGCGCGAGGATCGCGGTCAGCGCCGCGGCGCGCAGCTGCGCGGAGCGCCCGACCGTGGCCGCGAGCAGCCCGCCGAGCGCGCCCGCGATGAACAGGTCGCCGTAGCCCATCACCGCTGAGCCGAACACCGCGCTCTGCAGCCGCGGCAGCCCGGCGGCCGGATGCGCGGCGTTGAGCGCGTTGTTGGGCCGCTGCAGCAGGTCGGAGACCACGAGCGCCGTGTCGGCGAGCGCCATCGCGACGATCCCCGCCGCCAGCCAGCGCGGCGGCGTGACGGCGGCGAGCAGCACGCCGAGCGCCACGCAGCTGAGCGCCGAGAGCGCCAGCGCCGCGCGCCTCGCCCGCGAGCCCGCCGCGGTCGGCCCACGCGAGCGCGAACAGCGGCAGCACGAGCAGCGCCCGCGCCGCGGCCGCGCGCCCGCGCGACGAGCCAGCCGAGCGCGAGCGCGGCGAGCAGCGGCACGGCGACGAGCGCCAGGTACGTGAGCCCCTGCGCGCTGGCGCTGTTCGGCGGCGCGCGCGACGAACACGAAGCGCGATCACCGACAGCGGCGGCACGAGCGCCCAGCGGCGGCCGCGCAGGCGCCGACGCGCGCGACCGGCGGGCGCGCGCGGCAGCGCGACGAGCGCGCCCTGGAGCGACCGACAGCAGCGCGATCGACAGCCAGAACGGCAGCATCGCCGATCGACGATAGACCGACCGGCGCGCCGCACGCAGCGTACGATGACAGCGTGAGCGCAGCCCGCCACGCCAGGCGCCGCCGATCCTGCACCTCTCCGCGGTCGTCGGCAGCCCGCTGCGCGACGCCGACGGCGAGCGCCTGGGCAAGGTCGAGGACCTGATCGTGCGGCTCGGCGGCGTCGGCTACCCGCCGATCACCGGCGTGCTCGTCAACGTCGCCGGGCGCACCTCGTTCCTCGGCGTCGAGCGCGTCTCGGAGATCGGCACCGACGGCGTCGTGCTGCGCAAGGCGAAGCTCGACCTGCGCCACTTCGAGCGCCGCCCCGAGGAGGTGCTGCTGCAAGCGCGACCTGCTCGACCGCCAGCTGATCAACGTCGAGGGCGCGCGGCTCGTGCGCGCGAACGAGATCGAGCTCGCGCTGCGTCGCCGGCTCCTGGCGCGTCGTCGGCGTCGACACCGGCCCGCGCGGCGGGCTGCGCCGGCTGCTGCCGAAGGCGCTCGGCGCGCACATCGCGACCGGCGAGTTCCTCGACTGGGCCGGCGTCGAGCCGTTCGTCGGGCACGTGCCCGACGGTGCGCCTGCGCGTGCCCCACCCGAAGCTCGCCAAGCTGCACCCGGCGCAGATCGCCGACCTCGTCGAGGCCGCCTCGCGGCACGAGGGCGAGGAGATCATCCAGGCGGTCGGCGACGACGACCGCGAGCTCGAGGCCGACGTGTTCGAGGAGCTCGACGACCAGCACCAGCGCGAGTTCCTCGAGGACCGCCCCGACGCGCAGGTCGCGGAGATCCTCTCGCGCATGGCGCCCGACGACGCCGCCGACGTGATCGGCGAGCTCGACGAGGATCGCCGCGAGCCGCGTGCTCGCGCTGCTGCCGGTCAGCCACCGCGTCAAGGTGCGCGCGCTGCTCGGCTACGACCCGGCCGAGGCCGGCGGGCTGATGAGCCCCGACTTCGTCCTGCTGCGCGGCTCGACCTCCGCCGGCGACGCGCTCGACGCGGTGCGCCACAGCCGCGATCGCGCCGGAGCTGCTGACGCACCGTGTTCGTCAGCGCCGCCGACGGCCGCTCGAGGGCAGCGTCCCCGTGACCGCGCTGCTGCGCGCCGAGCCCGGACCGCGCGCTGGACACGATGCGTCAAGCACGAGACGCCCGTGCCTCGCGCCCGACGCCTCCTTCGAGGAGGTCGCGCGGCTGATGGCCGACTACAACCTCACGTCGATCCCGGTCGTCGACGAGCACAGGCGGATGGTCGGCGTCGTGACCGTCGACGACGTGCTCGAGGCGATGCTGCCGCGCGGCTGGCGCCGGCGCTTCGGGCTGCTCGGCGAGGACTGACGACGACGCCGACCGGGCCCGGCGGCGGGCACTGAATAGACTGCTCGCCGTGAAGGCTCCCAGCGGACAGTTCGATGGCGGTCCGAGTACCGCCCGTCATGCGTCGTATCCGGTCGGCCACGCGTGGCCGACCGCGTCTGCCTGCGCGGCTTAGCCCTCGCCGCGCCCGCATCTTCGCGTTCCTCGGCCTGCTCGGCCCCGGCCTGATCGCCGCCAACGCCGGCAACGACGCCGGCGGCATCGCCACCTACTCCTCGGTCGGCGCCAAGTACGGCTACGAGCTGCTGTGGACGATCGTGCTGATCACGATCTCGCTCGGCGATCGTGCAGCTGCTGGCCGCGCGGATGGGCGTCGTCACCGGCAAGGGCCTGGCCGAGCTCGTGCGCGAGGAGTACGGGATCCGCTGGTCGGTGTTCGCGACGAGCGCCGTGCTGATCGCGAACCTCGGCATCTGCATCTCGGACTTCGTCGGCATCGGCGCCGCGCTGGGCCTCGCGGGCATCCCCGTCGCAGGTGTCCGTGCCGCTCGCGGCGGTCGGGGATCTGGCTGATCATCGTCCGCGGCTCCTACCGCTCGGCCGAGCGGATCTTCATCTGGTTCACGATCCCGTTCTTCGCCTACCCGATCGCCGCGATCCTCGCGCACCCCGACTGGGGCGCGGTCGGCAAAGCGCTGGTCGTGCCCCAGCTGCACACCAGCTCCGCCTACCTGCTGCTGCTGATCGCCACCACCGGCACCACGATCACCCCGTACATGCAGCTGTACCTGCAGTCGGCGGTCGTCGAGCGCGGCGTGCGCGAGGACGAGCTCGCGCACGAGGAGCGCGAGGCCGTCGCCGGCGCCGTGTTCGCCAACCTGATCGCCGCGTTCATCATCATCGCCACCGGCGCCACGCTGTTCACGCACGGCATCCACGAACATCTCCTCGGCCGCCGATGCGGCGCGCGCGCTGAGCCCGTTCGCCGGCCGCTACGCCGAGGTGCTGTTCGGGATCGGCCTGCTGGGCGCCAGCCTGCTCGCGGCGGCGATCCTGCCGATCGCCACCTCCTACGTCGTCTCGGAGTCGCTCGGCTACGAGAAGGGCATCGGCCGGCGCCGCGAGGAGGCGCCCGTGTTCGTGAGCATCATCACCGCGATGATCGTGGTCAGCGCGTTCGTCGCGATCATCCCCGGCGTGCCCGTGATCTCGCTGCTCGTCGGCGTGCAGGTCGTCAACGGCCTGCTGCTGCCGATCAACCTGTTCTTCATCTGGCGCCTGTCGCGCTCCGAGCACGTGATGGGCGAGCGGCGCATCGCGCGGCCTGCTGGACGGCGCCGCCGCGATCACCGTCGCGGTCACCTCGACGCTGTCGCTCGCGCTCGTGGTGATCACGTGTCGCGCGGCCGTGTGAGCCGCTCGGCGGCGCGTCGAAGCACGACGAGCAGCGCGGCGCCGATCGCGCCGCCGAGATCGCCGAGCGCCGCGACGTGCACATGCGGCGGGCGGGAGTCGGCGAACAGGTGCGGCTGCATCTCCTCGGCGATCCGCTTGGCGTATGGGTGCCCGAGCCGGACGCCCAGGCCGCCGCCGATGATCACGCCTTCGACGTCGAGCACGTTGACGGCCGAGGCGACCCCCGCGCCGAGCGCCCTGACGGCGCGATCGATCATCTGGATCGCGAGCTTGTCCTCGCGCTCGAGCGCGCGCGCCCAGATGCCGCTCGTCAGGCGCGTGCGGTCGTGCTCCTGCATCAGCTTGAACAGGTCGGTCTTGCGCCCCTTCTCCTCGTGCAGCCTGCGCGCGTGCGCTTCCATCGACGCGCGGCCGGCGTACGCCTCCATGCAGCCGCGCCGCCCGCACGTGCAGCGGGCGCCGTCGATCTCCACGACCATGTGCCCGATCTCGCCCGCGCCGCCGCGGCCGGTCCACGGCTTGCCGTCGAGGATCAGCCCGCCGCCGACGCCCGTGCCCCAGAACACGCCGAGCAGCGAGTTGTACAGCCGCCCCGCCCCCAGCCTGAACTCCGCGTCGGTCGCCACCTGCACGTCGTTGCCCACCGCAACGCGGCATCCGAGCGCCGCGTTCGAGCGTCGCCGCCAGCGGGAACGTGCCCTCCCATCCCGGGCAGGTTGCGCGCGCTCGTCACGTCGCCTTCTTCGATCGTTCCCGGCGAGCCCACCCCGACCCCCGCGAGCGAGGCCGGCTCGATCTCGGCTGCCTTGGCCGCGTCGCGCAGCGCGGTCTCCATCTCCGCCGCGACGTCCGCCGGGCCGCCCTCGGTCGGCGTCGGGCGACGGGCCGAGCCGAGCACGTTGTGTCACGTCGTCGACGATCGCCGCCTGGATCTTCGTACCGCCCGAGGTCGATTCCGCCGTACGTGGGCATCCGCGCGGATCATCGCAGAGCCGGGCCACGGCTCGGCGGAGCGTGGACGACAAGCAGGACGCTCACCAGGCTCACGCGAACTTAATCCCGCTTGAACCCTTTCTTCGCCCCCTCTTACAACACCGACCGACTATCTAGGTGAACACGATGACCGATCGCGCTGGAGCATCCTGGCTCGTCTACGCACTGGGGGCTCTCTGCACCGGCGCGATAGTCGCTGCCGTGCTCGTCGTCGGCCCCGCCTCCGGCAGCCAGACGAGCGTCACGCGCACCGCCACCGTCGCGCAGGGGGTCGTGCAGTCGACGGTCTCCGGCAGCGGCAACCTGCAGGCCATCAACCAGCTGAACCTCGGCTTCAAGACCGGCGGCACCGTCACGCACATCTACGTCTCACAGGGGCAGCAGGTCGTCCAGGGCCAGCTGCTCGCGACACTCGACCCGCAGAGCGCCGAAGTGACGCTCGAACAGGCCAAGGCGAGCCTCCTCTCGGACGAAGCCAATCTCGCCAAGGAGGAAGAAACCGACGGCGAAGGCGCCAGCAGCGGCGGGTCCGGCGGCGGCGGAGCGACCGCGTCGAGCGCGGCGACCGCGCCCCAACGCGAAAGCAAGAAATCGACGACCGAACACGAAAGCAAGGAATCGAACACCGGCGGGTCCTCCGCGAAAGCGACCATCAGCGCGGCTACGCGCGAAGCGAACCTCGCCTCCGCCCGCGCCGCCGTCAGGAGCGCGACGCTGACGGTGCAGAGCGACGAACAGGCGGTGCAGGACACCAACCTGTATGCCCCCGAGAGCGGCACGATCGTCTCGCTCTCCGGCCAGGTCGGCGAAGTCGTGTCGGGCAGCGGCACCACGCGGGCCTCGAGCGCCGCCAGCTCCTCCAGCGGATCGGGCGGCAGCGGCGCGGCGGCGACCGGGGCCAGCGGTCGCGGCGCCAGCAGCGCGGCGAGCTCGTCCGGCTCCGCCGCCGCCAACTCCTCCAGCTCCGCGTTCGCGGTCCTCAGCGACCTCAGCACGATGGAGCTCGTGGTGCCGCTGAGCGAATCGGAAATCGGCAGCGTCAAGGACGGACAGATCGCGACGGTGACCGTCGAAGCGCTCAGTGGCACGAAGCTCGCCGCCCATGTCAGCGAAGTCGCGCTGCTGTCCACGAGCAGCAGCGGCGCGGTCAGCTACGACGTCACCTTCCAGCTCGATCAGCTGGCCGCGGGCCTGAAGCTCGGGATGAGCGCGACGGCGGAAGTGGTCGTCAAGCAGGCAGAAGGCGTCAACGTGCCCACCAGCGCGATCACCGCCGACACGGTCACGGTGGAGCGCAGCGGCAAGCGGGTGCGCCAGCGCGTCGTCACCGGGCTGGCAGGCAACACCTCCACGATCGTCCTCAGCGGCCTGAAGGCCGGAGAAACGGTCGTGCTGCCGGCGGCCAGCACCACCAGCTCGAGCGCCACCAACATCGTCTCGAGGATCAGCAGCCGCCTCGGCGGCGGTGGCGGCCTCGGCGGCGCGGCGGGCCTCGGCGGCGGAGGTGGCGGCGGCGGCGGCGCCTTCCTCAGAGGCGGCGGCTGATGCCCCACCCGGTGATCCGCGTGCAGCACGTCGCGAAGGTGTTCGAGCTGGGGCAGATCCGCGTGCGCGCGCTACGCGACGTCTCGCTGCGCATCGACACGGGCGACCTGGTCGCGATCATGGGCAGCTCGGGCAGCGGCAAGAGCACGCTGATGAACATCCTCGGCTGCCTCGACGTGCCCACGAGCGGCCGCTACGAGATCGACGGCGTCGACGTCAGCCGGATGGACGAGGACGACCTCGCCGACCTGCGCAACCGCAAGATCGGCTTCGTCTTCCAGAGCTTCAACCTGGTCGCGCGCACGAGCGCGCTCGTCAACGTCGAGCTGCCGCTCGCCTACGCCGGCCTGCGCGGCGCCGCGCGGCGCACTCGCGCCGAGCGGGCGCTGCGCTCGGTGGGCATGGCCAACCGCATGCACCACCAGCCCTCGGAGCTCTCCGGAGGCCAGCAGCAGCGCGTGGCGGTCGCGCGCGCGATCGTCACCAACCCCGCGCTGATCCTCGCCGACGAGCCCACCGGCAACCTCGACTCGCACTCCACCGAGGACGTGCTGCGGATCTTCGCGCGCCTCAACGTTGAAGGACGCACCGTCGTGCTGATCACGCACGAGCCCGACGTCGCCGAACAGTGCAAGCGCGTGATCCGCCTCAGCGACGGCGAGATCGTCGAGGACCGGCGCACGCTCGGCGTGCACGACGCGCCGCCTGCGCTCCACACACAGAAGTCGGCCCACCAGGTCGGCCTGAGCGGCGTCGTGGAGGCGCGGCCATGATCGGCGCGGAGATGCTGCGCATCGCCTGGAGCGGCATCACCGCGAACAAGCTGCGCTCGGGCCTGACGATCCTCGGGATGACGATCGGCGTCGCCTCGGTGATCGTGCTGATCGCCGTCGGCAACGGCTCCTCCAAGGCCGTGCAGTCGACGATCCAGAGCCTCGGCACGAACGTGCTCGTGGTGCAGGCCAGCGGCGGCTTGCGCTTCGGCGCGCGGGCGAGCACCGCGGCCACCGTGTCGCTGACCAAGCAGGACGCCGAAGCGCTGCAGAGCCCAGGCCTCGCTCCGGACGTCAAGAGCGCCTCGCCGGTCGTCGACGCCAGTGCGGTGAAACTCGTGTTCGACGGGACCAGCTTCGAACCGTCCTCGTTCATCGGCACCACCCCCTCCTACCTGACCGCCCACACCTACAGGCTCGCCGAAGGCGCCTCGTTCACCGCCGAAGACGTCAGCAGGAACAGGCGCGTGGCTGTGATCGGGCAGGAAGTGGTGCAGGAACTGTTCGCGGGGCAGAGCGCCGTCGGGCAGAACATGAAGGTCAACGGCAGCAACTACGAAGTCGTCGGCGTGCTCGCCAAAAAGGGCACCAACGGCACCACCAACGAGGACGACGTGGTGATGGCGCCGATCACCACCGTGCAGGACTCGCTCACCGGCGTCGGGCCGATCGACTCGATCACGGTCCAGGCCAGATCCGAATCCTCGCTCAACGCCGCCGAAGCGGAGGTCACCACGATCCTCGAGGAACGCCACAGGATCAAGGACACCGCCGAACCCGGCTTCAGCGTGCTCAACCAGGGATCGCTGCTTGAAACGTCGAGCTCGACCAGCAGCGTGTTCACGACGCTGCTCGGTGAGGTGGCCGCGATCTCGCTGCTCGTCGGCGGCATCGGCGTGATGAACATCATGCTCGTGTCCGTCACCGAGCGCACGCGCGAGATCGGCATTCGCAAGGCCGTCGGCGCCCGGCGCAGCGACATCCTCACCCAGTTCCTCACGGAGGCCGTGCTCGTGTCGCTGTTCGGCGGCATCGCCGGCGTCGCCGTCGGCGTGATCGGCAGCCAGTTCGAGATCGCCGGCGTGCACCCCGAGATCGCCACGTACTCCGTCTTCCTCGCGTTCGGCGCCGCGCTCGCCTCGGGCCTGTTCTTCGGTACCTATCCGGCGGCGCGCGCCGCCCGCATGCGACCGATCGAAGCGCTGCGCTTTGAGTGATCCCAACTTCCCCCACCAGGAGGCAGCGATGCCCGACCCACAGCCGGCGACAGTCCAACAGGAGCCCGTCGAAGCGCAGGACGAATGGCTCGAGCAGCCCGAGGAGCTGCCGCGCCGTCCGCGTCGGCGCCTGCTCGGGGCCGGCGGCAATCCGCTGGCGCTCGCGCTGCTGGGCGTGCTGCTGACCGCATGCGGCTTCATCGGCGGCGTGCTCGTCGAGAAGGGCGAAACCTCGACGAGCTCCGCGAGCGCCTCCTCCGCGAGCAGCCTCGCGTCGCGCTTTCGCTCGCTGCGCGCGGGTCTCGGGGCGGGAGCCTCCTCCGGCGCCGGCACCGGCACGGCCTCGAGCGGCGGCGCCTTCGCGCCGACCTCGGGAACCGTCGCGTACCTGGCCGGCAGCACCCTGTACGTGACCAACGCGGAAGGCAACACCGTCAAGGTCAAGACCTCGGCGACCACCAGCGTCAGCAAGACCGTCAGCGCCTCCGTCAAGGGCATCCACCCCGGTGAAACCGTGACGATCACGGGCGCCACGGGCGCCAACGGCACGATCAGCGCCGAATCGATCAGAGTCGGCTCCGGCGGCGGGCTGGCGGCGCTGTTCGGCGCCGGAGGCACCGGCCGCAGCCAGGCCGGGGGCGCCTCCGGCGGCGGCAGCAGCGAACCCTCGCTGTTCGGGGGCGGCTAGAGTCAATCCTGTACAGCGCTGCCAGGCGGGCATGCGAAGCAGATCCAGATAACCAACAAAGGAAGTCCATGCATCACACTCACAGCAACAGCAGCAGGCCCGCGACGGCAGCGCTGATCCTGGTGCTCGCCAGCCTCGCGCTGGCGGCATGCGGCGGCAGCTCGAGCACCACCGCGACCACCACGACCAACGCCAGCGCCGCCACGACCAAGACCGGCCTTCCCGGCATCGCCGGGAAAGTGCACGTGCCGGGTACGGGCCGCTTCCTGGCGCTGCGCGAATGCCTGAAGAAGAACGGCATCACGCTGCCGCAGCGCAAGCCCGGTCAGGCCACGCCCGGAGCGGGCGGCCTGCTGGGAGGCCCCGTGCTGCCGAAGGGCGTGACCAGAGCGAAGTACCTGGAAGTGCTCAAGAAATGCGGCGGCGGCTTCGGGCGCGGACGCTTCGGCGGCGGCGCGCGCAATCGCCTCAACACCCCCGAAGCAAGGAAAGCGCTGCAGAAGTTCGCGGCGTGCATGCACGAAAACGGCATCGAAGTCGGCGAACCCAACACCTCCGGGAAAGGCTCGATCTTCTCCTCCAAGGTCGACACCAAGACGGCCCTGTTCGCGGCCGCGGAGCACAAGTGCCAGAGCGACCTGCGTGGCGCGTTCGGCGGCAGCCCCGGTGCGCAGACGGGCGCCGCGCCCCCGTCGGGGAGCGGCGGCTAGCCTAGCGGCGCTTTGGGTCGGGGATCGCGGCGGAGGTGGGCTTCGCCGCGATCTTCGGCGCCGGCAGCGCCGACACGCGCTGCATCAGCTGGTTCCACTGCGCCGCGGTGAGCACGCTCGTGGTGACCAGCGGCGACGGCGCCGTGCGACCCGAGCTCGCGGAGTGCGCGACGGTGCTGGCCGCCGCGGCGCTGAGCGCCGGCGTGGCCGGCAGCGGGCGGAAGACGAGGTGGATGCGGTTCGCGTACGCGCGCGAGGCGTGCGTGCGCGAGGAGCCGGGGAAGCGCATCAGGCTGTCGATCTGGTGCGGCACGAACTGCGCCGGCAGCGTCAGCAGCGTACGGATCGTCAGGTCGGTGATCGTTTCCGGACCCTGGTGCCCGGCGATCGCGATGCCGTTGATGGCGGTGATGTCGAGCTCGTCGCCGCGCGTTCGCCGACGCGTACTGGCGCTGGCTGCAGCGTACGGCGCTGACGGTCGGCTCCAGTCCGCTGCGCGAGAGGAAGGCGAGCACCGCCAGCACTCGCCTGTCGACCATGCCCGCGGCGACTTCGTGGCGCGAGCAGGCATCGAGCGTGATTCCCGGTTCCGCGAGCACCGCGCGCTCGAGCTGCGCCTTCGATAGCAGGAACACGTCGCTGGCCGTCGCGCCGAGCAGCGCGTTCTCGGCCCTTGCCCCCTGCGGGTGCAGCGCGCTCTGCAGCTGCGCCCAGTTGGCCAGCACCGGCCCCGGGTTGATCGTTTCGGCGTCGCCGGCGGGACGGATCGCGAAGCGCAGATGCCCGTCCTTGCCGTTCGGCGGCACGCGCACGCGCCCGAGCACCGTGCCGGATGCCACGACCGACCCGCGGCGCAGCGGCAGACGCTGGCCGGCGCGGTCGCTGCGCGCCTTCCTGGCCGCGCTCGCAACCGCGGCGGCGCGCGCGTCGGGGTTGCCGGGATGGGCGAACAGGCGCACCCGGTCCATCCCCGGGGGCGTGACTTCCTGCGTGTCCGCCTGCACGGATACCGAGCCCGCGGTCGCGGGCTTGCGCTTGGGCGCCTTGACCTGCAGCGTCAACGGCGACTGCGACTGCGTGCCCGCGCTCGCCGGCTGCGACGGTGCGGACGCGCGCGTGCTGGCCGCTTCGACGACGGTCGAGCGGGTCTGCGCGCGCGGGGTCTTCGGCAGCACGTACGTCGGGGCGATCGAGCCGAGCCCGGCATACGTGAACACGTCGCCGTAGACGTCGCGCAGGACCACGTACTTGCCCAGCTTGCGCGAGTCGCCGATCTGCATGATGCGCCCGTCCTGGACGGCCACCACCGACGCGTTCGGAGCGCTCATCAGGTCCACGAGCTGGAGCGGCGCCGCAGCGGCGTGCGCGTGCGGGGTCGCGGCCGCTGCCGCCTGCGTGGGCGAGAGCGGCGGCGTGGAGCCGGGCGTCGCCGCGGTCGCGACGGCGGGGCTCTGAGCGGCGGGCGAGACAGCCGACGGGGCGGCGGCGTTGACATTGGCGCTGGCGTCGGCCGCGCCGGCCCCGACCGCGCCGGCGGTCGCGGTGGACGGCGAGGCGACGGTGGACGGCGACGGGGCGGTGATCGCGAGCGGCGTCCACGCCACGTGATGGCCCGTCACCGGCAGGCGACCGTCGATCAGGCCCGTCAGCGTCGCGATCACGGCCTTCGGGTAGGTGGAGATCAGCTTCGCCCGCAGCAGCACCGATTCGACGTATTCTTCGGAGTGGTTGTAGGCGAGGATCGCGTCGCGCAGGTTGGTCGCAGCGCCCGCCGCCCGCAGGTAGCGCGCGGCCGCGAAGATCGCATCGACGGGGTTGTACGGGTCGGCGTAGCCCGCGTTCAGCGCGTCCACGCCGTACTGCAGCCACGTGCTCGGCTCGAACTGCATCCAGCCGACCGCGCCGGCGGTCGAAACCGACAGGTCGGTGCCGTAGTCCGTCTCGATTTCGTTGATCGCGGCGAGGATCTGCCACGGCACGCCGTACTGGACGGCGGCCGCCTTGTAGATCGGCAGCAGGAACAGCGGGATCCGGTAGAACGACAGCGCCTGCGCCGAGGCTTCCGAGGAGGCCAGCATCGCGGCGAGCGCGCCGGCCTCGGCGGCGACCGTCTGCGGCGAGGACGCCACGCCGTTGGGGCCGGACGCCTTTCCGCTCTTGCCGCCTGCCTTCGTGATCGTCTGGCTCGGGTTGGAAGGGGCGCTCGCCGACGGCTTCTGGCGCTTGCGTTTGAGCACCACCGTGGGCGCCGCCGACAGCGATGGCTCGCTGGCCTGCGGGGTCGTCGCCGTCGGGACGGTCGCAGCTGGAGACGTGCTCGTCGCGGGCGGGGTCGTCGCCGTGGTCGTCGGCGTGGAGAGCGGCGGCGTGGTCGTGGTTTCCGGCTGGGTGGTCGTTTCGGTCGACGTGGTGGTCGTCGAGGTTTCGCCGGTTTCGGTCTGCTGAGAGCCGCCACCGCCTTCCGCGGAGGACTGGTTGCCGCTGGTTATGCTCGCCCCCAGCGCCGGCGCCGTGAGCGGGCCGCCGAGGCCGGCAGCCGTCAATCCGCCGCCGGCGAGCGCGGACAGAAGGGCGCGAACAGCCCGGCTGCGGGCGCGATTCACGGGCGGCATAGGCTCAAGTGGATCATCTTGGGGACGTCCCATCGTGGTGGTTGGCGCAGCAGTCCCACACGCGCGGGGTACGCCCACCGGCATTCTTATCGGCAGCGAACCATGAATCCGTAAAGGATTCGTAATCGCACCGGTAATTCGTTGTACGCGCGAATTCCATTGGAGGGCGTGTCGCTCGGGCACCGTAGCGACGCCCACGGGCGGAAGCGTCGCAGTTTGGCCGGGCCGCTGCCTCTTCTAGAGCCCGCGTCGACCTCCTGCCCGCTCGTTGCCGTATTGTTGACAGCGAGGGACCCGTTTGGTTGACAGCGCGCGGCGTCCGCAAAGCGGGCGCCGGGAGAGACACGTGAGGGCGATGGGGAGAGTGAGCAGGGGTTCCGGCCGTGCCGCGGTCGTGCTGAGGTGGATCGGGGTCGGAGCGGCGCTTGCGGCGCCACTGCTGGCGGCGAGCCCCGCATACGCCGAAGAAACGGTGCGAATCACCGAAGCGGGCTTCTCGCCCGACGTGCTGGGCGCCCCCACGAACGCCTTCGGCAGCGTCACGATCGGCTCGAGCACGCCGGTGCCGTCGCCGATCACCCACGTCGACGTGTTCGGGCCGGCAGGTCTCACGCTCAACCTGGAAGGCAGCGGCACGTGCGTGAAGGAACGCCTCGAACAGATCGGCCCCAAAGGCTGCCCCGCGAACTCCAAAGCGGGCGTCGGCGGCGGCGAGGGCGCCTACGAACTCGCGCACGAAGTCATCAGGGAGGCGTACACGCTGGAATTGTTCCTCGCCGACAACCGGCCGGGGCACGTCGCGCTGCTCGCCTTCCTCAAGGGCTCCACGCCGGTCTCGATCGAAATCATCTTCGGCGGCACCGTCATCACCGGGCCGCCGCCGTACGGGCTCGGCTTCAGCCTCGAAGTGCCGCTGATCAAAGTGCTCCCCGAAGCCTCCGACGCGTCCGCCACGAGCGCCTTCCTGAAGCTCGGCGCGAACGGCCTCACCTATGAGAAGACGGTCCACGGCAGGCGCAGGCGGCTGCCCATCAAGGGCATCGTCCTCCCCAGGCACTGCCCGCGCGGAGGCTGGCCGGTGGCGTCGCAGTTCAGCTTCCAGGACGGCGCGACGGTGATGGCCAAGCGCACGATTCGCTGCCCATAACCGCACCGCAACGGCATCCGAAGCTGTATCCTGCATCGCGTGGAAACGATCCTCTCAGTCTTGGAGATCGCCTTCGCGGTGATCACCATCCTGCTGGTGCTGATGCACTCCGGCAAGGACTCCGGCCTCTCCGGCGCGTTCGGCGTCGGCAGCGGCACCGGCCCGCTGGGCGGCGGCTCGATGGTCGAGCGCAACCTCAACCGCTGGACGATCTTCTTCGCGGTGCTGTTCTTCCTGAACGCGATCCTGCTGCTCAAGCGTCCCTGGGCCTGAGCTTCTCCAGCCGGTCGAGGATCTCGATCGCCTCGGCGCGCAGGCCGGCGTCGATCGCCTGGTAGTCCTCGTGCGAGAGCTTGCCGGTGCGGTAGTCGAGCTCCGTGTCGCGGATCTCGCGGTACTTGGCCTCGCGCGCGGCCTCGAGCTCCTCGCGCGAGTGCGCTTCGGCGGCGAGCTGCCGCGCTTCGCCCGTTGTCGGACGAACGCCGCCATCCGCGGGCGCCGAGTTGGAGACCCCGGACCTGCGCGCACGGCGCACCGGCGCGCTGACGACGGCGGCCACGAGCGCGATCAGCGCGAGCGTCAGGATCACCACGAGGAAGCCCACCGCTTCAGGGTCCAAGAACGCCTGCGCGTCAGACGCGAGCCAGGCCGCGCACCGCCCGCGAGCGCGAGCGCGAGAGCACCCGGGCGCGAACGGCGCTCGGCGCCGGCCAGATCGCGATCAGGGCGCCCGCCAGCACGATCAGCCCGCCGATCCAGATCCACATCACCAGCGGCGAGACGATGAAGTGGAACTGCGCCGGCGGCGGGTGCTTGAGGTATTCGCGCGCCAGGTAGGCGATCGCGACGATCGCCGTCTTCGGGCGGCAGCGTGCTGTTGCCGCGTCTTCACGATCCGCTGCAGCGCCGGCGCTTCGATGTCCGGCTGGATCGCGCTCCAGATGTCGCGCGTGATGCCGCCGTCCATGCTACGTGGCTGACCGGCTGGCCGCCGATCAGGCTGCCGACCGTGCCCTGGCTGGCTTCCTCGGAGGCGTAGAAGCCCTCGCTGGGGTTCAGCGTCGCGACGTGACGGCCGTTCTTGGTCACGTCGAGCACGGCCCCGAGCGCGAGCGTCGAGCCGGTGTGCGCCGCGTCGTACTTCGGCGTGATCGTCGCCGTGGGCGCACGTAGCGGACCGTGTAGGCGCCGACGCGCGTCGACTGGCCGGGCGAGAGGCCGAGCTCGGAGGCGTGCTGGAAGGACGAGGAGGCGGCCACGCCGATGAACAGCACGGCGATGCCGACGTGCACGATGTAGCCGCCGTAGCGGCGGCGGTTGCGCCGCACGAGCGCCACCAGCGCCAGCGGCGCCGCCTCCGCCGCCATCGCCCGGCGCGCGCGCGCGCCGCGGAAGAACTCCTGGCCGATGCTGCCGAACACGAACGCCGCGCAGCAGAACATCGCGATCGCGAGCGGCTTCTGCGTCACGCCGGCGAACTCCAGGATCGCGAGCAGCGCAGAGCGCGCTCGGCGAGCGGCACGAGGAAGTTGCGCCGCGCGTTCGCGAGCGTCGCGCGGCGCCACGCGATCACCGGCCCGATGCCGCTGAGCAGCACGAGGATCAGCGCCAGCGGCACCGTGTAGCGGTCGAACCAGGGCGGCCCGACCGACGCTTCCTGGCCGGTGAGCGCCTCGGAGATCAGCGGGAAGTAGGTGCCCCAGAAGATCACGAAGCACAGCGCCGACGAGCACGAGGTTGTTGGCGAGGAAGATCGCCTCGCGCGAGAGCAGCGAGTCGAGCCGGTGCTCGGAGCGCAGCATCTCGCGGCGCGAGACCACGAGGTAGATCGAGCCGGCGATCAGCACCGCGATCAGGCACACGAACGGCACGCCCAGCGTCGCCCGCCGAAGGCGTGGATCGAGTTGAGGATGCCGCTGCGCACCAGGAACGTGCCCATGATCGCGAGCGTGCCCGTGGCGAGCACGAGCGAGACGTTCCACACCTTCAGCATCCCCCGCTTCTCCTGGATCATCAGCGAGTGCAGGAACGCGGTGGCCGTCAGCCACGGCATCAGCGACGCGTTCTCGACGGCGTCCCAGCCCCAGTAGCCGCCCCAGCCGAGCTCCGAGTAGGACCAGCGCGCGCCGAGCAGGATGCCGATGCCGAGGAACAGCCAGGCGGCGAACGCGAAGCGGCGGATCGCTTTGATCCAGTCGGCGTCCACGCGCCGCGCCAGCAGCGCGCCCATGCCGAACGCCAGCGGGATCGTGCACAGCGTGTAGCCCGAGTACAGCATCGGCGGGTGGATCATCATCGTCGGGAAGCGCAGCAGCGGATCGAGCCCCACGCCTTCGGCCGGCGCCGGATGCGTGGTCGCGAACGGGTTGGCGTAGAAGACCATCAGCGACACGAAGAAGCCGCCGAAGCCGAGCAGGATCGCGGTCGCGTACGCGGCGACGTCGCGCATGCGCTTGCGCGTGAGGAACAGCGCGAGGCTCGACCACAGCGACAGCAGCCACGCCCACAGCAGCAGCGAGCCTTCCTGCGAGGACCACACCGCGGCCGCCCGGTAGAAGGCGGGGGTCGTGCGGCTGGAGGTGTCGGCGACGGTGTTGAAGGCGAAGTCGTTGCGCAGGAACGCGACCTCGAGCACGACGAACGCCACCGTCAGGATGCCCGCGAGCGCGTACACCGAGCGCCGGCCGGACTCCGAGAACTCGACGCGCCCGCTGCGCACGCCGTACAGCGACGCGCCGATCCCGTACGCGCACACCGCCAGCGCCAGCAGCAGGCAGGCGAACCCGAGGCCCGCCATCAGCGCCTAGCCCTCCGGCCGGTCGTGTCCGCGGCGCGCGAGCGCACTCAGGAGTTCTGGTTCTCGCTCGGCGGAGCGGTCTTGTACTTGGACGGGCACTTGGTGATCAGCGAGTTCGCGTTCGCCGACGAAGCGCCCGCCCTGCTTCTCGACCGCCACGATCACCTCGCGGCCTTCGCGGAAGGGGTCGGGCACGGTGCCCGTGTACGCGAGCGGCACCGTCGAGCGTCCGCCCGCGCGGTCCTCGACGCTGAAGTCGAGCACCGCGCCTTCGCGGTGCACCGAGCCCGGCACGACCGTGCCCGTGAGCTGGTAGCTGCGGCCGGGCTGCGCCTCGCGGAGCAGCTGGCTGGGCGTGAGCGCCGGGCTGGCGGCGCTGAAGCTGGTGTAGATCAGCGCGCTCGCCAGCAGCACGGCTGCGCTCAACGCCACGACCAGGCGCACCGTTCGCTTGCGCGCGGGGTTCATCGGCCGTAAGTATCTCAAACCTCATTTGGGGCCGCGCTGGGCGTCGGCGGGCGCCGCGCAGGCGCGCCACGAGGAAATCTTCCCTGCAGAGCGAAACCTTTGGGCGTGAATGACGTCATAGGGGGTGGAGGATCATGAAGCCGAGCATCCTGCACCCCCTGCGCGAGTCGCGACACGCCCGACGCCACCGTCGCGGCGCCGGTCGCACGCTCGAGCCGGCGGACACCGTCCAGCCGGCCCACACGGTCGAGCCGGCATACGCCGCCGAGGCCGATCGCGACACCGCGATCATCCACGAGCCCGTCTCACAGCCGTGCGACCCGGACGCCCGCCGCGTCCGCGAGGCCGGCGGGCCGATCGATCGCGCCTCCTACACGTGCTCGTGCGGCTACGTGTTCCGCGCCAGCGTCTCGACCAGCGTCAGCTGCCCGCACTGCGGCGCCGACCAGGCCTGGTAGCGGATACGACGAGGGCCCCGCCGTAGCGGAGCCCTCGCGCACTTGCTGCGGTTGCGAGCCGCCGCGCTACTTGGCGGTGACTTCGAATGCCGGCTGTTCGTATTTCCAGCAGCTGCCGGTCGGCCCGAAGGAGCCGAGGGTCCCGCCGCAGTCGATCAGGCTGTACGTCGTGTTCAGGAAGACCTGTTCGGGAAGCGGGTCCTTGCCCACCGACGGAGCGGTTTCGAGGGCTTCGTATTCTTCGTTTTCGCACGCTTTGGTCATCACGTTTTCTTTGATGCACTTGTAGTTCGCGTTGACGGCCACGTTCAGCGAGTTCTCGGGGCCTTCATGACCCGTCGGCTCGGCACCGTAGGTCTCGGTGTTGTACGCCACCGCGATCACCGCTCGTTCGGGCAGCGTCGCGCCGGGGAACTTGAACTTGGCCTTGACGCCCTTGGCGAACTCGCATTCCTTGCCATAGCCTTTGGTCCAGCCCACGTTCGGGCACTTGGCGTTCTCGGTCGGGCGGTACGGGATCTTGACCATCCTCGTGATCCGCGCGATCGGCGAGCCCAGCGAGCCGACGTTGTAGATGCTGAGGGTGATCGGCCATTCGAAGCTCGACCCCGGAGTGGTCGTGCACGTCGCCACGCTGCCGGTCTGGCAGGCGTAGCTCTCAAGCTCGACGGCGACCGACGGGCTGTTGCGCGCCGCGTGTTCGAATTCGACCTCGCCGCCGAATTCGGCGACCGAGTCGGACTCGTAGCCGAGCGCCGGCAGGGACTTGCTGGGGATGTTCTGGTAGATGACTTCCGCTCCGGCGACCCCGACTGCCATCGCGAACAGGACGATCGCCGCAAGCGCTGCCACGGCCAGCTTCACCGTCCTCTCAGGAATCCTTCCGCTCATTTCTGTCTCCATTCATCGCATGCCGGGCTCCCGACCAGCAGGCCGCCCGTGTCTTGATCCCCTCCAGGGGCTCTATTGGGAGGAAGCCGCGCGGGTGGCCCCTCGGCCCCCGAACAGGTGTGATTGGCCGGTCCCCCCGCCCTCGCGGCATCCCTCCGCCTTGCAGACGCTAGACGCAAGCGATACTAGTGTCAACCCCTACAGACGGCGCCGATGCCAGCACCACCCCCGCCACGAGGGCGCCGCTGAGCGCCAGCATCCGGCCCGCGCGGCCGGTGACATCGCCGCCCACCTCCTCGTAGTAGTGGTTGCGAAGGAGCGCCGCGCCTGCTGCGGAGGTTGGTCCCCGAGGCGATGCCGATCGGGTCATGACCTGCGTGTGCGTGCGTGGTCGAGCTGCTTGCCGAAGGCCGTTTCGACGGTCTTGGTCATGATGGGCTTGAAGGTGGCGGCGAGGGCCTCGGAGGCGAGTGGCCGCAGCTGATCGAGTGCTGCTTGCACCTGGGGCCATTCGGACTCGGGCCGGCCGGCGTCGTCGAAGGGCTTCCAGATGTACTCGAGGAAGATCCGCACAAACGTCTGCGCGACGCGTTGGGTGTCGCGTCTGAGCTTGTCCATTGTGTCGAGTGCGGCGTCGAAGGGGACGCCCAGAGCGACGAGTCGCTCGCCGGCGGCCAGCAGGGTTGGGCTGGGGACTTCGAAGCTGTCCTGGCCGATCGGGATCACCAAGCCGAGCTTCTCGGCTTTGGCGATGAGCTTCTCCTCGATGCTGCCGCCGAGGCGCTCCAGCAGGTCGGCCCGCGCGACGATCTCGGGGGTCTCGGTCTCGAAGGGGGTCATCAGGGAGCGGGTGAAGCCGAGGACCTGCTCGCTGGCGCCGGCTGCCTGCTCCAGCAGATGGGCGATCGCGGCCAAGTTGAACCCCTGAGCCTGCATCTCGCGGATCAGCGCCAGCCGCGCCATGTGCTCGGCGCCGTAGTAGCCGGTCCTGCCCTGCACCTCCGGCGGCGGGATCAGCCCGCGCGACTGGTAGCTGCGCACGTTGCGCACGGTCAGGCCGGCCGTCTGTGCGAGCTCGTCGATCGTCAGCCGCTGCTCGGCCTGCACTTCGGTCATCCCGCAATCATATCGGGAAACTACGGTACACAGATCAATGTACCATTATTTTATGATACGGTTTAGGTGGTCGTTCGGCGATCCCCACCCAGGAGGTAGCCATGAGCAGGCGAAGCAGGCCGGCGAGGAGGGTGGCGAGGCCGTGGCCGACCCTGATCGCCTGGGCGGTGGCGATCGCCGTGCTCGCGTTCCTCGGCATGGGTCTGGAAGGCAGGCTTGCGCCGATGTCCCTGGCGGTGCCCGGTACGCCCTCCTCCCGGGCCGAAGCGATGCTGGCAAGCGAGTTCGGCAACACAGTCCCGATCGCCGTCCTGCTGCGCGGCCCACCCGCGCAGGTCGACCGCCAGGGCCAGCGGCTGGTCGCCGCGCTGCGAAAGATCAAGCAGGTCCAGGTGCTCTCGCCGTGGGATGGGTCGGTCATGGCGCACCGCTCGAGCATTGCGCACTCGCTGCGCCCCAACCCCGGGAGCGCGTTCGTGCTCGTCAACTTCATCCGCCCCGCGAGCCGGGCGATGGCGGTGGTGCCGAGCACCGAAGCCCTGATCGCCCGCACCGTCAAGCGCCCGGTGCGCAGCTACCTGACCGGCGTCGCGGTGATCGGTCGCGCGATCCAGGAAGCCACGATGGCGGACACGCTGCGAGCGGAGATGATCGCGCTGCCGGTGCTGATCCTCGTGCTGCTGCTCGTGTTCCGCTCGCCGGTGGCCGCCGCCGTGCCCCTCGCGATGGGCGGGGCGACCGTGATGGCCGGCCACGGCCTCTTGTGGCTGGCGAGCTTCCTGACGCCGATCAACTCGCTGGGAGTCGCCATCGCCGCGATGATGAGCCTCGCGCTCGGCGTCGACTACGCCCTGCTGATGGTCTCGCGCGTGCGCCAGGAGCTGGCCGAGGGATGGGACCACGAGGCGGCCGTCGCGATCGCCTCGATGGCCGCCGGGCGCACGATCGCCGCGGCCGGCGGGACGCTGGCGCTGACGATGCTCGCGGCGAGCGCCGTGGCAACGCCAGGACTCCTCGGACCGGTTGCAATCGGAGTGGTGATCTCGGGTCTTTTGAGCGTCGCCCTGGCGCGCAGCGCGATGCCCGCGCTGCTGCGCCTGCTCGGCCCACGCCTGAACCGCTGGGAGATCCGGCTCACCCGCTCCCCCACCGCCGGACATCGCACCAGAGTGGGGGCTTTGGCGGAACGGCTGATCGCCCACCCCGCGATCACGGTCCCACTGATCCTCGCCGGAATGCTGGCACTGGCGGCCCCAGCCGGCGCGCTGCGCATGGGTCCACCGTCCGCGGCGGAGCTGCCAACCTCCAACCCGGCGCGGATCGCGGTGGGGATGGTCGAACGCACGATCGGACCGGGATGGTCGGCGCCCTTCGTGATCGTGGCCAGCGCCGACAGCGGCGCGATGACCACCACCCGGCGCATCGACGCGCTCGCGCACTGGCAGGAAGCGATCGCCCGCGAACCCGATGTCGCCGCGGTGCTCGGACCCGCGTCGATCGCGGGCGCCCAGCGCGAGCTCACCGAATCCCACGCCGCGCTCGCCTCCGCGCCGAGGCGCCTGGAAGGCGCCCAGCAGGGCATCGAGGGCCTGCGCTCCGGGCTGGGCCGCGCGAGCGACGGCGTCACGGCACTGCGCGGCGGCCTCGCCTCGGCCGCAACCGGCGCGAGCTCGCTCGGCGACGGCGCCGTAGGCGCCGAGAACGGCGCCGAACGCCTGGCGAGCGAAACCGGCCGCGCCAACGCCGGCGCGGGGCGACTCGCGCGCGAAACCGCTCGCGCGCACACAGGAGCAAAGCGCCTCGCGAGCGAAACCGGCCGCGCGCACGCAGGCGCAAAGCGACTGGCAACCGAAAGCAGCCGCGCGCACGCGGGCGCGACACGACTCGCGAGCGAAACCGGCCGCGCTCACACCGGCGCGGAACAGCTGCAGGCGGGTCTCGCCCAGGCCGCCACGGGATCGACCGCGCTCGCGGGCGGCCTCGACGAAGCAGCCGTTGGCGCCGAACGGCTGGCCACCTCCGACGGCCCCCTCACGGCCGGCGCGGCACAGCTGGCGCAAGGCATGGACACCCTCGACGACACCGTGCACACGATCCTCACGCCGATCGAGGCGCTCGCCGAACAGCTCCACGCCTGGGCCGGCTGGATCACCACGCTGCGAGCCTCCGACGAGCAGCTGCGCACACGGATGAGCGAAGCGACGCGCGAACTCGACGCGATGACCCTTGGACGCAGCGACCCACGCTATCCGGCGCTCGCGCAAGACCTCACCGCGATCACACAGCTGGCCGAACAGAACGACCTCTCACAGCTCGCCCGCATCCAGCAGCAACTGCTCGGATGCCTGGAATGGCTCGCGGACCTGCCGGCAGAGCTCTCGCAGCTGACCGCCAGCCTCGACCAGCTACGCGCCGGCGCCGACCGGCTCGCCACCGGCACAAGGGAATCCGAAGAAGGCGCGGTCAAGCTCGACTCCGCCCTGCACGGCCTGGCAGCCGACGGACACACGCTCTCAGACGGACTCGACGGGCTGAGCGGCGGCGCAAGCCAGCTCGCGAGCGGACTGGACGGACTCACAACCGGCGACACCCAGCTCGCCGGCGGACTCAGCAAGCTCGCCGGCGGCAACCGGCAGCTCGCCACCGGGCTCAACAAGCTCACCGGCGGCGACACCCAGCTCGCCGGCGGACTCAGCAAGCTCGCCGGCGGCAACCGGCAGCTCGCCACCGGGCTCGACAAGCTCACCGGCGGCGACACCCAGCTCGCCGGCGGACTCAGCAAGCTCGCCGGCGGCAACCGGCAGCTCGCGGGTGGTCTCTCCTCCGCGGAGCGCCGTACCGGGGCCCTCGCCGCCGGACTGTCCGGGGCGCAACGTCCGCTACAGAGCTACGCCTCGATGGTGGATGGCTACCAGCAGGACTACCGGCTGCTGCACACCAACTCCCCGAACGCGCTCGACTCCGGCTACCTGGTGCTGACCGCGCTGGACGGCACGGTCTCACCAACGCGCGAACAGGTCGCGCAGCTGGTCAACGTCGACGGCGGCGGCCAGGCCGCACGCATGATGGTGGTCGCCTCAAGCCCACCCGACGCGTCCGCGACCGCAGCCCTAAGCAGACGGCTGCAGCGCAGCCTGCCCGCGCTCGCCGCCGCGACCGACAGCAAGGTCGGGATCGGCCAGGGCGCACAGTACCTGCTCGACTACACCAACGCGAACACCGCCCGCGTCCCGTGGCTCGTGCTTGCACTCGCGATCGTCGCCATGCTCACGCTGATCGTCGTGCTGCGAGCGCTGCTGCTGCCGCTGATCGCCGTCGCGCTGAACCTCGCCACGATCGCCGTCGCGCTCGGAGCGCTGCAGCTGCTCACCGAGACACACGTGCTCGGCGGACCGGGCTACATCGACGCGGCCTCCGGCGCCGGCATCATCGCGATCATGTTCGTCCTGTCGATCGACTACGAGGTCTTCCTGCTGACACGCATGCGCGAGCAATGGATCGCACAGGGCGACGCCGAGGGCGCGATTCGCTACGGCCTGCGACACACCACCGGTGTGATCACGGGCTCCGCCGCAATCATGACCGCCGTCTTCCTCGCATTCGCAGCCGCCAACGTCATCCCACTGCGCCAGTTCGGCGTCGGGCTCACGATCGCCGTGCTGCTCGACGCCACGATCGTCAGGCTCGTGCTGCTGCCTGCGATCATGCGGGTGGTCGGCCCACGCACATGGTGGATGCCAGCCTGGCTCGAGCGCAAGCTCCCCGCCCTGGAGTGGACGCCAACGGACTCCGCGAACTGACTGTCCGACGGTACGCACACGGAGAAGACGGACGCTTGATCGTGGGCTTCCACGGATGTGCGCAGGCGATGACGCTGCAAAGTTCCACATATGCCGCATGTCGCACCAACACCCGACCGCGCGTTTTCTACCGATGCGCCGGCGCAGCGCAGCGACGAGCCTGCCCGTCGAGCATCATCAACCGAGCAGGGGGTTCTCTGAATGTCCGTGGAGGACGGGGCCAGCGGCGCGAGCGTCGTCCCCACAGCTAAATGGTCAGTCGACACCCCCCGCTCGAGCGTTTCATTCGCCTTGAGGCAGATGATGCTCGCGACGGTCAGCGGTCGCTTCCGCGAGTTCGACGGGACACTGGAAACGGCGTCAGGCGCCCTGCGGGCGACGGGAGTGGTCAACGCCGCGTCGATCGATACGAACGAGGCTGTACGCGACGAGCACCTGCGGAGCTCTCCCGATTTCTTCGACGTGGAGCGCTTTCCGGAGATCGGCTTCAACTCGACCCGGATCGAGCGCCTCAGCGACGGGTGTCTGCGTATCGTGGGCGAGTTGACGATGCGCGGTGTCACGCGCGAGATAGCGCTCGACGCCCAGGTGAGCGCCGCGGCACACGAGCCCTGCGGCTCCGAGCGCATCTCGCTCGAGCTGCGCGGGGAGCTCAACCGTAGAGATTTCGGCCTCACCTGGAATCAGGCGCTCGACACGGGCGGAGCGCTGCTTGGCAACAAGGTGAAGATCGCGCTGGAGATCTCGGCGGTGAAGAGCGAGGCGGCGCCGTCCGCGCTCTAGGTGACGTGCCCAGGGACGTTGCGAACGCTGTGAGGTAGGTCCGGTGACGGTTTCCTACGCAGCGAGATGCGGGTTGACCCGGATGACTGCGAAGTAGGCGCGATCTAGCTTCACCTCATGCCTTCCAAAGAATCCGCCGCACAAGCACAAGCAGCAGTAGACCTGAAACCACAGCCTTGGCGCTGGAGCCACCCGCGTGTCCTTGTCGAGCACCCGGACGAGACGGTCGGCCTCGCGATCGCCTCCGGACTGCGCTACGCCGGCTACGCGGTCGCGGTCTGCCCCGGCCCAGCCGGGCCCGGGCGCTGTCCACTCACCGGCCCCCAGGGATGCGCGCCTGCCCACGACGCCGACCTCATTGTCAGCTCCCTGGGCTACGAGAACGAGGCGGCCCGGGAAGTCTTGCGTGAACTCCGCACTCGCTATCCGGACACGTCACTGGTAGTCGAGGCGCCGTCGGAGCCAGACACGGGATTGCGCGAGCTGCTGGACGGCTGCCACCAGTTGCCGGCACCAGCGAGCCCCGAGCAGATCGTTGCCGCCGTCCAGGGCCTGTCCGGGCAGGCCGCCGAAGGGACCCCCGCCGGTGCGTAGCCCCTTTCACAGCGAGCAGGAGGCATTCCGCTTCGTCGTGCTGGTGACAGTCGCCCTGATTCCAGTGGTGCTCGCCGCCGCTCTCGGCCCCACGTGGCTCGCATTCATTGTGCTTGCGGTCATGCTCGGCGCCGTCGCTGCTCGCTTGGCGCTGTTGCGCATGCGCAAGCTCCGCGGCCACGAGCTGCCGGTGAAGATGGCCCCTCCGCACCTGGGCTCGTCGGCCGAGCGCCGGGTCCTCGTCGTCGCCAACGACACGCTGGGCGAAGAGGCACTCCTCAGCGAGATCGAGCGCCTGGCATCCATACCTCGTACGCATGTGCTCCTGCTCGTGCCCGCGCTGATTTCCCCAGGAGCCCGCTTGACGGGCGCGGTCGACAGTGTCTTGGATCAGGCGCGCGTGCGCCTGGAGTGGGCGCTGGACCGCGTCGCCCACCATCTGGCCGTTGCGGGCCAGACCTCAGAGGCAGATCCTCTCGAAGCCGTCGAGGACGCGTTCGCCACCTTCGTGCCGGACGAAGTCATCGTCTCCACCGGCTGGGAGCCGGCCGCGAACGGGCTCGAGCCACGACTCGCGGGGCTCGTGCGCGAGCGATTCGCCGTACCCGTTCGTCATCTCGTCTTCGAGCCCGAGGGCCCTGTGCAGGAGCCTGACAGGGAGACCGAGGCCAGGTATCAGCGGGAGCACGGTGACGCAGCTGCCAGGAAGTTCGGCCTGAAGGCACTCGCTGGCGCAGGGATCACGGCGGCACTGGCACTTTCGATGGTCGCGCTCGTCCACAGCAGCGAAAGACAGGAAGCACGCGCGGCAACCCAGGCCGCCGCCGGGCTGCCGCCGGTGGCAAGCGTGGTCGTTCTGAAGGTGATCCCAGAAGGCAAGCTTGGTCCCGAAGGCGAAAAGCACGATGAGTTCACCCAAACCGAATTCACCGTCCACGTGGGCCAACCCCAAGAGCTGAGGATCGACAACACCGATAACCAGCCACACAGCATCACCTCGCCAGGGGCAGGCGTCAACATCATCGTGATGCCCGGCACCCACACCTACACGTTGCTCGTAAAGCACGCTGGCACGTTTCTCTGGTTCTGCACCTTCCGATGCGACGAATGGGCGATGGCACACCCGGGCTACATGAGCGGCTACATCACCGCCAGCTAAAGACCCAGATTTGGCTCTGCAGCGCTACTTGATGTGCATCCCCGAGATCGCGCGCGAGATCACCAGCTGCTGGATCTCGGCGGTGCCCTCGAAGATGTCGTAGATCTTCGCGTCGCGGTGCCAGCGCTCGACCGGGAACTCGCGCGTGTAGCCGTTGCCGCCGAGGATCTGGATCGCGCGCTCGGTCACCCACACGGCGACCTCGCCGGCCTTGAGCTTGCTCATCGAGCCCTCGGCGTTCTCGAACGGAACCTGGTTGCGGCCCATCCACGAGGCGCGCCACACGAGCAGGCGCGCGGCGTCGATCTCGAGCTTCATGCGCGCGAGCGTGAACGCGATCGACTGGTTCTCGATGATCTTGCGCCCGAACTGCTCGCGCTCCTTGGCGTACTCGAGCGAGTACTCATACGCCGCGCGGGCGATGCCGAGCGCCTGCGAGCCGACCGTCGGGCGCGAGGACTCGAACGTCTGCATCGCGGCCTGCGAGTTGCCGCTCTTGCCCTCGCGCACGCGCGCCAGACGCTCGTCGAGCTTCTCCTTGCCGCCCAGCACGTATCCGGCCGGCACGCGACAGTCGTCGAGGAACACGTCGGCCGTGTGCGATGCGCGCAGGCCGTGCTTGGAGACCTTCGAGCCCTGCGAGATGCCCTTGGCTTCGCTCATCGGCACGACGAACGCGGCGTGGCCTTTGGAGCCGAGCTCGCGGTCGACCGAGGCGATCACGACGTGGACGTCGGAGATGCCGCCGTTGGTCGCCCACGCCTTCTGCCCGTTGAGGACCCACTCGCCCGCCGCCTCGTCGAACTTGGCGCTCGTGCGCACGCCCGACACGTCCGAGCCGGCGTTCGGCTCCGACGCGCAGAACGCCGCCACCTTGAGGTCATCCGGCGTGCCGAAGCAGCGCGGGATCCATTCGCCGATCTGCTCGCCCGAGCCCTGGCCGAAGATCGCCGCGACCGCGAGCGCCGTGCCCATGATCGACATGCCGATTCCGGCGTCGCCCCAGAACAGCTCCTCGTTGACGATCGGCAGCATCAGCCCGGTCGGGTCGGCGAAGAACTGCGCGAGCCCTTCGAAGCCGTACAGCCCGATCTTGGCGGCCTCCTCGATGATCGGCCACGGCGTCTGCTCCTTCTCGTCCCACTCGTGCGCCGCCGGGCGCATCACGTCGGCGGCGAAGCCGTGGACCCAGTCGCGGATGTCCTTCTGGTCCTGGGTCAGCGCCAGCGAGAACGTCACGTCCTGGGAGGCTGCGCCGGTGATCGCCTCGACGGCCGCCTCGGCGGCATCGGTGGCCGTGGCGCTCGGGACGGACGAAACGGCTGTGGGCGGGGCTGACATCGGGCTGGATCTCCTTTGGGTGACTGACGCTGGAAGCGATGGGGACGGGTGTCCGGAGGCGGGCGTTGCGGGGAGTGATGCCCCTGTCAAGGGCCTCCGGAAGCCCTTGACAGAGTAGCCCACAGATCGCCTCACAGAGCGAAAAATCATAAAACCGATATGACTTTGACCGGTTCGGCCGCGCAGCGGTTCCAGCGGCCTGCGCAGCGGCTCTAGCGGGTCTGCCAGGCCTCCTCCTCGCGCGTGAGCGCGAGGACCTCCTTCGGCAGCTTGCCGGAGGCGACATCGGCGACGGTCACCTGCTCCAGCACTTTGCGCAGGTTGGCGCGCAGCGCGACCCATACCTGCTGCAGGCTCTCGGCCGAGCCCGCGTACTCGACCTCCTCCGGGCGCTGGCCGCGCACGCCCACGAGCGGGCCCTCGACCGCGCGGATGATGTGCGCGAGGTTGACCTCCTCGGCCGGATGCGCCAGCCAGTAGCCGCCTTCGGGGCCGCGCTGGCTGCGCACGATGCCCGAGGAGCGCAGCTGCGTGAGGATGTTCTCCAGGAACGACACGGGGATGCTCTGCGCCTGCGCGACTTCGTCGACCTTGCGCGGCGAGTCCTGGGCGCTGCCGGCGAGCTCGATCACGGCGCGCACTGCGTAATCGGCCTTGGCTGTCACGTGCATCGGTTGATTCTCACCTATTCGGCGGCGATGCCGTCTGCTGCCCCGCGGAGTTAGGCAACCCTAACTGCTGTGGTACGGTCCTGATGGCATCCCGACTCCGCCGATCGGATTTACAGGCATGAACCCCCGCAAGCTTCCCGTCCTTGGCGCTCTGCTGAGCTGCACCGCCCTGGCGCTGAGCGCCTGCGGCTCCTCCGGGACGGGCGGCGCGGACGCGATCACGCTGTACAGCGGCCAGCACGAACAGACGACCGCGGCGCTCGTGGCGGCGTTCGAAAGGCAGACCGCCATCAAGGTGAGCGTCCGCAGCGGCGACGAGGCCGAACTCGGCAACCAGATCCTGCAGGAGGGCTCGAGCTCGCCCGCGGACGTGTTCTACACCGAGAACACGCCCGTGCTCGAAGCCCTGCGCGAGCGCGGCCTGCTGGCGCCGGTCGCGCGCGCGACGCTCGCCGCCGTCCCCGGCCGCTACGACTCCGCGCAGGGCGACTGGGTCGGCGTGTCCGCCCGCGTGTCGGCGCTCGTCTACAACACCTCCCAGGTCAAGCCCGCGCAGCTGCCCGGCTCGATCCTCGAACTGGCCGATCCGCAGTGGCGCGGGAAGGTCGGCTTCGCCCCCTCGGAGACCGACTTCCAGCCGCTGATCACCGCGATCGTCAAGCTCGACGGCACCGCCGCGGCCGAACGCTGGCTGAAGGGCCTGCAGGCCAACGGCAAGATCTACCCGGACAACGAGACGGTGGTCGCGCAGGTCAACAACGGCGAGAGCGCCGTCGGGCCGATCAACCACTACTACTGGTACCGGCTGCGCGCCGAGGTCGGGGCGGGCGCCGTGCACTCCGCGCTGCACTACTACGCGCCCGGCGACCCTGGCGACCTCGTCGACGTGTCCGGCGCCGCCGTGCTGCGCTCCAGCTCGCACGAGGCCGCCGCGCAGAAGCTGCTCGCGTTCCTCGTCAGCCGCACCGGCCAGGAGACGATCGCGCACAGCCACAGCTACGAGTACCCGCTGCGGCCGGGTGTGGCGTCCGCGCCGGGGCTGCGCCCGTTCGCCCAGCTGCGGCCCGCGGCGCTTACGCCATCCGAGCTCGGCGACGGCAGCCAGGCGCTCGCGCTGGAGCAGAAGCTGGGGCTGCTCTAGGGGCGCGGTGAGCACGCTGGCTTCCCCCACCCCGTTCGCCGGCCGCATCACGCGCGCCTGGTCGGGCCGCCGGCGCTGGCCGCTCGTGAGCCTCGCCGGCGGCGCGATCGCGGCGGCGCTGGTGCTGCTGCCGCTGGTGTTCCTGATCGTCGAAGCGCAGCAGTCCGGGTGGGGCGAAGTGCGCCACCTGCTGCTGCGCCACTCGGTGGCGGTGCTGCTGTGGAACACGGTCCGCCTGGCGCTCGCCTGCACGCTGCTGTGCGCCGTGCTCGGCGTCGCCGCTGCGTGGTGCGTGGAGCGCACGACGATTCCCGGCCGCCGCCTGTGGGCCGTCGCGCTGGTGCTGCCGCTGGGCGTGCCCGACTTCGTCATCGGCTTCGGCTGGGTCTCGATCGACCCGGCGCTGCACGGGTACCTGGCGGCGGTGATGATCATGACGCTCGCGCTGTACCCGCTCGTGTACCTGCCCGTGGCGAGCGCGCTGGCGAACCTCGACGCGGGCCTCGAGGAGGCCGCGCGCAGCCTCGGGCTCGGCCCGTGGCGCACGTTCTGGCGCGTGACGCTGCGCCAGATCCGCCCGGCGGTGCTCGGCGGCTGCCTGCTGGTGACGCTCGCGCTGCTGGCCGAGTACGGCGCATTCGAAATCGTGCAGTACCGCACCTTCACGGTCGAGATCTTCACCGAGTTCAAGCTCGGCTTCGACACCGTCGCCGCGTGTGTGCTGTCGCTGGTGCTGGTGGCGCTCAGCATCGCCGCGCTCGTCGGCGAGCTGTCGCTCACCGGGCGCGGACGGGTCGCGCGCAGCGGCCCGGGCGCGCGGCGGATCGCCCCGCGCGTCGCGCTGGGACGCTTCGCCGTTCCGGCGCTCGCGGGACTGGGCACGCTCAGCGCGCTCGCGCTTGGCGTGCCGATGGGCTCGCTCGTCTACTGGATGGCGCGCGGCAGCTCGACCACGCTGCCGTCCGCCTCGATCGGCTCCGCCGCCCTGCACACCGCCGCCTACAGCGCGGGCGCAGCCGCGCTCGCGACGGCGCTCGCCGTGCCCGTGAGCGCGCTCTCACTGCGCCACCGCAACCGCGCGACGGTGCTGCTCGAGCGCCTCGCCTACCTGCCGATGGCGCTCCCCGGGCTCGTGATCGCGCTCGGATTCGTCTCGTTCACGGTGCACTACGCCTTCTCGCTCTATCAGAGCGCGTTCGAGCTGATCGTCGCCTACGCGATCCTGTTCCTGCCGCTGGCGCTCGTCTGCGTGCGCACCGCGATGGCGCAGGCGCCCGCGCGGCTGGAGGAGCTCGCGCGCTCGCTCGGCGCGCGCCCGACGGCAGCGTGGCTGCGGGTGACGCTGCCGCTGATCGCGCCCGGCCTCGGGGCGGCGTTCGCGCTCGTGTTCATCTCCGCCGCCACCGAGCTGACCGCCACACTGGTGCTGCGCCCGACCGGCGTGAACACGCTCGCCACGCAGTTCTGGGCATACACGAGCGAATTCTCCTACGGCGCGGCCGCACCGTACGCCGCCCTGATGGTGGCCATCTCGGCGGTCCCCGCGTACCTGCTCAGCCGCCGCATGAGCGCGCTCGCGCGCACGGAGCGCCAGGCATGAGCCGGCTGTCGGTGCACGAGCTGTGGAAGGGCTACGGCGGCGAGCCGGTGCTGCGGGGCGTCGAGCTCGAGGCCGCCGCCGGCTCGCTGACCGCTGTGCTCGGCCTGTCCGGCTGCGGCAAGACGACGCTGCTGCGCGTGATCGCCGGCTTCGAGCGCGCGGAGCGGGGCTCCGTGTCGCTCGGTGGGCAGACGCTCGAGGACGCCGGCACACATCTGGCGCCGGAGCGGCGCAGCGTCGGCTACGTGCCGCAGGAGGGCGCGCTGTTCCCGCATCTGAGCGTCCAGCAGAACGTCGGCTTCGGGCTCCCCCGCCGCGAACGCCGCGGCAAGCAGGTCACAGAGCTGCTGGAGATGGTGGGAATCGCGCCGCTAGCGAAGCGCCTCCCGCACGAGCTCTCCGGCGGCGAGCAGCAGCGCGTCGCGCTCGCCCGCGCGCTCGCCCGCCGTCCGCAGGCGCTGCTGCTCGACGAGCCGTTCTCCTCGCTCGACGCCTCGCTGCGCGCGCGCGTGCGAGAGGAGGTGCACGCGCTGCTGCGCGCGCAGGGTGTGACGACGGTGCTCGTGACCCACGACCAGGAGGAGGCGCTGTCGCTGGCCGACAGCGTGGCGGTGCTGCGCGACGGCGCGATCATCCAGCACGCCGAGCCCGCCGAGCTGTACGAGCGGCCCGCCGACGAGCGCCTCGCGCGCTTCCTCGGCGCCGTCAACCTGATCGACGCGCGCTTCGAGGACGGCACCGCCCTGACGCCGCTCGGCGCGCTCGCGCTGCGCGGCGGACACCCGGCGGGCGGCGCGCGGGCGGGCGTCGTGATGATCCGCCCCGAGCAGCTCGACGTGCGCGTGCGCGCCGACGGCGATCTTGCCGGGCCGGGAGCGGCGGGGCCGCTCGACGGCCGCGTGGAGCAGTGCCGCTACTACGGGCACGACGCGCTGCTGCACATCCGCCCGGAACCGTCGCACGCCGGCCAGGAGCAGTCTCTGGCGAGCCCGGAGTCGCCGCGGCGGGAGCTGCTGCTGGCCCGCGTTCACGGTGAGCAGGCGCTGCCCGTGGGCACGCCCGTGACAGTCGCGGCGCGCGGGCCCGCGACGCCGCTCGGATAGTCCGCGCCGCCGTCGAGACGGCCGCGTACAGCCTCGCCGCGCACGCCTAGAGCCGACTGCGCCAGCGGGAACAGCGCGCACGCAAGCAGCACGAACAGCGGTCCCGAGTTGAAGTCGGTCGCGCCTTCGCTCCAGAACGGCCCGCCGAGATCCTGCCCGAGGACCCAGTAGGCGAGCGAGATCGCGATGCCCAGCGCCAGCGCGCCCCAGCGCCACGGCGTCCACACCCCGACCGCGACCACGAGCGAGAGCGCGGCGAGTGCGATCGCGATCGCGGCGCCATGACCCTGCGTGTGCGCGCCCACGGAGCCCTGGAAGCTCGCGAGCCAGTGCGGCGAGGCTGCGGCCATCGTCGCGATCATCGCGTGCGTGGCGCCCTGCGCCCGGTTGACGTTCGCCAGCCACAGGCCGGCGCAGAGCACCCACAGCCCCGACCACGCGTACAGGCCGCCGCGGTCGCCAAGGGGGCCCAGGTCCGCCGGCGAACACCCCCGCTCTCTGCTCGTCGGCCACACGAGCACGCCGACGATCGCGTACAGGATCACCGCGCCTGGCGCGCCCATCAGCGGTGAGGGCAGCGTGTTCGACGTCAGGCCGCCGAAGCCCTCGCCGAACCACCACACGACGAGCGCCCAGCCGAACGACGCCGCCAGCGCCGGCCTGACCGTCCTGCGGCTGAGCATCAGCCCCAGGCCGATCGCCACCTGGATCTCACCCGAGAGCGTGTTCCAGAGCGTCAGATCGCGGCCGTAGAAGTCGTCGAACGTGCGCATCGGGCCACCGACGATCGACCACTGTCTTTCGGCCGCCGGCGCGAACACCTCGCTGACGATCCCGTGCGTGTACATGAAGCTCTTGAACTGGAACAGCCCGTCGAGCAGCCAGACGACGCCGAGCGCGATCTGGATGCCGCGGGTGCTGATGCGGAACATGACGACGCCTCCCTGTCACTGGCCGAGCCGGCGGCGCTTGGCGCCGGCCGACCTCGGTGAGAAGCCCCGCGTCGCGGGGCCGGACCGTGGGACGCGAGGCCGCCGACGCTCAGCGGCTCGCGAGCGCCGCCGGCGGGGCCCGGCCGGCGAGGGCGGCGGCGATCAGACGCCCGCCGCGGACCATGCCCGCAACCGCCCGCGGGCGCGCGAGCACCGGCGCGGCGAACCGCCGGCGCCGTCGCGAGCGGCGGGCGCGCAGCCGCGCGATCGCGCGCTCACCCGGATACGGGCGGGCGAGCATCATCGCCGCGAGCGCGAGCGCCGGCGCCATCGTCAGCACGCCGCTCTGCAGCGGATCGATCGCGCCGACGAGCACCAGCGCGGCGAGCGAGGCCAGCGCCAGCATCGGCGCCACCCGCCACAACCGACGCGCGCACCTGCCGCAGCTCAAGCCCAAACCGCTCATCGCACGCCAATACTAGACCCGCCGCGCGGCGGCGGCGCAGCCCGCCGAGAACGGCGCATCAGGGCCGCAGGCGTGTGCTACCTTCGCCCGCATGGGCGCCATGAACATGGGCCATGGCGGCGGCCACTCGACGGCGATCGGCGGAATGTCGATGGACCCCATCGGGCATGGCACCGCGAACATCCTCCCCACGTGGCTGGCCGTCATCTGGACGCTCGTGTTCCTCGCGATCGTCGTCATCCACGCCCGCCACGTGCTCGACAGCGACGACGGCCAGCGCCGTACGTGGCACTCCGGACACGTGCTGATGGCGCTCGGCATGGCGTTCATGTTCGCGCCGTCCTCGATCGACCACTTCGACGTCCCCAGCGGCTTCTGGCAGCTCGCGTTCGCGAATGGCGCGCTCGCCGTCCTCGCGTGGATGCTCGCGCAGGCGCTGAGCAGGCGCGCGATCAACGTGCTGTGGCTGGTGATGGCGCTCGACCTCGGGGCGATGGCCTACATGTGGTCGCCGAGCGGCTTCCAGGCGCCGATCACGTGGCTGCTGGTCGCCTACTTCACCGCGCAGTCGCTGCTGTGGGTCAGCGACCGCATGCGCGACGTCGACCGCCGCACGTTGCCCGGTGCCGCGCTGTCGCTGACGCCCGGCGGCGCCGTGGCGATCGCGGCGGCCGAGCCGCTGGTCTGCTTCCGCGACCTGCGCCTGTCGATGTTCGCGATGACGCTCGGCATGGCGTACATGTTCGCCGCCATGCAGCTCGCGCTGTAGCTCAGCCGATCGGGACCGCGAACGAGCCGCCCAGCGGCCGGCTCGCGCCGTCGGCGCCGGAGATCCGGAACGACCATTCGCCCGCCGTCAGGCGCGCCTGGCCGATGAAATGCGCCGGCCCGGCACGGTAGAGATGGACCGTGGCCCTTGCGCCGGTGCTCGAGGTCGCACTCATCGCGATCGAACGCAGCGCCGGCTGACCGGCGCCGAGGAGGTACACGTGCAGCGCGACGTTGCCCGGCTGCAGCGGCAGCGCGTTCACTTCGAGCGTCTCGCCGTGCGGCTCGGCGATCGTGCGCGCCGCTTCGCCGGGCGCGGCGAACGTGCTGGGATCGGCGAGCACCATGCCGCCGAGGATCGCCGCCGGCAGCACCGTCGCCACCGCGAGGCTCGTCATCCGCTGGCGGCGCGAGCGCACCGGCGTAGGCCTCCCGGGCTTGCCGAAGCTGCGCAGGCGCAGGCTGTTGGCGACGACGCACACGCTCGACAGGCCCATCGCCGCCCCCGCGAGCGTCGGGCTGAGCAGACCCGTGATCGCGAGCGGCAGCGCGATCAGGTTGTAGCCGAACGCCCAGCCGAGGTTCTGCAGCACGATCGCATACGTCTCGCGCGCGAGCCGCAGCGCGCGCGCCACGCCGCGCAGGTCGCCCGAGACGACGCTGATGTCGGCGGCCTCGATCGCGGCGCCCACGCCCGTGCCCATCGCGATGCCGAGGTCGGCCTGCACGAGCGCCGCCGCGTCGTTGACGCCGTCGCCGACCATCGCCACGCGCCGTCCCTGCTGCTGCAGCCGCTGCACCTCCGCGACCTTCGCGTCCGGGCTGACGCCGGCGAGCACGCGCGCGATGCCCACCTGCGCCGCGACGGCGCCGGCCGCGCGCGCGTTGTCGCCTGTCAGCATCGCCACCTCGATTCCCATGCGCTGCAGGCCCGCGATCGCGTCGGCGGACTCCGGCTTGACCGTGTCGGCTAGCGCCAGCGCGCCCGCCATGCGCGCGTCGCGCTTCACCAGCACCGCAGTGCGCCCGCTCGCCTCCCAGCGCTCGAGCACGTCCGGGCGCTCGGCGGGCTCCTCGCCGGGGCGCCCGACCCACACCTCGCCACCGCCGACGGTGGCGCGCACGCCACGACCGGGCAGCGCGCGAAAGTCGGCCGCGGGCTCGATCGACAGACCGCGCGTACGCGCCGCCGCGACGATCGCCGCCGCGACCGGATGCTCGGAGCCGGCCTCCGCCGCCGCCGCGAGCGCGAGCACCGCGTCCGCGTCCTCCCCATCCGGCGCCCACACGTCGGTCAGCGATAGCTCGCCGGTCGTGATCGTGCCGGTCTTGTCGAGCACGATCACGTCCACGTCCTGGCTGCGCTCGAGCATCTCGGCGCCCTTGATCAGCAGCCCGAGGCTCGCGCCGCGGCTCGTGCCGACGAGGATCGCGACCGGCGTCGCCAGGCCGAGCGCGCACGGGCAGGCCACGACGAGCACCGCGATCGCCGCGAACAGCCCGCGCTCGGACTGGCCCGCCAGGATCCACCCGAGCGCGGTCGCGGAAGCGAGCGCGAGCACGAACGGCACGAACACGCGCGCGATCCGGTCGGCGAGGCGCTGGATGCTCGGCTGCGAGGCCTGCGCCCGTTCCACCAGCTCGATCAGCCGCGCCAGCGCCGTGTCCGCGCCAACCGCCGTCGCGCTCGCGCGCAGCACGCCGTCGATGTTGAGCGTCGCGCCCGTCAGCGGGTCGCCCTCGCCCTTCTCAACCGGCAGCGACTCGCCCGTCAGCATCGACTCGTCGACCGCCGAGGAGCCCGACACGACGACGCCGTCCACCGGCACCTTGTCGCCTGGGCGCACGAGGAACAGATCGCCCGGGCGCACCGCCTCGACCGGGACCAGGCGCTCGGCGGCGGCGGGGTCGGACGGGTCCAGCAGGCGCGCCTGCTGCGCGCCCAGCATCGTCAGCTCGCGCACCGCGCGCCCGGCGCGCCCGCGCGCGGTCGCCTCGCACCAGCGCCCGACGCACAGGAACGCGATGATCACCGCCGGGACGTCGTAGTGCAGATGCGCGTTGAACGCGCCGCCGGGCCCGCCGTGGACGTGCACGTTGGGCGCCGTCAGCAGCTCGACCGTCGCGTACACGAACGCCACCAGCGTCGCGAGCGCGATCAGCGTGTCCATGTTGGTCGTGCGCGCCCGCGCCCGCACCCAGGCGCCGCGCAGGAACGGCAGCCCGCACCAGAACTGGATCGGCACGGTCAGCGCCGCGACGATCCAGCGTGCGGTGACGTCGTGCGGCGCCGAGTAGGTGAGCGCCACGACCGCCACCGCCAGGGGCGCCGCGACGAGCATCCGCCGCAGCCAGTCGGCGCGCTCCCGCTCCTCGCCGGCCTCCAGCTCGGCCACCGCCTGCGCCTGCGAGCGCGCGCCCGCGCCGAGCGCGCGAGCGCCGTAGCCGACGCGCTCCACCGCCTCCACCAGCAGCCGCGGGTCCTCGCCGTGCGCCACCTCGACGCTCGCGCGCCCCGTGGCGTAGTTGACCGACGCGTGCGCCACGCCCGGAGCCGAGCCGAGCGCCGCCTGCACGCGCGCCGCGCACGACCCGCACGACATGCCCGTGACGTCGAGCTCGATCAGCTCGTGGGCGTCATCGGCCGACGCCGTGCGGCCATCGGCCGGCGGGGTTGCGACGGGCGGCTCCGCGATCTGGCTCATTTCGATCCTCGCGACGGCATTCGAAGGCGGCGACGGACGCCGCCACGTCCATTTCAGCACGCCACCGCGCCGAAGCAGGCAGGGACTTCGCGACAATGTCGCGATGCGAATGCCCGACACGCGCGCCCGGCGTGCCCGCGCGCGCCCCCGGGCAGGCACGCTCGCCCTGCAGGCAGGCACGCTCGCCCTGCTGGCGGGCGCGACCGCGTTCGCGCTCTGCGGCTGCGGCGCCGGCGGCACGCCGAGCGCAGGCGTCAGGCACGCGGCGAGCGTGCCCGCGTACGTCACCGAACCGTTCTCGCACGAGCAGCAGCTGGTCGAGCAGGGCGCCCACCTGGTGGTCGCCGACGGCTGCTCGGCGTGCCATCTGATCGCACCGGCGCGCAACCACGCGCCCAGCTTCTCGAGCTTCGCCGGGCATCGCGTGACGCTGTCCGACGGACGCCGCGCGCTGGTCGACGAACGCTTCCTGCGAGCCGGGCTGCTCGACCCTCGCGGCCACGAGCTGCGCGGCTACGACGCTGCGCCGATGCTCGCCGCGCTCGCGCATCTGCGCCTCCGCGCGGATCCCGGGCAGGCCGCCGCGCTGGCCGCGTTCATCGAGCAGGTGGGGCCGGAACCGTGAGCCCGCGCTGGAACTGGGACTTCGAGGAGCAGCGCAGGCCGACGCGCGCGCATCGAGGTGAGTCGCCGCAGGCCACGCCTCCCGCACCCGCGGACGATGCGGGCCGCTCCCGCCGCGTCAGGGTTCGACGGCGGCGGCTCGCGGCCGCGATCGTGCTCGCCGGCGCGATCGCGCTGATCGTCGCGCTCAGCTCCTCGACCGACCGCCCGCGCACGACGACCGCCTCGCGCACGAGGACGACGGCGCCCCTTGCCAAGACCCGGCAGCCGGGCCTCTCCGAGAGCCTGCAGGATGCGGTCTCCTCGGTGCTCGCCTACACGCCGTTCGTCAAAGAAGGCAGCTCGGGCGCGCGCGACGTCGCCCTGACCTTCGACGACGGCCCCGGTCCGTACACGCCCGGCGTGCTGGAAGTGCTGGAGCGCGACCACGTGCAGGCGACGTTCTTCGAGATCGGCGAGATGCTGCGCTACTTCAGCGCCTCGACGGTGCGCGAGCTGCGCGACGGCGACGTGATCGGCGACCACACCGAGACGCACCCGGAACTGGCGCGGATGTCCGCGCACGACCAGCGCGAAGAGCTGTTCGAACAGCTCGCGCGCATCGAGCTGCTCGGTGGGCCGCGGCCGACGCTGTTCCGTCCGCCTTATGGCTCATACAACGCGGCCACGATGCGCGAGCTGCACGCGCTGCACCTGCTGATGGTGCTGTGGTCGGTCGACACCGACGACTACCTGCAGCCGGGCGTGTCGGTGATCGTCCAGCGCGCGCTCGAAGGGGCGCATCCGGGCGCGATCATCCTCATGCACGACGCCGGCGGCACGCGCACGCAGACGATCGAAGCGCTGCCGACGATCATCACGCAGTTGCGCGCCCGCGGCTATCGGCTGGTGACCATCCCGCAGCTGCTGCGCGACGACCCCCCGCCGCCGGGACAGACGCTACCGTCGAGCCTCAGAGGCGACTGATGGACATCGAGCAGCTGCGCACACGTCGAGAGGAGCGCCGGCGAGTGATCCGGCGCCGTCGGCGCATGGCACTTGCCGGGCTCGCCGCCGCGGCCGCGCTGGTGGCGGCGATCGTCGTCGTGGCGCTCGGCGCGGGCGGCGGCGCTCCGCGCGCCCGCTCGGCGGCGCTCGCGACGAGCACGCACGCCACGGCCGCGAAGCACGCCTCTGCGGCGGCGAGTGCGTCCACCACCGCCCCCGCCGGCGCCCGCACGGGCCCGCCGGGCACGGACCCGGTGCCGATCCTCATGTACCACGTGATCGCCGCCCCTCCCACGGGTGCGCCGTTCCCCGGCCTCTACGTCGAACCGGCAGAGTTCGCGGAACAGATGCAGGCGCTGAGACACGACGGCTGGCACGCCGTGACGCTCGACCAGGTCGACGCGTACTGGCGCCGCGGCGTGTCGCTCGGCCCCGGCAAGCCGATCGTGATCAGCTTCGACAACGGCTACAACTCGCAGTACACACAGGCGCTGCCCGTGCTGCGGAAGATGGGCTGGGTGGGCGACGAGAACCTCCAGCTGACCGGGCTGCCGCCATCCCAGGGGGGGCTCGGACAGGGCCAGATCCGCGGGCTGCTGGCGGCGGGATGGGAGCTCGACACGCAGGGCATCAGCCACGCCGACCTGATCACGCTGAACGCCGGACAGCTGCACGAACAGGTCGCGGTCGCGCGCCAGACGCTGCAGCAGCGCTACCACGTGCCCGTGAACTGGTTCTGCTACCCCTCCGGCCACTACAACCCGACGGTCGTCGCCGCGGTCAAGGCGGCCGGCTTCGTCGGCTCCACCACGGTCGTGCCGGGTTGGGCGCACCCGGGCGACGATCCGTATCGCCTGCACCGCCTGCGCGTGCTCGGCGGCACCAGCGGGCAGGCGCTGCTGGAACTGCTGAGCGACACCCGCGACGCGCCGGCGCCGCCGGCCTCCTACAGCGCATGAGCGTCGAGCCGCTGTCGCTGCTCGGCGAGTGGCTGGAGGAGGCCAGGGCCGCGAGCGTGCCCGAGGTCGGGTCGGTGGCGTTCGTCACGGTCGGGGCCGATGGGCGGCCGTCGGCGCGAACCGTGCTGCTCAAGCGCCTGGAGGATGACGCGCTGCTGTTCACCTCCGCGCTGTGGACGCGCAAAGCGCAGCAGATCGCGGAGAACCCGCACGTCGCGCTGCTGTTCCACTGGCCGACGCTGGGGCGCCAGGTGCACATCACGGGTGACGCCGAGGTGGCCGGACGGGAGCTCGCCGTCGAGCTGTTCTCCGAGCGCGAGCTGTCGCATCGCGTGCAGACGCTCGTCTCGCGCCAGGGCCAGGAAATCGACGACATCGAGGCGCTGCGGGCGCGTCACGCGCACCTGATGGAGGTGCTGGAGGCCCCGCCCGCGTGCCCGCCGGACTGGGGCGCGATCCGCGTGATCCCCGACTCGATCGAGCTGTGGTCGCAGGCGCCGGACCGCATGCACGACCGCGTGCTGTACACCCGCTCCGAGCAGGGCTGGCGCAGCGCGCTGCTCGCACCCTGAGCGCGCTCGACACCACGCGCGGCCCAGCGCCAAGTCAGTGCTTGGCGCCCAATGCCTGGCACCGTGAGCGCGCCGTCCCCCCGGCGGCGACGCTCACGGCCCAGACCGCCCCCCGGTCCCTCAGTGCATGCGCGGGTCGACGAACACGTCGTCGATCCGCGAGGACCCCGTCAGCGCGGTGAAGCGCAGCGCCGCCTGCGCGGTGCCGCCCGACAGCGCTCCCGTGACGATCGAGCCGGTCAGCATCGGCAGCGTCGGCTGCCAGCCGCTGGTGAGCGCCACCGCCCCCAGCGGCAGCGCCACCGGCCCCACGGGCGTCTGGTAGACGACCTGCATGAGCACCGTCGCCAGCAGGGAGTCCTGATGCACAAAGAAACGGAACGTCGGATACGCCGCGTCGACGCACGTGAACGGCGACTGCACCGAGGCGCCGGCGGGCAGTTCCAGCGAGTGCGAGCCGACCGCGCCCGTGGCGCCGTAGGGCTCGCTGCCCGCGACCCGCTGGGCGCCACCCGAGAGGCTCCAGCCCGCGAGCGAGCCCTCGAAGTCGCCGCCGGGGAGGAGCTCGTAGGAGCTCGCGTCCCCCCACCGCTGAAACGGCTGTGAGAGGCTCGCTTCGTTACACGCGCCGGTGCTGATCAGCGCCGCCTGCGCCGACGCCGCAGAACAGACGGCAATCAGCACGCCGACCGCGACGAAGGCCGCGAGCAGCCATGCGCGGTGCGAGTCGTGAGAAGCCTTGCGAGCCGGCGGTACGTAAGGGGGGGTGTGAAACACGAGAGCCTCCGAGCGTGAGCTGGCGGCCGAGCTATCTCGCGTGCGAGACCCCTGGCTTTGCGTCCCCACCTCGCGGTGGGTTTGCCCTTTTCAGTGCTGGTTTTTCGGTCAGCGCGCAGGATGCGGTGCGCGCCGCCGGAACGCAAGGCGCACGGACGGTTGTTCTAGCGAGACGCGGCGTAATCGTGTTCAAGTTCCAACAAACAGATCTTGACGCGTGATTGCCCGGCTATTTCCAGAAATCGCTTTGGCTGTGAGCCATTTCGTGACGATACGCGCGGCGACGCCCTATGTCCGTTCACGCATTCACCGAATCGGAGCGTCTGCGCGCCGCGTTCGCAGGACGCGAGCAGCGCATGGTCGACGCCGAGCGCAGCTCCGCGCTGGCCGTCGGCGCCGGCTTCCTCGCGGCCGCGCTCGCACTGGCGCTGCTCGCCGGCGCACGGACGTGGCCGTCGCTGCCGACGGTGGCGCTGTACGTGTGCGCGCTCGCAGCCGCGAGCGAGGTGCGCTTCGAGATCGGCACGGGGTTCACCGTGCCGACACAGGCGGTGTTCGTGCCACTGCTGTTCGTCGTGCCGGCCGCATTCGCGCCGCTGCTCGTGGCGCTGTCGCTCGCGCTCGCGATGGCGCCCTCGATCCTCGCTCGCCGCGTACCCCTCAGCCGCATGCTGACCGTGCCCGGCAACAGCTGGTTCGCGCTCGGGCCCGCGCTCGTGCTGACGCTCGCCCATGACCACAACCCGGACGGCCGCTGGGGCGTGCTCGCGCTCGCGCTGCTGGCGCAGTGCGCGTGCGACATGGGCGCCAACGCCGCCTGGGAACGCCTGCGCGGCGGCGTGACGATCGCCGAGGTGGCCGCCGAGATGCGACAGGTGTATCTCATCGACCTCGCGCTCGCGCCGCTCGGGCTGGTCGTGGCGATCGCCGCGGTGCGACATGCGTGGGCGATCGTGCTGGTCGCGCCGCTGTTCGGCATGCTCAGGTGGTTCTCCAAAGAGCGCCGCGCGCGCCTGGAGCAGCTGATCGAGCTGAACGACGCCTACCGCGGCACGGCGCTGCTGCTGGGCGACGTTGTCGAGGCCGACGACACCTACACCGGCGCGCACTGCAAGGACGTGGTGTTGCTGGCGCTCGACGTCGCGCGCGAGCTGAGGGTGGACGTGGAGCACCAGCGCGCGGTCGAGTTCGGCGCGCTGCTGCACGACATCGGCAAGATCGCGGTGCCGAAGGCGATCGTCAACAAGCCCGGCAAGCTCGACCCGCACGAGTGGGAGATCATCAAGACGCACACCGTCGAGGGCCAGCGGATGCTCGAGCGCGTGGGCGGCTTCATGGGAAACGTCGGGCGCATCGTGCGCAGCCACCACGAGCGCTGGGACGGAGGCGGCTACCCCGACGGCCTGCACGGAGCGGAGATCCCGCTGGAGGCGCGCATCATCTCCTGCTGCGACGCGTTCAACGCGATGACCACCGACCGGCCGTACCGCAGCGCCCTGCCGAGCGCCGCCGCCATCGCCGAGCATGCCGGGTCGCAGTTCGATCCGCGCGTCGTCGAGGCACTGACGCGCGTCGTCGCCCGCACCGATTGTCGTTAGCAGACGCAAGCGGTCGATCCGCCAAGCGATAAAGCCGCCTCCGGGCGGTGCCGATCCGAGTGCACTGATGCCGCGTACACAGTCGATCACCTCTGCCGATCAGCTGCACCGCCTGGGACACGCGGTGAGCGCGCGCACGGACGACGTCGTCGCCGCGATGCTGCGGCGCACCAGCGAGTCCGGCTGCCGGCTCGACGCTTCGGTGGAGGAGCGCTTCGCGCGCGTCGGCCACGTCTCGACGGTCGCCGTCGCACGCTGGATGTCGGGCGAGGGCGCCGAGGTGGCGCGCGAGGTGGGACAGGAGGCCTGGCAGATCTTCGGTCAGCTCGCCTCCCAGCGCGCCGCGCCGCTCAACGAGGTCACCAAGCGCTGCCTGCGCTGGTGCGATGCCGCGGGCGAGATCGTGAGGGAGTGCGCGCGCGAGCTGGAGCTCGAGCCCGCGGTGCTGGCGGACGCGCTCGCGATGCTGCAGCGCAGCCTCAACGTGACGCTGGTGCGCATGTGCGAGTCCTTCGAGTTCGAGCGCCAGTCCGCCGACAGGGAGCTCGAGCATCGTCAGCGCGAGCTCGCGTTCCTTGCGACCCACGACGCGCTCACGGGCCTGCCGAATCGCACGCTGATCCTGGACCGCGTCGAGCAGCTGATGATGCGAGCGCGGCGCGAGAAGACGCCGCTGGCCGCGCTGTTCATCGATCTGGACAACTTCAAGGCGATCAACGACTCGCTCGGGCACGCGGCCGGCGACGAGCTGCTGCAGGCGGTCTCCGCGCGGCTCACCGCCGTCGTGCGCGAGAGCGACGCCGTCGGACGGCTGGGGGGCGACGAGTTCGTGGTGATCGCCAGCGAGCTGTCGTTCGCGGCCGGCCCGGAGCTGATCGCCGAGCGCCTGCTGGAAGCGCTCGACCAGCCGTTCAAGCTCGCCGGCACCGGGCAGACGTCCCTGAAGCTGACCGCCAGCATCGGCATCGCCGCCGGCGACCGCGAATGCGCGGACGAACTGCTGCGCGACGCGGACGTCGCCATGTACCAGGCCAAGTGGGACGGGCGCCACCGCTACGTGCTGTTCGAGGCCGGCATGCAGACGGCCGTGCAGTCGCGCATGGAACTCGAGATGGAGCTGCGCGTGGCGCTCGAGCAGGACGAGTTCTACCTCGTCTACCAGCCCACGTTCAACCTGAAGGACATGAGCCCCACCGGCATGGAGGCGCTGATCCGCTGGCGCAGCGAGACGCGCGGCATCGTGCAGCCCAACGACTTCATCCCGCTGCTCGAGGAAACCGGGCTGATCGTCGAAATCGGCAAATGGGTGCTGCTCGAGGCGTGCCGCCAGGGTGTCCGCTGGCGCGAGGCCGGCCACCCGATCGGCGTCGCGGTCAACGTCTCCGCGCGCCAGCTCGACACGGACGAGTTCGTCGACGACGTCGAACGCACGCTGGGCGAGACGAGCCTGGAGCCGGGCATGCTGACGATCGAGATCACCGAGACCGCGCTCATGCGCAACATCGAACAGGCCTCGGGGCGCCTTGCAAAGGTCAAGCAGCTGGGCGTGCGCATCGCGATCGACGACTTCGGCACCGGCTACTCCTCGATGGCGAACCTGCAGCAGCTGTCGGTCGACGCGCTCAAGATCGACCGCTCGTTCATCACGCAGATGACCCACAACATGGAGGGCGAGACGATCCTCCGCACGCTCGTGCAGCTCGGCAAGGCGCTCTCGATCGAGACGCTCGCCGAGGGCATCGAGCAGTCGCACGAGCTCAGCCTGCTGCAGGACGAGCGCTGCGACAGCGGGCAGGGCTTCCTGTTCGCGCGACCGCTGGAGGAGGCCGACGCGGCGACGTTCCTGCGCAAATGGACCGCCGAGAAGGCGCTCACGGCCGGCTAGCGAGATCGCCGGGGCAGACCGAGACGGCGCTCGGCCGAGCCCGGCTCAGCTGATGCTCTGGATGATCGCGATCAGCTCCTGCGGCTGGTAGCCCTGCTCGCGGGCGAAGCCCACCAGATCCCGCGCGCGCTCCACCACCACGCTGCGCTGCGGCGTCCCCGTGACGCGGATGCCGCGTCCGCGGCGGAACTCCAACAGCCCTTCGTCGCGCAGCGCGCGCAGGGCGCGCAGCACGGTGTTGGCGTTGACCCCCATCACCGCCGCCAGGTCGCGTGCCGGCGGAAGCCGCTCTCCCGCCCGCGCCTCGCCGTCGGCGATCTCGCGACGGAGCTGCGCCGCCACCTGGTCGTGCAGCGGCGTCGGGTCGGAGCGGTCGATGCCGGCGAGCATTGTGCTACTCAGATTAGCATCACACCTACCACGCCGAAGACGGCGCGCAACGATCCGTCCGCTGCGTGCCGCAGGATGCCGGTCCCCCGTTGACGCGCTCCTCCTCGACATCCCTGCGCGCCTGGCAACGCCATGCGCTCGACCGCCTCGGCGGCTGGGACGGGGGGCCGTTCCTGATCTCCGCCGCGCCGGGCGCCGGCAAGACGCGGCCGGCGCTCGAGCTGGCCAAGGACCTGCTGTCGCGGCGGGTGCTCAGGCGCGTGGTCGTGCTGTGTCCGACGACGCCGCTCACCCGCCAGTGGGCCGCTGCCGCTGCCGTGCTGGGCGTGCAGCTGCAGCCCGACGCCCGCGGCGCGGACCCACCGCGCGACTTCCACGGCGTCGCCGTCACGTACGCGCGCGTGGCGACCGATCCGGCCGGCTGGGCGGCGAAGGTATCCGCGGACACGCTCGTGGTCGCCGACGAGGCGCACCATCTCGGCGAGGACCTCGCGTGGGGAACCGGCTTCCTGCGCGCGTTCGCGTCGGCGCCGCGCTGGCTGATGCTCTCCGGCACCCCGTTTCGCTCCGACGCCACCGCGATCCCCGGCGTCCGCTACGACGAGGAGGGGCTGGTCGTCCCCGACGTGTCCTACACCTACGCGGAGGCCGTCGCCGACGGCGTCTGCCGCCCGGTGGCGTTCGTGACGTTCGACGGGACGCTTTCGTGGCGCAGCGGCGAGGACGTGATCGAATCCTCGTTCGAGACCGTGCTCACGGCGCGCGAGGCCGCGCGCCGCTACCGCACCGCGATCTCGACCGAGCTGCCCGACGGCCTGCCGCGCATCCTGCGCGAGGCCGATGCCAAGCTGCAGGCGCTGCGCGCCGGCGGCCACCGCGACGCGGGCGGGCTGGCGGTCGCGGCCGACGCCACGCACGCGCGACGCCTGGCCAAGCTGCTCGCCGAGGCGACGGGCCGCTCGCCGCTGGTGGTGCTGCACACGGAGGCCAACGCCGCGCGCAAGCTCGCTGACTTCCGCAGCTCGCGCGATCCCTGGATCGTGGCCGTGAACATGGTCTCGGAGGGCGTCGACATCCCCCGCCTGCGCGTTGGCGTGTACGCGAGCGCCGCCAAGACGCCGCTGATCTTCCGCCAGATCGTGGGTCGCTTCGTGCGCACGATCCCCGGCCGCCACGCCGAGCCGAGCTGGCTGTATCTCCCCGCGGAGCAGACCCTGAGCGCCCACGCCGCCGCGATCGAAACCGAGCTGCGACACGCGCTGCGCCGCGAAGAGCTCGACGCTGAGCCGCTGGAGCCGTCGCAGCGGAGCGCCACCGAGCCGTCCGCGAGCGCCGAGTTCGTGCCGCTGAGCGCCGAGTTCGCCGCGCAGATGACGCTCTTCGGAGCGCCTCAGCCGGCGCCATCTCCGCAGCGACAGCCGCCGCCGGCGGAGCAGCCGGCCCCGGTCGCCGCCTTCCAGCGCCGCGCCGACCTCCGCCACGAGCGCAGCCGCCTGGTGGCGGAACTTCACCGCCGGGACGGTCGCAGCCACCGCGAGATCAACGCCTGGCTGAACCGCGCGGTCGGGCTCCAGCGCGTGGAGGAAGCCAGCATCCGCCAGCTCGAGCGCTCGATCGAGGCGCTCACGCAGGAGCTCCTGCGAAACCGGCGGCGGGCTGCGACCGCCGGCGGATAGGCGGGCGTCCTCCGAACGCCCATGTCTCCGTGTTATCCCGAGAAATGGAATATATGTACGGAAGCTGTCTAGCAGTTCTCATCTAGACATCTATTCCGATTAATCGTTAGATCCCCTATATCCAGATAGCAAGCCTCGATCGCATCGACCTGCCCGTCGACCGCATTCCGGAGCGTTGGTACAACGTGCTGCCGGACCTGCCGCGCATGCCCGAGGAGTACCTGGACGGTACGACGGGGCGTCCGCTACCGGACGAGCAATCCGCGCGGCTGTTCTCCCCGGCGCTCGTCGCCCAGGAGCGCTCGCTGGAGCGGTGGGTCGAGATCCCTGGCCCGGTGCGCGACGCCTACCGGATGTGGCGGCCGACCCCGCTGTTTCGCGCCGTCGAGCTGGAGCGGCACCTGCAGACGCCAGCGGAGATCTACTTCAAGTACGAGGGCACTGGTCCCGCTGGCAGCCACAAGCTCAACTCGGCGCTGGCACAGGCCTACTACGCCAAGCGCGACGGGATCCGGCGGCTCGTCACCGACACCGGCGCCGGCCAATGGGGCCAGGCGATCGCGCTGGCGTGCGCGCGCTTCGGGCTGGAGCTGACCGTGTACATGATCCGGGCGAGCTACGAGCACAAGCCCTACCGCCGCATCCTGATGGAGACCTACGGCGCGCAGGTTCACCCCAGCCCCGGGCCCGGCACCGAGTTCGGGCGCAAGCTGCTGCGAGAGTCGCCGCAGCACCCCGGCAGCGAGGGCATCGCGGTGAGCGAGACGATGGAGACCGTGCTCGCCGATCCCGGCGCGCGGATGGCGGTCGGCGCGTTCTCCAACTTCTGCCTGCTGCACCAGAGCGTGGTGGGACTGGAGACGCGCGAGCAGCTGGAGCTGATCGACCGCGAGCCCGACTTCCTGATCGCGTCCGTCGGCTGCGGGTCGAACATGGGCGGCTTCGTGAACCCGTGGGTCGCCGACAAGCTGGCCGGCCGCGAGGTCACGTTCCTGGCGGCCGAGTCGGCGGCGTGTCCGACGCTCACGCGCGGCGTCTACGCGTGGGACCACGTCGACTGCGCCGGCAGCGGGCCGCGCGTGCTCAGCTACTCGCTCGGCCACGACTTCATCCCGCCGGTGATCCATGCGGGAGGGCTGCGCTACCACGGCTGCGCGCCACTGCTGGGGCTGCTGCGCCACGAGGGTCTGATCGACGCCGTCGCGCTGCGCCAGTCGGAGGTGTTCGCCACCGGGAAGCTGATGGCGCGCCTGCACGGCTACCTACCGGCGCCCGAGGCGGCGCACGCGATCAAGGCCGCCATCGACGTCGCGCTCGCGTGCAAGCAGGAACGTCGCAGGGCGGTCATCGTCCTCTGCTACAGCGGCCACGGCCTGCTCGACCTCGCCGCCTACGACGAGTTCAATCGCGGCCTCCTGCTCCAGGACGCCGAGCCGGATCTCTCGACGGTGCCCGTGGAGGCGCTCGCATGAAGAGCTATCCGATGCTCATCGGCGGCCGCGACGAGCCCGGCCTGGGATGGACCTACGTCGTGCGCGCCTCCGCCTGGATCGCCGATGCGCGCCGGGCGTTCAACCTCAAGCGCGGGCTGGAGCTCGCCAGCGCCGAGCTGCCACCGGCGGACGCCGACGCAGACGTGGTCGCGCGCTGCGCGTGGGGAGACTCAAGCCACAACGAGCACGCTCTCGCCGCGGCAGCGCGGGCCAGCGAGACCTATGGACGCTTCAGCGTCGATCAGCTGCGCGAGATCGGCGCCGACTTCCACCGCGAGCTGCTCGCGCGCGCGGACGAGCTCGTCGAGATCATGATCGCGGAGGGCCATCCCCGCCGGCTCGCGCAGTGGGAGGTCAGCGGCGTCGTCCACGGCGTCGACGAGCTCACCCGCGACTGGTACTACCGCCAGTTCCACGAGCGCTTCGCGGTCGCCGGCCGCGAGCTGCAGCTGCTGCGCAAGCCCGACGGCGTCGTGTGCGTCAACCCGCCGCAGAACGCCGCGGCGTCGAACTCCGCGATGGGCGCGCTCGCGCTGCTTGCCGGCAACGCGCTCGTCGTCAAGGCCCCCCGCAGCACGCCGATGGGCGTGATGTTCCTGTACCGCGAGATCGTCCAGCCCGCGCTCGAGCGGGGCGGCGCGCCCGCAGGAACGCTCAACCTGATCTCCGGCGATACGCGGCGCATCCTCAAGCAGTGGCTCGCGAGCCCGCACGTCGACGACGTGCTGTTCTTCGGCTCGAGCAGCTCGGGCCTGCGCTTCGGCAGCGACTGCTACTCCGCCGGCAAGAAGCCGATCCTGGAGCTGTCCGGCAACGACGGCTTGCTGGTGTGGCACGACGCCGACCTCGACGGCGCGGCGCAGGCGCTGAGCGAGTGCTTCCTCAGCTCCAGCCAGATCTGCATGGTGCCCAAGTACGCGATCGTCCACCCCGCGGTCGCCGAGCAGCTGCTCGCGAAGCTCACCGTGCTCGCGGGCGCCATCCATCCCGGCTATCCGGAGGAGCCGGACGTGGTGCTGAGCCCCGTGCTCAAGCAGGATCAGTTCTTCGACTTCCTCTCGGAGGCGCGCGAGGAAGGCTGCGAGATCCTCACGGGCGGGCAGCGAGTGGGCGTCGACGGCAATCCCGATCCAGCCGGGCTCTTCCTGCAGCCGACCGTCATCCGCGTGGACGGCCTCGCCGACGCCCGCCGGCTTTCGTGCGTCCGCGAGGAGACGTTCTTCCCGATGCTGCCGGTGATCGTGCCCGACAGCGCCGGCGCCGAGCTGCTGGAGGAGACGCTGCGCTTCATGAACGCGAACGCGTACGGCCTGCGCAACTCGCTGTGGTCCTCCGACGAGCAGGTCATCGAGACGTTCGTGCGCGGGCTCTCCAACGGAGGGCTGCTGAAGATCAACGACTCGCACGTCGGCTTCGTCCCGATCCTCGCCACGCATGGTGGGACCGCGCACACGGGCGGACCCACGGGGGAGCTCAACTACGTGATCCTGAGAACGACCCACCTGCAGGGAGTCAGCCGTGCGCGCAGCTTGCCCGACGCCGCGCTCCCTCAGCCCACCGGCCCCCTGACCGCCTGCCACGCCGCGTCCGCCAGCGCCGGACCGGCACGACGAATGACCGGGGCGACATCCTCCGCCGCCGCCGTGGCGATGACCTCGATTCCGAACTGCTGCGCCGGCCCGAGGATGATCGAGCCGTAGAGCAGGCTCGGCAAGCATCGGATGCGGCCGGACGACACGTGCGGCGCACGCCACGCCTCCGCCGTCCGCGCGAACTCCTCGTTCATCAGCTCGAGCTGTGCGAGATGCTCGGAGGAGAGCCAGCTGGCGCTGAACGACAGCACGTACTGCGCCAGCGCGACGTTGCTCGCCAGCCAGTCGAGGTGAAACAGGACGACCGACTTCACTCCCGCGGCCGCCGAGCGGTGTCGCTGGAGCTCCGACAGCAGATCCCGCTGGTAGGAGGCCAGCGTATCCAGATAGAGGGTGTCCTCGAGCTCTTGCATGCCTCCAGGAAAGTGACGATAGACCGCACCGACGCTGGCATCGGCCTGAGCACAGACCTGGTGGACCGTCATCTCCCCGCGCCCGCCCCTGCCATAGCACGCGGCCGCCGCGCCGATCAGACGCGCACGACCATCCCCGTGAGAACCCCGCCTGCGAGACACAGCTCCCTCCTTATCCTCGGTGTGCGCATCGTAACCCAGCAGACACCTCGGAGACAGTGCTGGACTGCTGGTGGTTGACGCCGGTACGGCGCCCGAGCGTCTGGGTTGTGAATACCGGCCATGGGAGTGAGCCGACGTCAATCCGCGGGTTCCGCCGCCGTGTCGCATTATGATGTCGTTAGCAGACATGGAACTTCCGCGATCTCGAAGAGTTTGCGGAACACCAGAGAGGGAAACACGATGCCAACGTCAACCACCAGACCAGCCCGCTCGCGTACTCGCGACGAACACGAACGGGAACCAGCCTGGTCGGACCCCAGCCTGCGTGAGCCGCGCTACTCGCAGTCGCTGGAGCGCGGCCTCGCGATCCTCGGCTGCTTCACGCCCAAACGCCCCGTGCTCGGGATCGCCGACATCGCCGACGAGCTCGGCATGAGCCGCTCCACCACCCACCGCTACGTCATCACCCTCGTGGCCCTCGGCTACCTCGAGCAGGGCGCCTCACGCAAGTACCGCCTCGGCCTGCGCGTCACCGACCTCGGCATGTCCGCCCTGAACTCCACCGGGCTGCGCGAGCACGCACACCCCTACCTCGAGGAGCTGCGCCAACGCACCTCCTACACCACCAGCCTCGGCGTGCTCGACGCGACCGACGTCCTGTACATCGATCTCATCCGCACCTACCGCCGCGGCCAGGGCAAGGTCGAGCTGAACCTGCACGGGGGCTCGCGCGTGCCTGCCTACTGCACGTCGATGGGCAAGCTGCTGCTGGCGAACCTGCCGGAGGCCGAGCAGCGCGACCTGCTCACGCAGATGAAGCTCACCAAGCGCGGCCCCAACACGATCACCAGCAAGAAAGCGCTGCGCGACGAGCTCGACGAGATCCACGCCGCCGGCTTCGCCGTCGACGACCAGGAGATGACGTCCGGCTTCTATGCGATCGCGGCGCCCGTGCGCAACGAGGCGCGCGAAGTCGTCGCGGCGGCGGCGCTCGCGGCGCACACCACGATGATCTCGTTGGAGGAGCTCGTCGATGCGCTTGGCCCGCACCTGGTCTCGACCGCCGACCGCATCTCCGCGCGCCTGGGCTACCGACGCGACGACGAGACGAGCTGAGATCTGATCTGAGCGTCGCGTTCTGATCGTGCCCCGGGGTGCGGGCGTTCAGACGGGCTTCGCCGGCACGTGCGCGGCTGCGGAGGTTTCCAGACGCTCGGCGCTCTCTTTGAGCGCGGCGATCAGATGGGAGCACGCGGTTGACGGCGTGCCGTGCGGGTGCAGGATGCAAAAGCGCCGCTCGAAGCGCAGCCCTTCCACACGCACGATCTCGAGGTTGTCGGCGATGGAGAACGCCAGACGCGACATGGCCGTCGGCAGGCCCAGCTCGTGCGCCTCTTCCTTGGCCGCCTGCGTGGAGCCGACCTCGCATGCGGCGGGAAACGGCTCGAGACCGTGCTGCTCGAGCGTCCCGTCCACGACCTGGCGCGTGTGGGCGGCGGGATCCCTGCGCACGAACCGGGTTTGCTGCAGCTCGGCTAGCGAGACGGTGCGCTGCCGAGCCCAGGGATGGGCGAGCGGCACGGCGATCACGATCTCGTCGTAGAGCAGCGGGATGTTGACCACGCCCTCGACCACCTCGTCGCTCATGCATGCGGCGACACCCACGTCGGTTTCGCCCGCGCGCACCATCCGCTTGACCACGCGCGAGTTCGCGGTCAGCACCTCCACGGGCGCGCTCGTGTGGTGGTGCATCAGGACCAGAGCTCTGGGCATCACATACTCGGCCGCGGTATGGCTGATCGCAAGCTGCAGCGTCTCGCGGGCGCCCGCCAGCTCCTGCAGCAGTCCGCCCAGCTCCTCGATCTCTGCGGTGATTCGCCGGGCGCGGACGTAGAGGCGCTCACCCGCCGGGGTGGGCGTGACACCGTGTGCGGAGCGCTCGAGCAGCGGGACCCCTGCCAGAGTCTCAAGCGATTTCAGGCGCTTTGAGATGGACGGCTGACTGATGCGCAGGCGCTGGGCGGTCCTGCCAAGGCTGCCCAGCTCGACCGCCGCGCAGAACGTGCGCAGCTCATCGAGCTGGGGTTCGCGAACAGGGCGAGATCCTGCACGCTTGGAGCCACCGTCGCCTGGGGTCATGCACATAGGTTATGAGTTCCCAGGGCGCTCTGCATGACTTTCACCGCCCTTGAGCCCAACGCCGCCCTCCCCGATGGCATGGTCGCCGTGGAAACGAAAACCGGGACGGGAAAGGTGGTGGCCCTGATGACCGATCAAGAGCGGTTCGACCAGGAAGTCGCGAAGAAAGGCAAGGTAGTCCTGCAGGTGATCGCAGGCGTGGGCATCCTGGGAGCGGTGCTCATGTCGATGGTCGCGCTGGTTCAGAGCAGTGCACCACGCACAATCGTCGGTGCAGCGATGAAGCCGGCGGCCGCCACGATGGCCATGGCTCCGGCCGCTGCGGCCGCAACGCCAACCACGGTCGCGAAGGTCGTGGATCTGAAGGTGATCGCGGAAGGCAAGAAGGGGCCGGAAGGAACGCTCCACGACGAGTTCACGGTGACCGAATTCAACGTGAAGGTCGGCCAGCCGGTCACACTCCACATCGACAACACGGATAACACCGTTCACTCGATCACCTCGGCGGAAGCCGGAGTAAACATCGTCGTTCAGCCGGGCATCCACAACTACACCCTGAAGGTGAGCAAAGCGGGCAAGTTCCAGTGGAACTGCGCATTCCCCTGCGACCCGTGGGCGATGGTGCACCCCGGCTACATGGCCGGATACATCACAGCAAGCTGAGGCCACCACCAGTACCCTCAGCCGGTTCGAAGAGAGCCGGAGCACGAGCGTCGCGCGGACTTTCCACCCGCGCGGCGCTCCTCTTTACGCAAACAGGCCTTCCCCGAAGCGCGCGGCGGCTTGGGCTTGGCGAGCTTGCAGGCTGCTGCTAGCGCATGCGCTGGAGCGTTGCGTGGACATCGGCCGTGAGGAGATACAGATCCAGTGACGCCTCGTCCGAGGGATCGAACGGACTGAAGCCCAGATGCTCCCACCAGCCACGGGCTGAGGCATGCAGCGCGTTGACGACCACCGCGCGACACGCTGCCTTGGCATTCAGCTCCACCGCCGTCGCCAGCACGTGCGCAACGAGTGCGGTGCCGACACCAAGGCCGCTGCGTCGCCGATCGACCGCGAGCCTGCCAATCAGCAACGCCGGGATCGGGTCTGGAGCCTGGCGAGCAACGCTCGCAGGAGCGCTCGAGCGGTCGATCGCGCTCATCGCGATGGTCGCGTAGGCAACGACCACGTGCTCGGCATCGGCGATGACCCAGGTGGCTGCCGTGTCACGCCGGCGGTTCTGCCCGGCGTAACGACGGAGCCACTCGTCCAGCGCACGATCACCGGAGACGAGCCGCGAACGATCGTGCCGCGCGGGGTCGAGCAGCGAGGGGCGACGAAGCTCAGTCAAGCCATGTGAACCTGCGAGGACGCTCGAGCGCCTTTGCAAGCCGCTCGTTGACGCTCGCCGGCGCGCCCAGCGCCTCGGTGAACGCCTCTGCGGCGTGCGGTGTCAGCCGAATGCTCTGACGCTCAGCAAGAACCTCCTCTGCCCTGAACGCAGCCGCCTGCAGCACGAACGCAGACACGTTCAGATGCGACGCAGCAGCAGCACGCTCCAGCACGGCCTTCTCGGCCGGCTCCACACGAATCTGCAGTCGTTGTCCCTTTACAGTTGCCATGTACTAACAATGGCAGTACAAACGCTGGCTGTCAAGTCGATGCGCGTGACGGATCGAGTGGTGGGTGACCAGATCAGGAAGCGGCGCCTACTCCGCCGACTGGGCGCCGTATTCCTCGTCGCTGACGTGCTCGCCCCATGCGACCGCGCTGCCGTGGTCGTCCACCTGTTGCATCGCGACGTGGGCCATGAAGCGATCCGGGGCTGCGCCGTGCCAGTGGTTCTCGCCGGGCTCGAAGAACACGCGGTCGCCTGGTCGTATCTCCTCGATGGAGCCTCCCTCCCGCTGGCAGCGGCCTACGCCCTCGGTCACGAAGATGGTCTGGCCCAGCGGATGGGTGTGCCAGGCGGTGCGGGCGCCCGGAGTGAAGTGAACGTTGGCTGCGGCGAGCCGGTAGGGCTCGGACGGCTCGGCGACGGTGTCCACGTACACGTCGCCGGTGAACCAGTCGGCTGGTCCCTTGCTGGTCGCGTTGCTGCTCCTTGTGATCTTCATGTGCGTTATTGCAGAGTAGACTGCGGTCCCTCAGAGCGGCGGTCAACCAGACCAGCGGGGAGATAGCCATGCATAGATCTGCCGCATTGGTAGCAGCCATCGGAGCCATCTGCGTGCTCGCACCGCCGGCAACATCGCTGTCGGCACCACGCGCTCACATTGCCTGCACACGCGACGTATCGGCGACCATCGGCGGTCACCACAAGTGTCTGGGGCCAGGCGAGTACTGTGCGACTCGCTACGAGCGCGAATACGAACACTACGGATTCGTATGCAGCACGCGCTATCGACCACCTAGGCTCGTGCGGAAATAACGAGCCCTACACGATGTCGCTCCGGCGCTGCAAGCGGCGGACGGGGGTCGAACCAGCGACCTCAAGCTTGCGACGCTCGTGGGTCAAGCGCCTTGGCGGACAGCCTCAGCGCGGGTTCGGCGGAGCTGGAACGCCGAGCTGACATATGGCTCGCGTCAGGCCGGGCCCGATCTCTTTGTGACGCGGCAGAGCAGAAACCTCGCCTTTTGGACCGCGCCACTTGGCGTGCTTTGAGCCGCCAACCTCATGACAGCCATGCTCGCGGAGGTGGCGTTCGAGCTCGCGCCGCTTCACGCTGCGGCGACGAACCGCAGGTGCTCTAGATCGGCACCGGAGCGGCGCCCGGATAGCTCGTCGTCCGGCGTGAGCACCGTCCGCAGCGCGTCGAGCGCGTTCTCCCGCGCCTCCTCGACAGCACACCAAGCTGGGATTCTCGAGGTCTGTCGGTTTAGAGCTGCGCCAGAACATGAACCTCTCGGGGAGACAGGGGTTGGAGCGCGTCGCTACGAGGGACTCGACGGGGCGTGGGCGAATTCGTGGGGCGCTCGGACGTTTCTACACGTCGAGACTGCGTTCTCGCCAAGCACGATCCCCAGCGCCGTTGGTGTAGTGCTCGCGGAAGTAGGCAGCGATCGCGGCGGACCGTGTAGCCCATGTGCAAGGGTATCCTAATCTTAGAAGATGATAGGATAATAAGGAATGACTGGTTTGGATGCGAGTTCGTTCGAGAAGGCGTCTGCGGGGTCCCCACTACATGCTTTTAGCCTCCCGAGCCTCGACGCGGTTACGCAGGCGGCGAGCGTTGACGGACGCGTTTGGCCTGCGTCGTTGGACGATCCAGATCGAAGGACCCAGGTTGCGCGGAAAGATCTGCTCAGGCACCGTTCCGACCCACGCACAGTGGCGATCGAAGCCAAGCGACATCTCGATGGCGTGCAGCGCGATCTCTTGGCGGTGTGGAAGCAGCCCGGTGCCAGCCGCGGCTCGGTCTTGCGCTGTGCGGCCGTGCCGCTCGAATGCAGCGCGCGGGTGTGGCAGGCCTTCGGGCCTGTAGCCGGTAAGCGGCATCGACACCTGCTTCGCCGTTCGCAGGAGACCCTCGCCGCGGCCGATCGCGAGATCCGCGCGGCAGAGCTGCCGCTGCTCGTCAATCGCCCGATGATCAGCCAGACTGCGAGCGCCGCACGGGCCGCGATCGACGATCTTTTGGACGCGGCTACCGACCGGGCCGAGGCGCTCGCGTCCCTTGAGGACGCGGCGGTGGCGCTTGCCTCCTTGGCGGTCCGAGTCGCCAGGAACTTGAACAAGATCGGCAGCGCTCGCCGCCCACCCACCAATCAGCCGACCGCGATGGGGGCGCAACTGGAGGCGCTTGCTGGGGAGGTCAGCAGCGCCGCTGCGGCCCAGCAGTATCTGTGGGGAGCAGATGACGAAGAGGGCCACCTAGGGGTGTGGCTGAGCTCCACCCTGAGCATCGCGGCTCCTACAGAGGCGATCGAGCTCACCTCGCAGCACATCGGCGAACCGTACCCACGCGCCGATGCGCTGTTTACGCTTCGCGCGCGCTGGCTCGAGCTGGCAGTAGGACTCTGGTTGATCGTTCAGGCACTGGATGATCTGCTGGTGGTGGGTACCTTCGGGGAGGCGCAGCGACTAAACGCAGCCGTGAGCTCGCGTGCTGGCATCGCACTGGTCGCGTGCGATCTGCACCAACGTCCGGGCGAGTTCGATCACGGGCACGCGTGGGACCGGCAGCGCGGGGCGCTATATAAACTGGTGAGCGATATCTGTCTCGCCTTGCAGACGTGTGAACCCGATGCGTTGTTGCACAGCCAACAGTTCGCGTTGCGCCGCTTGGCACGCGCACTCGCCGCGATCTGGACGATCGACGAGCGGGTACGCTCACCGCTCTCGCAGGCGAGCCGCCGATGCCGCTGAGGGCGGCGCGCACGACGACCGCTGTCTCCGAACGTTACGACGCTCGGCTGGCTCGGGCGATCCTTGCGGGTGGCTCGAACGCACCGGCGGCAGCGATGGCGCTGCTGGAGTCTCAGGAGCCTGCCACGCTCAGTGCCGCAGTTGCGCTGGTTGCCGACCACGGCACAATGACGGAGGGTGCGTTCGACTGTGTCGCGGACGCTTGGGAGACCTACCGTCACGTGCGGCACCTGAGCTGGGACTAGCTCGGTGTCCCCGTCGATAGACAAGCACTCGCCCGGGCACCGGCGATGGCGGCTACGAAGCTACGTCCTCGACCGCGGGACGTTCAACGACATCCGCTTGCGCCTGCCGCGCGCGGTGCGGCGCGACGTGGAACCCGCGCCGGAGGGTCATGTCGGGCTGGTCACTCAGGCGATCGTGGGCGAGGAGGGCGAACTGCCGCTGGCCGTTCTCTACGACAACGCACCGGTCTCCGTGGCCGCGGAGGGCATGCGCAAGCTCGAGCGGCGCCTCGTGGAGCTGCTGGGATGAGCGCCCGCAGGTCTCCGCAAGCGCGCACGCCCCGGCTAACCTATGTGCGCGAGCACTGGGCGTCGTCGACGGGCCGGCTGTACAACTGATGCAGGCACCCGCTGCGCTGGCCCTCGCCGGCGTGTTGGCGATCTGTGTTGGCGTCCTCGGTGCTGGCATGAGTCGCGCCCCGCGCGCCGGACTCACCGTGCAATCAATCGGCGTGTCGCTGCTCGGCGCCGCCGGCGTGTGGGTGCTCGCGTCTGGGCACGACGTCGGCGCAGGGTTTCGCGGCGGGCTGCACCCGGCGTTCGGCGTCGACGGGCTCAGCGGCTTCTTCCTGATACTCATCGCCGCTGTCGGCGCGCCGGCCGCGCTGTTCGCGCGCGACGCACTGGAGGCGGACTGGCAGGGCCGTGCGCTCGCGCTCGCCACGGGTGCCTTCCTGCTCGCGCTGGCGGGGTTCGTGTGTGCCCGCGACGTGAGCACGTTCCTTGGCTTCTGGGAGCTGATGACGCTGGTGCCGGCGGGCGCGATCCTGCTCGCCCGCCAGGATCGCGAGGCCCGTCACGGCGTGTTCGTGTACCTGGCCATCACGCATATCGGCGGCGCGGGGGCGTGGGTGTCGATGCTCGTGCTCTCCCAGCACGGCGCGCTGGGTGGCCACCCGCTGAGCGGCGACCTGGCGGCGCTCGTCGCGTGCGCGTCGCTCGTCGGGTTCTCCACCAAGGCCGGATTGATGCCGCTTCACTCCTGGCTACCGCGAGCGCACCCTTTGGCGCCCGCGCACATCTCAGCACTGATGTCGGGGGTGATGATAAAGCTCGCTCTCTACGGGCTCGTGCGCGTCCTTTTTGAGTGGCTGGCCCCGCCGGGCCTGTGGGTCGGGATCACGCTGATGGCGATTGGCGCCTTGTCGTGTGTGGGCGGCGTGCTGTATGCGCTGATGCAGCACGAGCTGAAGCGGCTGCTGGCGTTTCACTCGATCGAGAACGTCGGCATCGTTGCCCTGGGGCTGGGGGCGTCACTGGTGTTTCGCGACATCGGGCAGCCCACGTGGAGCGCGATCGCATTCGCTGCGGCGCTGCTGCACGCGCTCAACCACGCGCTGTTCAAGGGGCTGCTGTTTCTCGGCGCCGGTGCGTTCAGCAAGGCTGTCGGGAGCCTGGAGCTCGACCGCCTGGGGGGTCTGCTGCGGCGGATGCCGTGGACGGGTGCGACGTTTGCGCTTGGCGCGATGGCGATCGCGGGGCTGCCGCCGCTGAACGGGTTCGCGTCGGAGTGGCTGACGTTGCAGTCGCTGCTGCACCTTGGGGTCGCGAGCCATCTCGGGGTGGCTCTCGCCGGTGCGCTTGCGACCGCGGCGCTCGCCGGGACCGCGGCGCTGGCGGTGTACTGCTTCGTGAAGGTGATCGGGCTGGTGCTGCTCGGCCTGCCGCGCCGCCCGGAGTCCGCGCAGGCAAGCGAGGTACCGGTCGGGATGCGCGCGAGCATGGTCTTCCTGGCCGGGGCATGCGTGGCGTTGGGTGTGCTGCCGGGGCTGTTGGTGCCCACGCTGGCGAGATTGGGACCAGCGCGGGCGACCCTGCATGCAGGTGCGGGTCTGAGCGTGCCCGGCACGGGGTCGCTGCCGACGCTGGCGCTGGCGCTGGCGCTCGTGGTGCTGGTCGGCGTGCTGGTGAGGCTGGCCAGGAGCCCGCGCGCCGCGCCGACGCCCGCGTGGGCGTGCGGTCAGCCACCGACGGTCGGGCTCGCGTGGACCTCGGCGGGGTTCACCAAGCCGCTGCGCCTCGTGCTCGAGACGTTGCTGCGCCCGCGGCGCGAGGTGCAGGTCATCGTCTCCGCGGGTGTCGTCGAGGCCGTCACCTACGAAGCCGAGGTCCCGCACCTGTTCGACACGCTGCTCTACGGGCCGGTGTCGCGTGGCGCGTTGCGCGCCGCGCGAATCGCGCGCCGCGTGCAGTCGGGGAGCCTGCGCACCTATCTGATCTATCTGCTCGTGCTGCTGGGCGTGCTGCTGGCGCTCGCGCGAACCGGGGTGCTGTGGTGAGCACCGAGACTGTGATCGCGGGCGTCGTGCAGGTCGCGGGCGGTGTGCTCGGCGCGCCTGCGATCGTCGGGCTGATCCAGCATCTGAAGGCGCGCCTGCAGGGCCGGCGCGGACCCCCTGTTTTGCAGCCCTACCGTGAGCTCCGCCGGCTGTGGCGCAAATCCGGGGTCGCACCCGAGCCGCACACAGTCGTCTACACGCTGGCACCAGCGGTCGTCGCCGCATGCACCGCGCTGGCACTGCTGTTGCTGCCGATCGGCGGGCACGCCCCGAACTGGGGGCTGGGTCACGACGCGCTGGTGCTGGTCGGCCTGCTGGCGCTCGCCCGCTTCGCGGTGACGCTCGCTGCGTGGGACACGGCGGGTGCGTTCGGCCTGATGGGCGCCGCGCGGGATCTGATGTTCTCGGTGTTCGTCGAGGCCCTGCTGCTGCTGGTGCTAGTGCTGCTCGCGCTGGCGCTGCACAGCACCGACCTGCTCTCGATGAGCCACGCGGCCACGCTGCCCGAAGTGTGGGCAAGACCCGCGCACTGGGTAGCGGCGAGCGCGTTCAGCCTCGTGATCCTCGCCGAGACCGGCCGCCAGCCGGTGGACAACCCCGACACCCACCTCGAGCTCACGATGGTCCACGAGGGGCCGCTGCTGGAGTACGCCGGACGCGAGCTCGCGTACCTGCAATGGTCGGCCGCGGCCCGGCACTGGATCATGCTCGTGCTCGCGTGCGAGCTGTTGATCCCGCACCCGGGGCCGTTCGCCGCGCAACTCGCCGTGCTCGCGGGCGGCGTGCTGGCGCTCAGCGTCGCGCTGGCGGTGTGCGAGACGGTGCAGGCCAAGATGCGGGTGCTGCGCGTGCCGCTGCTGCTGGGCTTCGGGGCGGCGCTGTGTCTACTGGGACTGGTGAGCTGGTTCGCCGGGGGCGGCGCATGACCGACGCGCTGACCTGGGGCCTGGTCGTCAGCTCGCTGGCGGTGATCGTGGTGCGCCGTCGCTCGCTGGCGATCGCGTTGGTCGCGGCACAGTCGCTTGGGCTCGGCGCGTACGCGTTCACGCAGGGGTCGCGTACGTCGACCGCGCTGGCGGTGGCGGGGACGGTGCTGATCGCGAAGGCGCTGGTGCTCCCGGCGCTGCTGCTCCTCACCGTGCGGCGTGCCCGCAAGCAGCAGCTGATCGCCACCGAGCTGCCGGCGCTGGCGCGGTTGGCGATCTCGGTCGCGGCGGCGCTCGCCATCGAGCAGTTGATCCCGCGCTTCGGCCTGACCGGCGCGGGCGTCGAACACGCCGCGGTCGGCGTGCTCGCGCTCGGGATCCTCACTGCGGTGGTGCGCCGCGCGGTGCTCTTCCAGGCGCTCGGGTTCCTGATCTGCGAGAACGGCATCTACCTCGCTGGGCTGTCGCTGCCCGGTGGCTTGCCAGCATTCATCGAGCTGGGGCTGGTGTTCGACCTCGTGGTGATCGTGTCCGTCGCGGCGGCGTTCACGGCCAAGATCCATGAGCAGCTCGGCAGCGGCGACAGCTCGCTGCTGGAGGCGCTGCGTGACTGATGCGCTCCTGATCGCCGTGCCACTCGCGCCGCTCGCCGGAGCGCTGCTCGTGCGCCTGGCGCGCACGCCCGCCGGCGCCGACCGCCTGAACATGCTCAGCGCGAGCATCAGCGCGGTCGTGGCGCTCGCCGCGAGCGTCGTCGGCTTCGCTCACGGCGCCGGGGGGCTGCACGGCTCCTGGTTCCTGCTCGACCACGCCGGCGCGAGCTTCCTCGCGGTGATCGCGGTAGTCGGATGGTGCAGCGCAATGGCATCCCCCACCTACCTGGCCAGCGCCGGCAAGAGCCTGTTCACCGCGCGCCGCGCACGCGCCTGGTACTACACCGCCCTGCATCTGTTCTGGGCCGCGCTGCTCGCGCTGGCGCTCGTAAAGAACCTCGGGGTCGCCTGGCTGCTGGTCGAGGCGACCACAGGCGTCTCGGCGCTGCTGGTCGCCTACAGCGGCGCGAGGAACGCGCTGGAGGCCGGCTGGAAGTACCTCGTGCTGACAACCTTCGGCCTGGCGGTAGCGCTCCTGGGCATCCTCGTCCTGTTCGCCGGGCTGGCACCGCACGGCGGGTCGCTCGCGACGCTCGACTGGCAGAGCATCGCCCGCCACGCCCATCGCCTCCCCCACCAGACGGCGCTGTTCGCGCTGATCCTGATCCTCGCCGGGCTCGCAGCCAAGATCGGCTGGGCGCCCGTGCACAACTGGCTGCCCGACGCGCACAGCGAGGCGCCGCCGCCGGTCAGCGCGCTGCTCTCCGCCGCGCTGCTGCCGACGGTCATGCTGATCGCCTGGCGCGTGGTGCTGACGCTCGGCCCCGTGGTTCCCCATCAGCTCGCCGATCATCTGATGATCGCGTTCGGGCTCGCGTCGCTGGCGGTCGCGGTCCCGTTCCTGTGGCGTCCGATGCCGTGGAAGCGGCTGCTCGCGTATTCGAGCCTCGAGCACATGGGCATCCTCGCGCTCGGCATCGGGTTCGCCTCGCCGCTGGCCACCGTCGGCGTGATCGTCCACCTCGCCGGGCACGCGTTGGCGAAGTCGCTCGGGTTCTACACGGCGATCCCACTGGCGCGCCACGACCCCTCGAGCGCCCACCGCCCGGCGCGAGGGCTCACGCGGCTCAGCAAGCCGGTCGCAGCCGCCGCCGGAGTCAGCCTGGGAACACTCAGCGGACTACCGCCCTCACCGCTGTTCTTCAGCGAGCTCCTGATCCTGCTCGGCGGGATCGCCGCGCACCAAGTCGCAGTCGTCGCAGTCGCCGCCGTGCTGATGGCACTCGGGTTCCTCGGGCTCGCACACGCGCTGATCGAGATGCTGGCCGGCGAGAGCCGCGGGCATCGCTGGCGCTCCGGGCGCACCGTCCGCCTCGCCCGCCGGCTGACGGTCGGGCTGACCGTGGGCCTGCTGGCCCTGTCGGTCGGCGCCTACCTGCTCGCCGACTCAAACGCCGGGGCGAGCCTGATGAGGGGTGTCACGTGAGCAACCACGCGCGTTTGATCGTCCAGCCTTTCGCGCCAGCAGAGATCGAGCTGGTCACAGCGCGGGAGTGGCGCGCGGCGTGCGAACGCCAAGCCCAAGCAGGCGCACGCTTCTGCGCACTGTTTGCAAGCAAGGGCGCACAGGGCCCGCAGGTAAGCTGCGTGTTCACGCAAGCGGGCCAAGACCATGTGCTCCGCGCGGCCGTGCCATCGGGTGCGATCGACACGGTGATAGACCTGTTCGCCGCCGCCGGCTGGGACGAGCGCGAGGCGCACGACTCCCACGGCCTGCGCTTCCACGGGCACGAGCCGCTGCGGCCACTACTCGAGCATCCCGTCGAGCCCGACGCATGGACGGTGCCGGCGCACGGTCACGACGCCTATCAGGTCGCGGTCGGCCCGATCCACGCCGGCGTGATCGAGTCCGGTCACTTCCGTTTCACCGTCGTCGGCGAGCGCATCCTGCACCTCGACCTGCGCATGTTCTACAAGCACCGCGGGCTGCAGGCCGCCGCCGAGGGCCAGCCACTCGCGGACGGGCTGGCCTATGCCCAGCGAGCCTGCGCCGCCTGTGCGGTGACCAACACAGTGGCCTACGCCCAGGCGTGCGAGTCCGCGCTCGGGCTGGCACCCGACCGCAACCTGCGCCGAGCTCGCACGCTGCTGCTCGAGCTCGAGCGCCTGTACAACCACCTCAACGACATCTCCGCGATCTGCGCTGGTATCGGGTTCGCGCCCGGCTCGATGGCGTTCGCGGCGCTCAAGGAGCGCGCACAGCGACTCAACCAGCACCTGTGCGGTCACCGCTTTCTGTTCGGCAGCGTCGCGCTCGCCGCCAGCGCGCTGCAGATCACGGCGGCCGACGCGCGCGCGGCACGCTCAGAGCTCGCGACGTTGCGCGACGATCACCGGGCCCTGTGGCGCGAGCTGCGGTTCGCCGTGTCCGTGCAGGACCGCCTCGGCGACGTAGGAACCCTCACCAAGCACGACGCGCTGCGCCTCGGCGCCGTCGGCCCGGCCGCACGCGCCGCCGGCGTGGCCCACGACACGCGCTGCGAAAGCCCGCGGCTGTGCTACGGGGAGCTCGAACACGAGCTCGCGGTCGCTATCCCCGAGCGGGCGGCCGGGGATGTCGCAGCGCGCCTTGACGTACGCGGGCTCGAGCTCGAGCAGAGCTTCGCGATCCTGGAGGAGCTGGTGAGCGAGGAGCTCACGCCCGGCGGGGTGAACAGCCTGAACACTGCGGCGAGCGAGCTCGGCGTCAGCCGCGTGGAGAGCCCTCGCGGGGAGACGGTCTGCGCGGTGCACACCGACGGGAGCAGGATCGCCCGCCTGCATCTGCGCACCGGCTCCTACGCCAACTGGCCCGCGCTCGCACACGCCTGCCGGGAGAGCCTGCTCCCCGACTTCCCCCTGATCAACAAGAGCTTCGAGCTCTGCTATGCCTGCACGGACCGCTGAGGCAAGTGTTCGTGCTGCTCAGACATCTGCAGCAGGTACGCCGCGAGATCGCGCTGCCCGCAGGCCGGCGCGGCTCGCTAGCGCTGCGTCACGTCGACGCGGGCTCGTGCAACGGCTGCGAGCACGAGCTCGCAGCGACCGCCAACCCCTACTACGACCTGCAGCGCCACGGGCTGAACATCGTCGCCGCGCCCCGCCACGCCGACGTGCTGCTCGTTACGGGGCCGATCACCACCCGCATGGCCGACCCGCTGCGCCGCGCGTATGAGGCCATGCCCGAGCCGCGTCTGGTCGCGGCGCTCGGAGACTGCGCGATCGGCTGCACGGTCGGCCACGCGATGCTCGCGGACCCCGCACAGCTCGCCGGGCCGCTGGAGGAGATCCTGCCTGTCGACCTGCGCATCCCGGGATGCCCACCCACCCCGTCGCAGATCGCCGAGGCGCTGCTCAGCCTCATAGCCGGTACCTGACACATCCCGCAACCCTCGGCTTCAGCGGCCACACCTGCAGTCCCCGCGCGCAAGAAAATATCTAACCATCTGATAAGGTTATAAGAAATCGTCGACAGCGGTCAGGAGACACGCCGGATGCCACAGCAGCCAGAGGGTCACGTCAGGCGGACCTTTCGCTGGAGACGTCCCACCAGCTCCTCCACGGAGTACATCACTCAACAGTGGCTCGGGCAGATCTCCCGGGACGCACAGATGACAAGACGCGATCGCCCCTCGCGCGACATCTCCGCAAGGCGCCCAGGAAAGAACCCTGGCAGCTCGGTAGCCTCACCGCCACCCACGCCTTCAGGTGCTCCATACTCCGTGGCGTACTCGGTGACAACACCATGACCTCGACTTCCGCCGAAGGAGATCTGGCATGAGCCGGCCCTCACGCGAGAGCACGACGGCCGAGGCCGTCCAGCGCCGAGCCGTCTATCAGATGAAGGCCGAGTTCTTCCGCGTCCTCGGCCACCCCGTGCGAGTCCGCATCCTGGAGCTGCTCAAGGACGGCGAGCGTACAGTCGGCGATCTACAGAACGAGCTGCAGATGGACTCGAGCGGAACCTCCCAGCATCTCGGTGCGCTGCGTAAGCACGGCATCCTCGAGGGTCGCCGCGAGGGCACCAGCGTGTACTACACAGTCCGCGACCCCCGCATCTTCCAGCTTCTGGAAATCTCCAAGCAGATCCTGACCTCGAGCCTCACAGAGTCCCAGGCGGTCCTCGGAGAGCTCACAGGCCCGAGCTAAAGCACTCCATCCGTCTCTAGTGCTCGCGTTACTGCGGGACTTCACCCATGCTCATGGCCTGAGCCACGACCGTCGCGACCTGGTCTGGGCGGTTTGGGTGTGCGTCGGGCCGACCCGGATGGGTTGGGGCCCTTGGCGTGAAGGCATGGTTGTGGGGCGTTCTCGCAGTGGTGGCGGGTTATGTGGGTGATGAGGGGGTGATATCGGAGGGGGGTGGAGGAGGCCCTCCGGGTTCGTTCTTCACACCAGTGCATCTTCGATCTCCGTGATGAGTTCGGCGAGGGTGATTTTGAGGGCGCCGGCGATGCGCGTGATGGTTGTCCATCTAGGGTTTGCTTGGCCGCGCTCGATCCGGGAGAATGCCGCGACGGTGATGCCGGCTTGCTGTGCGATGTCCTCTTGGGTGGCGCCGCTGTCGTGCCGCAGCCGGCGCAGGGCGCTGGCGAGCGCTGGGTCTGGAGGGTCTTCGGTAGCAGGGTTCATCGAGCTGGTGAATCCGGGGGCAGGTGCGCATCCGGCTAGCAGCACGGTACCGGCACGTGACAGTGGGTAGACAGAACAGACAACGTCTGTCTAAGGTCGGTTCTGTTACTGGTCGCCGCCCGCGCGGGTGGTTCAGCGACTGACAGTGCTGGCGGCAGCTACGGGGTTTTCCGCAAAGTGTTGCGCGCCGGTCTGTGTTGCGAGTCGCGCGGTTACTCCCCGGCCTCCGAGAGCGAGCGACCATTTGGTGGTGAAGCTGCTCAGCTCTTTGGCGTATCGGGGTAGCCGACGGGTCATTGTTGCGGCTATGACGGTCAGCTCGGGGTGGATGATCTCGGCGACCTCGGCGAGTGTCGCGATGGGGGTATCGGAGCCGAGGTAGGTAATCCGCCAGCCGAGCTCGTGGAGCGCTATCCCGAAGACGATCAGGCCGAGGGTGTGCTGCTCGTTGGGGGCGCAGGCCAGTAGCGCGCGGGGGCCAAGGCCGCGATCCCAGCCGCGGGCGAGCGCGAGCAGGCGGGCTTGGAAGAAGTTGGTGGCGAAGTGCTCTTGGGCGATCGAGACGAGCCCGGCGCTCCACTGCTCCCCCACCTCGTGCATGTAGGGCAGCAGCACATCGCGGGTGACCGTGGTCGGCGTGAAGGCGGCGAACAGCCGCTCGAAGCGTCCGCTGCGCCGAGGTCTCGTCAAAGCGAGCCAGCGCTTTACGAATGTCCTCTTGAGCGGCGGCCACCTCGCGCGCCGGGACCGCGCGGCCCTCGCCGGCGCTGACCGTGAACCGTGCGGCGATCGTCAGCTCGGCGGCCTGGGCCGCCGGTACCCCTTCGGCCAGGTAGCGTTGCATCAGGCGGACCCGCGCCTCGTCCGCGGGCGAGTACAGCCGGTAGTTCCCGGAAGAACGCCTTGGCTTGAGCAGGCCATAGCGGTTTTCCCAGGCCCGCAGCTGGTGGGGAGCGGCCCTCGTGCGACTGCTGAGGTCCCCGATGCGCATCCACGCTGAGCGAGAGGCCGGCACGATTCCAGAAGTCTAAAGACTCGACAAAGGCTAGACAAGCCCCAAGGAGTAACTACCCACGCGGCAACCTCCGTATCTCCGCTAGTGCTCGCCCGTCACGTCGAAACACCGGCTGACGTGCGATGGGAAGCTCGGTGCTCACGTGGCGGCTCACGTGTGAGTGCGCATCCTTGCACAAAGGCTAGACAGCCGCAAACAGAGGATACCTCCGGTCGCTGCCTTGACATCTGGCATATAGCGCCAGAACACGGGGTTTGCGCTCGGCGCGGGAGAACGTGCAAACCGCGCAATGTGCGGCATATCACTTGAAAGTTCAGTGATTATGGTCGGGCGGGTGCGTGACCTACCTATCATCGTGGTATCAGCTAGTGGAACTTTCTGGCCTAGCCGCCGACTGGACAAGAAGGAGACCGAGAATGCCGAGGACACGAGCAAGTCAGAGTGCTGAAGCGCCTGCGTGGGCCAACCCGACGCTGCGCGAGGCGCGCTACTCCCAATCACTGGAGCGGGGACTGGCGGTTCTGTCCTGCTTCACGCCGAAGCGTCCGGTGCTCGGGATCGCCGACATCGCCGACGAGCTCGACATGACCCGCTCGACCACCCACCGCTACGTCATCACGCTGCTGGCCCTCGGCTACCTGGAGCAGGGCGCCTCACGCAAGTACCGCCTCGGCCTGCGCGTCACCGACCTCGGCATGTCCGCCTTGAACGCCACCGGGCTGCGCGAGCACGCCCACCTCTACCTCGAAGAACTGCGCCAACGCACCTCCTACACGGCGAGCCTCGGCGTCCTCGACGCAACCGACGTCCTCTACGTCGACCGCGTCAAAAGCCTCCGCCGCGACCAAGGCAACCTCGACCTCGGCATCCATACCGGCTCGCGCCTACCCGCCTACTGCACCGCGATGGGCAAGCTGCTGCTAGCCAACCTCCCCGACGCCGAGCAGCACGAGCTGACCGCGCGGATGAAGCTCACCAAACGCGGCCCCAACACGATCACCAGCAAGAAAGCCCTCCGCGAGGAGCTGGACGAGATCGCCCTCGCCGGCTTCGCCGTCAACGACCAGGAGCTGGCCGCCGACCTGTACGCGATCGCGGCACCCGTGCGCAACGAGGCCCGCGACACCGTCGCCGCCGTCAGCCTGGCCGCGCACGCCAGCCTCATCTCGCTCGAGAACCTCGTCGATGCCCTCGGCCCGCATCTCATCTCGACCGCCGACCGCATCTCCGCCCGCCTCGGCTACCGCCGCGACGACGAGCAATAACAGCCCCGACCCCTCACTCCAGATCGATGTCCGACGGCTCGCCCTGGAATGGTAGGCCAAGCAGCCCGGTGAGCTCGAACAGCCGGCGGATCTGCGGCGGCCCCTGAACCAGCCCGAACTCGCATCCGTGCTCCCGGCAGACCTCACGGGCGAACAACACAGCCCTCAGGCCACTCGTGTCCATGAAGGCAAGCTCGCTCAAATCCAGCAGGACAGCCACCGCGCCAGTCGAGCACAGCTCATCGAGACACCCCTCAAGCGAGGGCGCCGCATACACATCCAACTCGCCACGAACAAGGAGCCGATGGCGCCGGCCGCTAACGACGTCTTGGAGCGCGAACCGGCTCGATGACACTCTTGGGTCCACAGCTACATCGACCGACCGCAAGCCCGATCTTCCGTGCCGAAGCCGCCTGAGACAAGAGATTACGCTGCTGCGCGTTATTTTCCGACCGGACACCGGCGGTAATATATGAAATCCTGCCTCAAACCGGAATCTGCGGGCGGGCCCGCATGTCGCGATTTCGGCTATCAAGCGCGTCGGGGTCACTCGGGGTGCTCCATCGACTGCAGGAGCTTCCAGTGCGACGACCGTCGTGGCTGCCTCGGCGATCAAATCGCTCCCGAAGCCCTGGCGCCGTTGTGCTCGCAGGCAACCAAGCGAACATCTACCCCTCACCATTCACAGAATGAACCGCCCCGGGGAAGTTGGAGGCGTTTTTTATTGAGTGGTCTGTCTCGCTCTCGTCTGCTCGTACTCGACTGGCGTGAGCTTGTCACAGCTGCCGTGTAGCCGCTTGTGGTTGTACCAGTCGACCCATTGCAGCGTGGCGAACTCGACTTGCTCCATCGTCTTCCATGGTCCTTGCTGGTTGATCAGCTCGGTCTTGTAGAGCCCGATCGTTGACTCGGCGACGGCGTTGTCATACCCATCGCCGATCGATCCGATCGAGGCGTCAGCGCCGGCATCGACCAGGCGCTGCGTGAAGGCTCACTTCGGTTGACTCGCGTCGAGTCCAGAAGCACGAGCTACGCATAGGTTTCAGCTTCCGATTAGGGAAATCCTGGGGAAATCACGGTGCCGTTCCCATCGCTACGTACGCTCTCGTGGCGTTGTGCAGGGGCGGCCCGCAATGGCTGTCTCTACCGCGACATCGCGGGTCCAATGCGGAACCCTTCGACATGTCGATCCGCGGGTCTGTAGAACCGCCGAGCAGCCGGTGGTGTCAGAGTGCAAGAGGAGCCCGGCGGCTGCGCCGGGCCGACCATCTCGCTGACGTGCTGAAACATCGTCGCTGTGACGAGCAGCGCCGCGAGTGGTGTCTCAGTTGCTTGATCCCCAGCCACGGCTGGCGCTAGCCTTGCGACGTGCCTTATCGCCTGAGAGCCACCGGGGGGCATGGGGATTCTGCTTTCGATCGGGGCAGCGCACTTCGGCTTGGTCTGGCTGGCCGCCATCGGTGGCGCGTTGTGCATCGTGTTCCTTGTGGGATGCGTCCGCGCCCTGCTAACCGGCTAGCCACATCGAGGACATCTACCAGGCCCCAAGGCAGCCGAACCGGCCAACGGATTCTCCGTCGAACCCTCGGCCCGCCTTACGACCTGGCGTGCTAGCAGAGCCGGCGCACGCGCCGATGACGGCGTCACGATGAGGCAATGCCCTTCAGGAGCGGCACGTAGCGCCGTCGAACAATACTCACGACCTCCGCAGGCGTGTACGGGTTCTGCAGGAAGGCCACGCGATTCACAGCCTGAGACGGGATCGGGCCAGGGTTCTCAAGATCTCGGATGAGGTCCTCGAGGCACGAGAAGCGCTCGTAGTTGTCGGGCTGCAGCTTGGACATGTTCTCGAGCTTGTCCGCGGTGAGATTTCGGAGGAGTCTCGGATCGACGCGATCAGCGAGGCGATCCCCGATGAATGCGAGATCGGCGAGGTGCTTGTATTGGCCGTATGCGCACCAGCCCAGTGTCTTCTCTGCCGCGATCTCCTCGAGCCGCATGACGATCACCGACGGCGCGTCGGCATCGTCCCAGAGCCCGAGCTCGTACGGGTCCGTGAGCGGTCGCTCCTCGCCGTCCTCGAACACGCCATAACCCGCCAGGTCAACCTTGAACCTGCGGTCTTCCTCGGTGAGCGCCACCGTGAGCCAGAGTGGTTCGAACTCGACTGGGTCGGACTTCCACACGCTTCCCTGGTCAGAGGTGGGCACTAGCGGCGCGGGCGTGAGCTCGATCTCGGTACTCGCATAACTGAGTAGCTTCGTTGTTTGCGACGGCATCGTGACGGTTCTGGTCGCGAGGTCGGCGTCGTAGATCGTGAGGCGTTGGCTCCCGTAGGTTCGCATCGCCATACCGCCGGCGAGGACGCTCCGTGCGTCGAAGAAGCCCTTCTCCTTGAGGTTCGGGATCTCGACGAGGCGGGCGATGTCTCGGACGACGACCGGCAGCGGGATCCGGAGTTTGTTCGAGCGCTCTTCGATGACGTCGAGCGACGGGAAGCGGATCACTGCCGCAGCCACCCGGCGAGAGCGTGCTCAGGCACGTTCACGGCCACTCCCCATTCGCGCTCCCGTGGCCAGCTGCCCTCGCCGTACGTTGACGAGGCGTCGAGCAGAACCTTGTTGCGCTGTCCGCGCAGATCGCCGAGATGCTTTACAGCGATGTCTTGGTGACCGAGGCGCGTGAGGAGGTAGCCAACCCGTCGCGAGACGGCACCGCTCACGGCCCGAGCGTAGTCACAGACCGCATCCAGGTCGACATCGCGCTCCTGACTGCGCGCCCATGCGCCGACGATAAGCTCGATGCCGCCGCTGAGCTTCGGGCGATAGACGGTATCGACGAGGGTGCGCTCAAGCGTCGAGCGCCAGTAGTACTCCCGTCGCGTTGCGCGGATCTTCTCCGTTCCGACCCAGCGGTGAGCGCCACTGATCCGAGTCGTGAGGACGGGCCGCTGGTCGATGACGAGCCGGTTGCCCCGGAACGTTGTGTCATCCGGGAGCGCGACGTAAACCATCCAGCTGTCCTCGTCGGTCAGCCGATGCTCGATCACCGCTGAGAGGAAGCCCAGGTAATAGCGCCCGTACTCGCGGAGCGTCGCGTCCAAGAGCACGTTGAAAGGCGCGGCTTGGGCGAGGCTGTCGCCCGCCCAGGATGAGACGACATACCGACCGCTCCCCAGGGGGATTAGGACGCCCTTGCCCGCCATCCTTGAGAGCAGGCTCGACGGCGCGGGCGTGACCGACCTCAGCAGCGCGCGATCCTGCCGGGCCGAGAGCGTGGACCGCTGTTCCTCGGCGAGCCTCCGCAGCAGCGTCGACTCCGTCTTACCCAGCGTCCTTGTCTTCGTACTTGGACTCATCGCACAATTATATACTAAATAGTCGCGTATAGCGTGAGTATCGCGCAAAGAAACGTGCCACGATTTCTTCCCGAATGTTCGCGCCATTTGCAAGCATCGCGGATATTTTCGTGCGGCGCGGCGCGACGCGGCGAGATCATCGATATGGTCGTCAGCGTCGATCCCGAGGCTCCTGAGCGACCGGATCTCGCGCGAAACGGTACCGCACGGGTACCGCAGATTGGTGGCCGACTTGCCCGCTATTATCCGCGTCTGACCGGCCTTAGCTTCCCGAGTCGAGTAGCCGAAAGCCGCTTGCTGAGCCAAATCTGGCTCTGGTCCTCGGAAGCGGCGGACGGGGGTCGAACCCGCGACCTCAAGCTTGGGAAGCTTGCGCTCTACCAACTGAGCTACCGCCGCATGCTCTGGATTGTGCCCGAAAGCAGGGCACGTCGTCCGATCGGCCGTATTCGCGCGCATCGCAGCCATGTCTGCCATGCACTGCGCCCCAGCCCGCCCGCAACCACCCCGGATCCCGAGCAGCCCCTCTAACCTTGTGCGTCGTGAGAGGCCGCGTCCTGCCGATCCTCGCCTCGCTCGCCGGCGCATGCCTGGTCGCGCTGCTGCTCTACGGCGTCTCCGCGCAGTCCGCCAACCGCACGCTCGACGAACTGGTCAAGCGCGGGCAGTATCCGCTCGCCCCCGACGCGACGCGCTCGCTGCCCGTGCTCGGCGCCGGGCGCCAGCAGACGCTTGCCTCGTTCAAGGGCAAGGTCGTCGTGCTGAACTTCTGGGCGTCCTGGTGCGAACCGTGCCAGATCGAGGCGCCGCTGCTCGAGCACGCGCAGAGCCAGCTCGAACGGCACGGCGCCACGGTGCTCGGCGTCACCTACCAGGACGCCTCGCCCGACTCGGAAGGCTTCGTCCGCCAGTACCACCTCACCTACCCCAGCCTGCGCGACACCACCGGCGAATTCGCGCGCTCGTACGGCACCCACCAGGTGCCCGAGAGCTTCATCATCAACCGCCAGGGCCATGTCGTGGCGATCTCGCGCGGCCAGATCGAAGGCGCGTTCGTCAAGCGCGCGCTCGCGCTCGCCGAAAGCTCGTGAGGCGCCCGGAGGCGGCTCGCCGCACGTGTCGCGATCGTCGTGCTGGCCATGGCCGCGCGCGTCGGCGGCGTCCTCGCATGCGGCCGCCAAGCCGCACGTGTCGCTGCCGCTGATCGAACGCCAGGCCATGTGCGTGACGTGCAAAGTCGCGCTCAACGAGTCACAGTCGCCGCAGGCCAACCTCGAGCGCGAATACATCCGCAGCCTGATCGACCAAGGCGACGGAGAAGCCCAGATCAAGCGCGCGCTCGTCGCCCAGTACGGCCCCACCGTGCTCGGGCTGCCCGGCGCGCACGGCTTCGACCTCGCCGCCTATCTCGTCCCGCCGCGGTCGTGCTGGCGCTGCTGGCGGCCGTGCTGCTGCTGATCCCCAGCTGGCGGCGCCGAGCGCGCACGCGGGCGCCGGCGACGGGCCCGCCGTCGCGCTCAGCCCCGAGGACAGCCGCGCGGCTCGAGTCCGACCTCGCGCGCTTCGACTGGCACGCTACATCGCCTCCGGCGCGCTCACGCCCAAGCAGCCCCAGGCAGCGCGCGATCGTGCGCCTGCTCACGCAGCACAGCGCGATCCGCGACGACTCGACGCGCCTCGGGCTCGGCGCCCACCACGCGGCAGTCGCGGTAGAAGGCCGTGAACGTCTGCGCCAGCTCCAGCGCGTACGCCGCGATCCGGTGCGGAGCGCGCCGCTCCGCCGCCTCCGCCAGCTCCGCCGGGAACGCCAGCAGCTGCTCGACCAGCGCGCGCTCGGCCGGGTGCAGCGGCTCGCGCTCGATCTCCGCCAGCGCCGCGCACGCCGCCTGCACGCGCTCGGCGCCCGCCTGCTCGAGCATCGACGCGATGCGCGCGTGCGCGTACTGCACGTAGTAGACGGGGTTCTCGCTCGACTGCTCCGCGGCCAGGTCCAGGTCGAGGTCGACGGTCGTGTCGTGCGAGCGCGCCAGCAGGTACCAGCGCGCGGCGTCCACGCCGATCTCCGCCACCAGGTCGTCGAGCGTCACGAACTCGCCGGCGCGCTTGGACATCTGCGCGCGCTCGCCCGAGCGCACCAGGTGCACGAGCTGCATGATCAGCAGCTCCAGCTCCGCCGGATCGCCGCCGAGCGCCTCGTACGCGGCCTTCATGCGCAGCACGTAGCCGTGGTGGTCGGCGCCCCACACGTCGATCTGGCGCTCGAAGCCGCGCTCGCGCTTGTCCTGGTGGTAGGCGATGTCCGACGCGAAGTACGTGTGCTCGCCGCTGGAGCGCACCAGCACGCGGTCCTTGTCGTCGCCGAAGTCCGTCGTGCGCAGCCACAGCGCGCCCTCGCTGCGGTAGGTGTGCCCCTGCTGCTCAAGGATCGCCAGCGTGTGCGCCACCGGGCTCGGGTCGCCTTCGTGCAGCGCGCTCTCGTAGCTCCACACGGTCGAACTTCCCCACGCCGAACGCGCTCAGCGACGCGCGGATGCTCTCGATCACCAGCGCCACCGCCGCGCGACCCAGCTCAGCCGGATCCGCGCTCGCAGCGTCGGGCAGCCGCGCCATCAGGTCGACCACGTAGTCGCCCTTGTAGCCGTCCTCGGGCACCTCCTCGCCCCGCGCCAGCGCCTGGATCGACTCGCCCAGCTTGCGCACCTGCGAGCCCGCGTCGTTGACGTAGAACTCGCGCTCCACGCTGTGCCCCTGCAACGCCAGCATGCGCGCCAGCGCGTCGCCGTACGCGGCGTTGCGCGCGTGGCCCACGTGCATCGGCCCCGTCGGGTTGGCCGAGACGAATTCGACGAGCACGCGCTCCGGCCGCTCGGCCGCGCCCGCGCCGAACCGCTCGCCCGCCGCCAGCGCCTGCGCCAGCGCCGCCGTCAGCCACGCGTCCGACACGAACAGGTTCAGGAAGCCCGGGCCCGCCACCTCGAAGCGCTCCAGGCTCGCCCCCAGACGCTCCTGCAGCGCGCCGCCCAGCCGCTCGGCCACCTCGCGCGGCGGCACGCCCGACGCCCGGCGCCAGCAGCAGCGCGGCGTTCGTCGAGTAGTCGCCGAACTCCGCCCGCCGCGGGCGCTCCAGCGTGATCGAGCGCGACGCTCTCGCCGTTGATCGGCTCCGTGCCGCGCCAGCTCGCCCGCGACCGCGAGCACAGTCGCCGCGCGCAGGGTCGTCCGGCGAGGCGCTGGCGCTCGTCGTGGCTGAGGGCTCGGTCATGGGTCCGTTCTCGGCGGATTGCGATACTAGCTGTGTGAACGACCAAGACTCAGGCGCCGAGCGCCACATAAACATCCATCTCTCCCCCGAGATCATGGGGGGCGTGTACGCGAACTTCGCCAACGTCAGCCACTCCGACTACGAGTTCACCGTCACCTTCGCGCGCGTCGACCACGAGGTCGAGTCCGACGAGGTGCCGGGCGTGGTCGTCTCGCGCGTCAACCTCTCCCCGCGCTTCATGCGCGAGCTGATCGACGCGATGGAGGACAACTACTCGAAGTGGAGCACCCGCGAGGGCATCAAGAACCTGCCCGAGTACGGCGGCGCAGAGGCCGGTTCAGATCCGGACTGAGCAGCTCCGCGCGCGCGTGGCGACGCGCGCGCAGTCTGGCTGCCTCCTTGCAGCGGAGGCGATCGTGGAACGGCCGACGAACAGCGGTGTTCGTACCCTGCAAGGATGAAGGTCGCCGTCATCTCCGACATCCACGCCAACCGGCACGCCTTCGAGGCGACGCTCGACGCCGTCGCCGCCAGCGACGCGTCCGAGCTGTGGTGCCTGGGCGACCTCGTCGGCTACGGCGCCGAGCCGGACGCCTGCGTCGAGCTCGCGCGCGAGCACGCCGCCGTGTGCCTCGCCGGCAACCACGACCTCGCCGTCACCGGCGAGATCCCGCTCGACGAGTTCTCCCGCGGCGCCAGCCTCGCCGCGCAGTGGACGCAGCGAGGTGATCGCGCCCGAGAACCTCGAGTTCCTGCGAGGGCCTGCGCCCGCAGGGCCAGGAGGGCCCCGTCGGCCTCTACCACGCCAGCCCGCGCGACCCCGTCTGGGAGTACGTGCTCTCGGCGCTGCTCGCCGAGCTGTGCCTCGACGCCCAGCCGCATCGCATCTGCCTGATCGGCCACTCGCACGTCGCGCTCTCGTTCGTGCGCCACGAGGGCGAGCTCGCCACCGGCGAGCCGCGCCGCGACGGCACGCAGCTCGACGTCGCCGAGGGCGAGTGGCTGCTCAACCCCGGCAGCGTCGGGCAGCCCCGCGACGGCGACCCGCGCGCGTCGTGGCTGCTGCTCGACCTCGACGGCATGGCCGCCTCCTTCCACCGCGCCGACTACGACATCGCCGGCGCCGCCGCCGCGATCCGCGCGGCGCGCCTGCCCGACTCGCTCGCCGAGCGCCTGGAGTACGGTCAATGAGCTGCCCGCAGCCACCCAGCCGGCGCGCCACGGCCCCGCCGCACGCCGACGCGCGCGCCGCTGCCCCGCTTCGCGCTCGTCGCCGTGCTCGGCGTCGCCGCCGCGCTGCTCGTCTCGTGCGGCAGCTCCAGCGCCAAGCTGATCCCCGTCGCCGACGCCGGCCCGCTGCAGAGCGACTTCGAAGCCGTCGCGCAGGCCGCCGAAAGCGGGCAACGGCAGCTGCACCGCGACCGAAGCCGCGCTCGCTCAAGACCGAACACGACTTCGGCGCGCTGCCCGCGAGCGTCGACTCCGGCCTGCGCAGCACGCTGCGCCAGGGCATCGAAAACCTGCGCGCGCGCGCGCTCGCGCTGTGCGCGCAGCCGCTCGTGCAGACCACGCCCACGACAGCACCCCCAAGACCACCACGAGCACCAGCACCACCACGAGCACCACCACGCCCACGACCAGCACGCCCAGCACCACCACCCCCACCACCAGCACGCCCAGCACCACCACGCCCACGAGCACCAGCCCCGGCGGCGGCACGCCTGCGCCCGGCGAAACGCCGCCGGCGGCAGCGCGCCCGGTGGCGGCACCGGCGCCGGCGCAGCCGCAGGGAGAGCGGCGCCGGTGGTCGGCGCACGGACGGCGGCGCGGAGCGGCGCGGCGGCGCCGGCGCAAACGGCCAGGAAGGCGCCAAATGAGCGAGATCGCCGGGCGCTACCGGCTCGAGGGCCGGCTCGGCTTCGGCGGCATGTCCACCGTGCACCTCGCGCATCGACCTGCGCCTCGAGCGCCAGGTCGCCGTCAAGCTGCTCGCCGAGCACCTCGCCGACGACCCCGCCTTCGTGTCGCGCTTCCAGCGCGAGGCGCAGGCAGCCGCGCGCCTGGTGCACCCGAACATCGTGCAGGTGTTCGACTCCGGCCGCGACGAGCACACCGGCCAGTACTTCATCGTCATGGAGTACATCGAGGGCTCCTCCTGCGCCGAGATCCTGCGCGACGACGGCTGGGTCGAGGTCGAGGAGGCGCTGTCGATCATCGAGCAGGCCTGCGAGGGCCTGCACTACGCGCACCGCCACGGCGTCGTGCACCGCGACGTCAAGCCCGGCAACCTGCTGCGCGCGCGCGAAGGCGAGGTCAAGCTCGCCGACTTCGGCATCGCCAAGGCGACCGAGCAGTCGAGCATCACGCAGGTCGGCTCGGTGCTCGGCACCGCCGCCTACCTCGCGCCCGAGCAGGCGCGCGGCGAGGAGGCCGGCCCCAGCGCCGACCTGTACGCGCTCGGCGTCGTCACCTACCAGCTGATCTCCGGGCGCCTGCCCTACGAGGCCACCTCGCTGACCGAGCTCGCGCTCAAGCAGCAGCAGGAGGAGCCGCCGACGCTCGACACGCTCGTCGCCGCCGTCAACCCCGAGCTCGCCGACGCCGTCGCGATCGCGCTCGCGCTCGACCCGCGCGACCGCTACCAGACCGCCCGGAGATGCGCCACGGGCTCAGCGACGGCGCCCGCGGCATCGCGCCCGGCGCGCAGCGCCACGCCGCGCGCACAGCGCCGCGCCGCCGAGCGCAGCGCCGCGCCCTCAGACCGCGGCCACAAGCGTGCTCACCAGCGCGCACCGTCCGAGCCCGCCCGCCGCCAACGTCGCCGCCCGCCGGCCGCGCCCCGGCCGCCGCGCGCGACGCCGGCGCGCAGCAGCCCGCACGCGCCGCCGCACCCGCCAGGCGCCGCTCCAACCGCCCGCTGCTCGTCGTGCTCGCGCTGCTCGCGCTCGCCGTCGCTGATCGTCGCCATCGTGATCCTCACCGCACCAGCGCCGACCAAAGTGGCGCTGCGCAACGTCGTCTACTCCGACGTGCAGCAGGCCTCCTCCGCCCTGCAGCAGCTCGTCTCCGAAAACACCAAGTAGGAGCCTGGAGCACGGCCCCGGCGCACGCCAGGTCTGCTCCCAGCCCGCCGATGCTCGCCGCGCTCCTCAACGTCGACCACCTCGTCGAAGTCGCCGGCTACCCGCTGCTGTTCCTGCTCGTCATGGGCGAGTCCAGCGGGCTGCCCATCCCCGGCGAGACCGCGCTGATCGCCGCCGCCGTGCTCGCCAGCCAGGGCAAGCTCCAGATCGAGCTCGTGATCGCGCTCGCCGCCGCCGCCGCGATCGTCGGCGACAACATCGGCTACGTGATCGGGCGCAAGGGCGGGCGCTGGCTGCTCGAGCGGCCCGGCGCCTTCCAGCGCCAGCGCCAGGAGGTGCTGCGCGTCGGGCGAGCCGTTCTTCGAGGTCCACGGCCCCAAGGCCGTGTTCTTCGGGCGCTTCCTGCTCGGCCTGCGCGTGTGGGCGTCGTGGCTGGCCGGCGCCACGCGCATGCACTGGCGCTCGTTCGTGTTGTGGAACGCGCTCGGCGGGATCGCCTGGGCGAGCGCGATCGGGCTGATCGCCTACTTCCTCGGCCACTCCGCCGGCAACGCCATCGAAGCCTTCGGCCTCTACGGCCTCGTCGCCGTGCTGCTCGCGGTCGCTCAGCGGCATCGTGCTGCACCGCCGCCACGTCCGCCGCGGCCCGCGCCCACCACGCGAGTAGCCGCCGCCTGGCGCGTCGACCGCTACTGCGCCAGTGCGCGCTCAGCAGGCGCCGCAGGGAGCGATCCGCTCCCACATGTCCGCCAGCGCGCTCAGCTCGCTCTCGGAGAAGTGCGAGAAGAACTGCTCCCGCACGACCGCCAGGTGCGTCACGCGCGCTTCCTCCAGCCGCTCGCGCCCGGCGTCCGTGAGGCACGCGTAGGAGCCGCGCGCGTCGTGGTCGCACGAGCAGCGCTCGAGCAGCCCGTCGCGCTCCAGGCGGTCGACCAGCCGCGTCAGGCCGCTGCGCGACAGCTGCGCCTGCTCGGCCAGGTCGCACATGCGCATGCGCCCGCCGCTCGCCTCCTCCAGGTGGTGCAGCACCTCGTAGGAGGTCATCGGCAGCCCGTGCGCGCGCTCCAGCTCGGCGTCCAGGCGCTTGGCCAGGCACGCGTGCGCTCGCAGCAGGCCCGCGCCAGGCGCGCAGCTCCCCCAGCGTCAGGGCCTCCTGCTCGGAGGTGGCGATCTTGACGGCGGTCGCGGTCGACATGGCGGTCCTGATCCAGATGGCCCTGCTCAGTCGAACATAGCAGCGCCGGCGCCGCCCGCTCGGGCAGATCGCTTTCATCGCCGCGTCGCCCGCCACGCCCACAGCATCATCAGCGGCTGCAGCGGCAGCCGCGCGTACAGCGCCCAGCGCGGGATCCTGCGGAAGCGCTCGGGCTCGCGCGCCATGTACAGGTTCGCCGGGAACACCGCCGCCAGCAGCGCGATCAGCCCCAGCCCCGACAGCCGCCGCGTCGACGGGCACCAGCACGCCCACGCCGCCCGCGATCTCGGCCACGCCGCTGACCTGCACGACGCGCTTCGCGTCGTCCTGCAGCGGCGGCGGCACGATCCGCTCGTAGGCGCGCGGCATCACGAAGTGGTTGACGCCCGCGCCGATGAAGAACGCCGCCAGCAGCCGCCACGACGAGCGCCCTGCTTCCCGCGCTCACTCGCTCCGCCGCACGCGCTCGCTGCCGTGGCCGCCATTGGAAATCTAGCGACCCTCGATCAACGAGCGCCCCGTCATCTGCGGCGGCTGCTCGATCCCCAGCACCTCGCAGCACCGTCGGCGCCACGTCCGCCAGGATGCCGCCCTGCTCGCGCAGCGACACGCCCGTGCTCGTCACGATCAGCGGCACCGGGTTCAGCGAGTGCGCGTGTTGGGGCTGCCGTCCGGCTCGAGCATGTGGTCGGCGTTGCCGTGGTCGGCCGTCACCACGCACGCGCCGCCGCTCTCGTGCACCGCCGCCACCACCTCGCCCAGGCACTCGTCCACCGTCTCGATCGCCTTCACCGCCGCCTCGATCACGCCCGTGTGCCCGACCATGTCGGCGTTCGCGAAGTTGATGATCCCGAAGCGCGGGGGGTCCTCGCGTCGCGCCACGCGCCCACGAACGCCGCCGCCGCCTCGCGCGCGCTCATCTGCGGCTTGTGGTCGTACGTCGGCACGTCGCGCGGCGAGGGCACCAGCTCGCGCCGCTCGCCGCGCAGCGGCGCCTCCTCGCCGCCGTTGAAGAAGTACGTCACGTGCGGGTACTTCTCGGTCTCGGCCACGTGCAGCTGCGACGCGCCCGCCTGCGCCAGCACCACCGACAGCGTCGTCGCCGGATGCTCCGGCGAGAACACCACCGGGTAGGGCCAGCCCTCCTCGTAGCTCGTCAGCGTCGTGTAGCGCGCGATCGGCGCCGCGCCGCCGCGCCCGTCCAGCCGGGCAGCTCCTCGCGCGCCCTCGCCGAAGCCCGGCTCGGCCAGCGCGCGCGTCAGCTGGCGCATGCGGTCGGGCCTGAAGTTGAACGCGATCACGCTGTCGCCCGGGCCGGATCGTCGCCTCCGCGCCGACCAGCGTCGGCTCGATGAACTCGTCCGTCTCGCCCGCTGCGTAGGCGTCCTCGACCGCCTGCTCGCCGCTGTCCGCGTGGTGCGGCGCGCGGCCGTGCACGAGCATGTCGTAGGCGCGCTGCGTGCGCTCCCAGCGCCGGTCGCGGTCCATCGCCCAGTAGCGCCCGACGACCGAGCCCACGCGCGCGCCCGGCGTGCGCGTCGAGCTCGCGCAGGTAGCCCGCGCCGGCGTGCGGCAGCGTGTCGCGCCCGTCGGTGAACGCGTGCACCACCAGGTCCTTCACCGCCAGCGTCGCGCCCGAGCGCGATCAGCGCGCGCAGGTGCTCGAGCGAGGAGTGCACGCCGCCGTCGGACACGAGCCCGAGCAGGTGCACCCGCTCGGCGTCCGCGAACGCCGCCCGCAGGACCTCGTTCTGCGCCAGCGAGCCGTCGGCGATCGCGTCGTCGATGCGCACCAGGTCCTGGCGCACGACCGCGCCGGCGCCGAGGTTCAGGTGGCCGACCTCGCTGTTGCCCATCTGCCCTTCGGGCAGCCCCACCGCGCGCCCGCACGCCGTCAGCGTCGTGTGCGGGTAGGCGTCCCACAGCTCGTCGAACACCGGCGTGCGCGCCAGCGAGACCGCGTTGCCCGGGCCCGGCTCGGCGAGCCCCCAGCCGTCGAGCACGACCAGGCACGCGCACGGCGCCGGCAGGCCGCGGCGGCGCCGCCGGCGCGGCAGGCGCTCATCGCGCGGCCGCCGCGACGATCTGCGCGAACGACTCCGCCTCCAGCGACGCGCCGCCGACGAGCGCGCCGTCGACGTCCGCCAGCGCCAGCAGCTCGGCCGCGTTCTCCGGCTTGACCGAGCCGCCGTACAGGATCCGCACCGCTCTGCGCCGCCTGCTGTCGCGGTCGCCCACCAGCGCGCTGATGAACGCGATCGCCTCCTGCGCCTGCTCGGGCGTCGCCACCCGGCCGGTGCCGATCGCCCAGATCGGCTCGTACGCGATCACCACCTCCGCCAGCCGCTCGCTCGGCACGCCCGCGAGGTCGTCCTTGATCTGCTGGCGCAGCTTGCGATCGGTGTCGTCGTTGTCGCGCTCCTCCTCGGTCTCGCCCACGCACAGGATCGGCGCCAGCCCGGCCTCGAGCGCCGCCGGCACCTTCAGCGCGAGCGCCCTGTCGGTCTCGCCGAACAGCTCGCGCTGCGCTCGGAGTGGCCCGAGCACGACGCCGTGCACGTCCGAGCTCGCTCAGCATCGGCGCCGAGACCTCGCCCGTGAACGCGCCCTCGGGCTCCTGGTGCATGTTCTGCGCGTACACCTCCACGCGCGAGCCGCGCGCGCTGTCGACCATCGCCCGCAGGTCCGTGAACGGCACGCAGATCGCCACGTCCACGCCGTCCACCGCCGACACGCGCGGCAGCAGCGCCTGGATGTACTCCTCGGCCTGCTGCCTCGGTCTTGTACATCTTCCAGTTGCCCGCGATCAGCGGCGTGCGGCGTCGCGGCCATCACGACGGCCACGCCCGCGCCGTCGAGCGCCTGCACGCCCGGCAGCGTCGCGCCCTCGACCAGCTCGAGCGTCGCGCCGCCGCCGGTGGAGAGGTGGTCGACCGCGTCCTCCAGCCCGAAGCTGCGCCAGCGCCGCCGCCGAGTCGCCGCCGCCGACGACCGTCAGCCCGTGCGCGCTGCGCGACCGCCTCGGCCACCGCGCGCGTGCCGGCCGCGAACGGCTCCAGCTCGAACGCGCCCATCGGGCCGTTCCAGAAGACCGTGCCGGCGCGCGCGATCTCGGCCGCGTAGCGCGCGGCGCGTCGCCGGGCCGATGTCCAGGCCCATCCAGCCCGTCCGGCACCTCCACGCCGTCGAGCACGCGGTGCTCGGCGTCGGCCGCCAGGCGGTCGCCGATCACGAGGTCGCTCGGCAGCTCAGACGCGCGCGCCGGCCCGGGCGTGCGGTCGCCTGCGCGAGCAGCGCGCGCGCGCGTGCTCGACGTCCTCCTCGTCGCACAGCGACGTCGCCGACCGCGTGCCCCTGCGCGCACAGGAACGGGAAGCACATCGCGCCGCCGATCATCACCACGTCGGCGATCTCCAGGAAGCGGTCGATCACGGCGATCTTGTCCGCCACCTTGGCGCCGCCGACGATCGCCACGAGCGGGTGCTCGGGATGCTCGAGGATCCCCGTCGAGCGTCTGCACCTCGCGTTCCAGCAGCCGCCCGGCCGCGCTCGGCAGCAGGTGCGCGACGCCCTCGGTGCTCGCGTGCGCGCGGTGCGCGGCGCCGAACGCGTCGTTCGACGTAGACGTCCGCGAGCTCCGCCAGCGCGCGCGCGAACTCCGGGTCGTTGCTCGTCTCGCCCGGCTCGAAGCGCACGTTCTCGAGCACCAGGATCTCGCCGTCGCGCAAGCTGCTCGGCGAGCGCCGTCACCTCCTCGCCCACGACCGCCGGCGCCAGCGTCACCTTCGCGCCGGTCAGCTCGCGCAGGCGCTCCGCCACCGGCGCCATCGACAGCTCCGGCATCGCGCTTGCCCTTCGGGCCGGCCGAGATGCGAGACCAGCACGAGCCGCGCCCCCTGCGCGCGCAGCTCTTCGATCGTCGCCAGCGCCGCCGCGATGCGCGTGTCGTCGGCCACGACGCCGCCTGCCGTCGGCGTCCCTCGCTCCAGCGGCACGTTGAAGTCGACCCGCACGAGCACCCGCCTGCCGCGCACGTCCAGGTCGTCGATGCTCCTCATCGCTCACAGCACCCTCTGCACCAGGTCCACCAGGCGGTTGGAGTAGCCCCACTCGTTGTCGTACCAGGCGACCACCTTCAGCATCGTGCCGTCGATCACCGCCGTCAGCTGCGAGTCGACGATCGAGGAGAACGGCGAGGAGACGATGTCGCTCGAGACGATCGGGTCCTCGGTGTACTGCATGATCCCCGCCAGCGGGCCGCTCTCCGCGGCCGCCTTCAGCGCCGCCGTTGACCTCCTCGACGCTCGTCTCGCGCGCGCACTCGACCGTCAGGTCGACGACCGAGCCGGTCGGCACCGGCGCGCGCACCGCGAAGCCGTGCAGCTTGCCCTGCAGCTCCGGGATCACCAGGCCGATCGCCTTCGCCGCGCCGGTCGAGGCCGGGATCAGGTTGATCGCCGCGGCGCGCGCGCGGCGCAGGTCTTTGTGCGGCAGGTCCTGCAGGCGCTGGTCGGCCGTGTAGGCGTGGATCGTCGTCATCAGGCCGTGCTTGATGCCGACCGTGTCGTTGACCACCTTCGCCACCGGCGCCAGGCAGTTGGTCGTGCACGACGCGTTCGAGATCACGTCGTGCTTGTCGCGGTCGTACACCTCGTCGAAGTTGACGCCCAGCACGACCGTCGCGTCCGGGTTCGTCGCCGGCGCCGAGATGATCACCTTCTTCGCGCCCTGCGCCAGGTGCTTGGCGGCGCTGTCGCGGTCGGTGAACAGGCCCGTCGACTCGATCACCACGTCGACGCCCAGCTCGCCCCACGGCAGCGCCGCCGGGTCGCGCTCGGCGAGCACCTTCAGCTCGCGGCCGTCGACCTCGATGGCCCGTCGCCGCTGCGCGCGCACCGTGCCCGGGTACGGGCCGAGGATCGAGTCGTACTTGAGCAGGTGCGCCAGCGTCGCGCGAGTCGGTCAGGTCGTTGACCGCGACCCACTCGATCTCCTCGCCGAGCCCGTCGCCCCGGGCCTTCGCGGCGCGGAACACGTTCCGGCCGATCCGGCCGAATCCGTTGATCCCCACGCGTACCGGCATTCACTGCCTCCTGAGCGAAAATGAACGATGCCGGGTCTCGGGAGCGGTCAGCTCCAGGTCGCCCGGCGTGCTCGCGGAGGCTATCAGCGCTCGCCCGGTCTGGCGCCACGGCTCACGGCCGCGCGGCGACCGTACTGCGAGCCCGCGCGGCCGCTTGTCGATGTCGCGGTGCGCGACCGCCACGTCGAGGTCCGTCGTGCTCGCGGTAGCGCTCGGCCAGGTGCTCGGCGATCGCGACCGAGCGGTGGCGGCCGCCGGTGCAGCCGATCGCGATCACCAGGTGCGCCTTGCCCTCGGCGACGTACTGCGGCAGCAGGAAGTCGAGCAGCGCGTGCAGCCGCTCGTACAGCTCCTCGCAGCCGCCCGTCGCGCGCGATGTACTCGACCACCGCGCTCGTCGAGGCCGGTCAGCTCGCGCAGCTCCGGCTCGTAGTGCGGGTTCGGCAGGAAGCGCACGTCGAACGCGAGATCCTCCTCGCGCGGCGGGCCGTGCTTGAAGCCGAAGCTCATGAACGTCACCGCAGCCGCCCGACCGCCTGGCGCGGCAGGAACTCCTCGGCGATCTTCTCGCGCAGCATCGACGCCGACATGCCGGTCGTGTCGATCACCAGGTCCGCGCGCCCGCGCAGCGGCTCGAGCAGCGCGCGCTCGGCCGCCGACGCCCGCCGCGACGCTGCCCTCCGGCGCGAGCGGATGGCGCCGGCGCGTCTCCTTGTAGCGGGTCACGAGCGTCTGCTCGGCGGCCTCGAGGAACAGCACGTGGTGCGTCAGCCCGAGCGCGTCCAGGTCGTCGACGACCGCCCGCAGCGCCTCGAAGTAGACGCCGCCGCGCACGTCCGAGACGACCGCCGCGCGCTCGACCTTCGAGCCCTTGTGCACGAACAGCTCGACCAGCGAGCGGATCATCTCCGGCGGCAGGTTGTCGACGCAGAAGTAGCCCGCGTCCTCGAACACGTTCATCGCCGTCGACTTGCCGGCGCCCGAGAAGCCCGTGATCACCACGAGGTCCTCCAGGCGCGACTCCACCACCGGCTTGCTCGGCTTCGCGCCGGCGCGCGCGCAGCGGACGCAGGGGCCTGATCACCGCCATCGCCGTGCATTGTGCCGCGTTTGGCGGACGACGCGTGTCAACTTCGCGAGAGCTCAGCCCGCGCGGAGCTCAGCCGGCGCGATGGAGATAGGCGTGCAGCTCCCGCCCGACCTTCGCCGGCAGGCCCGGCACCGCCTGCAGCTCCTCGCTGCGACGCCGCCACGACCGCCTCGGGCGAGCCGAAGTGCGCGAGCAGCGCGCGCTTGCGCGCCGGGCCCGACGCCCGGCAGCTCGTCCAGCAGCGAGCTCGTCATCGCCTTGTCGCGGCGGCTGCGGTGGTGGGTGATCGCGAAGCGGTGCGCCTCGTCGCGCACGCGCTGCAGCAGCTGCAGCTCGGGCGTCGAGTGGTCGAGCACGAGCGGCGCGCGCGCGGCCGGGGACGAACAGCTCCTCGATGCGCTTGGCCAGCGAGACGACGGCGACGCCGCGGTCGCGAAAGCCGCGCAGCGGCCCGAGGCCCGCCGACGAGCTGGCCCTTGCCGCCGTCGATCACGACGACGTTCGGCAGCGACGCGAAGCTCGCGTCGTATGCCGGGTCGTGCGGCGAGATGTCCGCCTGGCGCTCCCACTGCGCGAAGCGGCGCGACGAGCACCTCGGCCATCGCCGCGTAGTCGTCGGAGGCGCCCTCCGCCAGCGTGCGGATCTTGAAGCGGCGGTAGTCGGACTTCTTCGGCGCGCCGCCCTCGAACACGACCATCGAGGCGACCGTGTGCGTGCCGCCGAGGTTGCGAGATGTCGAAGCACTCGATGCGGATCGGCGGCACGTCCAGGCCGAGCGCCTGCTGCAGTCCTTCGAGCGCCTCCACCCGGCTCTGGCGGCGGCGCTCGGAGCGCAGCCGCTCCTGGTCGAGCGCCAGCAGCGCGTTGCGCTCGGCCAGCTCGAGGATGCGGCGCTTCTCGCCGCGCTCGGCCGCGCGCAGCTCGACCGGCCCGCCGCGACGGCTCGCGAGCGCCTCCGCCAGCGCCGGGCGCCCGTCCAGGCTCGCTCTGCACGACCAGCAGCGCCGGGATCGACGTGTAGCCGCCGTAGTACTGCAGCATGAACTCCTCCGCCACCTCCGCCTCGTCGCGCTCGGCCTCGTTGGCGAGGTAGAACGACTGGCGGTCCGACAGCACGCCGTCGCGCACCTGGAAGACCTGCGCGTTGGCGTCGCGCCCGTCGAGCGCCACCGCGACCGCGTCGAACGTGCCCACCGACTCGCTCGTCACGCGCCGGCGCTCCAGCAGCGAGCGCACCGCCTGCAGCCGGTTGCGCTCGAGCGTCGCCTGCTCGAACTCCTCCGCCGCCGCCGCCGCGCGCATCCGCGCCTCCAGGTCGCGCTCGATCGACGCGAAGCGCCCGGTCAGGAAGTCGATCACGCCGTCGATGCTCGCGCGGTAGTCCTCCTTGGAGACGTAGCCCACGCACGGCGCCTCGCAGCGCTTGATGTAGTAGTCGAGGCACGGGCTGCCGCTGCGCCGGCCCGGCTCCGGCCCCGTGCACGAGCGGAACATGAACACCTTCGCCAGCACCTCCAGCGTCGCGCGCACGCGCTTGGCGTTCGAGTACGGGCCGAAGTACGCGCGCCCCGTGCGGTGGCGCTCGCGCGTGAAGTACACGCGCGGGAAGTCCTCGTCGAGCGAGATCGCGATGAACGGGTAGGACTTGTCGTCGCGCAGGCGGATGTTGAAGCGCGGCCGGTACTGCTTGATGAAGCTCTGCTCCGCCAGCAGCGCCTCCGCCTCGGTGGCCACCACCACGCACTCGATGTGCTCGACCGCCGCCACCATCTCCGCGTGGCCCGGGCTGCTCGGCACCTGCGCCTTGGCGAAGTGCGAGGCGACCCGCTTGCGCACCGACTTCGCCTTGCCGACGTAGATCACGCGCCCGCGCGCGTCCCGGAACAGGTACACGCCCGGCTGGTCCGGCAGCGCGCGGCGCTGCTGCGGCCAGGCTCGCCGCGATCTTCCGCCGGTCGGACGTCAATACGCGCGCCATCGTCGAGCGGTAGGCGCCGCCAGCAGCGCAGTACGCGCGCCAGCGCCGACCATCACGAACCAGCGCGAACTCGCCCACGCCGCTCCAGCAGTGCACCAGCACGAGCTGCCCGCCCTGGACCTGCAGCGCGTACCACATGCGCGTGCGCGCCATCCACGCGAACACGCCCAGCGCGAGCGCGCCGTACAGCATCGCCGCGGTGGCGGTCGCCGAGCCCGAACAGCGTCATGTGGTGTTCGCGGTACAGGCGCAGGCCGAAGTAGCCGAACCCGAGGCCGAACGCCGCCCACAGCGCCGCTTCGAAAGTGCTCGCCGCACGACCGCCGCCCGGCACGAAGTACACCGCCGGCCGCGATCACCAAGACGATCGCCACGTTGCGCGCCGTTTTCAGCTGCTGGCTCACACGGCAGAGGTGTAGCTCAGTCGACGAGCGCCTCCAGGCGCGCGTACGCCTCCTCGACCGCCCGCGTGGCCGCCGTGTGGCGCGCTTCTGACTTCGCCGACTCGTAGCGCGTCGCCCACGCCGCCGGGCTCGTCAGCTCCGCTTCCAGCGCGCGCAGCGCCGCCTCCGCGTCTTCGATCGCGCGCTCGGCCTGCTGCTGCGCGCTCAGCCGGTTCTTCGACGGGCCCTTGCCGCTCGACTTCGCCTTGCCCTTCTTCGCGGGGGCGGCAGCGCCGTTCGCGGGGCTCGCCGTTGAGCCGGAGCCGTTGCTCGCGCCGTGAGAGCCGTTCGCCACCGCAACGGACGGCGCGGCGCGCGGGCGCCGAGACGGGCGCGCCTCCCCGACCCGACGCCGCCGCGCGGCGCTCGTCGCGCACACGCACGTACTCCGGCCAGCCGCCCACATAGCTGTGCAGCGGCGCCGTCCTCCACCGCGATCGTGCGCGTGCCGACCGCATCCAGCAGCGCGCGATCGTGGGAGATCAGCAGGATCGCGCCGGGGAACGAGCGCAGCGCGTCCTCGAGCGCCTCGCGACTCTCGATGTCGAGATGGTTGGTGGGCTCGTCGAGGATCAGCACGTTGGCGTCCGAGTGCACCAGGATCGCCAGCGACAGGCGCCGGCGCTCGCCGCCGGAGAGCCCGCTCAGCGGCTTCTCCGCCTCCTCGCCCGAGAACAGGAAGCGTCCGAGCAGCGCTGCGCGCCTTGCCCGGCGTGAGGCCCGTCGCGCGCTGCGCGGCATCGACGACGCTCTGCTCCGGCGGACCGCCCGCGCCGAGCTCGTCCGCGTGCTGGGAGAGGTAGCCGACCTTCACGTTGTGGCCCGTGCTCAGCTTGCCCGACGCGAGCGGCCTGCGCCCCGCCAGCGTCTCGATCAGCGTCGTCTTGCCCGTGCCGTTCGGGCCCACCAGCGACACGTGCTCGCCGCGTTCCAGCCACAGCTCCACGTGGTCGAGCAGCACCAGCGGCCCGCCCTTCGCCTCGCCGATCTCGATGCGGCCGTCAAGCAGCTCGAAGATCACCCGACCCGAGCGCTCCGGCGCCGCGAACTGGAACTCCAGGCCCTTGCCGTCGCGCGGATCACGCTCGATGCGCTCGATCTTCGTCGAGCTTCTTCACCCGCGACTGCGCCTGTTTGGCCTTCGTCGCCTTGTAGCGGAAGCGCTCGATGAAGCGCTCCATGCGCTCGATCTCCGCCTGCTGCTTGTCGATCGCACGTCCCAGCGCCAGCTCGCGCGCGGCCTGCTCGCGCCGCCACTGGTGCCAGGTGCCCGCGAAGAAGCGCGAGCGGCCGGCCTCCAGCTCGAGCACCGCGGTGCCGACCGCCTCCAGGAACCAGCGGTCGTGCGCCACCAGCACGACCGCCGCGTCGAGGTCCACGAGCGTCTGCTCGAGCCACTCCAGCGACTCGATGTCGAGATGGTTGGTGGGCTCGTCCAGCAGCAGCACGTCCGCGCCGGTGGCCAGCGCGCGCGCGAGCGACGCGCGCGTCAGCTGACCGCCCGAGAATGTGTCCAGCGCACGGTCCAGGTCGGCGTCGCGGAAGCCCAGGCCGTGCGCCATCGCGGTGGCGCGGTTGCGCCACAGGTAGCCGCCGCGCGTCTCCAGCCGCGCCTGCGCGCGCGGCGTAGCGCTCGTACGTCGCCTCGTCGCTCGCGCCGGCCGCCATCTGCGCCTCCAGCTCGGCCAGCTGCGCCTCGATCTGCAGCTCCTCCGCACAGCCCGACAGCAGGTAGTCGTGCAGCAGCATCGTCGCGCTCGCGCGGCGGGCGCTGATCGTGCAGCGCGATGCGCACGCCCTTCGCGACGCTCAGCTCGCCGCGATCGATCGACGTCTCGCCCGACAGCATCCGCAGCAGCGTCGTCTTGCCCGCGCCGTTGCGCCCCGCGATCGTCATGCGTTCGCGGCGCTCGAGCTTGAACGACACGCCGCGCAGCAGCGGCTGCCCGGCCATGTCCTTGTGCAGATCCGATGCGATCAGAAGGGCCATCGGCTGTTGATGGTAGGCGCTGGGTCTGTGCCCGAAGCGTGGCTGAGGGGATCGTGGGTGTGACTTCGCGAAGGCTGTATAGCGATGGTTATACGCATCGCGGCGAGAGACACTGGCGGCGATGCCGCCCTCCGCGTGCTCCGGTAGGATCACCGGCACCGATGCGCAACCGCCTGCTCGCAACGCTCGTCCCGCTCATGCTGTTCGCCGCGCTCGTTCTGGCGCCCGCCGCCAGCGCCTACAACGACGGCCGCGGCTTCTACGGGGCGACGAACGACAAGGTCGTCACGAACGCGGGCTTCATCCTGATCATCTTCTTCCCCACGTTCATATTCGTGGCGAGCATGATCCTGCGCCACCTGGAAAAGCGCAAGGAAGCGCGCAAAGCGGCGCACAAGGCGCTCGCGAGCAACGGCCACCTGCGCGGCGGCTGGTAGCTAGCGGCCCGATGGCCGGCGCGGTCGACGCGGTCGGCTACGAGCGCCGCGGCGCGGCGGCGCTGATCACGATCGATCGCCCGCACCGGCGCAACGCCGTCGACGGCCACACCGCCGCTGCGCTGCACGAGGCCTACCTCCGCTTCGAGGCCGACGACGACGCGCGCGTGCTCGTGCTGGCAGGGTCAGGCGATGTCTCCTTCTGCGCCGGCGCAGACCTCAAGGCGACCGACACGATGGTCGAGCGGCTGATGAGCGAGGAGGGCCCGATGGGCTTCACCCGCCTCACCGCGTCGAAGCCCACGATCGCCGCCATCTCCGGCTTCTGCCTGGCGGGCGGCCTGGAGATCGCGCTGTGGTGCGACCTGCGCATCGCCACCGAGGACTCCAGGCTCGGCTACCCCGAGCGCCGCTGGGGCGTGCCGCTGATCGACGGCGGCACACAGCGCCTGCCGCGCATCGTCGGCCTCGGCCGCGCGCTCGACCTGATCCTCACCGGCCGCATCATCGACGCGCAGGAGGCGCTCGCGATGGGACTGCTCACCGAGGTCGTCGCGCCCGGTGCGCATGTCGAGCGCGCGCTCGCGCTCGCCGAGGGGCTCGCGCGCTTCCCGCAGCGCACGATGCTCGCCGACCGCCGCGCCGCGATCGAGGGCTTCGGCATGCCGCTCGCCGACGCGCTTGCGCTGGAGGCCAAGGCCGGGCCGGAGGTGTTCGAGGACGGCGCCCGCGGCGCACAGCGCTTCGCCGGCGGCGAGGGTCGCGGCGGGGCGGGCGCGGGAGCCTGATTAACCACACGTCGCTCGTGGCAACTTCACAGGCTGCCTCGCGATGCGAAGGGCACCCGACACCGTTAGCCAGCTACGTCAGTTCTCGACGAACCTGCTCCACGGCTTCGTTTCCGTACGTGAGCGGCGCATCTCCTTGATGCTCTCCAGGGTCAGACCGCCGAGATCCCATTCACCGAGCCGCTTAAGGCGCTCACGTCGAACGATCTCACGCAGCGCGCCACGCACCGTGTCACTCGTGTTCTCGGTCTTCAGCACTTCACGTGCCTGCTCAACTAGCTCCATGTCCAGATTGAGCGTCGTTCTCTTGACCATTACGCACCACCGCCCGCAGATGGAGGATCGCTGATGTCCAAGACCTTAGCCGCAGGCACAACCCCCACCCGCCCCCACCGCCCGGTATGCTCGGCTGCACGATGGCCTACTTCGTCACAGGTGCGACCGGCTTCATCGGACGGCGGCTCGTGGAGCGGATCCTCGAGCTGCGCCAGGGCGACGTGTACGTGCTCGTACGCGACAAATCCACCGGGCGCCTGGATGACCTGATCGAGCGCTGGGAGATGAGCGTCGGCGCCTCGGCATCCGAGCGCGTCAAGCCGGTGGTCGGCGACCTGCGCCGGCCGCTGCTGGGCATCGAGAAGGAACAGGTGGAGGAGCTGCGCGGCAAGATCGACCACTTCTTCCACCTGGCGGCCGTGTACGACATGACGGCGCCCGCCGAGCGCAACACGGCGGTCAACATCGGCGGCACCACGCACGCGGTCGAACTCGCGCGCGCGCTCGACGCCAAGCACCTGCACCACGTCTCCTCGATCGCCGTCGCGGGCACGTACAAGGGCGTGTTCGACGAGAGCATGTTCGACGAGGGGCAGAAGCTGCCCTCGCCGTATCACCGCACGAAGTACGAGTCCGAGCGGATCGTGCGCGAGCAGCCGTACGTCCCCTGGCGCGTGTACCGGCCGGGGATCGTCGTCGGCGACTCGCAGACGGGCGAGATGGACAAGATCGACGGCCCGTACTACTTCTTCAAGGCGATCCAGCGCATGCGCCAGCTGCTGCCGGAGTGGGTGCCGCTGGTGGGACTCGACCTCGGCTACACGAACGTCGTGCCCGTCGACTGGGTCGCCGGCGCGCTCGAGCAGATCGCGCACGAGCCGGACCTCGACGGCCGCGCGTTTCACCTCACCGACCCGCGGCCCCAGCGCGTCGATGACCTGATCAACCAGCTGGCGGGCGTCGCGCACGCGCCGAAGTTCGCCGTCAGCATCGACAAACGCCTCGTCGACCCGCTGCCCAAGTGGCCGCTCAAGCTCGCGCTCGCGCTGCCGCCGCTGCGCCAGGCGCGCCGCCTGGCACTGCGCGACCTCGGCATCCCCGAGGAGGTGATCGCGCACATGGAGCTCGTACCTCGGTTCGACACGCGCGACGCCGCGCGCGCGCTCGCCGGCACGCCGCTCGAACAGCCGCCGCCGCTGCCGGAGTACGTAGGGCGCCTGTGGGACTACTGGGAACGCGAGATGGACAACCAGCTGCGCCGCGGCGCCACGCTCAAGCAGGCGCTCGAGGGCAAGCACGTGCTGATCACCGGCGCATCCTCGGGCATCGGGCGCTCCACCGCGCTGAAGGTCGCCGAGGCCGGCGGCGTGCCCTTGCTGGTGGCGCGCAACGTCGACAAGCTCGAGGAGGTGCGCGCGGAGATCGTCGCCGGCGGCGGCACCGCGTACGTGTACGCGGCCGACATCGCCGACATCGAGTCGATCGAACGGCTGCTCGAGCGCGTGCTCGCCGACCACCGCAACATCGACATGCTCGTCAACAACGCCGGGCGCTCGATCCGCCGCTCGATCGCGCTCAGCTACGACCGCTTCCACGACTTCGAACGCACGATCCAGCTCAACTACTTCGGCGCCGTCAAGCTCATCATCGGCCTGCTCCCGCACATGCGCGAGCGCGGCTCCGGCCACATCGTCAACGTCTCCTCGATCGGCGTGCAGACCAACCCGCCGCGTTTCTCGGCTTATGTCGCCTCGAAGGCCGCTCTCGACGCGTTCACGCGCGTGGTCGCCTCGGAGGTGCTCGGCGACGGCGTCACGTTCACCACGATCCACATGCCGCTCGTGCGCACGCCGATGATCGCGCCCACGAAGATGTACGACGCGTTCCCCGCGATCAGCCCCGAGGAGGCGGCCGACATGATCTGCGAGGCGCTGCGCTCCCGCCCCAAGGAGATGGGCACGTGGATGGGCAAGTTCGGCGAGGTCGCCTACACCCTCTCCCCCAGCACCGTCGACCGGCTGCTGCACCTCGCCTACCGCGTGTTCCCCGACTCGGCCGCATCCAAGGGCCATGCCGACGTCGAGGAGCGGGCGTCGTTCGAGCAGATCGCGATGGCGACGCTGACAAGGGGCGTGCACTGGTAGAGCCGCCAGCGATCGAGGTCAGCGCTCTGCACAAGCGCTACGGCGACTACGAGGCGGTGCGCGGCATCGACATCAGCGTGCAGCGCGGCGAGGTGTTCGGGCTGCTCGGCCCCAACGGCGCCGGCAAGACGACCACCGTGGAGATCCTCGAGGGCTACCGCACGCGCACGAGCGGCGAGGTCTCCGTGCTCGGCCACGATCCCGCCCACCGCTCGATCGAGCTGCGCCGGCGCATCGGCATCGTGCTGCAGTCCGGCGGCATCTACAGCCACATCACACCGCGCGAGGCGCTCAGGCACTGGGCGAGCTTCTACCCGCACCCGCGCGACGTCGAGGAGGTGCTGGCACTCGCCGGGCTGCAGGAGAAGGCGGATGAGCGCAGCCGCAAGCTCTCCGGCGGGCAGCTGCGGCGCCTGGACTTCGCGCTGGCGCTCGTCGGCGACCCGGAGCTGATCTTCCTCGACGAGCCCACCACCGGCTTCGACCCGGAGGCGCGCCGAGCCGCGTGGGAGACGATCCGCTCGCTGCGCGCGCTCGGCAAGACGATCCTGCTGACGACGCATTACCTGGAGGAGGCGCAGGCGCTCGCCGACCGCGTCGCGATCGTCAAGGACGGGCGCGTGCTCGCGATCGGGCCGCCGCGGGAATTGATGGCCCACCCACCCGGCGGCGCAGCTCACTATCGCGTCGCCTATCGCGGCCCCGAGGGCCAGCTGGTCGAGCGCGAGACCGACGACCCGACGGCGCTGCTGCACGAGCTGACCACCGAGGCGCTCGCCAACGGACGGCGCCTGCAGGAGCTGTCGGTGGGGCGCCCGACGCTCGAGGACGTCTACCTGGAACTGACCGCGGACGCCGACGCCGAGGAGCCCGCCGCTACGCGCGCGCAGGAGCCGCAGCGGGAGGCCAGCCGTGCCTGACGCGGCAATCAGAACGGTCGAGGGGCCCGGCTCGCCGGCCTTCGGCCGGCCACGCCACCCTCTTGTCCTCACCTGGCGCCAGTACCGCCTGGAGCGCAGGATGTTCTGGCGCAACCCAAGCGCCGCGTTCTTCAACTTCGTGCTGCCGCTGCTGTTCCTGGCGGGCGCCGGCGCGGCGCTCAGCGGCAACCAGCACCAGCTCGACCGGCTCGTGCCGATGATCGCCGGCATGAGCGTGATGTCGACCACGTTCACGGCGCTCGCGTACAACATCGTGTTCCTGCGCGAGCGCGGCGTGCTCAAGCGCATCCGCGGCACGCCGCTGCCGACGATCTCCTACTTCGGCGGCGTCGCCGCCAACGCGGTCACCAACACGGCGCTGCAGATCGCGATCATCGAGCTGGCCGGCCGCGTGTTCTTCGGGATCGGCTGGCCGCTGCACTGGGCGGCGCTGGTCGTGTTCGTGGTCGTCGGCGTCGTCTGCTTCGCCGCGCTCGGCGTCGCGTTCGCGCACGCGATCCCCAACTTCGAGTCGACCGCCGCGTACGTCAACGCGGTGTTCCTGCCCGTGGTCGCCATCTCCTTCTACGTGTTCGACTCCTCCAGCGCCCCCGGCTTCGTGCGCACGATCGCCGAAGCGCTGCCGCTGAAGCCGCTGATCGACGGCCTGTCCGGCGCGATGGTTGTCGGCAGCGGTCTCGGCGGGCACCTCGACGGGCTCGCCGTGATCGCGCTGTGGGGCGCGTTCGGGCTGTATCTGGCCGTGCGCGGCTTCACGTGGGAGGCGTCGCGCACGTGAGCATGGCGCGGCTGGTGGGCTGAGCGGGCGATGAGTGACAGCATCTTCCTCGCTGACGGGCAGCGCTTCATGCCGACCGGCCACGCCCGCGGCCCGTGGGACCCGCGCGCGCTGCACGGCGGCGCGCCCGCGGCGTTGATCGCATCCGTGTTCGAGCGCATGGAGCCGGGCTCGCACCTGCGCATCGCGCGGCTGGGCTTCGAGCTGCTGCGTCCGATCCCGTTCGCGCCGCTGACGCTGTCCACGCGCATCGTGCGCCCGGGACGGCGCGTGCAGGAGCTCGCGGCCGAGCTGAGCGCGGACGTCGGCGACGGCGAGCAGGTCATCTGTCGCGCGAGCGCCCTGCGCGTGCAGGAGATCGCGGCCGACGTGGCCGCGGCGGCCGTGCAGGAGGCAGACGACCTGGCACCGGGCGACGCCATGCCCCCGCCCGAGCAGGGCACGCCGGTGCGCTTTGCGCTCGATCAGGAGCACCTCGACGGCGACAGCTTCGCCGCGAGCACGATGGAGATGCGCTGGCTGACCGACGATCCCAGGGCGCCCGGCCCCGGGCGCGTGTGGATGCGCATGCGCCATCCGCTGCTGCCCGGCGAGCAGCTGACGCCGCTGGCGCGGCTGGCGGCCACGGCGGACTTCGGCAACGGCGTCAGCGCCGCGCTGCCGTTCGAGCGCTTCCTGTTCATCAACGCCGATCTGACGATCCACCTGCAGCGCCCACCGAGCGGCGAGTGGATCGCGCTGGACGCGCGCACGCTGCTGCACGAGGGCGGCACGGGCCTGGCCGAGAGCGTGCTATACGACGTGCACGGACCCGTCGGCCGGGCCTTCCAGACGCTGGTAGTCCAGCCGCGCTGACGCATCGCCTGCCGGCCGCCCCGCCGTGGTGGCGTCGACCGAGATAGTTGCGCAGGCGATAGTTGCAGGCGCAAATATCTCTGCTACTGTCGAAGTGATGGCTCCCGGCCGGGAGCGTCCCCCACTTCGACAAGGAGATCCCCAATGTCCACACCTGCGTCAACCCTCACGAAGACCGCGCTGCCGACCGGCACGTGGAAGGTCGACCCCGTCCACTCGAGCGTCGAGTTCCAGGTCAAACACCTCGGCATCGCCACCGTCAAGGGCCAGTTCAAGGAGTTCGAGGGCACGCTCGAGGTGACTCCCGACGGCGTCAGCGCCTACGGCAGCGTCGAGACCGCGAGCGTCGACACGCGCGAGCCCCAGCGCGACGGGCACCTGCGCTCGGCCGACTTCTTCGACACCGACCAGAACCCGAAGATCACGTTCCAGTCGACGTCCGTGCGGCCGATCGACGACGAGGACTTCGAGATCGAGGGCGACTTCACGCTGCACGGCATCACGCGGCCGCTGAAGCTGATCGCCACGCTCGAGGGCACCGAGACCGACCCGCAGGGCAACGAGCGCGTCGGCGTCTCGGCCAGCGCCCAGATCAACCGCTCAGATCACGAGATGAAGTTCAACATGGCGCTCGGCTCGGGCAACGTCGTCGTCAGCGACAAGGTCAAGATCCTGCTCGACATCTCCGCCGTCAAGGCCGGCTGAACAGCGCGGGCCACCGCTTGTCGAGGGTCGCGCTGCTCACCACGGCGCGACCCCGCCCGGCCGCCGGAGGCGGCCCCATAAAAGGCCGTGAGGCGCTCAGGCGCGCCTCAGCGCACGATCACGTCGCCGAGCGCCTCGTCGATCGCCGCGAGCGTGTCCGCGCTGAGCGTCACGCCGGACGCGGACGCGTTCGCGTGCACCTGCTCGGGGCGGCTCGCGCCGACGATCGCCGAGGCGACGTTCCGCTGGCGCAGCACCCACGCGAGCGCCAGCTGCACCATCGTCAGCCCGGCCTCCTCCGCGATCGGCACGAGCCGCTGGACGGCCTCCAGCACGCGCGGCTGGATCAGCTGGTCGATGAAGCCGCTCATGCTGTCGCTGGCCGCGCGCGAGTCCGCCGGCGGCGGCGCGCCCGGGAGGTACTTCCCCGTGAGCACGCCCTGCGCCAGCGGCGACCACACGATCTGGGAGATGTCCTCGCGCTCGCACAGCGGGATCACCTCCGCCTCGGGCGCGCGCCACAGCATCGAGTACTGCGGCTGGCTGGAGACCCAGCGCGTGACGCCGGGCAGCGCCAGCGACTCGTCGATCTTCTCGGCGGGCCACTCGCTGAAGCCGATGTGGCGCGCCTTGCCGGCCGCCACGACTTCGCCGAGCGCGCCCATCGTCTCCTCGAGCGGCGTGCGATCGTCATAGCGATGGCACTGGTACAGGTCGACGTAATCGGTCTGCAGGCGCTTGAGCGAAGCGTCGATCTGCTTGTGGATCTGCTCCGCGGACAGGCCGCGGTCGGTGTCGGACATCGGGAAGAAGACCTTCGTGGCGAGCACGTAGGAGGAGCGCTCGCGCCCGGCGAGCACCTCGCCGAGCAGCGTCTCCGCGGCGCCGCGGCCGTACACGTTGGCGGTGTCGATGAAGTTGATGCCAGCGTCGAACGCCGCGTCCACGCACGCCTTCGCCTGCGCCTGCTCGACGCCGCCCGAGTACGTCAGCCAGGAGCCGAGGCTGATCTCGGAGACCTCGATGTCGCTCGCGCCGAGCTTGCGGAACCTCATCCCCGATGAGACTACCCTGGAACGCGACGATGCCAACCGCTCCCCCGCCATCGTGACCACGATCGACCCCAGCCTGCGCATCCGCGCGGTCGAGCTCGCCGTCGGCGATCTGGCGCGCAGCGCCGACTTCTACGAGCGCGTGCTCGGCCTGCCGCTGATCGCGCGCGACGACGAGCTCGCGACGCTGGGATCAGACCCCGAGCAGCCGGCGCTGGTGCTCAGCCAGCTCGCCTCCGCCACGCCGCTGCCGCCCGGCGCCACGGGCCTCTACCACGTCGCCTGGCTGCACCCCGACCGCGCACGGCTCGCCGAGAGCGTGCGGCGGGTCGCCGGCGCGCGCTGGCCGTTCGAGGGCGCCGCCGACCACGGCGTCTCCGAGGCGCTGTACCTGAGCGACCCCGACGGCCTCGGCATCGAGCTGTACGCCGACCGCCCGCGCGAGCAGTGGCAGCGCTCCGCCGACGGCCAGAGCATACACATGGTCACGCTGCCGCTCGATGTCGAGGATCTACTGGCGCAGTTCGCGGACGAGCCGGGACCCGCGGTCTCCGCGGACACCGGCATCGGGCACGTGCACCTGAAGGTCTCGGACGTGCCCGGGGCCGCTGGGTTCTACCGCGACGCGCTGGGCCTTGAAGAACAGGCGCAGCTGCCATCCGCCGCGTTCCTCGCCGCCGGCGGCTACCACCACCACGTCGGCCTCAACTCGTGGCAGAGCCGCGGCGCCGCAAGCGCCCCCGACACCGCGCCCGGCCTGCGCCGGATCGAGCTCGAGCTGGGCGACGAGCCTGCGCTCGACGCGCTCGAGCGGACGCTCGCCGACGCCGACGCGCTGAGCTCGCTCGAGCGCGACGCCGACGCGCTTTTGGTGCGCGACCCCGACGGGCAGCTGCTGGCGTTCGCGGTCAGGCGCTAGCTGCGCCGAGGCGCGCGAGCTCCGCCGGCATGTCAGCGCGTATGGGTCGCACACTGGGCTGCGGCCGCGCCAGATAAGCACCACATTTTGGCAATTACATGCTGATATAGGCAGCATACTTTGGAGAGTAAATGCTAATGTTAGGCGCATATGGCTCTCCGTGACGAGCAGATCCTTGCGCAGAATCCCTGGTGGAGAGAGCAGGGATGGCCGGCGGACGATCGACAGCTCGCGCTGCTCGCCGGTCAGCCCGTGCGGCTGCCCGCGGAGCTCGTAGACGCGATCGACCTGACGAAGGCCGGCATCCACGTGTTGCGCGGCCCGCGCCAGGTCGGCAAGACGACCGACCTGAAGCTGCTGGTGCAGCGCGCGCTGGCCCAGCAGCACGACGCGCGCTCGATCCTCTATCTGACGCTCGATCTGCTCGAGGGGCAGCCACACGCCGAGCTGGCGGAAACGATCGTTCGCGCCAAGACCCTCGCGAGGCGCCCGGGGGCAGGCATCGTGCTGCTCGACGAGGTGACCGGGATTCCCCGCTGGCAGACCGCGGTAAAGGCCCTGTGGGACGACGGGACGATCGCGCAAGACACGGTCGTGTGCACCGGCTCCTCGGCGATCGACCTGCAGAAAGGAGCAGCCGAGAGACTCCCGGGCCGCCGAGGCGCGGGCCGCGACCATCTCGTGCTCCCGCAGACATTCGCCTCGTTCGCGCGCGCGATCGACAACTCGATACCCCCCTCGCCGTGCCTGACGATCGCCGACATCCCCTCGCCCGAAGGACAGGACGCACTGAACGAGAGCCGCCTTCACGCACCAGCGCTCGAGCGCACGCTCTCGCTGTATCTGAAGTTCGGCGGCCTGCCCGCGGCTGTCGCCGAGGCCGCCACGGGAGCCGTCGAACCCTCCGAGCAGGTCAAGCGGGTCCTGTATGACTCGCTCGTCAAGGAGGTCCAGCGCAGGGGCGCCAGCATTCCCACCGCCCACGCGCTGCTGGAGCGCGTGCTCCGCTCGCTCGGCTCGCGAACCGACTGGAGCCGGATGGCGCGCGAGATGGACGTGCCACTCACAAACAGACGCGGCGCCACGAGCCATCACACGCTCCGCGACTACATCGAGCTGCTGGCCGGCGGCTACTTCCTGTTCATCCTCTACTTCTGGCGAGCGGGCTCGCACACGAACAACCTCTCCAACGAGAAGAAGCTGTACTTCGCCGACCCGCTCCTGCACACGATCGCACTCGAGCACGCACCTGGACTCGCAGCCGACATTCCCGCGCTCATCGAGAACGCGGTCGGCCTGGCGCTCTACCGCAGTTACGAGCCGCCTGAGCGGCTGATCGAATCGTTCATCTCGCCCGACAGGCTGCACGCCTGGCGCACCGCCCGAGCCGGAGAGCTCGACTTCGTCGCAGGCCCGCGCCGGCAGCTCGACGTCGTGGAGGTCAAGTACAAGAACCACATCGACCTGCGCAGCGCCGCTGCCGTCGCAAAGGCCCACCCCGGACGTCCAGCCGTGATCGCAACCCGACACGACCTGCTGTTCGCAGACGGCTACGCCCTCGTCCCAACCCACCAGCTGCTCTGGGCACTCCGTTGAGGCCTTGCTGCTGAGGGCCACTGGAGCAGCGAAGCTCTACTACTCAGATCCTGGCTCGACGCGCCGATGATCGCCGCCAGTACAGGCCGCGACGCGCGAAGCGTCGCCGTCAGGCGCCGGCCGCGCCGAGGCGCGCGAGCTCCGCCGGCGCGAGCTCCAAGTCGACGCAAGCCACGAGCTCCGCCAGCTGCTCGGGCGAGGTGGCGCTGGCGATCGGCGCGAGCACCGTCGGCTGCGCGAGCAGCCATGCGAGCGCGACCGCCGCCACCGGCGCCTGGTGCGCCGCCGCGATCTCATCCAGCGCGTCGAGCACCGCGAAGCCGCGCTCGTTGAAGTACGCCTCGCGCACGCCGGCCGCGCGCGGGCTGTCGATCTGCGAGCCGTCGCGGCGGTACTTGCCGCTGAGGAAGCCGCGCGCGAGGCCGAAGTAGGGGATGCACGCGAGGCCGGCCTGCGCGCACACGTCCTGGAGGTCGCCCTCGTATTCGCCGCGCTCCACCAGGTTGTAGTGCGGCTGCAGCGCAACGTAGGAGGCGATGCCCGCGCCCGCGCCGACGCGCACCGCCTCCTGCAGGCGCTCGGCGCTGTAGTTGGACGCCGCCGCGTGGCGGATCTTGCCCTCGTCGATCAGCTCGCCGAACGCGCCCAGCGTCTCTTCGAGCGGCGTGTCGGGGTCATCCTGGTGGGCGTAGTACAGGTCCACCGTGTCGATGCCGAGGCGCTCCAGCGAGCCCTCTATCGAGCTCTTGATCGTCGCGCGCGACAGGCCCGGCAGCTCGGGCGACATGCCGACCTTGGTCGCGATCACGAGCTGCTCGCGGTTGCCGCGCGCGGCGATCCAGCGGCCGATGATCCGCTCGGACTCGCCCAGCCCGCCAGCGCCGCGCCGCCCGTAGATGTCGGCCGTGTCGATGAAGTTGCCGCCTGCGTGCACGTATGCGTCGAGCACCGCGAACGAGCCCTGCTCGTCGATCGACCAGCCGAACACGTTGCCGCCCAGGCACAGCGGGAACACGTCGAGGTCGGTGTCGGCCAAGCGCGCGATGCCCCCAGAGTAGCGAGCGCTCGGTTTGGTCTTGTCGGCGGCCTCCCACATGTCCGCCAGATGGCGGCGCGGCCGCGCGAGCCCTTCGCTCGCGGCCCAGGTCCTATTCGTAGGTGTACTGGTCCCCGGAGCCCTTCTTGCTCTTGGCGTTGCTCACTGACGCCAGCAGGGTTACATTGCCGTGCTTGCTGGACGCGGGAACCGTCGCGCTGCAGTAGCTGCTGCTGCTGCAGTAGACCGATGTCGCGGCCGTCTTCCCGAACAGGAAGCTCGTGTTCCCAGCGCCTGCGGCGAACCCGCTGCCCCAGATCGACACGCTGTTGCCGCCGGCACGGGCCCCGTGGCTCGGGCTGATCGAGGTGACGGTCGGTGCTTCGTAGGTGTACTGGTCCTTCGTGGACGCCGCGCTCGTGCCGGCCACGGTCGTCACCAGGACGTCCGCGGCGCCGCTGGTGCCGGCGGGCGCGATGATTGCGATTTCGCTTGAAGACTTGACCGAGAAGCCGACGTACTGCGGGCCGAACTGCACCGACAGCACTTCGGTGAAGTCGCTGCCGATGATCGTCACGGCCGTGCCGCCGGCGGCTGGCCCCTTCTTCGGGTTGAGCTTCGACACGGTCGGTGCCGGGAAGAACGTGAACTGGTCCGCGGGTCGCGACTTCTTGCCCGCGACGCCGCCGACGCTCGCGACCACGTCGACGGTCCCGGCGGCCTCCGATGGCGAGGTCGCGCTGCAGCTGCTGCTTGAGCCGCAGTACACGTATGTGGCCGCTGTCTTGCCGAACATGAATGATGTCTGGTTCGTGCCGGGCGCGAAGCCACTGCCTGTGATCGACACGCTGGTTCCACCCGACGTCGGGCCCTGGCTCGGGCTGACGGCGGTGACGGTAGGCGCGCCGTAGACGTACTGATCCTTCGCGGAGACGGCGCTCGTGCCGAGAAGCGTCGTGATGACCACATCGGCGGTGCCGGTCGTGTGCGGCGGCGCGACCGCCGTCAGGCTGCTTTCGGATTCGACTTTGACCGCCGAGGCCAGGACGCCGCCGAAGCGCACGGACTTGACGCCCACGAAGCCGGAGCCCGTGACGATGACCGTGTTGCCACCTGAGGCTGGGCCCTTCTTCGGCGAGACCTTCTTGACGGCAAGTGCCTTGTTCCCTGGCGCGACCGCTTCCACAGCCGCGGCCTCGTCGGTGGGCACGCCGCTGATCAGCGTGCTGACGACGTAGTCGCGCACTGAGCCCGACGAGGGCAGGTAGGCATCCGTCGCGCTAGCGGGCAGCGGCGCGGTCGTGGGCGTCCCGGTCGGCGAGGTCGCCACCGCGTCGGGTGTCGCCGCGAACGGCGTTTCCAGGTTGAGCGTCGAGAACACCTCGTACCCTTCGGCGCCTGGCATCGCCTGCCAGTGCAGGTGTATGAGGTACGGCGTGTCCGGCACCGCCGCCAGCGAGTAGAGCGGGGGCGGTGAAACCGCTTCGATACCAGACCCGGGATGGACCACTTCGCCGTCGAACGCGGCGCTCGAGAGGGCCGGATTGAAGGCGCCGGCGCTTTCGAGCGCCGGGAGGATGACGTAGCGGTGCGAGTACAACGTCTGGCCCGGTTTGAGTTCTGCGATGGTGTCCGAGAAGCGCTCATCTGGCTGGTAGATGAAGCTTGGATGCACGTTGGAGTCGAGCGACAGGTCCACGTTGTACAGCGGGATCGTCGCCTTGTCCGTGACGCCGATCGTGACGTGGTAAGGCACACCCGGCTGCAGCGTTCCCGAGTCGGCTTTCACGCTCAGCGACAACGCTTCAGAGCCCCACACGTGAAACGGGCTGGCGAACGTCGCCAGCGACGTCACCGGCGCTTCGAAGGGCTGCAGCATGCCGTTGTAGGTAGCCGACAGGTAGTAGTAGCCGGGGTCGTCGCCACGCACGACCCAGCTCGTCGAGGCGCTGCCCATCCCCGGGATGTCGGCGACCGCTTTCGTAAGCGTCTGCGGTTCGGCCGTCGGCGCCAGGCTGACGCCGCTGGGGAGGCTGAGCTGGGCGCTGCCGTGGTTGATCACGAACGGTTCCGGCGAGAGGTTCTGGATTGTCATGGTCACCGTCGCGAACTGCTTCAGCAGCGCCACCTTGCCCCGCAGTACGAGCCACTGGATAAGCGGATGGCCTTCGACCACGATCGGCTTGACGACGACTGGGTTGCCTTCCACTTCGAAGACACACGAGTGCGCCGAGCAGCCGGAGCCGAGTTCGCCGCCTTCGCTGCCTTCTTCGCCGCCGCCGGTTTCCGCGCCGACGGGCGCACAGCTGCCGACGAATTCGCCGGCTTCGTTGACGTGGCAGTGCAGTTCGGCCGGGATCCCGCCGGAGGCTTCGCCGAACGCTAGGCGGACTTCGAAGCTGTAGACGTGCTGGTTGGCCGGGTCGCTGGTGTTGATCCCGGCGGCTTCGATTTCGCTGAGCGTCATTTCGTGGTCGCTCAGCGTCGATGTGACGAGGGCGCCGCTGGTCAGCTGCACGGTCGTCTCGCCGGCGCCTGATTTAACGGTGATGTGGCCCACCGCCGGCTGGAAGCCCTCCTTGTACACGTAGACGCTGTCTTCGCCGTCGGGGAGCGGCAGCGCGGCGATGCCGTCGGCGGCGCTCAGCGCGCTTGTGCGGTGGCCTTCGGGGTCGATGTAGAGCACCTGCGCGCCGGCGAGCGGGTGCGCCGCGGTATCCTCGACCGTGACTTCCGCCTCCGTCACGGGTTTGGGCGCGACCGTTACGGTCGTCGAGGCGCTCGCTTCTTCAGAGGAGCCCGAGACCGTCAGTGTCGCCGTGTAGGTGCCCGGTTCGGTGTACGTGTGGGTTACCGTCATGCCTTCGCCGCTGCTTCCGTCCCCGAAGCTCCAGCGATAGCCGGTGATGGATTCCGCCGGCGTGCTCCCGCTGCCGTCGAGCGTCACCTGACTGCCGGCGATCGTGTCCAACGTTTCCCCGGCGCGCGCCTGCAGCGGGGTCGGGGTGACGACAGCAGTAGGTGATGAGACCGCTTCGCCGGTCCCGACCACGTTCGTCGCGCGCTCGACGACCTCGATCGTGTGGCCTAGGTCTGCTTGGCGCAGGAGGTAGGTCTGGCCGGTCGCGCCGATCGGGATGCAGCCTTCACCGCTCGCGTTGCAACGCAGCCAGCTGAACGCGAACCCGGTCGGTTTGCCCGTCCAGGTGCCGTGTTCCTCCGTGAGGGTTTCGCCCTGGCGCGGAGTGCCGCTGATCGTGGGCGGAGCGAGGGCTTCGGGCGGGCCGCCCCATTCCTGGAAGGCGGTCGCCTGTTCGGTGGATTCGCCAATCTTCACACTCGCGACGATGGTGTCCGTCCCCGCCCCGTGGCCATCACCGTAGGTGAAGCGCACGACGCCGTTGGCATCGGTTTCGCAGTTCGGGTCGGCGGCACCTTCGCCGGTCACGCACATGCCTTCGGCACCCGCATTGCGGCCGGTGACCGAGAACGTCACGACCGAGCCGGCCACCGGCATTTCTTCATCGGTGACCGTCGCCGTGAGCGTGTGCGTCCCGCCTGCGTGATCGGAGCTCGTGGCCGGACTCAGCACAAGGTCGGTGGCGCGGGCCACGATCCCCTGGCCGGCCAGAAGCACGTAGGCCTCGCCACACGCCTGCTCGCTGGTGTCGGGGTCGGTGCCGCAGGTCGGATGCGACGCGGTGTCAGTGGCGACCGCAAGGGCGTTCCAGTCGGAAGGGAAGCCCGGGAAGGTCACGTGGTCCGAGCAGCCCCAGCCCTGAATGTCCTCGTCTAGCAGCTTGGTGGGCCCGCTGTCGAAAGCGGGGTTCGAGGCGATCTGCTGCACGCTCCCCCCGCAGGGCGGGCCCGTGTCCTCCGTCCAATGCCCCGGCCCGGTCACCGTGAGATGATCCAGCACTTCCGTCACGTCGCGCCCGTCTGGGCCTTCGAGTTCTTCCTGCACGAGCGGCGTCGCCAGCGCGGAGTGCACGCGGTGCATCGCGGTCACAAAACCGGGTTCCGGCAGGTCCGAGCAGCTGGTGTCGAAGTAAACGCCTGTGGCGCCGACAGCCCCGCCCGCGTAGGTGATCCCGTCCTGCACCAGGTGCTCGGCACCGGCCGTCTGCGGGTTGCCCGCTTCGCGCGGCGTCGCTCCACCTCCGCCGTAGTTGTAGTGAAACTCTGGGTCGGTGCCGATGAGGACGCGATTGCCGGCGGTCAGGCTGCCGCCAGCCTCCCCCATCACGACCGGGGTCCAGGTAAGCGCGGAGTTGACCGCCGAAGGCGCCGTCGAGCCGCAGATCGGGTCGCCGACGATCAGCACCTGGTAGTGCGCAAATTCGGCCGCACTCATCGCTTCCCATTCCGCGCCGCTACGCACCGTGACGGTGAAGCCAGCGTTTTCGGCCGCCCACTGCTCGAGGCTCACCGGGTTGCCGTCGCGGGTGATGCCATCTTGGTTGGTAACCGATTCTGCGTCGAGCAGCGCGGTATGGCGAACACTCGCGAACGCCGAGGGCGCGACCGCACCGAGCGCCACGATCAGTAGTGCGAGCACGAGCTCCGCCCGCAGTCGCAGTCCGCGAATGTCCCCCGCCACTTCCACAGCCGCACGCTGGTCGCGCGGCGCCACGGCCTGACGCATGTTGCCCCCTCGTAGTGTCTCGGATGCCCGTTGCGCGGGACGGATCTATTACCCAGAATCTCGTGCCGACCCAACTTGTATCCGGGGGCCCAGAGGATGTCAACCCCGCAACGGACTTGGACACAAGAACGTCACAGGTGGCGGGCGGGTCGTCCGCCACCCGCGATAAAGAGACACCCGTTCAAAAGGGAGCTGTAAAGAAAAAGTGCAATGCATCACGGCTGTTTCCACAACCATAATTGGATGGTCGGGAGGAGTGACTGAAAACGGGTAGGGCACTGCCACTACTCCTGAACGAGGACCCAGGACCGTTTCGGGGATTTGGGTGCCTTGTTACTGAACCGGGTACGGAGGCGCCAGGTTGTCGATGATGCCGCTCTTGACGCCCGATACATCCATGTAGATGGCGTACACGACCGCCAGCAGCAGGAACGCCGCGAGCACCGGCACCACCCAGCGCGGGCGCCGACTGAGCACGTACGCGGACGCGGGGTAGAAGGCTGGCGCGGCGAGCAGAATCATGCGCCCCCAGTCCAGCGCGAACGTCATCGACGCGAGCGCCAGCGCCACCAGCACGAGGCCGCAGCGCGCGAAGCGCATGTCGCGCAGCGCCAGCGGCGCGACCAGCCACAGCGGCCCGTACACGGTGAACATCCGCCGCGCCTCCTGGAACGCGCTCTGCAGCCCCAGCTTGATGACCGTGAAGCGCTCGCCCACGAGCGAGCCGCCGTATCCGGGCACCTGCGTTTCGCCGACGGTGCTCACGCCGAGCCTGATCGCAGCGTATGCCGCGACGGCGGGCGCCGCCACCGCGAGCGCGTCGAGCGCCGCGCGCCGGTCCAGCGGGCGCACGGCCCACAGCGCGTACGCGAGCGGCGCCACGAACAGCACCGCTTCGCGCACCACCGCGCCCAGCAGCAGCGTCACCGCCAGCTGCCAGCGCTGCCGCCTCACCGCGAAGTAGGTCGCGGCCATCATGAAGAAGACGGTCGCGATGTCGGGGTTGCGCCCGTGGCGCAGCAGCACGATCAGGAACGGCGGCGACACGCACATCAGCAGCGCCAGCGCCGCCACCACGCGCTGATCGCCGCCCAACTCGCGCATCAGCAGGTACGCGAACGCCGCCGCGCCGCCCGCCGCGAGCAGTGCCAGCGCGGTGAACGAGAACGTGTGGCCGAACGGCAGCACGTGCACCGCCAGCGGCAGGCCCAGGCGGAAGCCGAACGGGAACGTGTGCACGCCGAACGGATGGCGCGCGATGTCTTCGTAGATCAGGTCGTCGCCGCGCGGCGCGCCCTCCTTGCGGATCGGCGCGCTGAGCACGGCCAGCGCGATCGCGCCGGCGAAACCCACGACGCTCGCCCGGCGCCATTCCGCTGCGTGCCTCTCCACCCGTTGCAGCCTATCGCCGGCGCCCCCGCCCGAAGCTCTGCATCGGCGGCGCCACCGCGCGCAGGCTCGCGCCCACCTCGCCGCCCTCCGGCTCGCGCTCGGACGGCGGGCCCGGCAGCCGCCGCACACGCGCACCCGCCGCCTCGCCCTGCTCCTGCTCGAGGCCGCCCGATACGAAGCGCTCGAGCGGCGCCAGCTCGCGCACGATCACGTTGACGACTTCTTCGGAGCGCTCCAGCGTGCCTCGGGCGAGCAGCAGCGGCTCCGCGCGCGCGAGGTGGCGGTGGCGCTCGTACACCGCCCCTGGCACGATCAGGTTGACCTGCCCGAACTCGTCCTCGAACAGCAGGAACATCGTCCCCTTGGCCGTCCCCGGCCGCTGCCTTGCGATCACCAGCCCCGCCACCGCCACCTGGCAGCCGGAGGGCATGCGCGGCAGCTGCGCGCTGGTCGCGAGCATCGGTATGGCCAGCCGCTCGCGCAGGATCGCCAGCGCGTGCTCACCGACCGTCACGCCGCTGGTCGAGTAGTCGGCGATCAGCCGCTGCCAGCGCCCCAGCGGCCGCAGCCGCGGCGCCGGCGGCAGCTCCAACGGCAGCGCCAGCTGCGCCTGCACCGGCGCTCCCGCCACCGCCTCCGCCGAGCCCGCCAGCCCCAGCTGCCACAGCGCCGTGCGTCTATCCGCGTGCTGCGTGGCGGACCCGTCGAGGAGCGCATCGCAGGCGCCCGACCAGGCCAGCTGCTCGAGCGTCCCGCGCGCGCACGCCACGCGCGCCGCCAGCTCGCCGAGGCTCGCGAACGGGCCGTTTCGCTCGCGCTCGGCCACCAGCGCCCGCATCTCCGCAGCCGCCGCGCCCTTGACGTAGCCGAGCCCCAGGAGCACGCCGCCGCACTCGACCGTGCAGTGCACGTGCGAGGCGTTCACGTCCAGCTTGTGGATGGCGATGCCGCGGTTCTCGGCCTCATGCACGAGGCTGTCCGGCGCGTAGAAGCCCATCGGCTGCTCGTTCAACAGCGCGCACAGGAACTCCGCGCCGTAGTGCACGCGCAGCCACGTCGACTGGTAGGCCAGCAGGCCGAATGCCGCGCTGTGCGCCTTGGGGAAGCCGAAGCCCGCGAAGCCCTCCACCTTCTCCCACACGCGCTCCGCCGTCTCACGGTCGGCGCCCGCGTGGCGCATCGCGCCCGTGACGAAGCGCTCGCGGTGCCCCTGGATCATCTCGCTCGAGCGCTTGCGGCTCATCGCGCGGCGCAGCCCGTCCGCCTCGCCCGCGCTGAAGCCCGCGAACGCTTCCGCGACCTGCATCACCTGGTCCTGGAAGATGATCGTGCCGAGCGTCTCCCGCAGCACCGGCTCCAATGTCGGGTGCTCGTATGGGATCTCATATGCCGGGTCCTCGCGCAGGCGCCGACGCCTCTCTATATATGGATTGATCGCCCCGCCCTGGATCGGACCCGGGCGCACGATCGCGACCTGCACCACCAGGTCGTCCAGGCTCTCGGGCTGCGTGCGGCGGATCGACTGCATCTGCGCGCGGCTCTCGATCTGGAACACGCCCACCGTGTCCGCCGCGCGGATCGCCCTGAACGTCTGCGGGTCGTCGAACGGGATGCGGGAGAGATCTACCCGTTCGCCCCGCGTGCGCGCGATCTCCTCCACGCAGCGCTCCACTGCCGAGAGCATCCCCAGCCCCAGCAGGTCGATCTTCAGGAAGCCCGCGTCCGCGCACGAGTCCTTGTCCCACTGCACCATCTGCCGGCCGTCCATCGCCGCGGGCACCACCGGGCAGCAGTCGATCAGCGGCCGCGTCGCGATCACCATCCCGCCCGGGTGCTGGGAGAGATGGCGCGGCAGCCCGTAGGACTGCTCGACCAGCCGCTCAAGCCAACGCCAGCGCGGTGAGACGGTCCCCCGGGGAGCGATGCCCTCCGCCTCCTTGCCCCACGGCTCCGCCCCTCGCGCTGCGCGCTCGATCTCGCCCGCGGGCAGGCCCAGCACCTTGCCCAGCTCGCGGATCGCACCGCGCGCGCGGAACGTCGGGAAGGCCGCCACCAGCGCCGCGCGGTCGCGCCCGTAGCGCTCGTGCACGCGCGGGATCAGCCGCTCGCGAATGTCGCGCGGGAAGTCCAGGTCGATGTCCGGCAGCCCCGTCAGGTCCTCGTGCAGGAAGCGCCCCAGCGCCAGCTTGCCGGCGATCGGGTCGATGTGCGAGAGGCCCGTCAGGTAGCACACGATCGAGGACACCGACGAGCCGCGCCCGCGCCCCGGCGCCAGCAGCGCGCGCACCGAGTCCGGCCCGCGCACCTCCACCGCGACCTCGCGCGCCAGCTCGAGCATGTCGTGGTGCAGCAGGAAGAAGCCCGCCAGGCCCAGCCGGTCGATCACGCACAGCTCCTGCACCAGGCGCGCCCCCGCCTCCGCCAGCGCCCCCCGCGCAGGCCGCGTCCTGTGCGTCCGCGCCAGCGGGTGCGCGTCCGCTCCGTAGCGCTCGTGCAGCCGTGAGCGGCAAAGCTCCGCCAGGCGCCGCGAGGAGCTCTCGTCCTCCGAGCCCGGGTAGCGGTAGCCGAGGTCCCGGCTCAGGTCGAACGTCAGCTGCTCGGCCAGCTCGAGCGTCTGGCGGACCGCGTCCGGATGGTCGGCGAAACGGCTTGCCATCGCCCGCGGCGAGCACATTACGTGGCTGTGGTTGCCGCGGCGCAGCGGCTCGCACGCGTCCAGCGCGGCGTGGTTGGCGAGCGCCACGAACGCGTCCTGCAGCTCCGCCCTGGCGCGCGCGTGCGTGTGCACGTTGCCCGTGGCCACGCACCTGACGCCCAGTCGCCTGGCGTGCGCGGCCAGCGCGCGGTTGCGAGCGCGGTTGTGGCGTGCGTACGGGCGCTGCAGCTCCACGTACAGCCCATCCGGGCCGAACGCGTCGAGCAGCCGCCGCGCCGTGGGCTCGTCCTCGACGCCGCGGCCGATCGCCGACCGGCCGATCACAGATCGGCCGGCGCAGCCCGTCAGGCACACCAGGCCGTCGGCGTGCTCGAGCACCGCCTGCACGTCCACCCACGGCTCCGTGCGCTCGCGCCGGGACGTGCCGTCGCGGGTGTGCGCGTGCGCCAGCGTGATGATCCGGCAGAGGTTGCTCCAGCCGCGCTCGTCGCGCACCAGCAGCGTGATGTGGCGGCCGTCGTTCACGTCGATCTCGGCGCCGTGGATCGCCCGCACCCCGTGGTCGGCCGCCACCTGGGCGAGCTCCATCGAGCCCGAGACGGAGTTGTGGTCGGTCAGCGCGAGCGCCGTGTGACCGAGCTCGCCGGCGCGCTGCGCCAGCTCCTGCGGCAGCGACACGCCGTCCAGGAACGAGTACGCGGAGTGACAGTGCAGCTCGACGTACGGCGGAGTCTTCATATGAGATGGCCGTGAGTCGAGCCAGACAAGGACGCAGCGAGCGTGGCGTGCTCGGCACGCGAGCGAGCGAGGACGCAGTATGGCGAAGCGCTCACGGCCATCTCACTGGAGGAACCAGCGGCCCGAGCGCAGGTCGTGGAAGACGACCGTGTTGCGCCCGCGCTCTCCCACCAGCTCCCAGTAGCGGCGCCGCAGCGGCTCGGCCGTCCACCAGCGATCCTCCACCAGCCACGACTCGCGCAGCGACTCGACCGCTTCGCCGTTCACCTCCGCCGGCATGCCCTCGTGGCGGGCGGGGTCCAATCGCACGCGCACGGGCTGGGGCCTGTTCAGAGCGCGCGCCATCCCCGACCCGTCACTCCGGGATCGGCGCCAGCACGACCCGCCGCTCGGGCACGCGCGAGTCGGGGTCCACGCACACCGCGCGCAGCGCCGCGTCCTGCCCGGCCACCGCGCGCACCTGCGCCACGGCCTCGCGCAGGCGCGCCGCACGGGCACCCCGCTGCGCGACGCGGGTCTCCTCGAACAGCGGGTCCTGCGCGCTCACCGGGGGCCCGAAGCGCTCCGCCGTCAGCCCCAGCACGGCGGCCGGGGCGGGCAGCAACAGCAGGCGCACCGACAGCGCCAGCCAGATGCGCTCGGGGTCGCACAGCGCCTGGCGGAAGACCACGCGCTCGCTCCAGCCGCCGCCCGCGCGCCAGGCGCGCGGTCAAGGTGGCCGCGCGCAGCGTGCGTCCGCGCCGCTCGGAGCGGGCCAGCAGCCGATCCACGAGCACGCTCAGCACACGCTTGAGCGCCTCGCCGGAGCTCGCGTCGTCGACCTCCATCGTCTCCTGCAGACGCTCCTCCACGCGGCGCGGGCGCAGCGGCGTGTCCTCGCCGCACGCCAGCCTGTGAGCGAACGCGCCCGCCGCCCCGAAGCGGTCGCTCAGTGCCGCGCGCCCCAGCCGCGCGAGCTCGCCGAGCGTGCGCACCCCCAGACGCGACAGCGGCTCGATCAGCGCGGCCGTGTCCTCACGGAAGCCCAGCAGCCCGATCGGGCGTCCGGCGAGCCAGCGCCGCGCCTCACCGCCGCCGTCCAGCACCAGCGGGCGGCGCGAGCGCACCGCCAGCGCGGCGGCCAGCGCGTAGAAGCGCGTCGGCCCGACCCCGATGCGCGCGCCCCACGACCGGGGGCCGGCGGGTTGCGAGAGTGCGCGGGCGGCCGCCGCGAGCGTCGCCTCGCGCGTGCCGTGGAGGGCGCGCAGCGCGTCGCTGTCGAAGTAGACAAGCCCCGGGCGCGCACCCCCTCCGGGGGCATGGGCCGGCTCGACGGCCGCGCCGATCGCTTCCAGCGCGTTCAGCGCCGCCTCCCACGCCTCCGCCACCAGCACCGGGTCGCCCGGCACGAGCACCAGATCGGGGCAGCGGGCCAGCGCCTCGCCGAGGAGCATCCCGCGAGCCACACCACGCGCCTCCGCTGCCCCCGACACCTCCCCCACTCGCTGTTCTCCGCCCACCAGCGGCGCCACCGCCAGCGCGCTCCCCGCCAGCGTCTGGCGGGCGAGCTTCGATCCCTCGCCGACCGCCACGGACAGCTCGAAGCGAGGGATGTGAACGCACACGACCATGCGAACACATGTTCGTATTGATGCGGCCCGGCCGCAACAGCTAGGCGTCTACCAGCTTGGCGTCTACCAGCTAGACGTCATCAGTCCATCGTCAGCGGCCCCTCCGCGGAGCCGCTGAGGAACTGGCGCACGAACGGGTTCTCCGAGGCGAACATCTTCTCCGCGTCGCCCGCCTCGACGATCCGCCCGCGCCACAGGATCGCGATGTATTCGCCGATCTGGCGCGCGGAGGCGATGTTGTGGGTGACGACCAGGTACGTGCCTTTGTGGATCTTGTGCATCTCCTGGATCAGGTCGCACAGGAGCGCCGTGCGCACCGGGTCAAGGCCCGAATCGGGCTCGTCGAAGATCACGATGTCCGGCTCCATCACGAGCGCGCGCGCGAAGCCCGCGCGCTTGCGCATGCCGCCGGAGAGCTGCGAGGGCAGGTCGCGCATCGCGTCGGCGAGGCCCACGTCGGTCAGCCGTTCGCGCACGCGCTCGGCGATGAACCCCTCGCCGTAGTCCGTGTGCTGGCGCAGCGGGAACGCGACGTTGTCGAACACGTTCATCGACCCGAAGAGCGCGCCGTCCTGGAACAGCACGCCGATCTTGCGCCGCAGCGCGAGCAGCTCGGGCATGGTCAGGCTTTTGACCATTTTCCCTTTCACCTCGACGTCGCCCGAGTCGGGGAACATCAGCCCGATGATGTGCTTGATCAGCACGCTCTTGCCAGTGCCCGAGGGGCCCAGCACGACCGTGATCTTGTCGTCGGGAAAGGCCACGTTCAGGCCGTCCAGCACCGGTACCCCGCCGAGCCGCTTGTGCACGTCCAGGCAGCGGATCGACCAGTTGCCGTCGTCCGGGCTGCCGGCCAGGTCGAGATCGCTCGCGTGATATTGGTGGCGATCGTCGGACATCATTTCCCTTCGTAGATCGCGTGCGGGAATTCGCTCGTGTGCCCGTTGAACGTGAACGGGCTCTGCTTGATGCAGGCCGGCGCCGGCACTTTGTTGGCCGTTTCCGGTTCGTTGGCGATCGGGTTTTCGCCCGCGTTCTGCGGCTGCGTCAGCAGCTTGAGGAGTTCTTCGGAGACCGCTTCGTTGGGCGGCCCGCTGACAGCGGGGGCCGAGTTGGCGCACGCGCTCGAGCTGAACACCGGCAGGCCGCTGGCGAGCGAGCCGTAGGCGCCGGAGTGCGGGTATGCGTTGGCGCGGTTGGTGCCGATGCGATTCGGGTAGATCGCGAGGCTTTCCGGGGTGAGCACCTGCATCGCGGTCAGCACGTGCCGCTTGGGCGCGCTGCCGGGGAGGTCGCTGCTGGATTCGGTCGCCTCGGAGGCGGCCGTCACGTTCGCGAAGAACGCCTGCAGCTCGGGCACGTATTCGCCGAGGTACTGCAGCAGCGGGTCGAGGTTGTGCAGCACCGGCCTGAGGTTTTCGAGCACGGGGATGCTCAGCTGCAGGGCCGTCTTCGTGTCCGGCAGTCCGATCTTGGCGGCCTTCGTGAGCGGTCCGAGCGCCGTGAGGAAGCTGTTGAACTGCGGCGCGAACGGCTTCGCCGCCCGCAGCAGCGCCGCGAGCTGGCGCTCGGTCGGCTGGAATTCCTTGAAATAGGGGTCGGCGACGGCCTGGAACTTGTCGGTTTCCTTGAGCGCCACGGTCGAGTCGTGCTCGAACGCCGGCAGCAGGCGGAACGCCGTCGCGAAGGCCTGGCTGGCTTCCGCAGCGGCATGGAACGTGCGCTCGCCGTTGACGATCGACCCTTCGAGCTGGTGGTCGCGGCTGGCGAGCGCGTTGAAGACGACGCCCGTGTTGTGGACGAGCGCTTTCACCGCCCCTTCCTGCGAGTCGAGCAGCGTCACCAGCTTGTTGGCGCTTTCGGCGAACGGTTCGAGACTGGCGAAGGCCGCATTGATCTGTTCCCCGCGGCCGTTGATGCCTTCGGCGGCGGCTTCCTGCCAGATCTGGAAGTCGCGCCTGGTCTTGGCGTCGAACGCCGAGAGGATGTCGTCGAGCGTCACCGATGGTTCGACCTGGCTGTTGGACAGCTGTTTGCCATCTCCCAGGAACGGACCGCCTGCTGCCCTCCGGGATCAGCTGCACGTAGGTCTCGCCCAGCAGCGTCTTCTGGCGCAGGATCGCGTGCATGTTCGCGCGGATCGGCGCGTAGCGGCCCGCGAGTTCGAGCGTCGCGTGCGTGCGCCCGTCCTTGCCCAGGCTCAGCGACACCACATGCCCGACTTCGACGCCGCTGATGCGCACGTCGGACTCTTCGGCGAGCGCGAACGAGCGCGGGAACGCCACCGAGAAGCGGTAGCCCTTCGGTTTCAGCGGCAGCGGCCCGCCGAAGGACTCCCACAGGAACATCAGCAGGCCGAAGCAGCTGAGCACGAACAGGACGATCACGAGCAGGTTGCCGAGCGTGGGCGCGCGCTTCTGCATCTCAGCCCTTCCCTCCGAACGGATCTTGGCCAAAGCTGGCGAAGGGGCTCGAGTCCAGCCCTTTCGTGGAGCCGTGCGCACTGGCGACCGTCGACGTGCCAGCCGCTTTGATGATGCCCTGGTTGATGCATTCCTGCTTGGTCGGTGGCTTCAGCAGGCTGATCAGCGTCTTGACGTTCGTGTTCACGGTCTCCACCGCTTCCAGATGCTGCAGGACTTCGCAGTTGAGGTACACGACGCTGCGCCCGAGCACGCCATTGGCGTCGGCGCTGCTGAGCACGCTGTTGAGGTTGTGGTTGCCCCAGTCGAGGAAGAACAGGAAGCCGCCCTTGCTCGGCCCTGGGTTGTAGGCGATCTCGTTGAAGAATTCGTTGAGCACCGCGAAGCTCGCCGCGAGTTTCGGCAGCGCTTCGCCCAGCTTCTTCGTGCTCGGGCCCAGTTCGTTGACGACCGGCAGGATTTCGCGCGCGAACGGGCGGACTTCGTTCTTGATTATCGGAGCGGTCTTCTGCGAGAGCCTGCGGGTCGCTTCGTTGGCCGGACCGAGCGCGCGCGCGAACGGCAGCAGATCGTGCAGCGTCGGCGCCAGCACGTGCGTTGCGGTCGCCAGCTTGCCGAGGCCCACACCGGTCTTGTGCAGCGCTCCCGGCAGCAGCGCCAGGGTCTTCTTGAAGTTCGCGTCCTCCTTCGCGAACGTCGCGAACACCGCGTTGGAGGCATCGACCAGCTGGGACAGCTGCTGGTCCTTGCCGCCCACCGCGTCGATCAGCAGCCGAAAGTTGTGGATCGAGCGCGCGACGTTCGCGTGGCGCCGTTCGACTTCCGTGGCGATCTCTTCGACGTAGCGCGACGTAGGGTCGAAGCGCTTCAGCGCCGCCGCCAGCGCGCGCCCGTTGTCCTTGAGCCCGATGCCCAGGCCGGCCAGCAGCTCCTGCACGTAGACGCGGGTTTCTGCGTCGAGGCCGGCGAGGAATTCGTCGAAGTCGATGTTCGCGCCCGTCTGCGACAGCGGCAGCACCTCGCCGCTGTGCACTTTGCCGGCGGACGGGGTGCCCGGGCTGACCTCGACCGTGATGTCCTGCAGCTGCGTCTTCGGGCGCAGCAGCATCGTCGCGTTGCGGTAGATGTACCTGGCGTATTTGGGGTTGACCTTCATCGCCACGACCGCCACGCCGCCCTTCAGATCGACGGTGCGATATTCCCCGATCTTCGCGCCCGCGATCGTCACCGCCTGACCCTGACCCGGGGTGACCGCCTGCGCCGTCTGGAATTCGGCGTCGAGGTTGAAGTACGTGTGGCCAAGCACCGGCACCCAGCTCGGGAGCTTGAGGTTCTCGTGCGCGAGCACGTAGCCGCCGACGACGGCCGCGATCGCGACCATCGTCACGACCGCGATGAACGCCGAGCGGTAGCGCTCGATCTGGTCGCGGACGCTCAGCCCGCCTTCGTGGCTCTCGTCAGGCGTCATCCCTGACCGCTCCCATCGGCCGGCCCCTGTGACAGCGGCCCGTTGAAGTTTGGCAGCGCCTGCGTGTCGCACGGGACGAGCGGCTCATACGGCGGCTCTTCGGCCGGGAACGCCGGCCGCGTGCCCTGCGGCGACAGCGGCGAGCGGGCGAGCAGCGGGGCGCCTTTCAGTTTCGTTCCGAGCAGCGAGGTCGGCTGCGAGCGCAGCGTCGGGCCGCTGTTGCCGACGAGGAACCTGAGCATCGGCCCGTTGCCGGTGAAGTTCTGGCCGATGCTGTCGAGCCCCACCAGGCTGTACCAGAATTCCTTGTAGTTTTCGACGCCGGTCGTGCTGCTGCCGTCCTGGATCTTGGTGTTGCCGGCCGGGTAGATGACCTTGGTCATGCACTCGTTGAACGCTTCGGTCTGCTTGTAGACCGGCGTCTGTTCGGCCTGCAGCTGGGCGAGCGACGGCACCGATTCCTTCAGCCCCACCGCCACGCCGCCGAGCTCTTCGGGGGAGAGCGAGGCCTGCACCTGTTCGATCCACGGCAGGGTCGCCGCGACCGTCCTGTTGGTGTTCCTGATGCCGGGCAGGATGTCGTGCGCGAATTCGCGCGTCGGCGGGAACGAGGCGTCGAGGCCCGCGAGGCCCGCATCGACGTTCGACAGCGTGCTCGGCAGCTCGGCGACCAGCGTTTTGAGGTTCGCGGAATTCGAAGCGAGCGCGGCGGCGAACGTGTTGAAGTTGGGGAACAGTTCGCTCAGGTCCTGCTCGTGCACGTTCAGCGCGGAGGTCACTTTGCCGAGCGACGCGATCAGTTTGGAGAGGTCGTGCTGTTCGGTGCCGGTGACAGCCTGGGCGTCGATCGCGCCCCCGCGCAGCGAGGCGGGCCCGCGCGAGTAGATCTTGTTGAGCGCCTGCGCCGCGTTCAGCCCGCGCACTTCCGGTTCCTGTTCGGCGTCTTCCGGCGCTTCGGGCTTGCGCGTCAGCGCTTCACCGTAGTTGATCAGGAAGCTCTGCAGGTTGGCGCGCGTGTCGGTGTTGAGCGCGTCGAGCACCTGGTCGAGCTGCACCGGGTCGGAGGTCTGCGTGACCGGGATCGTGTAGCCGGAGGAGACCGTCTTCGCGGATGGGCTGCCAGGCTGCAGTTCGACGAACCAGTTGCCTTCCAGGAACAGCCGCGGGCGGATCTTGACCGTCGCGTCGGTGTGGATCGGAAGGCCGCGGTCTTCGATTTCCATCGTCACGAGGCCCGTGTTGCCGTCGCGCTGGATCGAGCTGACCTTGCCGATCGTGACGCCGGCGATGCGCACCGGCGAGGCGCTGTGGATGTTGACGGCGCTCGCGAACTCCGCCTTCAGGCGGAAGCCGTGCTTGAACGGGATGTGCTTGGTGAAGCCGAAGTACACGGCGATCACGACGATCACGACGAGCACGATCCCCGCGCGCACCGGGTTCGAGCGCTGCAGCTCGATCACGGGCACCCGCTCCTGGCGGCGCCACCAGCGCGGAGCGCTCATTTCTTCTTCCCCTTGGACTTCGTCTTGGTCTTTGGCTTCGGCTTCGGCTTGGGCTTGGCGAGCCCGAGCGCGTTCAGCTGCGTCGGTTCGTACTTTTCGCCGTCCAGGCCGTCTTCGCGCTTCGTGATTTCGCGATTCTTCGCGACCGAGCTCGCGGGCCCGATCTTGAATTCGCCGGGGTTGGCCTGGGCCGCATATTCCTCGTTGCCGGCTTCGCACAGATCCGCCTGGCCGGGGCCGGTCACGTTCGGGTACGGGTTGTAGTGGAGGTGGTTGTCGTGGACGACGGTGGAGCTGGTGGGGCTGGCTTTTTCGATGTCGGGTCCGCTGGCCACGCCCGCCGAGGGGAAGCCCTCGTTGTTGGGGCCGAGTCGGAGACGAGCAGCGTGCTCGCGCGGTCCATGCTGCCCACGCCGATGTTCTCCGAGCCGAGGCTCGCGAGGTTGCGGAACGCCAGCGTCCAGTAGTTGCAGTTGACCTGCTCGGGCGCGATCCCGGCGAGCAGCGGGTTGCCGATTTCGAGCGTCTTCGCGAAGTCTTCGAGCGACAGCGGGACGATCGGGTTCTGCGCGAATTCCTGCAGGGCCTGTGCCGATTCGGCAAGACGCGTGTTCAGCGACGTGGCCGCGGCGAGGTTGACCGCGCCCACGCTGAAGGCGTGCCCGAGCTGCGGCGCCACCGTGCGCAGGGCGCTCGCGCTGGGGCGCAGCAGGCGCACGAATTCGGTCGCCGCTTCGTAGAACGGCGCCTCGTGCGGCAGCGAGTAGATCGCCTGCTTGAGCGATGCCGGCCCGCCCCGGTTCGCGGCTTCGATCGACGGCGCCACGCCCGCCCAGGCCTTGAAGAAGGTGTCGAGATCGCTGAACAGTGCGGCGTTCTGTTCGGCGACCGGAGCGGTCTGCGAGGCGGCGCGGTCGAGCGCGACCCACAGCTCGTGCAGGCCCGTCGCCGGGTTCGCGAGGTTGCGCAGCGCCGGGATCGCGTTCGTCACCAGCGGGCGCAGTTCGTGGATCGTGTTGTTGAGGCCGAGCCCGCGGCCGGCGAGTCCGTCGCCGAAGTTGTTGGTGTTGATTTTTATGTCGGTCCGCGTCGGCTTGTTGAACATGTTGAAGAGTTCTTCGATGTTCACCGGTTCGCGCGTCTGCGCGGCCGGGATCGTCTGCCCGGGCTTCAGGGTCTGGCGCGAGCTGCCCTTTTCGAGTTCGAGGTACTTCAGTCCGACCGCCGAGACGGATTGCACGACCGCCTTCGTGTCGGCCGGCAGCGGCTGCACCTTCTTTTCGAGCTGGAGATGGGCGACCGCCGAGAAGCGTCCCGTCCGCGAGTTCTCCACCGGCGAGACCGAGCTGACGATGCCGACCCTGGTGCCGGCGATCCGCACCTGATTGGACGGCTGCAGGCCGGAGCCCTCGGGCAGTTGCGACCTTGATGTTGTACGTCGGCACGAACGGCAGGCCGTTGTTGGCGTTGTACGAGAGGAACACGGCCACGACGACGATCAGCGTCGTGATCGCGCCGATCAGCAGCGGGCTCGCGGCCAGGGAGTTGCGTCGCCGGTTCACGGCGTCTCCGTCGGGTCGCAGCTGAGCAGTTCGCCGTCGGCGAACGGCGAGGAGCCGTCGGCGGCCGGCTGCGTCGCGGCGCCCGGGCAGCGGCGCAGCTGGCCACTCACCAGGCCTTCGAGCGCCGCGGTCGGGCTGGCGGGAGTCAGCGTTTCTTTTTCGCCGAGCTTGAAGTCGGGGAAGACGCCGTTGACGTGAGCGTAGTGGCCATCGGCGTCGTAGTAGCCCGCCCCCGCGCCGAACGTGCGCAGAGTGCCGGCGAGGTCCGGAGCATAGGGGCCGAAGACGGCCGTGATCGGGACCGATTCCTTGAGCGCCGTGACGGTGATCGGCGAGGCCGTCGTGAGCTGCTTGGCGAGCGCCGGCAGCACGCGCACGAGGTCGGTCAGGTCGTTGTTAGCTCCGGGGCGGCTGAACGCCTGGCTGAAGTTGCCCACCACGGGCGTCGCCTTCGTCACCAGCGGACGCAGGCGTTCGACGAGCGTCGTCAGCGATTTCGTCGTCGGGCGCGATTCCTTTACGAGCTCGCTAAGCGCGGCGAACGTCGCCGGCAGTTCGGAGAACGTCTTGTTGCCCTGTCGCAGCGTGCCGGGCAGCTGTTTCAGCCCGTGCGCCAGCTGGGACTGCTCGCTGCCGATCGCCTGGAACGCCTTGTTCTGGTTTTCAATCAGGTCCGACAGCGATTCCTGGCGCGCGCCGATCGTCGTCACCGCCTTGGCGGTTTCCACGAGGAAGCTCGTGAACACGGGCTGGTCGCGGGTGAGCTCGGAGAACAGGTGGTTCACGGCGACGAGCGAGGGCGCGAAGTATTCGACCGACTTGCCCAGGTTCTTGCCCTGTCCGACGTACTGTTCTGCGGTCCCCTGGATGAAGCCCTGCAGGCCTTTGCGCGTCTTCGCGTTGAGCGTGTTGAACAGCTGGTCGAGATCCGTCACTTCGCCGGTGACGCTCGACGGCAGCGTCGCGCCGGCGGGGTAGGTCGCGTAGTTGTTCGGCCCGAGCGTCAGCGCGATGTAGCGGTTGGCGACGCTCGTCAGCGACGGCACGCGCACCTGCGCGAGCGTGCCGTGGTGCAGTGGCACGAGCGAGGAGTCGACGTGGATCGTGACCAGCGCCTTGAAGTTGTGCGTGAGTTCGATGTTCGTGACGCTGCCCACCGGCACGCCGCCGACCTGCACCTGGTCGCCCCTGACCAGCTGGTCGCCTTCCGCGAGTTCCAGCTTGTAGTTGGACCCGCTCGATCCGGCGAACACGAGGAAGGCGACGATCAGCACGACCAGGCCGAGCGCCCCCACCGCGATCGCGCGAATGGGGCCGCTCACAGGAGCGCGCACTGTCGGGGTCGGGGTCGAGCCCGGTCCGCCCGGAGGCGGCGGCGTCGCGGGTGGGCTGGGCGGGCTAGTCGTTGCCACCGGCTCCACCTTCCCCGTTGGCGCCTGCGGGACCGCTCGCGTCCCCCTCCGGGGACGATGCCGGAATCGCCGCGCTCGAGTGGCCGCTGCCGACCGTCGGGTCGGGGATCTCCCCGAGCCGGTCGATCAACTCGACCCACTCGCTCGGCGTGAGCCCCGACGCGGACAGCGCCGCAGCGCGTGCGCTGCCGGTGCCCAGCGCGCCGAACGTGACGCGGATGGCGTCGGCGGCGCTCGCGCTCTGCAGCGCGCCGGCGGCGCCAGGGTAGCTCGTCAGGCTGAGAATCCGCTGCGGACGCGCGAGCCCCTCGAGCATCAGCAGCTTGCGCACGGTCTCGTCCGCGATCGAGCCGGGACCCTGGTGTCCCGCGATCGGGATTCCGTTGACGGCGGTGATCGCGACGGTCTCACTGCCGGCGCTCGCGGGAGCGTTGGCGACAAGCGCCGCGGGCGTGGCGGGCGCGCATGGAAGGCCGGAGACGGTCGGCCGCAGACCCGAGACGGACAGGTACTCGAGCATCGCCAGCACGCGCTTGTCGACGCGGCCCCCCTGCACGTCCTCGCGCGCGCAGGCCCCCAGATGGATGCCCTTGTCGCCGAGCACCTGCGGCTCGAGCTGCTGCTTGGACTCCAGCAGCACCTGGCCGACGGTCGGCGAGGTCGCGAGGAACGGGTTCTCGCCCTTGGCCCTGAAGATCGAGGTGTCTTCGAGCGCGACCCAGCCGTCGAGGATCGGCTTCGGGTCGATCAGCGGCGCGCCGGCGCCGGCGGGGCGGATCTGGAAGACGATGTGGGGTCCTTCGCCCGCCTGCGAGCCGGCCGATGCCCCGCCGACGTGGCCGAGGACCGTCCCGGCGATCACCTGCACGCCGGCGCCGAGCGGGTGCAGGTAGACGTCGTTGGAGCCTTCCGTGAAGACCTGGACGTGCGCCGGCAGCCTGGCGGGGGCGGGCACATGCGTGGGCGGCGACGGCGCCGGCGCGGGCACGCTCGGAGCCGATTCCAGACCAGCCGCGGCGCCGAGCGCGAGCCCCGACACGGCAGCGCCCTCGCTCAGCGGCGAGCGCGGCTGTGCCCCCGCCGTGGCGGGCCCGCTCGGAGTTGATTCCGGCTTGGCGCCGTGACGCCCGATACGGGGGCTGAGCGCGGTGTGAACGCGCCGCTCGAGCACCGGGTACACGGAGGAGACGTCGCCGAGGTCGGCGTAGACGTAGGTGTTGCCATAGGCGTCGCGCAGCGCGACGAAGTGGCCGAGCGCGGGCGAGTCGCCGATCTGCACGACTTCGCTGTCGGCGACCGCGATCACCGGCGCGCCCGCCTGCGAGTAGATCGTCGTGCCCGCGATCGTCCTGGCAGGCGTCTTCCCCTGAGCGGGCACCGTCGGGAAGCCATCGCTGAAGTGCGAGGCCGCGTGCACCGGGAAGCGCGCCTCGGTCAGGCCCGTGATCGCGCCAAGCAGTTCCGAGGGCGTGCCGCCCAGCAGCTGGGCGCGCAGCATCACCGATTCGACGTATGCCTGCGAGTGGTTGTAGGAGAAGATCGCGGCCTTGATGTTCGCGTTGCCGCCGGCGGCGCGCAGGTACCTGGCGGCCGCGAAGATCGCGTCGGCCGGGTTGTACGGGTCCTCGAAGCCGTCGCCGTTGGCGTCCACCCCGTACTGGGCCCACTCGGATGGCAGGAACTGCATCCACCCCTCTGCGCCGGCGCTGGAGACGCTGAGGTCGCGCCCGTAGTCCGTCTCGACCTCGTTGATCCCCGCCAGCACCTGCCACGGGATCCCGTATGCCGTGCCCGCGGCCTGGTAGATCGGCAGCAGGAACGGCGGGATCTGGAAGCTTTCGATGAAGAAGCTCGGCAAGCCCGCGAACGAGGACCGCAGCGAGAACGGCAGCGACGGCGTGAGCGTCGCGGGCGACGGCGCCCGGTGCTTCGCGCGCACGCCGCTCGTGCTCGAGCCTTCGCTCGCGCCGCCTTCGCCGCCGGCGCCGGTCGCGTTCTTGCCCGCGCCCGACTTCGATCCCGAGCCGCTGGAGCTCGTGTGCTGTGCATGCTGGGCCTGCACCTGCGGCGGCGCTTCGGCCGCCGTCGAGCCTTCGGGCGCAGGCGCTTCGCCCGCCCCGGGGCTTGTCGACGGCTGCGCTTCCCCCTGCGGGGACGACGCCGGCGATGTCGAGGTCGGTTCGGCCGGTGGGGCAGCGGTCGTCGTGGTGGTCGTGCTCGGGCCCGGTTCGTCGGCAATGCCCGCGGCGGGCAGGACCAGCACGAGCGCTACGAGCACGAGCGCGATCGACAGCAGTCGCAGGAGCGGAGCGGAGCGGATCATCGCCTCATTCGCTCCCGAGCAGGTAGTTGAGCAGCAGTCCGCCGGCTTCCGCGCTTTCGCTCGCGGGCGTGTAGTAGGTCGTGCCGGCCGTCGAGCCGCCGACCGGCGCGGCCGTGGCCGCGGCACCGCCCGCCAGGCTCGGTTCGGACGCTTCGCCGGCGGTGGTCGTCGGCCCCGGGTATTTCGCGAGCGCCTGCTGCGGGGTCGCTCCTTTCATCACCGCGAGCGTGCGATCGATCAGCACGCTCGTCTGGCCGGTGCCGGCCGCGGACGCGGCCGAGCTGCTCGACGCGCTGGCTTCCGCGCCCGTGTTGTTGAACAGCTTGCGCCTGCAGCCGTTGTTCGTCGAAAGCGTCACGGCGTATCCGAGGCACGCGTTGGCGGCGGCCTCGACCCGCAGGAAGTGGCCCAGGGCGTCGTAGCCGTTGGCGGAGCCCGTGCCCAGGAAGATGAAGTCCATGATGCGCTCGAGGCCGCCCGTTTCGCGCAGGCTCGTGAACAGTTCGGAGAAGCTCTTGGTGAACGGCAGCGCGCTGTTGCCGAGCCCGTTGAGCTGTTTGAGCAGCGGTTTGAACGCCTTCAGCGCCGGGCCCGAGATTTTCGCGGTCTTGCCGAGGTTCGCGAAGAACTTTTCGGAGCTGCTCGAGAAGCCCGGGATGCTCGTGAACGTCTTGTCGATTCCGGGAGCCGCCGCTTTCAGGTCGGTGAACGTCGGCGTGACCTGTTCGGCGAAGTGCTGTACCCGTTCCAGCGCCGGCCCGAGCCGTTCGAAGAACGACGGGAACAGTTCCAGGTTGCGCTGGAGCGAGCCGCGCGTGGCGGCGCCGGCCTGCGAGACCTTGTTGGCCTGTTCGACGAAGTCGGCCACCTGACCGCGGACCCGCGCGAACGGGGCGAGCGCCCTGTCCGAGTCGACCGCCAGTTTCGCGAGCACGTGGTTCTCGTCGGCGAGGATCTTCAGCACCTTGTCGAGTTCGCGCAGCGCCGGGTTCGCGCGCTTGATGACTTCGCTCAGGTCGCTGCCGCGCCCGGCGAGACCGGCACCGAGTTCGTTGAGGATCATCGTGAAGCGCTCGCGTTCGGGCAGCCGCTGGATGTCCCCCAGGAGGTCGACGTCGACCGGGCTTGGGTGTTCTGCACGGGCAGCCCGTAGTCCCCCGCGCCTTCCTTGCCGCTGGGGATCTTGCGCAGCGGCGGCGGCAGCGGCGCGCCTTCGACGCGCGGCTGCGTGGGCAGGCAGTCCACGTACTTCTCGCCGATCAGCGCCTGCGGACGGATCGTGCAGCTGGCGTCTTCGCGGAAGTCCTTGAAGCCGGGGTTTTCGATGCTGATCACGACCGCCGCCTTCGCCTGCGGCGTCGGCGTCACCGAGCTCACCGTCCCCACCTTGACGCCGTCGATCTTGACGTTCTCGCCGGGGATCAGGTTGCCGGCGTCGTCGAAGATCGCGCGGACCGTGTAGCCGCCGTTGGAGCCGCCCGCCGACGTCGCGAGCAGCGCGATGAGCACGAGCGCGGCGACGCCGACGGTACCGGCGATGCCGGCCGCCCATCTCCTCCGCCCCACGATCTCCGTCCTCAACCCGATCCTTCCTTGCGTTTACAACGAGCGGGCGACCCCACCCACTTCGATGAGGTCGCCCGTCACTGCCTGCCTCTTCGAGCTTACGCGCTATGCAGCGCAAACCCTCCTGCCATCAGTCCCCTACTTGCGGGGACACGGCGCCTTGTACGTGGCCGTCACGCGTCTCCGGTTTCGATTCTTCCCCGTTTTCCGCGAAGATCACTTCGGTCTTCAGCGGGAAGCCGCCCGTCGGGCATTTCGTCGGCACGCGGCCGTAGTAGATCGTCTTGCCACCCGACTTGTACGCCGAGCCGGCCTTGACTTTGATCTTCTTGACCGACGCGTACGGCGCGCCGGGCACGCTCGCGACGAGCGGCACCTTGGCTTCGAGCTCCGGGCCGAAGCCGCCGCCGCCGACGAAGTTCTTGTAGTGGCCCGGCGAGAGGATTTCCAGCGACACCGGCGTGTGGCCGTCGGTGAAGAACAGGAAGCCGCCGCCCGGCGAGTAGAACGACGAGACGTTCGGTGGTCTCTTCGACGCGTTCGCCGCCGAAGGTGACGTAAGCCGAGCGCCTTGCCGACCGGGCCCGGCCGCGGAGCCTTTGGGGCACTTGATCGGACCGAACTGTTCGAGCGTCGAAGCACTGCACGTCGGGAAGCCGCGTCGGGTGCAGCTTCGAGCCGCTCGGCAGGTAGAAGTTGACGCCGATGATCGGCGGCGGCGAGCCGAGGTATTCGGTGCCTGCGATCAGGTATTCGGTCTTCAGCGCCGCGCCCGCGCCGAGGATGTTGCCGGTGTGCGGGAAGCCGGGGATCGGCACGGCCTCCGCTTTGAACTTGACCGTCGGCAGCGGCCGAGGCCACGCCCGGCAGCGCCAGCAGGGCCAGGCCGAGGACGGCAAGACAGGTGGATGCTCTGCGCATCAGGTTCTCTCCCTCGTTTGATGGACAGGTCCGCCTCGATCCGGGTAGCTCCGGAGCCATGCCGGTCCGGCGACATCGAGATCCCCGGCGGCTTCGCGGGGGAACAGTGGCGAGTATCTGACGCAAACCTTATCCGTCTGTCGCGACGCGTTCAAGTTCGAGCGAGCCGCGCTGGGAGCGCGCTCAGGAGCGCAAACCGGACCGCAAATCTGCGCGTTTCGCTCGCGCATTCCGAACAGTAACGCTTCAACTTGAGGCTTAGGTAGCGTCGACTGACAGCTCGAGACGATCCCCCGTGAAGCGCACGCCGACGGGCTCCAGCAGCACCTGCCTGGGCCCCTCCTCGACGCGTCCGGCGACCAGCGCGTCGAGGCCCAGGCGCTCGCAGATCGCGCACGATCCTCTCGCCGTCGCCCGCGCGGCAGTAGAGCGCGTAGCCGCAGCCCATGTTGAACGTCGAGTACGCCGCCGGCGCGTCCATGCCCGCCTGCTCCACGAGGAAGCCCAGCACCGGCGGCACCGGCGGCAGGCGCTCGATGCGATAGCGTCAGCTGCTTCGGCGGGCGCATCAGCTTGAGCAGGCCGTGGCCGGTCACGTGGCTGATGTAGGTGAGCTCGCACATCGCGCCTCGAGCAGCGCGGCGACCAGCGGCACGTACATCACCGACGGCGCCAGCAGCGCCTCGCCGAGCGTGAGGCCGCCGGCGAGCTCGGTCGCGTAGCCGTCCGGCAGCCGCCCCGCCACGAGCCGCGCCAGCGACGCGCCGTTGGCGTGCAGGCCGCTGGAGGCCACCAGCACGATCTCATCGCCCGGGCCGAGGCGCTCGCCCAGGATCGGCGAGCGGCCCGCGGGCACCGCCCCGACGGCCGCGCCCGCGAGCTCGATGTCGTGCTCGGCGAGCAGCCCCGGCAGCGACGGCGACTCGCCCCCGCCCCACACGCAGCCCGCGTCCGCGCACGCCCGGCGCCAGCCCTCGAGCAGCGACGCGGCGCGCTCGTGCTGCAGGTACCACTCCGACGCGCCGGTCGCGAAGTACGCGTTCACGACCAGCGGCAGCGCGCCGACGCAGCAGAGGTCGTTGAGGATCGCCGCGACCGTGTCGTAGGCGACGTCGGCGAAGCGGTCGATGCCCTGCTGTTCGAGCACGTGGCGCGCGATGATCGACTTCGTGCCGAGGCCCTCCACGACGAACGCGAACGTCTGGGCGCCCGAGCTCGAACACGAACGCCGGCTCGCCGCGCGAGGCGTCGAGCGCGCGCCCGCCGCGCGCCGCCAGCAGCGGCGAGGTCGACAGCGCCTTGGCCATCGCCAGCCGCTTGCCCGCGTCGAGCGCGTCGTAGTCCACGCCCGCCGCGCGGTAGCTGGCGCCGTCATCGCTCATCCGCGATGATCCTAAGCGACCGACCGTCGCCGCCCCCGAGGAGGAGACCGATGGACTTCGAGCCGAGCCAGCGCTGTATCTGAATTCAAGGAGCGCCTCACCGCGTTCATGGACGAGCACATCTACCCCGCCGAGGCCGTCTACGAGCGCCAGCTGCGCGAGTCCGGCAACCCGCACCACCATCCGGCGGTGATGGAGGAGCTGAAGGCGCGCGCGCGCGAGGCGGGGCTGTGGAACATGTTCCTGCCCGACGAGCGAGCACGGCGCGGGGCTGTCCAACAGCGACTACGCGCCGCTCGCCGAGATCCTCGGGCGCTCGCACATCGCCTCCGAGGCCTGCAACTGCTCGGCTCCCGACACCGGCAACATGGAGGTGCTGCACCAGTTCGGCACCGACGAGCAGAAGCAGACAGTGGCTGATGCCGCTGCTCGACGGCGAGATCCGCTCGGCGTTCGCCATGACCGAGCCCGACGTCGCCAGCTCCGACGCGACCAACATCGAGCTGCGCATCGAGCGCGACGGCGACGACTACGTGCTCAACGGGCGCAAGTGGTGGACCACGAACGTCTACCACCCCAACTGCAAGATCATGATCGTGATGGGCAAGACGCAGCCCGACGCGCCGACGTACACACAGCAGAGCCAGATCCTCGTGCCGCTGGACACGCCCGGCGTGACGGTGGTGCGCAACCTGCGCGTGTTCGGCTACGACGACCAGGACGGGCACGGCGAAGTCGACTTCAAGGACGTGCGCGTGCCCGCCTCCAACCTCATCGCCAAGGAGGGCGACGGCTTCATGATCGCCCAGGCGCGCCTCGGCCCGGGCCGCATCCACCACTGCATGCGCGCGATCGGCGCCGCCGAGCGCGCGCTCGAGGCGATGTGCAAGCGCGCGGTCTCGCGCGTCACGTTCGGCAAGCCGCTCGCCACGCGCGGCAACGTGCCAGGACTGGATCGCCGAGTCGCGCATCGAGATCGAGATGGCGCGCCTGCTCACGCTGAAGGCGGCGTGGATGATGGACACCGTCGGCAACCGCCACGCGCGCACCGAGATCGCCGCGATCAAGGTCGCCGCGCCGAACGTCGCGCTGAAGGTGCTCGACCGCGCCATCCAGGTGCACGGCGGCGGCGGCGTCTCCGACGACTTCGGCCTCGCCAGCGCCTACGCGCACCTGCGCACGCTGCGCCTCGCCGACGGCCCCGACGAGGTCCACAAGCTCTCGATCGCGCGGCGCGAGCTCGCGCCCTACATCCCGCGCGAGCCCGCCGCCGGGTGAACGGCCCACGCAGTCGCGGCGGGGGGCGCGCGCGGGAGGCCCGCGAGCGACAGGCGACGGGCGCGTGAGCGCGCTCGTCTTCCGCGAGCGCCCCTCGGCCGGCGAGCCCGAGGGGCTGCTCGTGCTGCACCACGGGCGCGGCGCCGACGAGCAGGACCTGCTGACGCTCGCCGACGTGCTCGACCCCGCGCAGCGGCTGCACGTGGTCACGCCGCGCGCGCCGCTGCAGCTGCCCGGCTCCCCCGGCTATCACTGGTACCTGGTGCCGCGCGTCGGCTACCCCGACCCCGACAGCTTCCAGGCAGCGCGCACGGCGCTCGCGGAGCTGCACGACGAGCTGTGGCAGCGAACCGGGATCGCGCCCGGGCGGACCGTGCTCGGCGGCTTCTCGATGGGGGCGGTGATGAGCTACGCGCTGGCCTCGGGCGCCGAGCGCCCGGCGCCGGCCGGCGTCCTCGCGTTCTCCGGCTTCATCCCGACGGTCGAGGGATGGCAGCCCGCCCTGGACGACCGCAGCGGCGTGCGCGTGTTCATCGCGCACGGCCGCCAGGACCGCGTGATCGCGGTCGAGCTCGCGCGCGCCGCCGCCGAGCGCCTGCGCGGCGCCGGCATCCCGGTCGACTACCACGAGTCCGACGCCGCCCACCACATCGACCCCAGGGAGCTGCCAGCGGCCGGCGACCTGGCTGCAAGAAACATTGGCGCCGCAGGCCCTAGAGTTCGTCGGGGAGCAAGAGGAAGGTCGGGAGGAGGAGTCGCACGTGTCAGGCCCAGCGGCAGACCCGCAGTCGAGCTCGAAGCCGTAGCCTCGAGGTGCTGATCGTGGGCGCCGGCTTCGGCGGGATCGCCGCCGCGATCGAGCTGCGACAGCACGGGATCACCGACATCACGATCCTCGAGAAGGCCCCCGACCTCGGCGGCACCTGGTTCTACAACAGCTACCCCGGCGCCGCCTGCGACGTGCCGAGCCACCTCTACTCGTTCTCCTTCGCGCAGCGGCGCGACTGGTCGCGGCTGTGCTCGCACGCAGGCGGAGATCCACGCCTACCTGCACGATGTCGCGCGCACGCACGGTGTCGACCGCCTCGTGCAGACCGACACCACCGTCACCTCGTGCGCCTGGGACGCCGAGCGCTGCCGCTGGAGCGTGCACGACCGACGAGGGCGCCGTGCACGAGGCCGACGCGCTGATCCTTGCCACCGGCCAGCTCGACCAGCCCACGCGCCCCGCGATCGAGGGAGCCGACGACGTTCGCCGGCCACAGCTTCCACTCGGCCGCTTGGGACCACGACTACCCGCTCGCCGGCAAGCGCGTCGCCGTCGTCGGCACCGGCGCAAGCGCCGTGCAGTTCGTGCCCGAGATCGCGCGCACCAGGTCAAGCAGCCTGACGCGTCTTCCAGCGCACCGGCAACTGGTTCCTGCCGCGCCACAACCGCCGCTACCCGCCGCCGATCCGCGCCGCCATCGAGCGCATCCCCGGGCTGCAGGCGCTGCGCCGCAAGTTCGTGTTCGAGTACACCGAGTCGCTCACGCTCGCGATCCGCCACCCGCGCACGTTCGGGCGCCTCGCCGCGCGCGCGCTCGACCGCGTTCATGCGCTCGCAGCTCAAGGACCCGCGCGTGCGCGCGCAAGGCGTGGCCCGACTACACGTTCGGCTGCAAGCGCATCCTCTTCAGCTCCCACTACCTGCCGGCGCTGCAGCGACCCAACGTCGAGCTCGTCACCGACGCCATCGCCGCGCATCACGCCAACGGGCATCGTCACCGCGGACGGCGCCGAGCGCGAGGTCGACTGCCTCATCTGGGCCACCGGCTTCAAGACCACCGACTTCATGTTCCCGATGCGCATCAGCGGCGCCGACGGGCTCGACCTGCACGAGCACTGGGCCGACGGCGCGCACGCGCACCTCGGCATGTGCGTGCCCGCGCTTCCCGAACATGTTCGTCATGTACGGGCCCAACACGAACACCTCCGGCGGCTCGATCATCGTCTACCTCGAGGCGCAGGCCGCCTACATCCGCCAGGCGCTGCAGCAGCTGCGCGGCGCGCGGCGCCGGCGCGATCGAGGTGCGCGCCGAGGTCGAGGCCGCCAGCGACCGGGCGCTGCAGGCGCGCTTCGCCGGCACCGCCTGGACGGAGTGCGACTCCTGGTACCGCGACGAGCACGGGCGGATCGTCGCCAACTGGCCCGGCTACATGCGCGAGTACCTCGAGCAGACGCGCCAGCTCGACGCCGAGCGAGTACCGACTTCGCGCCGCTCGCCAGAGCCGAGCTGCCGGTCGCCGCGGCGCCTAGGGTGCCAACGTGGGCAGCGACGCCCGATGTACGACTACGTGATCGTCGGCGCCGGCTCGGCCGGCTGCGTGCTCGCCAACCGCCTCTCCGAGGACCCGTCCGTGCGGGTGCTGCTGCTCGAGGCCGGCGGCAAGGACCGCTCGCTGAAGATCAAGATCCCGGCGGCGTTCCCCGAACAGTTCCACACCAAGCTCGACTGGGACTTCGCGACCGAGCCCGAGCCGCACGTCGACGGGCGCTCGCTGTACATCCCGCGCGGCAAGGCGCTCGGCGGCTCGAGCTCGATGAACGCGATGCTGTACGTGCGCGGGCGCCCGCTCGACTACGACGGCTGGGAGGCGCAGGGCGCGCCCGGCTGGGGCTACGCGCGACGTGCTGCCCTACTTCATCAAGTCCGAGGACAACGTCCGCGGCGCCTCGGAGTACCACGGCGCCGGCGGGCCGCTGCGCGTCACCGAGCAGCGCTCGCCGCGCCCGATCGAACCGGCGCCTGCTCGACGCAAGCGAGGCCGCCGGCATCCCGCGCATCGCCGACTACAACGGCCCCGAGCAGGACGGCGCGTCGATGTTCCAGGTCACGCAGAAGAACGGCCGCCGCTTCAGCGCCGCCGACGCCTACCTGCGCCCGGCGCTCACGCGGCCCGAACCTCGAGGTGCGCACGAAGGTGACGGTGCTCGGCGTCGAGCTCGAGGGCGAGCGCGCCGTCGGCGTGCGCCTGCGCAAGGGCCGCGGCGGCGTCGAGGTCGTGCGCGCCGAGCGCGAGGTGCTGCTGTCGCGCCGGCGCGATCGGCTCGCCGCAGCTGCTGCTGCTGTCGGGCATCGGCGCCGGCGGAGGAGCTGCGCGCGGCCGGCGTCGAGGCGCGCCACGAGCTGCCGGGCGTCGGGCGCAACCTGCAGGACCACCCGTTCGTGACGGTGCTCTGGGAAGTCTCCGACAGCGACACGCTGTACGGCGCCGACAAGCCCAGGCCGCTGGCGGAGTGGCTGCTGCGGCGCATCGGGCAAGCTCAGCTCGACCGTCGCCGAGGTCGTCGCCTTCACGCGCACGCGCGGCGGGCTGCCCGCGGCCGACATCCAGTTCCACATGGGCGCCGCCTACTTCGAAGACCACGGCGCCGAGACCTACGACGGCCACTGCATGGTGATCGCGCCGGTGCTCGTCTCGCCGCAGGCGCGCGGGCAGGTGTGGCTGCGCTCGGCCGACCCGCACGGCCAAGCCGCGGATCATCACCAACACGCTGTCCGAGCCCGACGACGTCGAGTCGCTGATCGCCGGCATGCGGCTCGCGCGCGAGATCGCCGCGCAGGCGCCCGCTGCGCGAGATCGTCGTCAAGGAGCTCAAGCCCGGCGCCGGACGCGTCGACCGCGAGCGAGCTCGAAGCCGACCTGCGCCGGCGGCTGATGCTGATCTACCACCCGGTCGGCACCGCGCGGATGAGCGACACCCACGAGCAGGCCGTCGTCGACTCGCAGCTGCGCGTGCACGGCCTCGAGGGCCTGCGCGTGATCGACGCCTCGATCATGCCGACGATCACCGGCGGCAACACCAACGCGCCGACGATCATGATCGCCGAGCGCGGCGCCGACCTGATCACGCGGGGCGGCGCGTGAGCCTCTCGATCAACTACCACCGCGAGGGCGACGGCCCGCCGCTCGTGCTGCTGCACGGCGTCGGCCACCACTGGCAGGCGTGGCAGCCCGTGATCGAGCTGCTCGCCGGCGAGTTCGACGTGATCGCCTGCGACTCCCCCGGCTTCGGCCGCTCGGCGCCGCTGCCGCCGGCGATCGAGCCGACGATCCCCGCCTACGCCGACGCGTTCGAGTGGTTCTTCGCCGAGCTCGGCCTCGAGCGCCCGCACGTCGCCGGCAACTCGATGGGCGGCGCGATCGCGCTCGAGCTCGCGCGCGCGCCGCGCCGTGCGCTCGGTCACGCGCCTTCTCCCCCGCCGGCTTCTGGACGCCAGCCGAGCTGCGCTTCTGCCAGCTCTCGCTGCGCGCCGCTCGCGCGACACGCCCGCGCGCCGCGCGGCCCGCCGTCGAAGCGCTCGCGCGCACGCGCGCGCGGGCGCGTCGCGCTGTTCTCGCAGACGTTCGGCTACCCGGCGCGGCTGCCCGCCGAGGAGGCCGTCGCGACGCTCCGCGACGCCTGGGCCGCGCCCGCCTTCGCCGGCGCGCTCGACGCCTTCCGACAGCTACCGCTTCAGCGCGCCCGAGCAGCTGCGCAGCACGCCCGTGACGATCGCCTGGGGCAGGCGCGACCGGCTGCTCCCCTACCGCCTGCAGGCGCCGCGGGCGCGCGCGCTGCTGCCCTGGGCCACGCACGTCACGCTCGGCGCCGGGCACGTGCCCTTCTACGACGACCCCGCCGCCGTCGCAGAGGTCATCCGCGCGCGCGCCCGCGCAGCCGCGCCCGGCCGCCAGCCCGCCCATTAATCTGCGCACATGACCGCCTCCCGCCGGCGCCGGCGCTGGGCCACAGCCGGCGCGCTCGCGCTCGCGCTGTTGCTCGTCGCGGTCATCTGGCGCGCCGCCACCGAGACCACGCCGCCGCTGCGCATCCAGCGCACGCTCGCCGCCTACGTTCAGCTCGCCGGCCGCGCGCCCAAGCTCGCGTGGCCGCGCGCCGGCGAGGCCGCCTTCGAGGTGCAGGGCGTCGGCGGCATCACCGCGTCCGGCGGCCTCGCCCCCGTGCCGATCGCCAGCGTCGCCAAGATCATGACCGCCTACCTCGTGCTGAGCGAACACCCGCTCGCCCCGCACAGCCAGGGGTTCACCATCACCATCACGCCCGCCGACGTCGCCGACGAGGAACGCCGCGCCGAGCTGCTGCAGTCGATCGTGCCCGTCAGAGCGGGAGAGCGGCTCACCGAGCGCCAGGCGCTGCAGGCGCTGCTGCTGCCCTCCGCCAACAACATCGCCGCGCTGCTCGCCGTCCACGACGCCGGCAGCCAGACCGCGTTCGTCGCGCGCATGAACGCCGTTGCGCACCGGCTGCACATGGTCGCCACCACCTACACCGACCCCAGCGGCTTCAGCGACACCACCGTCTCCACCGCGGTCGACCAGATCAAGCTCGCGCGCCTCGCCATGCGCCTGCCCGCGTTCGCCGCCATCGTCGCCCAGCGCTCCGCCGAGCTGCCCGTCGCCGGCAGCGTCGCCAACTACGACGCGCTCATCGGCCACAACGGCTACGCCGGCATCAAGACCGGCTCCGACCGCGCCGCCGGCGGCTGCTTCGTGTTCGCCAAGCGCACCACCGTCGCCGGCCGGCGCCTGCTCATCCTCGGCGCCGTGCTCGGGCAGCGCGAAGGGCCGCTCATCGAAGCCGCGCTCGCAAGCGCCCAGCGCCTCGGCGACTCGATCGCCGCCGCGCTGCGCGTCGAGACCGTGCTGCCCGCCGGCACCCGCGTGCTCAGCGCCAGCGACGTCGACGGCGAGCGCAGCACCGGCGCCACCGCCGGCGCGCTGCGCGACGTCGGCTGGGGCGGGCTCGAACTGCCGGTGCGCCTGGCCTTGCGGTCGCCCACGTCAGCGCTGAAGGCGGGGGAGCGGGTCGCCACCGTGACTGTGGGGGGCAGCGGCGCCAACGCGGTCAGCGTCGTTGCCTCACGCACCGTCGGCGGGGCGTCGTTCGGGTGGCGGCTTCGGCATCTGCTCTGAGGCTGTGCGCGGAGCCGGGTCGAAGGCGGCCGCAGCGCCAATCACAGCCCACATCTAAGCCTCAACTAGAGCCTGAGGTTTAGAGCAGATCCTCGTCGAACGGCGCCGGGCTGTCGTTCTCCCGCACCGCCGCCCGCAGTCGCGAGTCGGCGCCCTGGTGCCTGCGCTCGAGTTCCATCAGCCGCGTCGCGCTCGTCAAGCGCGGGCCGTACGCCTTCGCCTTGTACAGGTCGAAGCGCTCGCGGTGATACCGGGCTTCCGCTTGCAACTCCTCCATCCGCCTGGTACCGACCATACACTGACTGTAGCGCGATGGCTTGGCCGCGCCGTGCGCAGCCCGCTAGCCTTCGATGGACGAAGCCGGCTTCGCCCGAGGGGCGACGCACCGCCACCCAGTTCCTGGTCACCAACTTCGAGCACATCCCCGCCGAGCTGGTCGCCCACCAGATCCTCGGCGCCGCAAGCTGCCAGGCGCCCGCGCTGATCGACAGCGCGCTGCGCGAGGGCTACGACCTCGACGCGGAGGCGATCGCGTGCCCCGTGCGGGTCGTGTGGGGCACCGACGACAAGGTCCTTGCCTGGCCGGCGACGGCGGCGCGCTATCGCGACGACTGGCTCCCGCGCGCAGACTGGGTCGAGCTCGACGGCATCGGCCACTGCCCGCAGCTCGACGTGCCGCTCGAGGCCGCGCAGCTGATCCTCGGCTTCACCGCAGGCTGAGTCGCCCAGCGAGACGGACCCCATAGCTCCCGAACGGTGGCGAAGCCTGCCCCCGCTACGGCCAGGATTTGGCCTGCGGAGCGGGCCTGCGCTCGGTCGGCACCCACAGCCCCGTCAGCAGCTCGTCCACGGTCACGCTCAGGCCGTCCGCGAGGATCATCAGCGTCGTCAGGCGCGGCTCCACCGCCCCCTGCTCGATTTTGCCGATCTCGGTGCGATGCAGCCCCGTGGTGTGAGACAGGCGTTCCTGCGAGCACGGCGGGCGCTTCGCCATCCGCACGCGGCGAACGTTCGCGCCGAAGCCCTCCAGGAATCTCGCCAGCTCGGCCTTGTAGGGATCCATCGCGCTCACGGCCCCACTCTTTCTGACCAGAGAGAGGAATGCGACAGATACTCAGCAGCCACTTGGCTAACAGCCCGACTGCCGTCCGCCACTCGCCTCACTGCCCGACGCCTGTCTGCCAGCTTGCCAACTGGCAGACACTTGTGTGCAGATGCTATCGAGCCGTTGGACCGCATGCGAACATATGTTCGCATACTCTAGCCGCAATGGGAAGGCCCGATTTGGGCTCGCTCGGGCGGGCCCGGTCAGCTGCCGAACCAGCGCGCGCGCCGGCCTAATCCGGCGCCGAGCACAACCATGCGCCTAGCCCTCGCGCGTCAGCGTCGGCATGGACGGGGTCTCGGGCTCAGCGCTCAACGTCGGCCTCCTCGCATTCGTCTGGGGACGCGTTCGGTCAGTCGACCAGCAGCACGAGCTTGCCGCGCACGTGGCCGCCTTCGCTCGCCCGATGAGCCTCGGCGATCTGCTCGAGCGGAAACGTCTGCGCCACCGGAAGCGAGAACCGGCCGGCCTCGATCAACGGGCCGACCTGCTCCAGGGCATACCAGGCGCGCTTCGAGCCGGCGCCGCCCGTCATCGTCACGCCCGTCTCCTGCGCGCCCTGGTAGTCGGCGATCGTCACCACGTGCTCGGGGCCGCCCGTCAGCTCGACGAGCGCCGGCAGCGCGCCGCCGCCCGCGTCGTCGATCGCGCTGGTCACGCCGTCAGGCGCGAGCGCGCGGACGCGCTCCACCAAGCCGTCGCCGTAGGTGGTCGCCTCGGCGCCGAACGACCGCAGGTAGTCATGATTGGCGGCGCTGGCCGTCCCGATCACCTTCGCTCCGCGCTCGCGCGCGAGCTGCACCGTGGCGATGCCGACGGCGCCCGCGGCGCCGTTGATGAGCACGGTCTGCCCGGCGCGGACATCGAGCAGGTCGAGCGTGCGCGCGGCCGTCTCGACCGCGACCGTCAGCCCCGCGGCGGCGGCGAAGTCGAGCGACGGCGGGATGCGCGCGAAGTGCTCCAGCAGGGCGAAGTCGGCGGCGCCGCTACCGCCCTCCGCGGAGCCGAACACCCGCTCGCCGACGCTCACGCCGGTGACGCCGTCGCCGAGCTCGTCGACCACGCCCGCCACCTCCACACCCGTGCCGCGAGGCAGCTCCCCGCCCATCATGCCGCTGCGGAGCTTCCAGTCGATCGGGTTGACGGCGACCGCCTTCACCGCGACACGGATCTGGCCGGCGCCCGCGCGCGGCTCCGGCGCGTCCACCACGGCGAGCACCTCCGGGCCGCCAAAGCTCGCGAACTGGATCGCCCTCATGGGCTACAAGGTAGTGCAGATCCTCAGCGTCTCGCAGACACGCGCACCCAGCGAGAACGGGGGCGGCCGGGCTTGCCGAGAACGCCGGTGCCGACGATCGTCGATATCGGCTGCAGCTGAGAGGCCCGCGCCTGCGGGCTCGAGTTGGCGTATTCGACCTCGAACGCGTCCGACAGGCAGTTGAACTCGCCGAGGCTCATCGACACGACGGTTTCACCGCGCCTGATGTTGCGGTCGATGCTCCAGCTGCTGGGAGTGGCGTTGTGGCAGCTCGACGACGCCGTCACGTCGTACTGGCTGGCCGCGCTCGTGACGGCATATGGAGCCTTGAAATAGAGCTCGGCCCGGTAGCACGGATACAGCAGGTACTCCGCGTTGCAGATCGCGTGCGACTGCGCGACGGCGCGCACGCGCACCCGCTCGTGCAGGTTGCGCACCGGCCCCTGCAAGCGCGGCCGGATGGGCCGTGGCGCGGGACACCGCCGCTCGCCGCGCGCCAGCCTCCCGACCGCGCAGACGAAGGAGCCGAAGCGATAGACGATCCTGCTCAGCGAACCCGGACCGCGGGCACCCAGACCCGGGACCATGATGCTCACCCCGTGCCTGCTGGCCGATCCGGTCTGGAACCCTCCGATCGTGATCTGCGCCGGGACGTTGCGCAGGGGCTGCACGATCATGTACGCGCCGGTCCCGGGGCTCACCGCGATCGTCCGCGGCCCTGAGCTCGTCCGGTAGGTGACGCTCACGGCGTGGGGTCCCAGAAGACCCCACGAGATCGCGCGCAGCTGCTGCGCCGAGGGCCCGGGCCCGCGTCCGACGCCCCATTCCGCGTTGCGATCCTGGGTCGGGCCGTAGCCCAGCATCAGTTCCCCGGGAAGCAGGCAGATGAGGTTGGCGTAGCCGCTCGTGTAGTTCGGAAGCGTGTTCGCCGACAGCGGATGAAAGCGCCCGTCGTCGTGGAAGGCGCCGTCGATCCCCAGCTGACCCAGCTGGCCGCCCTGCACGCGGCCGATCTGCACGCACAGCTCGCCACGCGTCGTGTGCACCAGGCGCATCCCCCACGGCGGCCCGCCTTCGGGGTCGGCCGCCCGCAGCGCGAGCAGACGCGCGCCGCCGACGGTGGAGACGCCTGTCCCCGCGTTCGGGGCGGGAGCGCCCTGCGGCTCGGGCACGGGGCTTCCGTTCAGCAGGCCGCTGGCAGCCAAGGCAACGGCTGCACCGCCCAGGACGAGCAGCAAGGCGATCGCCACGGCATTGAGGTGACGGGGCAGCCACCCGCGCCGCCTGGCGGCGCTGGCGCTGGCGCTCGCCTCCTGCCTGCGCGCGGCAGCGGTCAGCGTCTCGCCCAGGAACCGGTACGGATCCGTCATGAGCCCTCCCCGATGCTTCGCCTGAGCACGGCAAGGCCGCGTGAGACGCGCTTGCGCGCGACCTGCTCCGAGCAGCCGATCCGCAGCGCGATCGCGGCGTATGGCTCGTCGTTCAGGACGCGCCCCTCGACCGCCCGCCGCTGCTCCGCCGGAAGCGACGCGAGCAGGCGCTCCAGCTCGGATTCGCTGTCGAGCTCGATCGCCTCGAGCTGCGCGTCGTCCACGAGCACGCGCTCCATGCCGAGCCGCCGGCGGGAGTCGTCGGCGACACGCCCGCGGCGCAGCGCATCCAGCAGCAGATGGCGCGCTATCCCCAGCAGCCAGCCGATCGCCGAGCCGCGCTCCGCGTCGAACTGCTCGCGGCGCTCCAGTGCCCGCGCGAACGTCTCCGCGACGAGGTCCAGCACGACGTCCGGCTGCGAGCCGACCCGCCGGCGCAGGTAGCCGCGAACGAGTGCGTGGCGACGCTCGTAAAGCAGCCCGAAATCCTCGGCGCCGCCACTCATCAGCAGCTCCTCGTCGCTCGGCTCGCCGGAGTCCATATTGCCGTTATACGGTCGCCGTGATCGGCTTGTGACCGCGCCAGCGAGCCAAGCCGGGCTCAGGGGATGACGAACGTGGTTCGCCCGACCGGGATTTCGGCGCTCTGTCCCGGCAGGCCGGGTACCGGTGCGGCGCCGGACGGACCGTCGACGGTGACGTAGCCGACGGCGATGTGCGAGCGGCCCGGGCAGGCGCGATCGACGAACTCGGTGTAGCGCACGCGCTGCCCAGCGCGGAGGTTCGTCTGCGTGGGGCCGAACTGGCCGGCCCCCTTCCCCGGACATTGCGGATTGCCGGGGTCGCTCGGGTCGCTGGTGTTGATCTCGTAGTGGCTGTCGAAGTTCGTCACCGCCGCGCGGGCGGTGAATTCGACGACCAGCAGCAGCTCGGGCGGGCCTAGATGCATGTCGATGCGCCGGTAGCCATGGGGAACGCGGCCGTCGCACGGCACCGTCTCCTCGGCCCTCTCGCAGTAGAACCGCGCCGGCTCGGCGTGCACCGAGACCTTGCTCGCGAGCTGCCGGGCGGTGATGCGCCGGCCCGGAGCCGCGACGTAGCCCACGGCTGGGCAGGTGGCCATGCTTCCGACCCGCCTGCTGCGGCTCTGGAGGAGCTGCGCGGGTGTCGGGAGCCGGCAGCTCCTGCCACCGCGATAGCCGACCGCGCTGATCACTTCGTACGGGACCAGTTCGGGCCCGCCGGTGCTGAACGATTCGCCCACCGCGCAGAACACGGCTCCGGGCACGCAGCGGGTGGGGGTGTGCGGCAGGACGATCAGATAGGCCCCGTCCGATCCCGCCGTCGGGATCGTGGCGCCCGCACCCACGCTCCGCGACCTGCGCGTGACGCTCACCGCGTCCGGGCCCAGGAGGCCGAAGTAGACGTCCCGCAGCGCCGACGGCGGACAGGCTGGCCGTCGGGAGGACGCCGCGTAGCAGCCACCCGAGGTGTGCTGCTGGTCGCCGGCCAGCCCGCTGTCCGGCGTGCCGTGGAACTGTTCGTTCACGAACGCCTGCCCGCGAGCGTCGTCCGTTCCGCAGCCGACGCCGTTGAGGAATTCACGCGACAGCGGGTGAAAGGCCCCGTCGTCGTGGAACGCGCCGTCGCGGCCGAGAACGCCGAGACGTCCGTCCACGACGCGCCCGAACTGCACGCATGTCAGGCCGCGGGTCGTCTTCAGCACGCGCAGCCCCCACGGCGGCCCGCCGTCGGGGTCCGCCACCCACAGCGCCAGCACGTGCACGCTCCCCGGGACGACCGCGCCTTCGTAGGCGTTGGGGATCGCCGGAACGGGCGTCCCGACCGGCGCGCCCGTCCTCAGGACCCCGCTCGCCGCCAACGCCGAGCCGGTCGCCACCAGGCCCACCAGCGCGGCGATCGCCGGGCGCGGGAATCGCGGCCGGATGCGCACATACCAGGGCAGATGCGAGCGACGATCGACAGCGCCGCGAAGCTCCTGCTGAACACGTCCGAAGTAGTCGTTCACGTCTCCTCCAGCTGGGACCTCAGGGCCCTCAGCGCGCGGCTCACGCGCTGGCGGACCACGGACTCGGAGCAGCGAAGCTCGGACGCGATGTCCTCGTAGGGACGCTCGTGCAACACCCGCTCGGTGAGCGCCTCGCGAAGAGTCGCCGGCAGTCCTTCCACGAGCGGGATGATCGTCGCGTCGAGGCTCGCCAGCTCCTCCACACGTTCCAGATCGGCGTCGGTGAGCGAGACCGGCTCGATCCTCAGCCGCCGCCTCGAGGAGCTCTCGACCCGGCCGCGGCGCCGGCTTTCGCGCAGCTTGTTTCGCGCGATCCCCAGCAGCCAGCCTGCCACCGACCCTCGCTCGGGGCGAAACCTGCGCGCGGCCGTCAGCGACGCGGCGAAGACCTCCGCGGTCAGGTCGGCCGCCACCTCGCGGTTGCCGGTGGCGTGCACCGACCAGCGAACGACCAGCGGCAGGTAGCGGGCGTAGAGCTGGTCGAAGGCGTCCGCGTCGCCTTGGCCGATGGCGGCCACCAGGGCCGCGTCTCGCTGCTCGTCTTCGCGCATCTATAGACAGGTTTGCGGGAGTCGGCTTCGTGTGACAGGCGGGTGGCAGAGCCCCACGAAGGCATGTGGCAGAGCACGACGTCGAGTCGGCCGGACCACCGACTGAATAAATGCTCTTGACAAAAATGATCGTCGGTGAGAGGATGCGTCCGTGCACGACGTCACCGTCATCGACGACCCCGCCGCGGCCGAGGCGTCGCTGGATCCGATCCGCGCACGCCTGCTCGCCGAGCTGGCCGAGCCCGGTTCCGCCAGCACGCTGGCGACACGCGTAGGGCTCACCCGCCAGAAGGCGAACTACCACCTGCGGGCGCTGGAGCGCCACGGCCTGATCGAGCTCGTGGAGGAGCGCCGCAGGGGCAACTGCACCGAGCGCGTGCTCCAGGCGACGGCCGCCTCCTACGTGATCTCCCCCACGGCGCTGTCGGCGGTCGCGCCCGATCCATCGCGCGAGCCGGACCAGCGCTCCGCGCGCTGGCTGCTGGCGGTGGCAGGGCGCCTGGTTCGCGAGGTCGGCGATCTCATCACCGGGGCGAGCGCGGCCGGCAAGCCGCTCGCGACCCTGGGGATCGACAGCGAGGTGAGGTTCGCCTCAGCGAAGGACCGCGCCGCGTTCGCGGTCGAGCTGGCGGACGCCGTCAACGGCCTCGTCGCGAAGTACCACGACGAGGCCGCACCGGGCGGTCGCCGGCACCGGTTCGTCGTCGCACTGCACCCCACCATCACGAACAACAAGGAGCCCAAGTCATGAGCCGCGCATTCGAGATCACCCGCGAGGTCGACCTGCCCGCCGGCCCACGCGACGTCTGGACCGCGATCACCGCTGACACCGCCGCCTGGCAGTTCCCCACAGGGATGGAGATCCCGGCCGGCACCACGCCACCCGAGGGCGGGCTCGTGAAGACCTGGGACCCGCCACACCGACTCGTGATCCGCATGGAGTCGCCGGATGGGACTTTCAACGCCCTCGACTTCGCGATCGAGGCCCGCGCGGGCGGCACGGCGCACCTGCGCTACGTGCACAGCGGGATACTCGCCGACGGGTGGGAGGACCAGTACGACGGCATCGACGGCCACACGGACTTCTACCTGCACACGCTCGGGCAGTATCTCGAGTACTTCAAGGGGCGGCCTGTCACATACGTCGGGCAGCCGTCAGCCGGCATCGAGGGGCCTGCCGCCGCCGGGACGGCGGATGCGATGGACACGCTACGCGGTGCCCTGGACCTTCCAGTGGACACACACGTGGGCGATTCGGTCCACGCGTCGCTCGGCGAGGGCGCGGCACTCAATGGGGTCGTCGACTACTCGACGCCCGAGTTCCTCGGTGTGCGCACGGCCGACGGCCTGTACCGCTTCTTCGGCCGCAACCACTTCGGCGGCGTTGTCGGGATGAGCGCGCATCTGTTCGCGGATGGCGTCGATGGGGCGGATCGCGAAGCGGCGCTCAAGGGGTGGCTGGACGGGGTTTACGCGTGAAGCGCCCTATCGAATGAGCCACTCCAACGCCAGCCCCCCCACCTCTGCCCGGCTGCGCCCATCGAAATCGGCGCTGACGAACTGACCGCCGATGAACAGCGAGAAGGTCAGCAGGCAGCGAGCCTCGACGTCACCATCGTCCTCGCAGACGGCTGCGAACAGGGAGCGCATGTAGCTCATCCGCCTGTTGTCGACCCTCCACAGTCGCCTGGCGACCTCCTCATCGCGCCGGGCCCAGTTGCGGATCGCCATCTCGAGCTTCAACAAGTCCCCGCCTGAGGCTGCGCCGATCGCGAACAGCCGCCTGAACCTGGACCTCGCGTCCCCACCCCCTGCCTCTACCGTCTCGATCACCTCGTTGGCCCAGGTGCGCTCCCATGCGTCCAGCATCTCGTCGAGCAGCGACTGGCGGTCGCTGAAGTGCCAGTAGAAGCCGCCCTTGCTGACGCCCATTGCCTGGGCCAGTGGCTCGATCCGCACGGCATCCGGGCCGCCGGCAGCGAGGGCACCCAGGCCCTTCTCGATCCACCTGCTGCGAGGCGTTCGGGTCGGCGCCGCCATTGCGCCGCTATCGCGTTCGACTTGGTGTTGACACTCCCGGTGATGATGCTAGCATTCAACTATACGCTGCCGTATGGATGGAGGTCATCAGAGAATGAACGCCTCGCGCAGTTCCGGTGTGACAGCGAAGCGCTCAGGCACATGCTCGAATGCGACGCGGCCGGCCGCGCATCGGGCTGCTGTGTTTGAGACGCCGCCGGCGACCCTCGCCTCACCCCCGGACTATGCGGACGCCTTCGCGGTCACGAGGAGCCCGACGGATCCACGTTCGGCCGAGCAATGGGCACGCGATGGCTTCGAGAGCCTGCCCTTGGTGACCCGCCGGGCGCTGCTGCTGATACACCGCTGGATCCTTGGGTTTCACCTCGGGCCGTGGATGTCGCCCAGCCACATCCTCGGCTGGCAAATCGTGACCTCTGAACCCGAGCTGCTACATCTCGAAGCACGATCAAGGCTGCTGAACGGACACATGGTGTGGCGACTCGACAACGAGCGACTGGGGCTCACCACGTTTCTTCAATTCGAGAGGCGCAGGACCGCGGCGCTGGTCTGGGCTGTCATCGGCAACATTCACCGGGGCGGCGGTACGTATCTGCTCAGGCTGGCAGCGACTGCGCCGGAGCGTTCGTAGTGCAGTGAAAGTCGAGATCGTTCGAAGCGATGCCCTCGGCGCACTGGGATGGATCCAGCTCCGTGGCCAGAGGATGAGGGGTGAGCAGTCGAGCGACCCCGCCGGGAGGAGTCGGACCGCCGAGCGTCGAAGCAATCAAGGCACGGCCCGTGTCTCGGTGAGATGTGTGTCACAGCCCCTGTGATACATCCATCACACTAGGCGTGACGCTTACGCTACACTTGCCTACATGCGCTCCCGCGATGTGATACGGATTGCGCGTGACCGCGCCGGCCTGACGCAGCAGCAGCTTGCCGCACGCAGCAGACGACCCCGGGAGACGATCGCGCGCTGGGAGTCCGGAAGCCAGGTCCCGTCACTCGACGCCGTGTCCGCTCTGGTGGCCGAATGCGAGCTCGATTTGGTTCTCAGGCTGACTGAGCGAGACACCACCCTCCTGGATCGCGTCCGTGAGCAGATCGCGCTACTTCCACCCAAGCGCCTGGCGCGGCTACTCCCGGTTGAGGCGGTGCGCGATGCAAAGCGCTCGCTCCGGTGGCTAGCCGATGCGCGCACCCCAACCATTGTGCTCGGTCAGGTAGGAGCAGCTCTCCTCGGGGCGCCGCAGCGTCCGGATGGCGCACAGGTCGAGTTCGTTTCTGAAGACCCGGCGGCGACCGATCGTGAACTTCGGGCCGCCGGCCTGGTACCCGTAGATGTCGACGATCGCTGGCGGGAAGCGGATGTGCGTGAGCCTTGGACGTTGCAGGCGGGCGGCACGTTGGCATTGGCTCGCAACCTTCCCGGCGCCGGTGATTACCGAGACCTCAAGCGGAGCGCCTCGTCCCTGGACTTCGATGCGCGGACGAGGGTGCTTGTGGCGCACCCTAGGGATCTGCTCCGCATAGCCGACGCGTCCACCCGCGATTCAGAACGCGCCCGTGTCCCTGGATTGCAGGCTTTGCTCGAGGCTACCTACCAATGACGCTCGCGGAGGATCAATCACATCTGCTCCACGCACTCCTCCGAAACGGCGTGGAGTTCGTGGTCGTCGGTGGCGTTGCAGCCCAGCTCCGCGGCTGGGCAGGTGCAACGACCGACCTAGACATCGCCGTCGCCAGCAACGAGAGCAATGCCGAGCGAATAAACCGTGCATTGGCGGAAGTCGGCCTGATGAAAACCGACGTGGGAGGGCTAGGCACAAGCTTCGAAACCGAGTATGGACGGCTGGAGATCGTCCGCCGCGCTGATGGCATCGGAATGTACGACGATTGGATGCACAACGCGACCGAGATGGAGTTCGACCACCTCACGATCCTGGTCGCGGCCACGGACGACATCGTTAGGTCCAAGGAATCATCTAACCGAGAGAAGGACCGCGCCGTGCTGCCCGGGATGCGTCGAGACTTTGGGCTCAGCAACTGAGATTCGGAGCGAGTACCGGTTGCGTCCAGGTCGACGCTCAACTACGCGACCTCGTGTGTCGTGTCCCTAGAACGCCGACAGCCCAGCCCTCTCGGGGGACTGGGCCGGTTCGACCTTCGTCTAGATGGTGGAGAGGACCGTACGTTGCGCAAACCCCGTGGTCGTCCATGCGCAGTCGTTGTGCGTGGCGTAGCCGCCGGCCGGCGGGCTAGGTCAGACGGCTACGGCGCCGTCGCGTGATGGGGACGTAGGCAGTCCTGATTCCGACTGCCGGTATATTCACCGGTATCGGGGCTTCTCGGGGATGGAGGTAAACGTGGCTATGGTCGTGTGCGGGTGCACGAGATGAGCGATTTCTACGCTCGAACCCGGCCGACGGTGAGCGTGTTCCCCGCGGGGCAAGCATGGCGCTCACCCCAGGCCGGCGCCTTGGGCGCGGTGATCTCTCATTGGAGCCTGAACCAGGCGGACCCTACACTCGTCAGCATCCCGACCGGCGCAGGCAAGACTGGCATCGGCCTAGATGAGTAGTGCCACGGTTTCAGGCGGTGTAGTTGGCGAGGCTGCGGGGTGGGCGGCCGAGGCGGTAGTTGAGTGCGATGGCGGCTGTGAGTGCGGCGAAGCGGGTGAGCAGGCGCACGCGGAGGTTCTCAAGGGTGCGGGCGCCGTGGCGCTCGAGCGTGAGGATGTCCTTGCAGGTCCAGAAGATCGACTCGATGCGTTGACGGATCGGCGCGAGGTGCGGGCCGCGGCCGCGCTCGTCTTTGCGACGGGGGCGCATGATCGCGGCGTCGAGGTTGGAGAGCTCGGCTTCGAAGTCCTTGCCGCGGAAGTTCTTATCGCCGATCAAGATCAGCATCTGGCCGGGTGCTCGCTCACAGCGCTCGACGAGTTGCAGGCACACGAGCTTCTCGTCGATCTTTGGCGAGGTCAGCGCCAGCGCTCTGGGAGTGCCGTCCAAAGCACACAGGGCGTGAAGGCGAAAACCCCAGAAGTAGCGGCTGTGGCTGGCGCAATAGCCGTAGTCGGCGGCGTTAGCGAGCGCGTCACCGAGACTGGAGGTCCCGCCCCGCTTGACGGTCTCACGGCTGCGAGCACACTCCACCGGCGTGGAATCGACCAGCAGCAGATCGTCATAGAAACCGGGGCTGTGCTTGGCGAACTCCCGGATCAGCGCCTCGATCGTCCCGGACAAGCGCAGCCTGCGCTTATGGAAAGCGGTCCGCTCGGGCAAACGGGGGAACAGGTGGCCAAGCTGACGACGAGCAGCCCGCAAGAACCGTGCGTCGGATGGCATCCCCATCATCGCCTGAGCGATACACAGCGTGATCAGCTCCGCATCGGAGATCCTTCGCCTAGCGTTTTCTGTCCGCTCGGGCAGGAAATCATCCACCGTGCAGTAAACAGCGATAAGCAGCAGATCGAGGTCGGCGTCCATCGAGGCCCTCCCGGGTCGGCGGTGACATTGAGCACCGCCGACTTCGATCTGCCTGCCTACAACCCCTCCCCACAACCCACAGCCACCCCCACGGCCGTGGCACTACTCATCTAGCCGCGCCGTACCTCACGAAAACCCAGGGACGGGTCCTGGTGCTCGTGCCGAAACGGGACCTTCGAGTTCAGATCACCGAGGCGTTTGCGAGCCAGCAGCTGCTGCGGACGGTCGGGGTCCTGCCCGAGGGCGCCGGTACCCCGAAGGTCACCGAGGTCACCGGCCTCGTCCCCGACTGGCGAGCTCTCGAGACCTCCGATGTGGTGGTCGCCCTCCCGCATTCGATCAGCCCGATCCATTACTCCGCGGACTCCCTTCCGCCGAGGGATCTCTTCGATTTGATCATTGTCGACGAGGCGCATCACGCGCCCGCACGGATGTGGCGGGAGCTGCTTGAGCACTTCTCCCCCACCCCCGCGTTGCTGCTCACCGCGACGCCGCGACGCCGCGACGGCCGCGCCATACCCGGGACCCACGTCTACCACTACCCGCTGCGAATCGCCCTTGAGGAGGGGTTCTACAAGCCGATCACCCCGATGCTGCTCGACGCCGAGACGGACCGTCTGGCGTGCGACCGGGCAATCGCGCGGCGCGCCAGCGAGCTGCTCGGTGAGGGTGCACACGCGACGAGCGTCCTGATGGTGAGGGCTGCGACGATTGCGCGACTGAACGTCCTTCGTGAGATCTACGAGAGCTTCGGAGTCGAGCTGACGCTGCTTCATTACAACGTCTCCGAGGGGCGTCAGCGCGAGATCGTCGAGGGCGTGCGCGACGGGACGATCCGCGCGGTCGGGGTGGTGGGCATGCTCGGCGAGGGCTTCGACCTAGCGGCGGTGCGGCTCCTCGCCTACCACAACAAGCACAAGTCGCTCGCTGGCACCGCCCAGCTAATCGGCCGGCTGGCCCGTGTCGACGACCGGTTCCCGCAGCCGTCGATTCTCGTCACTGTCCGCGACGGTGAGGTATTCCCGGAGCTGAAGGGAGCTCTGCTGGAGCTCTACCAGGAGGATGCGGACTGGGCGACCGTGCTCCCGCAGATCATCGACGCCGACGTCGAAGAGCAACGCCACGACCAGCAGTTCGTGGCTGCCTTCCCCGCCCAGCGCGGGGAGATCGCCCCCGGGAGCCTGCGTCCGCTGGCCCGCGCGGTGATCTACGAGACACTCGACGGCTGGGAGCCGGCGTTCGCACGCGGTGAACTGCCCCAGGAACTTCAGGTCGGCGCGGGCTTCGCCGGCGGCACGATCGTCTACTCGGTCGCGGACCCCGCGAGCGCGCTGATGGTGCTCGTGGTCCGCTACACCAGCCAGCCTCGCTGGAGCAGCGACCCGGCGTTGACCGACGTCACCTACGAGCTACATGTGGCCGCCTTCAGACGCCCGCCACAGATCGGTCTCCCACCGCTCCTGTTCTTGAACCTCCAGCGCGAAGGGCTCCGCGGCCGTATGGAGGAGCTCCTTGAGTTCACCGACCACACCGAACCGGCGGGGCCCGAGCTGCTCGGCGGATATCTCGACAGCCTTACCCGCCTGTCGGTCTCCTCGGTCGGGATCCGCAGCACGAACGCAGCCGCGCGTGGGCGCGCGAGCTACCGGAACTTCATGGGCTCGGGCGTCGATCGCGGGCTGCGGAGCGTCGACATGGCACGCAGCGCGCTCGGGCACGTCATGTTCCAGATCAGCGTCGGCACGGGAGCGGCCAATGCCGGGGGCGCGGTCGAGAAGTCGAAGGTCTGGTGGAGCCGCTACATGGGCCTGCGCGAGCTGTCCGCATGGGTCGATGAGACCGCGAACCTGCTGTGGTTCCCCGTTCAGAATCCGCAGGGGCCGCTGCTGCCCGGCATGGAGCGCGGCGAACGGCTGACCGCATGGCCGCAATCGCCCCCGCTGGCCGCCGAGCTTCACCCGGCGCTGTTCGGCCTTGGCCTCGAACTGCGAGGGCCAAACGGCGTCCTCGGCGGAATCGAGGATCTCAAGCTCTATGTCAATGACGACCCCACCGGGACCCTCCAGCAGGTTCAGGGGGCCATCGGCGGGCGCCTGCGGATGGTGGGCGTATTCAACGACCGGGCCGCCGGCGTTCAGCGACTCGTATTCGACGCGACGCTCGGCCTGGACGGGCGAGTGCAGGCGACGGCGGACCTTGAGGTCCGCCGCGGATTCGGCCACCCGGTGACTCTGAGCGAGCTGCTAGCTGACCGCGCCCCGAGTGTGTATTTCCTGGACGGCAGCACGACCATCGGTGGCCTGATCTATCCCCGTCAGGGTGCCACCTCGCTGTTCGATATCAGGCTACTCGAGGGCATCGAATGGCCCGGCGTGGACCCCACCGCCGAGACCCGTGCGACAGCGCAGGTCCGCGGGCTGGGGATGCGCTCGGTGCACGAGCGTCTCGAGGAGTTCCTGCTCGCCCAGCCGATGCGGGGGAGCGAACGGTGGGTTCTGCACAACGACGGAGCGGGCGAGATCGCTGATTACATCGTCCTTGAAGAACTTGCCAGCGGCGAGGTGGCGCTCGGTCTCTGGCACGCCAAGGGCGCCGGCAACGCGACGGTCTCAGTGCGGGTGGGCGACATGCAGGTGGTCGTCGCCCAGGCGATCCGCAGCAGGCGCAGCGTCACCTCGAGAAACCTCTGGGACCAGATCGGCAAACGGCTCGATGGAGCGGAATCGCCGGTCGCGACGCTCGTGAACGGAAGCGATCCGCCCGACGTGCTGCGGCGCCGTCTGGGCCTCGACGCGCCTTCGCCGGGGGAGCCAGAGCCTTGGGCGGTCAGGCAGCCCGTAGTGCGCGCAACGATCGGGATCGCCCAACCAGGCCTCGGGACCGCACTGCTCGCTGCGCAGCTCGCGGAATCCCCGGTGCCGGCAGCCGCGCAGAGCATCAGGGAGCTATTCAGCGTCCTCTCGGACACCGGTGTCTCCGACGGTACGGGGCTGAGAATCGTGGTTTCCCCGTGAACGGTTTGACTCGGTGGAGATGACCGTACGTTGCGCCAACCCCTCGGCGTTTCAGCACTCCAGCGCTCCAGCGCTCAACATCTCGTAGCAGCTGCCCTCAGCTTCGTTGGTCTGTCGGCTGCCTCTGCTCGTTTGGCTTCCGGCCCTGCTCAATTTCGCTGCTCGGCGCGGCGTATTGCCTCCATGCGGATGGTGCGACGCACGTCGGCGCGACGGTCTGGCTTCGTGAGTGCGTGTTGTAGGCCTTCATCTCGGATGTAGCTCTCGAACTCCTCGGCGACCACAACCAGTGCATCGGCGCGATCGGCGTCGACCTCGTCTCCACAGAGCTGCTCGTTCCAGAACTCGAGAAGTTCGATCTCGGTCAGAGCCGGAGCGTTGTAGTCCTCAAATACATCCAGGCCGATGACCGTGTGTGCCGCCGTCCATACGATTCGCTGCTGTAGAAGCAGGATTCCGCGCTGGCTGAGCGTGAATACGCGGCGCGCCGAATGTAGCTGCTCCGACGTGACGACTCCCGCCTCCGATAGGTCGGCCGCAAGATGACGGCTACCGTCGAGATCTGGGAGTGGAAAGACCCTTAGATGGCCGGTCGCCCAGAGGGTTGGTGCCACATGACGATACGTCCGAACTGGTACGGCTTGGACTCTCGGCCGTAGCGCGGCACCCTTGCGCAACGAGCAGGGATGCTGCGAGAGAAGAACCATATTGTGGTCGCGTTGGTCGAAGCCCGGCAGGGTCAGTCCGCCGAATACATCGCCCTGACAAATTGGGCGGAGGTCATCGACCTCATCGCCACGGGCCTCGTAGATTTGGGCGTCCTCGTCAGGCGCATCAAGCTCGCGTCTCAGATTCTCGTCAGCATCCTCGGCAGGGTCGCCCATATCTCACTTGCCAAGTGCTCACCGAGGCAAGATGGCACGCTCGCCACCCGGCCCCTCGCCAACAACGAAGTTTGGGTCGCGCATGTAGTTGTCACGCCAGCGCTGATCGAATCGGTCGAGCATCGTCGCCGTGTCAAGGTAGCCTCGAGCCCACTCCAACAGTAGCCAGCGCTCGCTCTGGCCTCTTGAATACAGCGCTGCCGGAGTCAGCGTCGTGTCCTCTCTGACGCGCATCTCGATCCAGCTGCCAAGATCAGCGATGGGCTCCCTAACATCGTCAAGCAGATCAAAGAATGCGACAAGCGCAGCGAGTTGCTCACGGTTGTCCGGCGTCAGACTGCCACCCCGCCGCCACTTACGGATAGCAGTTGGCGTCACGTTCAGCATGGTGGCGAGGGTGTGCCAAGACAAACCACGCTCAACTGCTAGGGCGTTCAGCAGATCACGGGGCTCACGACGGGCAAGCTTTGAGGAAGTCTCGCGCAACTGCTCCACCCGTACCTCGTGATCCCGTCGCTCGTAGTCGCGGACGGCAACAGCCAGACGATCACGCGCCGCGCCGATCGTGGCAACGTCGCTCAGCTGACCCGGGGTTCGTTCGAGCTCTGTTAGCTCGGAGAGCTCCTGACGGTTGACAATCCACATGGACTGCGCCGACTTCAAGAGCGCACCTAGTAGGACCGCGTGACCATCGGCGAGCAACCCCGATGGCTCACAACGGCGAACGAAGGGGATCTCCATATTGGCGAGGCCATAGGTGGTGAGCCCGATCGCATCGCTCGCTGCAGACACGCAGCCAGTCGTGTCATGGAGATATCTCGGAAATGCCCCCAAGTCGGACAATTCTGGCTCCCCCCCTCGCTGCTTCTCGCCTATGCAGGGGTAGTTTGCGAACTCGTCCAAACTTTCAGGCGCCGCATCCGAACCACTCCAGTGACCGACTTCTCCCAAGGCTCCGAGCGACCTATTGACGGCTAGCGCGAATCGGCCGAGCTGAAGGCTATGCCCAGGGGTTTTCAGTGACGGAGAGAGATTGACGATCTGCGAGATCACGCCTTGTTTTGCATCTTCTCTGCTGATCTCAGTCTCCATCATTACCCCTAAAATGATCGCGCAGACGGTCTGTAATGGAGCTCTCGAACGCTTGGTGAATCGGCTCATGTAGCTCTCCTGCGAGCTGCAGTACGTGCTCGGTCGCAAATGGAGGCACCGCCTCTGCAGGTGCAGTCCATTCGCTCTCGAGATCCAGCCGAAAGAATGGCCCGTCGGCGTGACTCTCCACTTTCAGCGGTCCACCCGGGTCAACTACAAATCCCCCTGGCACTGCGCCGTAGCCGAGACGTAGCTCGTGCTGTGCGGAAAGTCGATAGACAGCTAGACCAGCTGTCTGTTGTGGCTCAGCGTCGAGTAGCTCGACTGGCCCGACGAGTCTTTCATCGATCAGACCCTGCCAGTCCCGCGCACTACCGACGGCCGGGTGCCGGATCTCATCGACATACTTGAGCGTTACATCGTTAAGACCAGCAGGAGTAGCGATCTCTAGAAGTGCCTGAAGTGCAGGACTGACGATCTCGCAAAGCACATCGAATGACTCGTGATCGGTGCACTCAAACAGGAGCATCCTCGGACCGAGGGTCAAGCTGCGAGTGCGCTCACGATTCATCATGCGGATCTGCCGCGGCCCTGTTCCCGCCTCGGACCCCTGGCCAAACGCAGCGCCAGCGAGCGGCATCTGGAAGGGCGCCTCGATCGCCTCGAGAAGGGGAAACGCGTCGGCGATTCGTGCGTAGACCGCCTCCTTGGCCTCAAGGCGCTGAAGGCTCGGCGAAAGCGGGAAGCGAACGATCAGCGAGACGAATCGCACCGGGGCGCGGGGATAAACCTCGTTAGGCATGGACCCTTTCTATATCGGCACCGTCAAGGGAACCTAAAACGAACCGGCAGGAATACTATATCGGCGTCGAGACGGTCATCCGGCATGCCCTACGCCTCTAACGCCGATCCCAGGCGGCTTGAGATCCGCCGCCGGTTCTGCTCTGATCGCGCGATTCGACATCAAGTGGCCGGACGGACGTTGGTAGCGCCCGCCCGGCCTGAGCACCGAAGGAGCACGCCTTCGATGCCCCGGAAACCGTAGCTCTCTGCGGTCATCTGGTCGTGCTCGTCTGCGCGCTCCTCGGTCTATCCGAGAGGAGCCGGCGAGATGACCAGCGATGCAGACAAGCAGCAGGACAGGAGCGATGGCGAGTCAAGCGGCGGCGCCACGCGCGCGCGAAACCAGCGACGCCTGGGTAGCGAGCTGGGCCGGTTTGAGCCCGTGTCTGATGCCATCGTGCTCGCGGCCGTGGAGCGTGCCGAGCGTCATCGCGAGCGGGAGGGCGAAGGCGTGATGATGAGCGACATCGCCAAGCACCTGGGATTCGTTCACGGCTCGTGGACGACGCGCCGGCTGCGTCCGCAGATCGACGCGCTCATTGCCGAGGGCTCGCTGGCGCGGTCGCGCCGTCACGGGGTCGTGGTGTGGGAACTGACAGCCGTGGGCGGGGAGGGCTGGAGCGGACGCGTCGGGCTGGCGAGGTCGAGGAGCTGCCCGAGGCTCCGCAGCATCGCGCGTGGCGCCATGCGCGCGCCACGGCCGGCGAGCGGATCGACGGATTCCGAGCGCAAGCGAGGGAGGCGCTGGAGGATGCCGCGATGCTGCTCGACTCCGAAAACGCCGGCTCGGATGCGTGGTTCGGGATCGCCGAGCGTCTGCGGGCGGCTTGTTGGCGCGTAGGTTCGGCCACGCACTGCCTCCACGAGTGGCGCGAGCCCGACGACGCCCGGGCAGACGTAGATGACCGCTGCGACACCGGCGACGACATGCTCGACTCCGAGGAGTTGGGCGGCGTGCGCTATCGCCGTACTGGACGGCGCGGTGTGTGGCGCTGGCCGAAGCCCGACCCACTGGACTGAGCACCGCTCGCAGCCGTGTCGCCGCTGACACACGGCTGACAAATCGCTGACAGATCACGCGAGCCTGCAGAAAAATCCGTATCCGCGTGTAATACGCACGGGCTCGAATCGGCCTTCGTTAGGTGAGAGTCGCGATGACTGCCCCGCATGGGGTGGCTGTACCGCGCGGCCCTCAGACCGGACCTTTGTGTGTGTCTGGTCGTCAACCGGCCGAAGGAAGGCAATGCAAGACCGTGTGCCTCGCGATCGGGTGCGTCTCGCCGCACCCCGCATGCAACGACTCTCCGCTCAGCAGCAGCACGAGGCCACCCGGCTGCTCGCCGCGCTCCTTGCCGACGCCGCCCGAACGCCACCCGAACGCCAAGGCGTGAGGGCAACAAGGAATGCGGTGCCGATCGGTGCTCCGTTCCGCTCTCCGATCCCGCCTCCATTCGCTCCTCCCGTTGGACGAGAGGACCGTCGAGCGTGGAAATCCCCAGCAAACAAGCCAGATCGACGGCTTGCAAGCAACCCCGACAATAGAGGAGGTAGTTAGAAAATGAAGGAGATAGTTCGTCCCAGACGGCTCGGCCGGCAGGACGTGCTGCGGCTCGCATCCCACCTGACCGAGCGGGACCGATGGATCGCCAGGGACTGCTTCGAGTTCCGCGTGATGACGACGAGCCAAGTCAGACGCCTGTATTTCACCGGCACGAGAACAGCAGCCGCTCGCCTGGATGTCCTGTATCGCCTGCGTGTGCTCGACCGGTTCCGCCCCTCCCTGCCGATGGGCCAGGGCACCGCTCCGTATCACTGGATTCTCGATGAGGCAGGCGCGCTGATCGTCGCTGACCACCTGGACATCGAGCGCGCGAAGCTCGGCTGGCAGCACTCGATCGCCGCGAGCATCGCCCACAGCCAGAAGCTGCCCCATCACGTCGAGGTCAACGAGTTCTTCACCCGCCTGGCCGTGGAGGCGAATGTGGCCGGCGGCGCGCTGTCGGAGTGGTACGGCGAGCGAACCTGCCACCACCTCTTCTCCGGCTACCTCGTCGCCGACGGCTACGGCGTCCTCGACCTACCAGGCCACGCGCCTTTGCACTTCCTGGTCGAGCTGGACCGAGGCACCGAGCCCACCGGACGACTACGCGAGAAGGCCAAGACATACACGTCCATCCTGCCTACCAGCTCCCTAGGCAAGCTCGATGCGTTCGTCCTGCTCCTCGTCCCAAGCGCAAGGCGCGCGGAAACCGCCCGGGCGGCGCTCGCGTACAGCCCCGCCCCGATCGCCGTGACGGTATGGAGCAAGGAGAACACCGGCGCGGTGCTCGCGATCGTGGTCAACGCCCGGAAACGCCTACGGCAAAGCCAGCAAGCAGCGGCACGCGAGGACTTGAGATCCGGCGCCGGTTCTGATCTCCTCGACCGTCCAAAGGACCACGACGGGCGAGCGATAGGAGGCAGGCCATGACCCGCGTGTGCGTGTACACCCGCATCTCCACCGATGAGGAGAACCAGCCGACCTCGCTTGCTTCCCAGCATGAACGGCTGGAGGCGTTCTGCAAGGTGCAGGAGGACTGGCGGATCATCGCCCACCACGAAGATCGCGCCACCGGCACCAAGCTCGACCGTCCCGGCCTGCAAGCCGCGCTCGACCTCGCTCGCCAAGGCAGGGTCGATCAGCTCCTCGTGTACCGCATTGACAGGCTCAGCCGGAAGGTGCGTCAGCTCGCGAGCATCGCCGAGGAGCTGGACACCCTCAACGTGTTGCTGCGCTCGGCGACCGAGCCTTTCGACACCGGCTCCCCAGCCGGTCGGATGATGCTGCAGATGCTCGGCGTGTTCGCTGAGTTCGAGCACGCCACAATCGTCGACCGTATCACCGCCGGGATCGAGCGCCGCGCCCGCGAAGGCCGCTGGTACAGCGGCCGCCCACCCTTCGGCTACACCCTCAACGACGGGCAACTCACACCCGACCCGATCACCGCACCAACCGTCCGACGCATCTACCAGCTCTACATCGAGGACCGGCTCGGCACAATCGCCATCGCCCACCAGCTCCGCGCCGAGCACGCACCCGCACCCTCCGCAGGCTGGGGACACCCAGCAGTCCACCGCGTCCTCACCAACCCGACCTACCTCGGGCGCATCCGCTGGCGCGACCAAGACTTCCTCTCGACACACGAGCCGCTGATCGACCAGAGCACCTTCGAGCAGGCACAGGCGATCCTCACCGAGCGCGGCGAGGACGCCTCCCGCCGACGAGGCAACCGCTCAGACTTCCTGCTCTCCGGCGTCGTGCGCTGCGGACACTGCGGCCGCGCCTACATCGGCATGTCCGCACGCGGCAAAGGCGGCCTCTACCACTACTACGCCTGCACCGCCCGCCAAAAGTACGGCCCCAAAGCCTGCCAAGGCCAGCGCATCTCCCGAGAGAAGCTCGAGACCGCCGTACTTCACCAACTCACCGGCATCTACCGCGACGAGCCACTCATCCAAGACGCCCTCGCCACCGCCCAGCAACAAGCAGAACGCGAGCGACCCGCGCTCGACGAACGCCGCCAAGCCATCGCCGCCGAGATCACCCGCACCGCACGCTCAACCGCTCGCTACTTCGACGCGTTCGAGGAAGGACGCCTCTCCCCCGAGCGCTGCGAGCAACGCCTCGCCGACCTGACCACCCGACTCGATGACCTCCGCGCCCAACAAGCCGAGCTGTCCGACGAGGGGGACGAAGCCGGCGCCCGGCCCACGCCGGCCGATCTGGCAGCAGTCGCCGACCGGCTCGACAAGGTTCTCGCGCAGGGCGAACCCGAGCAGACCAAGGCGCTCCTGCGCATCCTTATCGCCGAGCTGCGCGTCAACGGCAAGACCGACATCCAGCCGACCTACCGCATCGTCACGCCAGGGGTTTGCGCAACGTCCGAAAAAGTGGAGACGGTGGGAATCGAACCCACGTCCGCAATCGCGTGTGAATGGCTTCTACGAGCGTAGCCGGCGCTCTGATCTCATCCTCCACTCGCCTCGCCGGCGGGGTTGTGAGGGACCAGTCTCCTGAGATTTCCCCGGATTGGCGGAGACGGACCGCACCGGGTGAGCCTGCATTCTGATTCCGGGTGACCCCCGCGGCAGGCAGGCAGGGCCCGAAACCTCACGGCTTAGCTATTGACTAAGCGGCGAGGGCGTACTCGTGAGAGTCCGCACTTATGGTTTTCCCGGGTGTTTTACGAGGCCGCCCGGGACCTCGACTCGCCACCACCCACACGAGCCGACCGCGTCGAAGCCTGTCGTCCCCCTGGGTGTGCTGCAACTCCATTGTACCGCCAAGCCGGTCCAGCTCCGTACCGCGCAGGCGGTACAAGATTTGCGCCGACCGATAGGAGCGCAGACAAAAATAGACGCGGTCCCAAGCCACTTTGAGGAACCCGGTGGGTCCGGCCCGAGGGCCTTTCCTTGCGGGTGGCGCGGCCTCACACCTCGGTGGCCTCGCTCTTTGCGGCTCGGTTCCGCGTCTGGATTCAACGTAGCTCGGACCCTCTTCGCGTGCAACCCCCATTGGATGTTCGATGCCGCATTCTCCGGGAAAATCACGCGCGCTTGCAGCCGTTAGGCGCGGCTTAGAAGTGCTGCCACAATGGGAGCATGGACAATCACGAGCTGTCGCTGCCAGCGCCCCCGGCGGGGCCCGTGGCGCCGGTTGCGCCGGGCGCGTATCCGAGCCACGCCACGACGATCCCAGCGCCATCCGCGGCGAACCCGCTGGGCGGCGATAACCCGTTTGGCACGCAGCCGCGCGGGCCCGCCACAAAGGCGCGTAGCTCGGCGAGCAACGTGCGCGGGCGCATCGGCAGCGCACTCGCGGCGCTGGGCGCGCTGATCGCGAAGTTCGGGCTGGCGATCAAGGGCCTGCTGGTGGCGCTGCCAAACCTGAAGCTGTTCATCACGGCGGGTACGGCGCTGGTGTCGGTGGCGGCCTACAGCCTGTTCTTCGGCTGGTGGTTCGCTGCCGGATTCGTGGTGCTGCTGTTCGTGCACGAGATGGGCCACGTGATCGCGCTGCGCCGCGAGGGGATCAAGGCGACCGCTCCGGTGTTCCTGCCGTTCATGGGCGCAGTCGTGGGCATGAAGCAGATGCCCGACGACGCGCTTGCGGAGGCGCGCGTGGGCCTGGCGGGCCCGATCCTGGGCACCGTCGGCGCGGCGGCGGTGGCGGTGATCGGCGAGCTCACCGGGAGCGACCTGTTGATCGCGCTCGCGTACTTCGGCTTCTTCATCAACCTGTTCAACCTGCTGCCGGTGGTGCCGCTGGACGGCGGCCGCGCGGCGGCGGCGATGAGCCCGTGGATGTGGTTCGCGGGCCTGGGCGTGCTGGTGGCGCTGGTGTTCCTCGAGCCGGGCAACCCGATCCTCTTGATCATCGTGCTGTTCGCGGGCTTTCAGACCTACCACCGCTGGCAGCAGCGCAAAACGCGCACGATCGAGCAGGCCGCGTACTACCGCGTGGCGCCGCACCACCGGCTGCTGGTGTTCCTGGTGTACGTCGGTCTGATCGCGGCGCTGGTGTTCGGGATGCACGAAACGCACATCCTGACCAGCGGCGGCCACAGCTTCCGCTCGATCTAGCGCCTGGCTTCGCGGATCCCGCGTTCCACGTCGCGCTTGCTCTCGCGCTCGCGGAGCGTCTGGCGCTTGTCGTACAGGTCCTTGCCGCGCGCGAGCGCGATCTCGACCTTGGCGTGCGCGCCCGAGAAGTAGATGCGCGTGGGCACCAGCGTGAGCCCGCGCTCGGACACGCGCTGGGCGATGCGGTCGATCTCGCGACGGTGCAGCAGCAGCTTGCGCGGACGCTCCGGTTCGTGGTTTTCGCGCGACGCGGGCCCGTAAGGCGGGATGTGCACGGAGTGCAGCCACAGCTCGCCGTCGCGGATCGCCGCGTAGCCGTCCTTCAGCTGCGCGCCCGAGGTGCGCAGCGCCTTGACCTCCGTGCCCTCCAGCACGATGCCGCACTCGATCCGCTCGATCAGCTCGTAGCGGTAGGAGGCGTAGCGGTTGGACGCCACGTCCCCAGCTCCCACCTTGCGCTTGCCCTTGCCCTTTGCCACCGGTTGAGACTAGCGGTCGAGTTTTTTGATGGGCTCCGCCCTTACCTGTGCCCCGAACGGGGTACGGGCTCCGCGGTGGCGTGCGCGGTGGCGATCAAGGCGCGGGCTCCAGGTCGACGCGCCCGCGGATCGTGTCCACGCGCGCGACGCGCACATGGATCGGATCGCCGAGCCGCAGCGCGGCGCCGGTGCGCTCGCCCTGGAGGATGGTGCCCTGCTCGTTGAGCTCCCACCACTCGCGCCCGCCGTCGCTCCCGCCGGCCTGGCGGGGAGCATCGCGACGGCCGTGAGCGCCGTGGCGGGATCCCCGACCACTGCCGCCACGGGAGGCGCTCGCGCTCGCGGCGGCAGGCGCCGGGGCGGGCGCGCGCAGCAGCCTCACGGGGAGCATGCCCTGGAACGCCGCGGCGTCCATCTGCCCCTCGCCTTCGGTGCCGGCCGTCATGCGCGCGTCGTCGTCGAGGCCGAAAGCCACGAACGCGCCGGCTGAGATCAGCCCGGTGACCTCACCCGCGAACTGCTGGTCGTGGCCGCGCTCGTACAGCAGGCGCGCGAGCGCGAAGCAGCGCGCGACGTCGTCGGAGTCGCGCTCGATGATCATCGCGTCGCGCTCGCGCTCCGAGGTCCACACGCCGAGATCGACGAGCTCGCCCGCGCGCGGCGCGGCCTCGCCGCCGCCGACGGCGGACAGCAGCGCGCGGTGGCACACGACGTCGGGGTAGCGGCGGATGGGCGAGGTGAAGTGGCAATAGGCCGTGGAGTGCAGGCCGGCGTGGCCGATGTTCTTGGGCGAGTAGTACGCCTGCCTGAGCGAGCGCAGCACCAGCGCGCTGAGCGCCTCGCGGCCGTGGCCGCTGCGCTGCAGGTGCTGCTCGACGCGCCGCGACATCTCGCCCAGGAGATCCGCCGCCTGCGTGGAGGACATGCGCTCCGGCAGCAGCGGCGTGGGCACCCCGAGCGACGCCAGCTGGTCGGCGAGGCGCTCCACGCGCTCGGGCTCGGGGCGCTCGTGCACGCGATACAGGCACGGCACGCCGCGGCGCTCCAGCAGCTCCGCGACGGCCTCGTTAGCCGCGATCATCAGCTGCTCGATCAGATGGTGGGACTCGGTCTGCACGCGCCCGACGATGCCCACGACGTTGCCGTCCTCGTCGAACTGGAACTCGGGCTCCTCCGAGTCGAGCACCAGCGCGCCGCTCTGCTCGCGGGCGCGCTGCAGCGCGGCGGCCGCCTGGCGCGCGGCCTGCAGCGGCGCGCCCCACGGCTCGGCGGCGGACTCCGTGCCGGCGAAGATGCGATCGACCTGCTCGTAGTCCAGCCGCGCGTCCGAGCGGATAACCGAGCGGTAGAACGCCGCGCGCTCGAGCACTGGGCCGCGCAGCTCCATCTCGACGGTCACCGCGGCGCGGTCCACTCCGGGCATCAGCGAGCAGGCGTCGCTCGAGAGCGCATGCGGCAACATCGGCTCGACAGCGCCGGGCGCGTACACGCTTGTGGAGCGCCGGCGCGCCTCCAGGTCGAGCGGCGAGCCCTCCGGCACGTGCGCGGCGACGTCCGCGATGTGCACCCACACGCGGATCGCCTCGCCCGCGTCTCCCCCGCCGGCGCCCTCTCCGCCCGTGCCTCCCCCACCGACGCCGTCTCCACCCGCGCGGTGGCCACCGCCATCGCGGATCGGTTCGGCGGAGATCGCGTCGTCGAAGTCGCGGGCGGTGATCGGGTCGATCGTGAACGTGGGCAGCGCGCGCAGGTCGCGCCGCTCGCCGGGCGCTCGCCGAACGCGCTCGGCGGCGCCGCGCGCCTCGCTCTCCAGCGCGTCGTCGAACCCGCGCGCGAGCCCGCGGTCGAGCAGCAGCGCCTCGATCACGTCGCGGGCGACGTTCGGGCGCCCGAGAGCGCGCACCACGCGGGCACCGGCGCCGTGGCCGCGCTTGGATGGCTGCACCAAAACGAGCTGGCCCGCGGAGACCTCGATCCCGCGGCCGCGACCGCCGCCGCCGGGACCTAGCGTCAGGCGGGTGTGTGCATGCGAGTGCTCGCGGTCGCGGTCGCGCGGCGGGAACAGCGGCTCGGCCGTGAGGAAGCGCCCGCGGCGCTCGACGATCGCCACGAACGCGCCGGCGGGGACGGGAAGTCCCACCCGCCCGCTCACCTGACTTTGGCGGCGAGCGTGCGCAGCGCCACGTCCAGGCCACGGTTGGTGTCGACGATGCTCTTCGACACGAGCACTTCCGGGATCACGCCCGCTCCCTGCTTGACGCCGCCGCCGCCCAGGTTGCGCCCGTTGGGCGTGAAGTACTCGCCGACGGTGATGTCCAGCGCGCCGCCGTTGGACAGCGGCTCCTCCTCCTGGAAGACGCCCTTGCCGAACGTGTGCGTGCCGACGACCGTCGCGCGATGGTGATCCTGCAGCGCCGCGGTGACGATCTCCGAGGAGGAGGCGGTGTTGGCGTCGACCAGCACGACCATCGGGATCGAGGCGGGGATCGCGTCCCCTGTGGCTTCGAGCACCTGCGTGGGCACGCTGCGGCCGCGCGTGGAGACGATCACGCCCTTGGGGATGAAAACGCTCGCGATCAGCTGCGCTTCCTCGACCAGGCCGCCGCCGTTTCCGCGCAGGTCGAACACGAGCCCGCGCGCGCCCGCGTGCAGCTGGCGCTCGACGGCTTCGCGCACTTCCGCGTGCGATCCGGGGCTGAAGCTGGCGAGCGCGACGACGCCCAGCTTGACGCCTCGGACGGTTTTCGTCAGCGATTCGACGACCGGCTCGGAGACGACTGCGCGCGTGACGTTGATGCTGCGCGGCGCCGCCTTGACCGAGCCGGGGTCGGACGCCGGTTCGACGCCCAGGTGCACGTCGGTGCCGGGCAGCCCCCTGATCAGCGCGGTGGCGGCTTCCGGCGTGAGGCGTTCGAGCTTGCGCCCGTCGACCGCGACGATCACCTCGCCCGCCTTCAGGCCCGCGCGCGCGGCGGGCGAGGAGTTGAACACGCGCTCGATCAGCAGCCCGCGGTTGCGCTGCAGCTGGGTGGCCACGGCGACGCCGATGCCGGTGAAGTGCGGCGGCGAGCGGAATTCGCTGAATTCCACGGGGCCGAGGTAGTGCGAGAAGCGGTCACCGAGGCTCGCGACGAGGCCGCCGATCGACGCGTTGTCGAGCTTCTTCGTGGAGATCGGCCGGTAGTAGTCGTCGGCGATGCGCTGGATCGCTTCGTCGACCACCTGCGTCTGCTGGTTGGCGACGAACGCGCTGCGCAGGAAGCCCGGCAGGTCTTCCGGATGCCCGCCCAACCACAGCCCCGCGAGCAGCAGCACCGGCAGGAGCAGCGCGAGCACGACGTTCAGCGGCTGTCGGGATGGAGGCGACATGGACCCGCCGCAAGGGTAGTGCAGGCAGAAGCCCGCGACGGCGCCTCGCGCGGCGTGGGCGAACGTTCTAGGGTGAGGCCATGGCCAACGTGAGCACGAGCACCGTGCCCGGCAACGGGCTGCCCATCCACCGCATGGAGCTGCCGGGCACGCGCGCGCTGACGGTGCTCGTGGCGTTCGACGCGGGCGCGCGCAACGAGCGCCCGGAGGAGAACGGCATGGCGCACTTCCTCGAGCACCTGGTGTTCAAGGGCGGCGAGTCCTATCCCACGTACAAGCACGTCAACGAGACCGCCGAGCGCCTCGGCGGCGTGCTGAACGCGTACACGAGCCATGACCTGGTGGCGTTCCACATCACCGTGCGCGCGCAGAGCGCCGGCCCGGCGATCGACCTGCTGAGCGACTTCGTGGGGCGCCCGCGCCTGGACGCGGAGGAGCTCGACCGCGAGCGCGGCGTGGTGATCCAGGAGATCAACCGCGCGTACGACCAGCCGTCGATGGTCGCCGAGTACCTGATCGACCGCGCCGCGTTCGGCGAGCACCCGCTGGGGCGCACCGTGCTGGGCCCCGAGGAGAACCTGCGCAGCTTCACGCGCGAGGGCATCGTCGCGTTCCGCGAGCGCCGCTGGGCGGGCGCGCGCGGCGGCGCGTTCCTGGTCGGCAACCTCGACGACCTGCCCGCCGAGGACGAGCTGCAGGAGCGCTTCGGGCGCTTCCCGTCGCTGCCCGTGCCCAAGCCGTACGAGCCGGCGCCCGAGTTCGCGCCGCGCAAGCTCGTCGAGGAGCGCGACACCAACCAGTCGCACCTGCGCATGATCTACCGCCCGCAGATCGCCGTCACCGACGTGCGCCAGCGCGCCGCGCTGTCGATCTACTCGACGCTGCTCGGCGGCTCGATGGGCTCGCGGCTGTTCGAGGAGATCCGCGAGAAGCGCGGCCTGTGCTACTCGGTCAGCGCGATCAACCACGCGTTTGCCGACGTGCCGATCCTGCAGCTGAGCTCCGGCCTGGAGTCGGCCAAGTGCATCGAGGCCTACACGCGCATGCGCGAGATCGTCGACGAGCTGCGCGCGGACGGCCCCACCGAGGAGGAGGTGCAGCGCGCCCGCGCGTATGCCGCCGGACGCCTCGTGCTGGCGTTCGAGAACACCAACGCAGTCGCGCGCTACGCCGCCGGCCAGAGCATCGTCTTCGGCGAGGACGTCGACCCCGACGCCGCGATCGCCGCGATCGACGCGGTCACGTTCGACGAGGTGCGCGAGGTGGCAAGCGGCGTCGCCGAGAACCTCGCGGTCGCGTGCGTGGGGCCGCACACGGTCGAGGAGTTCTAGGCAAGTTCCCTCCTCCAGAAGGAGTCGGACGAACGGTGTTCCGTCCCCCTTGCCATTACTGTGTCGTGGGCCATGGCGGAGTTCAAGACAGAGGCAGAGCGCGATCGTGCCCGTGCCATCTATTACATGAACCTGGCCGCTGCCGTGCGCAACAACGCCAACTGCTGGGGAAGCGAGGTCGGTGCGGTGCTCGTGCGAAACGACCGCGTCATCAGCACCGGTTACAACGGGACGCCCTCCAGGTTCCTCAACTGCCGCGAGGGTGGCTGTCTGCGCTGCCAGGAGCGTCATCTACGCGACGAAAACGAGGAGTATGAGTCACCTCACCCCGAGGTCATGCAAGGCAAGGCGTTGGACATCTGCCTTTGTGTGCACGCGGAGCAGAATGCACTGCTGAGTGCCGCTCGACATGGGATCGGTGTCGACGGATCCGTGCTCTATGTGACCCACCAGCCGTGTTTCTCATGCCTGAAGGAGGCAGTCCAGGCCGGAGTCAAACAGATCATCTATCTGAAGACCTGGCATGCCGCAGAAGACGACGGATTGCGCGCTCAGTACGAGCGGCTGTGCGACACGCTGCATGCCAGCCATGCGTTCCTGGGCTTCACCCAGCTCGACGCAAAGACCTTTCAAGCGTTCATTTCGACCGTCGCGCCTCTCTTCGAGGACGAGAGCGAGCCTCCATCGGACCCGACTTCGTGAGTCGCTTCCAGAACGCGTCCTCAGCAGGAGGCGCGCTGCGGGTACACCCAAATCATCGAGTCGCCAAGGCTCAGTGGTGTCCAAGACTTTCGCCATTGATCAGCAGGAAGACCCGCTACGTCCGAGAGAGCTCTCTGAACACGTCCTCTCGCCTCGTCGTTGCGAGCGATGACAGCCACCAACGGCTCAGGATCAGCACCATTCTGATGCCATGACGAGCGGAGCACGTAGGCGTCGTCAACCGAATCAAGACGTCCACGCACAAGCGCCTCGGCTTGATTGCGACGACGTCGACTCGTGCCCGTCGCGGCAGATACGTCAGACCCTGCAGCTGAGGCTCCCAAAGGCATTGAAGAACCATACGCTGAGGACCAGACGGTGCGAAACTCCACGGGGGGAACATGCCGCAAATTGGGCGATCAACTCAAGGCCCGGTCGTGCCGCCCAATTCAGCCGCCGAGCGCGACCAACTTCCTGACCTCCGCGGAGTCCGGCCCCGCCATCTCTCCCACCCATTGGAGTGCCTCGGCGAGGTTGAGCGCTCGCGCCTCGATCATCGCTTCGATGTCCACCCAGTCCCGCGGCCTGTCGAACATTGCCTTGAAGACCGCGAGCGCGGTGCAGCCGAGCACGGGGATCGTGCGGCCCTCGAATGGAACCTGCCGCACATCCGCGGCGACCTGATCGTGGAAGGGAAGGACGCTGAAGAACAGGTCGATCGGTGTTTGGTCCCACCACAGCCTCACCTGCCCATCCCGTTCCGCTCGCTCCAGACTCAGCCCGGTGACCATCACTCGCGCAGGCAACGCGGCGAACACGTCCCTGGCACGATCGGGGCCCACGAATACATTGACGTCGAGGTCTCTGGTTGCGCGCGGTTCCAGCGTGCAATAGCCGAGCGCGATCGCACCGCCAATCGCATGCCGGATCTGCGCCCGATCGAGCGCATAGTGGACGGCCAGCAGGCAGTCGCCGAGCTCGCTCACCGAGCGAGCCGAATCAGCGGTGGATACGGGAGCTCAGGCCGCGGACGATAAGGCAGCCGCTCAGCGAGATCGAGCACCTGCGCCAGGACCTTCCCGGCATGCTCGAGGTCTGCCCCGCCACGGGCCGGCGCAAGCCGCAGCTCAAGCCCGGCTGCACCGGCGATGCAAGCCAGCGCCGACACCGATGGCTGTCGCCGGCCGCGCTCGTAGGCGCTGAGAACGGAGCGCGGCATGCCTGTGCGTCGCGCGAGCTCCGCCTGGGTGAGTCCGCTCTCGCGGCGGATCTCCCCGATCAGCCCGCTGGCGATTTGAGCGTTGCGTTTGACCACGCTCAAATGATACCGTATCCGCTAACAATCATAATCTGTCATTAGCGGATACGCTATCTCGCTCTCAGCCCAACGCCACCATCCGGTCGATCGGCACGCGCGCCTTCACCGCCACGTCCTCCGGCACCCGCACCTCGAACTGCATCTCGCGCAGCGCGTCGCGCAGCTTCGGCAGCGTGATCATCTTCATGTACTTGCACGACGCCTCCGCGTTCGCCGGGATGAACTCGACGTCCGGCGCCGCCATCCGCAGCGGGTACAGCATGCCGATCTCCGTCGCCACCACCGCCTCGCGGCGCGCCGGCGCGGCGCTCGCGCCATCGCCGCCGTGCTCGTGCGCGGCCTGCTCGTGCGCCGCCTGCTCGCGCACGTCGTGCTCCGCGCCCTCCGCGTACTTCAGCATCCCCCCCGTCGACAGCATGTGCACGCCCTCCGCCGACACGTCGCCGGCGGCCACGTACTCCATGATGCTCGTCGTGCAGCCGCACTCCGGGTGGATCAGGAAGTCCGCGCCCGGGTGCGCCGCGCGCGTCGCGGCGATGTCCGCGGGGCGGATGCCCGCGTGCACGTGGCACTCGCCGTCCCACACGTGCATGCGCCTGCCCAGCTCCTTCTCCACGTACGCGCCCAGCCACATGTCCGGGCCGAACAGGATCTCCGTGTCGGGGCCGCGCGTGTCGTAGATGTGGCGCACCACGTCCACCGCGTTGGCGGAGGTGCAGCAGTAGTCGGTCAGCGCCTTCACCTCCGCAGTCGTGTTCACGTACATCACCACCACGCCCGCGGGGTACTGCGCCTTCCACGCCGCCAGCTGGTCGAAGTCGATCGACTCCGCCAGCGAGCAGCCGGCGTCCAGGTCCGGGATCAGCACCGTCTTCTCCGGGCACAGGATCGACGCCGTCTCCGCCATGAAGTGCACGCCGCAGAACACGATCGTCTCGGCGTCCTGCGCGGCGGACGCGCGGCGCGACAGGCCCAGCGAGTCGCCGACGTAGTCCGCCACGTCCTGCACCTCAGGCACCTGGTAGTTGTGCGCCAGGATCACCGCACGGCGCTCCGCCGCAAGCGCCCGCACCTCCGCCTTCAGCTCGGCTATCTCCGCGTCCGAGAGCGCGGGCGCCTGGCCGGGAGCCATCGGCAGGGTAGGAGCCATCGGCAGGTTCATGGTCGTGCCTCCATGATCAGCAGCGAGAGATCGAGGGCGGGCGCCGAGTGCGTCAGGGCGCCCATCGACACCCATTCTACCCCCGTGTCCGCAACCGCCCGGAGCGTCTGGAGGCTCACGCCGCCGCTTGCCTCCAGCTCCGCCCGTCCCGCCACCTGCGCCACCGCCGCGCGCAGCTGCTCGCCGTCCATGTTGTCCAGCAGCAGGCGCGGCGCGCCCGCCTCGAGCGCCTCGTCGATCTCCTCGGCGTTGCGCACCTCCACCTCCAGGGTGCCCGCCAGCTGCGGCGCGCGCTCGCGCGCGCTCGCCACCGCCTGCGCGATGCCGCCCGCCGCCGCGATGTGGTTCTCCTTGATCAGGATCGCGTCGTACAGCCCTACGCGGTGGTTCGTGGCGCCGCCGGCGGCCACCGCCGCCTTCTCCAGTGCCCGCAGGCCCGGCGTCGTCTTGCGCGTGTCCAGCACCCGCGCGGCCGTGCCCTGCACCTCGCGTGCGGCGCGCGCCGACATCGTCGCCACGCCCGAAAGGTGCGCCAGGAAGTTCAGCGCCGTGCGCTCGCCCGTCAAGAGCGCCGCCGCGCGCCCGTCGATCGACAGCACCGGCCCGCCCTCCTCGCGCCACACGCCCTCCGCCACCAGGCGCTCGCAGCGCGCGTCCGCGTCCAGCTGCGAGAACACCAGCTCCGCCGCCCGCAGGCCGTAGATCGCCCCCGGCGCCTTCTGCGTGATCAGCGCGCGTGCGCGCGCGTGCGCGTCCACCGTCGCCAGCGTCGTCACGTCGCCCGTGCCCACGTCCTCCGCCAGCGCCGCGCGCACCAGCTCCGCCGTCACGGCCTCCAAAGTCGAGCTCATTGCCCATCAGCATAGGATCCCCCGCATGGACGGGCGCCCAGCCGCAGACTCTCGCGCCACGCTGGCCCACTGGATGGGGCCGCTCGACGCCAACGGCGCCGGCTTCGTGCACGGCGGCACCGTCATGAAGCTGTGCGACGAGGCCGGCGGGCTCACCGCCGTCAAGCACTGCCGCAGCAGGGTCGTCACCGCCAGCATGGACCGCATGACCTTCATGGTCCCCATCCACGTCGGCGAGCTCGTCACCTTCCAGGCCGCCGTCAACGCCGTCTGGCACACCTCCATGGAGGTCGGCGTGCGCGTCGACACCGAGAACCCGCGCACGGGCGAGCGCCGCCACAGCAACAGCGCCTACCTCACGATGGTCGCCGTCGACGACGACGGCAACCCCATGCCCGTGCCGCCGCTCATCACCGCCACAGACGAGGAGCGCCGCCGCGAGAGCGAGGCGCAGCTGCGCCGCCGCAACCGGCTCGCCGAGCGCCAGCAGATCCAGGCCTCACGCTGAGCCCTACCGGCCACGGCCGCCCTGTCGCCGGCGCAACCCCCGTCGACACCGCCAGCCGGGCACGTCGCGCCGTGGTTCCGCGCTACCCCTTGCCGGGCGAGGACGCGCTCTGCAGCAAGTACGCACGCACGAATCCATCAAGATCTCCGTCCAGCACACGCTGGACGTCGCCCATCTCATGGCCCGTGCGCGTGTCCTTGACGAGCGTGTACGGGTGCATAACGTAGGAGCGGATCTGCGAGCCGAAGTTCACGTCCTGCGCCTCGCCCTTCTCACGCGCGATCTCCTCCTGGCGTTCGCGCTCCTTGCGCTCCAGCAGCTTCGCGCGCAGCATCGCCATCGCCGTCGCGCGGTTCGACGACTGCGAGCGCTCGTTCTGACACTGCACCACGATGCCCGTCGGACGGTGCGTGATGCGCACCGCCGAGTCCGTCTTGTTGACGTGCTGGCCGCCCGCGCCAGACGCGCGGTAGGTGTCCACCTGCAGGTCGTCCTCGTCGATCTCGATCTCGCCCGTGTCCTTCACCACCGGCGCCACCTCCACGCCCGCAAAGCCCGTGTGGCGGCGGTGCGCCGAGTCGAACGGCGACAGGCGCACCAGCCGGTGCACGCCGCGCTCCGCCGCGAACAGCCCGTACGCGTTCTCGCCCGACACGCGGAACGTCGCCGACTTCACGCCCGCTTCATCGCCCGCGCTCGCCTCCAGCAGCTCCACCTCGAAGCCGCGGCGCTCCGCCCAGCGCATCAGCATCCGCAGCACCATCTCCGCCCAGTCCTGCGCGTCCGTCCCCCCCGCGCCCGCGTTCACCGTCACCAGCGCGTCGCCAGCGTCGTAGCGCCCCGAGAACAGACGCTGCTCCTCGAGCGTCGCCAAGCGCTCCTCAACCGAAGCGATCTGCTCCTGCACCTCGACCTCCAGCGACGAGTCCTCCGCCGCCATCTCCGCCAGCCCGTCCAGGTCCCCCACGTCCGCGTTCAGCGCGTTGAACATCTCCAGCCGCCGCGACACGCGCGCGTGCTCCGAGGACACCGCCGCCGCTCGGTCGGAGTCATCCCAGAAGCCCTCCGCTCCCATCTCATCCTCGAGCGACGCCACGCGCTCGGCCAGCGCAGCCGGGTCAAAGATAGTCCGAGAGCAGCGTCATCTGCTCACGGATCGCAGCCAGGCGCTGCGGTATGGACTCGCTGGGGGCGGCTGTGGCCATGGGGTCACGCTATCAGCGCGGAGGCTGACGGGAGGGTCCCCTGGCGCTGGGACTCACCTGCGCCACTCACGCCGGCCCGCGAACCGCGGACGCATTCAGGCGCACGTAGTCCAGTGGCAGCCGCACGCCCGCCACGACCGCCGCGGCGAACGGCTCGCGGCGCTCCTGCGGCAGCCGCTGCAGATGCGCCGCAAGGATCGACGTACGCACGAACGCGTTCACGTCCTGCGGATTGGTCGGACGCTCCTCCAGCCAGCAGCGCGTCGCCGTGAAGCCGGCCCGGCGCAGCCTCCGCTCCGTGTCCTGCGGGCTTGCGAACGTCCACGGCGACCAGCCGACCAGCTCCGGGGCCATGTCCGCGGCGACCGCCTCGATCACCTCGCGCACGCCGTCGATGTTGCCCTCTCCCCCGCACTGGATCTCGAGCATTCCGCCCGGCCGCAGCGCATTTGCCAGCTGCGGCCACAGGCGATCGTGGTCCGGAACCCAGTGCAGCGCGGCCGTCGAGACGACTGCGTCGACGGGCTCGTCGAGGGCGAGCTCGAGCGCGTCCCCACACCACACCCGCGCACGCTCGCCGAGGCGCGAACGAGCGAGCTCGACCATCTCCAGAGAAGCGTCCAGCGCCAGCACGCGGCCTTGCGGCACGAGCTCCAGCAGCGCCTCGGTGACACGCCCGGTCCCGCAGCCGACGTCGAGCACTGTGGCATCCGGCGCGAGGCCCTCCAATCGCGCCAGCACATCGGCTGCCCAAGCCTGCTGGGGCTCGCTCGAGCGGTCATAGGTACGAGCGTCCCAGGGGGTGGCACCCACGGCAGCGTCAGCCCTCGCTAGACCGAGCTCTGTACATGCCCGCAGTCCGCGACGGCGTACTGAGCTGCGCAGTAGGTCTGCGCCAACCACTTGACCTTGAAACCTTTGACGAACCGCGAAAGCGCACGCCGCTTGCTCGCCGCGCTGTGATGGCCGGCCACAACCTGCTTCTGGATCCGCTCCGACAGAAGGTTCAGTTCCACCCGGAACAGAAGATCCGCGACTGTCTGCCCTGATCCCCGCAGGAACGCGTGGAATTCCTCGCGCTTCGGGAACTGCGCGTTGCGGATGTGGTCGAATTCCCCTTTGACCTTGGCCGCGGACACGCTCACGCCCAGATCCTTGGCTTCACCGATGACCCAGTCGGAGGAGATCAAGAAGTCAAGGACCTCGTTCTGCATTGCTTTCGCACTGGCCGTGCGGTGGCCCTTGACCGGTGGTCCGACCGAGGCCTTCGCGACCGTCAGCCAGTGCGAGTAGGTGGCGCCCGTAATCGCCTCCGCGCCGACGCAGACGAGAACCTGTTCGGGTGCTGGCTGGGCGTCAGCGACTGATTCGGCAGCCTGCGGGATGGCGCCGCCTGCCGGCGGTATCGGCGGTGGACAGGTCGCCTGCGGGACTTCGGCGCCGCTCGAGTTCGCGATCGCGAGCAGCGGAAGCACCACCAAGGCAAGTACCGCCAGCGCCGCCCGCCGCCCTGCTACGAGCCGTGACACTTCTTGAACTTCTTGCCCGACCCGCACCAGCACGGGTCGTTGCGCCCGACCTGGTGCTCGTCATCGAGCACGCGCTGCTCCACCACCGGCAGCGCTTCCAGCTCCTGCCCGTTCTCTCCGAAGGCTCCCTCGGCCGAGCCGGCGCCCAGCCCCGCTGCGGCGGCCGCCTGGGCGAGCGCGCCCGCACCTGCGGCGCTGTGGCCGCCCGAGTAGGACACGCGGCCCGCGCGCGTCGAGCTGCCGGCCGCCGAGAACGGCGCGATCGGCGCGCCGTTGCCGCCGTTCTCACCGGGCGGGCCTTCGACGTTGACCTGCACGTTGTAGATCATGCGCGCGTAGTCCGACCACACGCTGTTCATCAGGTCGCCGAACAGCGTGAACGCTTCGTTCTTGTATGCCACCAATGGGTCGATCTGGGCGAAGCCGCGCAGGTGGATGCCCTCGCGCAGGTAGTCCATGTCGAAGAGGTGTTCGCGCCAGCGTTCGTCGATCGTCTGCAGCAGCAGGAAGCGCTCCAGCGCTTCCATCAGCTCCTTGCCCAGAGCGTCTTCGCGCGCGTTGTAGCGATTGAGCGCCTCCTCGACGATGCGGTCGCTCAGCGAGGCGCGGTCCGCGGCGTCGCGTTTCAGTTCCTCGTCGCTCATGTCCAGCGGGAAGAACTGGCCGAGCGCCGTGAACAGGCCGTCCAGGTCCCAGTCCTCGATGAAGTCGCCGGGCGTGTGCTGATCGATCGTGCGCTCGATCACTTTGGCGACTTCTTCGCGGGCCTCCTCGCCGATGCTCTTGCCCTCCAGCACCTCGTCGCGGTATTTGTAGATCACGCGGCGCTGCTCGTTCATCACGTCGTCGTACTCGAGCACGCGTTTGCGGATCAGGAAGTTCTGCTCCTCGACCTTCTTCTGCGCTTTCTCGATCTGTTTGGAAAGCATCCCCGCCTCGATCGGTTCCTCGTTGCCCTCCTCGTCCACGCCGCCGAGTTTGTCCAGGATCCGGTAGATGCGGTCGCCCGCGAACAGCCGCACCAGATCGTCCTCCGCCGACAGGAAGAAGCGCGACTCGCCCGGGTCGCCCTGGCGCCCGGCGCGGCCGCGCAGCTGGTTGTCGATGCGCCGTGACTCGTGGCGCTCGGTGCCGCAGATGAACAGGCCGCCAGCCGCCATCACCGTCTCGCGCGCTTCGGCGACCTTGCGCTCGAGCCCCGGCAGGATCTCCTGCATGCGCTGCTCGTAGCGCTCCGTGTCCTGCGGGTCGACGTCCTCGCGCGCCAGCTGCTGGGTGGCCATGTGCTCGGCGTTGCCGCCGAGCTTGATGTCCACGCCGCGGCCCGCCATGTTCGTGGCGATCGTCACCGCGCCCGGCTGCCCCGCCTCGGCGACCGTCTCGGCCTCGAGGGCAGCGTGCTCGGGCTTCGCGTTCAGCACCGTGTGCTTGATGCCGCGCTTCTTCAGGCGCTCGCCCAAAAGCTCCGAAACCTCCACCGAGATCGTGCCCACGAGCACCGGCTGGCCCATCTCGTGGCGCGCCATGATCTCTCTGACGACCGCGCTCCACTTGCCCTCCTTGGTCTTGTAGACCTGATCGTTGCGGTCGTCGCGGACCATCTCCTGGTTCGTCGGGATCTGCACGACCGGCAGCTCGTAGATCTTCATGAACTCCGTCGCCTCCGTCAGCGCCGTGCCAGTCATGCCCGCGAGCTTCTCGTACAGCCGGAAGAAGTTCTGGTAGGTGATCGTCGCGAGCGTCTGGTTCTCCTCCTGGACCGACACCCCCTCCTTCGCCTCCACCGCCTGGTGCAGGCCCTCCGACCAGCGCCGGCCGTCGAGGATGCGCCCGGTGAACTCGTCGATGATCTTCACCTCGCCGTCGATCACCGCGTAGTCGACGTCCTTCTTGTAGAGCGCCTGTGCACGCAGCGACTGGATCAGGTGGTTGACCAGGTGGCCGTTCTCGGCGCGGTACAGGTGGTCGATGCCGAGGAAGCGCTCCGCCTTGGCGACGCCCTGCTCGGTGACAGCGACCGTCTTCTGCTTCTCGTCCACCTCGAAGTCGAAGTCCGCCATGAACTGCTTCTTCGTGCGCGGATCCATGCCTTCGGGCGTCTCGCCCGATGTCATCTGCGGCGCCAGCCGCGCGAACTTCACGTACAGGTCAGCCGCCTGTTCCGGCGCCCCCGAGATGATCAGCGGCGTTCGCGCCTCGTCGATCAGGATGTTGTCGACCTCGTCCACGATCGCGAAGTAGTGCCCGCGCTGGACCTTTTCGCCGAGGTCCTTGGCCATGTTGTCGCGCAGGTAGTCGAAGCCGAACTCGGAGTTGGTGCCGTACACCACGTCGCACGCGTACGACTGCTGCTTCTCGTCGTAGGGCTGCTGGTTCTGCAGCACGCCCACGGTCACGCCCAGCGCGTCGTAGATCGGGCTCATCCATTCCGCATCGCGCCTGGCCAGGTAGTCGTTGACCGTCACCACGTGCACGCCCCGGCGCTCGGGCGGCGTGCCCTCCGGCGCATCGGGGTCTGCGTCCCCGGGCGATGCGGCCTCGCGCACCGCCAGCGAGTTGAGCACGACCGCGAGCGTCGCCGTCAGCGTCTTGCCCTCGCCGGTCTTCATCTCCGAGATCTGGCCCTCGTGCAGCGCCATGCCGCCGATCATCTGCACGTCGAAGTGGCGCATCCCCATCTGGCGCTTGCCCGTCTCGCGCACGATCGCAAAGCACTCCGGCAGCAGCGCGTCCAGCGACTCGCCGTCGCTCGCCCGCGCGCGCAGCTCGTCCATCCGCGCGCGCAACTCCGCGTCGCTGTCGTGTTCCAGCTCGGGCTCGAACGCCGCGATCAGGGCCACGCGCTTCTGGTATTCCTTGAACTTCTTCGCCTCGCCGACGTTCAGCGCGCGATCCAGCAGGGAGGGCATGAGCCAAGGATAGCCCTCGACGCTCCACGAGCGGTTACGCGCCTGTCACGCGGCGAGCGGCGCTCAGCCGACGGCGCGCGCGACCCGCGCGGCGGCCGCGTGGGCCTCGCGGCGGCGGCGCAGCTTGTCGCGATGGCGCTTGACCTGGCGCGCCAACTCGTCGACGACCAGGTTCAGCGAGTGCAGCATCTCTGGCGAGGCGTCGTGCGCGCGCAGCGTCACGCCCTTTAGGTACAGCGTGCACTCCGCCACCTGGCTGTCGGCGACGCGAGGATTGGGCTCCTTGAAGATCTCGATCTCCAGGCGGGCCAGGTCCGAGACCTGCCGCGCGACCTTCCTCAGACGGCGCTCCGCGTGCATGCGAAGCTCGTCGGTGACCGGGACGTTACGACCCTTGATGTCGATCTGCATCGTAGGCTCCTTCGGTCGGGACTGGGGTGTGGTCTTGTTTCTGATGCTACGCCCGAGGCCGGCGGATGTAAATGGCGGGTGGACGAAATGTTCTCCGCGCATGTTGCGGACTACTGGGACACCATTCGGTCACCGGGACGTGATATCGTGACTGTTGTCATAGTCTCACTTTCCGTGAGGGGGCTCGCTTCGGCGGGCCCTCTTGCGTTAAGGCAGCGGACCGCCCATCGTCGACCGTGGATGACCGGCCGCGGCGGCCCGCGCGCTCAGCCCCGCGGGCGCAGGCTCTGCAGGATGCCGCCGTGGCCCGCAATCGCGCCGATCAGGATCGACTCGCGCGCGATCTCGGTGCCAGGGAAGACGATGCTCTCGCGCAGCTGTGCGCCCGCGCCCACGCTCGCGCCGTCGCCGAGCACGATCGGCCCCATCAGGCGCACGCCCTCGCCGATGCGCACGTCGCGCCCGATCCACATGGGCCCCTCCACCTCCGTGTCCGGTCTGAGCGGCGACGCATCGGCGCCGCCGGCAACGATCACGCCCGGGCTGAGCTCCTCGCCGTCGATCTGCAGATGCAGCTCGCCGCGCAGCGCGTCGAACGTGCCCTGCCTCAGCTCGCTCAGCGAGCCCACGTCGTTCCAGTACTCGCGCACCTGATGGATGTGGAACGGCACGTCGTTCTCCAGCAGCACCGGGAACACGTCCTGGGCCCAGTCCACGAACGGCCGCGCCGGGAAGTAGTCGAAGATCCGCGGCTCGAACAGGTAGATGCCACAGTTGCCGAGGTCCGACAGCGCCTCGTCGGGCGCCGGCTTCTCCTGGAAGCCCGTGATGCGGCCCTCGCGGTCGTGCAGCACGACGCCGTACTCGCGCGTGTCCGCCACCTGCTTGACCGCCAGCGTCGCAACGCCGCCCGCCTCGCGGTGGCGAGCGACGAACGCGCCCAGATCGATGTCCGTGAGCGCGTCGCCGGAGATCACCAGGAACGGCTCGTCGCCGAAGAAGTCCGCGCAGCCGCGCACGCCGCCCGCGGTACCCAGCAGCTCCTCCTCGAAGCGATAGGACAGCCGCTCGCCGAAGTACTCGCGGATCGAGTCCGGGAAGTAGTGCAGGTTGGCGATCACCTCGTCGAAGCCGTGCCTGTCCAGCAGCTCGACGATGTGCTCCATCACCGGCCGGTCCAGCACCGGCACCATCGGCTTGGTGATCTCGAACGTCAACGGGCGCAGGCGGGTACCGAGCCCCGCCGCGAGGACCATCGCTCTCATCTGCCGGCCGCGCGCCTCAGTAGCGATAGTGGTCGGGCTTGTATGGGCCGTCTACCGGCACGCCGATGTAGGAAGCCTGCTCGTGTGTGAGCTTGGTGAGCCTCACGCCGAGCGCACCCAGATGCAGCCTGGCGACCTTCTCGTCGAGGTGCTTCGGCAGCACGTACACCCGCTTCTCGTACTCGTCGTTCTTCGTGAACAGCTCGATCTGCGCGATCGTCTGGTTGGAGAACGAGTTGCTCATCACGAAGCTCGGGTGCCCGGTGGCGTTGCCGAGGTTCAGCAGACGACCCTCCGACAGCATGATGATCGCGTGGCCGTCCGGGAACACCCACTTGTCGACCTGCGGCTTGATGTTCACGCGCTCGATCCCCGGGACCCTGGTCAGGCCCGCGATGTCGATCTCGTTGTCGAAGTGGCCGATGTTGCCGACGACCGCCTGGTGCTTCATGCGCTCCATGTCGCCGGCCTTGATGATGTCCTTGTTGCCGGTCGTCGTGATGAAGATGTCCGCGCTGTCGATCACGTCCTCGAGCGTCTTGACCTCGTAGCCCTGCATCGCCGCCTGCAGTGCGCAGATCGGGTCGATCTCGGTGATGATCACGCGCGCGCCCTGGCCGCGCAGCGATTCGGCGCAACCCTTGCCGACGTCGCCGAAGCCGCACACCACCGCGACCTTGCCGCCGATCATCACGTCGGTCGCGCGGTTGATGCCGTCGATCAACGAGTGCCGGCAGCCGTACAGGTTGTCGAACTTGGACTTCGTGACCGAGTCGTTGACGTTGATCGCCGGGAACAGCAGCTCGCCGGCCTCGACCATCTCATACAGCCGGTGCACGCCCGTCGTCGTCTCCTCGGTGACGCCCTTGATGCCCTCGCCCACGCGCGTCCAGCGCTGTGGCTCCTCGGCGAGCGAGCGCTTGAGCACGGACAGAATCACCTGGTACTCCTCGGAGTCGGAGTCCGTCGGATCCGGCACCGCACCGGCCTTCTCGTACTCGGTGCCCTTGTGCACGAGCAGCGTCGCGTCGCCGCCGTCGTCGAGGATCATGTTCGGGCCCGTCGAGCCGTCGTCGTCCTCCGGCCAGCGCAGCACCTGCTCGGTGCACCACCAGTACTCCTCGAGCGTCTCGCCCTTCCACGCGTACACCGGCACCCCGCGCGGGTCCTCAGTACGTGCCATCCTGGCCCACCGCCACCGCCGCGGCGGCGTGGTCCTGGGTGGAGAAGATGTTGCAGCTGCACCAGCGCACCTCCGCGCCGAGCGCCGTCAGCGTCTCGATCAGCACCGCCGTCTGGATGGTCATGTGCAGCGAGCCGGTGATGCGCGCGCCCTTCAGCGGCTGCGCGTCCGCGTACTCGCGGCGGATCGCCATCAGGCCGGGCATCTCGTGCTCGGCCAGCGTGATCTCCTTGCGGCCGAAGTCCGCAAGCGAGAGGTCGGCGACCTTGAAGTCGGTGCTCAGAGCTGCTGTGGGGGTCATTGCTGACATGACGAAGCCTCCTGTCGGTCAGGTGAGCGCCCTTGCTGCAGAGGTGACAGCCGAGCGTGGCGGATCACAATCCCGTCGCAGCGCTCCTCGGCCGTCCCGGACGGTAGCACACGGTCCTGGGTCGGTCAGCGTTCGGCGAGCGCGGACTTGAGCTCGTCGAGGATCTTCACGGGGCCCGGGTCGACCCCGCGCAAGGCCGCCATGTATATCGAGACGAGGTCTCCCAGCAGCACCAGCGAGATCACCCGCTCGATCGCCGTCTGACCGCGCGTCTCCAGGCGGAAGCTCGACACGGCGTTGTCGGCGATCAGGCGCTCGGTCAGCTCCATCCGCTCCTTCACGCGCGGGTGGGCATCGGAGTCGTCGAGGAACACCGCCGAGAAGCGTCCGATCTCGCCCGCGCCCTCCCAGCCGACGATCTCGTTGTGGTCGAGCTCCGGAAGTTCGCCCGAGAAGGCCGGCTGCTTCGCGTTCTCGTTGATCTGGGTCTTCCAGCGATAGGCGATCGAGCTGGTCAGCCCGGCCCCCGCGATCACCGGCGTCGTGCCCGCCAGGCCGCGCGCGACCGTCCTTCGCGAGCGAGTCCTCGGGCGCGTCGGGGCCCCACTCCGCGACAAGCTGCTCGATGTGCGAGGCCGCCACGTCGATCTCCGACGTCAGCCGCGGCCCCGCGCCGCACAGCGCCGCCACCTCCAGCGCCGCCACGATCATGTACGCGACCGCCGCGCGCGGCTGAAAGCCGCCCGGCAGCGGGATCACCGGCACGCCGTCGGCGCGCGCCATCTCGGCGAGGCGCCCGCCGGTGGTCACGACCGTGCGCTTCGCGCCGAGCGCCCCCGCCGACTCGTAGCACGCGAGCGTCTCCTCGGTGTCGCCCGAGTAGCTCGCGCACAGCACCATCGTGTCGGGCATCGTCCACGGCGGCAGCCCGTATGCGCGGGTGACGAAGATCGGGCGCGAGGCGTGGTCGCCCATCGCCGCGCGGGCCAGCGCGCCGCCGATCGCCGATCCGCCCATGCCGGCGACGACCAGGCCCGCGGTCGTGTCCCAGTCCTGCATGATCGCCGACTCCACGCGCCACAGCGCGTCGCGCAGGTGCTCCGCCAGCGCCAGCACGTCGCCCAGCTGGCCGCTGGGATCGACCTGGGCGATGCTCTCGCGGGAGAGGTCCTCCGCCGTCGGTGTCGCGGTCGCGCCGCCGTCACTCATCTGCGCTCGCCTCCTGGGGGGACGGGAAAACTGCGGTCATGGACTTCGCGCTCATGGACTGGAGTGTCTCGTGTTTGGGTGTGCACATGCGGTCAGGCCTAGAAGTCGATCGCGCCATCTGGCAATTCGACACCAGGGAAGATACGCGCCCCGTGCGTGATCACGTTGCGCGCCCCCACGACCACGCCTTCGCCGATCACCGCGCCGCCGGTGATGCTGGTGCCGTCGCCCACACGGCAGCCGGCCGCGAGGATGCAGTCGCGCAGCTCGCAGCGCTCGCCGATCTGCGCGCCCTCCAGCACGACCGCGCGCTCGACCGTCGAACCGGCGCCGACCGACACGCCCCTCGCGAGCACCGCCAGGCTGCCCACGTGCGCGCCCGGGGCGACCCGCACGCCGTCATCCAGCAGCGCCGGCGGAGCCACCCTGCCCTCGACCTGCGCACCCTCGTCGATCGCCAGCCAGTCGCCGCCCAGCCGCTCGCGCACCGCCGTGGCGACGTTGCCCTCGAGGATGTCGAAGGTCCCCTGCAGGTAGCGCGCCGGCGTACCGATGTCCAGCCAGTAGCTGTCCGAGGGGAAGCCGTACAGGCCGTTCTCCACCAGCCGCGGCCACACCTCGCGCTCGATCGACACGTTGCGATCGGGCGCCACCAGCTCGAGGATCTCGCGCTCCAGCACGTACGCGCCGGCGCTGATCAGGTTGCTCTTGACGCTGTCGGGACTCGGCTTCTCGACGAACTCGCTCACCGAGCGATCCTCGCGCAGGATCACCACGCCGTAGGCGCTCGGATCCGCGACCGGCACCAGCGCCAGCGTCCCGCGCGCGCCGCTCGCCTCGTGCTGCGCGATCTGCGCCGTCAGGTCGATGTCGGTGAGCACGTCGCCGTTGAGCATCAGGAAGCGCTCGTCCAGCATCGGCTCCGCCAGCTTCAGCGCGCCCGCCGTTCCGCGCGGATCGGGCTCCTCGACGAAGCGCAGGCGGATGCCCAGCTGCGAGCCGTCGCCGAGCACCTCGCGCACCCCGTCCGCGAGGAAGCCGCAGGACATGATCACGTCGTCCACGCCGTGCCCGCGCAGCCACTCCAGCATGAACGAGATGAACGGCCTGTCCACGAGGCGCACGACGGGCTTGGGGACGTTCGAGGTCAGCGGGCGCAGGCGCGTGCCCTTTCCACCCACGAGGATCACCGCCTGAATGGGCTCACCGCCGTCCGATTCCCTCGTAGATCAGCCCCGCCGCCCGGACCGCGTCCGCGTCCAGCGCGTTGCGCCCGTCGATGACCACGCTGCCGCTCATCGCCGCCGCCACCGCGCTCCAGTCCAGCTCCAGGAACTCGCTCCACTCCGTCACCAGCACCACCGCGTCCGCGCCCTCGACCGCCGCCAGCGGCGAGTCGGCGAACTCGATGCCAGAGACCAGCGCGCGCGCCTGCTCCTCGGCCACCGGGTCATACGCCACGACCCGCGCCCCGTCGGCATGCAGGCGCGCCGACAGCACCAGCGAGGAGGCCTCGCGCATGTCGTCCGTGTTCGGCTTGAACGCCAGGCCCAGCAGCGCCACGCGCTTGCCCGCCAGCCCGCCAAGGTGCTTGTGCAGCTTGCCGATCACGCGCCGCTTCTGCAGCTCGTTGACCTCGATCACGGCCGTCAGCAGCTGGAAGTGGTAGCCGGAGTTGCCGGCGAGCTGCTTCAGAGCGTCCACATCCTTGGGGAAACAGGAGCCCCCAAAGCCAATACCCGCCTGCAGGAACTTCGCCCCGATGCGATCGTCGAGCCCCATCCCCCGCGCGACCTCGACGACGTCGGCGCCGGTCTCCTCGCAGACGTTGGCGATCTCGTTGATGAACGAGATCTTCGTGGCGAGGAAGGCGTTGGAGGCGAGCTTGACCATCTCCGCGCTGGCCACGTCGGTGCGCACGAGCGGCGCGTCGAGCGGCGCGTAGAGCTCGACGACGGCGTCGCCGGCCCAGCCGTCGTCGTCGCCGACGACGACGCGGTCGGGGTGCAGGAAGTCCGCGACGGCGGAGCCCTCCTTGAGGAACTCGGGGCACGACACGTAGCCGAGCGCGTCCTTGCCCTGCTCGCCGAACACGCGCAGCAGCGACGCCCCGGTGCCGCACGGCACCGTGGACTTCATCACGAGCGCGTGGTCCTTGGAGGCGGGGATCGCGTCGACGACGGCGTGCACGGCGGACAGGTCCGCGTCGCCGGAGTAGGTGGGCGGCGTGCCGACCGCGACGAACAGCAGGCGCGCGTGCGCGAGCGCGTCGGCGATGTCGGTGGAGAAATGCATGCGCGCGGCGTTGCGCGCCAGCAGCTCCTCGAGGCCCGGCTCGTAGATCGGCACCTCGCCGCGCTTCAGCCGCTCGATCTTGGCGGCGTCGATGTCCACGCACCACACGTCGCTGCCCAGCTCCGCGAAGCCGGCGGCCGTGACCAGCCCGACGTAGCCGGTCCCGATCACCCCGATTGGCTCGCGTGTGGCGCTCATGAAGCGGGGAAGGCTAGCTGTTGAGCGGGACGCGGGGCGTCTCGCGAGCGGCGTCTACCGCTCCACCGCCAGGAACGCTTCGTAGCGCTTGGCGTCGCGCAGCGCGCGCGCCTGCTCCTCGCTGTCCGGCGCGGCGCGCTCGGCGCTGGCGCGCGCCAGCGACAGTTTCTCCTCAAGGCCCGCACGGTCGAGCTGCTCGGGCGCGATCGCCTCCTCCACGAGCACCAGCGCGCGGTTGTCCGCGAACTGCATGTAGCCCTCGGCCTGCGCGAAGCGCACGATGTCGCCCTCGGAGCGGTACAGCCGCAGCTCCGTCGGTTCGAGCATCGCCAGCACCGGCTGGTGGTTGGCGAGGATGCCGATCGAGCCGACGGCCGTGACGGTGGAGAGCATTTCCACCTCATCGGTGAACACCTCGCCCTCGGGCGTCAGCACTTCGACTGGGAACTTGGAGTGAGCCATTACTTGCTGGCCGCCGCGACGACTTCCTCGATCGTTCCCTTGAGGAAGAACGCGCTCTCCGGCACCTCGTCGTGCTTGCCCTCGATGATCTCCTCGAAGCCCCTGATCGTCTCGGCGATCGGCACGTACGCGCCCGGCGTGCCCGTGAACTGCTCGGCCACGAAGAACGGCTGCGAGAGGAAGCGCTCGATCCGGCGCGCGCGCGAGACCGTGAGCTTGTCCTCGTCGGAGAGCTCGTCGATGCCGAGGATCGCGATGATGTCCTGGAGCTCCTTGTAGCGCTGCAGGATCTCCTTGACGCGGTTGGCGACGCGGAAGTGGTCGTCGCCGAGCACGTCCGCCTTGAGGATCGTCGAGGTCGAGTCCAGCGGGTCGACCGCCGGGTAGATGCCTTTTTCGGAGATCGCGCGGGAGAGCACCGTGGTGGCGTTCAGGTGCGCGAACACCGACGCGGGCGCCGGGTCGGTGAGGTCGTCCGCCGGCACGTAGATCGCCTGCACGGACGTGACCGAGCCCTCGCGCGTGGAGGTGATGCGCTCCTGCAGCTGGCCCATCTCGGTCTCCAGCGTCGGCTGGTAGCCGACCTGCGAGGGCATGCGCCCGAGCAGCGCCGAGACCTCGGAGCCGGCCTGGACGAAGCGGAAGATGTTGTCGATGAACAGCAGCACGTCCTGGCCCTGGTCGCGGAAGTATTCGGCCATCGTCAGGCCCGACAGCGCCACGCGCATGCGCGCCCCGGGGGGCTCGTTCATCTGCCCGAACACGAGCATCGTCTTGTCGAGCACGCCCGACTCCTTCATCTCCAGCCACAGGTCGTTGCCCTCGCGCGAGCGCTCGCCCACGCCGCAGAACGCCGACAGCCCGCCGTGCTCCTTGGCGAGGTTGTGGATGAGCTCCTGGATCAGCACCGTCTTGCCGACGCCGGCGCCGCCGAACAGCCCGACCTTGCCGCCCTTGGCGTACGGCGCGAGCAGGTCGATGACCTTGATGCCCGTCTCGAACATCTCGGTGGTGGGCGTCAGGTCCTCCGCGCGCGGCGCGTTCTGGTGGATGCCGCGGCGCTCCACGTCCTTCGGCAGGTCCTCGCCGAGGTCGATCGGCTCGCCCAGCAGGTTGAAGATGCGTCCCAGCGTGACCTCGCCCACGGGCACCGTGATCGGGCCGCCGGTGTCGATCACCTCGGCGCCGCGCGCCAGGCCGTCGGTGGTGTCCATCGCGACCGCGCGCACGCGGTCGTCGCCGAGGTGCTGCTGGACCTCGCAGACCAGCACGCCGTCGCGCGAGGCAGCGATGTCCTCGGCCTCCTCCGCCGCCGCCGCGGCTGGGCGCGCAACGGTGATCGCGTGGTTGATCTCGGGCAGGCGCTCGGGGAACACGGCCTCGATCACGACGCCCTGGATCTCCTCGATGCGCCCGACGTTGCGCTTCGCGGCGTCGCCGGCGGGCTGGGTGGCCTCTTGCGTGGGGCTGGACATTAGCTCTGTGATCTCCTAGTCATTTCGTTTCAAGTTTGTGGTCATGCGCGCCTGAGATGGCCGCTGAGCAAGCGAGACAAGGACGCAGGGAGCGTGGCGTGCTGTGCACGCGAGCGACCGAGGACGCAGTATCGCGTAGCTCAGCGGGCATCTCAGGAGAGGCCCTCGGCTCCGGCGACTACCTCCATGATCTCCTGCGTGATCTCGGCCTGGCGCGCCCTGTTCATCTGCAGCGTGTAGTCGGTGATGATTTCCCCGGCGTTCTCCGAGGCGCTGCGCATCGCCGTCATCTGCGCTCCGAAGAAGCCGGCCGCCGACTCCACCAGCGCCCGGTAGATCGAGATCTCGATGTAGTCGGGGACGAGGCGCCTGAGGATCTTCTCGGGGTCCGGCTCGTACTCGACGGCGGCGCGCGCCGCGCCCGTTGGCTCCTGCGCGGACTCGCCGGCGCCGTCCTCATCGCCGGTGAGCGCCTGCTTGGTGAGCGGCAGCAGCGTCTGGCGCGTGACGTGCTGGGTCAGCGGCGAGACGTAGGAGTTGAAGATCATCTCCACGCGGTCGACGTGACCATCGACGTACGCCTGGATCAGGTCGTCGGCGATCGTGCGCGCGTCCACGTAGGAGGGGCGGTCGGCGAAGCCCGTGTAGGCGCCTTTGAGCTCGTTGCCGCGGAACGTCAGCGAGGACACGCCGCGGCGCCCGGTCGCATACCAGTCGCTGCGCAGGCCCTGCTCGCTCAGCTCGCCCGACAGGCGCACGCCGGCGCGGATGATCTGCGAGTTGAAGCCTCCCGCGAGCCCGCGGTCGCCGGTCACGAGCAGCAGCCCGATGTTGGTCTCGGACTCGTGCGCGCGCAGCAGCGGCAGCCGCTCCCCCTCCGACCCGGCGGCCGCGGCCGCCTGGCGGGTCATGCGCCCGATCGCATCCGCATACGGGCGCAGCACGGCGATCCGCTGCTCGGCGCGGCGCAGGCGCGCCGCGGCCACCATCTCCATCGCGCGGGTGATCTTCTGGATGTTCTTGACCGAGGCGATCTTGTTCTTGACGTCGCGCTGAGAAGCCATGGCTGTTACCCGGGGGCGGCGCTAGGCCGCCTGCGGCTCCTGGGTCGCGGCGGAGTCGCGTACCTGCAGGGGCGCGTCGTCGTCCAGCGGCTGGCCCTCCTCGTCGAGGTCGTAGCCGAAGTCCTTGGCGAACGCGTCGACCGTCGCGCGCACCTCGCCCTGGGTCTCCTCCGACCAGTCGCCGCCGTTGATCTTCGCGCGCAGCTCCTGGTGCTGTGCGTGCAGGCGCCCGATCAGGCCGTGCAGGAACTCCTGCACGCGCTCGACGTGCAGGCGGTCGAGGTAGCCGTTGGTGGCGGCGAAGATCTGCACCGTCTGGTCCTCCACCGCCAGCGGCTCGCGCTCGTGCTGGTTGAGCGTCGCCACGAGGCGCTCACCGCGCGCGAGCGTCCTCTGCGTGTCGGCGTCGAGGTCCGAGCCGAACTGCGCGAACGCCTCCAGGTCGCGGTACTGCGAGAGCTCGAGCTTGATGCGCCCGGCGACCTTCTTCATCGGGCTGATCTGCGCGTTGCCGCCGACGCGCGATACCGAGATGCCGACGTTGATCGCGGGACGCACGCCCGAGTTGAACAGCTTCGACTCGAGGAAGATCTGCCCGTCGGTGATCGAGATCACGTTCGTGGGGATGTACGCGGACACGTCGCCGGCCTGCGTCTCGATCACCGGCAGCGCCGTCAGCGAGCCGCCGCCGAGATCGTCGTTGAGCTTGACCGCACGCTCGAGCAGGCGCGAGTGCAGGTAGAAGACGTCGCCCGGGTACGCCTCGCGGCCCGGCGGGCGGCGCAGCAGCAGCGACATCTGGCGGTACGCGTAGGCGTGCTTCGTCAGGTCGTCGTACACGCACAGGGCGTGCTTGCCCTTGTAGAGGAAGTACTCGCCCATCGCGCAGCCCGCGTATGGCGCCATGAACTTGATCGGCGCCGCCTCGTCCGCGGGCGCGGCCACGATGATCGTGTTCTCCAGCGCCCCGTACTCCTCGAGCGTCTGCGCGAGCGCCACCACCGTGGACATGCGCTGTCCGATCGCCACGTACACGGACACGACGCCGGTGTCCTTGTTGTTGATGATCGTGTCGATCGCGATCGCCGTCTTGCCCGTCTGGCGGTCGCCGATGATCAGCTCTCGCTGGCCGCGGCCGATCGGGATCATCGCGTCGATCGCCTTCAGACCGGTCTGCATCGGCTCGGTGACCGGCTGGCGCTGCACGACGCCGGGCGCCTTGAACTCGGCCGGGCGCATCTCGGTGACATCGATCGCCCCCTTGCCGTCGAGCGGGCGTCCGAGCGGGTCGACGATGCGACCGAGCATCTGCTCGCCCACGGGGATCTCCAGCAGCGTGCCGGTGCGCTTGACCGTGTCGCCCTCGGAGATGCGCTCCCAGTCGCCGAACAGCACCGCGCCGACGTTGTCGGACTCGAGGTTCAGCGCGAGGCCCGTGACGCCGTGCGGCAGCTCGAGCATCTCGAAGGACATGCAGTTCTCCAGGCCGTGCAGGCGCGCGATGCCGTCTGCCACGGACAGGACCGTGCCGACCTCGGTCAGCTCGGCGGTGCCGCTGTCGAGACCCTCGATGCGGCTCTTGAGAATGCTCGTGATCTCGTCAGGATTGATCTGCATTTAAAATCTCCTAGTAGAAGAGGGGCCCGGTTTGGCGACTTCGTCGCCTTCACCACCCTCTAGGTTTGGGCAACGTGCCTGCGCAGCTGCTCCAGTCGGTTGCGGATAGAGGCGTCGAGGATCGAGTTGCCGACCCTGATGATGATGCCGCCGAGGATGTCCGGGTCCACACGCGCCGCCAGCGTGACCTTGCGCCCGGCGCGCTCGCCGATCGTCTTGCCGAGGCTCTCGGTGGTCTGCTCGTCGAGCGCGATCGCGCTCGTGATCTCCACCGGCAGCGTCTTGTTCTCCTCGTCCCACAGCCGCTCGTACTCGTGGCGGATGCGGAAGATCACCGGCATGCGGTGGTTTTCGATCAGCAGTTTGAGGAAGTTCAGCAGGATCGGGTCGGCCCCGTCGAGCATGCGGCCGAGCGCCTCCTGCTTCTCCTTCGTGGAGAAGTACGGCGAGAAGAAGAACACCGCCAGGTCGTGATTCTGGTCGACGGCGTCGGCGAACTGGGCGAGCTGCTCGCGCAGCTCGTCGAGCTTGCCCTGCTCCAGCGCCACCTGGAACAGCGAGCGGCCGTATACCTGGGCGAGCTCCTCCATCAGTTGGCGCTGACTCCGGACGACAGGCTGGAGAGATCGATCTCGTTGAGGGCCTCCTCGACCAGACGGCGCTGGTCGGCCTCGTTGAGCGTCTTGCGCACGACCTTCTCGGTGGCCAGCACCGTGAGGTCGGCGACCTCGCGGCGGATGTCGTCGAGCGCGCGCTTGGTCGCCGCGTCGATGTCGCGCTCGGCCTTCTTGGCGGCCTCGGCGAGGATCTCCTTCACCTGCTCGCGGGCCTCCTGCTCGTGCGCTTTGGCCGTCTCGTGGGCGCGCTGTTCGATGCCCTCGGCCTGGGACCTGGCCTCCTTCAGGCGCTCGCGGTATTCGGCCAGCACCTTGTCGGCTTCCTGGCGCAGCTGCGCGGCGCCGTCGATCTCGCCTTCGATCGTCTTGGCGCGCTTGTCCAGGGCTTCGCCGATCAGCGGGAACACCCACTTGCGCAGGATGAACAGCGAGATCAGGAACACGACCAGGGTCCAGACCATGAGCCCCACGTTGGGGCTGATCAGGAACGAGCCGCCTGAGGCGAGTGGGATGTTCGGCGCGGAGGGCATTTTCGGCCTACAGGAAGAAGGCGATGAAGCCGCCGACGAGTCCGTAGAAGAAGCACGCCTCGGTGAGCGCGAAGCCGAGCCACTGGTCGCGCTCGATCTCGGCGCGCAGCTCGGGCTGGCGGGTCTTGGATTGGATCGAGGCGTTGAACACCGCGCCGATGCCCGCCCCGGCACCGGCGGCGCCGCCACCGGCTCCGACGCCCAGCGCGATCGCGCGACCGGCATCCTGGCTCTGCTTGATGATCGGTTCCGCGACACCCAGCAGCGGGTGGATCGCACTCAACAGGTGTAGAAACTGCATCGCTCGATAGCTCCTTGTTTGTTAGTGACTTTCGACCGCTCCGCCGAGGTAGATGGCGGTCAAGATGGCAAAGATGAAGGCCTGCAGGCCGGCGATCAGCACGGCCTCGAACAGGAAGATCGCGATCCCCGCCGGCAGCAGGAACCATTGGACCCACTGATCCCCGACGAGCACACCGAGCTCGCCGCCCATGAACGCGATCAGCATGTGACCGGCGAGCAGGTTGGCCCACAGCCTGACCGTCAACGAGATCAGGCGCAGGAAGTTGGAGAGGATCTCGATCGGGAAGATCAGGCCCACGATCGGACCCTTGATGCCGCCGGGCATCAGGCTTTTGAGGTATCCGATCGGGCCATGGTGCCTGACCCCCTCATAGGTGAACAGGACGAACACGCCAAGCGCGAGGATCAGCGGGAAGGCGACGTTCGTGTCGGCGGCGTAGATCTGAAGCGACGGAATGCTCGCGCCGAACAGCTTGAAGGACTCGCCGCTGTTGATCGGCAGCGGGATGTAGCCGATCAGGTTGGACACGAGGATGAACACGAAGATCGTGGCGATCAGCGGGAAGTACTTGCGCTGCATGTCCTCGTCGAGGTTTTCCTTGGACATGCCGCTGGTGAAGCCGTAGAACATCTCGACCGCCACCTGCAGGCGACCGGGGCGCTGCTTCAGACGTTTGGCGATGTACGTCATCACTCCGATCGTGATGGCGACCGTGATCAGCAGATACAGAACGCCCTTGTTGAACGCGATCGGGCCGAGCTTGAACCAGGTGTCGAGTTTGAACTCGTCGGTCGGGGAGAAGACACCGCTGGCGACGGCCGGCGCCTTGTGCGACTTGAAGCCGAACAGGATGATGAAGAGGACGATCCCGCCGATCCACGCGCCCACGAGCGAGAGGAAGATCTTTTTCCCCTTGCTCATCCCCTCATGGGGAGCCGGCGCACCTGCGGGCGGGGACGCTGCCACGGCGCTCATCGCTGCGGCTCCCCCTGCGGTCGACCGCTGACCAGGCGCATCGCGAACGCGACCGAGTATGCGCAGAAGATCAGAACCGCTGCGGCCAGGCCGTCGCGGCGTCCGCCGATGACGGCGGCGAGCACGATCGCCCCGGCGAGCAGCCAGATGCGCCCGAACCCGTCGACCAGGTTGAGGCCGAAGCGCGCGTCGGCTCCCCGGCCGGCGATCCAGCGCTGGATGGTGCGGGCGAGCATGCGCTGTATCAGCCACGCGGCAGCCGCCACGGCGATACCGACCGCGGGCGCGCCGAGCGACAGCGCCACCGGCGTGGCGATGATCACGAGCACGACGTCGAGATAGCGCAGGACCGCGAGCACGCGCCGCTCGAGCGACGTGCCGCCGTCCCGCTCGGACATCCCGGTAGGAGGGATACCTAGCGGCGACTGTGTGATGGCCGGGCGCAGGCCGGCTGACGATCGTTGATCCACTTGCGGGGGAACGTGGCCGGTTACCCGTCGGATCGCCGGTCGCGCGGCGATTTGGCGCCCTTGGCGCTATCTATGAGTCGTTGTCCCGGCATGTCTGCTTGACTGGCCCACCCTATAGAAAAGAAGGTGCCCGCGCCCTTAGGGCGGCGGCGCCATCGAAGCGTCCCTCAACGGTCAGCGACGGCGCGGCCTAGTCTACCCGGTCTTCGACTTCGTAACAACTTTGTGACAACGGGTACGCGGTCACGGTCCGGGTGCGACGCTGCCGTCGCGCGCTCGCCACGAGCTCCCGCAGCCAGCTCCCACGCGCCTCCAGCAGGCGCACGATCAGCAGCGACACCGCGATCGTCGCGAGGCCGCCGACGAGGTCGAGCACGAAGTGGTTGCCCGTCGCCAGCACCGCGAACCCGGTCACGAACGGGTAGACGACGGCGAGCGCGCGCAGCCACACGCGTGTGGTGATCCGCCATATGACCAGGCTCGACCACACCGCCCAGGCGATGTGCAGCGACGGCATCGCCGCGAGCTGGTTCGCCTGCGACGCGAGCGCGCCGGTGTGCCACGAGCCGAGGGTGTGCGTCGAGGCGACCACGTCGACGAACCCCGGCAGCATCCGCGGCGGCGCCACGGGGAAGCGCCAGAACACGACGAACCCGAGCACGTTGACGAGCACCAGCGAGTTGCGCAGCGGCCGGTAGATGTCCGCCCGCCGCCACCACAGGAAGCCGAGCAGACCGAGCGTCACCACGAAGTGGGCGTTGTCGTAGTAGTAGGACAGCACCTGCCCCAGCGTGTGGTGCCCGGCCAGCCAGCGGTCGAGCGCATGCTCCGGGTCGATGTGCAGCGAGCGCTCGACGCTCAGGATGCTGCGGGCGTGCGCGAGCGCCACGTGCAGACGCAGCGGCGCGAGGTTCGTGATCGCGTCGTACACCCAGCCCAGCCATGCGATCGTGAGGACCTCCACCCACCAGCGCGTGCGCGGGCGCGCGAGCGCCAGCGGCTGCCCGGAGCCGATCGCACCCTCGAGGGCACGGGCGGGCACGGACTCGATCTGTGCGACCGTCGACAAGCCGTCGATGTTAGCCCCAGCCCCCGCGCGATCAGGGCGCGACCGGTGCGAGCCCCCGCTCGGCGAGCGTCGCCAGCACACGCGGCAGCGCCTGCGCCGTGCGCCGCCAGGAGCCCGGCGCCGAGTAGTCGTCGGCGTCGTGCAGCAGCAGCACGGAGCCTTCGCCTACGCCGTCGGTGACGTGTGCGGCGATCGACGCGGGCGTCGCGCGCGCCTCCCAGTCGCGACCCCACTGGCTCCACAGCATCGTGCGCCAGCCGTGCTCGCGCGCCAGCCACAGCGCGGCCGCGTTGAGCACGCCATAAGGCGGCCGGTACAGCCGCGGCGAGCGGCCAGTCGCGTCCTCGATCGTCGACAGCGCGCGCTCGACGTCCTCGCGCACCTGCGCCGGCGCCAGTCGCAGCAGGTTGCGGTGCCGGTGGCAGTGCAACGCGATCTCATGGCCGGCATCGGCGATCTCGCGCGCGAGCGAGGGATTGCGCAGCACCTGCTCGCCGACCAGGAAGAACGTGGCCGGCACACGCTCGCGCGCGAGGATCTCCAGCACGGCCGGTGTTCCCTGCGCGTGCGGGCCGTCGTCGAACGTCAGCGCGAAGCCGCGGCCGCTGGCTGTCGTGCCCTCGACGCCAAGCAGCGCGCGAAGGCGCGGCGAGATGGGCGCGGGCGAGGTCGCGAAGCCGACCGGTCGACCGCCCGCGAGGGCGGGAAGCGCGTAGCCGATCGCCGCAGCGCCGCCGAGCGCACCCGCGATTCGAGCCCGGTGAGTGCGATGATCGTGAGCGGACATGGTCGATCTGGTGCTGGGAATCGCGACGGCGGTGGGGGCCTCCACCTTCTACAGCCTAGGGATCGCCCTGCAGGCGATGGACGCCCGCGAGGCGCCCCGCGAGGAGTACCTGCGGGTGGCGCTCGTGCGAGGGCTGCTCAAGCGCGCGCGCTGGATGATGGGCACGGGCCTGTCGATCCTCGGCTGGCCGCTGCAGGTCGTGGCGCTGCTGCTCGCGCCGCTGGTCGTGGTGCAGCCAGCGCTCGCGGCGGGGCTGCTCGTGCTGCTGGTGCTGGGCGAGCGGATGCTGGGCGAGCACGCCGGCCGCGCCGAGCATCTGGCGACGCTCGCGATCGTCGCCGGCGTGGTCGGCGCGGGGCTGTTCGCGCCCGCGCGCAGCGTGAGCACGCCGGGCGAGCGGCTGACGATCACGCTCGTGCTCGTCGGGCTCGCGCTCGCGAGCCTGCTGCCCTACCTGCTGCGCGCGCTCGGGCACTCGATCTCGGAGCTGACGATGGTCTGCGCGGGGCTCGCGTTCGGCTGGAGCGGCGTCGCCACCAAGCTCGCCGCCGACGACCTCTCGGCGCACCACCTGGCGGTGGCGGCGCTGTGGGGCCTGTCCACGGCCGCCGCCTCGGCGGTGGGGGTGCTCAGCGAGACGAGCGCGCTGCAGGAACGCCCGGCGATCCAGGTCGCGCCGGTGGTGTTCGTGACTCAGACGATCGTGCCGGTGGCGCTCGCGCCGGTGCTGTTCGGCGAGCGCTTCGGCGCGACGCCGCTCGGCGGCGCGCCGCTGGTCGTGTCGCTGGGCGTGCTGATCATGGGCGCCGCGCTGCTCGCGCGCTCGCCCCTGCTGCTCGCCCTGATGGAGGGCGATGCGACCAGCCACGACAGCGGCTCGGCGCGGAGCCCCGAGGACCCCAGCCAAGCGACGATGCGCTCGAGCCCGCGCAGCGACGCGGACGAGCCGTCCAGCTCGACCACGAGCACGTCGCCCGCGCGCATCGGCCGCTGAGGCAGCGCGCCGGTGGCGTTCAGCTGCAGCCTGCCCTTGACGGGGATCGCGCCGTCGGTGCGCGCGAGCACCGTCTGACCGACGGACAGCCCGCCGCGCGGGCGCAGGAAGTAGAAGCGGTGTCCGAGCCCCAGCGCGCGCGCCTGCGAGCGCAGCACGCCGCGTGTGCGCACCCAGTGGAACAGGGGGCCGCTGGAGACTTCCGGAAGCAGCTGATCGCTCAGCCTGCGCAGCTCGCCGATCCGTTCGCGCGAGGGCACACCGGAGTCGTCGGCGAACGAGACGTGGATCCCCTTTCCGGCGAGCACGCCGGCCACGGACGCGATGTCGCCCGCGGGCGCGTGCACGATCACGGCCACGTCGGGCTGCGCGGTCGTGACGTGGACGAGTTCGTGGACGTGCAGCAGCTTGTCCGCGACCGCGGTCACCTCGTCGGTCGACATCATCCACGAGCCCAGCAGCGCCAGCAGCGTCAGCTGGGTCGCGAACGCCACCAGGCGCAGCCGCCAGCGCGGGATCGGCTGCACGCGCCGCGGCGCCTGCAGCACCACGTCGACGGCCTCCGGCTGCGCCGCGTCGACGCTCTCGCCCGCCGGAGCGCTGTCGCTCTCCGACGCCGAGTCGGCGTCCAGGAAGCTCGCCTGCACGTGCGAGCGCAGCTCGTCCGTGTCGTTGGCCAGGCGCAGCAGATCGAGCGAGGCCATCGCGCGCGTGTTCAGGCGCGCGTGGCCGACGGGCAGGCCGTATGAGACGACCGGCGTGCCCGCCGCCTTGGCCTCCAGGCACGTGACCCCGCCGGTCGAGTGCACGAGCACGTCGGCGGCGGCCAGGATCTCGGGCATCTTGTCGGTGAACCCGTACACGCGCACCCGCGGCTCGCCCGCGAACGCGTCGCGCAGCTTCTCCGCCAGCGACGTGTTGTGGCCGGCCAGGCACACGATGTTGCCGACCTCGGGCACCCGCGTGAACTCGCGCACGGCGCCGGCGATGTCGCCGACACCCCAGCCGCCGCCGGAGACGACGACCGTGCGGCCCTCCTGGGAGAGCCCGAGCGCGCGACGCGCGTCGACGGGGCAGCGGGGTTCGAGGAACTCGGCCGAGATCAGCGGGCGCACGAGCTGCACGCTGCCGCGCCCGGCGATCCGCTCGACCGACTGCATCGACTCGCCGTACATCACCAGGTGCTGGTCGATGCCGGGCTGCGCCCAGAAGAACAGGCCGGTCAGATCGGTGATCGTGGCGACGGTCGAGCAGCTCACCTCGCCGATGCGCCGCAGCCGTGCCAGCACGACCGTCACCGCCGGGTACGTGGAGACGACGACATCGGGGTCGTGCTCGGCGATCGTGCGCGCGAGCGAGCGCGATCCGGCCAGGCACAGAAGCCGCCGCGCGAGCACGCGCACCGGCATCACGTTCTCGAGCATCCAGTAGACCAGCGTGTAGGTCCACGGCATGAAGCGCAGCTGCACGCGGTAGCCGTCCTCGACGACCGGCCGCACGAGCCTGCCCATCGCGGCGAGCCCGTCGATCACCGTCACCTCGGCGTGCTGCTCGGATGCTTCGATCTGCTGCGCGAGGGCGCGCGCGGCCGCCGCGTGTCCCTCGCCGACGTCGGCGGACAGGATCAGGACGCGGCGCGGGCGCGCGGGATCGGGATCCCGGCGCCGGTTGCGTGTGCGGTTGCGACGTCGCATGAATGTTGGGTCGCCCGCCAACGCTCGCGGTCGAGCGGCCGAGGCGGGGACATGTGCCCACGGAGAATCCCCCCAAGGGGGCACGGACTTGCATACAGCCTACCGCCCCCAGGGGACGCCCGCGGGGCAGCGAGACGCAACAATGGGCGCCATACCGGCTGCGACCCCACTATCACCGGCGGCGATCGCCGCGACGGAGTCCGCGGACGCAGACGCCGCGGCCGGCGCGCGGGTGCCGGCGTGGCTCGCGCGAGCGCTCGGAGCGCTCGGGCTGGCCGGCATCGTGGCGTGCGTCTTCCTCGTGAGCGCCGGCGCCGCCGCGGCGCCCGGCCAGTACGTCCCCGCCCGCAGCGGCGGCTGGCCCTCATGGCTGTCGGGTCCGCTGCACGGCCTCGGCGTGGGCCTCTCAAGCGGCGACTTCCAGGCGCTGATGCTGATCATGTGCGCGAGCTACCTGCTCGTGCTGCTCGTCGCGCGACGGCTGCCGCCGCTGGCCCTCACGGGCGCGATCGTGCTCGCGAACCTGATCCTGCTGCTGGGGCCGCCGCTGATCTCCCAGGACGTGTTCGGCTACCTCGCGTTCGCGCGCATGGGCGTCCTGCACGGCCTCGACCCGTACACGCACTTCGCCGCCGAAGCGCCGAGCGACCCGGTGCTGCGGTTCATCTACTGGCAGTTCCAGCACTCCCCGTACGGCCCGCTGTTCACGCTGGTCAGCTACGCGCTGGTACCGCTCGGTCTCGCGGGCGGCCTGTGGGCGTTCAAGGCGCTGGCGGTCATTTCGACCCTCGGCGCGGTCGCGCTGGTCGCGCGCGCGGCCGCGCGCCTGGGACGCTCGCCGAGCTGGGCGGCGGCGTTCGTGGGCTTGAACCCGGTGCTGCTGGTGCTGGCTGTCGGCGGCGCGCACAACGACACGCTGCTGCTGCTGGCGCTCGCGCTCGCGCTCGCGTGGACCGCGGGCACGAGCCCGCGCACGCGCGCAGCGGCGGGCGCGCTGGCGGCGGCCGTGGGCGTCAAGGTGACGGCCGGGCTCGTGCTGCCGTTCCTCGTGCTCGCCTCGCCGCGCACGCGTGAGCGCATGCGCGCGACGCTCAGCGCGGGCGGCGGGCTGCTGGCGGTCGCGGTCGTGGGGCTGATCGGCTTCGGCGCGCACGCGCTCGGCTTCCTGGACGCCGTCGGCGAGCAGCAGCAGCTGGTGGCCGCGCACAGCATCCCCGCGGAGACGGCGCGCCTGGTGGGGCTCAGCGGCACGCCCGGCTGGTGGCGTCACGTGTTCATCGGCGGCTTCCTCGCGGTGCTCGTATACGCGCTGTGGCGCACCGGGCGCGGCGCCGACTGGCGCGTGGCGGCCGGCTGGAGCACGATCGCCCTGCTCGTGTCGACCGCGTGGCTGCTTCCGTGGTACGTGATCTGGGTGCTGCCGCTAGCGGCCGTCAGCGGCGATCGGCGCCTGTGCGCCGCCGCGCTCCTGCTTTGCGCCTACGCGGTCCTCATCCACCTGCAGCTTGCCGACCCGCTGCTCAGCCCCACCGGCCACCGCGTCGTCGCGCACCTGCGCATCCCGGTCCCCGGCGTGCGACACCGCATCGAACTCTCCGGTTTCCAGATGCTTCGCCACATCCAGCTCGATCTCCGCTGGTGAGGCCTCCGGGCGCAGCCGCCGCAGGCGAATCGCGTCCAGCCGGCGGAACTTGAGGATCTCCAGGACGTACACGAGGTACACGCTGGCCGCCACCACGAGCAGCCCGATCGCCGCCATCACGAGCGTCCAGCCCGTGTCGTAGTGCCCTTTGTGGTCGCTGTAGGGGACGAAGCGCAGCGCCAGCGCCATCCCCGCCAAGAGCAGCGTCCATGCGTACAGGTAGGCGATCGTGCGGCGGCTGGAGAAGCCGATGCGGGCCATGCGATGGTGGAAGTGCTCGCTGTCGGCGCGGTAGAACGGCTGCTTGTACTTGAGGCGCTTGAGCACCACGAAGGTCGTGTCCAGGAACGGCACCGCCAGCAGGATCAGCGGAAAAACGAACGACACGACCGCCTCGGTCTTGACCGCGGCCTCGACCGTGATCACGCCCATCAGCAGGCCCAGCAGCTGTGCGCCGCAGTCGCCCATGAAGCTCGACGCGGGCGGGAAGTTGAAGATCAGGAAGCCGAGCGCCGCGCCGGCGGTGAGCGCCGCCAGCACTCCCGGCTGCTGGCGGTCGAGGTCGAACGCGATCACCGCCATCGCGGCGGCGATGATCGTGCACACGCCCGCCGCCAGGCCGTCGACACCGTCGGAGAAGTTGACGACGTTCATCATCAGCACCAGCCCGATCACGGTCAGCACCGGCCCGGCGTCCGCGGGCCCGGTGTTGGGGAACGACAGGTGGCCGACGAACGGCAGCGTGATCGCCTTCACGGCGACGCCGTAGTGCACGACGATCACCGCCGCCAGCACCTGCCCGAGCAGCTTGAGCGCCGGGTGCAGCTCGAAGCGATCGTCGAGCGCGCCCACGAGCGTGATCAGCGCGGCCCCCAGCAGCACGCCGTGCCACAGCTGCGGCTGCTGTTCGCTGGCGTATCCCGCCGGCAGCCAGACCAAGCCCGCGAGCAGCACGCCGGCGAAGATCGCAAGGCCGCCGAGCAGCGGCGTCGGCCGGTCCGACAGCCCGCGCTCGCGCGGCTCGTCGATCGCGCCGACGCGCCCTCGCGAAGCGCATCGTGAGGGGCGTCAGCAGCGCGGCGATGACCGCGGCCGCCAGAAAGGCGTAAAGCGCGTCGAGCTCGGTTGGATGCGCCATCGGCTCGCGTAAAGCATCGCAGGCCGGGAGGTCGATGGCGCTGCGCCAGCCGAGACGGCGCTACACCTGCGCGGTGGCCGGCAGCCCCTCGTAAAGCGGGTAGCGCTCCACGATCGCGCTCGACACGGTCGGCAAGCTCGCCGGCGCGGGACTCGTATTCGGGGGTGAGCGCGACCGCGAGGATGCGCCCGACCTCCTCGAAGTCCTCCTCCTGCAGGCCGCGCGTGGCAAGCGCCGGCGTGCCGATGCGCAGGCCCGAGGCCTCCATCGGCGGGCGCGGGTCGAACGGCACGGCGTTGCGGTTGACCGTGATCTGGATCTCGTGCAGGCGATCCTCGCCGTCTCTGCCGCTGAGCGCCGGATCGGACTCGCGCAGGTCGACCAGGACCAGGTGCACGTCGGTTCCGCCGGTGAGCACGTTGACGCCGTGCCCGGCCTTCAGCAGCTCGCGCGCGAGCGCCTGCGCGCCTTCGATCGTGCGCCGCTGGCGCTCGACGAACAGCTCGCTGGCGGCGATCTTGAAGGCGACCGCCTTGGCGGCGATCACGTGCTCCAGCGGTCCGCCCTGCTGGCCGGGGAAGACGGCCGAGTCGATCTTCTTCGCGTACTCCTCCTTGCACAGGATCACGCCCGCGCGCGGGCCACCGAGCGTCTTGTGGGTCGTCGTCGTGACGACATCCGCGCCGTACTCGATCGGGCTCGGGTGCAGTCCCGCGGCGACGAGTCCCGCGAAGTGCGCCATGTCGACCATCAGCAGCGCGCCGACCTCGTCGGCGATCTCCCTGAAGCGCGCGAAGTCGAGCTGGCGGGGGTACGCCGACCAGCCCGCCAGCAGCAGCTTGGGACGGCGCTCGCGCGCGATCCGCGCGACCTCGTCCATGTCGATCAGGCTGGTCTCGCGGTCGACCTCGTAGGCGGCGATGTCGTACAGCCGGCCGGACACGTTGGCTTTCATCCCGTGGCTGAGATGCCCGCCATGCGCGAGCGACAGGCCCATGATCGTGTCCCCCGGCCGCAGCAGCGCGTGGTAGACGGCGGCGTTGGCCTGCGAGCCGGAGTGCGGCTGCACGTTGGCGTGCTCGGCCCCGAACAGCGCCTTCGCGCGGTCGATCGCGAGCTGCTCGGACGACGTCGACCCACTCGCAGCCGCCGTAGTAGCGGCGTCCCGGGTAGCCCTCGGCGTACTTGTTCGTCAGCACCGAGCCCTGGCACTCGAGCACGGCGCGGGGGACGAAGTTCTCCGAGGCGATCATCTCGAGCGTGCCCTGCTCGCGCTCGAGCTCGCCGCGCAGCGCGTCCGCGATCTCCGGGTCGACCTCGGCGAGGGGACGGTTGAAGTAGTCGGGGCTGAGCTCGGACACGGCGCTCTCCTTGGACGTACGGTGAGGACGGTGGTGCCCAGGCGCGCGGCTGTTCGGATGCCGCTTCCCGGTGGTCGATTCCACCTCAGGGCGCCAGTCGCGGCAGCTCTAACGAGGCTAGCAGCCGACCACGATCGCTCGCCACTCGCTGCTAGCCCAAAGCCAACAGCGTCTCGCGCACCTCGCTGCGCGCCAGCGCGCCCTCCCTGAGCACGTGCCAGCGGCGCTCGGCGCTGTAGTCGCGCAGATCGATCACCGTCGAGGGCGTGCCCGGCAGCTCGCCGCCGTCCAGCACCAGGTCGGCGCCGTCGCGCACACTCTGCGGCACCTGCTGCGAGCGTGCGCGCGTCGGGCTGGCCGGAGATGTTGGCGCTGGACTGCATCACCGGCCTGCTCAGCGCCGCGAGCGCCTGCAGGCGCTCGGGCAGCTTCGGGACCCGCAGCCCGAGCGTGTCCGGATCGATCCTGCACGCGGGCGCGAAGCGGTGTCCGGGATTGGCGAGCAGCAGCGTCACCGGACCGGGCAGCAGCGCCGCGAGCGCCGCGCGCTCGTCGAGCCGCAGCTCGGGCAGCATCTCCAGGCCGGCTCCAGGGCGAAGCACATGACCGCCGCGGGCCGGGTCGGCGGGGCGCCCCTTGAGCGCGTACAGCCGCCGCGCCGCCTGCTCGTCGTCGGGGTCGCAGCACACCCCGTACACGGTGTCCGTCGGAAACACCGCGACGCCGCCGGCAGCGACGCACTCCTCCAGGCGCTGCACGTCCTGCGCGCTGATCGTCTGCTGCTCGTCGGTCTTCGCAGTCATCACCTGTGCCGCTCCGCGACCACCACCCGCTGGATGCGCGCCAGGTCGCGTTCGAACCGTATCGCGTCGAAGCCGGCGGCGCGAGTCAGCTCGGCGACCGCGGCCGCCTGCCCGGCGCCGACCTCCATCGCCAGGAAGCGCACCTCGGGCAGCTCGGCGAGCTGCCCGAGCAGCGTGCGGATGCACGCCAGCCCGTCGGGGCCCGCGAACAGCGCCTGCGCGGGCTCGTGGCGAAGTATCTCGGGCGCGAGCGCGTCGCGGTCGGATTCGGCGACGTACGGCGGGTTGGCCAGCGACCGCGTCGAACTCCAGCTCCTCGAGGCCGCCCAGCAGGTCGGCGTGCAGCCAGTGCACGTCCAGCCCCAGGCGCTCGCCGTTGGCGCGCGCGAGCTCGAGCGCGGACTCGCTGATGTCGCTGCCGCTGACGTTCAGGTCGGGGCGCTCGTGCTTGAGCGCGAGCGCCACCGCGCCGCTGCCGGTGCCGACGTCGAGCACGCGCGCGCCCGCGCCCAGCCCGATCGCCGACCTCGACCAGCAGCTCGGTCTCCGGCCGCGGGATCAGCGCGCGAGGATCGACGCTCAGCTCCAGGCGGCGAAAGCCGCGCCGGCCGACGATGTAGGCGACGGGCTCGCGCTCGACCGCGCGGCGGCGCACCGCGTCCTGGAACGCGCGCACCGCCGAGCCTGCGACGAGCAGGTCGGGGTCGCTCAGCAGCCGCTCGCGCCCGACGCCGAGCGCGTGCGCGAGCAGCAGTTCGGCGTCCAGCCGCGGGCTCTCACAGCCTGCCGCCGCGATCGCGATGTTGGCGCTGTCGAGCGCGTCGCGTGCGGTCGTGGCGGTGTCGGTGGAGGCGTGCATCAGCAGTCGGGGAGCATTTCACGAACGGCGTGTCGACCCTCATCCAAGCGCCTGGGTCTCCAGACGCCGGCGCTTCTCGTCGGACTGCAGCGCCTCCGTGAGCTCGTCCAGCTCGCCTTCGAGCACCTGGTCGAGGTTGTGCACCGTGAGCTTGATGCGGTGGTCGGTCACGCGCCGCTCGCCGTAGTTGTACGTGCGGATCTTCTCCGCGCGATCGCCGGTCCCCACCTGCGAGCGGCGGTCGGCCGCCAGCTCCGCCTGCTGTTCGGCCAGCGCCCGCTCGTACAGCCGCGCGCGCAGCACGCGCAGCGCCTTCTCGCGGTTCTGCAGCTGGGACTTCTCGTCCTGCATCGAGACGACGATCCCCGACGGCTTGTGCGTGACGCGCACCGCCGAGTCGGTCGTGTTGACCGACTGGCCGCCCGGACCGGAGGAGCGGTAGACGTCGATCTGCAGGTCGTTCGCGTCGATCTGCACGTCCACGTCCTCCGCCTCGGGCAGCACCGCGACGGTCGCCGTGGAGGTGTGGGTGCGGCCCTGGGACTCGGTCTGGGGCACGCGCTGCACGCGATGGGTCCCGCCCTCGTACTTGAACACCGAGTAGGCGCCGTCGGGCGGGCGGGACTTGATCTCGAACGTGTACTTGCCGTCGCCCGCGTCCATCAGTTCGGTCTCGAAGCCGAGCCGCTCGGCGTAGCGCGCGAGCATCCGGTACAGGTCACCGGCCCACAGGCCCGCCTCGTCGCCGCCGGCGCCGCCCTGGATTTCGACGATCACGCTCTTGTCGTCGTTGGGGTCGCGCTCGACCATCGCCAGCCGTATCTGCTCCTCGAGCTCCTCGATGCGCCGGCGCGCCTGCGCGAGCTCCTCGCGCATCTCAGAGTCCTCGCCCATCTCCGACAGCAGCTCCTCCGCGCCCGCCGCGTCGTCGTGCGCGAGGCGCCACTGCTCGGCGAGCTTGGCCGCCGGCTCGAGCTGGCTGTAGGCGCGGCCGGCCTCCGCGTAGCGCTCCCGGTCGGAGATCACCTCGGGGTCGGTCATCTGCGCGCCCAGCTCCGCGAAGCGCGCCTCGATCTGCTCGACGAGATCTTCGATCACCGTGCGAGCCTACAATGGCGCGCGTGATCCGCCGTGTGATGCTCCTGCTGGGCGTCAGCGCACTGCTCGTGCCGCTGGCCATCGCACGAGCCGGCGGCCTGAGGGCGTACCTCTACGAATGGCAGCCCAACGGCCAGGGGACGGGTCCGATGCTGGTCCTCGAGGAGAAGCAGGACCTGACCGGCAAATTCGGCGTCCTGTGCGGCAAAGAATGGATCTTCAGCTACTTCGGCGGCGGCGAACACCCGCCGTTCACGTTCGACGTCGCCGCCGGCACGATCTCCGGCACCGAGAGCTTCCCCACCAACACGGTCGGCCGCGGCTCCAGCTATCGCGCCGCGGAAATCGACGACTACGACTTCAAAAGCGCCGGGCCGGTCGTCATGACGCTCAACGCCCAGGCATCAGCCGCGGCGGCGATCGGCACCCTCAGCCTCCAGGTATACGGCTACACGAAGGCCCACGGGCACGGCCGGCACAGGGTCAAGGCGAAGAAGACCCTGAAGGAGAGCTGCTCGATCCCGTTCGACGCGCCCAACTACTACGCGCCGAGCGCGCCGGTCGCGGAATCACCCGAAGCGCCCAGCCCGGAAGGCTAGGCCACGACCTCGACGCCGACGAGGTCGGCGGCCGTGAGCTCGCCGGGCGTCTCGCGCTCGAGCACTGCCTGTAGCGCCGCGATCGCCACCGCAAGCTGGTCCAGATCGGGCTCGCGCGTGGTCAGCAGCTGCAGCTTCAGGCCGGGCCACATCAGCGCGCGCACCCAGCCGCGACTGCGGTTGCGCCCGGCGAACTTGATCAGCTCGAAGGAGATGCCGGCGATCACGGGCACGCCGAGCACGCGCGTGGCCATCAGCCAGTACCACGCCGGCAGGCCGATCGGCGCGAACACGAAGATCGCGACGATCATCACCACGAGCAGGAAGCTCGTGCCGCAGCGCGGGTGCAGCCGCGAGAAGCGCTGCGCGTTGGCGGGCGTCAGCGGCAGGCCCGCCTCGAAGCAGGAGATCGTCTTGTGCTCGGCGCCGTGGTACTCGAACACGCGCCGCAGGTCGCGCACGCGCGAGAGCAGCGCCATGTAGCCGAGGAACAGGGTCGTGCGGATCAGCCCCTCGACGACCCAGAACAGGATCGAGGAGCCGAGCTGGTGCTTGATCAGGCTGGTGATGCCGACGGGGATCAGGAAGAACAGCACGACCGCGAGCGCGATCGCGACGACGACGGTCCCGAACCACACGGCACGCGGGATCTCGCCGTCCTCCGACGCCTCGCCGTCCTTCGCCTCTTCGGGCGGCATCTGCGCATTCGCGGAGATCTCGAGCGCGCGGAAGCCGATGACCATCGAGCCGCCGAGCGCGACGACGCCGCGGATGATCGGCAGTCGCAGCGCACGGTGGCGCTTCATCGCGGACTCGAGCGGGATCGCCTTGACCTCGATCTCGCCCAGCGCGGCGATCGGATGCCCGCCCGCCCCGCGCTCGCTCTCGAGCAGCTGCTCGGCGCTGGGCTTGCGCACGGCGACCGCCCAGTTGGACACGCCGCGCATCATCACGCCCTCCAGCACCGCCTGCCCGCCGACGGGCGCGTCGCGCTGGGCGCTCAGCTCACCGTCGCTCTCGCGCAGCGTCGTCGGCGCCGGGGGGTCAGCCACGGCGCCGGCCATCGGGCTACTGCGCGGACCGGGCTTGCGCCGTGGACAGCCGGCCTTTGGCGACCCTGCGCTGGAAGCGCTCGACGCGCCCGCCGGTGTCCATCAGCTTCTGCCGGCCGGTGTAGAACGGATGGCAGTTGGAGCACACCTCGACGTGCAGCTCGTCCTGCGTGGCGCGCGTGATGAACTCGTTGCCGCATGTGCAGCGCACGTGCGCGGTGACGTAGTTGGGGTGGATGTTCGCCTTCATCGTCGCTCGATTCTAGCGGGCCGGCGCTCGTGCGCGGCGACTACGCGCCGGCGCTCGCCGCGGCGGCCGTCTGCGAGCCGGTGCTCGAGGGGCTCGTGGAGGTGGGCGCAGGCGCCGAGGGGGCCGGCTGTTCGCAGCGCGCGGTGCGCAGTTCCTCGCTCTTGATCGGGCGATCCCTGGCGTTCAGCCAGCGGAAGCGCAGCGCGCCGCGGTAGAGCGCCGGGGCGGACAGGTTGGTGACCTGCTTGATGTGGGCGAACACCTTCACGCCCGCGGCGGAGAGGTGCCACACGCCCAGGCTCGGGTCGGTGATGGTGCGAAACAGTGTTTCTCCGGGTGCCTGCTCTTCGAGGTCGATGCGCATCTCCATGCGCGCGGTGCCCGGGATCGCCGTCATTTCGCCGGCGAACGTGGCCGAGCGTTCGGTCTGGGGAACGGTCGCGGTGGCGCACTGCTCGAGCGTCGCCGACGCGATCGTGTTTGCCCGATCGCGCGCCGGCGAGAGCGCCAGCCATGGCACGGCGACGGCGCACGTCAGCGCCGCGATCGGGCCGGGCGCGGCCAGCCGTCGTGCGCGTGCGGTGCAGGGACATGCGACGTCTCATCGCTCTCATCTACAGCCCCCTAACACTCTAAAAGCGCGCAGGTTTCGCAGCCGTTGACCGCATCACGCGTCTCCGTCTCGCCCCGCGCCGGCGCTCAGGTCAGCTGATACAGCGGCCCGTCGCCGCCCTCGGGGGTCGTCAGGCGACCGCCCTTGGCGGTGATCGCGCCGCACTGCACGCAGTTGGTGTAGTTGACGATCACGTCGACCTCGCCGTGCTCGGGCGCGTCCTCGGGAATCTCGTAGACGCCCGCCGGGCACATCCAGCGCCACGTCTCGGCGATCTCGCGCGGCACGTGTTTGCGCACGCGGATGTGGTTGGGGGCGTCGTCGCGGGTGGCGTTGCCGGTGATGAACACCGAGGAGAGCTTGTCGAAGGTGTACTTGCCGTCGGGCTTGGGATAGCTGTCCTTGGTCTTGCCGATGAACATCGGCTGCGCGTCGTTGCGGTGCCACGACAGGCGGCCCGGGGGGAGCTTGCCCTTGGTGGCGATCGCGAGGTTCACCAGCGGCGCGCCGAGCACGAAGCCTTTCTGGAACGGCTGGCGCGTGTTGCGCACCTCGTAGAGCTCCTTGCCGACCGAGGAGTCCTCGATCGCCTGCTCGTAGGACTCGAACGTCGCTCTCGCCGCGCACGAGCGCCGCGTAGATCGACTCGGCGGCGAGCTTGCCCGACTTGATGCAGTGGTGCACGCCCTTCAGCGCGACCGTGTCGACCATGCCGCCGGCGTCGCCGACGAGCACCGCGCCGGGCATCGAGAGCTTCGGCATCGACCAGTAGCCGCCGCCGGGCAGCGCCTTGGCGCCCCAGGCGACGCGCTCGCCGCCCTCGAGGATGCCCTTGACGAGCGGGTGCATCTTGAACTGCTGCAGCAGGTCGTGGGCGGAGGTCGTCGCGTCGGCGTACTCGAGGTCGATGACGAAGCCGATCGATGACGAGGTCCTCGCCGGTCTTCTCGTCCTTCATCGGGTAGATCCACGTGCCGCCGATCTGCCCGTACTTGGCGGAGAGCTTCAGCGGCCACGGACCGATCGTGTGGATCACGCGGTCGAGCGGCTTGGGAACCTTCCAGACCTCCTTGACGCCGAGCTCCCAGACCTGCGGCTCGCGGCCGTCGGCGAGGTCGAACTCCTTGATCGCGGCGCCGGTGAGGTGGCCCCAGCAGCCCTCGGCGAGCACCGTCGCCTGCGCCTTGATGTCGGTGCCCGGCTCGAAGTTGCCGAGCGGCTCGCCGTCCTTGCCGCGGCCCTTGTCGCCCGAGCGCACGCCGACGACGCGGCCGTCCTCGACGATCAGCTGCGTGGCGGAGGTCTCGGTGAGGATGTACGCGCCGGCCTCCTCGGCCTGGCGCTGCTGGAAGCGCGCCAGCGCCGAGACCGAGATGACCTCGTTGCCGTGGTTCTTGAAGTTGCGGCGGCGTGGGGATGCGCAGCTTGGTCTTGGCGCTGGGCATCATGTAGACCGCCTCCTTGGTGACCTCGCCGAAGGCGAAGCCCTCCTTGCGCCAGTCCTCGCGGCGTCATCTCCGGGAACAGCTCCTGCAGCGGCCCCGGGCGCATGACCGCGCCGGACAGGTTGTGCCCGCCGCAGGTCTTGGCCTTCTCGACCACCGCGACCGGCACTTCGCCGAGGCGCTCCATCGTCTCCGGATCGTCGGCGAGCAGCTGCAGCAGGCGGTTGGCGCACGCCAGGCCGGCGGTGCCGCCGCCGACGATCGCGACGCCGACCTCGATCAGCTCGTCCTCGGCGTCGAGGCCGCGCTTGATGAACTCCTTGCGCGAGTCCACCGGCGGCGGGAAGGCCGCCGGTGCGACCTTGCCGTTGCTGGAGCCGCCGTGGCCGCTCATCGTCAGGTGCCCTTCTTCGCCTTCACCGCCTCGGTCAGCTTCGGCAGGATCTTGTTGAGGTCGCCGACGATGCCGAGGTCGGAGAATTCGAAGATCGGCGCGTTGGCGTCCTTGTTGATCGCGACGATGTTCTCCGAGCTCTGCATCCCGACCTTGTGCTGGATCGCGCCGGAGATGCCGGCCGCGAGGTACAGCTTCGGCGAGACGGTCTTGCCGGTCTGGCCGATCTGCGCCGCGTAGGGGTACCAGCCGGCGTCGACGACCGCGCGCGTGGCCGCGACGGCGGCGTTGCCGCCGAACGCCGCGGCCAGGTCCTCGGCGCAGCTGGAAGCCCTCGGCCTTGCCGAGGCCGCGCCCGCCGGCGACGAGGATGTCGGCGCCCTCGATGTCGACGTCCGCGCCGCGCTGTTCGCCGCGCGTGACCATCGTCGCCTGCTGCGCCTGCGGGCGCGAGCTCGAAGCTCGAGCTGTCTCGACCGGCGCGTCGGCGCCGTCGCCGGTCCTCCTTGATCTCGAACGCGTTCAGGCGGCCGATGATGATGCCGACGTCCGAGCGGTACTTGATTTCGGAGATCGCCGAGTCGCCGAGGATCGGGCGCTCGGCGATCAGCTCGCCGTCCTCGGCGCGCACGGTGGTGACCTCCATCGACCACGCCGGCGCCGAGCCGCGCGGCGAGGCCGGCGCCGATCTCGAAGCCGAGCAGGCCGCCGCCGAACAGCGCGTAGGAGTAGCCGCCGTCGGTGATCGCCTTCGGCCATCGCGTCGACGAGCGGCTGCGCGAGGCCCTCGGGGCCCTCGGCGACGAGCACCTTCTTGGCGCCGTAGTTGCCGAGCGAGGCGGCCAGGTCCTGCGGCACGTTCTCGCCGAGCAGGATCGCGTGCGCCTCGCCGCCGAGCTCGGCGGCGAGCTTGGCGCCCTCGGAGACCGCGCCGAGCGAGTTCTTGTTGATCGCGCCGTCGTAGTGCAGCGCGTAAACCAGGATGTTCGCCATTCGTCATCTCCTAGATCAGCTTCCTCTCGTCGAGCCAGGCGACGATCTTTTCGACCGTCTCGCCGGTGTCCTCGTCCTCGATGATCTCGCCGGCGGCCTTCGCCGGCGGCGCCTTCGCGGCGACCCACTGCGCGGCGGAGTTCTCGCCGCCGACTTTGCGAGGCGTCGATCCCGACGTCGCCGGCGGTGACCGTGTCGAGCGGCTTCTTCTTGGCGCCCATGATCGCCTTCAGCGACGGGTAGCGCGGCTCGTTGATCGCGTCGCCGACGGAGATCACGGCGGGCAGCTTGATCTGCACGGTGTCGTAGCCGTACTCGGCCTGGCGCTCGCAGCGCAGCGCCGTCGGAGTCGACGTCCATCTTGATCACCTGCGTCAGCGACGGCATGCCGAGGTGCTCGGCGACGACCGCGCCGATCGTGTAGCACTCGCCGTCGTCGGACTGCTGGCCGAGCAGCACCAGGTCGGGGCTCTCGCGCTGCAGCGTCTTGGCCAGCGCGTAGCCGGTCGCGGCCACGTCGGAGCCGGCGACCGCCGCGTCGCTGAGGTGGACCGAGCGGTCGGCGCCGAGCGAGACCGCCTTGTGCAGCGCGCGCACGGCGCTGTCGGGGCCCATCGTCACGGCGACGATCTCCTCGACCGGGACCGCGCCGCCCTCCTTGATCTGCATCGCCGCCTCGATGGCGTGCGTGTCATACGGGTTGAGGTTCTTCTCCCCGCTGCGGTCCATGCGCCCCGTCGAGGGGTCGATCCTCTTCTCGACGGCGGCGTCCGGAACCTCCTTCACCAGGACGCATATCTTCATTCTCAGGCTTCTCCTTGGGGTCTGTTGACTGCGATCCTACCTGTTCGCGCGGTTGACTGACGAGTCAATCAGGCTCTGCTAGCGCGCCGACGGCCGCGCCGCGGATGAAATCGACGATCGCCTGCGTGGGCGCGCCGGGCGTGAACACCTCGGCGACGCCCAGGCTCTTGAGCTCGGGGATGTCCTCGGCCGGGATCGTGCCGCCGACGGTGATCACGACGTCGTCGACGCCCTGCTCGCGCAGCAGCTCGACGACGCGCGGCACGAGCGTCATGTGCGCGCCCGAGAGGATCGACAGGCCGACCGCGTCGGCGTCCTCCTGGATCACCGTCTCGACGATCTGCTCGGGCGTCTGGTGCAGGCCCGTGTAGATCACCTCCATGCCGGCGTCGCGCAGCGCGCGCGCGATGATCTTCGCGCCGCGGTCGTGGCCGTCGAGGCCGGGCTTGGCGACGACGACGCGGATCTTGCTCTGGGTGGCGTGCTGGCGTGCGATGGCGGGACATCGGCGCAGCAGCGGGCTAGACGGCTCTCGATCGCGCGGCGCCGGCGGACGCGCCGCGCATTGCGCGCCGCGGCGTCGCGCCGCGAGCGCGCGCCGTCGAGCGCGCGCTCGACGCTGCGCCCGCGCACGACGCCCGCCCGAGCGACGCGAGCGCGGTGCCGGCGCCCGAGCGCGGCGAGCACCTTCAGGCGCCGGCCGAGGCGGTCGAGCTCGATCACCTCCCAGCCCTCCTCGCGCGCGATCCGCCGCAGCGCCGCGTCGGGGTTGACGACGACCGCGTGGCCCACCGCGCGCAGCATCGGCAGGTCGGACTCCGAGTCCGAGTACGCGTAGGAGGCGGCCAGGTCGATGCCGCTCGCGCTCGGCCACCTCGCGCATCGAGAGGACCTTGCCCTCGCGGTAGTTGAACGGGCCCGCCGGCCGGCCGGTGTAGCGGCCGTCGACGATCTCCGAGCGCGAGCCGAGGCCGCCGTCGAAGGCGAGCACGTGCGCGAGCAGGTCGGCCATCTCCTGCGAGGCGGCGGTGAGGATGTAGACCGGCAGGCCGGCGTCCTGGTGGGCGTAGGCGCGCTCGAGCATCTGCGGGTACAGGCGCGGCAGCACGCCCGCGAGCACGCGCGGCGACAGGCGCTCGAGGTCGCGCACGCGCACGCCGGCGATCATCTCGCCCACCCGCCTGCGCACGTCGTCGGCGCGGTCGTCGGTCGAGCCGCGCAGGCGGAAGCGCAGGTTCTCGTAGACGTCGCGCACCAGCCGCCCGCGCGAGATCATCCCCGTCTCGTACGCGGCGCGCGCGAAGAAGATGCCGGAGGAGCCCGCCATCAGCGTCTTGTCGAGGTCGAAGAACGCGGCGCCGCGCGGCTGGCCGTTCGGCGATCCGCCGTCTGGCGAAGCGCTCACGGCCGCCTCAGACCTTGAGGATCACCGCGTCGCCCTGCCCGCCGCCGGAGCAGATCGCGGCGCAGCCGAGCCCGCCGCCGCGGCGGCGCAGCTCGTGCACGAGGGCTGCCGAGGATGCGCGCGCCGGAGGCGCCGATCGGGTGGCCGAGCGCGACGGCGCCGCCGTTGACGTTGACGCGGTCCTCGTCGATGCCGAGCATGCGGATCGAGTTGAGCGTGACCGACGCGAACGCCTCGTTGATCTCCCACAGGTCGATGTCGCCCGGCTGCAGGCCGGCCTTCTCGAGCGCCTTCTTGGCGGCGCTGGCGGGCGTCGTGGCGAGGTAGGCGAAGTCGTTGGCGCTCTGCGCGTGGGCGACGATCTCGGCGAGCGCCTCCTTGCCGTTGGCCGCGGCCCACTCGTCGGAGGCGAGCACGAGCGCGCCGCCGCCGTCGTTGACGCCGGGCGAGTTGCCGGCCGTGTGCGAGCCCTCCTTGCCGACCAGCCCGGGCAGCGTGGCGAGCTTCTCGAGCGAGGTGTCGCGGCGCGGGCCCTCGTCGATCTCGACGACCGTGTCGCCCTTGCGGCCCTTGACCGTCACCGGCACGATCTCCTCGGCCATGCGGCCCTCGTCGATCGCCTTCAGCGCGAGCTCGTGCGAGCGCAGCGCCCAGCGGTCGAGGTCGGCGCGCGTCATCTCGAGCTCGTCGCCGATCTCGGTCGCCTCGACGAACATCTGCTTGCCGGAGAACGGGTTGGTGAGCCCGTCGTGGACCATCGCGTCGAGCATCTTGGCGTCGCCCATGCGGTAGCCGAAGCGCGCCTGCGGCAGCAGGTAGGGGGCCTTCGACATCGACTCCATGCCGCCGCCGACGCCCACCTGCACGTCGCCGGCGCGGATCGCCTGGTCGAGGATCACCGAGGCGCGCAGGCCCGAGGCGCAGACCTTGTTGATCGTCTCCGAGGAGACCTCCTTGGGGATGCCGGCCTTGATCTGCGCCTGGCGCGAGGGGATCTGCCCCTGGCCGGCCTGCAGCACCTGGCCCATCACGACGTGCTCGACCTGCTCGGGCTCGACGCCGGCGCGCTCGAGCGCGGCGCTGATCGCGAGCGCCGCCGAGCTCGGTGGCGTCCAGCGTGGACAGGCCGCCGCCCATCTTGCCGATGGGGGTGCGCGCGGCTGCCGAGGATCACTGTCTTGGGCATGGAGGTCGGCTCTTCTCCTGTAGGTCGATTGAGGGGACGGAGAGCGAGAATGGTAGTGGACGGCCCCGGGATCGCCGGCCACGCGGCGTGGGCCCTCGGCGGACTCGCCAGGAGCTGCGAGTAAAGCGACGATTACGCCAACGCGACGAATCGTTCGCGAGCCGGATATCGTGCCGCCGCATGCAGGTCTCCGCGACCGCCCAAGCAGCCAGGACGACCGACGCCGACACGATCGCGATCGGCGTCTTCGAGGGCGAGGAGCCCGCCGCCGAGCTCGCCCGCGCAGCTCGCCGAGCTGCTCGCCTCCGGCGAGGCGCGCACGCTCGTTCAAGTCGCTCGCGCTGACCCACGCCGACGGCAAGCGCTGGCTGCTCGTGGGGCTCGGCGCGCGCGAGGAGCTCACGCCGAGCGCGCGCGCGTGGCGGCCGCCGTGGCCGGTCGCGCGCGCCGCGAGCTCTCGACCCGCGACGCTCTGCTGGCAGGCTGCCGGCGGCGCAAGCGACGCGACGCGGCGCGATCGCCGGCGGCGCTCGTCGAGGGCACGATCCTCGGCGACTACCGCTTCGAGCGCTACAAGTCCGCCGCCGGCGCGGATGGCGCGCGGCGCCGAAGCCGCTGGAGCGCCTGATCGTCTCCGGCGCCGACGGGCTCGAGGCGACCGTCGCCGAGGCGGCGCTGCTCGGCGAGGCGGTCAACCGCGCGCGCGACCTGCAGAACCGCCCCGGCAACGACCTGACGCCGACGGCGCTGGCCGAGTACGCGCAGGCGCTCGGCGGCGAGCTCGAGGGCGTGTCCGTCGAGGTCGAGGGCCGCGAGGGCGATCGTCGCCCGCGGCATGGGCGCGTTCGCGGCCGTCGCGCAGGGCTCCGAGCAGGAGCCGGCGCTGATCACGATCTCGCTACGACGGCGGCGCGGCGCAGCGGCCCGACGCTCGGCTTCGTCGGCAAGGCGGTGACGTTCGACAGCGGCGGCATCTCGCTGAAGCCCGGGGCGAAGATGGCGGAGATGAAGTTCGACATGTCCGGCGGCGCCGCGGTGATCGAGGCGGTCGCGGCGATCGCGCGGCTGCGGCTGCCGGTCAAGCTGGTGGCGGTCGTGGGCGCGACCGAGAACCTGCCGAGCGGCCGCTCGATCAAGCCCGGCGACATCGTCACGGCCGCCAACGGCAAGACGATCGAGGTCAACAACACCGACGCCGAGGGCCGGCTGGTGCTCGCCGACTGCCTCTGCCACGCGGTCGCCGAGGGCGCCGAGCGGATCGTCGACCTGGCGACGCTGACCGGCGCGGTGATCGTCGCGCTCGGCTCGACCTACGCGGGGCTGATGAGCAACGACGACGAGCTCGCCGAGCGGATCACGGCCGCCGGCGAGCGCACCGGCGAGATCGTCTGGCGCCTGCCGCTGCACGAGGAGTACGACGAGCTGATCAAGGGCAAGTACGCCGACCTCGACAACGCGCCGGAAGCGCGCAAGGCGGGCACGATCGTCGGCGGCGCGTTCCTGTCGAACTTCGTCGGCGAGACGCCGTGGGCGCACCTCGACATCGCCGGCTCGGCCTGGGACCTCGACCGCGCGTACGTCGGCAAGGGCGCCTCCGGCTACGGCGTGCGCCTGCTCGTCGAGCTGGCGCGCAGCTACTGCGCGTAGCGGCCGACGTCACGGCTGGCGTCGCCAGTGCCCGGCGCGGGCCCTGGCTACGGCCAGTCGATCTGCTCTGCCAGTCCCTGCGCCCCCATAGCAACGAGGCCGCTGCGCTCGATTGGCCGGTACTCGCCGTCCGCGAGCCCCAGCCAGCTGACCGAGCGCACCTGGGGATCGACGATCAGCACCTCGTCCACGTCGTGAGCGGCATAGAAAGGGAGCTTGTCCCAGCTCTCATCGCCCGGAGACACGATCTCGATCACGAGTGCCGCCGTAGGCTGATAGACCCCTCGCGGCAGTGTGCGGTGCAGGCCCCCGTCGGGCACGCGGTAGTTGTCCTTGCCCTCCCGCCCGAGCCCGAACTCGTTGATGACCGGCACAAGATCGGCGCTACGCGCCAGCGGGCTGAGCAACTCCGCCAGTTGCTGAAGCACGTACTGGTGCTCGCCTGTGGGGGGTGGGTTCATGTGCAGCACACCCTTCCACACCTCGTCGTAATGGTCGAGGCCGAGACGGCGCCGATGCTCGATCAGCGCATCGAGCTCGACCGGAGCAGGGTCCATCACCAGCGTGGGCATTACACAATCCTAGCCCCTGGCAGGCAAAGAGCGGCGCCCTTGACTCACTCCTGCAGAACCGCTGCACCGAGCCGCGCGGTCACCGCCGCCCAGGCCTCGCCGCGCGGGTCGATGTGCGCGCGGTGGCGACCGGCCGCGCCGTGGATCTCGACCAGCTCCACCTCGGCGCCAGCCGCCAGCGCAGCCTGCTCGTAGCTGCGGCTGAGCTCCACCGACACGGTCTCGTCGATCGTGCCGTGGACGAGCAGCGCAGGCATGCCCAGCGGCAGCAGGCGCATCGGATCGCCGACGGCGTAGCGCTCGGGCAGCTCCTCGGGCGAGCCGCCCATCAGCGAGCGCACCGCGCCGCCGCGCCAGCGCCGGTAGGCGCCCGCGAGGTCGCACACGCCCGCCTGCGCGATCACCCGGCGCGGGCGCACACGCGGCTCGCCGTCGATCGCGCCGGGAGCGCCCGCGGGCAGCCGCTCGCGCCCGGCGGCCCACAGCGCGAGGTGGCCGCCGGCGGAGTGCCCGAGCAGGCTCACGCGATCGAGGTCCAGCGGCGCGTCCAGCTCCGCCAGCAGGTCGATCGCGGCGGCCACGTCCGCAAACGTGTGCGGCCAGCCGCCGCCGTTGCCGACGCGCCGGTACTCGATGTTCCAGACCGCCCAGCCGCGCCGCAGCAGGTCGCCGGCCAGGCCGCGCATGACGATGCGCCCGTAGCGCGCGGTCCAGGAGCCGCCGTGGATCAGCACCATCACCGGGTGCGGGCCCGGCCCCCTCGGCAGGTGCAGGTCGGCCCGCTGCGAGCGATCCGCGCCGTAGCTGTACGTGCGGCCCCGCGTGAGGATGTCGAGGAGCAGCCGCGCGCGGGTCACGATCGGACGGCATCCTGACAGAGCTGGGAGAATGCCAGGCGTGGACTTCGACCTCTCGCCCGACCACGAGCTGATCAGGCGCACGGTCAGGGAATTCGCCGAGGGCGAGGTCGCACCGGTCGCGGAGGAGCTCGACCGCACGAAGTCCTTCCCGTACGAGATCGTGGCCAAGCTGGGCGCGCTGAACCTGATGGGCATCCCCTTCCCCGAGGAGTACGGCGGCGGCGGCGGCGACACGCTCGCGTATGCGCTGGCGGTCGAGGAGCTCACGCGCGTGGACTCCTCGGTGGCGATCACGCTGTGCGCGCACACCTCGCTGGGCACGCAGCCGATCTACCTGTTCGGCATCGGAGGAGCAGAAGCGCGAGTGGCTGCCGCGGCTGTGCTCGGGCGAGCGGCTGGGCGCGTTCGGGCTGACCGAGCCGGAGGCGGGCTCCGACGCCGGCAACACGCGCACGCGCGCGCGCCTGCAGGACGGCGAATGGGTGATCGACGGCGCCAAGCAGTTCATCACCAACGCCGGCACCGACATCTCGGGCGTGGTGTGCATCACGGCGGTCACCGGCGAGGAGGCCGACGGCTCCAAGCAGATCTCCAACCTGATCGTCGCCAACGGCACCCCCGGCTACGAGCAGGGCGAGCCCTACCGCAAGATGGGCTGGAACGCGTCGGACACGCGCCCGCTGACGTTCACCGACTGCCGCGTGCCCGAGGCGAACCTGCTGGGACCGCGCGGCGCGGGCTTCAAGCAGTTCCTGCACATCCTCGACATCGGGCGCATCGGCGTCGCGGCGATGGGCGTGGGGCTCGCGCAGGGGGCGCTCGACGAGGCGCTCAAGTACGCCAAGGAGCGCAGGGCGTTCGGCAAGCCGATCTCCAAGTTCCAGGCGATCCAGGGCAAGCTCGCGGACATGGCCACCGAGATCGCCGCGGCGCGCCTGCTCGTGTACAAGGCCGCGCGCGAGAAGGACGCCAAGCGCAACTTCACGCTTGACGGCCGCGCAGGCGAAGCTCAAGACCGGCCGCCTGGCGGTGCGCTGCGCCGAGGAGGCCGTGCAGATCCACGGCGGCTACGGCTTCATCGAGGAGTACCCCGTGTGCCGCTTCTACCGCGACGCGAAGATCCTCACGATCGGCGAGGGCACCGACGAGGTCCAGCAGATGGTGATCGCGCGGGCGCTCGGCGCCTGAGATGCACGCCGATTACGCAGAGTTGCGTAACGCAGGATTGCGTACTATCTAGTACGCCAATTTGTGTTATATAGATGGAGTGCCCGGTGCTTCGACCATCAACCCGTTCCGCTACGGCGCACTCGCGCTGGACGACGCGTTCACGGACCGCGAGCAGGAGACGGCGGAGCTCAAGGCCGACGCGCTCAACGGACAGGACGTCGTGCTGTTCGCTCCCCGCCGCTACGGCAAGTCCTCCCTTCTCTGGCGGGTATCACAGGAGCTGATCGCCGACGGCGCCCTGGTCGCGCACGTCAACCTGATGACCACGCCCACGATCACGCAGCTCGCCGAGAAGCTGGCGCGCACCATCCACGAGGACATCGCCTCACCGCTGTTCCGCGCCAAGGAGCGGCTGCGGATCTTCCAGGGCCTGCGCATCAGCCCCACCGTCACGGTCGACCCGGAGGACGGCTCGTTCAGCTTCAGCTTCGACGCCGGCCGGCGCCGAGAGGACATCAACGCGACGCTGGAGCGGCTGCTCGAGCTGCCGGGACAGCTGGCCGGCGAGCGCAAGCGTCCAGTGGTGTTGATCCTCGACGAGTTCCAGGAGATCGTCGACATCGACGCGAACCTTCCGCGCCTGATGCGCTCAGTCTTCCAGCAGCAGCCGGAGGTGGCGCACCTATACCTCGGCAGCAAGCGCCACATGATGGAGCAGATCTTCAGCAACGAGAACGAGCCGTTCTGGCGCAGCGCCAAGGAGATCGAGCTCGGCGTGATCGAGCCGCAGCCGTTCGGCGAGTACATCCAGCGCCAGTTCAAGCGCACCGGCAAGAAGGTCACGCCGGCGGCGATCGGCGCCGTGCTCGAGACGACGCACGGCCACCCGTACGCGACGCAGGAGCTCTGCTACTTCCTCTGGCAGGACACACCCGCCGGCGCCACGGCGACCGACGAGCACGTGATGGCGGCCGTGGCCAAGGTGCTCAACTCGGAGCACGCGCACTTCAGCCTCGTGTGGGAGGACGCCTCCGCCCACCAGCGCCTGCTGCTCAGAGCGCTCGCCGCGGAGCCCGGGCACCCGATCTCGGCGGACTACCGCCGTCGCCACTCGCTGCCTGGAGCGTCGAGCGTCCAGCGAGCGCTGGGCGCCCTGGAGAAAGGCGAGCTCGTGGGGCGCCGGCAGGGGGAAGCCTGGATCACGGAGCCGTTCCTCGCGCAGTGGCTGCGCCTGAACGACGCGTAGGGCGAGCATCGCGCACGTTACGCAAACTTGCGTAACGCAACACTGCGTAGCGCCGACCTGTCAGCGCGGCTCGAGCACGACCAGCGGGATCTCGCGCTCGGTGTGCTTCTGATAGTCCGCGTAGCCGCCGTAGGTCTTCGAGCACGAGCGGCCACAGGCGCGCACGCTCCTGCGGGTCGGACACGCGAGCGTGCACGGTCCGCCGAGCGGATCCGACCTGGACGGTCGTGTCGGGGTTGGCGATGAGGTTGTGAAACCAGCCCGGGTTCTTCGGATAGCCGCCCTTGGACGCCACGAGGATCAGGTTCGGGCCGTCGACCGTGTACACCAGCGGGCTCGTGCGCTTGATCCCGCTCTTCGCGCCCACGTGATCCAGCAGCAGCGCGGGCGGCGCGCCCGGGAAGCGGTGGCCGATCAGGCCGCGGCTGGCGCGATAGATCGCGGTGTGTCCCGGTATCAATCGGCCGAGCAGCGCCCAGTTCCGCTCCACCCAGTCGAGAGAGTTCATCGTCAGGCGAGCCTACTGTCTAACCGACCCTGCCGGCGCCCGCGCGCTCGAGCAGCGCCGCGGCGGCGCTCGCGGGATCCAGGCGCCGCGCGACCACCTCGTCGAGCAGGCGCTGGAACTCCGAGTCCTCGCGCAGGTCATCCTCCAGGCGCCGGCGCATGCGCGCGGTGGCGATCGCGAGCACCTCGCTGCGCAGATTGCGCGCGCGCCGCTCCTCCAGCTGGCCGGCGGCGAGGATGTGCGCGCGGTGCTCGTCGAGGCTCTGCACCAGCTCGGCGACGCCCTCGCCGCGCGCGGCCTCGGTCTTGACGATCGGCACGCGCCAGCGTCCGCGCACCTCCTCGGGCGTGCGATCGAGGTTGGCGAGCGACAGCACGCCGCGGATCTCGCGGATCATCGTGTCGGTCAGCGGGTGGTCGGCCTTGTTGATGACGATCACGTCGGGGATCTCCATCACGCCCGCCTTCAGCGCCTGGATCGAGTCGCCCGAGCCGGGCATCAGCACGAGCACGATCGTGTCCGCGTGATCGATGATGTCGATCTCCGCCTGCCCCACCCCCACCGTCTCCACGAACACGTCCTGGCGCCCCGCCGCGTCGAGCAGCAGCGCGGCCTGCAGCGCCGCCTCCGAGAGCCCGCCCAGCGCGCCGCGGTTGGCCATCGAGCGGATGAACACTCCCGGGTCGAGGAAGTGCTCTGTCAGGCGGATGCGATCGCCGAGCAGCGCGCCCTGCGTGAACGGCGAGGACGGGTCGATCGATAGCACGCCGACAGTGCGCCCCGCTTCGCGCCGCGCCTTCGTGAGCGCGCCGATCAGCGTCGACTTGCCCACGCCGGGCGGGCCCGTGAAGCCGACGACGTCGGCGCTGCCCGTGTGCGGGTACACCTCGCGCACCAGCTCCCAGCCCTCGGGCCGGTTGTCCTCCACGAGCGTGATCGCGCGCGCGAGCGCGCGGCGGTCGCCATCGAGCAGGCGCTGGGCTAGCGTTGGATCGGTCATCGCGCGGGCAATCATCGCAGGGCCGCCCGCCGCGGCAGCGGCGCAGGGCACCCAGAGCCGGCCCGCCGCCCCCGCCGTGCCTTACGATTCGGGCGCCATGGAGCTGGTCGCCGACCCCGCCGATCCCGCCGCCACGGACGCCCCCGCCGAGCAGCTCGGCGGCGCCCCGCGGCTGGCGCCCGCGCCGCTGCACGGCGGACCGCTCGCGCTGCTGCGCTTCATGCGCGCCAACCGCATGCTGAACCGCCACTACGCGCTGCTGCTGGGTCGCTACGCGCTGCTCAAGCTGCGCTTCGGCAAACGCCTGCAGACGGAAGGCATCTGCTTCGTCTGCCCCAAGGTGACGCTCGAGATCGGCCGCCACGCGACGCTGCGCATCGGGCGCTGGGCGTGGATCGGGCACGGCAGCAAGATCCGCGTGCACGAGGGCGAGGTGAGCATCGGCGCGAAGACCGTCATCGGCCAGGACTGCACGATCTCCGCCTACCAGCACGTGTCGATCGGGCGCGAGTGCATCATCGCCGACCGCGTCATGCTGATCGACTTCGACCACGGCGTCACCGAGGTCGAGCGCCCGATCCGCCTGCAGGGGATCTACAAGCGCGACGTGCGCGTCGGGCACAACGTGTGGATCGGCTACGGCGCCTGCATCCTGCGCGGGGTGAGCGTCGGTGACAACAGCGTGATCGGCAGCAGCTCCGTCGTCACCAAGGACGTGCCCGAGAACGCGGTCATCGCGGGCACGCCCGCGCGCGTGATCCGCATGCGCGAGACGCCGCGGGCGATGCGTTGGGAGTGATCCTGCTCGACTGATCCGGCCGGGCGCTAACCTATACAGATACGTATACGCCAGCGTGCACGAAAGAGAGACCCGAAATGGCTGCAACGGCGACCGTCCGCGTACGGGTCGAGACCCGTGAGCGGCTGAAGCGTCTGAGCCGAAGCCGCGGTCTGAGCACCCCGGACTTCCTCGAGGCGCTCGTCCGCCACGCGGAGGATGACCAGCTCCTCGCCGAACACGAGGCCGCACTGGATCGGATCATGGCCGACCCCGAGCAGGCCGCGTCCTATCGGTCGGAGCTGAGCGCCTGGGACGGCACCTTGTTGGACGGCTTGACAGGTCCGTAGTGGCCAGCATTCCAACCTCCAAGCAGGGCGAGGTCTGGGAAGCCCGCCTGGAGCCCGTCATCGGCCACGAGCAGGGCGGACGGCGACCCGTCGCGATCGTCTCGGTCGATCAGATCTCCTCCGGCCGCGGCGAGATGTGCATCGTCGTTCCCTTCACCCGCACCGATCGGGGCAGCCCCATCCACGTCCGCGTCGAACCGCCCGAGGGAGGTCTGAAAGCGGTCAGCTTCGCCCTACCGGAGAACGTCAGGTCGGTCTCCCGAGCGCGTCTCGCCAAGCGAACCGGCAGTCTGCGAGACGACACTCTCGAGCAAATACTCCACCGCATCCATCTGCTCACCCGCAAGCCGCGCTAGTGGGCCGGGCCTAACCGAGCGCCGCCGCCAACTCCCCCGCCTCAACCCGAACCGAGTGCGGCAGCGTGATCGTCAGATACCCGTCCTGCTTGATAATCCGCCGAGCGTTGATGATCGTGACGCCGATCACCTCGCCGTGGTCGTCGTAGCGCACGCCATGGCCCTCCGGCGTGAGCGCAGCATCGGATGCGCTATTGGTGTCGCCCCGGCCGAGGTAGAGAACATCGCCCTCAGCGTCATAGTGGCCGCGGTCGAACGTGATGTCATCGATCTTGACGTTCATGCTGCCCATCCATCCGGGGAGCGCCCGTGTCCGTAGCCGAAGGCCGTCACGACCCGTGCTGGCTCCTCCGCAAAGTCTACGACGACCATCAGCCACCTCGAGGGTCCAGCTTCCCGCTTGAAGAACCGCTCTCGCTCCGGCCAGCGCTCTGCTTCCCGATGGTCCGGTGACTCAAGCGTGTCGAGTACCGCCTTCAGATGCGGCTCAAGCTCGGCGTGTCCGCCTTCCGGGTTCAAGATGTGCAGTAGCCACGTGTCCTCGAAGAGAACCACGCGCACCTCGTCGGGCGTGCGCGTCTCTGCAAGTATCGGGCGCTCGCTCATCCTCCGCTCGCTACTTCGAGCTCGCTGCGACACGATCCAGACTCCGCACGATGGGCGTCTCGCGACATGGCAATCGAGCCTACCTTCGCCTTCGGACCCGAAGGCCCGATCGCGCGTCTCGACCTCGCGCTCGCCGAGCCCTACGACGGGTCCAGCAGGCAGGCGCGATCGGCGTCCACCGCGAGGTTGCGCACGCCAGCCAGCCCTGCCTGCCCGCCGGCCTCGAGCGCAACGTCGAGCCCGCGCCGGTGGCCCTCGAAGCGCTCGCGCGCGTATGGCATGGCGATCTCCCGCGAGATCATGAACGGCCAGTCGCTGGCCTGCAATGCCAGCAGCTCGCGCACGGCGGAGGCGCTCGCGCGCTCGCCCGCGGCGACCACGCGCAGCTCGGCGTCGCGCGCAGCGAACGCCATGTCCGCCACCGCCGGCCCTGACCAGGTCGACAGGTCGCCGTCCTTGCCCCACGTAATCGCGGGCCAGCTCGTGGGCCCCTCGGAGTCCGCTCGTGGGTCGGGCGCGGAGGCGATCTCGGGCTCTGACGGTGCGGCCGGCCACTCGCAGCGCTCGAGCGCGTCGTCGAGGCGCACCAGCTCCAGGCCCTGACTGGCGCACTCCTGCACGACTGCGCGAAGCCAGTCGATGCCCTCGTACCACCAGTGCCCCAGCAGCTCCGTGTCGAGCGCGCAGACCACGAGGCCGCCGCCCGGCAGCGGCGCATCGCCGGGCGCTGAGGCGTTGGCCTCGCGCAGGCGGGCGAGCGTGCGCGTGACGAAGTCCGCGGCGTGCTCGCGGGCGAGCGCCTGCGCGGCGTCGTGGTCGTAGGCGCCGCCGTCGTTGCTCCACGGGTTGTGGTGATGGATCGTGTGGTGGTGGTAGTCGCGGTACGCGCCGCTCGCCGGGTAGCCGCCGTCGCTCCACACCAGCGAGATCGTGGCGCGGTCGATCGGCACGAGCAGCACGCCCGCGTCGGTCGCGATCGGGCACAGGTGCTCGCGCGCGCCGAGGCCCAGCTGGTTGGTCAGCTCCACGCACGTGGCGCGCACGCCGGCTTCCTCGAGCGCGCGCGCCAGCCACGGCGCGTACGCGCACTCCGGCAGCCAGAAGCCGCCGCGCCAACCGTCGCCGAAGCGCCGGCGGTGGGAGGCGATGCCGCCGCGCACCTGCAGGCGCACGCCCGGGTCCGTGGCCAGCAGCGGCAGGATCGCGTGGGTCGCGGAGGACGTCCACTGGGCGTACGGCGCGAGCGCCGCCAGCAGGTCGCCGCGGGCGTGCAGGCTCTCGAGCGCGCGCTCGTACTCGCCCCACGCCCGCTCCAGCTCGCGCGCCAGCGTCTCGTGGCCGCCCGCACGCAGCCCCGCGGCGTCCTCCGCGTGGGTCTCGCGGCGCACTCCCTGCACGAACGCCGCGAAGCGCTCGTTCACGTCCGGCGCCTCCAGCTGATCGCACAGCACCGGCGTCAGCGACAGCGTCAGCGGCGCGCCCTCGTCGAGCAGATCCAGCAGCGGCAGGTAGCAGCCCGCCATCGCCTCCCACAGCCACTCCTCGCCGAACGGCCACGTGCCGAAGCCCTCCACGTAGGGCATGTGCGTGTGCAGGACGATCGCCAGCGCGCCGCGATCGCCCCGGCCACTCACGGTCGGCACACCGCGATGAAGTCCAGCGCGCCATCCATCTCTATATCCATATCCACTCCACGCGGCGAATCGCCGGCGCCGACGGCAGGCCGCAGCGCGAAGTCCGACGCCGCGATCGCAGGCGTGAACCAGTCATAGAAGCGCCGCGTCAGGCGCAGGCGCGGGTGCACCCGGTCCCAGCCCAGTCGCAGCGCCAGCTCGTGCGCGCGCAGCTTGCGCGCATGGAACAGGCCGTACAGCTCCACGTTCGCGAAGTGCTCGCGGCACAGCTGCTCGAACTCCTCGCGACGGTACTCGTGCACGTGCCACGGGTTGTCCGAGCGCGACGCGCCCTTCGGCGCCAGCGTCAGCACGTTGGGCGTCGACACGAACACCGTGCCGCTGTCCCCCACCAGCGAGCGGAAGTGCTCCAGCACCGCGCCCGGATCCTGCAGGTGCTCAATCGTCTGCAGGAACACCACCGCGTCCGCCGGCTCGGAGAAGCCTTCGACGAGCTCGCGCGCGAAGCGCAGGTTGGGGCGCACGTAGCGCAACCGCGCGTGCTCGTGCGCGTCCGGGTTCGCGTCCACGCCCACCACGCTCGCCGCGGTGCGCGCCAGCACGTCCGAGCCGTAGCCCTCACCGCACGCCATGTCGATCGCGCGCAGGCCGCGCACGCGCTCCGCGATCCACTCGTACACGACCAGGTGGCGCCGGTACCAGTAGTTCTCCTCCGGCACGTCCGGCAGCGTGCGCTCGCCCGTCAGCGCCAGCGGCGGCACGCCCTGCGGCTGGTCGCGCTGGCGGAACTCGACCGGCGAGGGTGCGTCTTGGGTCGATGTCAAGAGACGTCCTCCTGCTGAATAGTCATGCCCTGAGTGGGCAGCGCGGGCACGGCGCGCGAGTATATGGTCCGACCCATGCCGCCCGCCCTCAGCGCCGAGGAGATCCGCGACGCCAACACCCGCTACCACGACGTGGCAGCCGAACACTACGACTCCAAGTGGGGGATCGACTTCGGCGAGATGGGCCTCGGCCAGGTCAGCGCCAAGGTGCGCAAGGCGCTCGGCCGCGAGCCCGACCACTACCCGCGGACGCTCGAGATCGGCTCCGGCACCGGCTACTTCACGCTCAACCTGCTGCGCGGCGGGCTCATCGGCGAGGCCACGTGCAGCGACATCTCGCCCGGCATGCTCGACACGCTCAAAGCCAACGCCGAGCGCCTCGGGCTCGAGGTGGAGACGCAGCCGGCCGACGCCGAGCGCCTGCCGTTCGCCGACGAAAGCTTCGACCTCGTGTTCGGGCACGCCATCCTGCACCACATCCCCGACCTGCCGCGCGCGTTCCGCGAGTTCGAGCGCGTGCTCGCGCCCGGCGGCACCGTGATGTTCGCCGGCGAGCCCTCGCGCTACGGCGACCGGCTCGCGCGCGTGCCCAAGCGCCTCGCCACCACCGTCGCGCCGCTCTGGCGCCGCGCCATCCGCGCCGCGCCCGCGCCGCCCGCCGAGGGCGGCGCGCCCGACGCCGCGCTCGAGGGCGTCGTCGACGTGCACGCCTTCGCCCCCGCCGAACTGTCCAGCGCCGCGCGCGCCGCCGGGCTCACCGACGTGCGCGTCACCGGCGAGGAGCTGCTCGCCAACTGGTTCGGGTGGGCCAACCGCACGCTCGAGGCCACCGCCAACCCCGAAGACGTCCCGTGGGCGTGGCGGATCTACGCCTACCGCGGCTATCTCATGCTGCAGGAGCTCGACCGCCGGCTGCTGGAGTCGCGGCTGCCGCCGGCGATCTTCTACAACCTGATGCTCTCCGCGCGCAAGCCCACCTCCTGACCCGCCTAAACTCGGGACATGCCCGAGTCAGTCACACAGGGCTTCCCGCTGTTCCCGCTTGGCATCGTCGCGCTGCCCGGCGAGAGCGTGCCGCTGCACATCTTCGAGCAGCGCTACCGCGCCATGATCGAGCACTGCCTCGAGTCCGAGCCCGGATCGCCCGGGCGCGAGTTCGGGATCGTGTGGCTGTCCGACGAGGAGCTCAAGCTGGTTGGCTGCGCCTGCGAGATCGAGCGGGTGCTCGAGCGGATGGACGACGGGCGGCTGAACATCATCGCGCGGGGGACGCGGCCGTTTCGGCTGATCGAGCGGCGGGATGATCTGCCTTATCCCGCCGGCGTCGTCGAGTTCCTGGGGGAGGTGGTGGAGGAGCCGGATGCGGGGGCTGGGGACGCGGCGCGGGAGCTTTACCGGGAGCTCGTGATGGAAGCAACCGATCGCGAGGTCGAGGCGGAGGAGCTCGGGGCGATGGACGCTTATGACATGGCCGCCACTGTCGAGTTTGATGTCGATGCCAAGCAGGAGCTACTCGAGCTGCGTTCGGAGAATGCGCGGCTGCGGCTGCTTGCGGAGTTGATTCAGACGGCGCTCGACCGGCTGGAGCTCATCGAGCGGGCGCAGTTGCGGGCTATGTCTAATGGGAAGGTTCGGTTTGGGTAGACACCACGGTTCGGATCCGACACACTGGGCGAAACTTGGCTGTGCGCAAACCATGTGCTGATGGTGGCACCGGTCGTTGGGGTCGCCTGATTGCTGTGCGTTGCGGGCGGTCTAGGCTTTGCCAGTAATGAGCACGCCCCGAGCAGAGCAGCCTTCGACCGATGAAGTCGCACTGCTGGAAGCGGTCTACGAGCCCTTCGCGCAGACCGCGGTGTGGCCTCAGTTCTCCTACGTCAGCTACGGGCTATGGCGTCAGACGCAGACCCATCCGCGCAGCCTCTACCAGCACATGGCCAGTCGGGGGCTGGTTCAGCCGCCGCTGCCTGGCGGCGGGAGCTCCGAGCAGGAGGAAGAGACCCAGGTGATGGTGACCCTGGAGGGGCTGTTCTGGGTGCCTCCTGCGCAGGAGGACATTCAGCACCTGCTGGAGGCGGTCCGCATCATCGCTCGGATAGCCATCGCCGACCGCCCGCAGCATCCCCCCACGAATACAGCTCTGATCGTCGACAGCGATGACGTGGCAAACGAGTTGAAGCTGCCCGTTACAGACCTCGCGGTCCGCCGGCTCGGCGCGCTGCTGCGCATGGTCGACGGTATTTGGAGCGGCTACGGCGAGACACAAGAAGGCAAGTGGCGCCTGACGGTTCGCCCGCAGGTAGCTCGCGGATACGCGGACGTGGAGTCGATCCGGGACCTGATCTCCCCGAGACCGAACCAGGCGATGAACTCCGCCGGCGACGATGAGGATCCCACGGCCGCGGCGCCGTCCGATGAGGACCGCCCACAGGACGCCGACGCTGAAGCCGAGCGATTCGCGTTCGGGCGAAACGTCGCCTCCGACCTTCCCACCGTTGTCGACCGACTCGGCTTCAAGCCTGTCGTCCGGGCGCTGCACGGCCTACTCAACGACAGCAGCACGAGCCTGCCGCTCGCGATTGCGATCACCGCCCCGTGGGGTGCCGGCAAGTCCTCCGTGATGGAACAGCTTCGCGGCGAGCTCGACAAGGCCCGCGACGGCAGCCAGCGCAAGTGGACGACAGTTCGCTTTGAGGCTTGGAAGTACGAGCGCAGCGAGCGTTTGTGGGCAGCCTTGGCGAAGGCGATCTACGTGCAGTCCCAAGCGCAGATGAGCGCGTGGGAGCGGTTGCGCTTTCGAGTAACCCTGGAGTTCCGCCGGCGCGGCTGGCTTGGCTTTGGGCTGGCGGCGGCGTGGCCCGTGATTGTCCTCTCGGCGCTGGTCGTCTCGGCGGCTCAGATCGGCCTCTCCGGGCCGGGCGCGGTACCGGCGATACTCGCCGGGAGCGCAGTGCTGCTGGTAGCAGCGGCACGATTTGGCAGCGCCTTGGTGAACCCGTTCAAAACCGCGGTCGACCGCCACGCCCGCAAGCCGGATTACGAGACGCAGCTCGGCTTCACGGCTGAGGCCGACCGCGACATCTCGATCCTCACCAGGCTAATCGCCCCGGACACGCGGCATGGCCTGGCCGTGTTCGTGGATGACCTTGATCGATGCAGCAGCACCCACCTGGTCGAGGTCGTGGAGGCGATGAACCAGATCTTCAACTCGGCCAGCGACCACCAGTGCCTGTTCGTGCTCGGCCTCGACCGTGACGTCGTCGCGACGAACATCGAAGTCGCCTACGAGCCAACAGTCGCGAAGCTCTCGAAACGCGACTCCGGCCGCCATTTCGGCTTCGAGTTCCTGGCAAAGCTGGTGCAGCTCTCGGTGGCGCTGCCAGAGCCCGCGCCAGAGGCGCTCGCCGAGCTGGCACAGGAGCTGGGAGGCAGGCAGGTGCCCCCTCCTGCTACGAAACAGAAGGATGCAACCGAGACGCGGTTCAAGGTCGAGCAGGAGCGACGTCTGCCCGGGTCGAGCAGGTCCAGCTCCCTGCAAGAGCTACGGTCAGACGCACCAGCGCAGACGGGGGAAGAGGCCGAGGATGTGAGGAGGCGCACGGTGTCGGAAGTGATTCAAGATTCTCCGCGCGTGGCGGCAGCAATGGAAGCGGCGATTCCGTTCCTGGAACGAAATCCGCGCCAGGTGAAGCGCTTTCACAACGCGTTTCGACTTCAGCTGTATGTGGCGAGCGAGGATGAGCGAGTCAGGTTTGACTTCTCGGACGCTGAGCTGGAGGTTCTGGCCAGGTGGGTGGCGATGCGGCTGCGCTGGCCCCGGCTGGGGGACGACATCGTCCGCAACCCCGAGCTGCTCAGAAATATGGAGGCGAGTGCCAACGGCGAGCAGCCCTTCAACCAGGTCGGGGAGGCCAAAGACGTCCGTGACTGGCTAGCCCAGCCGGGCGTAAAGGCGCTGTTCACCACGAGCACCGCAATGCGTCTCAGCTCGCTGGACGTCAAGGCTTTTCTGCGCGTGATCTAGCCGTGAGCGCCTCGTGCGCGCGCGCCTTGGCCGACCGTAGAAATCGGCTGCAAGAGCTTCGTGCGACCGAGCAGGAGCCAAGCTCCACGGTTCTAGCCGAAGGCACGGGCAAAATCATCGTCCCGCATGACGAAACCCAGCGACACGCTATGGGCGATGGAGCCGCACACGAAGGGCAAGCACATCGTGCTGCGCTCGTATCTTGATGCGTGGCTGCCCATCATGAGCCACGGTGCGCGCTTCCGATCGGCGATGGGCAAAGGCCGGCTTGTGCTCGTTGATGGCTTCGCTGGCCCAGGCCGCTACAGCACGGGTGAGGACGGGTCGCCGCTCGTGATGCTCAAGGCGTTCCTGGAGCACACGCAGCGCCATCTGATCACGGCCGATCTGCTCTATCTGTTCATCGAGGAGCGCCGCGACCGCATCGAACATCTGCGAGAGGAGGTGGCAGCCCTACACCTTCCGGCGCAGGTTGACGTGCATTTCGAGGAGGGGCGGTTCGAGGACGTGTTTACGGGCCTCCTCGACAACATCGAGTCCAGCGGAGCTCAGCTTGCGCCCACGTTCGCTTTCATCGATCCGTTCGGCTACACGGGCAACCCAATGGACCTCGCGGGCCGCTTCCTAGCCTTCCAGCGGTGTGAGGCGCTGGTCTATATGCCGCTGCCGTTCGTCAACCGCTTCGTGGGGCGGAAGGGCCAGGAGCAAGCGCTGACGGCGCTCTTTGGTAGCGAGCGCTGGCAGGAGGCACTCTCGTACCAAGGCGCAGCGCGCGTTCAGTTCCTCCACGAGCTGTTTCAAGAGCAGCTCTGCTTCGGATCGTCCAGCAGACTGGTGCGGTCCTTCGAGATTCCGACCACGGGAGGAAATGGCTACCGCCTCTACTTCACGACGGGCAATGAGAAAGGTCTCGAAAAGATGAAGGAGGCGATGTGGCGCGCCGATCCGCTCGGCGGCGAGCGCTACCAGGACACGACGGATGATCTCGTCCTGTTTGAGCCTGAGCCTGACACGGGCCATCTGCTGAAGGCATTGAAGGCGCGCTTCGGCGATCAACCATTCAGCATCGAGGATGCCGAGCGCTTCACTCTGCTCAGCACAGCATATCTACCCAAGGCTCATCTCAAGACGCGGACGCTGGCGCCCGCGGAGCGGGCCGACCGTCTCGAGGCGCTTTCGTCCCGTAAGCGCAAGGCTACCTACCCTGCTGAAACGCGGCTCCGATTCCGCTAGGCGACCGCGAGCGCGGGGCGATCCGGCATCTCGCTCCATATGCGGCCATCGAGTTCGCGTCCGCCGATCTTCGCTGTTCGCCCGCCCCACTGCTTGAAGAAGAATGCGACCTGCTCGTCGCGACAGCGGTCGCGAAGTTCGTGAACCCACTCGATCTTCATTCGACGATGGCTAGGACCAGACTCGCCTCCGGCGATCAGCCAATGAATGCCGGCTAGGTCGAGCCCTTGTAGTGGCCCCAGCAATGGCTCCGCGCTTATGAAGCGCACGGCTGCTGGAACCTCGCGCAGGTAGTCGGCGCGGTGCACAAAGCGCTTGTTCTCGATACTGACGCCAATCCACACGTTCTCCGCCCAGGGGAGGCTGGGTGCGAGTGCCGCTAGCCGCTCATGCCGCTTAGTCAGCACCTGGAACGTGTGCTGCTTCGCGCGTCGCATGACGTCGAACACCTGGGCTATGTAGTCGTCGGAGATGCCCTCGTGAAAAAGGTCGCTCATCGAGTTGACGAAGATCATCCGCGATCGTGTCCAGCGCAACGGCTGCTCAAGACGGTCGGGCCATAGGCGCAGATCGAAGCCCTGCTCGTAAGGATGGCCGGGTATGCCACGCCATCGCTCCGCAAAGGTTTTGGCGTAGCAGTGTGCGCAGCCCGGCGACACCTGATGGCACCCCGTCACGGGGTTCCACGTCGCCTCCGTCCACTCGATCCGACTGCGATCCGCCAAAGCCAATGTGTCTTCATCCTCCGTCGCGAGAATCCTCCATAGACGAACGCATGTTCGCATAGAGCGCGGATGGACGAATCGAGCCGGTGTTGGGTTCCGCTGTCGGAGGGGTCGGGTTCCCGGCGAGCGTGGTGGGTCGGGTGGCACCTCGTGCACAACCACGCAGCACGACGACTGCGGGCTCGCCGAGTAACCGACTTATCAGGGCGAGCTACGCGGCGAGCACATCGCGGAGCACCCTCGCCTTAAAGGTGGTCTGGAGGCCAAGTGAGTTTCAGCTCTCCGTCGCGCTCCAGTGTACGCCGCACACCCATGAGCTCAAGGCCGACGATCGCCTCGTGATCGTCGTATTCGACTGTGTGCCCCTCAGACGTCTCTAGCGTCTTGGCCGGTGGTCCATTCGGCGGCCCAAGGCGGAGGTAGAGCACATCTCCACGCTCGTCATAGTTGTGGTAGTCGAAGTCTATGCCGGCAATCGTAGTCGTCATCTTTGCCATCCACGTGAACGCTACTCCGCCAGATGGCAGATTTCCTGCGACGCCTGAACCACCAGCAGCTGCAGCTTCTGAAACACCGCCGGCTGCCCTGCAGAGTCGTCGCTGAACCGCACGTAGCCCTTTTCGTCACGCGCGAAGTAGTGCAGCACCGAGCCCGCCCGCGGCGGCAGTTCCAGGTGGCTGGATGACGGCTTTTCCAGGTCTTCCTGGATTTCCCGCGCCTTGACGATCTGCGGGTCACTCAGCTTCTGTGCGGCTTCATGGCCGTTGCACGTCACGCCGCCTTCTTCGTTGACGATCATCGTCAGCCGCGCGTGCGGGGTCGAGCCGGTGCGGTAGACGATGAACAGGTCAGGCGCAGTGACAGCGCCACCGCAACCGGCCACCAGAAGCGTCGCAACGACAAGCGCGCACGCCGCAAGCGCGACCCTCACGCGCTCACCGCCACGCCCCCGCGCCGCGGATCCCCCGCCCCGGACAGCTCTGGGCCCCGCTGGAGCGCCGCCTGCACCCCGCCGAAGAACAGGTTGAGCGCGCCGAAGCGGACGACCTGCGTCTCGCCGCCGACGCCGTCCAGCTCAGCGCCGTCCAGCTCGACGCCCGGCTCCGCGAACAACACGCCGTCCTCGAAGTGCACCCGCGGCGCATCCACGGCCTCCCGCACCCCCAGCCCGTGGTCCACCACGCCCACGATCGTCTGCAGCAGAGCAGAGCGGATGCGGTTTGACCCGGCGCTGCCCAGCACCAGCTCAACCTCCCCGTCGCGCATCACGATCGACGGAGCCATCATGCTCGGCATGCGCCTGCCGGCCGGGTGCAGGTGGAAGCCCAGCGGGTTGAGGTCCTCCTCCCCCATCACGTTGTTGATGTGCATGCCCGTGCCCGGCACCACGACGCCGGAGCCCTCGCCGTTGGTGCACGTGGCGCTGCACGCGAAGCCGTCCGCGTCGATCACCGAGATGTGCGTCGTGGAGCCCAGGCGGGAGGTCAGGAAGCGCTCGAGGAAGCCCTCCTGGTCGAGGCCTTCGACGAACTCGGGCGTGCGCTCGGACTGCGCCGCGGCCATCGCGTCGATCACCGCGCGCAGCGTCGGCGGCGCGGGCGCGCGGTCGAGCAGCGCGAGCGCGTACGCGAGCAGCGTGCCGCCGGCGGACGGCGGCGGGTTGGTGAGGATCGCGCGGTCGCGGTAGGCCATTTGCACCGGCTCGCGCTCGATCGCCTCATAGCCCGCGAGATCGCTCGCGCGCAGCGAGCCGCCGCGCGCGGCCAGCCAGTCGCACACCGCCGCCGCCACGTCGCCGCTGTAGAACGGCTCCGCGCCGTCGCGCGCGAGGCGCAGCAGCGCGTCGCCCAGCTCCGGGTTGCGCAGCAGCTCGCCCTCGCGCAGCAGCTCGCCGCCGGGAGCCCACAGCGCGGCGCACTCCGGCGTCGAGGTCAGCAGGTCGACGAGGATCTCCGCCACGTACGCCTGCCCCGCGTTCAGCACCACGCCCTCGCGCGCCAGCTGCGCCGCCGGCGCCGCGAGCTCCTCCAGCGACACCGTCCCCCACCTGCGCGCCGCCTCGCACACGCCCGCCGGCACGCCATACACCCCGCACGAGGCCGGCCCGATGTGGAACACCTGCTCGGCGTCGCCGAACGACACGCCCACGCCCAGCAGCTCCGCCTCGGTGCCGTCGCCGACGCGCGTGGGCGCCTCCACGAAGAAGTCCAGCAGCGTCGGCTCGACGCCCGCGCCCGCCACCAGCATGTAGCCGCCCGCTCCCAGCCCGGTGAGCAGCGACTCGGTCACGAACGACGTCAGCATCGCGCCGAGCGTCGCGTCCACCGCGTTGCCGCCTTCGCGCAGCACGCGCGCCCCCGCCTGCGCCGTCAGCGGGTGCCCCGCCGCGATCACGCCCCGCTCAGCCACGTCGCCCATGGCAGAGCGATATCACAGCGCCGCCCGCAGGTGACGCGAGCGGTCTAGAAGTTCGGCAGGAACTCGGGGATCTCGAGCTCGTCCGCGCCGAGGCCGCCGCGGCGCTGGGCGATCCCGGCGCGCTCTCTGCCCGGACGCGGGGGTGCCGCGCGCTCCGCGCGCACCTCGCCGGTTGTCGCCGGCTCTTTGAAGCGGCTCGCGCTCTTGCGCCTGCCCTCGTCGCCGTAGCCGGTCGCGACCACCGTGACCCACACCTGGTCGTCGAGCTTCTCGTCGACCATCGCGCCGAAGATGATGTTCGCGTCGGGGTGCGCCGCCTCGGACACCGACTTGGCGGCCTCGTTGACCTCCCACAGCGACAGGTTGGTGCCGCCCGTGATCGACAGCAGGATCGAGCGCGCGCCCTCCATCGAGGTTTCAAGCAGCGGCGAGGACACGGCCTGCACGGCCGCCTCGGTGGCGCGGTTCTCGCCGACGCCCATGCCGATGCCCAGCAGCGCGTTGCCGGCCTCGCTCATGATCGTGCGCACGTCCGCGAAGTCCAGGTTGATCAGGCCGGGGAGCGTCACCAGGTCGGAGATGCCCTGCACGCCCTGGCGCAGCACGTCGTCGGCCACGCGGAACGCCTCGACCATCGCGGTCTGCCGGTCGAGCACGCCCAGCAGGCGGTCGTTGGGCACCACGATCAGCGTGTCCACCTCCTGCGCCAGCGCCGCCACGCCCCGCTCGGCCTGCTCGCCGCGGCGGCTGCCCTCGAAGCCGAACGGCTTCGTCACGATCGCAACCGTGAGCGCGCCGATTTCGCGCGAGATGCGCGCCACGATCGGCGCCGCGCCCGTGCCCGTGCCGCCGCCTGCGCCGGCCGCGATGAAGATCATGTCCGAGCCCTTCAGCAGCGCCTTCATCCGGTCGTAGTCCTCCATCGCCGCCTGGCGGCCGACGTTGGCGTCCGAGCCGGAGCCCAGGCCGCGCGTCAGCTCGGCGCCGATGTGCAGCGTGATGTCCGCGGTTGACTGCTGCAGCGACTGCACGTCGGTGTTGACGGCCACGAACTCGATGCCGGCGACCTCCGCCTCGACCATGCGGTTGACGGCGTTGACGCCGGCGCCGCCGACGCCGACCACGCGGATCACCGGCTGGCCGGTCGCGGTGGGAGGGCTCGCGGGCAGCGGGTGCGTGCGGGAGTACTCGTCCATCATGTGGGACTCGCCGAGCGGGCGGTCCATCACGTTCTCGGGAATCTCCGAGGAGAAGGCGTGGCGCAGGCGCTCCTGCGGCGAGGGGATCTGCACGTCCTCTCGCGGCTCGGCCAGCGGCGGGGCGCTCAAAGCGGGATGGGGCAGCCCGCTCTCGCGCGGGTGGGTCGCGGGCGCGCTCGCGCCGGCCTCGCTGGCGGGCGCCGGGGAGAACGGCTCGTCGTGCGTCTCGGCGCTCTCGCGCGGGAGCTCGCCGTCTTCGGTCTTGCGGAACAGCGCCGCCAGCGGCCCTTCACGCATGCTCGCGCGTTTAGCGTTGGCCATTGGTGAGAACCTCCTGCGCGAGTTGGCGGTAGGACTGGGCGGCGACGCCGTCGGGCTCGTACTTGAGCACCGACATGCCCTTCACGGGCGCCTCCGCGAAGCGGACGGTCTTGCGGATGCGCGACGCGAACACGCGATCGCCGAAGTTTTCCTCAAGGATCTCGATCGCCTCCTTCGCGTGGATCGTGCGCGAGTCCACCAACGTCGGCAGGATACCCTCGATGTCGACGCCGGGGTTGAGGTTCTCGCGGATCATCGCGAGCGTGTTCTGCAGCTGGATGAGCCCACGCATCGACAGATACTCGCACTGCACGGGGACGATCACCTTGTCGGCGGCCGTCAGCGCGTTGATCGTCAGCAGCCCGAGGCTCGGCGGCGTGTCGATGCAGATGAAGTCGTAGTCGTCGAGGATCGGTTCGAACGCCTTCTGCAGCGAGCGCTCGCGGCCGATCATCGTCGACATCGCGATCTCGGCGCCGGCGAGGTCGATCGACGCGCACGCCACGTCGATCTCGCGCTTGCGGACCACCTCGCGGATCGAGACCTTGTGCACGAGCACGTCGTACATCGATTTGTCGAGCGTGTCGGGGTCGATGCCCTGCGACATCGTCAGGTTGCCCTGCGGGTCCATGTCCACGCACAGCACGCGGTGACCCTCCTCCGCGAACGCGGCGGCCAGGTTGAGCGTCGTCGTCGTCTTGGCCACGCCGCCCTTCTGGTTGGCGAACGCGATGACCTTGGCCTTGCCTTGCACGGTGGCTCCGATGCTCGATTGCTGGAAAGCCGTCCGATGGGTATTCGCATGATGACCGGCGATTCCTGCATGGGAACTACGATCCCGAGATGACCGCGCCGCGGCGCACAACGGGCCAGGCGAGCCCCGCAGCCCGCGTGGCCACATCGCGCGCGAGCGCCGCGAGCCTCGGCGCGCGCCTGCAGGGCAAGCGCGTGCTCGTGTGCGTGGGCGCGGGCGGCGTCGGCAAGACGACGACCTCCGCCGCGCTGGCGCTCGGGCTGGCGCAGCGCGGCCAGAAGGTGGCGGTCGTGACGATCGACCCGGCGCGGCGCCTGGCCTCGGCGCTCGGGCTCGCGGAGCTGCCCTCGGCGCCGCAACGGATCGAGCCGTCGCTGTTCGCCGAGCAGGGCGTCGCGATCGAGGGCGAGCTGTGGGCGATGATGCTGGACGCCAAGCACACGTTCGACGAGCTGATCGGGGACCTGGCGCCGGACGAGCGCGCGCGCGAGGAGATCCTCGCCAACCCCGTCTACGGCGAGCTGTCGACCGCCGTCGCCGGCTCGCACGAGCTGAGCGCGATCGCCAAGCTGTACGAGCTGCACGAGGAGCACGACTTCGACACGATCGTGCTCGACACGCCGCCCTCGCGCAACGCGCTCGACTTCCTCGACGCGCCGGGCCGCCTGCTGAGCTTCCTGGAAGGCCGCGCGCTGCAGGTGTTCCTGGGTCCGAGCGGGCTGACCGCGCGCATGTTCGGGCGCGGCACGGCGCTCGTGTTCGCGATCTTCGCGCGCGTCACCGGCGTCGACATGCTCGGCGAGCTCTCGCGCTTCTTCCGCTCGCTGACCGGCGTGATCGACGGCTTCGGCGAGCGCACGCGGCAGGTGGCGGCGCTGCTGCGCGCCCCGCACACGAGCTTCCTGCTCGTCACCTCACCCGAGGCCGAGCCCGCGCAGGAGGCCGAGTTCCTGCTGGCGAGGCTCGCCGAGAAGCAGATGGCGGTCGGCGAGCTGATCGTCAACCGCGTGCACACGCACGGCCTGCACGGGCACTCCGAGGCGGAGGTGTCAAAGCAGCTGGCGCCGAGACTGGGAGCGCGGCTGGCCGCCCGGGTGGCCGCCAACCTGGCGGACTTCGACGTGCTGGTCAGACGCGATCACGAGACGATCGCGCGCCTGTCCGCGGTCTGGCGCGGACACGAGCCGATCGTGGTCGCGCACCTAGATGAAGACGTCCAGGATCTCCTGGGACTGGCCCGCATCGCCGAGCAGCTCTTCGACTGAGGTCTGCTCGAACGCCGCCTGCTCCTGCGGCGCGTCGTGGGACGGGGCGAGCAGCAGCTGGTCCGCGACGCCGACGAGGTTCGGGTCGAGATGGCCGCAGATGACGTCCCTGAGCAGCGCGCGCAGATGGTCGGCCAGCTCCTGCGCGAGACCCTGCTGAGCGGCCGGCGGGCGCTCCGCGAGGGCGATCGCGCCGGTCATCACCTCGCGCTCGAGCGCCAGCGCGGCGACGATGCGCTCGGTCAGCTCGACGCGCTGCTCCGGCGTCGCGCACAGGGCCGCGAGACGACCGGGGAGCAGCCCGCTGGCGGGGCCCTCCGGCTCCAGCAGCGCGCGCAGCGCCAGCAGATGATCGCTCAGCGCCTCGAACGCGCTGTCGCGCTGGCAGCCGAGCTCGAAGCGCCGCAGCGCCCACGCGACCTCGTTGCCATATGGCGCGCGGCGGGAAACGAGGTTGCAGAAGGCGCGCAGCTCGTCCTCCTGCTCGGCCGTCACCAGCAGCATCCCGTGGGGGCGCCCACCCGCGCCCAGCGCCAGCGGCCGCCAGCGGCCGTCGGCCACGCGCGCCCAGGCGAGCGCGCCGAGCGTCACGCGGCCGTCGCCGAACAGGCGCAGCGCGCGCAGCAGGTCCTCGAGGATCTCGCGCCCGCGCGCGATCGCCTCGCGCGGGTCGTCCTCGCCGGTGGTCAGCGCCACGATCAGATGCTCATGCGCCCCCTCGCCACGGGCGGCGAGCGCGCCCTCGGGCAGCCCTTCCAGGACATCGGGACGCGCGATCGTGAGCCCGCTCGTGAGCGCCAGCTCGCTGGAGCTGATCGTGAGCCCGTGCAGGGTCGCCACGACCGTCGTCTGCCCGGCTCCCGCGCCGGCGGAGCGCTCCACGCGCGCGAGCGCCGCGCGCAGCCGCTCGGGGCGAAGCTCGAAGTCGGTCTGCTCGTCGAACACCTCGCGCAGCAGCGCCAGGATCGCGGCACGCACACGCGAGCGCATGTCGCCGCGCACCGGCTCCGCGCTCGCGCTCACGAGATAGCGGTCCAGGCCGTCGAAGGTTTCGAGCGCGCGCGCCGCCGGGGCGTGGCTGGTCAGGCGCTCCAGCTCCGGCTGGCGCTCGGCGATGAACTCGCCGGTGAGCGCGCGATAGCAGTACAGCGATGCCGCGCCTCGTCCGCGCTGCGTCTCGAGCTCGAACGGGACCTCGGCGCCGGCGCTCACTTCCGCGGCGAGGTGGCCGGCGGCGGCCTCCACGAACTCCGTTAGCGCTGCCTGCAGCGCGAGCGAGGACATGGTGCGCTGAGTTCGCGCTTCCCGGGTCCGCTCCTGCCGGCGCACCCCGTCTTGCAGTGCTCGCGGGCTCCGCGAGCGGCCCCGCTATGCGACCGCGAGCACCTGCTTGGCCAGCTCCGACCCGTCGATCGAGCGCTCGCCGGACTGCTCTCCCAGCCAGCGTTCGCCGTAGGAGCGCATGTCGTCGATGATCGGCACCAGCGCACGCCCCTTCTCGGTGAGCGCGTACTCGACGCGCGGCGGCACCTCGGCGTATGTCTGGCGCTGGACGATGCCCTCGTCCTCGAGCGCGCGCAGCCGCAGCGACAGCGTGCGCGGGCTGATCCCCGCGAGCGAGCGTTCGAGCTCGCAGAAGCGCGAGCGGCCCTCGGCCAGGTCGCGCACGAGCAGCAGCGTCCACTTCCCGCACACGATTTCGGCGGTCTTGCAAACCGGACACGTGTCATCGACGGCCATCTGGGCCTTTACTTTACCAAGTGAAGTGTGGCGGACCCTGGCGTGACGCAGCACGGCACCCGCGGACGGCGCGTTCCGTCGCAGCCACCGACAAGACTTGTACGCACATGCAGAACCCGCACCTCGACCAAGCGCTGGTGACGGCGCTCCTGACGGATAATGTCTGGCGAGAGCGCATCGTTGAGGAGTTCGTGTTTGGCGCCGGCGATCACATGCGCGTCTCTGCTTCGTTCCAGTTCGCGCTCGACCGCGAACTCCTGAAGGACTTTCTCCCGGGGACCCCCGGGGATCACGTGCGGGTGCCGCTTCCTGTGACTACGCGAGAGAAGCGCTCCCTACTCAACTTCGACCTGCGAGGCCCCGACGGGACGGGCTGTTTCCTGCTGCCGCGCGACGAGATCGGCGTGCTTCAAGCCGGCTATCTCCTGGATCTGCTCGCCGGCAGCGGCGTCGAAGCGGCACTCGATCCAACCACGCCGGATCTCCTCACGGCGATCTGCACGTTCACGCCCGGGCTGTTCCGATCGCTCCGAACGGACGTCCCCTCCGAAGACCTGAGCATGGCGTTGGCCCGCTACCTCATGGACGGTCTCCCGACCGCGGGGAGCGGTTTTGCCATCAGCCCTGCAGACGTCATCGGATGGCGTCAGCAGGCGATGCGGGCCCGCGGGCTCCTCGCCTCCGCGCTGGACGAGCCCGGAAGCGAGGTCAGCTCCTCCGAGGAGGTACTGCTGGCGCTGCCGCACATGCTCGAGCCCCCAACAGATCCGTACGAGATCTCGATGCTCGTAGATCGCTATTGCGAACTGGTCGAGGAGCTCGGCGCCCTGGAAACAACCGACCCGCTCCGTGCCCTTGCCGACAGCGGTCGTCGATGGGTCGTGATCGCGGAGATCACCGCACCCGTCGGCAGGCGCTTCGCTGTCCGCCTGTCGGAAGACCGCCGTCTCGAGACCATCCCTGCGCAACAGCGCTTCGCGCTGGGAGACGCGAGCAGCGCTCATCTCGAGGTGCGGATCGCAGACTCGAACGTCCGTCTCGGTCGAGCCGGCCGACTCGAATGCAGAGACCTGCTTGGCAATGAGATCGGGCTCGGCTTCTTCGAGGACGCCAGGTTCACACCCGAGACCTCGTCGCTGTACAGCTCGGAAGCCGGACGTCCTCGCTTCGTCGATGTGTATGTCGCATTGCAGCTCGCTGGCAGCCTGCGCCTGGCGCCGATAGTCGTGAGTGCGCTGGCGGCCGCCGCTGCCGTGATCTCCCTGCTGCTGCCCGACGGGCCCAATCTGGTCACGAGCCTCGAGGTGATCGTCCTGCCGATCACGGTCGCCGCCGCATTGCTCACCGTCCGCGAGCAGACAGCCCTCGCCGCACGCCTTCAGAAGCGCCCTCAGGCAGCCGTCCTGGCAGCTACGGCAATTCTCTGGTGCGCTGTGCTCGGACGGCTGCTGTAGCGCGGCTCCAGCTACCACTTGACGCGAATCCAGCCGCCATGACCGCCATACTGCGTGCAGTACCATCAAGGTTGGGAGAAGATCACATGGAGAAACCCGGAGCCAGCAATGCGGAGCGCGCCGCGATCATTCGAGGCCGAAGCCAAGCCGCAAAACGGAAAACGAGCTTGAAAACTGGTCTGTGGGAGAAGCGCGACACGTCGACGGGGCGCTTCGAGAGCATCAAGAAGTCCGGCGGCAGCTTCAAAGGCGTCCCACGCGAGCGCTGACCCGCGTAGCCTCGACCAGTCAGGCACACACCGCGGTCTAGGCCGTCGTGAGGGCTACGCCGTGGTGAGCGACGGCTTGACGTCCGGCTCGCGGTTGGCCTCCGCCGACGCAACGTCCTCCATCGTGGTGCCCCGGCGTCCTTCGGCCTGCATCAGCAGCTTGAAGTCGTGCGGACTCGAGGCCACGCGCATGGCGTCCTCGAAGGTGACGCGGCCGGCCTTGACGTGGCCGTACAGCGCCTGGTCGAAGGTCTGCATGCCGTAGTAGCCGCCGTCGGTGATCACTTCGACGAGCTTGCCCGTCTGGGTGGGGTCGATGATCATGTCGCGCACGCGCCCGGTCATGCGCAGGATCTCGCACACGGCCACGCGGCCGCCGTCGGCGCCCGGTACGAGGCGCTGGGAGATGACGCCCTTGACGGTGCCGGCGATCATGCTGCGCGCCTGGCTGTGCTGGTGGGGCGGGAAGAAGTCGAGCATGCGGTTGATCGACTCGGTCGCGTCGACCGTGTGGATCGTGGAGAGCACCAGGTGCCCGGTCTCGGCGGCCGACAGCGCCGTCTGCACGGTCTCCTCGTCGCGCATCTCGCCGACCAGGATCACGTCGGGGTCCTGGCGCAGCACGCGCCGCAGCGCGCGCTTGAACGAGGCCGTGTCCATGCCCACCTCGCGCTGGTTGATCACCGAGCGCTTGTCGGAGTGCACGAACTCGATCGGGTCCTCGATCGTGACGATGTGCTTGCTCATCGTGTGGTTCATGTGGTCGATCATCGCCGCGAGCGTCGTCGACTTGCCGGAGCCGGTGGTGCCGGTGAGCAGCACGATCCCGCGCTCCTCCTCGGCCAGTTCGCGCACCACCGGCGGCAGCGACAGCTCTTCGATCGTGCTGATGCGGTGCGGGATCGCGCGGCAGGCCATCGAGATCACGCCGCGCTGCTGGAACGCGTTGATCCTGTAGCGCGCCACACCCTGGATTTCATAGGAGAAGTCGACCTCGTGGTCCTGCGCGAACTCGGCCAGCTTGACCTCGTCCCTGAGCAGCTCCCTGAGCGCCCCCTCGGTGTCCTCGGCGGTGAGCGCCGGGACGTTCTCCTCGAGCGTCAGCTCGCCGTTAACGCGGAACAGCGGCGCCGAGTCGACCTTCAGGTGCAGATCCGAGCCACCCTTCTCCACCAGCTCACGCAGGGCAGCCTTGACGTCGAACATGCCTTCTGATCGGCACTCCGCCCGCCGGCCTTGAATGCCAGTGGACGCGTGTTGGGGCATTCGCCCCCTGAAGGCGCGATCAGGCTACGTCGCGGAGCTTCTGTGCCTCTGCCAGGGACTGCAGCTTCTTCAGCGACTGGTTCTCGATCTGGCGGATGCGCTCGCGCGTAACGTTGAACGTGCGGCCGACCTCGTCCAGCGTGCGCGGGTGCTCGCCGCCGAGGCCGTAGCGCAGCTCCAGCACGCGGCGTTCGCGGTAGGAGAGGTTCTCGAGCGCCTCGCGCAGCGCCTCCTTGGTGAGGATCTCCGCGGCGCGCTCGTACGGCGACTCGGCGCGCTCGTCGGCGATGAACTGGCCGAACTCCGACTCCTCCTCGTCGCCGACGGGCTTCTCCAGCGACACCGGCGCCTGCGCCGAGCGCTTGATCGAGTCGACCTCCTCCGGGTCGATGCCGGTGACGTCGGCGATCTCCTCGCGCGGTGGGCTCGCGTCCGAGCTCGGTCACGAGCTTGCGCTCGGCGCGCCCGATCTTGTTGAGCTTCTCGACCACGTGCACCGGGATGCGGATCGTGCGCGCCTTGTCCGCCAGCGCTCGCGCGATCGCCTGGCGGATCCACCAGGTGGCGTAGGTGGAGAACTTGAAGCCCTTGCGGTAGTCGAACTTCTCCGCGGCGCGCACCAGGCCGAGCGTGCCCTCCTGGATCAGGTCCAGGAACGGCAGCCCCTGGTTGCGGTAGTTCTTGGCGATCGAGACGACCAGGCGCAGGTTGGACTCGACCATCTTCTGCTTCGCGTCGAGGTCGCCGCGCTCGATGCGCTTGGCGAGGTCCACCTCCTCCTGGGCGGTCAGCAGGCGCACCTTGCCGATGTCCTTGAGGAACAGCTGCAGCGAGTCGGTCGTCATGTCCGGCTTCAGGTCCAGCGCGGTTTTGGCTTTGCGCCTGCCGCGCTTGTCCGGCGCGCGCTCGACCTGCGAGGCGGCCGCGATCGCCGGGTCGATCTCCTCGACGAGCTCGATCTCCGAGCGCTCGAAGAAGCCGTGCAGCTCTTCGACGTCGGACTCGTCCAGATCCAGCTCGGACACCGCCTTGGTGATCTCCGCGTAGGAGAGGACTCCGACCTGCTGCCCCTTGGCAACCAGGCCCTTGACCTCATCCAGCTCCTGCAGCTCGACTACTGACATTCGTGTTTCCATTTCTTCCGCGATCGACAACCGAAGGGCGAGACGGCCTCGTGCAAGCTTTTGGGCTGAGAACGGCTACGCCTGACGGGACATACGGTCGCAGCCCTGCCGACGTTACAGATGAAAGTCGGCTCTCCGGGGACCCATGCTAACGCGTCGCAGCGATCTTTTCGAGCGCTCGCATAGTTCGCTCGCGGGCCGGGTTAAGCAATGATGTCGAGATGAGCCCCGCGAAAGACGGTGCGCGCCCGCCCGGCGCCGCAAACGGCCATCAGAAATCCGGCGCCGAAGAGGGTCTGGGGGTCCTCTCGCAGCTGCCGCGCACGAGACCGCAGCGCTCGAGCGCGCGGCGTGTCGCCGCGCGCGCCGCGAGCGCCGCCGCCGAGTCCGCGACCGCGGCTCCGGCCCACAGCAACGGCCGGCCGCCGGCGCGAGCGCGCAAACCGGCCAAAGCAGCCGCCAAGGCAGCGCCCAAGGCCGCCGCCAAAGCGCCCAGGGCCGCCAAAGCCACCCCGCGGCGGGCAGCCGCCAGGCCTGCGCCCGTCGCCGAACCGGTGCCCAGACAGGGCTATGAGTGCGAGGGCGAGCGCGCGAGCGGATCGGTGCGCCCGCCGGGCGGCGCCGAGCTGGTGGCGACGGCCGCCGAGATCGTCGGAGAGCTGACCAAGGCCGGGCTGTCCACCGGCGAGCGCCTGCTCAAGGACCTCCTCTCGCACCTGCCGCTCTCCTGACCGCGGCTGTATACTCCGGTCAACGCCGAGCCGCCGCGACCCAGGTCGGGGCGGGCGGGGGACCCAATGCGGATCCAGTTGATCCGCTGGGGCGAATCGGCCCGTCAGGGCCGTAGCGCCGCACCAGTGCCGCGCGAGCCCGTCAGCTCACCCCGTAGGCGTCGAACAGGATGCGAATCGCCCGTAAGACATACACGATGCTGCTCGTGCTGCTCACGGGTAGCGTCTGCCTGCTCGGCTCGGGCGCGCTTGCGCTCGCGAGCACCGGCGCCACCGCCGGCGGCGCGGCCGCGCCCGGCAGCTCGACGCCCGCGCCAGCTCCGGCTCCAGCCGTCCACACGACCGGTATCGCGACGTGGTTCGGCCCGGGCTTCTACGGCAAGCAGACCGCCTGCGGGCAGACGCTCACCCCGGGGGTGGTCGGCGTCGCCAACCGCACGCTGCCGTGCGGCACGCTCGTCAAGGTGACCTACAAGGACCACGCGCTGACCGTGCCGGTGCTCGACCGCGGGCCATACAGCCACGGCGCCGACTGGGACCTGACGGCCGGCGCCGCCAGCGCGCTCGGCATCACCGAGACCGTTCGCATCGGCACGCACGTCGTCGGCAAGACCGCCAACACCCCCACGCTCGGACTGCCGCCTGGATCCTCCAGCGCCACGGTCGCGGGCGGCGCCGTCGCCGCCGAACCGTAGACCTACGCCCGTAGGGCTACGCCGACTCGTCCACCGGCGCCGCCGGACGCGCGAGCGCCGCGCGCACGGCTGAACGGGCCGCGTACAGACCGACGTCCGCGTGCGCGGCAAGGGCGGCCGGCTCGCGTCCGTCCTCGGGGCACACCGCCGTGCCGATCGCCACCACCAGCGGCTGCGCGCGGTCGTCGCCGCGCGTGTACAACTCGCGCATCAGCCGCTGCGCCAGACGCTCGGCGCCGTCGCGATCGTGCTGGGGCGCGAGCAGCCAGCACCTGCCCGGCCGCTCTCGCGTGATCGAGCCCGGCACCGATGCGAGCGCGACCGCAAGCTCGCGCTCCAGGCACTCCGCCAGTCGCGACAGCTCGTCCGGCGACTCCTCGCGGCGCATGCGCTCGATGTCCACCAGCTCCACCAGCAGCACCGCGAACGGCACGCCGTCGCGCTCGAAGCGCTCGAGCTGCGCGCCGATCGACCTGATCCAGGCCGCCGGTCCTTCCTCATGGCGTTCGTCGCGGATCTCGATCTCGGGGCCCGGCGAGCCGAAGCGGGGCGACGAATCCGACGGAGACATCGCCAGCAATGACGGGACGCTGCCGCTCGACGCGTGCTCGTCGACGATCACCGCTTCGCCCGGAGGCCGCGAATCGCGCCGCGCCGAATGAGGGCGGGCGGCGGGCGGATCGGCCTCCGCCGCGACCTCGGCGACACGCGCGCGCGGGACCGCGACGGGCGCCGCCGGAGCGGCCGCCGCGACGGCCGCCGAGAGCATCGAGGAGCACACGCACGCGAGACGATCGCCCACGTCTGCGAGCAGCCGCGCCGAGGCCTCCGCCAGCTGCGCGAGCAGCGCCTCCCACAGCACGCCCCGCAGCGCCTCCACCGCGTCCACCAGCGCCGCCGGCTCGTGCGCGCCGCACACGGCCGCCAGCCGGCGTGCCACGGCGGACTGATCCCGACCACCGCCGCCGCGTCCGGTCAGGCGCGCGAGCTCGACGTCGGACTGCAGCGCGCGCACGGCCTGCGCGCACACCAGCGGCGCCTCGCGCGCCAGCTCCTCGAGCGGCACCCCGCCGATCTCTTCGAGCGGGCGTTCGAGGATCATCGCGATCGCCCAGCGCCGCGAGAGCTCCTCGACGCGGCCGAGCAGCGCCTCGCAATGGAGCTCTGCGACGGGTCGCGCACGGGGCGGGCGAGGGGTGTGCGGATCGTCGGCCACATGTGTGGAATAGCAGCCCGCGGGGACGACATCCCCCACCGCGGACGTGTCTCGCGTCGCGGACGTCGCATTCGCCGCAGAGATAGCCTGGAGACGCCCGTGCGCAGCCGCCAGCCGACCCGAGCCCGCCGCGAGCGGGCGGTGATCGCCGACCTCGACGACGCCACCTCGCTCGACCGAGACACCGGCGCGGTGCGCTCGGTGCAGAAGGCGGACCTCGTGATCGAGCAGGCGGCGCTGGCCGAGATCTGGACGCCGGCCCACCTGGAGCGCCTGGCGCGCACGTACTGGCGCTTCCTCACGCGCATCACGCTCGGGCTGATCCGCGTGCACTACAGCGAGCACGAGCGCTCCGTCGTGCTGCTCGCGCGGCCGCTGCGGCTGCTCACGTTCCTGGCGCCGGAATACGAGATCGACCCCGAGCGCGGGCTGGTGCGCTGGCGCATCGCGCGCGGCCTGTTGGTCTCGCGCCGCGGGCGCAACGGCCGCGGCTACCTGCAGATCGAAGTGCGCAGACGCCCGGGCGAGGACCCCGAACACGCGCTCCTGCACGTCGAGGTCGAGGTCGCGAACTTCTATCCGTCGATCGCCTCGGGCCTCAGCCGCCGGCTGTACAACGCGACGCAGTCGCGCATCCACGTGATCATCACGCACGCGTTCCTGCGCTCGCTCGCGCGCCTGGACCTCGCGGAGTCGAGGGTCGGCCGCTTCGACCCCTGACGCGGCGGCGACGGGCCGGCCGCGACGCGAGCGGGAGCCTGCCTATTTGCCTTCCTTCTGTTCCAGCTGCTTGAAGGTCTTTGCTTCGGCGGCTTCTTCGGAGGCGAACTGCTTGCGCGCCGCTTCTTCGGAGGCGGAGCTCGAGCCGCCGGAGCCGCCGCTCGATTTCTTCGAGCCCTTGCTCGATTTCTTGGTCTTGGAGCCACCCGAGCCTTTCTTCTTGCCCGAGCCGCCTTTCTTCGAGCCCTTGTGCTTGCCCTTCTTCGTCTTCTTCGGTTCGCTTTCCGCCGCCGCCGCTTCCTTCTTGGCTTCTTCCTGACGTTTCTTCGCTTCTGCCTTGGAGGCGGCTTCGGCGGCCGCTTCGCGCTTCTTGGCTTCGGCTTCGGCGGCCGCTTCGCCGCCCGTCGCGGAGGCTTCCGCTTCGGCGCTCTTTTCCGAGCCGCTGGATTCGCGTTCGCCGCCACCGCCCGAGGAGCCGCCGCCGCAGCCGGCGATCAGCGCCGCCACGAGCGCCAGCAGCAGGTAGTGGAGTGCGCGACGCGGGAGCGTGCTCATCCCTGTGCCTGCGCCGCTTCGGAGGGCTGGACCGGCGGTGCCGTCACCGTGCTCGTGCTCGTCGTGTTCACTTTGGCGCGCTTCCTCTCCGCTTCCTGCTTCTTCTTGGCGGCTTCCTGCTTCTTCTTCGCTTCCGCTTTCAGCGTCTGTTCGCGTTTCTTCGCGTTCACTTCGCCTTCTTCTTCCTTGAGTTTCGCCTTCTTCGCGGCCGCCTGTTCTTTTTTCTTGGCCCTGGCCGCGGCGCGAGCTTCCGTGCGCCTGGCGTTTTCTTCCGCGGTTTCTTCCCGCTTCTTGGCTTCTATCTCCGCGAGCACTTCGTGGTCCTTGGCGATTTCCGCGGCTTCCTGGCGCTTTTCCGCCGCTTCTTCGCTGCGTTCGATCGCCGCCGCGCTCTGTTCGCCGTGTTTGCCGCCGCTCGTGTTGCCGGCGCACCCGGCGAGCGCCGCGCCGACGAGCGCAAAGACACACATGAGCAGGAGGGCTCGCAAGACTCTGGGAGCCTTCACTGGATCAAGCTAGCAGTCCGCGTACACATGCTCAAGCCGCTGCTGCGGGGTCGCGCGATCAGTCGTCCTCGGCCGGCTCGCCCGCGTCGGCATCCCGCTCCAACACCCGTGAGGGCGCGCTGATCACGGTCGCGCCCGGCGGCACGTCGTGGGCCACGACAGCGCCGGCGCCGATGCGCGCGCCGCGCGCCGATGCGCAGGCTGCGCCCGGCGGGCGGATGACGACCGAGTTGGCGCCGATGCTGACGTCGTCCTCGATCACGATCCGGTGCGGCGAGCCCAGCCGGCGCGCGCACCGCGATCGTCACGTTGTGCCAGATCTTCACGCGCTCGCCGATCGTCGACGTTGCTGTGGATGACGGTCCCGAAGCCGTGGTGGCCGAAGCGGATGTCCGGGCTGAACACGACAGCCGGCGCCAGCGAGTTGTGGTAGATCGCCGAGTTGACTTTCTTGACCATCAGCGCCAGTCGCCGGTACCCGCGGCGGCGCAAAGCGGTCGACAGCCGCCACAGCCGTTCGGGGCTCATCGGCCCCCCGGTCCCCGTCGAGTAGCGCTCGCCGCCGACCGCGCGCAGCTTCGCGCGGTCGTGGGTGGCGCGTGATGCGCCGGATCGTGCCCGATGCGCGCGCGGGTGACGAGCGATTCGGTCGTGGCGCCGCCGGCGCTCGGATAGCGCACGCCCTGCAGCACGTCGCCGTCGGTGATCCCGGTGGCCGAGAAGAACACGTCCTCGCCGGCGACCAGGTCGTCGCGGTCGAGCACGCGCTCGAGGTCGTAGCCGGCCGCCACGCGCGGCGCTGCGCTCGGCCTCGTCGCGCGGCCACAGCCGCCCGAGCAGCTGGCCGCCGAGGCACTTCACGGCCGCCGCCGAGATCACGCCCTCGGGCGTGCCGCCGATGCCCCACAGCAGGTCGACGGGCGAGCGCTCGGTGACGGCCAGCAGCGCCGCCGAGACGTCGCCGTGGGCGATCAGGCGCACGCGCGCGCCGGCCTCGCGGATCGCCGCGATGCCCTCCTCGTGGCGCGGACGGTCGAGCACCACGACCATCACGTCGCCGACCGGGCAGCCGCGTGCGCTCGGCCACGAGCTCGACGGTCTCGCCGAGCGGGCGGTCGAGGTCGAGCAGGTCGGCGATCTCGGGGGCGCCGGCCATCTTCTCCATGTACACGCACGGGCCCGGGGTCGAACATCGTGCCGCGCGCCGACAGCGCGATCACGGCCAGCGCGCTCGGCATGCCGTGCGCGGCGAGCGTCGTGCCCTCCAGCGGATCGACCGCGATGTCCACCTGCGGCGGCGAGCCGTCGCCGATCTGCTCGCCGTTGTAGAGCATCGGCGCCTCGTCCTTCTCGCCCTCGCCGATCACCACCACGCCGTCCATCTGGACCGAGTGCAGCATGTAGCGCATGCCGTCCACCGCGGCCTGGTCGGCGGCCTCCTTGTCGCCCCTGCCGACCAGCGGCGCCGCCGCGAGCGCGGCGGCCTCGGTCACGCGCACGAGCTCCAGCGCGAGGTTGCGGTCGGGCAGCTGGTGATGTGAAGGCTCGTGTGCTCACCGGCGCGTCGGAAACCTATACCAGGGCCGCGGCCACTACGATCGTGGCGTGAGCGACGCCGACCTCGACCGTCGCGGCGCGCATCCCCCCGCCGCTCAGAGCCGCGGTCGACGAGCGGCGCGCCGCGGCCGCCGAGGCGCGGGTCGCCGAGCGGCTGCGCGAGGGCGACGCGACGCTGTGGGGCGCCGGCGGGCACGCCCGAGGTCGCCAACCGCCTCGGCTGGCTGACGATCGCCGAGCGCATGCTCGCGCGAGCTGGCCGCGCTCGAGGCGTTCGCCGCCGAGGTGCGCGACGACGGGCTCGAGCGACGTGGTGCTGCTGGGCATGGGCGGCTCCTCGCTCGCGCCCGAGGTGCTGCGCCGCGCGTTCGGCGCGGCCGCACCGGCGGCCCGCGCCTGCACGTGCTCGACTCGACCGACGCCGCCGCGATCCGCGCGGTCGAGCAGGCCGCGGTCGAGCTCGGCAGCGCACGCTGTTCGTCGTCTCCTCGAAGTCCGGCGGCACGATCGAGCCGCTGTCGCTGTTCGCGCACTTCTTCTCGCTGCGTCGCCGACGGCGACGACTTCGTCGCGATCACCGACCCCGGCTCGGGCCTGGAGGCGCTCGCCGCGCGAGCACGGCTTCCGGCGCGACGTTCGCCGGCGACCCCGACATCGGCGGGCGCTACAGCGCGCTGTCGGCCTTCGGCATCGTGCCCGCGGCGCTGATGGGAGTCGACGTGCGCGCGCTGCTCGAGGGCGCCGCCGGCGCCTGGCGGACCGCCGCTCAGCGACGAGTCCGGCGCCGACGGGCGCAGGACTGCGGCGTGTGGCTCGGCGCCGCGCTCAGCGCGCTCGCGCGCGGCGGGCGCGACAAGCTCACGTTCGTGATCTCCGAGACGCTGCCCGGGCTCGGCCTGTGGCTCGAGCAGCTCGTGGCCGAGTCCACCGGCAAGCAGGGCACGGGCATCCTGCCGGTCGCCGACGAGCCGCTGGGCGAGCCCGGGCGCGTACGGCGAGGACCGCGTGTTCGCCTACCTGCCCGACCTCGGCGCGCCCGACGCCGCGCTCGACGCGCGCGTGCAGGCGCTCGCCGACGCCGGGCATCCCGTGATCACGATGCCCACGCACGGGCCGGCGGACCTCGGGCGCGTGTTCCTGCTGTGGGAGCTGGCCGTCGCGGTCGCCGGCTGGGGCCTTCAGATCAACCCGTTCGACCAGCCCAACGTGCAGCAGGCCAAGGACGCGACCAAGCGCGTGCTCGCCGACTACGAAGCCAAGCGCGAGCTGCCCGCGCTCGCCGACGCCGACGCGGCGGCGCTGCGCGCGCTGCTGCTCGACTGCCAGCCCCCGCAGTACGTCGCGATCATGGCCTACTGCGAGCCCATCGACCGAGTTCGACGCGGCCGCCGCGCGAGCTGCGCGCCGCGATCCGCGCGGCGACGCGGGCGCACGACCACGTTCGGCTACGGCCCGCGCTTCCTGCACTCGACCGGCCAGTTCCACAAGGGCGGCCCGCAGGACCGGGCGCTTCCTGCAGCTGCTCCACGACGGGCCCGACGACGTCGAGATCCCGGGCGCGCCCTACACGCTTCACGACGCTCAAGAACGCGCAGGCGATCGGCGACCTGCAGACGCTGCGCGAGCTCGGCCTGCCCGCCGAGCGCGTGCGCCTGCAGGGCGATGACCCCGCGGGCGCCCTGCGCGCCCTCACCGCAGACGATCAAGGAGCAGCCTAGACATGACGCAGATCGGTTTCGTCGGGCTGGGCAAGATGGGCGGCAACATGGTGCACCGCATCCGCCGCGACTCCGACCACGAGGTCGTCGCGTTCGACTTCGACGAGAAGGCGGTCAAGCAGGCGGTCAAGAACGGCGCCGCCGGCGCCGACTCGCTGCAAGACGCTCGTCAAGCAGCTGCAGGCGCCGCGGATGGTGTGGATCATGGTGCCGGCGGGCGCGCCCACCCAGGAGACGGTGGACAAGCTCGCGAAGCTGCTCGACCGCGGCGACACGATCGTCGACGGCGGCAACTCGAAGTGGACCGACGACAAGCGCCGCGCGCGGCGAGCTGAAGAAGCAGCGGGCATCGACTACGTCGACGTCGGCACCTCCGGCGGCGTGTGGGGCCTGGAGGTCGGCTACTGCATGATGGTCGGCGGCCCGCCCAAAGCGGTCAAGCGCCTCGCGCCGATCCTCGACGTGCTCGCGCCCGAGACCAACGAGCAGAGCCGTCGCGGCGATCGGCCCGCGCGGCTGGCTGCACTTCGGCCCGTCGGGCGCGGGCCACTACGTGAAGATGGTCCACAACGGCGTCGAGTACGGCCTGATGCAGGCCTACGCGGAGGGCTTCGACGTGTTCGACAAGTGCGAGTACGAGCTCGACAACGCCAAGATCGCGCACCTCTGGGGCCAGGGCTCGGTCGTGCGCTCGTGGCTGTGCGAACTCGCCGCGCGCGCGTTCGAGGCCGACGGCAACGACCTCGGCGCGATCGAGGGCTACACCGAGGACTCCGGCGAGGGCCGCTGGACGATCGAGGACGCGACCGCGCACGACGTGCCCACGCCGGTGATCACCGCGTCGCTGTACGCGCGCTTGCGCTCGCGCGGCAACGGCGACTTCGCCGACCGCGTGCTGGCCGCGCTGCGCAACCAGTTCGGCGGCCACGCGGTCAAGGCGCGCGCCCGGCGGCGCAAGGCGGCGCGCGCGAAGGCGCTGATGGCGCCAGCCGGCCGAGCAGGAGAACCCGCTCACCGCCGGCCTCGAGCGCCTGCCGGTCGCGCCGACGACGCTCGTGATCTTCGGCGCCACCGGCGACCTCGCCCGGCGCAAACTGCTGCCCGCGCTCTACAACCTCGCCCACGAGGGCGCGCTGCCGGAGCGCTTCCACCTGGTCGGCGTCTCGCGCAAAGAGAAAGAGCACGAGGACTACCGCGCGGAGTGCGAGGAGGCGATCCGGCGCTTCTCGCGGCGCAAGCCCGACGAGGACGTGCTGAAGAGCCTGCTGGACGACGTCAAGTACGTGCCCGGCACGTTCGACGACGACTCGGTGTACGCCGAGCTGGGCAAGGTGCTGGACGGCTTCGAGGAGGAGGCCGGCGAGCCGCTGAACCGCGCCTTCTACCTGTCCACCGCGCCCGAGCTTCTTCCCCGTGATCGTCGAGCAGCTCGGCAGCTCCGAGCTCGCCACGCACGAGCGACGCCGAGGTGCGGGTGATCATCGAGAAGCCGTTCGGCACGACGCTCGAGGAGGCGCGCGAGCTCAACGCGCCGCGTGCTCGCGATCTTCGACGAGACGCAGGTCTTCCGCATCGACCACTACCTGGGCAAGGAGACGGTCCAGAACATGATGGCGTTCCGCTTCGCCAACGGCATGTTCGAGCCGCTGTGGAACCGCAACTACATCGACAGCGTGCAGATCACCGCCGCCGAGGACACTCGGCATCGGCTCGCGCGCCGACTACTACGACCACGCCGGCGCGCTGCGCGACCTGATCCAGAACCACATGCTGCAGCTGCTGTGCCACGTCGCGATGGAGCCGCCGGTCAGCTTCACCGCCGAAGAGGTGCGCAACGAGAAGGTCAAGGTGCTGCAGGCGATCCCGCAGCCGAGCGCCGCGGACGTCCCGCGAGATGGCGGTGCGCGCGCAGTACGGGCCCGGCCACGCCGGCGGCGAGGACGTGCCCGGCTACCTCGAAGAGGAGGGCGTGCCCGAGGACTCGATCACCGAGACCTACGCGGCGCTGCGCCTGGAAGTCGACAACTGGCGCTGGGCCGGCGTGCCGTTCTACCTGCGCACCGGCAAGCGCCTCGCGCGCAAGGTCACCGAGATCGCCGTCACGCTGAAGCCCGTCCCGCACCTCGCCTTCAGCCAGGACGGCTCGCTCGGCGTGCAGCCCAACCAGCTGGTGCTGACGCTGCAGCCCAACGAGGGCGTCTCGCTGCGGCTCGGCGCGAAGATCCCCGGCACGCGCATGATCATCCGCCCGGTGAACATGGAGTTCCTCTACGGCACCGCGTTCCTGTCGCAGTCGCCGGAGGCCTACGAGCGGCTGATCACCGACGCGATGCGCGGCGACGCGACGCTGTTCACGCGTAACGACGAGGTCGAGGCGCAGTGGCGCATCTGCGACCCGATCGTCAGCGCGTGGGCGCAGACGCCCGGGCCGCTGCCGCAATACGCAGCGGGCTCGCAGGGACCCGAGGAGGCCGAACGGGCTGCTGCGCGAGGGCGATCGCTGGCGCGCGATCTGATGAGCGCCACCAGCGACGCGGTCTGGAGCGAGCAGGGCACCACGCCGGACGCGATCGAAGCCGCGCTGCGCGAGCTGCTGATCGAGCGCCACGCCGAAAACGGCAACTTCGTGCCGGCGCGCGTGCTCAACATGATCGCGTTCGTCGACCGCGAGTGGAGCGGCGAGATCGCCAACCGCCTGCGCGGCGTCGGGCGCTACCACGCCTCGCGCCTGCTCGTGCTCGCGTACGAGCCGCAACCGCGAGCGCCTGGACGCGCGCGTGATGATCGCCTCCGAAGGCGAGCCCGAGCGCCGGGCGAGCTGGCGCTGCTGCGCGAGACCGTCGTCGTCGAGCTCGGCGACCGCCACCTCGACGACCTGCTGACGATCGCCGACCCGCTCGTCGTCACCGACCTGCCGACGCTGCTGTGGTCGCCGCACGGCCACCACGAGATCGTCGACGACGCTGCTGGCGCTGTCCCAGGCGGTGCTGCTCGACTCGGTCGAGGAGCCCGACGCGCGCGGAGGCGCTGGACGCGCGCATGCGCGCTCAGCGCGCAGGCGCTACGTCGTCGACCTCGCGTGGCTGCGCTCGACGCCGTGGCGCGAGCGCGTCGCGGCGACCTTCGACCCGCCGTGGCTGCGCCGCGAGCTGCGCGCGATCGCGCGCGTCACCGTGCGCCACCACCCCGCCTCGACCGTCGCGGCGATGCTGCTGCGTCGGCTGGCTCGGCCTCGCGCCTGGACTGGGAGGTCGAGCCGCTCGCGCGCCGACGGCGACGCGCTGCTCGGCTCCGCTCGCGCCGGCGAGCCGGCGAGGTCGCGCTGCGCCTGGAGGCCGCGCCCGAGCTGCAGGTGCCGGGCCTGGAGGGCGTCACGATCGAGACCGCCTCCGGTCTGCGCCTGCGCCTCAGCCGCGGCCCCGGCGGCCTGCGCGCGCGCTGGCGCGACCGGCGCGGGCAGGAGCGCGAATGGACGATCCCCGGCGCCTCGCGCGGCGAGACCGGCGTGCTCGGCGAGGGCATCCGCCAGGCGCTGCTGCGCGACCCCACCTACGTGCCCGCGCTCGAACGCCGCGCGGCGCGATGCTGCCGTGACGCGCGCCTGACGCACGCTGCCCCGACGCCGAGACGCGTCGCCGCCGCGCGCGCCGCCGCGCAGCGTCGCGCGCGCAGCTGCGAGCGACGCGCGCGCGCAGCGAGCGCGGGCGTCGCGCACCTGGCGCTCAGCGGCGGCACCACGCCCGGCGCGCACCTACGAGCTGCTCGGCGCCGACGCCGCAGGAGCTCGAGCGGCGTCGAGGTGTGGTTCGCCGACGAGCGCTGCGTCGGCGCCGGAGGACGAGGAGAGCAACTACCGGCTCGCCGCCGAGACGCTGCTCGGGCCGGCGGCGATCGCGCCCGAGCGCGTGCACCGCATGGAGGGCGAGCTCGGCCCCGAGGAGGGCGCGCGCCGCTACGCAGCAGGAGCTGGCGCGGAGCGTCGCCGGCGCGAGCGGACGCCGAGCGTCGCGGCCGCTGCCGGTGCTCGACCTGATCGTGCTCGGGATCGGCCCGGACGGCCACGTCGCCTCGCTGTTCCCCGGCGCGGCACACGCTGGACGCGGGCGAGGAGGCCGTGTGCCTGGGCGTCGCGCGACTCGCCCAAGCCGCCGCCCGAGCGGATCACGCTGAGCCTCGCCGTGCTGCGCGCGGCGCGCGAGCTGCCTGCTGCTCGCCACCGGCGCGAGCAAGGCCGACGCGCTCAGCGCGATGCTCGGCGAGCCCAGCCGCCACGTGCCCGCGAGCCTGCTCAGGCGCGAGCGCCTGACGGTGATCGTCGACGACGCCGCCGCGCCCGCGGGACCGCTGACGTGAGCGCGCGCCGAGCGGCGGCGCCGCGCGCGAGATCGTGCTCGTGCGCCACGCCGAGACCGAGTGGAGCCTCGACGGCCGGCACACCGGGCGCACCGACATCCCGCTCACCGACCGCGGCCGCGCGGCAGCGCGCGGCGCTCGCCGCGCGGCTGCGCGCCGTGGCGCTTTCGCGCTGGTGCTCGTCAGCCCGTCGCTGCGCGCGCGCGAAACGTGCGAGCTGTGCGGGCTCGGCGCCGAGGCGCAGGTGCGCCCGGACCTGCTCGAGTGGGACTACGGCGACTACGAGGGGCTGACCACCGCCGAGATCCGACGCGCAGCGGCCCGGCTGGAGCCTGTGGCGCGACGGCTGCCCGGGCGGCGAGAGCGCCGCCGACGTGGGCGCGCGCGCCGACCGCGTGCTCGCCGAGATGCCGCGCCGCAGGCGGCGGCGTCGCGGTCTTCTCGCACGGGCACATGCTGCGCGTGCTCGGCGCCCGCTGGATCGAGCTCGGACCCGCGAGCGGCGCGCGCCTGGGGCTCTCGACCGCGGCGCGTCTGCGTGCTCGGCCACGAGCGACGGACGGCCGATCCTCGCCCGCTGGAACGACACCGGCAGCCAGACTGGCGCATAGCGCGCAGGCGCGTAGCACTCGCGCAATCGGGTAGTTGCGAAATGCTCGTAACGCCTCACCCGCTCGGGGGACTTTCGTTCTAGAGTGACGCAGCACGGTCGTTCCAGAGCGCAGCATCCACGGCGAGCCATGGCAACCCGCGCGGTAACGACCACCCCCCTCTCCCCCGACGCCGAGCAGATGCTGCAGGCGATGGAGCGGCGCGCGAGCGGACGCTGGCGCTCGTGGCGGACCTCGAGCGACGAGCAGCTCGAGCGCGTGCACTCGCCGATCATGAGCCCGCTCGTGTGGGACCTCGGCCACATCGCCGCGTACGAGGACCTGTGGCTGGCCCACCGCCACGGCGGGCTGCGCGCTGCTGCGCCCCGAGCTCGCGAGCCTGTACGACGCGTTCGAGACGCCGCGCGCGGTGCGCGGCGAGATCGAGGCGCTCGGCGCCGGCGCAGGCGCGGGAGTACATGGCGCAGGTGCGCGAGCGCGTCGCCGCGGTGCTCGCCGAGCGCGGGCGTCGGCGACGGCGTGCTCTGCGAGATGGTGCTGCGCCACGAGCTCCAGCACACCGAGACGATGCGCCAGACGATGGCGATCGCCGGCCTGCTGTCCGCCGAGGACCAGGCGAGCATCGCGGCGCCGCTCGATCCGCGCGCCGCCCCCGAGGGCTGGATCGAGGTGCCCGCGGGATCGTTCGCGATGGGCGCCGCCGCGGAGGGCTTCGCCTACGACAACGAGCGCCCGCGCCACAGCGTCGAGCTGCCCGCGTTTCGCGATCGCCCGCCGCCCCGTCAGCAACGCCAGCTGGATGCACTTCAGCGAGGGCGGCGGCTACGAGCGGCGCGAGTGGTGGTCGCGACGAGGGCTGGGCGTGGAAGGAGGAGCACGACATCACCCATCATCCGGCGCTCGCCGACGGGCCACCCGGAGGCGCCCGTCTGCCACGTCTCCTGGTTCGAGGCCGACGCCTTCGCCCGCGCGCACGGCGCGCGCCTGCCCACCGAGGCCGAGTGGGAGAGGGCGGCGACCTGGACCCAGCAGACGGGCGACGAGCTCGCCGGCGTCGGGCGCGCGTGGGAGTGGACGTCGCTCGCACTTCTACGGCTATCCCGGGCTTCGCGCCCGTACCCCTACCGCGAGTACTCGCGAGGTGTTCTTCGGCGAGCGCTACCGCGTGCTGCGCGGCGGCTCGTGGGCGACCCACCCGCGCGTCGCCAGCTCACGTTCCGCAACTGGGACCTGCCGCAGCGACGGCAGATCTTCGCCGGCGTGCGCCTGGCAAGGGAGGTCGTGATGGAGCCGTCCGCATCGCAGCATCCGCTCACGCACGAGACGATCCGCATCGACTCGCACCTCGACGGCACGCAGGAGCGCTCGCTCGCCGACGACGTGCTCGACGGGCTCACGCGCCCGTTCAAGGAGCTGCCGCCCAAGCACTTCTACGACGCGCGCGGCGCCGAGCTGTTCGACCGCATCTGCGAGCTGCCCGAGTACTACCCCACGCGCGCCGAGCGCGCGATCCTCGAGCAGCGCGCCGAGGAGCTCGCCGAGCTGACGGGCGCCGTCGAGCTGGTCGAGCTCGGCTCCGGCACCGCCGCCAAGACGCGCGTGCTGCTCGACGCGCTGCAGGCCGCCGGCACGCTCGAGCGCTACGTCCCGGTGGACGTCACCGAGAGCATGGTGCGCGACTGCGCCGCAGGAGCTCACCAGCGAGTATCCCGGGCCTGCGCGTGCACGGCGTGATCGGCGACTTCGAGCGCCACCTCGACCGCGTGCCGCCCGCCGACGGCCCGCGGATCGTGGCGTTCCTCGGCGGCACGATCGGCAACTTCCCGCCCGGCAGCCGCCGCCGCTTCCTGCGCCAGATCGCGCGCCTGCTCGGACCGGACGACCACCTGCTGATGGGCACCGACCTGGTCAAGGACCCGCGCGTGCTGGAGGCCGCCTACGACGACTCGCAGGGCGTCACCGCGGAGTTCAACCGCAACGTGCTGCGCGTGCTCAACCGCGAGCTGCAGGCCGACTTCGACCCCGACGACTTCGAGCACGTCGCGCTGTTCGACCCGCAGCACGAGTGGATCGAGATGCGCCTGCGCGCGCGCCGCGAGCACACCACGCTGGTGCGCGACCTCGACCTGCCGGTGCACTTCGACGCCGGGCGAGGAGCTGCGCACGGAGATCAGCGCCAAGTTCACGCCCGAGCGCCTGCAGAGCGACCTCGCCGCCGCCGGCCTGGAGCTGGTGCGCTGGCTGACCGACCCCGACGAGCTGTTCGCGCTGACGCTGTCGCGCATCGCCTCGACCAATAGGCTTGCCGCCATGAACATCGAGGGCAGCGCAGCGATCGTCGTCGGGCGGCGCCTCGGGGCTCGGCGAGGCAACCGTGCGCGCGCTGCACGCGCGCGGCGCGATCGTCACGATCGCCGACGTCAACGCCGAGAAGGGCGAGGCGCTTGCAAAGGAGCTCGGGCTCGAGTTCGTCAGCTGCGACGTGCGCGAGGAGGAGCAGGTGCAGGCCGCAGTCGAGCAGGCCGCCAAGGCCGACGGCGGACTGCGCATCGCCATCTGCTGCGCCGGCACCGGCTGGGCACAGAAGGTCGCCGGCTCCAAGGGCCCGCACCCGCTGATGCCGTTCGAGATCGATCATCGCGATCAACCTCGTCGGCACGTTCAACCTGCTGCGCTTCGCCGCCAGCGCGATGATCGCCAACGAGCCGCTCGAGGACGGCGAACGCGGCGTGTGCGTGCAACACCGCCTCGATCGCCGCGTTCGACGGTCAGGTCGGCCAGATCGCCTACTCCGCCTCCAAGGGCGGCGTCGTCGGCATGACCCTGCCCGCCGCGCGCGACCTCTCCCAGTACGGCATCCGCGTCAACACGATCGCACCCGGCCTGTTCGACACGCCGCTGCTCGCCGCGCTGCCCGAGGAGGCGCGCCGGAAACTCGGCGCGGGCGTGCCGTTCCCGCAGCGTCTCGGACATGCCCGCCGAGTACGCGCAGCTGGCCTGCAGCATCGTCGAGAACCGCATGCTCAACGGCGAGACGATCCGTCTCGACGGCGCGCTGCGGATGCCGCCTCGGTAAGCCTTCTCAGACATAAGTCGGAGATGTCGGCACCACCGGTAGAATGAAGCCGTGAGCACCCATTCTCGCACATTGCTTGAGCCTGGCCATGAGGCTGAGTGGGCCGAGCTCAATCGTGAGAAGCGCGAGTACCACCAGCGTGCTGCGCGCGCGATGACTCCATCTGAGCGCATCGCGCAAGGTCAGAAGCTCTCTCAGCAGGCCGTCAAGCTGCTGGCTTCGACGATACGCACCGGCCATGTCCCAAGACGAGCCTTCTGGTCCTGACCTTGATGGTGTCGTTGCCGACGCCAATGCCGCCGGGCTGAAATACGTAGTAATCGGCGGCTTCAGCGTCATGGCTAACGGATTCCTGCGGGCAACCAAGGACTCCGACCTGTTGGTGCCCGACGGCCAGGAGACCGACGAGGCGATCCTCCGTTTCCTCGACCGGATCGAAGCAACCCGCCTACGAGACGGCAAGGTCTTGACTCAAGAGGACGTGACCGGCGCCCATCACCTGCGTGTCATCAGTCGCTACGGCATTGTCGACCTCATGCGCGGAGGACTGCCACCGCTGGACTACGACACCGTCTCCAAAGGCGCCATCGAAGCCGAGGTCGGCTCGCAACCTGCCCGGATCGCGGGCCTGCGCAGCATCGTCGGCTTCAAGCGCCTCGCGGGACGCCCTCAGGATCGCCGGGATCTCGAAGAGTTGGAGGCGTTCCACGGCGAGCTGCCCATCGAGCCGATACCCGGGCTCGACAGCTGAGGGAGAGAAACCGAGCGCATGCCGCCCCTCTGAGCGACGCAAGCGCTGACCAGCAGCTGGTAAAAGACCTGCGTGAGCCGCAATGGCTAGCGCTTTCGGCGCAGGCGTCTTCACGAAGGCACGCAAGCGCGCGATCCGCATCGGTCAGCGCGTCAAGTACAGGCTGACCACCGACGCTGCGACACGCAGGGCGAACCTGATCGGCAAACCCGAGCGCTGGGAGTTCCAGAAGCGCTTCCAGTTCGATTTCCTCGTCGAGCACGGACTCGAGCCCGAGCACCGGCTCGTGGACATCGGCTGCGGCACCCTGCGCGTCGGCGTCCCTCTGATCGAGTATCTCGACGAGGGTCACTACTCGGGCATCGAGGCGCGTGCGCCGGTGCTCAAGGAGGGGCGCAAGGCTCTGGCGGAGGCGGGCCTCGAGCACAAGCGACCGAACCTCATCAACGCAGCCGACCCGACGCCGATCGAGCTCGAGGCGCCCGTCGACTTCGCCTGGGCGTTCATGGCGCTGATCCACATGGCCGACCCGGTGCTCGATTCCTACCTCGCCTTCGTCGCGCGCAGCCTGGCCGATGGCGGCCGCTTCTACGCCAACGTGCGGCTGGGCGAATACCCGGAGGGCAGCTGGCAGGGGTTCCCGGTGGTGGCGCGGCCCCGCGAGTTCTACGAGCGCGCCGCCGCCGCCCACGGTCTGGCGATGGCGGACGTCGGCACGCTCGAATCCCTCGGGCACAAGGTCGGCTCGGTGGGCGACGAGATGATGATGCTCCGCTTCGAGGCCGCGGAGCGCTAGCTCCTACAGCCGCTCCACCAGCATCGCCATCCCCATGCCCCCGGCGACGCACATCGACTCGATGCCGTAGGTCTTGTCGAGCGTCTCCAGGTCGTTGAGCAGCGTCGTCATGATGCGCGCGCCGGTCATGCCGAACGGGTGGCCCAGGGCGATCGCGCCGCCGAACGGGTTGAGCTTCTCGTCGGGGATGTTCAGCTCGTCTTTGCAGGGGACGATCTGCGCCGCGAACGCCTCGTTGATCTCGACCACGTCGATGTCGTCGATCGTCATGCCGGTGTTCTTCAGCAGCGCCTGGATCGCGGGGATCGGGCCGAGGCCCATCACCTCGGGACGGATCGCGGCCACGGTCGAGGCGATGATCCGCGCGCGCGGCGTGTAGCCCTCGGCTTTCGCCTTCTCGTCGCTCATGATCAGCAGCGCCGCCGCGCCGTCGTTCAGCGGGCAGGCGTTGCCGGCCGTGACCGTGCCGTCCTCTTTGAACACCGGCCGCAGGCCCGCCAGCGCCTCGATCGTCGTGCCCGGGCGCGGACCGTCGTCCTTCGTCACGACCGTCTCCGGCACGTCGATCTCGTTGCCCTCCCTGTCGACGTCCTTGTGCGCCGGCACCGTCACCGGGACGATTTCCTTGTCGAAGTGCCCCGACTCCTGCGCCGCCACCGCGCGCGTCTGCGAGATCAAAGCCCACGCGTCCTGCGCCTCGCGGCTCACTTTGCGTTCCTCCGCGACGTTCTCCGCGGTCATGCCCATCGAGATGTACGCGTCGTACAGCGAGCCCTCCGAGCCGTCCAGCTTCGGGTGGAACTCGAAGGGCGCGCCCGGCGCCGTGCGCGAGACTGCCTCAACGCCCGCCGCGATGTATGTGTCGCCCTCGCCCGACTTGATCGCGTGGAAGGCCATGCGCGTCGTCTGCAGCGAGGACGCGCAGAAGCGGTTCACGGTGCAGCCCGGCACGTGGTAGTCGATGCCCGCCAGCAGCGACGCCATGCGGCCGATGTTGTAGCCGGACTCGCGCTCTCCATAGCCGCAGCCCATCATCACGTCGCCGATCGAGCGCTGGTCGAGCTGCGGGTTGCGCTCGATCAGGGCCTTCAGCGGGATCGCCGCGAGGTCATCGGCGCGGACGGACTTCAGCGAGCCCTTGACCGCGCGGCCGATGGGCGTGCGAATTGCGTCGACGATCACTGCTTCGGGCATGCGAAATTCTTCTCCTTGGTAGTTGTGTGTAGAACTATATATGCGGGGTTCTACTCAAGACTGTCGTAGTCCCACTCGCTCACCAGGTCGCGCCCCAGGTACTCGCTGAGCGCCACCACCTCCGGCTTGTAGCGGCGGCGCAGCTCCAGCACGAAGCGCGCATCCGGCTCGCGCGGGCTCGTGTACGCGGCGCGCCGCCACGCCGCCTGCAGCGCGTCGCTGTTCAGCCGGCTCGGCGTCAGCCTGTAGATCAGCTGCGACGCGCGCCCCGCCGCCGCGGGGTTGCGGTGGGAGATCGCGATCGCGCGCGCCGCCTGGTGGACCAGGTGCGAGCGCACCGCCGGCAGCGGCTTGGTCCTGATCGGCGGGATCGCCAGCGTGTCGTCCACGTCGAGGAAGCGCAGTACGCGGCGCACCGTCGCCTCGTTGTCGGAGCGGAAGTCGTCGTAGATCAGCACCAGCATCTGCTCCGGCGGGAACGCCGCGCGGTAGCGCGCCAGGTGCTCCGCGTAGCGCACGTGCTCGGAATACAGCAGCCGCTGCGGGTTCTGCGAGAAGCGCGGCACGCGCCTGCCCTGGCGGCGCAGCGGCTCCAGCTCGATCGCCTTCTGGAAGTCCTTCTGCGTCTCCACGTAGTTGTGCACCGCCTGCATGTGCAGCGAGCGCAGGAAGCTCACCGGCTCGCGCAGGATCGCGATGATGCGCGCCGCCGGCGCCACCTCCGCGATCCGCTGCGCCGCGCCCGGCGACTCCAGATACAGCGTCGAGGCGTCGCCCAGGCGCTGCCCGGGGGGCGCGTCCGCGAACAGCGCCAGGTAGTCCTCGAGCGTCGTCGGGCGCTCCGGCGAGCTCGCCTGGTGCACGCGGTGGCGCATCTCCGGCGCGAAGAACTGCGGCTCCTTCACCGGGATGCCGATCTGCGGGTGCGGTTTCAGCATCAGCGACAGCGCGCTCGTGCCGCACTTGGGATGACCGACGATGAAGAAGTCCGGGACCCGCGGCTCAGCCGTCGCTGTCATAGCCCCACTGCGTCACCAGATCGCGGCCCAGATGCTCGCCCAACGCAACCACCTCCGGCCTGAAGCGCGCGCGCAGCTCCGCCATCAGCTCCCGGTCGGGCGGCTGCGGCGTGTCGTACACCGCGCGCCGCCACACGCCGCGCAGCGCGTCGCTGCGCAGCGGCGCCGGCGTCAGCGCGCCCAGCGCTTTGCCCACAGGGCCCGCCGCGCGCGGGTTCCAGCGGGCGGAGCGCGCCGCGTTCGCGAGGCGATGCAGCCGCACCGAGCGCACCGCGCTGACCGGCCCCGTCTGCACGTCGGGCACCTCGAAGTCGTCGTCCACGTCGAGGAAGCGCAGCACGTCGCGCACCGTCGCGTCGTTGTCCGCGCGGAAGTCGTCGTAGATCAGGACCTTCACGCGCTCCTTTCCGAACACGTCCAGGTAGCGCCGCAGCTGCTCCACGTAGCGCACGTGGTCGGAGTACAGCAGCGCCTCCGGGTGGTGGCAGCCGCGCGGGATGCGCCGGCCCTCGCGGCGCTCCGGCTCGAGCGCGAGCGCTCTGGCGAAGTCGGTCTCCGTCTCCACGTCGCTCGAGACCATCTGCAGGTGAAACGAGCGCAGGAAGCTCGCCGGCTCGCGCAGGATCGCGATGATGCGCGCGTCGGGCTGCACCTCGGCGATCGCCTTCGCGGCGACGCTCGAGCGCAGGTAGTGCGGCGAGGCCTCCCCCACGCGCTTCTCCGCTCGCGCATCCGCGAACAGCGCCAGATACGCCTCCAGCGTGCGCGGCCGGCTCGCCGGCGGCTCGCGCGCGATGCGCGACCACTGGTCCGAGGCGAAGAAGCGCGGCTCCTTGACCTCCGACATGAAGATCTGCGGATGCTGCTTGAGCATCAGGTAGAGCGCGGTCGTGCCGCACTTCTGATGCCCCACGATGAAGAAGTCCGGGACCCTCGAAGCGCCGCCCGGGCTGGCCGACTCATCCCTGGGCACCGATTGCCCGGCCGACACCATCATCACCCCAAAGTATATCGGGAGACCCTATTGACCAGTGCCCGCGCGAGGCCCGCTCAGAGGTCCAGCCGGCTCACGCCCAGCTCGTCGAATCCCACGTGGTGGGCCAGCTCGTGACGCACCGTGCGCGTCACCTGATCGCGCAGCAGCTCGGGGTCGTGGCCGAAGTCGCGGCGCAGCGTGTCGCGGAAGATCACGATGCGATCGTGCACGTCGTCGCGCGCGACGCTGCCCCCCTGGTAGAGCCCGTAGGCGCCGCGCCGGCGCCCGCCGTCGGAGATCACCACAGCCACGTGCGCCAGCGCGTTGCGCAGCAGGTCCGGCAGGTCGTCCAGGGCGTCGCGCACGAGCTCCTCGAAGTCGGTGTCGTTGAGCGGGTCGAGCTCCATGAACTCGGCTTCGTCGGGGGGCACCGCGAGCCCTTCGCGCGCCAGCTGCTCGCTGTGGCGCACGATCTCTTCGAACTCGCTCTCGGACTCCGGGTCGTGCCACCCCGCGATGTGCACCGCCACGAACGCCACCGCGCCCATCAGCGCCGCCGCCACGATCACGCCCAGCGCGACGTCCTCCAGCGCCCGCACCACGCCGATCGAGCTGAAGCCCTGGCCGACGACCAGCACCACCAGGCCGACCGCCATCGCCGCCAGCGTCGCGATCCCCGCGCGCCTAAGGGAGCGGGGATCTCCGGAGGGCAGGGACGGGCGCATCGCCGGGGACTCGGTCCTATTTGAGGGTGCGGGCGATCACGAGACGCTGGATCTCGTTCGTGCCCTCGTAGATCTGGGTGATCTTCGCGTCTCGCATCATGCGCTCCACCGGGTACTCCTTGACATAACCGTAGCCGCCCAGCACCTGCACGGCCTCGACCGTCACCGCCATCGCGGTGTCCGAGCAGAACACCTTGGCCATCGATGAGTACTTGGCGCGCAGCGGATGGCCCTGATCGGCCATCGCGCAGGCCTTGTACAGCAGCTCGCGCGCGGCGGCCGTGCGTGTTTCCATGTCGGCCAGCTTGAACTGGATTCCCTGGAACTCGTTGATCGGCTTGCCGAACTGCCGGCGCTCGCGCGCGTAGCCCACCGCGTAGTCGGTCGCGCCCTGCGCGATCCCCACCGCCTGCGCCGCCGCGCCCAGGCGCGTGCGCTCGAGCGTGCCCAGCGCCACCGACAGGCCCTTGCCGACCTCGCCGATCACGTTCTCCCGCGGCACGCGCACGTCCTCGAAGATCGGCTGCCCCGTCGGCGAGGCGCGGATGCCGAGCTTGTGCTCGAGCTTGCCCACGCTGAAGCCGGGACGGTCGGCCTCCACCACGAATGCCGTCAGCCTGCGCGTGTCGCGGTCGGAGACCGCGAAGCAGATGTAGAAGTCCGCGACGCCCAGGTTCGTGATCCAGTTCTTGGTGCCGTTGATCACCCATTCGTCGCCGTCGAGCACCGCGGTCGTCTTCATGCCCGCGGGGTCCGAGCCGGCTTCCGGCTCCGACAGCGCGAACGCCGGCGACCACTCGCCGGTGGCGCAGCGCGGCAGGAAGCGCTCCTTCAGATCATCCGAGCCGAACAGCTGGATCGGCAGCGTGCCCAGCTCCTGGATCATCAGGATCAGCGCGCACGCCGCGTCGACCTTCGCGATCTCCTCCACGGCCATGTTCAGCATCAGCGTGCCCGTGCCCGTGCCGCCGTACTCGACCGGGAACGGCAGTCCCAGCATGTCCTGCTCGGCCAGCAGCTTGCGCACGTCCCACGGGTATTCCGCGCGCTCGTCGATCTCCGCCGAGCGCGGCGCGATCTTCTCGCGCGCGATCCGCCCGATCGTCTCGCAGAAGTCGAGGTGCTCCTGCGGCACCGTGTAGACGTCGCTGATCGCCTCCATGCCAGCTGATCCTAGCGACAGCGTGTGGCCGGCGCGCCGCCGGCCCAACGCGCGATCGGCGGCCTCGGGCGCGCTGATACTGTCCGTTACATGACTCTTCGCGACTCGGCCAACGAGTCATCTCGACGCCCCGCGCGCTGATGCTGCTCGACCGCCTCGCGAGCCCCGAGCGGCTCTGGATGACGTCGATCGGACTGCGCCGGCGCGGCCATCGCCGGCTCGCGCTGGCCGTCAAGCAGGTCAACGCGCTGCTGTACCACAACTCCTTGCCGATCAACGCCGTAGTCGGCTCCGACCTGCACCTCTGGCATCACTCCTTCGGCGTGATCATCCACGACAACGTCGAGATCGGCGACCACGTGCGGATCTGGCAGCACGCGACGCTGGCAGTGCGCGGCGACGTCAGCAAGCCCGCGAAGATCATCCTCGAGGACGAAGTCCACATCGGCGCCAACGCCGTCGTCATCACCCCGTTCGGGCAGGACCTCCGCATCGGGCGCGCCGCGCACGTCGGCGCCGGAGCGGTCGTGACCCAGGACGTGCCCGCGGGGGCGACCGTGGTCAACCAGCCGCCGCGCGTGCTGATGGACAGGGCCGCCAAGCGGCTCGGCCAGGAGGTGAGCCCGTGAGCGCCGCCGGCTCTGGCAGCGAGGAGATCGAGATGGCGCCCGAGCAGGTCGCCGCCGGACTCGCCGCGGATCCCGCGGTGCAGGTGATCGACGTGCGCGAGGACTACGAGCGCGAGGCCGGGCACATCGACGGCACGCGCCACATCGAGCTCAACCTGCTGACCTCGCAGGCGAGCACCGTCGAGCGTGAGCGGCCGGTCGTGTTCTACTGCCGCGCTGGCACGCGCTCGCTGATGGCCGCGCAGGCGTTCCGCGCGGCCGGCTTCGACGCCTACTCGATGAGCGGCGGGCTGATGCGCTGGGCCGACGAGAGCCGGCCGCTGTCGCCCGCGGGTGGGCACGTGGCCGACCACTGAGCAGGCTGACCGGACAAGATCAGAAGAGGAGGAGAGCAGATGGAGGCTTCCAGTGAGTACCCCGGAGTGAGCACCGGCGAGGGCTACGCGGTCGCCCATCTCGAGGATCTCGGCGACGGCACCGTCAAGCGCCTGCACGAGGGCGGGCTCGCGCGCGTCGACGCCGCCACCGTGCGCAGCATCCGCAACGTCGGCGACGTCGACGCGGTGTACGTGTGCGCGGGCGGCAAGGACGGCTACGTCGGCCGCGACGGGCGCGTGCCGCCCGGCGAGGAGCAGCGCGCCAGGGCGCTCCACGACCTCGCCGCGAAGCCGCCCAGCTGAGCAGCGTGGTGAGGCGAGCCGCTTGAGCGACGCCGGGGACGCACCCGAGCCCGCCCCGCGGCGGCGGCTGCTGCACGTAAGCGACGAGTTCGCGCTGCCGCTGGCGGAGATCACGCTGCGCACCAGCCGCTCGTCGGGTCCCGGCGGCCAGCACGCCAACGTCACCGCCTCGCGCGTGGAAGCGATCTTCGACGTGCTCGCGTCGCCGTCGCTCAGCGACGAGCAGCGCGCGCGGGTGCTCGCGCGCGCCGGCCCGCGACTCGTCGCCGTCGCCCAGGACGAGCGCTCGCAGGCTGCGCAACCGCGAGCTCGCGCTGGAGCGCCTCGCGCGAGCGCCTGCGCGAAGCGCTGATCGGTGCCGCGCAAACGGCGCCCCACGCGCCCCAGCACGGCATCACGCGCGCGCCGGCTGGAGCAGAAGCGTCGCGCCGGCGAGCGCAAGCAGCAGCGCCGGCCGCCGCCCGCCGAGCACGATTAGTCCAGCAGCTCCTTCACGGAGCGCTGGTGCAGGCGTCCGAGCGGCGTCTTTTCCGGGTAGAAGCCGATCGCGTTCCACAGCAGGCCCGACGCCGGCGACCACGCGACGATCAGGTACACGCCGAGCACCAGCGCCGTCGTGCGCAGTCGCCGCGAGCCGGCGAGCGCCGCCAGCGGCAGCACCCACAGCACGTACCAGGGCAGCACCCAGCTGAGCGTCACCAGCAGCGCCACGCTGGCCCATCCCGACGCCGCGATCGCGCGGCCCGCGCCGCCGGCCTCGCCGGGCGCCGACCAGCGCTTGCCACTGCCCAGCGCCACCCAGCAGCAGCCCAGCACCAGCAGGATCAGCACGCCGCTGAGAGCCGTGCGCAGGCCCGCCGTCTCTCCCCCAGCGCCAGCCGCCAGACCGATCAGGTTGGGCACGCTCTCGCTCGTCACGAGCTCCCCTGGGTGCTCAGGTCGGGGATGTGCAGGCCGAACGCCAGCAGGCTCGCGCCCGCCACCGCGACGCCCGCGACGATCATGCCGAGCACGAGCTGCGCGAGCGCTCGTGGCGTGCGCAGCGAGCCCGGCGAGCACCACCGGGACCAGCACCGCGGCCGACGCCTTGATCCCGACGGCCGTCACGAGCGCCGCGCCCGCCCCGAGCTCCAGCGGCGCCGGCGGCCACAGCGCCGCGCGCACGCGGCGCAGCGACGTCAGCTCCTCGAGGCGCACGCGCCGCTCGCCCGCCGCAGCGTCCGCCCCCGCGCTCGCACCCGCATCCGTCCCCGCTCGCGCCGCCTGCGCTGCCGCTCGCGCCCGCAGCAGCAGGTAGAAGCCGAGCACGATGAAGAACATCATCAGGAAGTCGTTGTGGTCGCCGCCGAGCCCCCACACCAGCACGATCGGGTTCAGGCCCACGAACGCGATCGCGAGCAGCGGGTCGCGCCCGAGCAGCCGCGCGCGACTTCCACACCAGCAGGATCGTCGCCAGGCTGGCTGCCATCGAGGATCGCCTTCAGCGCCCAGAAGGAGCCCGCCACGCCGAGCGGCACGACGGCGAACGTCAGCAGCGTGAACAGCGGCCCGTACGGGCTCAGCAGCTGGTGCCAGTTGCTGAGCACGAAGCTCGGGTCGTTGTGCGGCTCGAGGATCGGGATCGTCGTGTACGGGTTGAGGTGGTGCACCACCTCCATGCGCCCGTAGTTGATGTAGTTGAAGACGTCCGTCAGCGCCAGCGGCGGCGCCAGCAGGAAGATCGCGTGCGCGGCCACGATCGTCGCGATCACCCAGCGCGCGTTCAGGCGCCGCGTGTGGCGCAGCACGACCACGTAGCCGACGTACATCAGCACGAGCGCGCCCGTGAACAGGTACTTGAGCGTGGTGCCGTTGCTCGTGAACCCGGGCAGCAGCCCCCCGAGCGGGCCGGCCATCCAGCGCGGGAAGTAGCCGATGTGCGTCGTCGGCGTGAGCACGCTCGGCCGGTTGGCCGCCATCAGCACGACGAACAGGCTGAGCGCCACGATCGCCGCCAGCGCCAGCGCGCCCGCGCGCACCCCCGCCCGCGCGCCCGCGAGCTCTCCCGCCGCGCCCGCGCGAGCGCCAGCCCGCGGGCCCGCGCCGCCGCACGGCCGGTGCGGCGGCGCCGACGGGAATGGTGGTCGCGTCGAGCGGCATGCTCAGCGTCGGGACGATATCCGCTCGGCGGGTCCTTGGATCCACTCGGCGGGTGCTTAACGCAGAGGGCCCGCCGAAGCGGGCCCTCTGCGCAGTGGCAGTTACGCCGAAGCTCGACGATCTAGATCGTCTGGACGTTGACGGCCTTGGGGCCCTTCTCGCCCTGCTCCGGGTCGTAGGAGACCTTGGCTCCCTCCTGCAGCGAGCGGTAGCCCTCGCCGTTGATGCCGGTGTGATGGACGAACAGGTCCTTGTCACCGTCATCGGGGGTGATGAAGCCGAACCCCTTGTCGTCGCTGAACCACTTTACTGTGCCAGTTGGCATGGTGTGAATTCCTCCACGGTATGTGCGTGCTGCACGCGGAGGATGCTTCTCAAAGCTTCGACCTGCGAGCGCTTGCACTACTTTCGCCGGTCTTTCGCCGGCCATACCCGACGACCGTAGCACGTCAAGCCCGCAATGTGTTGTGGATTTGTTGCGGACGCCCGAACACGTGCGCGAGCGATCCGCGCCCGTCCGCGCGGCTAGGCTGAGGACATGGACGCAGACGTCGGCCAGGATGCGGGCGCGCCGGGCGAGGAGCCACCGCGACTCGCGCGCCTGCAGCCGGCAGGAGCGCCGGCCACGGCCGCCGAGCTCGTCGAGGAGCTCGGGCTGTGGGAGCGGCCGCGACCCGGGCGCCGGGCGCCCGCGCGTGATGCTCAACATGGTCAGCACCGTCGACGGCCGCGCGAGCGCTCGACGGGCGCTCGGGCCCGCTCGGCGGACGCGCCGACCGGGAGCTGTTCCACGCCCTGCGCGGCGCCGTCGACGCGGTGCTCGTGGGCGCCGGCACGGTGCGCACGGAGCGCTACGGGCGGCATCATCCCGGACGCGGCGCGGCGCGCGTTGCGGCGCGCAGCGCGGCCTCGGCGAGGAGCCGCTCGCGTGCATCGTCTCCGGGCGGCTGGCGCTGGACGGCGAGATCCCGCTGCTGCGCGAGCCCGATGCGCGCGTGGTGGTCCTGACCGCCTCCGCCGCCAGCCTGCCCGCGACGCCCGCGCACCGTCGACTACGTGCGCGCCGCGGCGGACGGCCGCCTCGACCTCGCGGCCGCGCTCGGCGAGCTGCGCGCGCGCTTCGACGTGCGCAGCCTGCTGTGCGAGGGCGGGCCGCACCTGGCGCTGCAGCTGCTCGCAGCGGGGCTGCTGGACGAGCTGTTCCTGTCGCTCTCGCCGCTGCTCGCGGGCGGCGAGCCGGCGGGCGGCGAGGCGCTGCGGATCCTCGCCGGCGCCGAGCTCGAGCCGCCGGCCGGCCTGGAGCTGCTGGGCGTGCTCGCCAGCGGCTCGCACCTGTTCCTGCGCTACGGCGTGCTCGGCGCGCGAGCGCGTCTCGCGCGAGACGATGCCCAGCAGTTCGCTCGCCAGCTGACGGCCCTGCGCGGCCACGCGCGGCGTCGCCGCGATGCGCACCACCACCTCCTCGCCGTCGAGCTCCTCGAGCGTGATGCGCGGCGCGTCGCGCAGCGGCGTCTGCAGCGACTTCTCGAGGATCTCCTGCAGGTCGCCGGGGGTCATCCCGGCGCGCAGGCGCGCGCGCAGGTTGACCGCCTCGGGCTCGCGCAGCGGCAGCACCGCCACGTTGAGCACGACGCTGTTGGGCACCATGATCGAGTCATCGCCGGTCGCGAACGTCGTGTAGAGCAGCCCGAGCGAGCTGACCGTGCCCTCGATCTGTCCCGCCAGCGGGCCGCCCTGCAGGCGCACGCGCTCGCCCACGCGGAACGGGCGCGCGCTCAGCAGCACCGTGCCCGCGATCAGGTTGCCGAGCGTCTGCTGCGCGGCGAGGCCGAAGATCACCGCCGTGAACGCGCCGCCGAGCGCGAGCGTTTTGCGCTTCGATGCCGGCCACGCGCAGCGCCACGAACAGCGCCACCACGACCGTCGCCAGGCGGATCAGGAACCCGACAGTGCCCGCCGTCGCCGGCTCCAGGCGCCGGAACAGCGGCGGCCCGAGGCCGCGGCCGACGTCGCGCGCGATCGCCCAGCCGAGGATCACCAGCGCGAGCACCGTGACGACGCGGATCGGCGTTTCCAGGGCCTGTTCGAGCACCTTGTGGGCGGGGACCGCCGGTTTGCCGTGCCGTTCGGCCTCGCCGCCACGGTCGTGCCGAGCAGGCTCACGCGGTTGTCGTAGAGCAGCACGACGCCCACGAACAGCGGCAGCAGCACGAGCGCCTCCAGGCGCGCGCGCTTGACCACCTGCGGGCTGATCTGGCGCAGCAGGCCGACCTCCTGCCAGGCCTGGCTGCGCGTCTCGAACATCTTCGGGGGGTCCTCGGCACGGGCATGGCTGTCTGTGTCGGCGCACGCGGCGGACGCTCCGCGCACCGCGCGAGCCGCGCGGCCGGCGCTAGCTGGGTGTAGATGACCATCGCCAGCCCGAACAGCAGGCAGTAGATCGCGAACGGCGTCAGCGTCCTGGTCTTGAAGTAGCGCACCAGGAAGCGCACCGTGAAGACGGCCGTGACCGCCGCGACCGCGCACGCGACCAGCGCCTGGCCGCGGATCCCGTTGCCGAGGTGGCCGAGCAGGTCGGGCAGCTTGAAGATGCCGGCCGCGAGGATGATCGGCGTCGCCAGCAGGAACGCGAAGCGCGCCGAGTCGCTGTGGTCCAGGCCGCGCGCGAGGCCCGCGCCCATCGTCACGCCGTCGCGGCTGATGCCCGCGACCAGCGCGGTCGACTGCGCGACGCCGACGACGAGCGCCTCGCGGTACTCGAGCGTGTCGAGCTCGCGCGCGCCGTCGGGCTTGGCGCCCTCGCGTATCGGCCAGTTCGCGCACCTCCGCGCGGCGGCGGAAGCGCTCGGCGGCGAACAGCACGCAGCCGTTGACCATCAGGAAGATCGCCGCCACTTCGGGCTTGGCGGTGAGCGTGCGCAGCTGGTGCTCCAGCGCCAGGCCGATGATCCCCGCGGGGATGCTCGCGGCGATGATCAGCCACGCGAGCCGCTCGGTGGGGTCCTCGATGCGGCGCTTGCCGAGCGTGCGGAAGAACGCGCGCACGATCTGCACCCAGTCGCGCCAGTAGTACGCCAGCAGGCCCAGCGCGCTGCCGACGTGCAGCATCACCACGAACGCCAGCCAGAAGGACTCCGACTGCGACTGCGCGTCGACCAGCCGGTTCCACCCGAACAGCGTCGGGAACAGCACCGTGTGCCCGAGGCTCGAGATCGGGAACAGCTCGGTCACGCCCTGCAGGACCCCGAGCACGATCGCCTGGAAGTAGCTGATCGCCGAAGCGATTGGAACCGCCACGATGGCCGCCATCGGGCGGGAGCTTATTGCAGCGCATAGTCTCACCGCGTGCCGCCGGGGGACACCAATGCCAAGCCCCGCGCCGACCATCCCACGCACGCGCCTCCATCGCTGACCGAGATCGTGCGCGAGTGGGGCCGGATCGGCTGCATCGGCTTCGGCGGGCCGCCCGCGCACGTCGCGCTGCTGCGCGAGCTGTGCGTGGAGCGGCGCCGATGGCTCACGAGCGCGCAGTTCGAGCGCGCGATCGCCGCCACCAACCTGCTGCCGGGCCCTGCCTCGACACAGCTCGCGATCTACTGCGCGTGGCGGCTGCGCGGCGCGTCGCGGCGCGCTGCTCGGCGGCCTGTGCTTCATCGTGCCGGGGCTGGTCGCGATCCTCGCGCTGTCGGTCGCTGTTCCTGTCGGGCTCGCCGCCCGCTGTGGCTGCGCGGGGCCGGCATGGGCGCCGGCGCGGCGGTGGCCGCGGTGGCCGTGCGCGCCGGGCTCGGCGTGGCCGGCCCGATCTGGCGGCGCGCAGCCGGCGCTCGCCGCATCGCGCGTGCTCGCCTACGGGCTCGCCGGCGCCGCTCGCCGCGGCGCTCGCGGGGCCGTGGCTGGTGCTCGTGCTGCTCGCGTGCGGGCTGCTCGAGCTGATGCGCCGTGGCGTGCACCTGCCGGCGTGGCTCCCGCTCGCGGCGATCCCCGAGCCGGGCGGCACGCTCGCGCTCGTGTGGACCGCGCTGAAGGTCGGCGCGCTGGCGTTCGGCGGCGGCTTCGTGATCGTGCCGCTGATGCAGTCCGACGCGGTCGGCACCTACCACTGGATGACCCACGGGCAGTTCCTGAACGCGGTCGCGCTCGGGCAGGTCACCCCCGGGCCGCTCACGCAGACGGTCGCGGCCGTGGGCTACGCCGCCGGCGGGCTGCCCGGTGGCGCTGCTCGCCGCGCTGGTCGCGTTCGCGCCCTCGTTCTCGTTCATCCTGCTCGGCGCCGCCCGCTTCGAGCGGCTGCTCGCCGACGAGCGCGTGCTCGCGTTCCTCGCGGGCGCCGCGCCGAGCGCCGCCGGGGCGATCGTCGGCGCGGCCGTGCCGCTGGCGAGCGCGCTCGCGCGAGAGCTGGCAGTACGCGGTGCTCGCCGGCGGCGCGATCGCGCTGCTCGTCCTGCGCCGCGGCGTCGTGCCGACGCTGCTGCTGGCCGGCTGCGCGGGCGTCGCCGCGGTGCTGCTCGGCGCGCCCGTGCCGCGCTGAGGAACGCCGCCGCGGAGCCCCCACCCCGACCGCGCGCTCGAGGCACACCGCGAATGCCCCATCCGGCAATCCTGGAAACACCGGAACTTATCTTCACCATCACTTCACACGATCATTGCCGCCTAGTCACAAAAAACCGCGCTTTGCAGGGAAATCTGTCTGCTATGAACAGTCATGGAACGACACCCGGGGAAGGCGCCGCGCAGCCGGCGCCCAGCATCATGACGACCCCCGCGCTGCGAGCGGCGAGCATGGTCGACATGCACTGCCACTCGACCGCGTCGCAGGAGTCCAGGCTCGGCGTGCAGCGCGCGGTCGGCCTGCCCGAGTGCGCGACGCCACCGCAGGAGGTCTACGAGCTGGCCAAGCGGCGCGGCATGGACTTCGTGACGATCACCGACCACGACACGATCGCGGGCGTGCTCGAGATCGCCGACCGCCCCGACGTCTTCATCTCCGAGGAGCTGACCGCGCACTTCCGCGGCGAGCCCCAGGCGGTGCACGTGCTCTGCTACGGCATCACGTGCGAGGACCACGAGTGGCTGCAGGCCAACAGCGGCGACGTGGAGCTGTGCGCCGCCTACATGTACGAACAGGAGATCGTGTGCGCGCTCGCCCACCCCTACTACACCGTCGCGGCGCCGCTCAGCGCCCGCCACCGCCGCCGCCTGGCCGAGCTGTTCGGCATCTGGGAGATCCGCAACGGCGCGCGCGCCCGCGAGCTCAACCGGCCCGCGGCGACGTACGTCGCCACGCGCGAGGGCATCGGCATCGGCGGCAGCGACGACCACGCCGGCGTTGACATCGGCCGCACCTACACCGAAGCGCCGCCGCGCGCACACGCCGCAGGAGTTCCTCGCGCACGTGCGCGCCGGCGACGTGCTCGCGCGCGGCGCGCAGGGCAGCGCCGCCAAGTGGGCGCACGCCGCGATCGCGCTGGCCGCGCGGTCGCTCGGGCGCGACGCATCCGAGGGACCGCGCGGCCGTCCCGACCCCGCGCGCGTGATGACGATGGCCAGGCGCCTGCTGCGCGAGGGCGACGCCCGCCACGGCGCCGTCGGCAGCGACCTCGAGCCCCGACGACGCCCGCTGCCTGCTGCGGGCGTGGCTCAGCGCCGTCGAGCTCGACCACCTCGACGAGCGCCAGCTGATCGCGTACATGCAGGCGGAGGACTTCAGCCACGCCGACCTCTACCGCCGCGCGTGCCGCCTGCACGAGCGCAAGCTGCGCGCGCGCCGTCGAGACGGCGGTCGCGGCGGCGACCGGCCAGGCGCGAGCGTGCTGGCGGCCGCCGAGGGCGTGTTCGAGGCGTGCATCGCCGCGATCCCGTACGCGCCCGCGACGGCGTTCCTGGCCAACGAGCAGGCGAAGCTCGCCGGCGATCCCCAACTCCATGGCACGCGGACCGGGCCAGCGCGCGAGCGGGCCGCGGCGCGAGGACGGCGAGCTGCCGCGCGTGGCGATCCTCGCCGACGGCATCGGCTCCACGCACGGGGTCACGCGCACGATCGAGGAGATCCGCCAGCGCGGCGTGCCGGGCTTCGAGATCGAGGTGGTCGGCACCGACCCGGAGGTCGACCGGCGCCTGTCGGCGGTCGCGGAGTCGACGTGCCGTTCTACCCCGGCCTGCGCATCGGCGTGCCGAGCCTGCCGGCCGCGGTGCAGACGCTCGCGGGCGTGGACGGCAGCGCGTACGACGCGATCCACGTCTGCTCGCCGGGCCCCGCCGGCATCGCCGGCGCGCTCGTCGCGCGCGCGCTCGGCTCCCGCTGGTCGGCAGCTACCACACCGAGCTGACCGCCTACGCGGGCCTGCGCTCGGGCGAGCAGCGCGTGGCCGACGCGATGGCGATGGCCGTCAGCGCCTTCTACGGCGCGTGCGACGTCGTCCTCTCCCCCAGCCGCCGCCTCCGACGAGGCGCTGGCCGCGATCGGGATGCCGGCGGAGCGGGTGCTGCGCTGGGACCGCGGCGTCGACACCTCGCGCTTTCGACCCGGCGCTGCGCGACGTCGACGGGCGGCCGGGACGATCAACGTCCTCTACTCCGGGCGGATCACGCGCGAGAAGGGCGTCGACCTGCTCGCCGACGCGTTCCTGCGGGCGCGCGCGCAGGACGCCGCGCCTGCACCTGGTGCTCGCCGGCGGCGGCCCCGAGCAGGAGCGCCTGCGCGAGCGCCTCGGCGAGGCCGCGAGCTTCCTCGGCTGGCTCGAGGGCGAGCAGCTCGCGCGCGCCTACGCGAGCGCCGACATCTTCCTGTTCCCGAGCGCGACCGACACGTTCGGCCAGGTCATCCTCGAGGCGCAGGCGAGCGGCCTGCCGGTGATCGCGGTCGCCGAGGGCGGGCCGCTGTCGCTGATCGAGCGACCGCGTGAGCGGGCTGCTGTGCGAGGCCGACGCCGGAGCAGCTCGCCGACGCGATGCTCGAGCTCGCCGCGCTCGCCGCTGCTGCGCGAGCGCCTCGCGCGCGGCGGCCTGGCAGCCGTCAGCGGCAGCGCACCTGGGAGCGCACGCTCGAGCGGCTGGCCGACGGCTATCGACCGCGCGCTCGCGCGCCCGGCGATCCAGGCGAGCGGCGGCTCGCCACGCGCGATCGCGCCGCCTAGCGCCGCGGGATCCGCCGGCACGCCGGCCCGAGCGACGACGATCGCCGTCGCGCTGCACGGCATCGAGCCGGCGACGTTCGAGCGCTGCGCGCTGATCCGCGACTGGCTCGACGACCACGGCGTCGACCGCGTCACGCTGCTCGTGATCCCCGCCCGCGACCTGCACCCGCGTCGGCGAGCGCTCGCCGGAGATGATCGGCTGGCTCAGCGAGCGCCGCCGCGGCGGGCGACTCGATCGCGCAGCACGGCTTCCAGCACGTGCGCTCCGTCGCGGCGCGCTCGCGCGCCACGGCCTGACTCGCACGCGCCACGGCGCGGCGCTCGGCGAGTTCGTCGGGCTCGACGAGCGCGGAGACGCGCCGCGCGGTCGCACGCGGGCTGGCGCGTGCTCAAGCTCGCGGGCATCGAGCCGGACGGCTTCGTCGCGCCCGCCTACGCGTACACCCCCGCGCTGCGCCAGACGCTGCGCCGAGGCGCTTCCGCTGGTGGGCGAGCCTGCTGCGCGTGCACCGCGCGCAGCCGAGTCCCGCCGGCGCACGGCGAGCGCGCGCCGGCGCGCTCGCGCCGGCCGTGGGGCACTGGCGCCGCGAACGGCCGCGCCGCGTCGCCGTGCTCTCGCCGCCGCTCGTCGCGCGCCGGCAGCGCTGCTCTGCCGACGAGCACGCTGCGCCTGGACCTGCATCCCGCCGACCTGCAGCACCCGCGCCACATGCTGGCGCTGGAGTGGGTGCTCAGCGCGCTCGGCGCGCGCCGCGCACGCGATCACCTACGACGAGATGACTCGACGCGGCGCCCGGAGCCCAGCAGCCGACGCTGCCCGCTCGCGTCGATCGCAGGCGCTCAGCCCTTCGCCGGCGGTGAACATCGCCGGTTCGAACGACTTGACCGCCGGCAGCCCCGCGTAGCCGAGGTGCTTCAGGCCGAACAGGTCCTCGATCGTGCGCAGCAGCGAGAAGTGGTTGTACGGTTCCTGGCTGGTCGTGCCGCCCTTGACGAACGGCGACAGCAGCAGCGCGCCCACCGTCGCCGCCGCCGCGGGGCGCGCCGGCCAGCGTCGTGGAGGGCGCGTTCGGGAACAGCGGCTGGCCGCAGCACGAGCTCGAGTCGGCGAATTCGCCGCTCGACGGCGCCTCGTCGACGGTGATCACGAGCAGGCCGCTTTCCTTGTAGGCCTTCGAGCCGATGATCTCGGGCACGACCTGCTTCAGGAACGCGTCCGCCTGCGCGAGGCCGGCCGGCGCGCCGGGGGTGCACGGCGTGGGGTTGCCGTCGTGGCAGCGGTCGGGGACGATGTAGGAGAAGCTCGGCGTGCGCTTGGCGCTCGCCGAGGTCGGCCTTCAGGCCTGCGAGGCCGACGTCGTCCGCGGCGCACGCGGGCGAGCCGAGCATCGAGTGGAAGTACACGAACGGGTTGCGGAACGTCGCGTACGGCGCCGCTGCTCGACGTCTGCGCAGCTGTCGGGTCGGCCTGCCCGAGGGCGGGGTGCGCGCACGCGCCCGGCGTGCGCGCCGGCTTCGTCGATCCCCTGACGTAGGCCCGCCACGTGAGGTGCTTGGCGGTCGAGCTGTCCGGCGAGCGTCTGCGTCGAGCGCGGATACACGCAGCCGTTGCCCAGCACCTGTTCGTCGGCGCCGGCGTCGCCGGGCGCGATCGTCGGTGTAGGTGGGGCAGTTGGCGGCCGTTTCCGCCGTCGGCCCCTGGCCGCTGAGCAGCGCGACCTCGTCGGCCAGCTCCTCGTGCGCGACCGCGTCGTAGCGCACCAGCAGCTCGCCCTTGTGCTCGAGCGTGCTCGCCAGGTAGGGCGCCGTGGAGGCGGGCCCGAACACCGACGCGTAGGGCTCGTCGGAGAGCATGATCACGAACACGTGCTTGACCGGCGGGAGCTTCGTGGCCGGGGCGCCGGCCGCTTCCGAGCTGCCGGAGCTTCCCGAGCCGCCTTCCGAGCCACCGGAGCCGCCTTCCGAGCCGGAGCCGCGCTCCGAGCCTGCGAGGGCTGCGCTTCGCCGCCGCCGTGCTCGTGCCGTCGACGCGGGAGCCGGCGTCGCGTTCCGGTTCGGCGGGCGGCGCTTCGGCGTTCGACGCCGAGCCGGACGGTTCGCGAGGGCGGAGACTGCGGAGGCTCGGCGCGGTCGCCGCGGTGGTCGCCGGCGGCGGGAGCACGAGCTTCAGCGGCGAGCGCGCCGACGCGCAGCGTGTCGTCGACGCCCGAGCCGGCGGCGCTGCCCAGCAGCACGCCGAAGCCCAGGAACACCAGCACCAGCAGCGCCGAGACGCGCGGCGGGGGCAGGCGCAGGCCGCCAGCCGGCAGTCGCGCCGCCGCAGCCGCGGGCACGGGGCGCGCGGCCGCGGGCGCGGCGCTCGCGGCCGTGCCCTGCGCCGCCGCCACGCCGCCGGCTCGGCAGCGTGCACCGCGTCGCGCAGCAGCTGCTCCAGCTGCGGGCTGCGCGCGCCCGACGCGCGCGCCGCAGCCGCAGGCAGTAGCGCTGGTCGGCCGCGAGCGGCGAGCCGCAGCTCGCTCGCACGCGCTCGGCGACGCTCCGACGGCTGATCGCGGACGCCGCCTGTCCCGTACCGAGCTCGCGCCAGACTCGCCGGCGCTGCTCGGCAGGCGCTCCATCAGCGTCGTGCCGCACTGCCAGCAGTAGAGCGCCCCGCGGCTGTGCGGCGCCGAGCAGCTCGGGCAGCTGCCGGCGACGCCGTCCTCCTCCATGCGCAGCAGGCGCTCGACCTCCGCCAGCTCGGCGTCGCGCTCCTGCAGCACGCGCCGCGCGGCGCACGAGCACGTCGAGGCGGAAGTGGTCGCGGATCGCCATCTCGTAGGCCAGCCCGCCGAGGTCCCAGTGCAGCTCGGTCACCTGCTCGGCCAGCGCGTCGCGCCGGCGGCGCAGCTCCGAGCTGCCGTCGCGCTCGGGGCGGCGGGAGCGCGGCGGAGCCGCCGGCGTGGGAGCGGGCGCCGAGCCGCGGGCGCGGGCGCGGCGGTGCAGGCGCCGTCGCGGCGGGCGGCGCCGACGCAGGCGCCGGCATCGGCACCGTGCGGCCGTCGTCTCCGATCGGGTCGCGCAGGATGCCCATCGCTCAGCCCGTTTCGACCACGTCGGGGAGGTTCTTGGACTTTTCCTCGTAGCTCTTGCCCTTGGCTGCCTTTGAGGCTTTTCAGCACCGACGGCGGCGCCGGGTGGCTCTCGCTCGAGCCGGCGCCGCCCGAGGAGGACGAGCCGCTGGAGCCTCGCGGAGCTGCCGAGCCGGAGCCGCCGTTGGAGACCTTGATCACCTTCGCGCCCGGGGAAGCTCTTCTTCAGGCCCGCCAGCGCCTTCTCGGCTTCGGCCTGCTTGTGGTAGTCGCCCGAGTAGATCACGTAGCTGCCGGCGGTGAGGCTGCTGAATTCTTCGGACTTCAGCGCGCCCACGCCCTTGGCGCCCTTGCCGCTCGCGGCCGACTTGGCGGCTTCGACCGCGCTCACGGTCGTGCCCGACTGGGGCAGCGTCTGCAGCTGCACGGTGTAGCCGCGTCGTGCCCGACGGCCAGTCGCCGGTGAACGTCGCTTCGCGTCGGCGCCGCGGCGCCGTGCCGCCGGACGTCGGCGCAGCCGACGCTGATCACCTGCGCCGGCGCCGGCGCTCGGCTTGGGCGAGCCCGAGCGGCCGATCAGCACGCCGACGCCCATCGCCAGCAGCAGCACGCCGACGCCGGCGATCACGGTCAGGGCGTTGTTGCGCTGCGGCGGCGCCGCCGGCGGGCGGGGCGCCCGGCGGCGAGGCGGGCGCGGGCGGGGCCGGCGGCGCGGCGGCGCGCGGCGCCGCGCGCGTCGGCCCGCCGAGCAGGACGCTGCTCATCGGCGCGCTGCCGCTCGCCGCACTCCAGGCAGTAGCGCTGGTCGGCGGCCAGCGGCGCGCCGCAGCTCGCGCACTGCGCGGCGGCGCTCGCGGGTGGACGACGATGGGCTTGCGATCGATTCGGTGGACAGGGTGGCTACCTTCGTGTCTGCGCCGCTGGCGACGAATGAGCGCCGCCGGACGCGCGGCCGTGGCGCTCTCGTAGCTGCTGCAGCGTATGGTCGAGCCGCCGGACGCGCCACGGCGTGACGATTTTGTGAAGGCGCGCGGCGCGCGCCGCGAGCGGCGCCGCGCGCCGCGCCAGCCGGGACGCGCCGCGAGCTGCGCCGCGCCGCGCGCGCGCGGCCGCGCGCAGCCCGAGCGACGAGTCGCGAGCGCCACCGGCTCCACGCGGCCGCGGCGCACAGCCGAGCGATCATGCGCGAGCTCCGAGGTTCCTCGGCCGCGCGCACAGTCCGCGACAGCGACAGCGAGTATCAGCAGTGATGACGATCAGGGATCGAGGGGCTCGGGTGCCGGTGCCTCGTCACCACCTATCGGATGTAGCGTCTTCGCAGTCAACGCCCGTTGCTAGCGATCCGCGGACGTCGACGCTCGACCGCATTCGCCGACGGCGAGAATCGGTGCCGCGCACCGCATCGAACGCGGCGCCGGCGGGTTTGTACCGATCGAGGCGCCGCGCGCGCGAGGCGCGCGCGCGGCCAGAACCGATCACGCGCAGCGAACGCAGACCAGGAAGGGATTCGGACATGAGCAGCATCACGATCAAGCGGATCGCTGCCGATCGGCGCTGGCCCTCGCAGGCCTCGTGCTCGCGCTGCCGCTCGGCTCGCCGGCCGCGCGCCCGCGCAACGACCAGCCGAAGGCCCGCCGATCGTGGCCACCGGCGGCGTCGCGCATGTGATCGGCACCTCGGCCGTGCTCGAGGGCAGCGTCGACCCGCGCACGCTGGCCACCACCTACTACTTCCAGTACGGGCCCACCGTCGCCTACGGCTCGCAGACGCCACGTCACGTCGACCCGCCCGTCGCCGGCTGGCACCGCGTCGGTCAAGGTGGGCCAGACCGTCGACCGGGTTCCTCGCGCGGCTACCACTACCGCCTCGTGGCCACCAACGCCGAAGGCGACCTCGGCAGCGGTCACGACCGCACCTACACGATCAAGCAAGAAGGTCGCAGTTCGACGCTCCGAAGACCGTTCGCAGCCGACCGCCGCTCGGCGGCACGTTCGTGCTCAGCGGCACGCTCACCGGGCACGGGCAACGCCAGCCGCGCGATCGTGCTGCAGGCCACCCCTACCCGTACACCGACGCCTTCATCAACGTCGGCGCGCCGCGTCGCTCACGAGCGCCACCGGCGGTTCTCCTTCCGCGTGCAGGACCTGCTCGAGCAGCACGCAGTTCCGCGTCGTCACGTCGGCACCGCGCCCGTGCTACAGCCGTCGTGACCGAGCAGGTGACGGTCCGCGTGATCCTCAAAGTGCGCTCGACCGGCCGCAAGGGGCTCGTCCGCCTCTACGGGACGGTCACGCCCGCGGAGGTCGGGCGCGCACGTCTTCTTCCAGCTGGAAAAGACGGCCAAGACGGACAAGCCGGGAAGCCGGAAAAGCCCGAAAAGCCGGGCAGCGGAGCCGAAAAGAGCGAACAGGCGCCGCGTTCGCGACCAAGTTCGACACGTCGTCAAGCGCGGCACGCGACGCATCTCGCGCTTCAGCGCGTCGTGAGCGTCGCGACACGGGCCACTACCGCGCGTTCGTGCAGGTCCAAGCCCGGCGCGCTCGTCTCCGGCACAAGCCCGACCGTGCTGCTCGCACGCCGCGCGCACCAAGCAAGGGCAAGAAAAAGACAGAAGAAAGGCTGAGCACGCGACGGCTCAGCGCGGGCTCACAGCCGCGCTCGAGATCAGCCCGCGCTCGCGACGAGCAGCTCCATCACGCGCTCGACCTCTTCCTCGACCGTTTCCCCGCGCTGCCCAGCACCAGGTCGGGGTCGGTCGGGCGGCTCGTACGGCGCGCCGACGCCGGTCATGCCCGTCGAGCTCGCCCGCGCGCGCCCGCGCGTACAGGCCCTTCGGGTCGCGCTGCTCGCACAGCTCCAGCGGAGCGTCCACGAAGATCTCGAGGAAGCCGAGGTCGTCGGCCGCGTGCAGCGCGGCCGCGGCCTGGCGGTCGGCCGCGTACGGGCTGACGAGGCTGACCAGCGCGACCGTGCCCGACTCGGCGAGCAGCCGCGCGACGTGGGCCGTGCGGCGCACGTTCTCGGCTGCGCGCGTCCTCGTCGAAGCCGAGGTCGCCGTTGAGGCCGTGGCGCAGGTTGTCGCCGTCGAGCAGGAACGCCGGCTGGCCGGCCTGCGAGCAGGCGCTCCTCGACGGCCGCCGCGACCGTCGACTTGCCCGCGCCGGGCAGGCCCGTGAACCACAGCGTCGCGCCGCCGTGCCCGAGCGACTCGCCAGCGGCGCTCGCGGGTCATGCGCGTGCCCTGCCAGCGCACGTTCGGGCTGCGCTCGCTCTTCGGCTCCGGCTCGCCGCGCTCCTCGACCTCGGTGTCGAGGATCACGCCGGCCGCGACCGTGTCGTTGGTCGCCTCGTCGATCACGATCAGGCTGCCGGTCACGCGGTTGCGCCGGTAGGAGTCGAACACGAGCGGCGAGCTCAGCTCCAGGTGCACGCGCGCGAGGTCGTTGAGCTCGAGCGTCGTGGCGCTCTCGTCGCGGCGCAGCGTCTCGACGTCGATCCGGTAGCGGACGTCGACCTTGCCGACCATCGCCGTGCGCGTCGTGTGCTTGACCAGGTAGCGCCGCCGCGGGCTGCAGCGGCTGCTCGGACATCCAGCACAGCAGGCCTCGAAGCGGTTGGCGACCGTCGGCTGGTTCTGCGGTGCGCACGATCGTCGAGCCGCGCCCGACGTCGATGTCGTCGCTCAGCCGCAGCGCGACCGACATCGGCGGGAACGCCTCCTCGACCGGGCCCTCGAACGTGTCGATGCCCGCGATCGTCGATGCGCTGCCCGCCCGGCAGCACGACCACCTCGTCGCCCGGGCGCATGATCGCCGCCGGCGACCTGGCCGGCGTAGGCGCGGTAGTCGGCGACGCTCGCTCGACCGGCGGGCGGATCACCCACTGCACCGGGAAGCGCACGTCGATCAGGTTGCGGTCGGAGGCGATGTGGACGTGCTCGAGGTGGTAGAGCAGCGGCGGCCCCTGGTACCAGGGCATCGCCTCCGAGCGCTCGACGACGTTGTCGCCGAGCAGCGCCGAGATCGGGATGAACGTCACGTCGGGCATCTCCAGGCGCGCCGCGAACGCGTCGAACTCCTCGACGATCTCGTCGAACGACGTCCTCGTCGAAGTCGACCAGGTCCATCTTGTTGACGCACACGACGACGTGCGGGATGCCGAGCAGCGAGCTGATGAACGCGTGGCGCTTGGACTGCGCGACGACGCCCTTGCGCGCGTCGACCAGCACGATCGCCAGGTCGGCCGTCGAGGCGCCCGTGACCATGTTGCGCGTGTACTGCTCGTGGCCGGGCGTGTCGGCGATGATGAAGCGCCGCTGCGCCGTCGCGAAGTAGCGGTAGGCGACGTCGATCGTGATGCCCTGCTCGCGCTCGGCGCGCAGGCCGTCGGTCAGCAGCGACAGGTCGAGGAAGTCGTGGCCCATGCGCTGGCTGGCCTGCTCGACGTGCGCGAGCTGGTCGGCGAGCACCTGCTTGGAGTCGTACAGCAGCCGCCCGATCAGCGTGCTCTTGCCGTCGTCGACCGAGCCGGCGGTGGCGAAGCGCAGCAGGTCGGCGGGACGCTCGGTCAGCCGCCGGAACACGCTCCGCGGCGCTCTCGCCCCGACGACGCGCCGCGGCCGGCGTGCCGCCGGCGCCGTTGCCGTTGCCGTTGATCGCCACGCCGCGACGGTGCCCGGCCCGTGCGCGTCCATCAGAAGTACCCCTGCCGCTTGCGATCCTCCATCGCCGCCTCGGTCACGCGGTCGTCGGCGCGCGTCTGCCCGCGCTCGGTGACCTCGGTGGCGGCGATCTCGGCGACGACCTCCGCGAGCGTGGCCGCGTCGGACTCGACCGCGCCCGGTGCAGCTCATGTCGCCGACCGTGCGGTAGCGCACGCGCGCCGATGAACGGCTCCTCGCCGTCCATCAGCTCGCACGAACGGGCTGACCGCGTAGAGCATCCCGTCGCGCGCGAACACCTCGCGCTCGTGGGCGAAGTAGATCGACGGCACCTCCAGCTCCTCCTCGGCGATGTACTGCCACACGTCGAGCTCGGTCCAGTTGGAGATCGGAAAGACGCGCGCGTGCTCTCCCTTGCGGATGCGGCCATTGTAGAGGCTCCACACCTCCGGGCGCTGTTTGCTGCGGCTCCCACTGGCCGAACTCGTCGCGGAAGGACAGGATGCGCTCCTTCGCGCGCGCGCGCTCCTCGTCGCGGCGCGCGCCGCCGAACGCGGCGTCGAAGCCGTGCTCGGCGATCGCGTCCAGCAGCGTGACCGTCTGCAGCCCGTTGCGCGACGCGCGCGGGCCCGTCTCCTCGACCGACGCGCCCCGCGTCGATCGAGTCCTGCACGCGCGCCACGATCAGCCGCTCGCCCAGTTCGCGCGACGCGCCGGTCGCGGAACTCGATCGCCTCGGGGAAGTTGTGCCCCGTGTCGACGTGCATCACCGGGAACGGGAACGGCGCCGGGCGGAACGCCTTCTCGGCCAGGCGCAGCAGCACGATCGAGTCCTTGCCGCCGCTGAACAGCAGCACCGGCCGCTCGAATTCGGCGACGACCTCGCGCATCACGTGGATCGCCTCGGCCTCGAGCGTGCGCAGGTGCGATAGGTGGTAGGTGGCTGGCATCCGTGCTGGTGGCTGACGTTCAGCCGTTGAGGTTACCCCGGGTCAGACCTGACGGTTGTGAACTTTACGGTGCATATCCGTGCCCTGTCAAGATGGGCAGCTTGTCCGACGCTGTCAAACCCCTGTTCGAAACCAACGAATCGAGCGGCGCTCCACTTACGCGCCCGCGTGTGCTGATGTTGGGACTGGGCTGGTTCCCCGCGACACTGGGAGGGCTCGACCGCTACTACCGCTCGCTGTTCGAGCAGCTGCCCGACGCGCGCGGCGTCGTCGTGGGCCCCGCCGGCGACGCGCCCGCCGCGGTCGCCGTCGTCGCGGGCCCGGAGCGCCCGCTCGCGCGACGGCTGCTCGGCTACCGGCGCGCAGCCGTCGCCGCGGCGCGCGAGACCGACGTCGTCGACGCGCACTTCGCGCTGTACGCGGCGGCGCCGCTGCTCGCGTCGAGAGCGCTGCGGGAGCGCCCCTGCGTCTTCCACTTCCAGGGGCCGTGGGCGCAGGAGAGCGTCTCCGCCGGCGATGCCTCGCGCTGGCGGCTCGCGCTGCGCAGGGCGCTCGAGCGGCGCGTGCTGCACCGCGCCGACGCGCACGTTGTGCTGTCCTCCGCCTTCCGCAGGCTGCTCGTCGAGCGCTACCGCGTAGCGCCGTGGGGGGTGCACGTGTGGGCTCCCGGGGTAGCGCTCGAGGAGTTCACGCCGGGCGACGGTCCCGGTGACCGCGCCGCCGCGCGCCAGCGGCTGGGCGTGGCCGAGGATGCCTTTCTGGCCGTGTGCGTCAGGCGCCTCGTGCCGCGCATGGGCCTGGACGTGCTGCTCGACGCGTGGGAGGACCTCGCGGCTTCGCCGCCGGAGGGCGCGGGGTCCGCCAGCTCCTCGCGATCGGACTCGCTGCCGCCGGGCTCGCAGCTGCTGATCGTGGGCGACGGCCCACTGCGCGAGCAGCTCGCCGAGCGGACGGCATCGCCGTCGCTCGCGGGGCGCATGCGCCTGCTCGGACGGCTGTCCGACGCGGAGCTGATCGACGCCTACCGCGCGGCCGACGTGGCGGTCGTGCCCACGATCTCCTTCGAGGGCTACGGGCTGGTCGTGCTCGAGGCGGCCGCGTGCGGCACGCCCAGCATCGTCACCGACGTCGGCGGCCTGCCCGAGGTGACCGCGCCGCTCGACCGCTCGCTCGTGGTCGACCCCGGCGATGCGGCGGCGCTCGCCGCGCGACTGCGCCAGGCGGCGCGGGGGACGCTGCCGGGCCGCGAGCAGACGCGCGCCTACGCCGAGCGCTTCTCCTGGAGCGGCGTCGGCGAGCGCCACCGGCGCCTTTACCGCGGCCTGCTCGCCGGCGAACACGACGCGCGCACGCGCGTCGTGTTCCTCGACCACGTCGCGCGGCTGTCCGGCGGCGAGATCGCGCTGCTGCGCGTGCTGCCGCACCTCCAGCGCGTGAACGCGCACGTGATCCTCGGCGAGGACGGGCCGCTCGCCGCGCGCCTGCAGGCCGCCGGCGTGTCCGTGGAGGTGCTGCCGATCGCAGAGTCGGCGCGCGACCTGCGCCGCGACACCGTGCGTCCCGGCGGTGCGCCTCCCGCCGCGGCGCTGCACACGCTCGCCTACGTCGCGCGTCTCGCGCACCGCCTGCGCCAGCTGCAGCCGCAGCTCGTGCACACCAACTCGCTCAAGGCCGGCGTGTATGGCAGCCTCGCGGCGCGCGCGGCCGGCGTGCCGGTGCTGTGGCATGCGCGCGACCGCATCGCCGCCGACTACATCCCGCGACCGGCGGTGATGCTCGTGCGCGGGCTCGTCCGCCACCTCGCCGACGGCGTGCTCGCCAACTCCGCCGCCACGCTCGACACGCTCGCGGGCGCCGAGCGCGGACAGCCGCGCCTGGTGATCCCCGACTCGGTCGAGCTCTCACCGCACACGCGCACGCCCGGCTCGCGCGACGCCGTGTTCGGGATGCTCGGCCGGATCGCGCCGTGGAAGGGGCAGGACCTGTTCCTGCGCGCGTTCGCCGAGGCGTTCCCAGCGGGGGGCCAGCGCGCGGTGATCGTGGGGACGCCGATGTTCGGCGAGCAGGACTACGAGCGCGAGCTGCACGAGCTGGCCGCGCGCCTGGGCCTCGCCGAGCGCGTCGAGTTCCGCGGCTTCCGCGAGGACATCTGGAGCGAGCTCGCGTCGTTCGACGCGCTCGTGCACGCGTCAGTGATCCCCGAGCCGTTCGGCATGGTCGTGCTCGAGGGCATGGCCGCGGGCCTCGCCGTGATCGCGCCCGACGAGGGCGGCCCCGCCGAGGTGCTCGACGACGGGCGCACGGGACGCCTGTTCGCGAGCCGCGACCAGCGCTCGCTCGCCGCCGCGATGCGCGAGCTGAGCGAGGACCCGACAGCGCGCGAGCGCCTAGGCGAGGCCGCGCGCGGCGCCGTCGCGGACTACCGCCCCGAGGCGATCGCGGCGCGGATCGAGGATTTCTACGAGGAGGTGCTGCGCGACCCGCTCCGGCGCGACGGCGGGGCCGGAAGCAAGGGCAGAGACGGGGTCGACTGACGATCGTCCGGCGATCGCTCAAGGATCGGCGCGCCGCTGCCGATGCACCCGCGAGGCCCGAATCCTCGAGTCGGGCTCGGCTCCACATGTCAACCCGCAAGCGGCCAACCACCTTTCAACCCATGCGACTGCGCGCATGGCTGCTCGGTGTCCTCGCGCTCACCGCCGGACCAGCGCTGCTCGCGCCCACCGGCGCGTCAGCGAGGCAGCTCAGCGAACGCGCCGCGCGCCACCACAGCGAACGCGCCGCCGAAGGCGCTGCCGAAACCAGCCCCGAAACGCCCGGCGAAACCGGCTCGGGCACACCGAGCGGATCCGGCAGCGGCACGCCCGGCGAACCTGCATCGGGCGAAACCGGCGAATCGGGCTCGCGCCACGGCCGCGGCTGGGAAAAGCGCGCCGCACGCCGCGCGCGCTGCACCGTCGAACTGAAGGTGCCCGCGGGCCCGCTCACCGCCGGCGAAACGGCGACGCTCACGGGCGTCCTGGTATGCCCGGAAGCGACCGACGCCGCCGAACAGACCGTCACGATCTACCGCCACACCGCGCACGTGTCCGGCTACAGCCCGATCGGCACGACCACCACCGCATCCGACGGCACGTACCAGTTCACGACCGAAGCGCTCGACGGCAACGGCGCCTTCTACGCGAGCGCCACCGGCAGGCGCAGCCGCCACAGCGCCGTCAAGGTCACGCCGCTGCTCACGATCAGCGGGCCGCCGCAGGGCAGCGAACTGGTGATCGCGGGACGCCGCGCGAGCCGCAGCGCCACCGCCAGCGACGCGCCCGCCGGCGAAGGGACCCCGACCCCCGGCGACACCCCCGCCCTCGGCAACACCGTGACGTTCACCGGCACGGTCAGCCCCGCCGCCACCGACGCGCGTGTGATCCTGCAGCGCGAGAGCGCCACAGCGCCGGAAGACTGGCATCGGATCGGCATCGGCACGGTCGGCCCCGGCGGCGAATACTCGATCACCCACACCTTCGGCATCCCCGGCCAGGCCACGATCCGCACGGTGGTGCGCGTTCGCGGCTCGCTGCCGGCCGCCTCGGAACCGCTCTCCTACGAGATCGCCCCGCGCCAGAACCCGCGGCTGACGATCCACGCCTCCGCGCAGCCGCTGCCGTACGGGCAGTCGGTCACACTCAGCGGCGTGTCCGCCGCCGGCGCGGGCGAACCGCTGACGCTGCTCGCGGCCTCGCGTGGCGGCAGCTTTGAAACCGTCGCAACGGTCACCCCGGAAGCGAGCGGCGACTACGAATTCCCCGCCCAGACGCCGCTGCGGAGCACCTACTACAAGGTTCGCAGCGCCCGCACCAGCTCGGCCAACCTGTTCGAGGGCGTCAAGCCGCTGCTGACCGCCACCGTCTCCGCCACCAGCATCGCGTCCGGGCAGGTGCTGACGTTCTCCGGCACGATCGCCCCCGACCACACCGGCCAGGTCATCTACCTCGAGCGCCAGAGCTCCTCCGGGATCGGCTTCCACGTCGTCGCGCAGGCCACCGTCGCCACCGGTTCGAGCTTCGTGATCGAACACATCGTCGTGGGCGTCGGGCCGCAGGTCTACCGCATCAAAGTGCCGCGCGACGAGGAAAGCCAGGCGACCGCGAGCGAACTGCTCAAGGTGGAAGTCACACCGGTCACGCCGGAGGTGCTCGAACCGGCGGAACCAGGCTCAGGCTCGCCGCCGTCGGGCGAATCCTGACAGGGCCACGAACGCGCAGGGAGCCGCGAGGCTCGGTAGGAATCGGGTGCTACCATTTTGCCATGGCTGCCCAGAAGCTCTCCATCGCGCTAGAAGAGCCCGTACTGCGGGCTGCCCGCCAGGCCGCCCTGCGGCGGGGAATGAGCCTGTCCGCCTGGCTGAACCAGGCGTCAGTGAACGCGCTGGCCGTTGAGGACGGTCTCGTGGGCGTCGCCGAATGGGAAGCAGAGCATGGGCGGCCCTCTGAGGATGCGCTAGCCGCAGCCGACGCGGTGCTTGACGCGGCGTCGATCGGCCGCCGCCGCGAGCAGCCCGACGCGGCGTGAATGGCATCACCTACGACGCTGGCGCATTGATCGCAGCTGAACGCGGCGTCGAGTCCGTCTGGCTGCTACATCGGCGCCTGCTTGAGCGGGAGCTCCGTCCGACGCTCCCAACCGTCGTGCTCGGACAGGTGTGGCGCGGAGGCCCGCAGGCGCAGCTGTCGCGCTTCATGCGTGGCTGCCGAATCGAGCCGCTCACCGAGCAGCAGGCGCGCGCGGCCGGCGAGGCTCTCGCTGCAAGCAACGGACATGACCTGGTCGACGCCGCGGTCGTGATCAGCGCGCTCGCTCGCAATGAGTTGGTCGTGAGCAGCGACCCGGTCGATCTTCGTCGCATCGCCTCGGCGATCGGCCGCGAGCTCACCGTGCACGTCGTCTGACGCGCCCCGACTGCCCCGGTGAGCTCCCGCTGGCCGCGGCCGCGCTAAGCCGGCAACCCGAGCCCCAGCGCCTGGCGCAGCACCCGCTCGAGCGCGCCCGCTTCCCGTAGCTCGCGGACGAGCCTGTGCCTGCCACGACCGAAGCGGTATAGACGCACGCCGTCAAGACCTCGCAGCCGCTCGGCGTGCAGTCGATCGACGAGCAGCGTGTCGTCGAAGTACACCTGATAGCGGGTGCCGCCCCTACCCCCGCCCCGGCCTTCGCGCTCGGCCCGATCCCCGCCGCCGGCCGCCACCAGCGCCCGGCGCAGATCGCTCCAGCGGGTGTCCAACGCGCCCTCCGCGCTGACCGCGCCCAGCTGCTCGTCCCAGCGGTGATCGCCGATCGCCGCCAGCGCGTCCAGCTCCAGCACCGTCTGCGGCGCGAAGCACAGCACCGTGTCCGCGCCGAGCAGCGTGCCGAACACGCACGCCGCATACGCCCCCGCGGAGTTGCCCGCCATCACCAGGCGCTCAACCTCCAGCTCGCTGACGAGTGCGCGCAGCCCGTCAGCGACGCTCAGCAGCGTGTCGCCGTACTCCGGTATCCCGCGGTGGTACCACCCCTGGCGCAGGTCGCGCACCATCAGGCGTTTCACGGGCAGCTGCTCGCTGGCGCGGGAGAACTCGAATGCCGGCTTGCCGAGCTGCTCGCCGGCGATGCCGCCAAAGGCGATCAGCAGCGTGCGCGAGTCGCCCTCCAGGTCCATGCTCAGCGAGCCCTCGTGCTCGGCCGCGGCGCGGGTCGCGGACCCGGATCTGGCACCGGCGGCGGGCTCGGATGGTCCGCGCGCGAGCGCCCGCGCCAGCCGCCGCCGCAGCCGGCGCGCGTTCATCGGCGCAGCTCGTCCAGCCAGTCGCGGCCGCCGCGCCGGATGCGCTCGAACATCTGCTGCGACTGGCGGATGTGGCGCCGCTGCGTGGCGCGTTCCCAGGCACGCCAGCGCAGCCCGTTGACGACGTTCCGCGCCGCGCGCGCCAGCGGGTTGCGCGGCACAGGCAGCGGCTGCGGCGCAGCCGCGCGGTGCGCGGGGCTCAGTTCGCCCGTGCGAAAGCCGGCGCCGTGGTGGTAGATGGGCCCGTACAGCGCGAAGTACAGCGGGTCGACGTCGCTGGCGTTGCTGCGCAGCACCTGCACCCACGGCGTGTCCGTCAGCTCCAGCTTGCGCAGCAGGTTGCCGCCGACGTCGCTCGTGGGGTTGCCGTGTGGCCCCGTCCACGTGCGCCCCGCAGTCCAGTCGCCGGGCAGGCTGCGCCAGGTTCCCACGGTGGTCACGCAGAAGCACGGGTGCGGCTGCGGCTCGTCGGCATTCTCGGCGCGGCGCACCGCGAGGAGCGGCGCACGCGCGAGCGCGTCGTCGATCAGCGGCAACGGGTCCGCGATCGGGAACGCGTCGCCGTCGAGGAACATCAGCAGGTCGTCGTCGTCGGCCACGTGCGAGATCTCCATCGCCAGGTGGTTGAGCTTCGCGGCGTGACTGCCGCGTTGCTCCAGCACGTGGTCGAAGTAGCTGCCGTAGGAGGGGTCGATGCCCTCCAGCGACGTCCACGTCTCATACCGGACCGCGAGGTTCTCGCGCAGGTGACGCGTCTGGATCTCGATCCACTGCGGCGAGCGGTAATGCACGGTGACGACGTAAAGCATGCGCGGATGCTCGCTCATACCGTCGCCCACAGCTCGTGCGCGCGGCCGAGGATCTCCAGGAAGCCGGCGCGCTCGCTGCCGAGATCGCGGCGCGAGAGCTCCTCCCGCGCGCCCGCGAGCAGCGGCTCGAGCTCGTCAGCGGGCGCGGCCAGTGCCGCGAGCGCTGCACGCGCAATCGCACGCTCGCCGCGCTCGGGCACGATGCACGTCTCGCCGTCGCGACAGAACGAGCGGTTGCCGACGCAGTCGGGGCACACGACCACGGCGCCCACCGCCATGCTCTCCAGGGCGGGGATGTAGGCGCCCTCGATCACCACCGGCAGGTGCACGGCGACCCGTGCCCGCGCCATGCACTCGAGCAGCTCCTCCCTGGGTACGGGCCGGTCGATCAGCGTCACGCGATGCCCGCGCGCGCGCACGCGCTCGGCGATCCTCCGCCCCAGCGGCCGATCCTTGACCGCCAGCACGACACAGTCGATATCCCTCTCGTCGCGCGCGCGGCCGGGGGGCATGCCGTCGAGGTCGATGCCGATCGGCACCGTGAAGACCGGGCCGCGCACGCCGACGTCCTGCAGCGCCTCCTGCACCTCGGCGCCGATGCAGATGCGGATGGCAGGGCGCGTGAGGAACTCGCGGGTGGGATCGTCCGGGCGCGTGTGGCGAAAGCCCTGGATCAGGTTCAGCGTCGGCACCGTCGCGTCCTCGCGCCGCTCGGACTCGCGCCAGCGCCAGTCCATCCCGGCCAGGAACAGCACGTCTGCGGGGCACTCCTCGCCGGGCGCGATCACGCTCTCGCGCAGCGCCGACCAGGGGTTGCTCGCGTCCCACAGCGAGTCCGGCGAGAAGCTGATGCGGGCGTCATACGAGCCGGAGGCGCGCACGTGCTGAAAATAGTGAAAGACCTTCAGGTGCCCGCCCTGGAATCGCTGAAAGTTGCGGTGAAAGACCACGGTGGGCATCTATCGTCAGTATAGGTTCGGATGCTGGCGCGCCGAACGGCGTGCGGCTCAGTCGAGCCGGTCGTAGCCCCACAGGCCGACGAGATCACGGTCGAGGTACTCGCTCAAAGCCACCACCTCCGGCTTGAAGCGCCGGCGCAGCTGCAGCATCAGCTGCTCGTCCGCCGGTGGCGCCTCGCCGAGCACACCCCGGCGCCGCAGCAGTGTGAACGTGTTGCGCCGCAGCCGCCGCGGCGCCAGCGCCTTGACCGCCGCGCGCGCCGCGCGCGCCGGCGCCGAGCCTCCCTGCGTCACCGAGTACAGCACGTCGTCGAGCTGCTGCGAGCGCATCGTGTGCGTCGTCTGTTTGACCTGAATCGCCTCGATCGGATGCTCCTCGTCGACGTCCAGGAAGCGCAGCACCCTGCGGATCGTGGCGTCGTTGTCGGCGCGGAAGTCGTCATAGATCAGCACCAGCACCTGCTCGGGGGGAAACAGCGCGTGATAGCGGCGCAGCTGCTCGGCGTAGCGCACGTGCTCCGAGTACTGCAGCAGCTGCGGGCGGTGCGAGCGCCGCGGTATGCGCCTGCCCTCGCGCCTGGCCGCCTCGAGCGACAGCGCCTTCGCGAGGTCCTTCTGCGTCTCCACGTGGCTGCGCAGGAACTGCAGGTGAAGCGAGCGCAGAAACACCGCCGGCTCGCGCAGGATCGCGATTATCCGCGCGCCCGGCTGCACCTCGGCGATCCGCCCGGCGGCGGTGTGAGACCAGAGGTAGGAGGGCGATGCCTCACCGACGCGCTGCTCCGGGCCGGCGTCGCTGAAAAGTGACAGATACTCCTCGAACGTCTCCGGCAGCGTGTGACTGCGCGGAGTGGGGAAGCGCGAGCGCATGTCACTCGCGAAGTACCGCGGCTCCTTGATCTCGGACATGAAGATCTGCGGGTGGCGCCGCAGCATCTCGTACAGCGCGGTCGTGCCGCTCTTGTGATGCCCGACTATGAAGAAGTCTGGAACTCTCCCCGGTGCTGCGCGCGCGCCAATCGGTGACTCCGTCGGCGCCGTCATTTCACACGAGTGTACCAGGGCCGGTGCGAGTGGTGAGGCGGTGGGTGGGCCGTATAATCCGGCCGACTCGTCGATGAACCGCAGTCGTCCACGCAGCCTGCCGGGCCTCCCTCGCATCCTGCGTCGCGGCTCGCGGGCGCTCGCGCGGCCCCGCGAGCTGGAACGCCTGCAGCCGCGCCTGCGCGTGGACGCGGGCGCGCCGGAGCTGGTGCTCTCCCCGCATTGGGACGACGCGGCGCTCGACTGCTGGAGCCTGTTGAGCAGCGATCGCGAGCTGAATGTGGTGAACCTGTTCGCGGGTATTCCCACAGCCGCGAAGGCCGGGGTGTGGGAGGCCGTGATCGGCGCGAGCGACCCCGCCGAGCGCGCGCGCAGACGCCTCGAGGAGGATGCGCTGGCGCTCCGGGGCGCCGGCAGGGAGCCGCTCAACCTGCCGCTGCTCGACGCCTCCTACCGTCGCCAGCAGTCGATCGCGATCGGTCTCGACGAGGTCGATCGGACGCTCAGCGCCACCGTGACGGCCGCCTCGCGCGTATACGTGCCGGCGGGCATCGGCGGCCACGCCGATCATCTGCTGGCGCGCGACTACGGGCGCACGCTGCTGCGCGCCGGCATGCCCGTGAGCGTGTACGCAGAGCTGCCGTACTGCATCTTCCACGGCTGGCCAAGCTGGGTCGACGGCAGCGAGCCGCAGCCCGACCGCGACGTCGACGCCTACTGGCAGTCGTTCCTCGGCGGCGTGCCGGAGATGCCGGCCCTGCGCGCAGGCGAGGTGCAGCACCTGGACGCAACCGCCAGCGAGGCCAAGCTCGCGGCGATCCGCTGCTATCGCACGAGCCTCAACCACAGCGTTCGCCAGCTGCTGTCGGACCCCGCGTTTCACGCCTTCGAGGTCCGCTGGGCGCTCATGTCAAGCGTTAGACTCTGAGCCACATGTCGGCCTCCGCCGCCCAGCCGTCTCCCGCGCCCGCGACGGACCCGCGCATGCCGGATTTCTTCATCGTCGGGCACGCCAAGTGCGGCACCACGGCGCTGTACGAGATGCTCGGCCGTCACCCGCAGATCTACATGCCCGAGTACAAAGCGGGCTTTGGCAAGGAGCCGTGGTACTTCGCGCGCGAGAACCCGCATCCGCAGAGCTCCGGCGAGCGTGACATCTCATTCACAGGCAGAACCGCGCAGACGCTCGAGGATTACCTTTCACTGTTCGACGGCGCCGCCGAGGGGCAGCGAATCGGCGAGGCCTCGACCTCGTACCTGTGGTCGCGCACAGCCGCAGGGCGCATCGCCGCGGCGCGCCCCGGCGCGCGCATCATCGCGATCATCCGCGAGCCCGCGAGCTTCCTGCGCTCGCTTCACCTGCAACTGCTCGAGAACCACCACGAGGTCGTGACCGACTTTCGCACCGCAGTCGAACTCGACGACGACCGGCGCCACAACCGCAACATCCCCGCGACCTCCTACTGGCCGCAGGCGCTGATCTACTCCGACCGCGTGCGCTACGTCGAGCAGCTGCGCCGCTATGAAGCGGTGTTCGCGCCGGAGCAGATGCTCGTGCTGATCTACGACGACTTCCGCGACGACAACGAGGCGACCGTGCGCCGCGTGCTGCGCTTCCTCGACGTCGACGACACGCAGCCGATCGAGCCGCAGCGCGTCAACCCCACGATCGCGCTGCGCTCCGAGCGGGCCGACAGCTTCAGGCGCTCGCTGCGCGCCGGGCGCGGTCCGCTGCTGCGCGCGCTGCGCGACACGGGCAAGGCGCTGACGACGCGGCAGCTGCGGGAGAAGCTCTACTACCCCACGCTCAGGCGCGCCGTGTACGGCGCGCCGCCGCCGCCCGACGAGCAGTTCATGGCGGAGTTGCGCCATCGCTTCAAGCCGGAGGTCGTGGCGCTCAGCGAGTACCTGGACCGCGATCTCGTCAGCCTGTGGGGCTATGACGAGCTCGGCTGAGCCGCCGCCCGCGATCTCGCCGCAGAGGATCCCCGACTTCTTCATCGTCGGCCACTCCAAGAGCGGCACCACCGCCCTCTACGAGATCCTGCGGCGCCATCCGCAGATCTTCATGCCCGAGGTCAAGGAGCCGATGTTCTTCGCCTGCGACCTGCGTCCCGCCGACCCCGCGCAGCGCGCCGGCGAGCCGCAGACGCTCGACGGCTACCTGGCGCTGTTCGCGCCCGCGCGTCCCGAGCAGCAAGTCGGCGAGGCATCCTCCCTGTACCTGTGGTCACACGACGCCGCGGCGGCGATCGCCGCCGCGCAGCCGGCGGCGCGCATCGTCGCGATCCTGCGCGAGCCGGCGAGCTTCCTGCGTTCGCTGCACCTGCAGCTGCTGCAGAACCACGTCGAGACGGAGAAGCGGCTCGACCGCGCGCTGGCGCTCGAGCCCGAGCGGCGCGCGGGCCGGCGCGTGCCGCGCCACTGCGCGCGGCCGCAGGCGCTGCTGTACTCGGAGCGGGTGCGCTATGTCGAGCAGCTGCGCCGCTACGACGCCGTGTTCCCCCCGGAGCAGATGCTCGTGCTGATCTACGACGACTTCCGCGACGACAACGAGGCGACTGTGCGCCGCGTGCTGCGCTTCCTCGACGTTGACGACACGCAGCCGATCGAGACGGTCGAGGCCAACCCCACCGTCGGCATCCGCTCGGTGCGTCTGGACGCGCTCAAGCAGGCCGTGCGCGGCGGCCAGGGCCCCGCGGCGCGAGCGCTGCGCGCGGGAGGGCAGGCGCTCACGACGCCGCGCATGCGCACCGCGATCGAGCCGCTGCTCCAGCGCGCCGTGCACGGGGAGCCGCCACCCACCGACGCGGGGCTGCTGGCTGAGCTGCGCCGCCGCTTCAAGCCCGAGGTGCAGGCGCTCGGTGAGTACCTCGACCGCGACCTGATCGCGCTATGGGGCTATGACGCAGTCGAGTGAGCCGGACGTGGCGCATGGGCCGAGCGCGGCGAGTGGGCCGGGCACGGCGAGCGAGCGAACGCCGCACGCACTCGACGCCGGCTGGCGAGCGCGGGCCGAGCATGCCCAGGAGGCGGCGCTGCCGCACGGGCGCGTCACCGTCTCCTGCCCGGCGCGGCTCGACGCGGGCGGGCTCGGGCGCCATCTGCGCGAGCTGCTCGACGCGCTCGCGCGCGCCGGCCAGCCGGCCACGGCGATCCACAAGGGGTCGGACGCCCTCAATGCTGCCGGCCGCTCCCCCGGCGCGCGCGCTCGCCACGCGCTCGACCGCACGATCGCGCCGGCGCTGCGCGGCTCGCTCGCGTGGCGCATGTGGATGCAGAGCGTCGAGTTCGACACGGACGCCGCGCGCGCGCTGATCGACGACGGCGAGCAACAGGACGGGGAGCACCTGATCGCGTTCAACGGCACCGCCATCGCCCAGTTTCGCGCCGCCGAGCGCGCGGGCTGGGGGTCGTTGACGCTGGTGGCGGCCAACTCGCACTACCGGCATCTGGTCCGCCAGCACGAGCTGGCGCACAGTCAGTACCCGATCGAGCGTCCGTGGCCGCGGCACCTGCTGCGGCGCAACCTCGCCGAGTACGCGCGAGCCGACCGCATCCACGTCGCCTCGCGCTACATCCGCGACTCGTTCCTCGCCGAGGGCTTCCCAGAGGCGAAGCTGGCGTTCTTCCCGCTGACGCCGCATCCGCGCTACGCGCCCGGCGCCCGCGCCGACACCAACTCCCCCGCCGCCAACTCCGGCCCCAGCGCCGCATCAGCTGAGGGCAGCACATTCGACGTCGTGTACATCGGCAGCCTGTCCGTGCACAAGGGCGTGCCGCTGCTGATCGACGCCGTGGGGCGCATGCCGCAGCAGGACCTCAGGCTGGTGCTGGTCGGCGGCTGGGGCACGCGCGCGATGCGCCGCTTCCTCGAACGCGCCGTCGCCGCGGATCCGCGCATCAGCATCGCGCCGGGCGATCCCGCCCCCGTGCTCGCGGGCGCGCGCCTGTGCGTGCACCCCGCCTACGAGGACGGCTTCGCGTACGCGCCCGCGGAGGCGCTCGCGTGCGGCGTGCCTGTGATCGTCAGCGAGGACACGGGCATGAAGGAGCTCGTCGACCCTGGCCGCAGCGGCCTGATCGTGCCCACCGGCGATCGCGACGCGCTGAGCGAGGCGATCGCCGGCGTCTATCGGGGGGAGCTGCTCGGTGGCTGAGATGACGGCGCTCGCGGTCGTGGGCATGTCCGCGACCGATCCCTGCGGGATGCGCGACCACGCAACCGTGCTCGCGGGCGCGCTGGCGCACGAGCAGATGTCGTGCTCGATGCACTGGGTCAGGCGGCCCGAGGGCTCGCTGCGCACGGCGCGTGCGGACCTGCGCGAGTGGACGCGGGCGTTGGAGCTGGAGCTCGAGCAAATCAAAGCGGATGCCGTGCTGCTGCACTACTCCGCGTTCGCGTACGCCCACCGCGGCGTGCCGCTGCTGCTGCGCCCGGTGCTCACCGCCGTGCGCCGCACCGACCTGCCGCTCGTCACGCTGATGCACGAGTTCGCCTACGGCTGGCAGCTGGGCGCGTGGCGCACGAACGTGTGGGCGCTGAGCCAGCGCGCGGTCCTGATCGAGCTGATGCGCGCATCGCGGGCGGCGATCGTGACGACCGACTTCCGCGCCGAGTGGCTCGCCTCCAGGCGCTGGCTGCCGACGCGCCCGCTCGCGGTCGCGCCGGTCTTCTCCAATCTGCCGGCGCCCGACCCTGGCCAGCGCCCGCAGCGAGGCCTGCTGGGGCTGTTCGGCTACGCCTACCAGGGCGCAGCCGCGTCGCTCGTGCTCGACGCCTTGCGCCTGCTGGCCGACCGCGGCGTGGACGCACGGCTGAGCCTGCTCGGCGCGCCCGGCGCCGCCTCGGGTCCGGGCTGCGCGTGGCAGCAGGGCGCGCAGGCCCGCGGACTCGCGCCGGCGCTGTCGTTCACCGGCACGCTTCCCGCGGGCGAGCTGTCGAACGCGCTGGCAGGCTGTGAGGTGCTTTTGTCGGCCGCCTCCCCCGGCCCGACGTCGCGCAAGGGCACGCTCGCCGCGTCGCTCGCGTCCGGTCGCCCGGTCGTCGCGATCGACGGCCCGCGCACGTGGCAGGAGCTCGTGCGCGCCGAGGCGGCCGAGGTCGTGGCGCCGAACGCCGCGGCGCTCGCCGACGCGCTCGCGGCGCTGCTGGCCGATGAGGCCCGGCGCGAGGCGCTCGGCGCGCGCGGGCGCGCTTTCGCCGAGCAGCGGCTGAGCGTCGCCTACAGCGCCGAGGTAGTGGCCGAGATGCTTGCCGGCGTGCTCGGCCGGCGCGACTCCCAGTTCTCGCGCGCGGCCTGATAGGCCTCGCCGATCGCCTCAACGTGGCGGGCGAGCGAGAAGCGCTCCGCCACCGACACGCGGCCGGCCTCGCCCATCGCGCGCTGGCGCTCGGGATCGTCGAGCAGCTCGCTGAGCGCGCGCGCGAGCGCACGGGCATCCCCGGGCGCGACGCTGAGCCCCGACACGCCGTCGTCGAGCCAGTCGCCGATGCCGCCGGTGGCGCTCGCCACGACCGGGCGCCCCGCGGCGAACGCCTCGATCCCGACGATCCCGAACGGCTCGGGCCACAGCGACGGCACGACCACGACGGAGGCGTCGGCCATCTCCTGCGCGAGGCCGTCCGGGTCGAGCCAGCCCTTGAAGTCGATCCTGTCCTGCACCCCCAACCGACGCGCGAGCTTGCGCATCGCCGGCAGCTGCCAGCCGTCGCCGCAGACGACGAACTCGCCGTCCACCTCGCGCGCCGCGCGGATCAGCGTGGCGATGCCCTTCGAGGTCACGATCCGCCCCGCGAACACGACGCGCCTGCGGCCCTCGTGCCCGGAGCCGACCTTGACGGACACCGTCGGGAAGTACGGCACGATTCGGCGCCGCTCGAGGCCGTTGACGGCGAGGTGCCGATCGACCGCGCTCGAGTAGGAGATCGCGAGGTCTGCCTGTTCGAGCGCCGCGAGCGCGCGCCCGGCCGTCCGGTAGGCGGCGGGCAGCGTGCGCGGGTTGCGTTTGTGAGCGCACATCGCGAGGTTGGGGATGCAACCCGGGCCGTGCGCGCGTCCACACTCGTGTCCGGGACGGAAGTAGTGCACGCGCGAGGTGCACGCCAGATACCCGTGCGAGCTGATCGCGACGGGCGCACTCTGTTGCAGGAATTTCACAACATCGGGGTCGTCGAGCTGATTAAGGTGAATCACGCCGGGCCCACTTGACAGCGCCTCGCCGAAGCGCGCCTGCATCGACGCGCCGGCGTCGAACAGCTCGGGGCTTTGACAGATGGTCACACCCGGCGGCACGTGCTCGTTCTCGACCCGCGCGACCAGCACGGTTACACGCTTACCGCTCTCGGCGAGGGCGCCAGCGCTGGCTTCCACGTGCGCGCCGACGCCACCGTCTCGTGCCCAGCGCGGTGTCACCATCAGCACTGAGCTCGTGGCTGTCATCGCGAGTGATGCTACAGCAGGCCGTCTGTTACGCTGGCCAATCCATGGCCGAGCGCTCGACGTCCGCGTCTTCGGGGACGCCATCCCCGCAGCGGCCGCAGGTCGTATATGTGATGGGCGCGGGCCGCAGCGGCAGCACGATCCTCGGTGTCACACTCGGCAACTGCGACGGCATGTTCCATGCCGGCGAGCTCGACAAGTGGCTGCTCAGGCGCGGCAAGCCGCAGCTTGACGGCGAGGACCGGGAACGTTTCTGGAGCAGCGTGCGCGAGCGCGTGCCGAGCGCCGAGGAGCTGTTCGGCGGCGAGGCGCACCGCTACCTGGAGCGCTCATCGGCGCTGTTTCGCGGGCGCCGCCTCGCGACCCGCCGCAAGCTGCGCGAGCGCTACCGGCGCGTCAACGAAGAGCTGTACCGCGCGATCGTGCAGACGGCGGGCGTCACGCACGTCGTCGACACCGGCCACTACCCGCTGCGCGCGCGCGAGCTGCAGCACGTCGCCGGGATCGACCTGTACCTGATCTTCCTCGTGCGCGACCCGCACAGCGTCGTGGCCTCACTGGGGCGCAAGGACGTCCCGGAGCGCAGCTTCAACGAGCTGACCACGAACGCGTACCTGTGGCTGACCTATCTGGTTTCGCTGCTCGTGTTCCTGCGCCAGCCGCGCGCGCAGCGGATGTTCCTGCGCCACGAGGACTTCGTCGCCGACCCGGCCGGAATCGTGCGCTACATCCTCGAGCGCATCGGCTGCGCGGCCGACGTCCCCGACCTGAGCGCGCTGCGTACGGGCTTTCCGCTGCAGGGCAACCGCCTGATCCGCTCGGACGTCGTCGCGCTCAACCCGCGCGCCTCCGCTCCACCTGAGCGCTCGCTCGCGACGACGCTGCTGCAGCTGCCGTGGACGCTGGTGTTCAGGGCGCTCAGGCCACGCGCCGCCGCGATCGCGCCGCGCAACAGCCCGACGAGCGTGCAGGCGGCCTGAGCATGCAGACGCGCGGCATCGCGCAGCTGCGCCGCGCCGTTGGCGCGGTCTCGCGGCGCCTGGACCGTCCCGAGCTGCTGGCGGCGGTCAACCCCGCGGCACGTCGCGCCGAACACGAGGCGGTCGCCGCCAGCGCCGTGCTCGCGGCCGTGCTGCGCGCCGACTCCACCTACGTCGACATCGGCGCGAACCGCGGCCAGGTGCTCAAGGAGGCGCTACGCGTCGCGCCCGGTGCACGGCACATCGCGTTCGAGCCGATCCCCAGCCTCGCCGCCGAGCTGGCGCGCGAGCTGCCCGGCGTGGACTGCCGCCAGATGGCGCTCGGCGCGAGCCCCGGACGGGCGGAGTTCTGCCACTACCGGGCGCTGGACGGCTGGAGCGGACTGCGCCGCAACCCCGAGATCAGCGACGAGCGCGGCCAGCCGGAGCTGATCGATGTGCAGATCTCGACGCTCGACGCTGAGCTCGCGGACACGCGGCCGACGGTGATCAAGATCGACGTCGAGGGCGCCGAGCTGGCCGTGCTGGAAGGCGGCCGCGGACTGCTCGTGCGCGAGCGACCGCTGGTGATCTTCGAGCACGTGGCGAGCGCCGCAGAGGTCTACGGCGCGAGCTCGGAGGACCTGTGGAAGCTGCTGTCGGACCTCGACTACGTGATCTTCTCCGCGACCGGCGCCGGCCCGTTCGCGCACCCCGAGCCCGCGACCGGCGAAGGCATCATCAACTGGCTCGCCGTGCCGCGCCTGGGCGCGCGCGTTCAATCGAGCTCGTCATAGCGCCACTGCGCAACGAGGTCGCGGCCCAGGTACTCGCTGAGGGCCTGCACCTCGGGCTTGAAGCGCCGGCGCAGCTCGATCGTCAGCTGCTCGTCGACCGGCCGCGGGCTGCGGTGCACGACGCGATTCTGGGCGAGCTCGAGCGCTCCGCGCCTGAGCGCCTTCGGCGTCAGCGCCGTCACCGCCCGCTTGGCCGCGCGCGCCGCGGGGCCGGTGCCGACCGACACCGCGTGGACCAGCTCGTCGAGCTGCTGCGAGCGCATGTGCACGGTCGGGTTGGCCTTCTGCACCTCGATCGGATGCGACTCGTCGACGTCGAGGAAGCGGAACACGCCCCGCACGGCGGCGTCGTTGTCGGCCATGTAGTCGTCGTAGATCAGGACCAGCACCTGCTCGGGCGCGAACAGCTCGTGGTAGCGGCGCAGCTGCTCGACGTAGCGGACGTGGTCGGCGTACTGCAAGAGCTGCGGGCGATGCGAGCGGCGCGGGATCCGTCGACCGGCGGCCCTGTCCGCTTCCAGCGAGAGCGCCTTGCGCAGATCCTTCTGGCTCTCCACGTGCGTCTGCACGAGCTGCAGGTGCAGCGAGCGCAGGAAGCTCGCGGGCTCGCGCAGGATCGCGATGATGCGCGCGTCCGGCTGCACCTCGGCGATCCGCTGCGCGGCGGTCCGCGACCACAGGTACGAGGAGGACGCCTCGCCGGCGCGCTGGTCGGGCCGCGCGTCCTCGAACAGCGTCAGGTACTCCGCGAGCGTCTCCGGCAGCGGCCCCGCCCGCGGCGGCTGAAAGCGGGGGCGCATGTCGGTCGCGAAGAACCATGGCTCCTTCGCGTCGGGCATGTAGATCTGCGGATGCCCCCTGAGCATCCGGTACAGCGCGGTAGTGCCCGACTTGGCGTGGCCGACGATGAAGAAGTCCGGCAGGCGCTGGCCTGTTGCGACCTCGGGCGTTGCGGACTCACTCGACACGGTCATAGCCCCACATGGTGAGCAGATCGCGATCGAGGTACTCGCTCAACGCCTGCACCTCCGGCTTGAAGCGGCTGCGCAGCTCCGCCATCAGCGCCTCGTCGGGCGGCTGCGGGTCGCGGTAGACGAGCCGCCGCTGCGTGGCGCGCAGCGCGTCGCGGCGCAGCTGCTGCGGCGTGACCGCCTTCAGGCCGGCCTTCACCGCCAGCGACACGGGCCCGCGCCCGACCGAGACGGCGTGCACGAGATGGTGGATGCGCTCGGAGCGCACGCTCACCGTCGGGTTGGCCTCCAGCGGGTCGATCGGGTGCTCGTCGTCGACCTCCAGGAAGCGCAGCACCTCGCGCACCGTGGCCTCGTTGTCGCGGCGGAAGTCGTCGTAGATCAGCACCAGCAGGCGCTCGCGCGAGAACAGCTCGTGGTAGCGGCGCAGCTGCTCGACGTAGCGCACGTGCTCGGAGTAGAGCAGCGCCTGCGGCCAGTACGTGTACGGCGGGATCCGCCGGCCGGCGCGGCGCTCGGCCTCCAGCTCGATCGCGCGGCGCAGGTCGGCCTCGGTCTCGACGTAGGTCTCGACGAACTGCATGTGCAGCGAGCGCAGCAGGCTGGCGGGCTCGCGCAGGATCGCGATCATGCGCGCGTCGGGCGCAACCTCGGCGATCCGCCCTGCGGCGGTCCGCGACCACAGGTACAGCGCCGAGGCCTCGCCCACGCGCTGCCCGGGCTGCGCGCCGGCGAACAGCGCCGCGTACTGCTCGAGCGTCCGCGGCGTGCCTTCGGGCCGCGGCGGCGTGCGCTCGTGCAGCTCGGTCGCGAAGTACCACGGCTCCTTTCCCGCCGGCATGAAGATCTGCGGGTGGCGCCTGAGCATCTCGTACAGCGCGGTGGTGCCGCTCTTGGCCTGTCCGATGACGAAGAAGTCGGGCAGTGGACCCGTCAAGGCAGCGCCCCTCCGGGCGCACCCGCGGCGATCGTCGAGGCGGTGCGGTAGTAGTGGTTGTGCTCCTGCAGCTCCGCTTTCGTGTCGAACGCCGAGAGGTGGCCGTCGAGGATCACCATCACGCGGTCGCACATGTCGAGCGTGGACATGCGGTGGGCGATGATGAACAGCGTCAGCTCGTGCTTGAGCGCGATCAGCGACTCGCCGATCAGCCGCTCGGACTGCGGGTCCAGGGCGCTCGTGGGCTCGTCGAGCACGAGCACCTGCGGACGCGCGGCGAGCGCGCGCGCGAGGCAGATGCGCTGCTGCTGGCCGCCGGAGACGGCGTCCGCCCGCGGCCCGACGACCGTGTCGTAGCCGTCCGCCCAGCCCGCCACGTCCTCGTGGATGCGCGCGAGGCGCGCCGCGCGCTCGACGTCCTCGTCGGCGATGTCGCGGAAGTAGCGGATGTTCTCCGCGACCGTCGCGTGCAGCAGCCGCGGCTCCTGGGGCACGTATGCGACGAGCCGCTGCCAGTCCTTGCGCGCGAACTCCTTGACGGACTCGCCGTTGACCAGGTAGCGCCCGTCGGCGGGATCGCGCAGCTGCAGCAGCAGCTGGATCAAAGTCGACTTGCCCGCGCCCGAGGGGCCGACGACGCCGATCGCCTCGCCCTCGCGCACGGTGAAGCTGATGTCCGACAGCACCGGGCGCCCGGGGTTGTAGGCGAAGGACACGCGCTCGAACGACAGCGTCCGCACCGCCGCGAGCTCGCGGCCGGCGTCGACGGGGCTGCTCCGGGAATAGCGCTGCTCGGCCTGCTGCAGGCGGTCGATGAACGGCAGCGACTGCTGCAGCGCCTGGTAGGAGCCCTGGATCGACTGGCCGTTCTGCGCCGCGCGCACGAGCAGCAGGATCACCGCGCCAAGGGCGCCGGCGTGCCCGGCGGCGCCGCTGGCCTGCAGCGCGAACAGCGCCACCACGATCAGCACGTAGATCAGGCTCTGGTAGAGGTTGGGGACGAGTTTCGCGATCAGCTGCGTTTTGAAGAACAGGTCGCGGCAGCGCCGGAACAGCGCGGCCACGCGCTCGTACTGCGCGCCGGCGACACCGAACACCTGCGACTCCTCGGCGAGGCGGTTGGCCTCGGCGATGCCGCCGGCGTAGCCGATCTGGGCCTGCGAGAGCTCCCGGCTGCGGCGCGCGCCGAGCTGGCGCAGCGGTCGCAGAATCGCGAACATCCCCACCGCGATCGCGAACACCACGCCGGCCGCCACTGGGTTCAGCGCGACCGCGATGCCCATCAGGATCAAGAAGTTGATCGAGGAGGTGATGATGCCCGTCGCCTGCAGCGCGCCGCCCGTCGCCTGGCTGGTCTGGCTCGTCATGATCTCCTGCAGCTGCCCCTCCCGGTCGCGCGACTGCACGTCCCACGACGCTCGCGTGAAGGCCTTGAAGACCCGCGTGCGCAGGCCCGCCTGCACGTCGGCGGCGATCCGCGCGGGCAGCACCGACAGCGGCCATTGCAGCAGGAACCTGGCGAGCGCGAACGCGAGCCCCACCCACAGCAGCGTGTGGATCGGGGCGCTGATGTGAAACAGGCCGCTCTTGGAGCTGACCTTCTTCGAGCGGTCCACGAGCGACGCGGCGACCTGCGCGATCACCGTGAGCGTGCCCGCTTCGGTGAAGCCGGAGATGATCGAGCACGCCGACAGCGACACGATCAGCCGGCGCTTGTCGCCGATCAGCAGGTCGAGCTGCGAGCGCATCGAGCGCTTGGGCGTGCCGGTGGCGGCGACCGTGCCGGCGCGCTCCGCGGCCTTCGCGGGCCGGGCTGTGCCGGTGGCGCTCATGCCGGGACCGCGGCCTGCGCGACGATGGGCGGCGCGGCCTTGCGCCGCGCCAGCTGCCAGCCGGGGCCGGCGAGCCAGTATGAGGCGATGCCCGCGGCTAGCCAGAAGTAGGAGCCATTGGACTCGCTGCCCGACACCGGCCCGTCGAAGCCCATGAAGAACATCGCGATGACCGGCGCGAACGCGGCCGCGAGATACACCTGCAGTTCGTGGTCGGCGATGAAGCGCAGGCGCGTGACGGCGAGCAGCGCCAGCGCGATCGCGAAGCCGGTCCACGCCACCAGCCCCGGCAGCCCCGTTTCGTCCACGAGGAAGTTGTACTGCGTCTCCGCGTTGACGTTGTGTCCTTCGAGCTCTTCGGTGACCTGGCCGCCGAAGCCTTTGGCGGGGCCGGCGGTGCCGAGGCCGAAGCCGAACGGAGCGGCCGCGAGGTCGCGCGGGATCGTCAGCAGCTCGCCCTGCTTGTAGCTGGTGGTCGTTCCCGAGACCTGACCCGGAGAGATGCTCGTGTAGCGCGAGAACACGCCGCCGCCGACAGCCGAGATGAACAGCAGGCCCACCGGGATCGCGATCGCCGCGACGATCAGAGCGGCGACCAGCGGTCGCGACGCGCGTCTGCCGGCGCTCGAGCTGAGCAGTATGTACACGATCAGGCCGAGCACGCCGCCGACCACCTGCAGGCGCCCGAGGCCGGTCGCGATCGCGACCATCGCGCCCAGGCACAGCAGCATCGCCGCCCAGCGGCGCCTGCGCATCGTCGCGATCAGCGCGAACGTGCCCACGAGCGCGATGTCGCCGAAGCCGGCGCCGACGCCGCTGTCGTCGCCCAGGCCCATCGGCCGCACCCGCGCGACCCCTTCGCTCGAAGTATTTGCGGTGCCCTTCGAACACCTTGGCTGCGTACCCAGGACCCCAGCTGCCGACCTGCTGGGGGCTGAGCTGCGTCTGGTAGGTGGACACGACGCCGTTGGCCAGCGCGATCACGCCCAGCACCAGGAAGAGCTTGCGCAGGCGCGCCTTGGAGCGGATCAGGATGTAGCCGAAGAAGAAGAACGGCACCCACTGCAGCTGCTCGCGGAAGCCGGCGAAGCTCTTGAGGATCCCCCCCGTCTTCGGGTTGAACGCCTCGATCAGGACGGCGAACACGAACGCCAGCACCCAGCCGGACAGCGGCGGCAGCCGCAGCGGTCGCCGCTGCACGATCATCCGCATCAGCAGGCCGAGCAGGACCGCGAGGATCAGCACGTTCTGCAGCGCCGAGGTGACGAGGCCGCCCTGGCTGATGAGCTTGATCGGCCCACCGATGCAGCCGAGGTAGAAGCCGAGGAACAGGACGGTCAGGTCGAGCCGCGGGCTCGAGACGAGCAGGAACACGACGAGCCCGCCGGCGAGCGCGCCGACGATCAGCGCGAGTTCCGGCTTCGGCTCGGCCACGACGATGCCGAGCGCGATCGCGAACGCGCCCAGCCCCATCGCGGTAACCGCGAGCAGGTCCTGGATGCGCCGGTTGACCACGGCGGGATGCGCCCCCGCGACCCCACTGGACAGCCTCATCCAGGTGTCCTCACCTACGCATCAGCCTGCCGGGCCAGCGCCGGACGCTCTGCCCTGAGGAGATGCCGTGCTTGGCGATGTCCTTGGCCGACGCCGCGTTGGCGACGACGCCGAGCACCGGCGCAGTCGGCGTCCGCGCCAGCAGCTCGCGCAGGCTCCGCGCCGAGGCCTCGCGCGTGTGGCTCGCGCGCGCCACGAGCACGATCGCGTCGACGGCGCCGAGCAGCGGCATCACGTCGCTGACCTCCAGCGGCGAGGGCGCGTCAATCAGCACGCGGTCGTAGTCCTCGCCGACGGAGCGCAGCACGTCGGCCATGCCCGCGCTGGCGAGCAGCGCGGGCGGGTTGGCGGCGGCGCTGCCGCTCACGAGCACAGACACGCCCCCCGGCCCGGGGCCGGTGCCGGCCAGCGCCGTGGCCGCGCCGGCACCGGCCGCCGGCTGGTTGACGAACGCCTGGACTGCCGGCAGCGGCACCTCCTGCATGACTTCCGCGAGCGTGGCGGTGCCCGTCAGCACCTCGGCGAGCCCCTGCGCACCGGTGACGCCGAGCAGCTTGCCCTGAACGGGACGGCGGAAGTCGGCCTCGACGATCGCCGTGCGCTCGCCCGCTTCGCTCTGCACGAGCGCGAGGTCCGCGATCAGCGTCGAGGCGCCATCGCCGGCGTCCGGGCTGAGCACGAGGATCGAGCGCGGCCCCTCGCGATGGGGCGCGGCGCCGTTGACGCGGTTGCCCCCGTTCTGCAGCTGCAGCGTCGTGTGCAGCCGGCGCAGCGGCTCGATCAGCGGCTTGGACGGCGTCGGCTCGCCGTCGCGGTGGATGATCGGCCGCTTCACGTGTGGCAGCGCCGTCAGGATCTGCGCCTGCAGCACGGATTCGATGTCCGCGACCGTGCGCAGGCGGCGGTTGAGACGGCTGAGGATGAACGCCGCGATCGACGCCAGCAGCAGGCCTATGACAAAGCCGAACTCGGCGTTCTTTTTCGGCTTCGGCGAGAGCAGCACCGCCGAGTGGGGCTTTGCGGCTTTCGTCTGCTGGACGCCGGTGACCGTCAGCAGCGATTCCAGCTGGTTGATCTTGGTGCTGAGGCTCGCGGCCTGGATCTCGGCCGAGGTGCTGAGTCCCGTGGTCTTGCTACCGCCTTTGCCCTTGCTCGCCGCGCGCGGCGTTTCGATCCGGCGCTGCTGACGGCGCGCGATCGCGATCGACTTGCTGACACCGCGCACGAACTGCGCGTGCTGGCGTTTGATGTAGGTGGTGGCGACGGTGTTCGCGAGCAGCGCCGCCGCCTTGGCGTTGCGCGCTTCGGTGGTGATGGTGACGAATTGACTCTTTTCCGTCGCCTTCGCGCGCACCTTGCCCTTCGCTGCCACTTTCGCGATGTGATTGTGCTCTTTGCGCAGCTGCTGGCGCACGAGTTCCACGATCAGCGCGTTGATCAACTCGGGCTGTGTGGAGGCGTTGATCGTGGTGCTCTTGGTGGAGACCCCGCGTTCGGCGAACTGTTCTTCCGCGCCCGCCCCGAGGTACAGCTCGGTCGTCGCCTGGAAGGTGGACGGCTGGTGCTTGTAGTAGAAGTAGCTGCCCACCGCCACCAGCGCCGCGATGATCAGTATCAGCCACTTGCGCCGCCAGATCGGAGCGAAGATCGCGGTGGCGTCGGTCGTATCGTTCATCGGGGTAGGATCCGTCCAGGGCCGGCGATCAGCCATCTTAGGCGCCAAAGTTATTGGCGGCTAAAGAGTAGCGTGCCTGACTACACGCGAAGTTGCGCGCGTGCAAGGATGTTTGCGTGCCGTCATCCGCCCTCTCGCACCCCGGCGACGGGCGGCGGCTGCTGGTGATCAGCCACCCCGCGGTGGTCAGCGTCAACCAGGAGGTCTACCTCGAGCTGCAGCGCCGCGGCTGGGAGATCGCGATCGTGGTCCCGGACCGCTGGCGTCACGAGTACGCCGCGGCGGACGTCGCTCCGCAGGCGCTCGACGGCCTCGAGGGCGCGCTGCGCCCCACCCGCGTGGCGCTGCCGGGCCGCGCGCAGCGGCACTTCTACCTGGCCCGCTGCGGCGCCATCTGCGCACGCGAGCGGCCCGACGTGGCGTTCGTGGAGGCGGAGTCGTTCTCGTTCTCGGCGGCGCAGTGGAGCCGCGTGCTGACGCGCGCGAACGTGCCCTTCGGCGTGCAGTGCGCGGAGAACATCGACCGCGCGCTGCCGCTCCCGGTGCGCTGGATGCGCGGGCGGGTGCTGCGCCGCTCGGCGTTCGTCGCCGCGCGCTCCGACACCGCCGTGCGCCTCGCGCGGGCGTGGGGCGCGACGGGCGAGGTGGCGTTCGCCCCGCACGCGGTCCCCGGCTGGGAGACGGCGCCGGAGGGGACGTCCGGTGCGGGCGGGCAACAGGACGCGCGCCCGTTCACGGTCGGCTACGCGGGCCGCCTCGTGCCGAGCAAGGGGCTGGCGGACCTGCTTGCGGCGGTGCGCCAGCTGGACGCGCCCGTGGAGCTCGTGCTGATCGGCGACGGCGAGCTGCGCGCGCAGCTGGAGGGGCAGCCGATCCCCGGCTCGAAGGTGCGGGTGGTGGACGGGCTCAGCCACGAGCAGATGGCCGCGGGCTACGCGCAGATGGACGTGCTGGCGCTGCCCTCACTCACGACGCCGACGTGGAAGGAGCAGTTCGGCCGCGTGATCGTCGAGGCGCTGTGGTGCGGCGTTCCGGTGGTCGGCTCGGACTCGGGCGAGATCCCGTGGCTGATCGAGCTGACGGGCGGCGGGCTGACGTTCCCCGAGGGCCAGCCGCGGCCGCTCGCCGAGCAGCTGCGCAGACTGCGCGAGGACCCCGAGCTGCGACGCCGGCTGGCGAGCTCCGGTCGCGCGGCGGTCGAGCGGCTGTTCACGGTGCCGGCGGCGACGGACCCGCTCGAGCGGATGCTCACGCACGCGGCGCGGTCGCGCCAGCCAGCCGCTCGTACAGCTCGTGGTGGCGAGCCACCATCGCCTGCCAGCTGAAGCGCAAAGCCGCCTCGCGCGCGGCGCGCCCGAGGCGCTCGCCCAGCTGCGGGTCGTCGGCGAGCCGCCGCAGGCGCGCGGCGATCTCGTGTGCATCCGCGGAGATCAGAAAGCCGTTGCGCTCGTCCTCGATCAGCTCGCTGACCCCGTTCACGCGGGTGGCGAGGACCGCGAGGCCGCTGGCCGCGGCCTCGAACGTGACGAGCGAGAAGGTCTCGTAGCTGGAGGGCAGCACGAACGCGTCCGCGAGCGCGTACAGCGCCTGCACGTCGCGCGTCACCCCCAGCCAGTGCACGCGCGCGGCGACCCCGAGGCGCTCGCCCAGCTCGCGGTAGTCGCCGGGGTTGCCGCGCCCGGCCACCACCAGGTCCCATTCGGGCGCGTCGGCCAGCGCCTCGATCGCCCGGCGCAGACCCTTGTGCTCCCAGTCGCCGCCGATGAACAGGAGCACGCGGCGCGCGGGCTCGATCCGCAGGCGCTCGCGCAGCTCGCGGGCCTGCTCGTCGTGCAGGCCGGGCGCGAAGCGCTCGGTGTCGACGCCGTTGTGGATCGTCACCACGCGCGCCGCCGCGTAGGGGTAGTGCGAGCGCATCTCCGCGGCGACGCCATCCGATACGCACACGAACGTGGCCGTCGAGTTCGCGCGCACGCACAGCCGTTCGGAGACGCGCTTGACGACTCCCACCGCCCTGCCATACAGGCGCGACGCGCGCGTGGGGCGGCCGGGCATCGCCGTGTATGACTGGTGGCAGCAGTGGATCGCGACGCTGTCGACACGGTTGAGCACGATCGCGCCGGTGCTCTGCACGACACCGCGCCGCCACCGCCACACGGCGAGCGAGCCGGCGAGCACGAACCACGGATACGCCACGAGGAATGGGCGGCTGGGACCCCTGACGCGGTGAAAGCGCACGCCCGCGCCCGCCGGCAGCTCGCACGTGCGAGCGATCACCGTCACCTCGTGCCCGAGCGCGCGCAGCCCCAGCACCAGCTCCGAGAGCTGGCGCTCCATGCCGCCGACGGGGCCGATGTCGTGCGCGACGATCGTCACCTCGGTCATCGCACGCCTGCCAGCTCGCTTAGCCGCGCGAAGAAGCGCTCGCGCATCGCGACATCGGTGAAATCCCGCAGGAAGCGCTCGCGGCCCTCGCTTGCGACGCTCGCCCGCAGCTCGGGGGAGCTCAGCAGCGCTTCGAGCGCGTCGGCCAGCGCGGCAGGCTCGCCGGAGCGCGCGAGCACGCCAGTGCGGCGGTCCTCGATGATCTCTGAAGCGCCGCCGCCGTTCACACCAACGACCGCCACGCCCCTGGCCATACCCTCGAGCATCACGATCCCGAACGGCTCCGGGTCCGACGCGTTGACGAGAACGTCCATCCGGCGGATGTACGGTCCCGCGTCGGGCACCTGCCCGGTCAGCGTGACGTCCTCCGCGAGGCCGAGGCGCGCCGCCAGCGCCGGCAGAGACTCCGCGTACGCTGTTGACAGTGCATATGCGTCGCCGCCGACGATCAACGTGTGAATCCGGTATCCGCGCTCGCGCAGGAGCAGCTGCGCGCGCAGCAGCCGGTCCTGGCCCTTCCACGGCTCCAGCCGACCCACGAGGCCGACCACCTGCACGCCGGGCGCCGAGCGCGGCACGTTCGCCGGCTCCTCGACGGGCGGCACGGGCACACCGGCCGCGACGACGAACGTGCGCCGTCGGGGGAACAGCGCGCGCTGCGCGTCGGCGGCCGTCCGCGAGGTGCAGCCGACGGCGATCGCCGGCAGCATCGTGGCGATGGAGTCGAGCCCGCCGCCCGTGGGAATCGCGTGCTGCCACCACAGCACACGGCGGCGCATGCCCGCAAGCGCAGCGGCGGGAGCGCCGTAGAGCTGCGTCTTGGCCGACCAGTTGACGATCAGATCCGGGCGCCTGCGGCGAAACGTCCGCGCCAAGCGCGCGACGGCGAGCACCCAGCGATGGGGCTCGCGCAGGCGCCCCGCGCGGATCACCTCGACGTGCGTGCCGGCGGCCTGCAGCTGCTGCGGCCAGGGGCCGGACTCGAGGAACACCACCTCCAGCTCGTGCCCGCTCTCACGAGCCCCGTCGAGCAGCGTCTGCAGCATCATCTCGGCGCCGCCGAGACGCTCTCCCCACGGCATCGTCACCAGTATGCGCATGAGTATTTCAGTGGCCTGTCGGGGCGCGTCGAGCGCTCATCGCGAGCGCCTCATGCGGTCCACCGGATCACATCCAGAGGGTACTCGATGCTCTATGCTTGCCTCCCTGCCTAACGCAACCTCATTCGAGCAGCGGGCAGCTCCGATGGGCCGCCTGCGCAGACATATTCAGGGGAGCAAGCGGCGGCTGGGCAGGCATGAGAGCACGCCACCCACGGACGGCGGAATCGACATGCCTCCGCCGCCGCCGCCGTGCCCCGAGGGTTGGCGGACGGGCCCCCCGGATTTCATCGGCGTCGGCGTGCAGCGCTGCGGAACAACACGGTGGTTCTCGATGGTCAGTGCACATCCGGAGATCGCACGACCGTCCGGCGCGAAGGAGCTTCACTATTTCGACCGCTTCTACGCGAGCCCCTATACGGCGGCGGACACGGCGCGCTACCACGAGTACTTCCCGCGCAACGGCGCGCAGAAGGTCGGCGAGTGGACGCCGCTGTACCTGAGCGCCCCGTGGGTGGCGCCGCTGCTCGCGCAGGCTGCTCCAGAGGCGCGCCTGCTGGTGCTGCTGCGCGACCCCGTGGAGCGCTACCTGTCGGGCCTGCAGCTCGACGCGGCGGTGGCCGGCAGGCGCGGAGCGCCGCTCAGCCGCTACGCGCCGCTGGAGGCGTTCATGCGCGGGCTCTACCACGCACAGCTGTCAAGCCTCTTGCGGCACTTCGAGCGCTCGCAGCTGCTGGTGCTCCAGTACGAGCGCTGCACGCGCGAGCCCGAGCGCGAGCTGCGCCGCACGTTCGAGTTCCTCGGCCTCCAGGACACCGGCTACACGCCCGACCTCGAAGCGCATCCCAAGCACCAGCCCGACAAGCCACAGCTGGACGCAGACACCCGCGGGGCCTACGCGCAGGCCTACCGCGACGACGTGCTGCGCCTGCTCGAGGCGTTCCCCGAGATCGACGTCAGCCTGTGGCCGAGCTTTGCCGAGCTCGCGGGCGGACGCTGATGGGCCCGGCGCCCGCAGCGCAGCCGCGCGTGGCGCTCGTGCACGACTACCTGCTGGTCATGCGCGGCGCCGAGCGCACGTTTGCGGCGATGGCCGACATGTACGAGCGGGCGCCGATCTTCACGCTGCTGTACGACCCGGAGGGCACCGGCGGGCGCTTCGCGGGACACGCCGTCACGACCTCGCCGCTGCAGCGCCTGGGCGTCGGGCAGGCGACGTTCCGGCGCCTCTTGCCGCTGTACCCGTGGGCGGTCGAGCGCCTGGAGCTGCCCGTCGCGGACGTCGTGCTGAGCAGCAGCAGCGCGTTCGCGCACGGGGTGCGCGTCCCCGGGAGGGCCGTCCACGTGTGCTACTGCCACGCCCCGTTCCGCTATGCGTGGTACGAGCAGAAGCGCGCACTCGCCGAGACGCCGGCGCCGCTGCGCCCGCTGATGAAGGGGCTGCTGGCGCGAATGCGCAGGTGGGATCTCGCGGCGAGCCGGCGCGTGGACGTGTACGTCGCCAACTCCGAGCTCACGCGCGAGCGGATCAGGCGCTTCTACGGACGCGAGGCGCCGATCGTGCACCCGCCGGTGGAGACGCACCGCTTCACGGTGGGCGAGCCCGGCGAGAGGCTTTTGATCGTCTCGGAGATCGTGCGCCACAAGCGCCTGCAGGTGGCGCTCGAGGCGGCGCGGCGCGCGCGCGCGCCGATCAGCGTCGTCGGCTCCGGGCCGGATCACGCGGCGCTCAGCGAGGCCTACCCCGAGGCCGAGTTCCTCGGCCGCGTCGACGACCATGACCTGGAGGGCCTGTACGCGAGCGCGCGCGCGGTGATCGTGCCGAGCATGGAGGAGTTCGGCATCACCGCGGTCGAGGCGCAGGCGGCCGGGCGGCCGGTGATCGCGGCCGCGGCCGGAGGCGCGCTCGAGACGGTCCTCGACGGCGTCACCGGGCGCCTGGCGACGCTCGACGACGTCGACTCGTTCACGCGGGCCATCGAAGACATCGACGTTCTCGACTTCGAGCCGGCGCGCGCGGTGGAGAACGCCGAGCGCTTCTCGGTCGCGGCGTTCCAGACGCGCCTGTCGGCGCTCGTGGCCGACGCATTGCAGGACCGCGACGGCACGCGCCCACCGCGAGCGCTCGATGCGCCCTGAGCCCGCACGCGGGCCACAGACTAGGATGGGGCCTGACATGAGCGTCGGGTGCGATCGCGCGGGCCTGGTGGGATGAAGGCCGAGCGAGCCGTGGTGCTGGGGGCGCCGCGGTCGGGGACGACGTTCCTGATGGCGTTCCTCGACGCGCTGCCCGCGGCGGAGTGCGTCAGCGGCAACCTGCTGCCGGTGGGAATCGCGCACCTGGCCGCGCAGGAGCTCCCGCAGGACGTGCGCGAGGTGCTGCAGCGCAGCTTCAGATGCTCGCTCACCGACTACCTGGAGTCGGGCGCCTACCTCGCCCGCTCGGCGGCGCTGCGCAAGTGGTGGGTCAGCGACCGCCGCGCGCGCGGCCTGCGCGCCGCGACGCGGGGCGCGCGCACGCAGGATCTCCTGATCTACAAGGAGCCGTTCTTCGCCTTCGCGCCGGAGCTCCCCTACGCCGCCTTGGCCGATGCCCCGCTCGTCTACATCTACCGCGACGGTCGCGACGTCGCCAACTCGCTCGTGCGCAGCTACGACGTGCTCACCGACGTCAAGCTCGCGGGCCTGGAGTCCAACGAGGCGCTCATCGGCCGGCACGTCGGTGAGCTGTACGTGCCGTGGTGGGTGGCGGAGGGCGAGGAGAGCGCGTTCCTGCATAGCAGCCCGTATGTGCGCGCGATCTGGATGTGGCGCGAGATGGTGAGCCGCAGCGAGCGCTTCTTCGAGCGCCCCGAGGTGCTCGCCTCCGGGCGCGTGCTGCGAGTCCGCTACGAGGACCTGGTCGCGCACCCGCTCGAGCAGGGCGAGGCGATCGCCGGGCATCTCGGCCAGCGCCTGACCGCGAGGATGCGCGAGCAGCTGAAGCGCGCGCACCCGCGCTCGATCGGCAGCCACCGGCGCCGCGAGCAGGGCGAGCTGCGCGAGGCCGAGCGGATCGCCGGCGCCCAGCTCGCCGCCCTGTCCTACAGCCTCGAGAGCCCCGCCGCGCAGCCGGCGGCCCCGCGCTGAGCCAGGCGCGCGATCGCGCACGCACGATGGCACGCCCGCTTCGAATCGCATGGATCGGCGCCGGACCGGCGGCGCGCGAAGGCACCGGCGGCGCGCCCGGCGTGGCGATCGAGCTGCTCGACGGCCTCGCGCGGCGCGGGCACACGATCGACTGCTTCTTCCCCGGCAAGGGGCACCCGCTGCCGCCGCGCTTGGCCGACAAGGACAACCTCACTTTCGTCTGGGGCACCAGCGACTGGCGCTGGCGGCGCTGGTACAACCGCACGATGATCGGCGTGTTCGTCACGGGCCTGTTCAGCCGTGCGCGCGCGTCGCTGCGGCTCCGCCGCGAGGTCGTGCAGAGGCACCGCCGCCAGCCGTATGACCTGGTGTTCCAGTTCTCGAACATCGAGGCGCTCGCGATGCCCGCGAGCCTTGCCCGCAGCGTGCCGCTGGTGATCCACCCGGCGACGCACATCGAGGGCGAGCTGCGCTTCCTGCTGGCCGAGCGCAAGCTGAGCCTGCGCTGCCAGCCCGCGTACACGTTCGTGACCGCGGCGAGCGTGATGGCGGCGCGCGTGCTCGTGCAGCGCGTGCGGATCAGGCGCGCAAAGCTGGTGATCTGCATCAGCTCCGTGTTCCGCGACCACCTGGTGCACGACTACGGCGTGCCGCTCGAGGACACCGTCGTGATCCCCAACCCGGTCGCGGTCGAGCGCTTCGCCGGCGCCGACACGAGCCGGCCGCTGGAGGCGCCGCCGCGCGTGCTGGTGCTGGGCCGGGTGTCCGCGCGCAAGGGAGTCGAGGACGTCGTGTCGGTCGCGAAGATGCTCCTGGAGCGCGGCATCGATGCCCGCGTGCGCGTCGTCGGCGGCGCGACATTGTGGTCGGACTACAGGAAGCTGCTCGAGGACCTGCCGAGCGCCAACAGCGAATACGCCGGCTCGATCCCCGCCGCCGAGGTGCCGGCGGAGCTGGCGCACAGCGACGTGCTGCTGCAGGCAAGCAAGTTCGAGCCGTTCGCGCTGACCGTCGCCGAGGCGCTCGCCTCGGGCGTGCCGGTGGTCGCGACGACCGAGGTCGGCGCCGTCGAGGACGTCGACCGCGCGGTCGCGGCGGCCGTCGCGCCGGGGGACGTGGAGGGCATGACCGACGCGATCGTCGCGATGCTGGAGCGCCTGCGCGAGGCGCCGGAGCAGACGCGCGCCAAGGCGCGTGCGGAGGCGCAGCGGCTGTGGTCCTCGGAGCTCGTGTGCGACCGCGTCTCGGCGGCGCTCGAAGCGGTCGTCGCGGGCGGCTGAGCGGGGCGCGGGCTCTCGACGTTTGTTGGACTCGAACGCGGGCACTAAAGGGTCAGAGCTCCGCTACCGATAACCAGAGCACCTCGACGTCCACGATCCGTGGACATGTACGTGTAGTAGGCAAGCGCTCACATGCTCTTCATCCTCATCCCCGTCATCTGGCTCGCCCTCGCGGTGTTCGTCGTGATCCTCTGCCGCGGCGCCGCCAGCGCGGACGCGATCCTGCTTGCAAGCGTCGAGCAGGTGGGGCCGCAGGTCACCCGCGCGATGAGCGGCGATCCGCACAGCGGCGCGCAGCGCGCGTGGCGCACCCACGGGACGCGCCGCTCCGGCGCACCATGGTCGGGCCGCACCCGCGAGACGCGCATCCGCCACTGAACGCGCGCGCTCCCTCGATCAGGGTCGCGGAGGCCTCTTGACTTTTAGAGTCCGCGTTTTTGTAGTACGTGGGGGATGGTGCGCAGGAGGATCTTGATGTCGGTCCATAGGGACCAGTTGGCGACGTAGAGGTAGTCGATCGCGACCATCTCCCTGAGCGGGACCCGGGCGGGGCCGAGGATCTGCCAGGGCCCGGTCATGCCGGGCATCAGCTCCAGGCGGCGGCGGTGCCAGCCCTCGATGCGCTGGTCCTCGTCCATCACCAGCGGCCGCGGCCCGACGAGGCTCATCTCGCCCCTCACGATGTTCCACAGCTGCGGCAGCTCATCAAGCGCGCTGCTGCGCAGCAGCCGCCCGACCCGCGTCACCCGCGGGTCCTCGCGCGATCTTGAACAGCCCCTCCTGCGCCTCGTTGCGATCACGCAACGAGTCCTTCAACGCCTCCGCATCCAGGACCATCGTGCGGAACTTCACCATCCGGAAACGCTGCCCATGCCGGCCGACCCGCAGCTGGCGAAAGAACACCGGGCCACGATCTCGAGCTTGATCGCGACCGCGATCACCAACAACAACGGCGAGACCGCCAGCAACCCCACAAGCGCACCCAACAAATCAAACGCACGCTTGAACGCCGCCGAAGAACGCGTCAGATCAAACCGCCTGACCCCCATCACCGTCACCCCATGCAGATCATCGAACTCGACCGAAGAGCCCACGACCTCCAACAGCCGCGGCAACACGCTCACCCGCACCCCCACCGCCTTCAAAGTGCGCACCAGATTCAGCATCTCCCCCCCATCAACGCTACGCGGCGCGATGATCGCACGATGCACATCAAGCGTCTGCGCCAAATCCCGGATCTCCGCCAAACGCGCCTCCGAGAAACTGTCCGTCGACCACGACGCGACCTTGTCCAGATCCAGATGCGCGACCACCTCCGCCTTGACCCCACCATGCCCGAAGCTTCGAACGAATCGTCTCCGCCGAAACCTCATCCCCGATGAACAAACACCGCTCCGCCGGCGCCAACCGCAACGCCACCGCCCGCGACACCGCCCGCGCCGCGATCAAACCCCCCGCCAACGCCAGCCACAAAAACAACGCCTCATGACGATCCAGCGCCCCCCGCACGATCAACCCACCCGTCAACCACGCCACCAACGAACACAACGTCGCCAGCTGAAACAACCTCGGCGCCTCATCCAACGTCGTCTTACGCAACAACGTCTCATCCCGGTCATACAAACCCGTCAACTTCGCGCCCACCACCAAAATCGGCACCGCCGCAACCCCAGCCCACGTCAACTGCACAGACCGCCGCCGACAACTCCACCGTCAACACAAACGCACCAACGATCGCCACCACATCCGCCACCAACAACAACCGCCGAAACAACGCATCCCGCCGCAAACACGCAGCCGGACCACGAACCTCCCCCAAACCACCAACCACACCACCACGCCAAACCAAACCCAAGAAACCACGCGAACGAGCGACGCCATGCGAGCCGCCGAGCGAGGTCGCCGAGTCGGCGAGCGACGTCGGGCCCCAGACCACCCCGGCCTCTGCCCCACTCCCCGTATCCACACTCATAGCGTCTCCCCGCCTCCTTGCTCGCCACGAATGGACCCCACACGGGAAGCCCATCGACCCCACAGCTGCCGAGATTGCGTGACCCTTCTCTGGACCCGCATCATAAACATCATCGTTAGCTAAAGCAAGGCCCTCGTAGGAAACCCTGAGGCACAATTCAGGTCAATCCCACCCGCAACGTGAGAAACGCTGTATCATGCTCCGCCGGAGCCGAAGATCTCGGTCGATCCAGACATTCGAGACACAGCTTCCGCCGCGTCAACCATCGAGCCAATGCACGTCGATCCCTACATCGTTCTCGGCAGCGCCATCATCGGCTTCCTGGTCGGCATGACCGGCGCCGGCGGAGGCGCGCTGATGACGCCGATGCTGATCCTGCTGTTCGGGGTGACGCCGTCGAAGGCCATCTCCAGCGACCTCGTCGCAGCAGTCGTCATGCGCCCGTTCGGAGCGGCCGTGCACCTGCGCAAAGGGACCGTCAACCACCGCTTGGTGGGCTTCATGGTCCTGGGATCGGTGCCAAGCGCATTCCTGGGGTCGTATCTGCTGCACCTGATGGGCAACAGCAAAGGCGCGCAGGAAAACATCGAGATCGTGCTCGGCGCGGCGCTGCTCGTGGGCGCGGCGGCGATGGTGCTGCGCTACATCCTCGACCGCCGCGGCGGTCACACGCGCACGGCGGTGGTCCACGACCTCGACGTCAAGCCGCTGCGCACCGTGGCGATCGGCGCGCTGGGCGGAATCGTCGTCGGCATGACCTCGGTCGGCTCCGGCTCGCTGATGATCATCCTGCTGCTGTTCCTGTACCCGATGCTAGGCGCCAACCAGCTCGTCGGCACCGACCTCAGCCAGGCGGTGCCGCTGACGCTCGCGGCGGCGCTCGGCGCGCTCGCGTTCGGCCACGTCGACTTCGGAGTCACGACCTCGCTGATCATCGGCAGCGTGCCCGCCGTGCTCGTCGGCTCGCTGCTGTCCTCGAGCGCCCCCGACCGCTACATCAGGCCTGCGATCACGTTCGTGGTGGCGGCCTCCGGCCTGAAGTACGTGGGCGTCGGCACGACCGCCCTGGGCTGGATCCTGTGCGCGACGCTCCTCATCGGAGCCCTCAGCTGGGCCGTGTACAAGCGGCCCTGGAAGAGCTCCAGCAGCCTCGCGGAGCAGCTAGCGCACACGGACGTCACGCCGCAGCCCGATCTCGTCGAGTAGCAGCCGCCACCGCGAGCGGGCCTCATGGGCCTGTCCCCCGGGGCATCCTGCTCTAGCCTGCGATCCATGGCCATTTCCGGAGGCTGGGACGCATGAGCGGCGCAGAGGTTGGACTCGCGATCTCGGTGTTCCTCGCGTGCGCCGTGGAGGCGGTCGAGGCGCTGACGATCGTGCTCGCCGTCGGCGCCACGCGCAGCTGGTCCTCGGCGATGAGCGGCGTGGGAGCGGCGACGGTGGCGCTCGCGGTGATCGTGGCGGCGCTCGGGCCCGCGCTCACGTCGCTGCCGATCGACGTGCTGCGGGTCGTGGTCGGCGGCCTGCTGCTGATCTTCGGGCTGCAGTGGCTGCGCAAGGCGATCCTGCGCGCGAGCGGCCTGAAGGCCAAGCACGACGAGCTGGAGATCTTCAGGGAGGAGGCCGAGGCGGCAAGGGCCGCAGGCGAACGGCGTGCCGGCTTCGACGGCTACGCGTTCACGATCTCCTTCAAGGGCGTGCTGCTGGAGGGCCTGGAGGTGGCGTTTATCGTGCTCACGTTCGGCGCCAACCAGCACCGCATCCCGCTGGCCGCAGCCGCCGCCGGGCTCGCCGTGCTGCTGGTCGCAGCGGCCGGCGCCGCCGCGCGCGCGCCGCTCGCGCGAGTTCCCGAGAACACGTTGAAGTTCGCGGTCGGCGTGATGCTGACCTCGTTCGGGACGTTCTGGGGAGCCGAGGGGGCCGGCGCGAGCTGGCCGGGAGGCGACGCCGCGCTGCTGGCGATCGTCCCGGGCGTGCTGCTGACGGCGGTCGCAATGGCCTGGACGATGGGACGCACGGTCCAGGCGTCCGCCGTCGCGGCGGTCGCGGCGGTGCCCGCCGACTCGGGCGATCAGGCGCCGGTGAGCGCATGACCCGCGTCGAGGCGTTCTTCGCGGGCGTGTGGGAGTTCGTCGTCGGCGACGACTGGCGGACCGCCGTGGGGGTGGTGCTCGCGCTGTCGCTCACAGCGCTGGTGGCCGCCGCGGGCGCCAGCGCCTGGTGGGTGATGCCGCCCGCGGTGATCGCGATCCTCGCGCTGTCGATCTGGCGCGCGGCCAGGGCTCGACCCTAGGTGAAGATGATCTGCCCGCCCGCCGCCTTGCCGTAGAACTCGCCCACGGTGATGATCTCCCGCACCTGCGGGATGAAGTCGTCCCCGCTCAGGTGGAAGAGATCGACCGAGGCCTTGCACGCGTAGAGCCCCGCGCCCGAGTCGGAGATCATCTCGACGAACTCGGGGATCGGCGGGATGTCGAGCTTCTCCATCTCGCGCGCCAGCTGGTGCGTGACGATCGCCGAGATGCCGGGCACGCCGCCGGCCCAGGTCGCGAGGTGCAGGCCGGGGTTGCCGACGGTCGCCACCTTGACGTGGTCGTGCTTGGCCCTGTTGATCGCGTCCAGCCCGAAGAACGTGAAGAACACGTTCGCCTCGATCCCCTCCATGCGGGCGCCGTTGGCCATGATCAGACCCGGGTAGATCCCCTCGAGCGAGCCCTTGGAGATGATGATTGAGACCTTCTCGATCGTGTCGGTCATGTGCGCCTCACTCCAGTCGTGGTCTAGATGCAGCCGCGCGGCTTGGGGATACCGCCGATCTTGGCGGCGAGCTTGGCGGGGCCCTTGGGGAACAGCTCGTAGAGCTCCTTGATCGGGACGCCAGAGCTCTTGCCGAGACTCCGGATCGACGGGGCGGAGCCCGTGTCCAAATAGGCCTTGCGCATGAAGTTGACGACCTGCCAGTGCCGGTCGGTGAGCTCGCCGATCCCGTTCGCGGCGGCGATCTCCCGCGCCATCTGCTCGCTCCACTGCCCGGCGTCGAGCAGGAACCCCTCCGCGTCGACCTCGACCTGCGCACCGGCGAGCGTGATCGTCGTCATCGGTGTCCTCCGGATGCGTGGGATAGGCGATCGGCGTCGCGCGCGTGCCGCGCCGCGCCGATGCCCGGGGTGTCGTGCCCCTGCAGCAGCACGTGCCAGTAGAGCGGCTGGAAGACGAGCTTGGCGAGGTGGTTCAGCCGCGACTCGGCGAGCAGCGGCAGGGGCCCCAGGTGCGGATCGGGGAAGCGGCCGGGCAGCGGTTCGTTCTCGTAGTCGAAGTCGATCAACAGCGCCCGATGGAAGCCGGTCTCGATGAAGCAGTTCGCGTGGCCGTCGTAGCAGCCGGTCAGCTCGTCGCCTTCGAGGAAGCGCTGGACGTTCTCGACCAGCGCCTCGCCCTCGAAGTGAGTGACCGAGCCCGCCTTCGAGGTGGGCACGTCGGCGGCGTCGCCGATCACGAAGATGTTCTTCGCCGCCCTGGACTGCAGCGTGTGGCGGTCGGCGGGCACGAATCCCAGGTCATCGCCCAGCCCTGCCGAGCGCGCCACGTAGGAGGGTCCGCCGTGGACGGGGATCGTCACGAGCAGGTCGTACCGAACCTCGCGCTCGTCCCAGCTGTGCAGTCGCCTGGCGGTGGCGTCGACGCGGCCCGTCGCGAACTCCGACTCCACGCGGATGTCCCTGTCGGCGAGCAGCTCGTCGAGCCGCGCGGAGGCGGTCGGCTTGGTGAAGGCGCCGTCCAGGGGCGTGACGTAGGTCAGCTCGACCCGCTCGCGGACGCCGCGCTCGCGCAGCTGCCAGTCGGCGAGGAAGCAGAACTCGAGCGGCGCCACCGGGCACTTGATCGGCATGTCGTTGACGCTCACCACCAGCCGCCCCGCGTCGAAGCCCGCCAGCGCCGCGCGCAGTGCGCTCGCGCCCTCGAGCGAGTAGAAGGTGTGGATCGAGCGTCCCCACTCGGGGCCCGTCAGGCCGTCGGTCTCCTCGGGCTGGAGCACGACGCCGGTCGCGATCACGAGCACGTCGTAGTCGAGCCGCCGTCCGTCGGCCAGCTGCACACAGCTGGCGCCGACATCGACGCTCTCGACCTCGGCGACGCGAAACTCGACGCCGTCGCGGAACTGGGCGTGGCGCGGGCGCGCGATCTCGGCCGGCTCGGCGAGCCCGAACGGCACGAACAGGAGCCCCGGCTGGTACACGTGGACGTCGTCGCGGTCGACGACCGTGATCTGCGCGGCGTCCCCGTACAGCCGATCGAGGCGATTCGCCACGAGCGTGCCTCCGGTTCCGCCGCCGAGGATGAGGATCCTGTGCGCCATCGCACGACCAATCCTCACCGCTCAGACGGGCCGCCCCAAGGTGGGCATGCCGCTCACATGCTGCGGAAGACCACGTAGGTGGTCGCCTCCGCCTGAAGCGCGAGATCACCGGGTGGAGCGCGGGATCGCCGGCGCGCCTACGAATGCCCGAAGCGCACGTCGGGCAGCACGCGCCGCGCCCAGCGCGGCAGATACCAGGCGCGCGCGCCCATCACGCGCAGCAGCACGGGAAGCAGCAGCAGGCGGATGAGCGCCGCGTCGAGTAGCACGGCGACGCCGAGGATGATCCCCATCTCCTTGGGCGGGAGCGGCCCTGACAGCGCGAACGTGAAGAACACGGCCACCATCACCGCAGCAGCGGCGAAGATCACGCGACCGGAGTGCGCCATCCCGTTGACCATCGCGTCATGCGCGTCGCCGCTGCGGTCCCAGTGCTCCTTCGCCGAGGACAGCAGGAACATCGTGTAGTCCATCGAGATCGCGAAGATCATCGCGAAGAAGAACACCGGCCCCCACGCGTCGAGGAAGCCCTGCGGCTGGAAGCCCAGCAGCGAGTGCAGGTCGCCGTCCTGGAAGATCCACTTCGACACGCCGAACGCCGCGCCCGTGGCGAGCAGGTTGGTGAGCACGCCCGCCGCGGCCAGCAGCGGCGCCTGCAGCGCGAACAGCAGCAGCAGGAAGCCCAGCACCAGCACGACCCCGATCACGAGCGAGGTCTTGGCGGCCAGCAGGCTCTGCAGGTCGTGGTTTTCGGCCGCGGCGCCGCCCAGCAGGGCGCCCGCGGGAAGCTCGCGGCGCAGCCGATCGATGGTCGCGCCGACGGCCGCGCTCGAGGGGTCCTGGCGCGGGATCGCGGTCACCATCGCGAGCCCCGCGGCGCCCGGCTGGACCGGCAGGACCTCGGCGATCCCGGCGTCGCGCCGGGCGAGCGCCACCACCGCGGCGGCCCGAGCGCGCGGCGCGATGATCTGCAGCGGGCCGGTCGCGCCCGGGCCCCTAGCGGCCTGCACCTGCTCGTAGCCGATGCGCGAGGAGTCGCTGCTCGGCACGACCTTGATCGACGGCATCGACGTCTTCAGCTGTGTGACCGGGTAGGCGAGCGCGAGCAGCAGCGCGACCGCCGGCAGGCCATAGCGCACGGGGTGGCGCCACAGCCGCTCGCCCCACGCCGCGAACCGCGGCGAGCGGTGCTCGCCGGAGTGGGCCCATGGCAGCGAGAGCTTGTCGACCTTGGGGCCGATCCTGGCCAGAACCGCGGGTAGCAGCGTGAGCGTGGCGGCGAGCACGAAGATCACCGCGAGCATGATCCCCAGGGCCATGCTGCGGAATGCCGGGCTGGGGACGAGCATCACGGCGGTCAGCGAGATCAGCACGGTCGCGCCGCTGAACAGCACGGCCTTGCCGGCCGTGTCCATCGTCACCGCGCTCGCCTCCAGCGGGTCGAGCTCTGAGCCGAACAGCGCGCCGCGGAAGCGCATCACGATGAACAGCGCGTAGTCGATGCCGAGCGCGAGCGCGAACATCAGCGCGAAGTTCATCGCCCAGATCGAGATCGGCGTGATCAGCGTGCCGAGATAGAGCATGCCCGCGGCCGCGAGCAGGCCGAGCATCGTCAGCATCAGCGGCAGCCCGGCGGCCACGAGCGACCCGAACGCGAGCAGCATGATGCCGAGCGTCACCGGCCAGGAGATGACCTCCGATTTGAGCATCGCCGAGCGGTTGGCGGCGTTGAAGTCCGACCACATGCCCGCCGCGCCCGTGAGGTTGACCTGCACCGTGCCCGTCGAAAGCTTCTTCAGCTTGCCCTTGAGGCTGTCGGCGGCGGTGACCATCTGGTTGGGGCTGCGCGCGGCGCCGGCCTGCACGATCGCGGTGTGCCCGTCACGCGAGATCGACACGCCGGGAGCCGGGGCGAGCACCGTGCGCACGGCTCGCTCGGCGCGCAGCGTCGCCTCGACGCGCGCGAGCACCGCCTTGAACGCCGGCGATCCGACCGTCTGCGTGGGCGAGTACACGACCGTCATCAGGCCATAGCTGCCGAGGCCCGCGAAGTCCCTTTCGGCGAGCTTGCGCGCCTGTACCGACTGCGAGCCGTTGGCTTCCCAGCCCGCCCCGGAGAGCGCCGTCTCGACCCGTGGCGCGAAGAAGCCGAGCACCAGCGCGACCACCAGCCAGCCGAGGAGCACCTGGCGGAAGTGCGTCGCCGTGTAGCGCCCCAGACGGCCGATCGGCCCGACGTGCACGCGCTCGACGGCCTTCGCGGCGGGAGCCGTAGCGCGGGGTGCGGTGGTGATGCTCATGAGCCTGCCTCCTGCATATCTGGAACGATAGCACAACTATATCGGCATACATCCTTGCAGTTGTTTAATGGGGCGCGAACGAGACACCTCGGCCGCGTCCTGGCGGATGCGCCGCGAGCCCGCCTGCGGGCGCGTCAGCGCCTGCCGGCGACGAGCGCTGCCAGCCCCGCGAGCTGCGACTGCAACCCGCCGCAGACCTGCTCGCACAGCTCGTACACACCGACGTCGGCGATGCTGTAGATCGAGCTGTTGCCCTGCTTGCGGCGAGCGAGGATCCCAGCCTGCAGCAATATGCCGAGGTGCTTGGACGCGTTCTGCTGGCTCGTTCCCAGGCGCTCGGTGATCTCGGTGACCGTCAGCTCCTCCTCGCGCAGCAGATCGAGGATGCGGATCCGGGTGGGGTCGCCGATCACGCGCAATCGGGCAGCGATCAACTCGGCGAGATCGACTGGTATCGGGCTGGGAAGGTTCGTCACGCTCGCTCCTGAGGCGGTGGGCAGCTCCGGCCATTCGGCCGACCCGCCCCACGTTTTACATCTACACCATGATACCGCTGTTCAAGTGTGTGGAAAGGATGCTGATCCTCCTGGGCGGGCGCGATCGATCGCCGCCGTCTCCAGAAGCCCAGCCCGGACCGCGACCGCCCGTCGCCCCGTCGCATGCGCGGTGGCCACGGATCGCGAGAGGTAGTTGCCCCGGATGGAGTGGCACTCGCCGGCGGGCACGATCGACTGGACGACATCCGCCAGAAGGGAGTGGCTTCCGATGAGCATGACCGCAACGGCCCGTCGCAGCAGCGGCCTCAGATACGAGATCGACGTCAACGGCCGCCACACGATCATCACCGACGAGCCGGAGCGCCTCGGCGGCACCGACGAGGGGCCCGCGCCGCACGAGCTGCTGGCGGCGACGCTGGCTGCGTGCATCGCCACGACAATCGCGATGTACGCGCAGCGGCGGGAGTGGGACGTGGAGGCAGCCGTCGACGTGGACTACAACCCCGACAGCGTTCCCCGGCGCTTCGCCGTCGACATCCGCCTGCCCCCGGACCTGACGCCCGAACAGCGCCAGCGGCTGGAGCGCGTCGCGGAGACCTGCCCCGTGCGCCGCGCGCTGGAAGCGGGCTTCGCCTTCGAGGAGCGGGTGCTGAGCGCGCCTACGGCTGAGGCTGGTTTCTAGAGTCCGCGTTTTTGTAGTACGTGGGGGATGGTGCGCAGGAGGATCTTGATGTCGGTCCATAGGGACCAGTTGGCGACGTAGAGGTAGTCGATCGCGACCATCTCCCTGAGCGGGACCCTGGCGGGGCCGAGGATCTGCCACGGCCCGGTCATCCCGGGTGTGAGCTCCAGGCGGCGGCGGTGCCAGCCCTCGATGCGCTGGTCCTCGTCCAGCACCAGCGGCCTGGGCCCGACGAGGCTCATCTCGCCCCTGACGATGTTCCACAGCTGCGGCAGCTCATCAAGCGCGCTCCTGCGCAGCAGCCTGCCGACCCTCGTGACCCTGGGGTCCTCGCGGATCTTGAACAGCCCCTCCTGTGCCTCGTTGCGGTCACGCAACCCGTCCTTCAAAGCCTCCGCATCCACGACCATCGTGCGGAACTTCACCATCCGGAAACGATGCCCATGCCGGCCGACCCGCTGCTGGCGAAAGAACACCGGGCCACCATCCTCGAGCTTCACCGCGAGGGCGATCACCAACAACAACGGCGAAACCGCGAGCAAACCCACAAGCGCCCCAAACAAGTCGAACACCCGCTTGAACGCCGCCGAAGAACGCGTCAGATCAAACCTTCTCACACCCATCACCGTGACCCCATGCAGATCATCGAACTCAACCGAAGAGCCCACGACCTCCAACAACCGCGGCAAAACACTGACCCGCACCCCCACCGCCTTCAAAGTGCGCACCAGATTCAACATCTCCCCCCCATCAACACTACGCGGCGCGATGATCGCCCTATGCACATCAAGCGTCTGCGCCAAATCCCTGATCTCCGCCAAACGCGCCTCCGAAAAACTGTCCGTCGACCACGACGCGACCTTGTCCAGATCCAGATGCGCGACAACCTCCGCCTTCACCCCACCATGCCCAAGCTTCGAGCGAATCGTCTCCGCCGAAACAGCATCCCCAATGAACAAACACCGCTCCGCCGGCGCCAACCGCAACGCCACCACCCGCGCCACCGCCCGCGCCGCGATCAAACCCCCCGACAACGCCAGCCACAAAAACAACGCCTCATGACGATCCAACGCCCCCCGCACCAACAACCCACCCGTCAACCACGCCACCAACGAACACAACGTCGCCAACTGAAACAACCGCGGAGCCTCATCCAACGTCGTCTTACGCAACAACGTCTCATCCCGGTCATACAACCCCGTCAACTTCGCCCCCACCACCAAAATCGGCACCGCCGCAACCCCAGCCCACGTCAACTGCACAGACCGCGCCGACAACCCCACAGTCAACAAAAACGCACCAACAATCGCAACAACATCCCCCACCAACAACAACCGCCTAAACAACGCATCACGCCGCAAACACGCAGCCGGACCACGCACCTCCCCCAAACCACCAACCACACCACCACGCCAAACCAAACCCAAGAAACCACGCGAACGGCGCGAGCCGCCGAGCGCGGTCGCCGAGTCCGCGAGCGACGCCGACCGGGAGGAAACCAGCGCCGACCAGATCATATCGGCGCCGCCCCGGCCAACCGCCTCGACCTCCAAGCACTCCAGGGCGTCCTTGCTTGTCGCCATAAAGACACATCCTGCGGGATCCGCGACTCGCGCATGTCGCGATTCAGTGACCTTCGCGCCTGCGTCGGGGACGGACGAACTCCACAGCGGCGTGCTCCCGACGTGCGCCACCAGCGTTTGGGATTCACCATCTCAAGCAGACCGGCCGCCCCATCCCTGGGGCGGCCGGCCACTCCCGTCATTCTGCCTAGGTCACCCGCGTCCGCGGGAAATCAGGCGAATGCGACGTCAGGCTTCCTTGCTGCCGATTTCGGAGGCGCCGAATTCGGCCTCCTCCTGCACAACCTTCGGCAGAGCCTCGTAGTCGCTTCCCTTGAGTTCCTTCTGGCCGCCGTTCTTGGCGACGATGAACTGCATGTAGTCGTGAACCCCGGTCGCGATCTTCTGCGATTCTTCCGCGCTCACGCCGTACGGCTCCAGGAAGTAGTACTCCTGGCGCGGTGCGAGATCGTAGGTGACCCCGCAGATCGCGTATGTCGCCGAGACGTTTTCGCCTTTGACTTTCGACCAGTCGTCACGGGTACTCGCCGGCGGGAACGGTTCGCCTTTCGCGGCCACGTACTTCGTGTCCTTGCAGTTCGATTCCTCGCCCTTTTCGATATCGCCCTTCGACTGCGGGTCGGCGAACGTCACCGGCGTTTTGCCCGGTTCCGAGTTCTGGACGACGGCCCAGAACTTTTCGTTCTGTTCACCCTTCCCGTTTTCGCCGCCCTCGCCCTTGTTCGAGAAGAAGCCTCGTTCCTGGGCGACCGACAGGTCCGCGTAGCCGATGCTACTTTCGGTGTTGTTGACTTCGTTGATGACACCTGGGTTACCGGTTTCGGTCGGGCGCAGGACTTTCGCCGCTTCCGGCCAACGCTGGTTTTCGCAGCCTTCGGACATCTGCTGCCAGGACTCCGTCGCCCCAGCTTCGAGGTTGCCTTCTTTGCAGGGTTTTTCGCCTTTGTTGACTTCTTTGAATTCTTCAGCGGCGAAAGTGCCGGTGTAGACCTGCAGCAGGAACGCCTTGAAGATGTGCGTGGTGCCGGATTTGTCGGCACGCACAACCGGACGGATCGTTTTTTCCTTGGCGCTTTCTTCTTTGCACACCAGGGTGTCTTTACCGTCGGTGCCCTGCTTCGTCAGCGCTTCGGTCCACGTTTTGATCGTCCCGCGGTAGATCTCCTCGATCACTTCTTGGTCGAGCGCGAGACGGCCGAGTTTCTCCGTCTTGCCTTTTGACGTTGTGATTTCGCTCGTCGCAAGGCAACCTTTCGGTAGGTGGACGATGACCGCCTCGGAGCCCTGGGCTACCGGGAGCGACTCGATCGCTTCGCCTTTGCCGCCTTCAAAGCCAGCCACATTGTCGGCGAACGTTTCGTAGTGTTCCTTGGATGCCTGTTTCGGCGCTTCGTCCGTCGCGCACCACGGGAACTTGCTGACCTGCGGGTACACGATTTTTTTACCGTCGGTCGTTTTTTCTTCGCCGAATGTGGTCACGCCTTCGCCCAGCGTTTTCAGGCAGGCGCCGCTGCCGCGGTACTGTTCTTCCTGGTTGTAGTACGCGGTCGGTTTCGCTTTGCTGCCCTGGCTACCGGAGCAGGCCAGCGAATCGGACGAGTGGTTGAAGCCGGAGCTCAGCGCTTCGTTGCCTTTCTCGCTGTTGACACCGGTCCAAGCGAACTGCAGGGGCGCCTGGAACGTCGAGCCGACACCTTCGGTGTTCACGCCGGCGCACTGTTCCAGCACGTCCGTTTTGGGCGGCGGTAGTTTTTTGGCGCTCGCGACGCCAGGCACACCTAGCGCGAGCGCGGCCGCCGCGGCAATGCCTACCGGCAAGACGCGTGCAGAGACGAGTCTCATGCTTTAGTTACCTCCTGTTGGGGTTTCCGTACTGTGCGGATGTCCTATCCGCGCGCGGCCGTCTTTGGCCAAGCACCGTCACTATGCACCAGCCGGGCCGACGTGACGTTACGATCCTGTTCTGCGGCTCATTTCACATTTGCGCTACAACGGTTTAGCATCTCGGTGCGTCGGGCAATCACTGGGCGCCGCGCGCGCTCGGGGGCTTTTTGCAAAGCCGACGAGCCTGGCCACCGCGGGCGATGGCGTGTCAGGGCGACAGCACGGCCCCAATAGCGCCCTCGCGGGGCGCCGCTCGCGTGGGGTCGAGGGCCGCGCTTAGCCCTTGTGGTGCTTGGAGACCGCGAGCTGCACCGTGACCACGTACGTCGTGGACTTGCTCGCGTTGCTGCCCGTGCCGCGGGAGAGAACCGTGAGCTTCGCGCGCAGCTTCCCGTGGGAGCCGCGCAGGAGCTTCAGCGCGGCGGGACTCAGGTGGAGGGTCTCGGCCCTGCTTCCACCCAGCAGCGAGAAGCTCCCGGCCGCGAGGTTCATAATCGCCTTTTTCCCGTGCTTGCCGGCGACGGCCACGGCCGAGTATGTCTGCAGGGTGAGGACACCGCTGCAGGAGCCTCCGCTCGGGCAAGTGATGGTCACGTTGGTGACGCCGTTTGCGGCGACCGACAGGGATGAGCCCGCGAAGGAGACGATGTAGCCGGCTACACCGCTTTTCGCCTTGACTTCCGCTTCTTCTTCGAGCCTTTTTGGCAGCAGCTTCTTCGGCTGCTTTCTTGGCCGCGGCTTCTTCTTCGGCTTTCTTCGTGGCCGCTGCTTCTTCTTCGGCTTTCTTCGTGGCTGCGGCTTCTTCTTCGGCTTTCTTCGCCGCTGCTGCTGCTTCTTCGGCTTTCTTTTCGGCTTCGTTCTCTCTGACCTTGATTTCCAAGGTCCGGGGTGGGGAAACCGTGAGCGGATTGCCGGCTTCGAGTTCCACTTCCACCTTCAGGTTGATCTTGCACTCCGTCACCACGCCCGCACCGCAGCGGGCGAACGCGTGCTTGATGCTCAGAGGGCTGGCTAGGGTATCCGGCGGATCCTTCTCTTCAATCGTGTCGAACTTGGTGCCTTCCTGGAGTTCCCAAATGGCCCGCTTGATGTTGGCCGTGACCGGGTTTCCTTCATCCAGGACTTCCGCCTTGAGCTGCGCTTCCTGTTCGAGCGCGCGCACTTCTTCCGGGGCGGGCGACAGCCACTTCACGGAGAGGGCTTCGCTGGCGCTTGGCTTGACAGTCACCGTGTCGGTGGACGCTTCGACAGCTTCGTCGCCCACGCCCAGGTCGTCGGTGACTGCTGAATCGACGATTTCGTAGACCCCGGCCTTCGCCTTGCCCAAGTTGAGCTTGAGTTCCGTGCCGAAGCCGGCTTCCTCGGGGAGCAGGCCGCCGTATTCGTATTTCTGTTCATAGGTCTTGGGTTCGGTGGCGCCGCCCGTCGGCGTGAACTTGACGGTCCACTTCACGTTCTTGGCGCTGACATCGAAGGATGGGCTGCCCGCGGTCTTGAGCTCGGAGGTCACTTCGAGCGGCTGCCCGGCGGGGAGTTCCTGGGTGGGTTTGCTCCGGTAGCTCTGCGTGGGCGTGCTCAGCGCCGCCTTCGGGCAGCCGCTCGCGCTGAAGCCTTCGCCGAACTGGAGGACTTCGCCCTGCTCGAGTTCGACTTCGTGCGCGCTGTTGCTGTAGTCGGTGTAGTAGGTGAACGCCAGCAGGCTGGGCTTGGAGCCGGCCACCCCGCCGATCGCGATCCTCCTGGTTGTTTCGGTGCTGTGCAGGTCACACGGTCCGGGGCCGCGGGTTCCGGCGTTGTTGGCGCCGCCGGCGGTCCAGCCGACCTCGCCGATCGACGGTTCACTGCCAGTCGGGTCGCTGTAGTGCAGGATGAGCGCTACGGGCTGGCCCGGTGTGACTCCCGTCTGAAAGCCGCTGATGTAGATCGTCCCCGCGGTGGTGCTGTGCCCGTCTTCTTCGGCCACCAGCGACACGACGTTGTCGGGTTCTTCGGCGACGCCGACATATGGTTCGAACGACGGGACCGATCCCGCCACGAACAGCTCCTTCGGCGTCATCGGAACTTCTCCGGCGGCGTGTTCGTCCGCACCCTTTGGTGTGAGCTGCCAGATGATGCCTTCGCCTTCTTCCGGCGCCACTTCTTCGTCTTCGCCGTACCCGAGCAGCGTGCCGTCGGGTGCGAACACCGGGGAGGCCGGCGCCTGGTTGATGGCTTCTTCTTCGTCTTCTTCCCCGCAGCCGGTCTTGTTCCCGAACAGCACCTTGGCTTCCCTGTCGACGTAGCGGGCACCCGGTTCCATGCCTTCGAGTTCGCCTTTGCCGCCGGACTTCACGGTCACGAACTGGACCGCGGCGCGGCATTGTTTCTGCGCGCCTTCTTTGACGATGTCTGCTTCGTCCTGGTTGCCCGAGATCGCGACGTCGCCGGTCGCGGGATCGACCGCCATGCCGCGCGGGTCGAGCAGAGCTTCTTTCGGGCTTTCTCCCTGGCCCTTGAGTTCTTCTCGTGTGAGCTGCGGCTGAGGGCCTTCCTTCTTGCTGGTGTTCCGGCTGAGCAGTTCTTTCGTCGTCTGGTCGTATTCGAAGGCATAGAGCGAGCCGGCTGCCGGCGTTTCATCGTCGAGCGGGAACTCGTCTTTCTTTTCTTCCGCTTCCGTCGCTTCGCGGCGTTCGTATACAAGCAAGACGTAGGCTCGGTCGCGACTCGTGTCAACCGCGAGCATCGCGTTCACGCCTTCGCTGCCGAACTTGCCCGTTTCTTCCGGCCCTTTGGGGCGTTTGAAGCGCACGCTGGCCTGCTGTTTGCCTTCATCGAAGCGCTGCAGGACGAATTCCCTGGCGCTCGTGTCTTCGGTGAGGACGTAGTAGCTCCCGTCGGTGCCGGCGGCGAATTTCGGTGTCACGGAGCCGCTTTCGAACAGCGGCTTGGGTTCCGCCAGGGGGAACGCCTTGCTCTGGCCCCACGCTTCCGCACGCGCCGTCGACACGGCACAGCCGAGCGCGGCAGACGCCAGAAGGAGCGCCAGCGCGACACGCGAGCGGATACGGGACGGGCGGACGACGTTCATGCGATGACAGCTTGGCGTCTGAACCCGCCACGCATGTTGCCAACGCGTGAAGTTGCCGTGAAGCCCAGTGCGCTCACCAGCGTCGTCTCGGCCGATCCGCCCAGCGGCTCTGGGCGCGCGCGGCATTCGTCGTCGCCGGGGCGACACGTATCTCACGCCGAGCGCGCCGGGGGCGACTCCGCGCCGCAGTTGCGGCGATCGCGGCGATGACCAGGAGTCCCGCGAGATACAGCGAGGCCGGCTCGTGTTCGTGCTGGGCATAGGCGACGGCCTGGTTGGAAACGGACTCCGGAGCCTCCTCGCTCTCTTCTTCGCGTTGTGCCACCTCGACGGGCGAGGTGACGGCCGACGTCCCCGTCGGAGGCGAGGGTCTCGCGGGCGGGGGCACCGGCGGCGGCACGAACGCGAGCAGGGGCGTCACTGGCTGGACGAGCGGGACAAACGACGGCAACGCTGGCGCTGAGGGCTTGCTGGCCACCAGCGCGGCCACCGGCGGAGGAGGCGGCGGCGGTGCTATCGGCGGCGCCGCGGCGGGCGGCGAGGCCGACGGCGAGGGCTGCGGCGCCGGCGCGGGCGGGGGAACGGACACCTGCGCGCTCGACGCGGGCAGTTCGCGCAACGGCACGGTCCCGCAGGGCTCTCTCACGCTGCCGGCCTGCACGGTGACGGGAAGCGTGTAGGAGAGGCCGCCGGCGCTGATCGTGACGTCCGTTTCGCCCTTGTTGTAGGGACAGAACAGCCCCGAGGTCGCTCCAACCTGTTCGCCGTGTTCTTCGTATCCGTCCTTGACGGGTTCGCCGCTTGCGTTGAGGAGCACCGAGGTGGGGTTGCCGGAGGCCGTGTTCAACTTGACGAAGCCGCCGATGTCAGGGCGCGATGAGCGGAATTCGTATTCGGGGAGCACGGCTTCCGAGCAGGCGATGCCGACGCAGATCGAGGGGATCGGCACGTACTGGCTTTCTTCGCAGAGGTCCTCGCTGGCCTGGCCCTTGCAGCCCGCGCGCGGACGGCGCGCCAAGCCGCGGAAGAGCGCCGGCGAGCTGCGGCGCAGGAGCGTGCCCTGCTCGGGTTCCATCGCCAGTTCCCCGATCACCGGGATCAGCCTCGCTGCGACCGGAGCGCGGTCTTCGGCCCGTTCGGCCGCGGTGCGGTGGCCCCACTGCACTTCGCCGAGCAGGAAGCCCTTGGCGCCGTGGAATTCGGTGGTGTTTTCGTGCGCCTCGAGCTCGTAGCCGAGGGTGCCCGACCCGATCACGCGCACGCTCGAGCCACCGAAGGAGACGGTCTTCGCGACGTTGTTTTCACGCGCGTCGTAGAAATACGCGGACGCGGCGTAGCGATCGGGGTCAGCTCCGTCGGGATCGCGCCCGGCGAGTGCTTCGAACAGCTCTTCGGCCAGCGTGTCGTGTTTGCCCGGCGCGAGCTGTGCCCCGAGGTCCGCTTCCGCGACGACGATCACCGGCTTCCCCGCGGTGCCCGCGAGCTCGAGCTGCTGCTCGAGCCATTCGCGCTGGGCGTCGCCCACGTCGCCTGCAGCGTCATCGAGCACCACGACCCACACATGGGCGTTCTCCACAGCGTAGTCGCGTTCGCCGCTGGAGGGCTGGCCAGGGGCGGGGGACCAGCCGCTGGCGGGCGCGGATCCCAAGGGCGCAGCGAGGCCTGCGAAGGCCGGCGTCAGCGCGGGCTCTCCTTCGAGTTCGCCCTCTGAGACGGCGGTGTAAACGGGCCACGGCAGCGTGTCGAATACGCCCGCGTAGCGCGCGTATTCGTCCGCGAAGGGCGGTGCGGGCGCTTCGCGCCCGTTGAAGGCGGAGTAGTCGACCATCGGGCCCGTGTAGAAGAAGGCGGACGTGCCGGCGCGCTCGGCCAGGTCGACTGCGCTCTTCAGCCAAACCTGCGGCCCCAGGGCCGTCTCGACGCGGTCCGCGCACGGGTCGGCACAGCTCGCGCCGCCGCCCACCGCGACGGTGGTGACGCCGCCGGAGGCGCCCGCCGAGGCTTCTTCGGGCGCGACACGGATCTCGGCGCTCGCCAGGTGCGGGGGCTGGCCTTCGGCCGGATAGCGCGCCACGTCCGCGGTCTGGTTGTTGAGCGTTTCGCCGGCAATGCCGCCGACCACCCAGCCTTCCGCGCCGCTCGGCGAGAGGAGGCTCGCGATCAGGGGGTCGGGATGGTATCCCTCGTCGTATTCGTCGTATTCCCTGCTCTGCTCGACGGGATTGACGTTGTGCTGTTCGTCGCTCCAGCCCGTGGCCGTCTGGCGCAGCAGCGCGCCCGCGTCCGGACCGGCCGTGACCCCGGCGCTCGGCTGTTCATACGGCGGGGTGCCCGGGGGCGGTTCTGAGCGGATCGTCTGGGTCACGCCCGCGGCGCCCCCGGCGCTGACGAGCGCTCGGAGCGCTCCGTTGTTCCGGTACAGGCTCAGCGAGCCGGCGAACCCTTTCGGCAGCGGGGTCGCCGCCAGGCGCCACGGCGCGCCAGCCGATTCGCGCTCGTAGAGGCGTACCGTGCCCTGGCCGGCGAGCACGGCGGCGCCGCCGTCGGGTAGCGCCGCGACGGCCTCCACGCGGGCGGATCCCGTCACCGCCTGCTCTTCCCCGTCGACGTGCCAGCCGCTCCCGTCGTTGACCAGCAAGCCCCCGCTGAAGCTGTTTTCCGCGGGGTTCGGCTGGTAGCTGTAGGCCACGAGCGCTTCGGACCCCGCGAAGGCGACCCCGGTGAACTCGGCGTTCTTGACTTCTTCCGGAAGCGCTGCTTCTTCCGTCCAGGTCTTGCCGTAGCGCAGGATCACCCCGCCGCGACCGACGGGCTGGGCGCCGACGGCGTAGCCACGCGCGGGGTCGGCCGGGTCAAAGGCGATCCCGTAAAGGTTCGCGCGGAAATTGATCGGCGTCGCCGGATCGCGTTCCCAAAGTCCCGTCTCCCCTCTCCACAACCACATTTCGCCGCCTTCACCGACGGCGTAGGCGCGACCGGTGGTCGGCCACGCGACCGCCCGCAGGTTGGGGCTTTCGACCCGCTCCCCGGGGCCGAAGAGGCTTTCGGGAAGCCAGCCAGCGCCGGGTTTGTAGCGCGCAACGGCGCCGCTCTCGCCCACGGCCAGGGCTTCGCTCGAGAGCGCCGCGACGGGAGCGCCGGGCTCGGGCGCGATCGCGAGCAGCGGATGGCGTGTGGCGAGCGGCCAGTAGGTGAGCCGGTCTGGCTCCTGGGCGCTCGTGAGGTGCACCGGGACCGAGTAGCCCAGCCAGCCTTCGCTCGGCGAGCTGAACGCGGCGCCGTAGAGCTCCCCGGGCACCGCTTCCGGGGTCTCGCCGCCGCCGATCGAGAGAACCGGCTGGAAGGATCCTTCGCGCAGGCTCAGGGCCTTGCCTTCGAAGAGGCCGCTGATGACGCGCTCACCGTAGGGCGAAGACCCCGACCAAGCGAAGCTGCGGCCGTACTGGACCGACGGTTCCTGCGGGAGGGTTTCCTGACAGGGCGACGTTTCGGCCGCCGCTTTGCACCAGCTGTGCTCGATCACGCCCTTGCCGCCCTGCAGGTGCACGTACATCGTCGTGTAAGGGTGCTGGTGGGCCCCTTCGGTGCGCACCCCATCGACCCACACGCCTTCGCTCGTCACGGTCAGCACCTGGGACTCCACCGTGACGTCGGTGGTTTCTGCGCCGAAGACACCGAACGACGCCGGCGTTCCTCCTGTCACGGGCACGCTCAGCGCCAGCTGGGGCGCAGTCCCGGGCGCTTCCACTTCGACGGGCTGCCAGCTCCAGCCGCCCGCTTCTTCGACGCGGCGAAAGAGCGCGACCGCACCGTCGCCGTATGCGCTCGAGAGGCGCGCGAGCAGCCATGCATTCTGCGGGCTGCTGGCGGCGACCGCCAGCACGTTGAATTCTCCGGAGCTCGCAACCGGGACCTCGATCGGCTCGCGCGCCCACTTGTGCCCGTCCCAGTGGAGCACCGCTTCATCGACGCCGCCGGCCGTGTAGACCGGGACCACCAGGGCGCCGGCAGAGCCGTCGCTTTCGTGAAGCGGGGCGATCATCGGCGCGCGCGCGGCTCCGAACAGCGCCTGGCCCGCTTGAAGCAGCGGTTCTTCGCCAGCTTTGACCTCACCTTCGGCGGGCACCGGCGGCGTCGCTTCGAATCCGTCTCCGGGCCTGCGCACGAGCAGCGCCTGCCGCGGTTCCGCTTCTTCGGGGAGCGTGCCCGCAAGCACGCCATAGCCATCCACCGTCATCTGCCCCTCCAAGGGGCTGGGCAGCTTGTTCGGATGGTCGGGCTGGAAGCCGGCGGGGAGTTCGGGGCCCGGTTCCCAGCCGCCCGCTTCCACGGAGCCGCCCGCTTCGGAGGGAGGAACGTAGCGGACCAGCTTGGGGACCGCTTCCTTGCCTTCGCCGAGTTCGCCGAGGCCCCACGTCACCCCGGCCGGCGCCCCGGGTTCGGCGGGCGTGGCCCCGAGCATGACCACCTTTTCGGCGGGCACCGCCACGTCGGTGTACGGCGATAGTTCGGGCAGTGCGCCTTCGGCGGCGGCGCTCGGCGTCCGACCGGTGCCGAAGGCGAGCAGCGCGAGCATGATTGCCGCCATCCCGAGCAGCAGGCCTGCGAGGGCCGCCGGCAGCGACGGCCGGCGGCGCGGGCGAACGGCCCTCACGGGAGTCGATCCAGACTGTTGGGAAGCGCGCCGAAGGGCGCGCGCATGCTGGTCGACTCGGTCGTGACGTTGGCGCCTTCGCCGGCCACCGAGGAGACGACCCGAAGCGGCGCCAGCGCATGGGTCTGGAACGACAGCTTCGTCGGCCACCGGCGACGTTCCAGCCGCAGCGCGAGCGTGTGGGTCCCGGCACCGAGCACCCGGACGCGCGTCTGGGCGACGACCTTGCCGTTGCGCTTGGCGACGAGCTGCACGCGGGCCTTGACGGAGAGGTGGAAGCTGAGCTGCAGGGTCATCCCCGCGAGGCGGCTGTGCACTCTGGAGAGCAGCGGCAGCGTCACCTTGTTTTCGGCCTTGCCTTCCACTTTTTCGGCGACCGAATGAAGTTCGGGTACTTCTTCTTTTAGGCCCGAGTCTTCGGGCGGCGGCGCGTCGAGCACTTCCTGGACGAACCCTTCGTCCTTCGGGCGTTCGCTGATTATCTTCCCTTCCGGGAAGCCAGGCAGTTCGCTCTTCGGGAGACTGCGTTCCCCTTCGGGCGCGAGGTGGTACAGCCAGCCGTTGACGTTCGCCATCCAGCAGTCTTCGAGCGCGGGGCACACGAGCCGGCCGACGGCGCCGGCGGGGTTGCTGGGAAGCGCGCGTTCGGCGCTGTCTGGCAGCACCTGCACGCCGAGCACTTCGCCCTGCGCCGAGATGTGAACCAGCACGGCCGTGGCGGCGGCCGCTTCGCCTTCGGACTGCCCGTGCCGCGAGAGGGCGAGCCACGCGTCTTCGCTGCCCGGTTCGGGAGCGATCGCTCGGACCTGCGCTTTGCGCGCTTCGCCCCCCAGCAGTTCTTTTTCTTCCGTCGCGTTCGCGAACAGGTCCGGGAGCGGATGTTCCGTGCCCGACCGTTCTTCTTCTCCGGGGCCGATCACCTGCGTCCAGAGGCCGCCGACGCGGCGTAGCACCGTAACTTCACCTTCTTTGGCTTCCTGGGTGTGCTTGCCGGCCGCCGCCCACAGGATGCCTTCGGTCGACCCGAGGTGCAGGTATTCGAGGTCTTCGGTCGGCTCCCCTTCGGAGCGGAACAGGGGCAGTTCGGAGGTGGCCAGCGGCTCCATCGCGGTTTCCGCTTCGGCGAAGTGCAGCAGCGGCGGGCGTTCCAGCGTTTTCGGTTCGTCGGTGCGATCGGAGCTGCTGTAGGCGACGCTCTCGAAGATCGCATTTTCGATCTGGCGCATTTCCTGGACGGGATCGCCCTGGTTCAGGTACGGCTGCTCTGCGACCGTCGTGCCGTTCCAGTGCAGGTGAAACGAGCCGGCGGGCTGCGGTTCTTCGAGCGCCGCGCCTCCGAACCAGCAGTCGCTCGAGCTCACTGCGGGCGGCTGCGGGGGCAGACAGGCGGCACCCGACATCGCCTCGTATGAGTCCGTTTCGAAGGCCAGGTGCGCATATGAGGCCACGACGCTCCCGTCGGAGAAGTGGCACAGCGAGTTGTCTTCCAGCGGCGGTCGTTTGCCGTTGATTTCCACCTGCCCGGTTCGTCCGTCGGAGACCGTCCAGAAGTCCGCCGGCCCGCCCCACGCGATGCGGCCGTTCGTCGCGCCGCACACGGTCGCGATCTCGTGCCAGCCAGCTCCGTCGTAGGCCCATACCCCTGGCCCCACCGCATCGCCGTTGCCATTCGTGATCAGGAGTCCGCGGCTCGCCTGCGGCGGCGAGCCGGGCGGTTCCCAGAACTCGATGTCGCCGATCGTCCCGAGCGCCACCACCCCCGGCGCCGGCTGCACGCCGGGCGGCGGAGGCGGCGGGGCCGGCTGTTCCAAGCGCCAGCTCGCCGCCGCTCGCGCCGCACCCGGCATCGCGACGCCCAGCACCGCCAGCAAGCCCAGGCAGACGATTGACGCCCGTTTCATCGCTGCCTCGCCGGGCCAGCGGCGCTCGGGCGTCGGCCGTGCGTCGAGGCGCGCTTTGCGACCTTGCCGCCGACGAGCGGAGCGCGCTTGAAGATCACCGCGAGCGTCTGCGAGAGAGTCGGCCGTCCGGCGCTCGTGAAGCTGACCCGCAGGCTCGCCGGGAGCCCCTGCGGACGCCCCAGCAACGACGCGTAGCGGCTCGCCACGCGCACGAGCACTCGCATCAGCCCGCCCGCCGGAGCGGTCTGGACGGCCGTCTCCGCGGCCAGCGTTCTGTTTGCGAGGACACGCCGGCTGCGTGCGCTGCGGCCGCGCCCGCTTCGCTTGTTGAGCACGATGCCGCCGCGCGCAGTCACCTGCAGGCGGCCGCTACCGGGAGCCTCGACGTACAGCGCGACGGTCCCGTTGTCATAGCCTTGTGCGGTCACGCCCAGCCGCCATTCCGGGGCTATCGCCGTCACGGGAGCCGGAGAGATCGATTGCGGCGTCGGTTCGGCCACGAACGGGCTGCTGGTCACCTCGAAGACATCGCTGCCATCACCCGCCTGGCAGCAGTCCAGGGGGTATGCGGGGCTGTTGCCGTCCCCGTAGACCAGGTTGGCGGCAGTGGAGGTGAACACCAGCTGGTTGCCGTCGGCGGAGAAGCTGGGCGTCAGCGCTCCCAGGTCGCGCGGCTTGACTTCTTTGAGTTCTGAGTAGGGATCTCCGCTCTGGCTTCTCTGGGCGGGGTGCGGCTGCTCGCTAGCTTCCCCTTCACCCTCATAGCCGTGCGTCACGCGCGTGAGCGTGCCGTCGTCCAGATTCGCATCGTAGAGCTCGGCGATCCCGACTTCGGCGAGCGCCGGACTGACCAGCGTCGGCTGGCCGAGCGTGAACACTGTGCGGAGCGTGGTGAAGGCGACCTGTTCGCCATCGGACGAGATTTCGTAGTCGCCGATCGGCGCTCCCTGCGTTTCGAGGTTGCCGGCTTCGGTCAGAGGCGTTAGCGCCTGGTTGCGGGTGAGGCCGGGCCGCATGTTGACGAGGAACAGGTCGGTCGGGTTGCCCGTCTCTTCTCCTCGGTCGAAGTCGCTCCCCTGCGCCAGGAGCCTGGCGTTGGCGCCGAATACGACCTCTTCGCCGTTGGCGCTGAGACGCGGCGTGTCGTCACTGATGGTGTCTTTGATGAGACCGGTGCTGAAGGGGGTCGCCGCTTCGCGCACGAACGGCCCCTGGCAGGGGTCGCCGGCGTTCTTGCTTCCGATCGCCAGCGCGAGCTCGCCGCTGGCGGCGCAGGCCGGGTCTTCGGGGTCCGAGCCGCCGGTGACACGGCGCGTCTGGTTCGCCGCGGCGGGCAGCCGCCGCCACAGCGGCTCCTCGTAGAGCGCTTCGAGATGTTCCTGCGCGAGCGTGGGCGCCTGCTGGCCGACGTCTTCACCCATCCACGCCACGGTCGACCCGTCGGCGCTGATCGACGCTCCGGGCCAGGAGCCGTCTTCGCCGTGTTCGGGAAAGCGAGCCGCACCGGTGGCCGCGGCGCCGATGTGTCTGCCGGCTTCTTCGACTGCGGCGATGGGCTCGGCCGCGCCGGCGCCGGCGCCCTGCCCGCATTCGAAGCGGCAGCGGCTGACGAGTTCGGTGGCGCCGGTCCCGAAGTCGTGGACGGCGACCTGCCCCGCCGGAGTGTGCGGCGCAGGCTGTTCGCCGCGACCCGCTTCTTCTTCTTCCAGAGCGGGGTAGGGAACGAGGTTGGAGACCGCCGTCGTGACGAACGCGACCTCGCTGCCGTGCGCGCTGATCGCCGAGCGGGCGGCCGCGTAGGCGCCTCCGCTCGCGCCGGGGGCCGAGTAGCGAAGCGGTTCTTCGGAGCCGCTGGGAACCGAGGCTGCTAGAAACGCCCGTTCGCCGGCGGGCCGCGCGGCTTCTTCGGCGGCGGTGGCCGCGGGCTCGCTGTCCATGTCGCGCCGATAGACGTTGACCGCTTCCTCGTGCGGGTCGACGTCCGGCCGCACGTGCGTGATTTCGGGGAGGCTCCCGCCTTCGTTGGTGGTGAAGCTCACATAGCGGCCTTCTTCGCTGATCGAGGGCATAGCAGCGTCGCCGCCCGCGACCTGTTCGATGGTTTCGGTGGCGAGGTCTCGCCGCCATACGCCTGTGACACCGCCGATCGAGCCGTCGAAGGCGACATAGCGGCCGTCGGCGGAGATCACCGAGTCGTGGGTGTATTCGGCCTGCTGCGCAAACCCGCCCCCTCCGATCGCCCCGTAGGAGACGAGGCTGATCGGCGAGAATAGATCGGCGCGGCCGGCGCTCGCGGCCGTCAGGGAGAGCGAGGCCGCGGTGAGCACGACCAACAGCACTCGAGCCGAAGTGCCGCGGGGCAGGCTCAGAGCGGCACGCGCGCGGCTCATCGCACGCTCACCCACCGGCGCACGACCGCGGTGTTGCCGACGCTGTCGCGCGCGGCGACGGTGATCAGGTAGACGCCTGCGTGACTGTAGGTGTGCGTGCCTCTCACCTTCTTGCGGATCGCCGCGCCGTCGCCGAAGCTGACGCTCAGCGCGGAGGCGTCGAGGCCGGCCGGGTCCTTGATCTCGACCTTGACGGCGGTCCCGCCGCGGGTCCGCGAGATCAGCACCCGCGGGGGCGCGTCGGCTAGTTGCAGGCCCACAGGCGCCGTGAGCGTCGACTCCCCGTACCTGTCCGTCGCGAGGACCTGCACCTGGTGGACGCCTGCGGCCAGTCCGCGCGTGTCGATCCGCGCGCTGAGCCCGCCGGCGGCTTCGCTCGACGGCTGAACGTGGCCGTCCACGACAACGCTGTACGTCAGCGGCCCGTCGCCGCTCGGCGCCAGTGTCCAGGAGGCGATCGCCTGGGAGGGGCGCAGCCAGCCGTGCGGCAGCGTGAGCACGAACGGCATCTGCGCCGGCGGCGCGGACACGGTCGCCGCGACGATCGCCGCGTCGCCGATCTGCCCCTGGCGGAAGCCGACGATGCCGTCGCCCAGACCGGAGCGCCCGACCGACAATTCGCTGACTTCGCCCCCGGCGCCGCCGGCGACGAGCCCGGTCTGCTCCGCGCCGTCGGGGAAGTTCTCGAGCAGCGCAACCGCCGAGTGCCCTTCCGGGCCGGTGCTCGGCCATGCCGAGAACCCGCCTCCTTCGGGGTCCATCACGCTCGCCGACGCGGTTTCCGGCCCGGAGAACGGGGGTCCCAGCGTCAGCGCGCCCGTTATCCCTTTGTCGCTGCCCTCGACCAGGCGGGGCGCCCCGTCGGCGTCGTAGAGCACGCGCAGGCTCCGCCTTTCGTCGATGTCGATGCTCGGGGCGCCGACTGTCGCGGCCTTGCCACCGGCGACGTCTTCGTCGAGCACGATCGCCGGTTCGAACTCCGCGCCGCTGGTTGATTCCCCGTCGGGAAGGATCCTCATGAAGATGCGCGGCCCGGGCAGCGACGAGGAGGCCGACGCGGTCTGACGGTAGGCGACCTCGGCCTGCCCCAGTCGCGAGAACGACACGCTGGGAGCTTCGGCATCGTCGGTGATCGGCGCACCCTCGTAGGTTGCCGCGCTAACGGGCATCACGTAGTCGAGCGCCGAGCCGAAGATCCTCCGTGCCCACAGCCTCGCGACGCCGTCGAGTTCGGGCTCCTGCCAGACGACGATGCCGTTGCCGGTCGGCCCGATCGCGATCTGCGGGCCGTTGGCGGCTGTCGGCGGGCGCATCGCCACCGCTGAGTTCCGGTTTACGGCGCCGAGTCCCGTCCAGCGCAGCCCGTCGAAGTGCGCGATGCGAACGGTTTGGGCGAGGTCGCCGGGGCGCAGCGCGACGGCATTTCGCCTGTCCCGTTCCACGACCCTGTAGGCGAGATCGGCCTGACCGGTGGAGCTGACGGCGAGTTGCGGGTCGGTGCCTGTGGCTTCCTCGATGTCGCGATCGATCAGAATCGCTTGACCGAAGCGTTCGCTGCCGGGGCCGAGAACGGCACCGAGCATCTCGTAGCGCGGACGTTCTTCGGGCGGCGGAGTGAGCGCGTACTGCGTCGCCCAGGTGACGATCAGCTCGCCGCCCACGACCGCACCGATGCGCGGCCAGCTGGCCGCGAACGGCTCTTCGGTATCAACGCGGATCGGCGGCTGCCACTGGCCGTCTACAAAGCGCGAGACGAAAACGTGCGTCACCCCTTGGACGCGCTTGAGATACACGGCGCCGCTGGTTCCGTCTTCTGCCATCGCGACTCCGCCCAAGCCGAGTATCTGCTGGCTCGGGCCATCGATCGTGACCGCCGGAAGGATCACGGCGCCGGACGTAGGCGCGCTGTAGAGCAGCAGGGACGCGATCGCGGCGCAGACGAGGCCGGCGCGGAGAGTGCGGGCACGGACGACCGGCGCTGCTTCCTCCGTGATCCAGCATGGCGCGAAAATCCGGCGATGCGACCTTCGGCTCATGAGTTGCTGTTTTCCTGTGCCCCCGGAATCAGGTCGTAGGCGCAACGGAAGTTCTCAGGGTCGATGACCGGCTCGGAGCCGGCGAATCCGCCTTTGTTGAAGTTGTCGTACACGGTGACGTACTGGAGTGATTCGGGCAGCGGGTCGGCAGGAAGGGGAAGCGGGTTGGGCTGACCCTGACGAGGGTTGCCGGTCGCGCCTTCGCTGACGCCCTCGAAGCCGGCAGCCGCGGACCCCGCTTCGGTCGTGACCAGGCTCGAGGACATCTCCCGTTCGTCTTTCAGCCCGCGGGTGGGGTCGAGGCCGATCGTGGCGGTCAGCTGCGAGTCGTGGATCGTTGACTCGAGCTTTACTTTGTCCGCGGCTCCGAGCAGTTCTGCGGCCGAAGGCAGCCAGCCGCCTTCTTCCTCGCACTTGTTGCTGGCCCAGATGAAGTTGTTCTTGCCGAGGTCTTCCTTCGTGAGCGGGTACGGCGCGCTTTCGATGCACCAGGTGCCGACGTCGACCGTGTCGGGAGGGCAGGTTCCCTTCAGCTGGGACACCGTCTTTCCCCCGAGCCGGTTCGCGTCCGCCACGGTCGGAATCGCGGCGGCCGGGAATTTGCCGTTCTTGCCCAGCACCAGCACTCCGCCGGCGTGGGGCTTCGTGCTCAGCACGTGACCGTCGATCGCGCTGATCACCGCGCGGCGCGCGGCGTCCGCCGCGCCGGTCGTCGACAGCACCAGCGCGACCAGCGCCACGATCATCGCCGGCGAGGGCATGTGCCGTTTCACGCGGGGCGGACGGACGCTCATCCTGCTTGCTTGGGATCGCGCGCGGTGAAACGCGGCGGCGCGGCGCGGCGCACCTGCTGCAGCTCGTCCAGCGTGACCTCCTGGACGGTGGAGAGCACCGCGTCGAGCGCGACGCCGGAGAGGGTCTCGTGATCGAGCAGCGCGGTGGCCGTCTCCTCGACCGTGCTCCAGTTGCGGTCGAGGATCGCGGCGGCGCGCGCCTCGGCGTCGCCGACGAGCCGCTCGACCTCGTTGTCGATGATGTTCAGCGTCTCCGGGCCGACAGAGCCGAGATCCTGCAGCGAGGCGCCGAGGAACACCTCGCCGCTCTTCTCGCCGATCGTCACGAGGCCAAGCGCCTCGGACATGCCGAACGAGGTGACCATGCTGCGCGCGAGCGCCGTCGCCGCGTGCAGGTCGTCGTTGACGCTCGTCGAGGTGTACCCGAACGCGATCCGCTCGCCGGCGAGGCCAGCGGTGATCACGATCAGCTGGCTCTCGAGGTCAGGCTTGGTCATGATCGTCTGGTCGCGGTCGGAGAGCATGTGGGCGGCGGTGCCCAGCTGACGTCCGCGCGCGACGATCGAGAGCTTGCGCGTGGATGTCGCGTGCCCGAGCGCCTCGGTCACGGCCGCGTGCGAGGCCTCGTGGATCGCGATCAGCCAGCGCTCCTGCTCGGTGAGGATGTGGTGCTTGGCGGGGCCCGCGACGACGCGGTCGATCGCCTCCTCGAGCGTCTTCTGGTCGATCTGGGCGCGGCCGTCGCGGACGCTGAGCAGCGCGGCCTCGTTGATCACGTTCGCGAGCTCCGCGCCGCTGAAGCCGGGCGTCTGGCGCGCGACCTCCTCGAGCGAGGCGTCCGGCGCCAGCGGGCGCTTGCCGCCGTGCAGGCGCAGGATCTCCAGGCGCCCATGCACGTCCGGCACGTCGATCACGACCTGGCGGTCGAAGCGGCCGGGACGCAGCAGCGCCGGGTCGAGGATGTCGGGACGGTTGGTCGCCCCCATCACCACGAGGCCGCCGTCGCCGGCGAAGCCGTCCATCTCGACGAGGATCTGGTTGAGCGTCTGCTCGCGCTCGTCGTTGCCCTGGCCGATGCCCGCGCCGCGCTTGCGCCCGGCGGCGTCGAGCTCGTCGATGAAGATGATCGCCGGCGCGACCTTCCTCGCCTTGCGGAAGAGGTCGCGCACCCGAGCCGCGCCGACACCCACGAGCGACTCGACGAAGTCCGAGCCCGACACGGTGAAGAACGACGCGTCGGCTTCACCCGCCACCGCCTTGGCGAGCAGAGTCTTGCCGGTGCCGGGAGGTCCGACGAGCAGCACGCCCTTGGGGGCGGCAGCGCCGACGGCCAGGTACTTGCTCGGATCGGCCAGGTAGTCGCGGATCTCGCGCAGCTCGGCGAGCGCTTCGCCCGCCCCGGCGACGTCCGCGAACGTGACCTTGTGGCTCGTGCCCTTGCCCTTCTTGCGGCCTTTGCCCGTGAACTCCGAGAAGCCGGCGATCCCGCCGCCGCCCTCCGCGCCCACGCGCGTGAACAGCGAGAACAGGCAGACGAGCAGCAGGATCGGGATCAGGAACTGGACGACGATCGCCTTCGTGCCCTTGCCAGGCTGCTGGTCGACGCTCACGACGGCGCCGCCGGCCGACAGTTCGTCGACCAGCTGCTGGGTCTCGGCCCCCGATGACGGGTAGGCCGCCCAGAGCTGCTGCACCGAGCCGGTATGCGTTTCCGTCAGCGCGGCCGGCGTGCTCGTGACGGGCGCGACCGCCGACTTGCTCGCCTTGCCGGACCCGGTCGACCGTTTCGTCGTGGTCCTGGGCAGCGGCGGGAGCTGGCCGCCGGCAGGCACGAGCGGCGTCGCGGCGGTTGTCGTCGCCTCGACCCTGCTGTCGTGGTCGAGCAGCAGTGCGCTGGCTACCTCCCCGCGCTTGGCGAGCTGCTGGATGGTGCTGATCGGCACCTGCCGGCCGGAGCTGCCGGGCTTGATCCCGCCGAGGAGCATCGCGAACACGATCGCGAGCGCGATCGACGCGACGAGCAGGAAGGTGCTGAGCGGGTCGCGCAGGAGCAGCCTGCGCGTGCCGGAGGCGAGATCCCCGAGCACGACGAGCGCGGGATTGCGCCGGTGAGCGAGCCCCGAGCGCACAGAGCCGCTCGCCGCGCGCGCGGCGGTCTGGGCATCCGCGCTCGATCCGTTGCTGGAGGAGGGCTCTTGCGAGTCGAGGTCGTCGGGCATATGCGTCGATGGGCTCCGTCGGAGTGGTGGCTGTCGACGAAGCGCCTGAGGCAGGGCGATCATGCCCGGCGTCCCAGCTCAACGAAGTCCTCGTTGAGCCCGGGCACCCTGGCACGCACAGACCGGCCGTCGAGCGCAGCATCGATCGGACGAGATGAGACTCACACGGCGTGGGTGGAAAAGCAAGGTACGTTCACAAAAACAAAACATGATCGGGCCGGCCTGAGGCTCGATGTTCACAAAAACGAAACAGGACCGGCCGGCCCGAGCCTCGACGTTCACAAAAACGAAACACCGGAGGGTGCCACGCGCGACACTCTTGCGCGCGGGGTGAACGCATCCAGCGCCCGACCGCATCGATTCCCACCTCGAGCTGTTCCCCACCCGAGCGCCGCAAGCGCTCCGCCCTGACTTGAACCCAACCGCAAAGGAGCATTGATCGTGCGCGCGCATCGCACCCTCGTAATAGTCGCGACCCTCATCGCCGGTTTGGCCCTGCCTGCGAGCGCTCTCGCCGCCAAGCGCCTGATCATCGGCGGCTCGACGTCCGTGCTGCCGCTTCAGGAAAAACTCGCCGCCGCCTACCACCGCGAATTCCCGAAGATCCCCGCGCCTGAGGTCCTCGGCGGCGAGTCCGACATCGGCATCAACGGCGCGGAGACAGGGCGCTTCGACATCGGCGACTCCTCGCGCGACCCGATCGTGGGCGTCGACCCCCACGGCCTGGTCTTCAGCAAGATCGCACGCGACGGGGTCTGCATGATCACGAACTCCGCGAACCGCCTGGCGAACGTCTCCGAAGAAGACGTGCAGGCGATCTTCACCGGCAAGCTCCGCGACTGGAGCGAAGTCCCGGGGGCCTCGATCTCAGGGCCGATCGACCTGTTCGACCGCAACGGCGCATCCGGTACGCAGGACGCCTTCCAGCACATCTTCCTGGGCGAATACCTGAAGATCTCACCGAGCGCCACACAGGAGGCCTCGAACGGGCTCGAGCAGCAGGCGATCGAGGCCGACAAACAGGCGATCGGGTTCGTCTCGTTCGCCTACACCCCCGGCGTGCACGCGGTCGACTACGAGGGCGTGCAGTGCACGCTGCACAACGCCCGCTCCGGACAGTACGCCGGCGTGCGTAACTTCTGGATGGTCACGAAGGGCCGCCCCAAAGGCGAAGCGGCGAAGTACATCGCCTGGGTCACCAGCGGCAAGAAGAACGTCGACGCGATCATCAACTCCAGCTGGATCGCAGTCCACTGACGGGCGAGTCCGCACCCGCAAAGCGATGAAGATGGCGACGGCCGATGACAAGCGACGCATTGCGTCGAGCCGCGCCATGGTCAGGGACAGGCGCGCCGAGCGAACGCTCGGCGCGCTCGCCGTCGTGATCCTCGGCTTGATCGCCCTGATGATCGTCACGGTGATGCTCAAGGCATGGCCGTCCTTCTCGCACAACGGGCTGAGCTGGTTCGGCAGCGGCGGCGATGTCGAAGCACAGCTGCGCTCGATGCGCGAAAGCGTCGCGCACGGCGGCCACTCGCTCTACTACTTCCGCGCGTGGCCGCTGATCTGGGGAACGATCTTGACGACGGTCCCGGCCGTGCTGATCGCACTGGTCGCCTCGACATTGGCGGCGGTCTTCCTGACCGAGTTCGCGCCGCCACCGGTGCGGCGGGTGCTCGAACCGGTCGTGCGGCTGCTCGCGGGCGTGCCGTCGATCATCTACGGGCTCATCGGGATCCTCGCGTTGGCGCCCTGGATAGACGAACACGTGATCAGCAACGCGCGCAGGCAGTCGGTCATCTACGTAGTCCAGATCAACGGCAACAATCTGACGACCGCCACGATCATCCTCTCGCTGATGATCCTGCCGATCATGGTGGCGATCAGCACCGACGCGCTCAACGCGGTGCCAGCCTCCTGGCGTGAGGGCTCAGCCGCGCTCGGCGTCAACCGCTGGCGAACTATCTGGCGGGTGTCTCTGCGCACCGCCCGCCCCGCGATCGCGGCCGCGACCGTGCTCGCAACCGCGCGCGCGCTTGGGGAGGCGGTGATGCTTGCGCTCGTGTCGGGAAGCCGTGCTTTCGACGCCAACCCGCTCGACGGGCTTACGTTCCTGTTCGAGCCGGTTCGTCCGCTTGCCGCCGAGATCTTCCAGGAATCGGAAGGGATCTCGCTCGGCGTGCTCGGGCATACGATCTACGCGATCGGAGCCGTGCTGCTCGTCTCCGCCACGTTGCTATCCGCCGCGGGCTGGGCGGCGAAGCAGCCGCTGAAGCGCTACGGGGTCCGCACGTGATGGACGTACTCGCTGCACCAACCCCTCACGCGCCGGCGCCGCTGCGCGCCCCGCGCGAGAGCACGGCCTCGTGGCCGCTTGCAGACCGAATCGCCTACGCGCTGTGCTGGGCGGTGGGCATCGGCCTGTGCCTGGTCGCCGGCGCGATCGTCGTATTCATGGCGGTCAAGGGCATCTCCTATCTGAAGCTGTCCATGTTCGTGCAGTCGCCGCAGCCTTCGCTTCTGCAGAAGCAGAGCGGCGGCTTCAGCGACCCGATTCTCGGGACGCTGCTGATCACGACGATCGGCATCGTGATCGCAGCACCCGTGGGCGTGGCAATGGCGGCGTGGCTGTCGGAGTACAGACGGCCGGTGTGGCTGGCGCAGACAGCCGAGTCAGCCCTCGAGATCGTCGCCGGCACCCCAAGCGTGGTGCTGGCGCTGTTCGGGCTGCTCGTGTTCTCACAGGGCTTCCTCGGCTTCCTCTCCCAGCACGCGGCGACCGGTGCGGTCACGGGCGAGTCGTTCCTGACTGCCGGGATCGTGATGTCCGGATTGGCGCTACCGCTGATCGTGGCCTCGACACGCGAGGCACTCGCGCAGCTGCCCGACCGCATGCGCGAGGCGTCATACGCGCTCGGCAAGACACGCGCTACCACGATCAGCCGCGTGCTGCTGCCATCGATCCGTCCGGGGATCGCCACCGGCGTGGTCCTCGGGATGGGCCGCATCATCGGCGACACGGCGATCATCACGATCGTGCTCGGGGGAGCGGGGGGCAAGATCGAACCTACGGGGCACACGCCGATCCTCGGCCTGTTGCGCGGCGTCGGCTCGACGCTGACGAGCTACGTGTACTACGAGTCCCCCGCCGGTGACGGCAACTCTCACGAGAAGGCATTCGCCGCCGCATTCGTGCTCCTGTTGATCGTGCTCGCGCTGAACGCGCTCGCCACTCGGCTCGCGCTCGGGTCGGGCCTGACGGGCGATGGGCAAGCGCAGCGATGGTTCCCGCGCCTACGGCGATCGGTTATGCGATGGAGTCGCTGACGCCGCCGCCGCCGATACGACGGATCACGCTGGACGGCGAGCCCACGGTCGCGCCGGCGCGCGGCCCCGTCACCAACGGCGCTCCCCCGGCGGCTGCCCCCGCAGGCGCCCTGGCCGCGCGGCTGCGAAGGCCGCGGACCGCGGCCGCCGAGGTGCGCGAGCGCATGCGCATCGAATCGGTGTGGCTCGCCTATGGCGAGAACTGGGTCGTGCGCGACGTGACGCTGCCGGTGCGCCAGGGCGAGGTCTTGGCGCTGATCGGCGCCTCCGGATCGGGCAAGACCACGCTGCTGCGCTCGCTCAACCGCCTGACCGAGATCACCGCGGGGGCCGCGCGCGCGGGGCGCATCACGCTCGACGGCACCGACATCCACGAGCTCGAGGTCACCGAGCTGCGACGCAAGGTTTCGATGGTCTTCCAGCAGCCCAACCCCTTCCCCATGAGCATCTTCGACAACGTCGCCTATGCGCTAGCCGAGCGCCCGGACGGAACGCGCCGCCGCCGGCGCACCGACGCGATCCGGCAGGCCGTCGCCGAGGCGTTGCGTCGCGCCGGCCTGCATGACGAGGTCGGCGACGATCTCGAGCGCTCGGCGCTGAGGCTCTCGGGCGGCCAGCAGCAGCGACTGTGCATCGCCCGCGCGCTCGCCGCCGAGCCCGAGGTGCTGCTGCTCGACGAGCCCTGCTCCGCGCTCGACCCCATCTCCACCGCGACGATCGAGGAGCTAATCGTGGGGCTGCGCGAGCAGGTCGCGGTAGTGATCGTCACCCACAACCTCCAGCAGGCGCTGCGCGTGGCCGACCACGTAGCCTTCATGCACCTGGGCGAGCTGATCGAGTACGGCGCGGCAGAGCAGGTCTTCGAGCGGCCCGCCATGCAGCGCACCCGCGACTACGTCAGCGGGGCCTTCGGGTGAGGCTGCTCGCGCTCGCGCTGGCCGCGATCGCGCTGGCCGGCTGCGAGTCGACGCAGGAAAAGAGCGCGAAGCTCGAAAAGATCGCCAAGGCACAGCTCAAACGCACGCAGGCGAGCCTCTCGATCGCCAGGCAGAGCACGATCGTGACCGTGGACTCCACCGCGGTGCTGCGCAGCCCGGAAGGGACCGCGGCGGCCGTGACACTCCACAACACCTCCGCGCGGGCGCTGCGCAACGTGCCGATCGTAATCACCGTCAAGAGCTCGAGCGGCGCGACGCTGTACACGAACGCAACGCCCGGTCAGGCCGGGGCGCTCGTCTCCGTCCCGCTGCTCGCCGCGCATGCCAGCAGCACGTGGGTCGACGATCAGGTGCAGGTCTCAGCGACCCCCGCGAGCGTCAGTGCGAAGGTCGGCGAAGGCGAACAAGCCTCGGGGACGATCCCGAACATCGCGATCGTCGACGCGCACCTGAGCGAAGGGACCGCCGCGGGCACGGTCGTCAACCACTCCTCGGTGGCCCAGCGCGAACTCGTCGTCTACGCGGTCGCACGCCGCGCCGGCGCGATCGTGGCAGCCGGGCGCGCGATCGTCCCGCAGGTCGAAGCGGGCGCGAGCGAGCGGTTCCAGGCGTTCCTCGTCGGCAGCTCGCAGGGGGCGCAGCTGGAACTCGGGGCGCCACCGACCACGTTCGGCTGACGGGCTGGCACTGCCCTTCCCGCCGCGCCCAATCCTCAGCGCCGCCGGCGCTGCTTGAGCGTGATCCCCTCGAGCACGTGCGCAACCGTCTCGCACGCGTCCACCGCCGCCTCCAGCGACTCGAAGATGTCCTTCCAGCGGATCACCACCATCGGGTCGATGCCGCCGGCGAACAGCGAGGCGACGCCGTCGCGCTGCAGCCTGTCGCCCTCGTTCTCCAGACGATGGATCTCCACCAGGTGCGGGCCGAGGTCCGTGCCAGTGTGCAGGCAGCGCAGCGCCTGCGCGATCTGCTCGCCGGCGCCGACCAGCACCTCGGTGAACTCGACCGCCTGCTCCATCGGCGCCTCGACGCCGTATAGGCCTAGCTGCGCGGCGACCTGCTCGGAGTGATCGACGATGTCGTCGAGCGCCGTCGCCAGCGCGTAGCCGTCGCCGGCGTCGAACGGCGCGCGCACCCGCCCGCGCCCCGCCAGCCGGTGGATGATGTCGTGGGTGATGCGGTCGCCCTCCTGCTCGCACACCTTCAGATCCTGAGCCAGCGTCGCACGCTCGGGGTAGTCCTTGAGCAGGTCGTGCAGCAGCAGCCCGCAGCGCTGCACATTGCGACCCGACTCTTCCACCAGGCCCATCAGGATGCTGTCGACGCCGGGCCGCAGAAAGCTCATCGGGCGAGGATATTGGCCGGCCGCTCGCATCGCCTCGCCGCGCACCCGTCTTCACGGATTGTTCACGACTAGATCACGAGTTTGCAACGCCTTCGCGCCTGCCGAATGCGACGGTGTCGCGTCGTGGCGGTGTTCCCGGAGAGCGCGGAGGGCGGGGACGTCTCGGTGGACGTCCTATACGCCGGCGAGCTCGAGATCAGACTCGAGGAAGGGCTCGTGCTCGCGACCGGGCAGGCGCTGATGCTGTCCGTGCGGGAGTTCGAAGTGCTCGTCGCGATGGCGAAGCGAGCCGGCGCGATCATCACGCGCGACGACCTCTACAAAGCCGTGTGGGGGGGCGAGCAGCGCCCCGGCGATCGCTCCGTGGACGTCTACGTCAGCAAGCTGCGCAGCAAGCTCGAGTCGGCGCTGCCCGACAGGCGCTTCATCCACACGCATCCGGGCTTCGGCTACCGGTTCCAGCCGCAGCTTTCACGAAATGTTCACATCGAGGTTACGGGTGGTTGAGCAGACTGCCCCCGGCACGTTGTTCCAGCCGACGGCGCGTGCGCAAATGCGCCGTCACGTGACAATCCAGTAGAGGAGACGTTGTGATCAAGAACAAGATGGGCGCGGTCGCGAGCTGCGCGGTGCTCACGTTGGGCCTTGCCGCATGCGGGAGCTCCGGCTCCTCCAGCACCTCCAGCAACACCAGCAGCACCGCCTCGAGCGGGTCGGGGACGATCTCCGGAGCCGGCTCGACGTTCGCCGCCCCCGTCTACGAACAATGGGCGTCGGCACAGTCCGGCCTGACCGTCAACTACCAGTCGGTCGGCTCGGGCGCGGGCATCACCGCAATCGAGAGCAAGACCGTCGACTTCGGCGCCAGCGATCCGCCGCTGAAGCCCGCCGACGAAGAAGCGATTGCCAAGAACGGCAGCCCCGCCGTCCAGATCCCGATGTTCCTGGGCGCGATCACCGTCTCCTACAACGTGCCGGGCCTCAAGACCGGCCTGAAGCTCGAAGGCAGGACCGTCGCCAACATCTTCCTCGGCAAGATCAAAGCCTGGAACGACGCTGAAATCAAGGCGCTGAACCCAGGAGTGAACCTGCCGAGCACGCCGATCACCGTCATCCACCGCTCCGACTCCTCGGGCACGACATCTGGCTTCACGAGCTTCCTGGCCGAGGTCGACCCGGAATTCAAGAGCAAGGTCGGCGAAGGCAAGACCGTGCAGTGGCCGACCGGCACAGGCGAGAAGGGCAACGCCGGCGTCGCCGGCGGCGTCCAGCAGACCGCGGGTGCGGTCGGCTACGTCGAGCAGGCATACGCACTCACGCACAGCTTTACGGTGGCCTCCGTGAAGAACAAGGCCGGGAAGTTCGTCGAACCCTCGTTGGCCTCGACAAGCGCGTCCGGCGAAGGGGTGACGGTGCCGGCAAACCTCGGGATCAAAGTCATCAACTCACCGGCGGCCAGCGCGTACCCGATCACCTCGCAGACGTTCGTCGTCCTCAACAAGGACCTCTGCAAGGCGGGCACCCCCGGCGGCGAAGCGGCCGCCAAGGGCGTCGTCAAGTTCCTCCAGTACGGACTCGGCGAAGGCCAGGCGATCCTCGCCAAGGCCGACTACGCGGCGCTGCCGGCCGCGATCCTGGCGAAGTCCAAGGAAGCGGTCGCCGGCCTGCAGTGCAACGGCGCGGCGATCGGCTGACCGTGACACCACGGCCGCGTTTCCGGTAGACAACTGGTCGTGGAGGCAGCATCGATTCCAGGCGGTGACCGCTCGATTCTCGAGCGGTCACCGCTGAGTCGCCTTCCGGACCGGGCGCTCAGGTACGGGCTGACGGCGCTCTCCGCGCTGATCCTCGCGCTGATCGTCTACTTCTTCATCCGCCTCGTCGGACAGGCGCGCCCCGCATTCGCCAAGGAAGGCGTCACCGGCTTCGTCTTCGGCAACGACTGGAATGTCAGCGCCGAACACTTCGGCGCGCTGCCGCTGCTCGTCGGAACCCTGATCACCTCCGCGCTCGCGCTGCTGATCGGCGTGCCCGTGGCGGTCGCCGCGGCCGTGTACGCGACCGAGCTGTGCCCGCTGCGACTGCGCGCGCCGCTGACGCTGCTCGTCGAGCTGCTCGCCGCCGTGCCGTCGGTCGTGTACGGGCTGTGGGGCATCTTCTTCCTGGCGCCGAAGCTGCAGGGCACGGAGCAGTGGTTCGCCGACCGGCTGTCGTTCATCCCGTTCATCGGCGGCGGCCTCGTGACGATCCCCAACTACTTCATCACCGGGCTCGTGCTCGCGATCATGATCCTGCCGATCGTCAGCGCGATCGCCCGCGAGGTCATGAGCACGGTGCCCGCCGACCACAAGGAGGCCGCGCTCGGACTCGGAGCCACGCGCTGGGAGATGATCCGCATCGCCGTCCTGCCGTACTGCCGCTCAGGCATCGTCGGCGGCGCGATGCTCGGCCTCGGCCGCGCGATCGGCGAGACGATCGCCGTCACGATCCTGATCGGCGACGCGCCGCGGCTCGGCCACCACCTGCTCTCCCAGGGCTACAGCCTCGCGGCGGTGATCGCCAACGAGTTCGGCGAAGCCCAGGGCGTGCACCGCTCCGCGCTGTTCGCCGCCGGGCTCGTGCTGTTCGTGCTGACGCTGCTCGTCAACGCGATCGCACGCCTGCTCGTCGTCAGGGCGGCGCGCAGCAAGGGCTCGGGCGCGGGCAGCCTCCAGGCAGCCGGCGGCATGAGCTCGCTCGCCGACGCGGCGGCGGGCGCGTGAGCGCGCACGGAGCATCCGCAGACCCGCTGGCCAGCGGCCGGCTGGCGCGCTTCGCCGTCAGCCCGGCGCGCAGGCGCAGGGACCAGCTCGCGCGCGGCGGCATCCTCGCCGGCACCGCGATCGCGCTGATCCCGCTCGCGCTGATCGTCTACTACCTGCTGCGCAAGGGCCTCGGCGCGTGGAGCACGAGCTTCTTCACGACCGACCCCACCGGCAACACGTTCTTCGGCGGCTCCAACATCGGCGGCATCAAGAGCGCGATCCTCGGCACCGTCGAGATCGTCGCGCTCGCATCCGCGATCGCCGTGCCGGTCGGGATCGGCGTGGCCGTGTGGCTCGTCGAGTACGGCAAGGGCAGCTGGTTCGCGCACACCGTGCGCTTCTTCGTCGACGTGCTCACCGGCGTGCCCTCGATCGTGTTCGGCCTGTTCGTGTACATCGTGCTGGTCGTCGGCACCGGCAGCACCTACGCCGGCTACAAGGGCTCGATCGCGCTGTCGCTGCTGATGCTGCCCGTCGTGATCCGCTCCGCCGAGGTGATCCTGCTGCTCGTGCCCGGCGCGCTGCGCGAGTCCGCGCTCGCGCTCGGCGCGCCGCGCTGGCGGGTGATCTTCAGCATCGTGCTGCCCACCGCGCTGCCGGGAATGGTCACCGGCGTGCTGCTCGCGGTCGCGCGCGCCGCCGGCGAGACCGCGCCGCTGCTGTTCACCGCGGCGGCCACGCTGAAGACCAGCTTCAACCTCGGCGGGTTCATGAACTCGCTGCCTGTGCAAATCTACAAGGATGTCACCTCCCCTACGACCGCTGTGGTCGACCGGGCCTGGGGAGCGGCGCTCACCCTTGTAATGATGATCCTGCTGCTCAACCTCGCCGCCCGCCTGATCGCGAGAAGGAGTCGCCTTGCATGACACCCGACGGACGGAACCAGGAGGTGGCTGACATGGACCCGGAGAGTCGCTCGGAGCTGGATCGAGAGCAGATGGGCCAGAGCGCGAGCACATCGGGCGCGGAGCTGGGCCCGCCGCGGATCACCAGCGCCGCGACCGTTCCGGCGCCCACCGGCAGCGCCGCGAGCGTCGCGGCCAAGCCCGGGCTGAGCATCAAGCTCGAGCAGCTGCGCGCCTTCTACGGCAGCGCCGAACAGGTCAAGGGCGTCGACCTGGATTTCCGCGCCAACGAGGTCACCGCGATCATCGGGCCCTCCGGCTGCGGCAAGTCGACGATGGTGCGTTGCATCAACCGCATGCACGAGGAGATCCCCGGCGCTCGCGCCGAGGGACGGGTGCTGCTCGAGGACCTCGACGTGTACGACCCCTCCGTCGATGTCGTCGCGGTGCGCCGCGCCGTCGGCATGGTCTTCCAGAAGCCCAACCCGTTCCCCACGATGTCGATCTTCGACAACGTCGCCGCGGGCCCGCGGCTCAGCTCGCGGCGCGGCGGCGACCTGCGCGCCAAGGTCGAGGCGGCGCTGCGCGGCGCCGGCCTGTGGGACGAGGTCGCCGATCGACTCGACGAGCCCGGCGCCGGCCTCTCGGGCGGCCAGCAGCAGCGGCTGTGCATCGCGCGCTCGCTCGCGGTCGACCCCGAGGTGATCCTGATGGATGAGCCCTGCTCGGCCCTGGACCCGATCGCGACGCTCAAGATCGAGGAGCTGATCGACGAGCTCAAGCAGCGCGTGACGATCGTGATCGTCACGCACAACATGCAGCAGGCCGCCCGCGTGGCCGACCGCACCGCGTTCATGCTCGGCGGCGAGCTCATCGAGGTCGGGCCGACGCAGGAGATCTTCACCAAACCCAGCGACTCGCGAACCGAGGAATATGTCACCGGGAAGTTCGGCTGACGAGGGCCGGCCACCGGCGACGTTTCCCGCCGCCACCGATGCTGGGCGGCAGGAGGCGGCATTCGCGAGCGACGGCAGCCACGCCCAGGGACGCGCGCACTTCCAGGCGCAGCTGCGCGAGCTCGAGGCCAACGCGCTCGGCGGCCTGGACCTGATCGTCGAGCAGCTCGACCGCGTGCTCGAGGCGCTGCACCACCAGGACGTCGAGCTCGCCCAGATGGTGATCGCCGACGACGACCGCGTCGACGGGCGCTACCTGGAGGTGCACCAGGGCATCCTCTCGCTGCTCGCGCTGCAGGCGCCAGTGGCCGGAGACCTGCGGCTGGTGGCGGCGCTGCTGCACATGATCAAGCACATCGAGCGCATGGGCGACCAGTGCGTGAACATCGCCAAGCTGATCCCCCTGTCCGGGTATGAGCCGCCGGTGCACCGCGAAATGCTCGACGCGCTCGCCCGCATGGGCGCCTTCGCCCGCTCCGAGGTGATCCAGTCGAAGGCCGCGTTCGCCGCGCGCGACGTCGGCCTCGCCGAAGACCTGGTGCGCCAGGACCGCGAGATCAACCGCCTCAACCGCGAGATCTTCCGCCTCGCGATCGAGATCGGCGACGACCCCGACACGCGCGAGTGGGCGATGCACATGACGCTCGTAGCGCGCGCGCTGGAGCGCATCGGCGACAACGCCGTCGACATCGGCGAGCAGGTCGCGTTCGTGGTCACAGGCCTGTTTCGCGAGTTCTCGGACTCCTCGCGCGCACCCGACCAGTAGCGGAGCGCCCGGTCGGTAGCCGCGCGCCCACCACTGGCGCGGCGGCACCGGGCCGGCAGCCCCGCAAATAGCGATCGGCGCCTGTGAAGATCCTGTGACATCTGCTTGCAGGGCTGTCAGATGTCTCTCTCATCGCTTACACTGCGCCGCAATGAGCGCAAGCGTCAGCGCTGGAGACGTTGGGGGGGCAGCAGCGGCAACGGATGCCACAAGCGCAGCCGCCCTCCGCATCGCCGTCCTCGACCGCGACAGCGGCTTCATCCAGGTGCTCAGCAAGCGCCTGGATCGCCTCGCCTGGGAGCACCGCGTGCTCGCCAGCCCGGTGCCGGCCGACGAGGTCGTCTCGATGCGCCTCAGCGCGCTGATCGTCGACTTGGCCGTACTCGGACCGCAGGCGTGGGGCTGGCTGGAGCGGCTGTGCGAGGCGCTGCCGGAGCTCGGCATCGTCGTCTGCACGGGACCGTCGACCGTCGCCCAGCGCGTGCGCGGGCTGCGCTTGGGCGCCGACGACTGGATCACCAAGCCGTGCCACCCCGAGGAAGTCATCGCGCGCGTGCAGAGCGTCGTGCGCCGGCGCCGGCGCAGCGCCACCCGCACGGAGGTCGAGCCGATCACCGCCGGCGAGGTCGAGATCCGCTCCGACCGCTTCCAGGCGTTCGTCGGCGAGCACAGCATCGACCTGACAAGGCGCGAGTTCGAGCTGATCGAGCTGCTCGCCGCCGCCGACGGGCGCGTGCTCGAGCGCGAGGAGATCTACTCGCGCCTGTGGGGCTACACGATGGTCCGCGGCGACCGCTCGGTCGACGTGTTCGTGCGCAAGCTCCGCCAGAAGCTCGAGAAGGCCTCGCCCAAGTGGCGCTACATCCACACCCACTTCGGCATCGGCTACCGCTTCGCCGCCGAATCGGTCGAGGTCGTCGACCCCGGCGACGTGCCCTCGTCAGTCCCCGCCGAGTGGGACGCCGACCGCCTCGATGCCCGCGTGGGCGATCAGGGCAAGCTCGCGGGGCCGCAAGAGGGCGACGAGCTCACCGCCGGCGCTCTCTAGACGCACGATCGCAAGCCCCCCCTTCTTCACGTCCGCACGCGCGCCCGTCAGTTCGCCGACGACCCGCGACAGGTCCGGCTCGTGGCCGACGACCAGCAGCCGCCCATCCGCCGGCACCGAGCTCATCGCCTCCAGCGCCTGCACGGCGTCGAAACCTCCGGACAGGGGCTTGTGGACGACCAGCAGCGCCCGCTGCTGCTCGCTCCAACCCTCCGCCGCGAGCTCCGCGGTGTCGCGCGCGCGCACGCGAGGGCTGTAGAGCACCAGGTCGAAATCGCCGCGCAGCCGCTCGATCGCGACGCCCGCGGCATGCGCCTGCTGGCGCCCCCGCTCGGTCAGGCGGCGCTCGGCGTCCGTGCGCGTGCCATGCGGCTCAGCCTCCGCGTGACGAAGTAGCCATAGCTGACGGGCCATTCCTCTGCGTGCAGCCTAGCGTGTCGCGCGCGTCAGGCCGTCTGCGACAGCCTTGGTCGATCGTGTGCTCGTCGCGACATCTGTTGGCAGCAGCAGCGACAGCAGCCCCGTCGCAAGGATGAACCCCGCCGACGTCCACAGACAGGCCGTCAGCCCGCGCCACTCGTAGAGGAGCCCCGAGAGCACGGTCCCGACGAGGCGTCCGCAAGCATTGGCCATGTAGTAGAAGCCGACGTTCATTGCCACCTTGTCGTTGTCGGCGTAGGCGAGGATGAGATAGGAGTGGACCGCGGAGCTCATGGCGAACGCCACACCGAAGGGAATCAGCCCGGCGACGATCGCGACGGCGGGGTCGACATGCGCATCGAGCGCCACGGCCATAGCGGCGGGCCAGACAGCCAGGCCCAGAGCAAGCCAGATCGCGGTCCTTCCGTCTGGCTCGCCGCCGGCGCCGGCCCGCCGGCGGACGAAGCGCGGGGCGAGAGCCTGAACGCCGCCGTAGCCGATCACCCAGACGGCGAGGAGCGTGCCAACCTGCCAGAAGGTCCAGCCCACGACGGTGTAGAGGAAGAACGGCAGGCCGACCACGAACCACACGTCGCGCGAGGCGAACAGGAAGATGCGTGCGGCGGCAAGGACGTTGACGGCGCGGTTGTTGGAGAACATCTGCTTGAACTTCGCGGTCTTGTCCGGCGTGCCGAGCTGGCCGTGCATCAGCCGGAGGCTCAGCACCAGCGCGAAGAGCGTCATCGCGGCGAGGATCAGCAGCGCCGCCTGGAAGCCGGCGAGCGTGAGGAGCAGGCCGCCGAGGAAGAAGCCGACTCCCTTCAGCGCGTTCTTCGACCCGGTCAGGATCGCGACCCAGCGATACAGAGAGGACTGGTCGTCTTCGGGTGTGACCAGCTTGACGGCGCTCTTGGAGCTCATCTTGCTCAAGTCCTTCGCGATACCGGAAAGCGCCTGGGAGGCCATCACATATGGCACGACGAGCAGCGACACCGGCGCGAAGCCGAGCATCAGCAGCGCAACCACCTGGATCGCGAGGCCCATCGAGAGGGTGACCTTCAATCCCAGGCGAGCGGCGAGCCAGCCTCCGACGAGGTTCGTGACAACACCCGCGACCTCGTAGAGCACGAACAGGGAAGCGACCTGCAGCGGGCTGTAGCCGAGCCGGTCGAAATAGAACAGCACGAGCGTGCGCGTCGCCCCGTCGACGAGCGTCTCAGTCCAGTACGCGCCCGTTCCCACCGCGTAGTTGCGCAGGTCGACCCGGCGCTTGTGCGCGATGTCGCCGGCGCCCGTCGCGTCGCTAGCCATCAGCGCCGGAGGAGTCCGCGGAGCTTTGCGGGCCGGGCAGGCTCGACGCGACGGTGCGCGCAAGCTCGACGAGGCGGTTCGCGTAGCCCCACTCGTTGTCGTACCAAGCCAGGATCTTCACCTGGGTGCCGTCCGTCACCATCGTCGAGGGCGCGTCGACGATCCCCGAACGCGGGTCATCCCTGAAGTCCACCGATACGAGCGGCCGGCGCTCGTAGCCGAGGATCCCCGACAGCGGCCCGTCGGCAGCCGCCTCGAGTAGGGCGTTGACCTCCTCCACCGTCGTCGGACGGCCCACCTCGAAGACACAGTCCGTGAGGGACGCGTTGAGCAGCGGCACGCGCACCGCGAGGCCGTTCAGCTTGCCCTCCAACTCGGGGAAGATCAGCCCGATCGCAGAGGCAGACCCGGTCGTCGTGGGGATCAGCGAGACGCTGGCGGCACGCGCCCGGCGCAGGTCCTTGTGCGGCGCATCGACGATCGTCTGGGTGTTAGTCATGTCGTGCAGCGTGGTGATCTGCCCGTGCACGATCCCGATGCCCTCGTGGATCACCTTCACCACCGGGGCCAGGCAGTTCGTCGTGCACGACGCCGCCGTCAGCAGATCGTGGCGCTCCGGCTCGTACAGGTGATCGTTGACGCCGACGACGAGGTTGAGCGCGCCCTCCTTCACGGGCGCCGCCACGATCACCTTCCTCACGCCCTGGCGAAAGTATCCCTCGAGGCTCTCCCGCGTTCGGAACCTGCCGGAGCACTCGAGCACGATCTCGATCCCCAGCTCACCCCATGGGACGTCGCCGGGCTCGCCGACGCCGCTGTAGCTCACAGCGGCCCCCTCGATCGTCAGAGACCCGCCCTCGCCGTGCACGTCCTCGGACCAGCGGCCGTGGACCGAGTCGAACGTCAGCAGGTGAGCCGCAGTCGCCGCATCCCCGTGGAGCTCGTTGACGTGCACGAAGGAGAGCTCCGGCCAGCCCCATGCGGCACGCAGCGCGAGACGGCCCATGCGCCCGAAGCCGTTGATGCCGACCCGGGTGCTCATCTGAACGTGACCGGATCGAAGGTCACGATGGCGCCTGCGTGCCGCGTGTGGTCATGGCGCTATCGTAATCCATTGACAAACATGATTGTTATTGATATGTGTATATAGATGCCCGTCGATATGGAGCTGGCCCCCAAGCAGAAGCGACCGGCTGGTGAGCGATGCTGCGAACCCGTCGTCTACCCCGACGTCCAGCGTGAGCACGCACTGCGCATGGCCGAGGTCGCCAAGGCACTCGGTGATCCGATCCGCCTGCAGCTCGTGGACGTGCTGCTCAAACACGCCGGCAAGGTGTGCGTCTGCGAGCTCGTGCCGCTGTTCGACATCTCCCAGCCCACGCTCTCCCACCACCTCAAGAAGCTACGCGACGCGGGGATCGTGGACTCCGAGCGACAGGGGCTATGGGCCTACTACTACGTGATCCCCGATGCACTGAAGGAGCTGTCGACATGGCTGAGCTGAGTGACATCCGCGAGCAGGTGCGCCAGCGCTACGCCGCCGCCGCCGTCCAGGTGACGAGCACCGATCCCGGCGCCGGCTGCTGCGCGCCGAGTGAGACCTTCGACGGCGGCAGCGAGGTCTTCGGCGCCGCGCTCTACGCGCTCGGCGACCACGAACAGCTGCCCGACACCGCCAAGCTCGCCTCGCTCGGCTGCGGCAACCCCACAGCGGTCGCGGAACTGCACGAGGGCGAGACGGTCCTGGACCTCGGCTCGGGCGGCGGCATCGACGTGCTGCTCTCGGCAAAGCGCGTCGGCCCGACCGGCAAGGCCCACGGCCTGGACATGACCGACGAGATGCTCGCGCTCGCGCGCGAGAACGCGCAGAAGGCCGGGGTCGAGAACGTCGAGCTCCACAAGGGCTACATCGAGCAGATACCGCTCCCGGACGCGAGCGTCGACGTCGTGATCTCCAACTGCGTGATCAACCTCTCGGGCGACAAGCCAAAGGTGCTGCGCGAGGTCGCACGGGTGCTGCGGCCCGGCGGACGCTTGGCGGTCTCCGATGTGATCGCCGACGAGAACATGGACGACGCGACCCGCGCCGACATGCAGGCCTACACCGGTTGCATCGCCGGAGCGCTCACTCGACGAGAGTTCACCCAGGCACTCGCGGACGCCGGTCTCGCCGACGTGGAGATACGCGAGACGCACCGCGTGCACGCACAGGCGATCTCGGCAATCGTCCGCGCCCGCAAGCCGGCTGTCGCGTCGGGAATGAGCCCAGAGTAGAGACAGTGCCACAGGCATGGCGTGCTTCGGCCTGTGCGCCTGACGGTGTAGCTTGAGGAGCCCATGAGCAGCGATCTCGAGCACAGGACGGAGGGCCAAGCGGCACTCTCGAGCCCTGCGCCGGACGGCCGCGGCGCAGGGGCCGGCGAGGACCCGGCTCTGTATCTCAACCGCGAGCTCTCCTGGCTTGACTTCAACGACCGCGTGCTGCAGCTCGCCGAGGACGAGCGCGTGCCGCTGCTCGAGCGCGTCAAGTTCTGCGCGATCTACACGACCAACCTCGACGAGTACTACATGGTGCGCGTCGCCGGCCTGCGCGACCAGATCGACGCGGGCGTCGAGAACCCCAGCCAGGACGGGCTGATCCCCTCCGAGACGATCGCGCTGATCCGCGAGCGAGTGCTCGAACAGAGCCGCAGGCTGACCGACTGCTTCGAAGGCAGGCTGCGCCCCGCACTGGCCGCGCAGGACATCCGCGTGGTCGGCGTGCGCGAGCTCGACGACGAGCGGCGCGCCGACCTGGCGAGGCACTTCCAGAAGGCGATCTTCCCCGCGCTCACGCCGCTCGCGGTCGCACCCGGGCGCCCGTTCCCCTACATCTCCAACCTGTCCCTCAGCCTCGCCGTGCTCGTGCGCGACCCGATCAGCGACCAGACCGTGTTCGCGCGCGTGAAGGTCCCCACCGAGATCCTGCCGCGCTTCGTCACGCTCAAGCAGGCCGCCGGCGAGCCCGCGCTGCTGGTGCCGCTGGAGGACGTGATCGCCAACCACCTCGACGCGCTGTTTCCCGGCATGGAGATCGCCGACTGCGACGTCTTCCGGGTCACCCGCGACGCCGACCTCGAGGTATCCGACGACGCCGCCGACCTGCTGCAGGCGGTCGAGGACGAGCTGCGCCGCCGCCGCTTCGGCGAGGTCGTGCGCGTCGAGGTCGGCGCGCACTGCTCCGAGCAGCTGCGCGATGCGCTGGCGGCGCTGCTGGGCGTGCAGGAGGAGGAGGTCTACCCGGTCGACGGCCTGCTCGACATGGGCGCGCTGTGGCAGATCGTCAAGCTCCCCGGCCACGCCGAGCTGCGCGAGGAGTCCGTCGTCGGCATCACGCACCCGCGCCTGCTGCGCCGCGAGGGCGAGCGCCCGGACGTGCTCGGCGCGATGCGCGAAGGCGACCTGCTCGTGCACCACCCATACGTGTCGTTCGCCACCTCGGTGGAGCGCTTCGTCGAGCAGGCCGTGGCCGACCCCAACGTGCTCGCCATCAAGCAGACCGTGTATCGCACGAGCGACGACTCGCCGCTCGTGCCGGCGCTGATCGACGCCACCGAGCGGGGCAAGCAGGCGGTCGCGCTGGTCGAGCTGCAGGCGCGCTTCGACGAGCGCATGAACATCCACTGGGCCAAGGCGCTGGAGGAGGCCGGCGTGCACGTCGTGTACGGCCAGCCGGCGCTGAAGACCCACGCCAAGTGCGTGCTGGTCGTGCGCCGCGAGGGCGACGGCGTGCGCAACTACGTGCACATCGGCACCGGCAACTACCACTCGGCGACCGCGCGGCTGTACACCGACTTCGGCCTGTTCACCACCGACGAGCAGATCGGCGCGGACGTCGCCGACATGTTCAACTACCTGACCGGCTACGGGCGCCCGCTGCACTACCGCAAGGTGCTGACCGCGCCCGCGCACCTGCGCGACGGCATCATCGAGCAGATCGAGCAGACGATCGCGGCCCACTCCGAGGAGCATCCGGCGCGGATCGCCATGAAGATGAACTCGCTCGTCGACGGGCGCTGCATCCGCGCGCTGTACGCGGCCTCGCAGGCGGGCGTGCGCGTGGACCTCAACGTGCGCGGCATCTGCTGCCTGCGCCCAGGGCTGCCGGGCATCTCCGAGAACATCAGGGTCGTCTCGATCGTCGGACGGCTGCTCGAGCACTCGCGCATCTACGCGTTCGAGCGCGGCGGCGAGCACACGATCTACATCGCCTCCGCGGACCTGATGCCGCGCAACCTCGACCACCGCGTCGAGCTCGCAGTGCCGATCGAGGCGCCCGAGCTGCGCGCCGAGCTGCTCGACTCGCTCGACCGCGCCTTTGCCGACAACCAGAGCTCATGGGACCTGGACGCGGACGGCGCGTGGCACCGGCGCTCGCCTGCACCTGACGAAGAGCCGCGCAACCTGCAGCTCGAGCTCGCAGAGCTGTATGCGGCCCGGGCGACCGTCGAGCGGCCGAGCGGCGAGCTCGAGACCTCTTCAGCGGCCGCGCACGCCGGGCGTTGAGCACCGTCGCCTACCCCGCTCCGCCGGCGGCCAGCCCGCCGGCGGAGCGGGCCGTTGGGCGGCTGTCGCGCTGGTGGCCGCTGCTCGCGCTGACGCTGCTCGCAGCCGTGCTGAGGCTCGCAACGCTCAACCTGCAGAGCTTCTGGTTCGACGAGGCGTTCACGCCCGTCAACGTCCTGCACCCGAGCCTGTGGGCGACGCTGCGCTCGATGGTGCACAGCGAGAACACGCCGCCGCTGTGGTACGTGCTCGAGTGGGCGGACTCGCGCGTGCTCGGCACCGGCGAGGTGGCGCTGCGCCTGCCGACCGCGCTCGCGGGGATCGCCACGGTGCCCGTCGCGTGGGCGATCGGGCGCGAGCTCGCCGGCCGCCGCACCGCGATCGCATGCGCCGCGCTCGTCGCCGTGAACCCGCTGTTCGTCTGGTACTCGCAGGAGGCGCGCGCGTACGGGCTGTACGTGCTCACCGCCGCGCTCGCGCTCCTGTGCTTCCTGCGCGCGCTGCGGGAGCCGACGCCGCGGCGGATGGCGCTGTTTGCGCTGTCCGGCGCGCTGGCGCTGGCGACCCACTACTTTGCCGTGTTCCTGCTGATCCCGATGGCGCTGTGGCTGCTGTGGGACCCGCGCACGCGCAGACCCGCGCTGCCCGCGGTCGTGGCGATCGGCGCCGTCGGGGCCGCGCTCGTGCCGCTGATCCTCTCGCAGGGCGGCCAGAACACCCAGTGGATCGGCGAATGGGCGCTGTCGTCGCGACTGCAGGCGATCCCCCAGTACTACCTCACCGGCTATAGCGGCCAGACGCTCGGGCACAAGGCCGAGCTACTCGTGGCGCTGCCGATCCTCGCCGGGCTGGCACTCGGGCTGTGGCGCATGCGCGAGCGCCGGGGCCCGCAGCGCGAGGCGCTCGTGGCACTGTCGATCGCGGGCTGCGGCGTGCTGATCCCGATCGCGCTGGTGGCGTTCGGCGCCGACTACCTGGCACCGCGCAACCTCGTCGGAGCGATGATCCCGCTCGCCGCGCTGATCGCGATGATCGTCGTCTGGCCCGGCACCGGCCGCGCCGGGATCGTGCTCGCCGCGCTGATCTCGCTCGCGTCCCTGGCGGTCTCGATCGACATCGACCGGCGCGCGGACCTGCAGCGGGAAAACTGGCGCGACCTCGCCGCCGACATCGCGCACGGCTCGAGCCAGCGCGTGATCACGACCGTGCTGTTCGGCTCCGCGCCGCTCGAGTACTACCTGCCGGGGTTCCACCCCATGCGCGAGCAAAGCTCGATCGTGGTCGACGAGATCGACGAGACGAGCAACGGAGCGCTACCCGCCGCCGCCAGCCGGCCGCCCGCCCCTGGATTCCGCCTGGTGGCGCGCCTGCGCGTCGACGGCCTCAGCGCGTATCGCTTCACGTCCGCCGTGCCGCGGCGGATCTCAGAGGCGGCCCTCGCCGGCCTTGTTCCCACCACCGACCATCCCTACGTGCTGGCGCCGGCGGGCGCCTCCGTGTCGTCGAGCAGCTGAGATACGCAGGGGGCGGCAGCGCGTCGAGCAGTCGCTCGGAGAGAGGCTACGTGTGGCATGATGTATGGCATGAGACGCACGACGATCTACCTTCCTGACGATCTGAAGGATGCGCTTGAGCGGACGGCCGCAGCCGAAGGACGCAGCGAGGCCGAGGTTGTCCGGTCGGCGGTGGCCACCGCGACAGCTGAACACACATATCCAGCACCACACCTGCCACTCTTCAGCAGCGTCGACCCCACGCTTGCAGAGCGGGTGGACGAGGAACTGGCCGGCGGCTTCGGCGAGTGATCCTGCTCGACACCAGCGGCCTGCTGGCGGCGATCGACAGCAACCAGACCCACCACAGCGAGGCGGCGAGGAGCCTGTCCTCCGCGTCCCCACCACTGCTGCTCTCGCCATTCGTGCTCGCAGAGCTCGACTACCTCATCGCCTCACGCGTCGGCTACGCCGCCCGCGCGAGCCTGCTCGAGGAGGTCGAGCGCGGCGCCTATGCGCTCGAGCCGATGACTGCACGGGACATCACAAGTGCACACGAGGTCATTGACCGCTACGCCGACCTCGGGATCAGCCTCGCCGACGCATCAATCGTCGTGCTCTCGCAGCGCCACCGCATCCGGGATGTCCTAACGCTCGACGAAAGGCACTTCCGTGTCCTCCGCAGCGACGGCAAGCATTTCCGTCTGCTCCCGGCAGACGCAACCTAGCGGTTTCACCCAGCGGCAGAAGCCGGCAGCGCGTCGAGCACCGCTTTGAGCTCGTCGACCGACTGGTAGTCGAGCCCCAGCAGGTGATCGTGGCGATGGCGCACGATCCCCTGCTCGTCGATCACGATCACCGCGCGTTTGACGCCCAGGCGCGAGGAGAACGCGTCGTAGGCGCGCGCGACGCGCTTGTCCACGTCGGCCAGCAGCGGCACGTTCAGCGCGTGCTTGGCGGCGAACGCCTCGTGCGAGGCGAGGTCCTGCGAGGAGATGCCCACCACCGTCGCGTGCAACTGCGCGAAGTCCTCGGCGCGGTCGCGGTAGGAGCAGAACTGTTTTGTGCAGACCAGGGTGTTGTCCCCCGGGTAGAACAGAAGCACCACGCGCTCGCCGCGATGCTCGGAGAGCTTGAACGGCCCGTCCGTCCCCTGGAGCTCGAAATCGGGCGCCGCTTCGCCCACCTGCGGAGTCTTCGCCATCCGCGTCACCCTACCGAAGATGCGCTAGAACCTGAGCAGATGCGCGCTCGCCGCCTCAAGTGCCACGCACTCGCAGCGGCGACGTGCGCCGCACTGGCGTGCGCGGGCCTGTCGGCATGCGGAGGCGCCGCCCCAGCAGCGATCCGCACGCCGACGGTGAGCGTCGCCGCGATCCCCACCGCCGCGCGAACAGCGACCGCGGAGCTGCTCGACTGGCCCGAGTTCGGGCTCGACCCGCAGCGCAGCGACGTGAGCGAACTCTCGAGCGGCATCACCGCCGCCAACCTCGCGCACCTGCACCGCATCACCGTGGCGCTCGCCGGAACCGTCGACTCCTCCCCCATCTACCTGCACGGCGTCTCCGTCGACGGCGCCATCCACGACGTGATCGTGGTCACGACCACGTACGGCCGCACGATCGCGATCGACGGCTCCAGCGGGCAGATCCTGTGGACGTTCACGCCGCCCGGCTACAGCAGGTGGGCGGGCAGCGCCCAGATCACCACCGCCACTCCCGTCGCCGACCCGGACCGGCTGTCCGTGTACGCCGCCTCGCCCAACGGGCTGATCCACAAGCTGTCGCTGGCCGACGGCCGCGAGGAAGCGGGCGGCTCGTGGCCCGTGTCGATCACGCGCGAACCGCTCCACGAGAAGATCGCCGCCGCGCTCAACCTCGACGGTCCCGACGTGCTCGCGACGACCGGCGGCTACTACGGCGACGCCCCGCCCTACCAGGGCCACGTGGTCGCCATCGATCGCGCGAGCGGCCGCATGATGAGCGTGTTCAACACGCTGTGCGCCAACCGACGCGAACTGCAGACGCCGAGCACCTGCCCGGCGAGCGACTCGGCGATCCTGTCCCGCGGCGGAGCCGTCGTCGAGCCCGCCGAACCGGGAGACACTCGCTCCGCTCGCATCCCCGAACCGGCCAGCGCGCGCATCCTGATCGACACCGGCAACGGCCCGTGGAACGGCACCACCGACTTCGGCGACAGTGTGCTCGAGCTGAGCTTCCCGGGGCTCACGCTGCGCCAGTCGTTCACGCCGACCGACCAGGAACAGCTCAACACCAGCGACACCGACCTCGGCTCCAGCGCCCCCGCGCTACTCGCAGAAGGGCGCGCGGTGCTCGCCGGCAAGGACGGGATCATGCGGGTGCTCGCGCTCTCGCGCCTGGACGGTCACCCGCCATCCGGCCGCCTGCACCCGCTCGGCGGCGAAGTGCAGCGCCTGCCGATCCCCGGCGGCGGACAGCTGTTCACCGCCCCGGCCGTGTGGCAGCGCAGCGGGCGCACGACGATGTTCCTCGCAGACGTTCACGGGACCGCCGCCTACGTGGAGCGTCGCGGGCGCCTGTACCAGGCGTGGGAGAACAGCACGCCGGGCACGAGCCCCGTGATGGCCGGCGGGCTGCTGTACGTGTACGAACCGGACGCCGGCGGCATCTACGTGTACCGCCCCGCCTCGCCGCACCCGATCGCCAAGCTCGCGGGGGAAGCAGGCCACTGGAACAGCCCGATCGTCGTCGACGGCCACGTGGTGGAGCCGGAGGGCAACGCCAACGACCACAAGCTCACCGGCTCGCTGGAGATCTTCTCGGCTGGCTGAAGGATCGCCCGACGGCGGCGAGTCCCGGATGCCGCGCTACATCCCGCTTGGCGGGCGAGCAGCCTGCCGGTAGCCTCGATCGGACCATGTCGGAATCGCTCGCCGGTCAGCTGCTGCTCGCCTCGCCCACACTGCAGGACCCCAACTTCGCGCGCACGGTCGTGCTGATCGGCATCCACAGCGAGGACGGCGCGATGGGCGTCGTCCTCAACCGACCCTCGACCGCCACCATCGCCGAGGCGGTGCCGCAGCTGGAAGGCGTGGTCGGCGCCCTCGAGACCGTGTACGTCGGCGGCCCCGTGCAGCCGAGCTCGGTCGTGTTCCTCGCGGAGTTCCTCGAGCCGTCGCTCGCCGGCATGCTGGTGGTCGGCCGCATCGGCTTCCCCGCCCCGGACGCCGGCATCGAGCAGCTGGCGCAGGCGACCGCGCGCACGCGCGTGTTCGCCGGCCACGCCGGCTGGGGGCGCGGGCAGCTCGACGCGGAGATCGCAGACGGCGACTGGATCGCGCACCCCGCTGAGCCCCAGGACGTCTTCACGGATGTGCCCGAGAGCCTGTGGAGCAGCGTGCTCACGCGCAAGGGCGGAAGCTACGCGCTGATCGCCCGCATGCCCGTGGACCCCAGCGTGAACTGACCGGCGTGTCTACCGACACGGGGCTCTGCCGATCGGGGTGGCTACCCTAGGGTGAGCGCTCGCCCCAGCGCGAAGCACCTCTGTCCCCGCCGAGCATCAGGAGTCGCCGTGCTGAAGCTTGCCCGCTGGTCGACAACGCACCGCAAGTACGTCGTGATCGGGTGGCTGTTGCTGCTGATCGCCGTCAACGCGTTCGCGCAGTCCGCCGGCACGAGCTACTCCAACAACTTCACGCTGCCCAACTCCGATGCGCAGCGCGCCGCCGACCTGCTGCAGCGCAGTTTCCCCGCGCAGGCCGGCGACCGCGACACGATCGTCTACAAGGTCAGCTCCGGCAGCGTCCTCGACCCGGCGGTGCGCGCGCGCATGAGCGCGATGTTCGCGCAGGTCGCGCAGCTGCCGCACGTCACCAGCGTGATCAGCCCGTACGCGGGCGCCGGCAGCGGCAAGTCCGTGTCGGCCAACGGCAGGATCGCGTTCGCGACGGTCGTGTTCGACGAGAAAGCCAACCTGCTGCCGAAAAGCGCGCCCGAACGCGTCGTGCAGGTCGCGCGCGCCGCGGCTCGGCCTGGACTCCAGGTGGAGCTCGGCGGACAGGCGATCGAGGCCACCGAGCAGGTCGGCTTCGGCGTCTCCACCGCGGTCGGGCTGCTCGCCGCGATCGTCGTGCTGCTGCTGACGTTCGGCTCGCTGACCGCGATGGGCCTGCCGATCGTCACCGCCCTGTTCGGGCTCGGCACGGGCCTCGGCGCGATCGCCCTGTTCACGCACGTGGTCGACACGCCCAACTTCTCCTCCGAGCTCGCGGCCATGATCGGGCTGGGCGTCGGGATCGACTACGCGCTGTTCATCCTCACGCGCTTCCGCGAGGCCTACGGAGCGCCCGGCGTCACCTACCGACGACGCCCGCGAGTCGGTCGTGGAGGCGATCGACACAGCCGGGCGCGCAGTGCTGTTCGCCGGCTGCACCGTCGTGATCGCGCTGCTCGGCATGATGCTGCTCGGCGTCGACTTCCTGTACGGCGTCGCCATCTCCGCGTCGATCGGCGTGCTGCTCGTGATGCTCGCGTCGCTGACGCTGCTGCCTGCGCTCTTGACGATCGCCGGCGCGCGCGTCGCCATCGGCGGTCGTCGCGCACGCGCCCGCGCACGGGAAGCCGAAGAGGCGGGCGGAGCCGCAACCGCACCCTCCGCGTCGTCCGCCACCATCGCCGCCGGCCGCACATGGCTGCGCTGGAGCGCGTTCGTGCAGCGCCGGCCGAAGACGATCGCGGCCGTGGCAGCGCTCACGATGCTCGTGATCGCGGCGCCCGCCACGGCGCTGCGGCTCGGCTCCAGCGACGCGTCCAACGACCCCGCCGGCCAGACCACGCACCGCGCCTACGAGCTGCTCGCGCAGGGCTTCGGCGAAGGCTTCAACGGCCCGCTGCTGGTCGTCGCGAAGGTTTCCAACCCCAAGCGCGAAGCGGCCGAAAACGGCGTGCTGCTGACGGAACCGTCGGGCGCCGGCAAGACCACCGTCGAAAGGCTGCGCGCGGCGATCGCCGCCACGCCCGGCGTCGTGTCGGTGGCGCCCGCGAAGATCAACCCCACCGGAGCGGTCGCGACGATCACCGTCTACCCGCGCTCCTCGCCGCAGGCGTATGCGACCACGCAGCTCGTCTCGCGCCTGCGCGAACATGTGGTGCCGCCGATCGAGGCGCGCACCGGGATGAAGGTCTACGTCGGCGGCGTCACCGCCGGGGCCGTCGACTTCGCGACGACGCTCGGGCACAAGCTGCCGCTGTTCATCGGCGTGGTCGTGCTGCTCTCGGCGCTGCTGCTGATGGTCGTGTTCCGCTCGCTGGTGATCCCGCTGCAGGCCGCCGTCATGAACCTGCTCAGCATCGGCGCATCGCTCGGCGTGATCGTCGCGATCTTCCAGTGGGGCTGGCTGGGCAGCCTGTTCGGCGTCCAGCAGGGGCCGATCGAGTCGTTCATACCCGTGATGCTGTTCGCGATCGTGTTCGGCCTGTCGATGGACTACGAGGTGTTCCTCGTCTCGCGCATCCACGAGCGCTGGACGCACACGCGCGAGAACTCGCGCGCCGTCGCCGAGGGCCTTGCCCTCACCGGGCGCGTGGTGACCGCCGCGGCGGCGATCATGGTGTGCGTGTTCCTGTCGTTCATGCTCGGCGAAGACCGCATCATCAAGGAGTTCGGGCTGAGCCTCGCAAGCGCCGTGTTCCTAGACGCGCTCGTCGTGCGCTGCCTGCTGCTGCCGGCGACACTCGACATCATCGGGCGGATCACATGGGCGCTGCCGGCATCGCTCGACCGGCTGCTGCCGCAGCTCAACGTCGAGGGCATCCGCCACCGCGAGGGGGACACGGCGGAGGACGAGCGCGACCACACCTCTGCCGGCGCCACGCACCCGCGCCCGCGCGCGGGCGTGGCGACCGAGGGGGCGGACGGCTGAGGCCGATCCGCCGGGGGGCGCCGGCGGCGCTCCTGTGTGCCGCGGCGCTCGCAGCCCTGCCAGGCGCCGCGGGCGCCGCGAGCATCGCCGTCTCCGCGCCGCAGCCCTCGGCGCTGGTCGTGCTGCTGCCGATCGACGAGTCGCAGCTCGCGAGCGTCGGCGGCCTGTCCGTGGGGATCATGTCCGCCACGCAGGGGCGCTACTCGAGCGCGCAGTTCCTGCTCGACGTCACGCAGGGCGCGCGCGTGGCCGCCTCGGCATACCCGACCTCCGAGCCCGCGGCCCTGTCGCCGACACCAACCGCCGGCGGGGGCGCGCTGATCGGAGGCTGGGGCGCGGCGCGCCGGCGCGCGGAAGCGGCGCCGCAGCTGCTGCGCCCGGGGCTGCTGGCCGCGCAGATCCCGGGCAGCGGCTATGCCGGGATCGCCAGCGAGGCGCAGCTCGACGCAGTGCTGACCGCGGACCGGGGCGGTCGCATCGAGGCCTTCTCGGTGGGGCTCGCCTCGACGCTGCTCCAGCGGGTCGCGCGCCTGCAACGCCGCGAGCGCCTCGTCGTCGCCGATCTGCCCGCGGGCGGCGAAGGCCGCGCCGACCTGCTCGCACTCGTTAGACGGCGTCCCGCGGGAGAGCTGCTGATCGCGCTGCAGCGCGCGGCCGGCGGGAACGGCCACGAACTGTTGTGGAGCGCCGTCGCGGGGCTCGCGGGCGGCGGCGGCAGGGAGCTGAGCTCGCAGAGCACGAACGAGCGCGGCCTGATCGCCGCGGTGGACGTGGCGCCGACGATCCTCGCGCACCTGAAGCTGGCGATCCCCGCGGACGTGCGCGGCAAGCCGATCGAGACGGACGGCGCGCTGCGCTCGTCGAGCCTGCGCGCGCTGATGGCGCGGCTGCACGCGATCGGCGAGCGGCGGCTGAAGGCGCTCGGGTTCCTGCTGAGCGCGTGGGCGCTGCTCCTGATCCTGGCGGCGCCGTCGGCGCGCGCGCGAGCGTGGGCGATGCGGGTCGGCGCGTTGGGCGTACTGTGGGCGCCCATCGCCGTGCTGATCCCGGCCGCGCTCGAGCCGAGCGCAGCGGTGGAGTACGCCACGATCGTGCTCGCGTGCGTCGCGCTCGGAGCGCTCACCGACGCGCTCATACCGTGGCCCCGCGCGCTGCTCGCGCCGGCGCTCGTCGCGGTCGTCGCGCTCACCGCCGACGCGCTCGCGGGCACGCAGCTGCTGATGCGTTCCCTGCTAGGCCCCGACCCAATCCTCGGCGCGCGCTTCTACGGCATCGGCAACGAGCTCAAGTCGGGGCTCGCCGTGCTCGTGCTCGCGGCAGTCGCCGCCGTGCTTCAGCCGGTGGCGCGCGGGCAGCGCGCGTTCCTGGCGGTGGCCGGCGCCGGGATCGTGCTGGCCGCGGTGGAGGGCTCCGCGCGGATCGGCGCGGGCGTCGGCGGCGTGATCCTCGTGAGCTTCTCCTTCGCCGTCGCCGCGATCATGCTCGCACCCGGAGCGCTCACGCGCAGGCGCGCGCTGCTCGTGCTCATCAGCCCGCTCGCCGGCCTCGCCGCGCTCGCGTGCATCGACCTCGCCACCGCGCACGGCGGCGGGCACTTCACCGGCAGCCTGCTGCACGTGCGCTCGGCGGGCGACCTGCGCGACATCATCGTGCGCCGCTACGGCGCCGCCTGGGACGAGCTGCGCAATCAGGCGATGCCTGTCGCGACCGCGCTCGCGCTCGTGTGCTCGGCCCTGTTCCTGCGCTACCGCACCCGGCTGCTCGCGCCCGTAGGCGGCGACCCCGGCTGGCTCGCGGCGCTCAGCGGCGGCCTCGCCGCGGGCGTCGTCGGCGCGCTCGTCGAGGACTCCGGGCCGGTGCTGCTCGTCGTCGCCATATTCACGCTCATCTGCGTGCTCGGCTACCTGTGGGGCCGGCCTCGCCCGGTATCCGTTTCTTAACGGCTCGGTCACGAAAGAGACACAGGGTCGACCCCCGTCTCGAAAAAGACTGGCACGGAGGGTCCAGACGGGCCCGGACATCACGTGCTCAAAGGAGATGAGTCGGACATGCGAGAGAAGAGCTCGAAGCCCCCGGGGCGCATCGCGCGCCTCGTTCGTCGTAGAGGCGTCATGGCAACCGCCGTCGTGGCGGCCGCTGCCGTAGCCGCCCTGCCGGTCGTATCGGCAAGCAGCTCACCGGGCCCCAAGGCCGTCGCCGCCGCCGACAAAGTCGGCCTCAAGCCCGGGAAGGTCAAGCACGTCTGGCTGATCATCCTCGAGAACAAGTCCTACGAAGCGAGCTTCAGCGGGCTCAACAACAACACCTACCTGTGGAAAACGCTCCCGGCGCAGGGCGTGCTGCTCAAGCACTACTACGGGACCGGCCACTTCAGCCTCGACAACTACATATCGATGGTGAGCGGCCAGGCGACACAGCCCGACACGCAGTCGGACTGCCCGTTCTACGACAAATTCACGGGCGCCGTCGACCTGCAGGGGAACCTGAAGACGAACCCCAACTACGGCCAGGTCGTCTCCTCCGAGGGCCCCAACGCGGCCGCCGGGACGAACGGCTGCGTGTACGGCAAGGACGTGCCAACGCTGTTCAACCAGCTCGACGCCGCCGGCGTCAGCTGGAAGGGCTACGCCCAGGACCTCGGCAACCACGACGAAAGCGGGCCGACGCACGACGCCGGCACCGAATACTGCGGCGCCCCGTACGCGGAACCGGGCGTCACGGGCAGCACCGCCCTCGCGAACCCGGGCAGCGCCAACGGCACCGACCAGTACGTGCCGAAGCACTTCCCGTTCCCGTGGTTCGAATCGATCAAGGCCGCCGGCGACTGCAACGAAGCGCACGTCGCCAACCTGTTCAGTGAAACGAACGGCCTGTACCACGACCTGCAGAGCGCAGCGACGACACCGGCCTTCAGCTGGATCTCGCCGAACAACTGCAGCGACGCGCACGACGCCGTCTGCCACGGCAACAACCTGTCGGGCGGCTTCGAAAGCCCGTACACGCCGAAGGCGCCGATCAACTACACCGGCGGCCTGTACGCGGCCGACCTGTTCCTCGAGCACGTGATCCCCGAGATCGAGGAATCGCCGGCGTTCAAGGAAGGCGGGCTGATCGACGTCACGTTCGACGAGGCGTTCCCGCCGTTCACGTTCAGCGGCAACAGCTTCGCCAACTCGACCGAAGTGCCGGCCAACGCGGCCACCTCGCTGCTGTCCGACAGCGCCGGTGAGACGCTGAGCGGCCAGAGCGTGAACTGGGAGCCGACCGGCCCCAACACGCCGCTGGAAAAGAACGCGGCCGGAGAAGAGCTGTACCCCGGCCCCGGTGACAACTCGGACATCGACCGGCCGAACAGCTGCGTGGCGCAGACGGTCCCGTCGCTGCCCGCCACCACATGCATCCTCGGCGGCGGCAGCCACTCACCGGGCGCAGCCAGCGAGAAAGCGACCGCCGCCGAAGGGACATCGACGATCGCCGACAACTCGATCATCGCCACCGACGCCGGACGCTCGGTGACGGGTGCCGGCATCCCCGCTGGGGCGTTCGTGGGCAAGGTCACCGACACGCCCGTCACGGCCATCGCTCCCAGCCAGAGCGGCGGCTTCGTCGACGAAGGCTCGTTCACGCTCGTCAACGGCTCCGGCGAACCGGTGAAAACGACCGAAGCGGTGACCTCGGTCACGCTCGGCGCGCGCACCGCGGCGACCGACCCGCTGTACGACGCAACCGACCCGACCACGGGCGGCGGCGACACGGGTAGCGTCCTGATCAGCCCCTACATCTACCCGGGCACGGTCAGCAACGTCTACTACAACCACTACAGCTGGCTGCGCACGATGGAGGACCTCTTCAACGTGAAGAGCGCCTCGCCGGGCCTGGACAAGAAAGGCCACATCGGCTACGCGGCGCAGCCTGGGCTCGCGCCGTTCGGCAAGGATGTGTTCAACAACCCGCGCGGGCGGGAAGGCTAGTTGCAAGTGACGCCGTCACCGGCGTCAGGCGGAAGGGGCCGGGCCTTCGGGCCCGGCCCTCGCCGCGCCGCGATCACAGCGGTGATCGCCGTCGCTCTCGCCCTCGGCGTGGTCGCGCTGGCGGCCGGCCATGGAGGCACGAGCTCGGCTGCCAAGCGCAGCACGGGCGAGAGAGCGAGTGCGAGCACAAAGCCACAGGCGGGTACGAAATACGGCGGCCTGCCCAGCTGGCTGCCGAGGGCCACGGTCCCCGTCGGGCGCATCGTGCACGCGAGCCCCAGCCACTCCGTGCTCGGAATCGAGGGCGACACGGTGGCCGTGACGCTCGCCGGCGGCGGCGTGTACGCCACGGCCGTCGGGCCGAGCGTGCCCGAGTCGGGGAAGTTCCCGGTCCCGGCGACGAGCCCGTGCACGTTCGTCATCACCTTCGCCCGGACCTCCGGCGTGATCCCGATCAGCCCCGCCGACTTCACCATCACCGACGAGGAGGGGCATCTGCACCATCCCACGGTGACCGCGCTCCACGGCGGCGCGCCGCCAACACCGCTCACGCCCGGCAAGCCCGTCTCGCTGAAGCTCTACGCCGTGCTGCCCACGGGCTCCGGCAGCCTCAGCTGGGCGCCCGCGAGCGATCGGCCGATCGTCTCGTGGGACTTCGACGTCGAGATCGACTGACCGCACTCAGCAGCGGCGTCATGTGCTCACAGGGAACCTGGTGCAGCCAACCACTCGCTCTCGAATACGAGACCTGTGTGCTTGACCAGTAGGTCGTAGTCCCCGTCGTAGTGCAGGACGCCCGCTTCGACTCTGTGCGCGCATGCGGCGATCATGACGTCGGTCGGCGGGAGCCGGTGATGACCGACCTCCGCGAGTTCTCGCTGGGCCTGAAGCGTGATCCGTTCGACCTCAGCGTCGATCTCGATGCGTGGCAGGTGGACGAAGCGAGCCATCAGCTGCTTGCGGTCCGCAGCTGAACGGGCGGAATAGCCAGCCTCGAGGAGGAACGGCAGACAGACCGCCAGCTCACCCCGGGTCATCTGCTCGGAAATCTGCTGCGCGCGATCCTCGGGGACTGACCCGCCAAGCAAGCGAGCCCATGCCGAGTCGTCTAGGAGCAGCACCTAGTCGTCGAAGTTCGCGAGCAGGCCCCGCCGCTTGACCTCGTCGGCAGCGGCGACATCCATCTCGGGTCCAGAGCCCGCAAGTATCCACTCGGCAAGCTGCGCGCGGGCCGCCCGAGCCTCGCGACCGCGATCCGGGAGATGACGCGCCTTTGCGCGTGCGCCCAGGATCACCAGCTCGGCGAAGTCGATTCGCTTGCCCTCGAGCCGGGCACGCAGCTCATCGAGTGCCTCCTGCACCGGAGGCGTCTCCGTGATCGTGTGACGCGGATGCGTGGTCGGCATACCCGTTGAGTGTAGCACGGTGCAGCACCGAAATCGCTCAAGCCGCGCAGTCCCGGCACGCCCCGTGCAGCACGATCTCGTGCTCTGACACCGCCAGCGGCACGCGCTCGCTGAGCGTCTCGATCGCGCGCTCCAGGGCGGGATCCGAGAACGGCATCACCAGGCCGCACTCGTCGCACACGAGGTGGTGATGGTGCTGATCGTGCTCGCACACGCGCTCGTAGCGCACCATCGCCTGGCCGGTCTCCACGCGCTGCACCAGCGCCAGCGCCTCCAGCTCGTCGAGGATCCGGTAGACGCTCGCGCGGCTCACCGGCCGCGAGGAGCGCGCGCGCAGCGCGTCCTCGATCTCGAGCGCCGTAAGCGCGCACTCCTGCCCGGAGAGCAGCTCCAGCAGCGCGTGCCGGGCACCACCGCGCTTGCGCCCCGCGGCCGCCAGCGCCTGCTCTGCGCGCTCCACCCACTGCTGTGCGGCCACGTCAACGCTCATGCCGAAGATGGTAGGGCCGTGGTCCGCGCGCGCCGACGCCAAGCCGCCCAGCCGCGGCCGAGCGCGTAGGCGCCGGCGCTGATGCTGCCGACGAAGAAGCCCACCGGGTAGTCGGTCGTGTAGGAGGCCGCGATCGCGCTCCACACCGTCACCAGCGCGATCGCCACCGACAGCGCCATCGCCGCGAGCGGACGGTCCGTGAAGGAGCGCGCCGCCGCGGGGGCGCCGATCATCAGGCTGAAGATCAGCAGCGTGCCGACGACCGGCACCGTCATCGTCGCCGCCAGCGCGACGACCGCCAGGAAGCACAGCTCCATCCTGAAACCGCTCACGCCGCGCGCCTCGCCCACCTCCGCCAGCACCGAGGACAGCATCAGCGGCCGGTACAGCAGCGCGATCGCCGCCACGCACACGAGCGCCAGCGCGGCCGTCGGCGCCAGCTGGTTGCTCGAGATGCCCAGCACCTCGCCGAACAGCAGCGACTCGACCTCTGGCGCGTACTCGACGCTCAGCTGGAGGAACAGCGCGCCGAGACCCAGCATCAGCACGAGCGCGAGCGCCGTCGCCACATCGTGGCGCCCGCGCCTGCCCAGCAAGCCGATGCCGAGCGCGCCCAGCAGCGAGAACACGCCCAGCCCCACGAGCGTGTTGACGCCGATCAGCGTCGCCCCCGCGGCGCCCGCGAACGAGCCGTTGGGCACCGCGTGGGCCACGAACGCGGAGCCCCGCAGCACGACGAAGAAGCCGACCAGGCCGGCGACGACCGCGACGATGCTCGCCACCTCCCACGCGTCGACCATGAAGCCCGAGAACATCTAGGAGCCCCGCCTTGCGCGCCCGCGAGCCAGCCGCGGCGCGCCCGACAGCAGGTATGCGAGGAAGATCAGCGCGACCACGAAGAAGCTCACCGGCCAGCCCGTGCGCACGGGCGGCCAGTAGTAGCTGTCGTATGCGAGCAGCTCGCCGAGCCACATCGCCGCGACCCCGATCGCCGCGGCCAGCGCGATCGCTGCGCCGGGGCGGCGCGTCACGCGCAGCGCGCTCGCCGCCGGCCCCACCAGCAGCGCCGTCGAGAGGATCGTGCCGATCGTCATCGCCGCCAGCGCCACCGCCAGCGCCATCGCCAGCAGATACGCGGCGCCAACGACACGCACCCGAATACCGCGCGCCGCCGCCATCTCGGCGCTCAGCGAGCTGAGCAGCAGCGGCCTGTACACGAGCGCCACGATCGCCAGCGCCGCCGCGCCCAGCGCCACGATCGCCGGCAGCTGCGAGCTCGCCACGATGAACACCGAGCCGAACAGGATCGTGAACGTCGCGCCGGTGGTGTTGTGGATCGTCGTGTCCAGGTACAGCAGCAATGCCGCCAGCCCCAGGAAAGCTCCCAGCACGACCCCCGCCGCCAGGTCGCGACCGCGCGGGCGCTGGATGCCCACCAGCTCCATCACCGCTGCAGCCACCAGGTCGATCGCGACGAAGCCCCACAGCGGCCCCACCCCCACGAGGAACGCGCTCGATCCGCCCGTCGTGCCGATGTCGCCCAGCGCCTCGCCCGCGAACGACTGCCCGCGCATGACCGTGAACACGCCCACCGCACCCGCGACCATCGCCACAACCGCGCCCACCACGATCGCCACGCGCACGTCCTCGCTCGCGAAGAACCCCGGCTCGATCACCGGCGCCAGCAGCGAGCCGAGCAGCGCCCCGAGCGGCGAGCCAGACGGCCAGCCGTTCACGACACGATCCCGATGCCCGGCAGCGCCGCCTCGTGCCCATGCAGGTCCGAGTCGTCGCCCGCCCCCGCCACCACCAGCACGCGCCCGTGCACGTTCAGCACGTCCACATGGCTGCCGTACAGCTCGCTGAGCACGTCCGCGCGCACCACCTCCGCGGTCGTGCCGCTCGCCACGCGCCCGCCCGCGATATAGACGATGCGGTCCATCACCGGCAGCAGCGGGTTCATCTCGTGCGCGCTGATCAGCACCGCGATCCGCTGCTCGGACGCGATCCGCGCGAGCAGCGCCACGACCTCCTGGCCGGCGCGCAGGTCGAGGTTGGCCAGCGGCTCGTCCAGCAGCAGCAGCTTCGGGCGGCCGATCAGCGCGTGCGCGATCAGCACGCGCTGCTGCTCGCCACCCGACAGCTCGCCCACGCGCGCATCCGCGAAGCCGTCCGCGTCGACCGCCCGCAGCATCTCCTCGATCAGCGCCCTGCGCGCCCGCGACGGCCGCGGCACGCCGAAGCGGTGGCCGTCGATGCCGAGCCCCACCAGGTCGCGCGCGCGCAGCGGCATGTCGGGGTCGAGCAGGAACTTCTGCGGCACGTAGCCGATCGGCGGGCCGCTCTGCCGGCCGAGCTTCGAGCGATGCGGGCGGCCGTCCAGCAGCACGCGACCGGCGCTCGGCGGCTGCAGTCCCAGGATCACGCGAAACAGCGTCGTCTTGCCGGCGCCGTTGGAGCCGATCAGCCCCGTGAACTCGCCCGCGCGGATCGCGAAGGCGACGTCGCGCAGCACCTCGCGCCCCGACAGGCTCACGCTGACGCCCTCAGCCGACAGGATCTGCTCGCCGGCGGGCGCGCTCACAGCCGTTCCGTCGAGACGTGTTCCGCGACCGCGCGGCGCAGCGCGCGCACCTCCGCCAGCATCCACGACTGGTAGTCGTACCCGACCGGCATCGTCTCGTACAGCCCCACCACCGGCACGCCGTAGCGCCTGGCTTCCTGCAGGAACGACTGCGTCAGCGAGTCCGTCACCTGCTGGTTGTAGAGGAACGCCTTGACCCTGTGCTGCGCGAACAGGCCATCCTGCAGCGTTACGTCCTGGGGAGCGGGATCGACGCCGTTCATGACGTCCGCCTGGAAGCTCAGCGGCGTCAGGTTCCTGGTGCCCGCCGCTTCCAGCATGTAGTCGCCCACCGGCTCGGTCGTGGCGACGGGCGTCTGCGGGTATTCGGCCTTGAACCGCGCGAGCGCCGCGGTCCACGGCGCCAGCGAATGCTCGAACGCCGCCGCGTTCGCGTGGAAGTAGGCCGCGTGCGCCGGCTGCAGCCGCGCGAGCGCGCCTGCCACCGCGCTCGCCACCGCCGCCATCGTCCCCGACCGGTACCACAGATGCGGATTGGCGGTCGAGTCCGGCAGTCCCAGCAGACGCTGCACGTCGATCACCTTGCGCGAAGAATTGGATCCCACCCCCCCGGAGGCCGACTCGATCCGTTCCATGAACGTGTCGTAGCCCACTCCGTTCTGCACCACCAGCCCCGCCGCCGCCACCGACTGCGCCACGCTCGGGCTCGCCTCGAACGCGTGCGGGTCGGTGTTCGGGTTGCTCTCCACCGCCGTCGCCCGCACGTAGCGACCGCCCACCTGCGCGATCACGTTCGCGTACTGGCTCTCCGCCCCTACCGCCACGATCGCGCCGTCCGCCGTCACGCTGCTCCCCGCGGTCGCGCAGCCGGCCAGGCACGCGGCCAGCGCCGTCGACACGACGATCGCAAGGACGCGGGGGCGCTTCTGGTGCATCGAGCTCAGCTCCTGTCGTCGGCGTGTTCAGCGCACTACGAACGCCAACCTATCATAAGACTGAGTCTCGTTCTTAGTCTCAGCTTGCGACAGCGGAGCTCCGCCCGCACCCGCCTGGCGGGCGCAGCGGATCCGACGCGCCTTCCCTATTCGCGGGCGGCTTTGCGTTTGCGGTCGATGAACAGCACCGCTCCGACGATCAGCAGCACCACGATCACGACGCCGCCGACGATGTAGCGCAGTTTGTGTTTCGCCGGTTTTTCTTTCGCCGCTTCCGAGGAGGACAGCACCGTCACCGGCACGCCCTTCGCCTGTAGCGCCGCGACTACCGCCGGCTCGCCCTTCGCCTTGTATTTGGCGAGCACGTAGCGCCCGTCCTTCAGCGTCACGCGCAGCGAGCGCACGCGCTTGTTGACCGTCACCGACTGGATCTGGCCGCCCGAGAGCTGCTTTTCGTATTCGGCGAGGGTCTCTTTCTGGTACACCGGCGTGGCAGCGGCGCCCGCGATAGCGGTGGCGAGCAGCGAGACGCAGCCCAGCAGGGCGATGGCCAGGGCGATCCTGGCGGTGAAGGAGGCTCTTGTCGTTGCGATCATCGGCGGTACCCTATCGTCGCTTTGCGTGGCGTGCTCGCTCGCCGGCCATGCAGCAGGGCGGCACACCTTTCGATGCGGCGTCGAGGCGGCCGCGCCCGTATTGAATCGCCTACACGCGTCCGGTGTCGCGCCGGTAGGCGCGCGCCGCGAGCGCGCTCAGCACGAGCGTCCACGAACCCATCACGATCCAGCCCGTAGCGCTCCACCCATGCCCGCCCTCGGCGGTGTGGCTGGCCTGCACGAGCCAGTAGGAAGGGAGCGACTGGCTGACGTCGTGCAGGAAGCCGTGGGTGCCGCCCAGCGGGAACCAGACGCCCCCCAGCAGCGCGAGCAGCGAGATCCCCCCGCCCATCGCCGGACCGATCGACTCCGGCGTGAGCATGTGCCCGATCGTGATCCCGAGCGCGGCGAACGGCACCAGACCGATCAGCATCAGCCCGGTCATGTTCAGCCACTCCGACGCGCTCAGGCTGACCCCCAGCGAGCTGCCGGCGACGAACAGCACGAGCAGGCTGATCAGCGCCATCATGTAGCCGGTCAGCACCTTCACGCCGAAGTAAGCGCGCGGCGTGAGCGGCGTGATGCGCAGCTGGCGGTTCCAGCCGACCGAGCGCTCGGCCGAGATGCGAGCGCCGGCCGAGAGCATCGCGCTCATCGTCCCGAACGACGCCATCCCGACCATGTAGTAGAGCGCGAACGAGACGCCGGTGTTGTCGAAATCGCGCACGTGGCGGTTGGGGCTGACGATCACGAGATACAGGATCAGCGGGAAGCCCAGCGAGAGCAGGAAGAAGCGCCGGTTGCGCAGCGTCCGCAGCAGCTCGTAGCGCATGTACACGAGCGGCATCAGCCGAGCCCCAGATCGCTCGCCGAACCCGCGCCGAGCCGTGCCGGCCCACCACCGGATCCGCCGTCGCCGGTGAGCGCCAGGAACGCCTGCTCCAGGCCGGCCGCCGCGATCTCGATGTCGCGCGCGTCGGGGTGCGCGGCCAGCAGCGCCCTGATCGCCGTGTCCGAGTCCGCGCACTGGAGCACGGCGGCATCCCCGCGGCGCTCCACGCTGCTCACGCCCGGCAGCGCCGCCAGCGCATCGACGTCCACGCCGGGCAGCGTCGCGCGGATCGTGCGCGTGCCGACCATCGCCTTGATCTCCGTCGTCGGGCCGTCGGCGACGATCGCGCCGTTGGCCATCAGCACCGCGCGGTCCGCGTACGCGTCCGCCTCCTCCAGGTAGTGGGTGGCGAACACCACCGTCTTGCCGCGGGCCGCGAACGCGCGCATCGTCGTCCAGAACGCGTGGCGCCCCTCCACGTCCAGCGCCACCGTCGGCTCGTCCAGCACGAGCAGCTGCGGGTCGCTCACCAGCGCCACCGCCAGGCGCACGCGCTGCGTCTGCCCGCCCGACAGCTTGTTCGTGCGCTGGCTGGCGATCTCGCTCACGCCCGAGAGCTCGAGCGCCTCCTGCACGTCCAGCGCCGACGGGTACAGCGAGGCCATCATCGACACCAGCTCGCGCACCGACAGCTCCCTGAGCAGCTGACCCGTCTGCAGCATCCCGCCGACGGCGCCCGCGGCGACCGCGTCGGCGGGCGAGCGGCCGAACACCGACACGCTGCCCTCGTCCGGCTTCAGCAGCCCCAGCAGCATGTCGATCGTCGTCGACTTGCCGGCGCCGTTGGGCCCCAGCAGCGCCACCGTCTCGCCCGCGGCGATCTCCACGTCGACGCCGCGCACCGCGTGGATCGGGCCGTCCGGCCCGCGAAACGACTTGACCAGTCCCCGCAGCTGGATCTCGGCGGTGGACACTCGCTGCACCTACCCGCGATCGCGCCCGGCGATCACTTGCGCGCCATTTTGATCGCCTTCTGGCGTTCCAGCTTCGACAGGTTGACCTTGCGCATGCGCACCGACACGGGCGTCGCCTCGACCGCCTCGTCCTCGCGCACGAACTCCAGCGCCTCGTCGAGCGTCAGCTTGCGGTGCGCATCCAGGCGCACCAGCACGTCCGCGGTCGAGGAGCGCATGTTCGTCAGGTGCTTCTCCTTCACCGGGTTCACGTCGAGGTCCTCCGCGCGCGCATTCTCGCCGATGATCATGCCCTCGTAGACCTCCTCGCCGGGCCCCACGAACAGCGTGCCGCGCTCCTGCAGCGTGAACAGCGAGAACGTCACCGTCTCGCCGCGGCGGTCCGCCACCAGCACGCCGCTGCTGCGCGTCAGGATCTCGCCCGCCCACGGCTCCCAGCGGTCGAACACGTGGTGCATGATCCCCGTGCCGCGCGTCTCGGTCAGGAACTCCGTGCGAAACCCGATCAGCCCGCGCGCGGGCACCAGGTAGTCCATCCGCACCCAAGCCTGCCCGGTGCCGTGGTTGATCATGTGCTCCATGCGGCCCTTGCGCGCCGCCAGCAGCTGCGTCACGGTGCCGACGTAGTCCTCGGGCACGTCCACCGACAGCCGCTCCACCGGCTCGTTGCGCTTGCCGTCGATCGTCCGCTCGAGCACGTGCGGCTGGCCGACCGTCAGCTCGAAGCCCTCCCTGCGCATCATCTCCACGAGGATCGCCAGCTGCAGCTCGCCGCGCCCCTGCACCTCGTAGGTGTCCGGGCGCTCCGTGTCCTTGACACGCAGCGACACGTTTCCGACGAGCTCCTGATCCAGCCGCGCACGGATCTGGCGGGCGGTGATCTTGTCGCCGTCTTTGCCAGCCAGCGGCGAGGTGTTGACGCCGAGCGTGATCGACATCGCCGGCTCGTCCACCGTGATCACGGGCAGCGCCCGCGGGTCGCCCAGATCCGCGAGCGTCTCGCCGATCGTCACCTCCGCGATGCCCGCCACAGCGATGATCTCCCCCGGCCCCGCCTCCGGCGCGTCGACGCGTTCGAGCGCATCGGTGACGTACAGCTCGGCCACCGTCGCGCGCTGGATCGTGCCGTCGGCGCGGCACCACGCGATCTGCTGGCCCTTGCGAATCGTGCCGTGGCGCACGCGGCAGATCGCCAGGCGCCCCACGTACGGCGAGGCGTCGAGGTTCGTCACGAGCGCCTGCAGCGGGTGCTCGGGGTCGTACGTCGGCGCGGGGATGTGCTCGAGCAGCAGGTCCAGCAGCGGCGCCAGGTTCTCCTCCTGGATCGGCTGGCCCGGCTCGTAGTGCAGCGAGGCCACGCCCGCCTTGGCGTTGCAGTACACGATCGGGAACTCGATCTGGTGCTCGTCCGCGTCGAGGTCCAGGAACAGCTCGTACACCTCGTCCACGACCTCCGCCACGCGCGCGTCCGGTCGATCCACCTTGTTGATCACCAGGATCACCGGCAGCTTCGCCTCCAGCGCCTTGCGCAGCACGAAGCGCGTCTGCGGCAGCGGCCCCTCGGAGGCGTCCACCAGCAGCAGCACGCCGTCGACCATCGTCAGCCCGCGCTCCACCTCGCCGCCGAAGTCGGCGTGTCCGGGGGTGTCGATGATGTTGAGCTTGACGTCCTTGTAACGGAGCGAGGTGTTCTTGGCGAGGATCGTGATGCCCTTCTCGCGCTCCAGATCCATCGAGTCGAGCACGCGCGTCGCCACGTCCTGGCCGACGCGAAACGCGCCCGACTGCCACAGCATCGCGTCCACCAGCGTGGTCTTGCCGTGGTCCACGTGCGCGACGATCGCCACGTTGCGGATGTCATCTCTGGTTGCAAGCACGGTCCGACAGGCTAGCGGCGCGGGGCGCGCGCACCGGAATGGACGTGTGAAGCGCTTGACGCGCGGATGCGCTAACGACCTACGCGCACCGCCCGCAGCCCCGTCCGCAGCCCGAAGCGCGCGAGCGCCGCCGGGTAGCGCTCGGCGGCGGCGATCGTCTGCTCCAGCGCCGCCGCGAAGCGTCGGATCTCCGACTCCTCGATCGTGAGCGCGGGCAGCGCCTTGATCACGTTCATGTGGTGGCCGGCGACCTGGCAGAAGATCTTGTGCTCGTGGAACAGCGGCACGGTCACCAGCTGCGAGAACAGGCCCGGCTGACGGCGCTCGACCCGCTCCCACAGCCGTCGCGCCCCGGCGCCCGCCGGCGGTCCGAATTCGATCGCCCACATCAGGCCCACGCCGCGCACGTCGCGGACCACCTCGAAGCGCTCCACCAGCGGCCGCGTCAGCTCGAGCAGCAGCGTCCCCATGCGCTCCGCGCGGGCGACGAGCTGCTCGCGCTCGAGCACCCCCAGCGTCGCCAGCGCGACCGCCGCCGCGAGGTCGTTGCCGCCGAACGTCGAGCCGTGCCTGACGGCGCGCTCCATGCCGTCGAACACGCGGTCGAACGCCGCGCGCGAGACGAGCACCGCGCCGATCGGCACATAGCCGCCCGACAGCGCCTTCGCGAGGCAGATCATGTCCGGCTCCAGGCCCCAGTGCTCCAGCGCGAGGAAGCGCCCCGTGCGCCCGATGCCCGTCTGCACCTCGTCGCACACGAACAGCGCGCCCGCCTCGCGGCACAGGCGCTGCGCCCCCGGCAGGTAGTCCGGCGCGGGCACGTTCACGCCCTTGCCCTGGATCGGCTCGACCACGAACGCCGCCACGTCGCCGCGCGCGAGCTCGCGCTCGAGCGCGCCCAGGTCGCCGAAGCCCACGGGGTCGCAGCCCGGCAGCAGCGGCCCGAAGCCCTCGCGGAACTCCGCCCCGCCGTTGAGCGACAGCGAGCCGAGCGTCAGCCCGTGGAAGGCATGCTCCGCGTACAGCACGCGCGGGCGCCCCGTGGCCGCGCGCGAGATCTTGATCGCCGCCTCCACCGCCTCCGTGCCCGTGTTCGCCGGGACCATCGCCGCGACGCTCGCAGGTGCCCGCGCGAGCAGCTGCTCGGCGAGCACGCCGCTCAGCAGCGTCACCCCCAGCTGCGGCAGGTTGCCCGTGCGCGCCGCCAGCAGCTGCTCGATCGCCGCGATCACGTCGGGGTGGTTGCGCCCCACCGCGAACACGCCATAGCCGCCGAACAGGTCGAGGTAGCGCTCGCCGCCTGAGTCGATCAGGTGCGCGCCCTCGCCCCCGCTCCACACCTTGTCGAAGCCCAGCGTGCGCACGATGCGGCCCATCTGCGGGTTCAGATGACGGTCGTTCAGCGCCATCTCCTCGCCCGCGCGGGTCGCGAGGATCTGCTCGACGCTGGGCGGAGGATCGGTCATCGCCAGCGTGAGCCTAGCGACGCCATGGCGAAAACGGACTTTTGTGAATACAGCTGTCTGAGCTGTGCATCCGGCCGAGCTGGCAGTCAACTGCTCAAGCACGCATCGCAACTGGCCGAAGCGAGCGAATATGCAGGAGCGTTCATGGCTTTGCCCAACCGAGGCGGATCGCAGCCGCGTGGTCGACGCGAGCGCGCGCGTTCGCATCATCCGCATGGTCGGAACCGGCGCGGTGGGTCTCGCGCTGCTCAGCGCCGAGCCCTGGTTCGGCTGGTGGACGTTCGTGCTGCTCGCTCTGGCGGTGCTGAACTTCGTCAACGTCGAGCTGCGCATGCGCACGAGCGCCAAGCCCGAGCGGGTGAGCGCCTGCGCGATCGTGATCACGATGCTGCTGATCGCCGCCGGCGTGGTGCTCAGCGGCGGCCCCTCGAGCCCCGCGCTGCCGTGGCTGGTGCTGCCAGCGGCGATGGCCGCCGCGCGCTTCCGCGCGCAGGTCGTGATCGCTGCGCTCGCGCTGACGATGATCGTGATCATCGGCTCGACGCTCGCCGTCGACCCCGCCGCCACGATCGCCAAGCCCGTGCCCGTGGTCGTCACGCTGGCGCTGCTGGCGGCGGTCGTGTCGATCGTGCTGGCGCTGCAGTCGGCCGAGCTGCACCACCGCGACGAGGCGATCCTCGACCCGCTCACCGGTCTGCTCAACCGCCACGCGCTGGCACCGCGCTTCGCCGAGCTGTCCGTGCAGGCGCGCGTCAACAGCCAGCCCGTGTGCCTGATGCTGTGCGACGTCGACAACTTCAAGGCGGTCAACGACGCCCACGGGCACGACCAGGGCGACGCGGTGCTGCGCGACGTCGCCTACGCGCTGCGCACGCAGCTGCGCTCGTTCGAGCTCGTGTACAGGCTCGGCGGCGAGGAGTTCCTCGTGGTGCTGCCGGGCGCCTCGCTGGAGAAGGGCGTCGAGGTCGCCGAGCGGCTGCGCGGCGCCGTGGAGCAGACCAGGCCCGCGGGCATCCGCGTGACGATCTCCCTCGGCGTGAGCGCGGCGAGCGGCCAGCGGGTGAGCTACGACGAGCTGTTCAAGGCCGCCGACACCGCCCTGTACGAGGCCAAGCGCGCGGGCCGCAACCGCGCCGTCGCCGCACCGGCGCTCGCCCCGGCGGGCGAGGAGACAGGCGCCTGGGCGGACGCGAGTCCCGGCGCCGAACGAGCCACCCAACGATCGCCGATAAACACCGTTGCGGGGTTTCAGACGACGAGAACGGGGTAGAATGTACCGAGCGACGGCCCTCCTCGATGGGGTCGCGCACACCGCGAGAGGAAGGAGCCGATGATGCCTGCAGTGGCAACAAGACCACAGTCGACATCTCACACCGCCCCCGCACGCCAAGACGTTCAGGCCCTGTTCGTGCGCTGGCAGCGCGACGGCGACCCGGCCGCGCGCGAAGCGCTCGTGCGCCGTTTCATGCCGCTCACGCGCAGTCTCGCGCGCCGCTACGGACGCTCCTCCGAGCCGTTCGAGGACCTCCTGCAGGTCGCATCGCTCGGGCTGCTGAAGGCGCTCGACCGCTACGACACCGACCGCGGCGCGTTCCCGTCGTTCGCCGTGCCGACGATCCTCGGCGAGATGCGCCGCTACTTCCGCGACTCGGGCTGGGCCGTGCACGTCCCGCGCGGCGCGCAGGAGCGCGCGCTGAAGGTGCGCGACGCGCAGGAGCGGCTCAGCAACGAGCACGGCCACGCGCCGACCGTCAACCAGCTAGCCGAGTATCTCGAGCTCGACGTCGAGGACGTGATCGACGCGCTGCAGGCGGCGCAGGCCTACGACACGCTGTCGCTGGACGCGCCGCGGCCGCGGGCCGACGGCGAGGTGATCGCCTACGGCGACACGCTCGGCCAGGACGACGAGCGCTACGAGCTGGTCGAGCTCGACGCCACCGTCTCATCGGTGCTCGGACACGTGCCGCCCCGCGAGCGCGCGATCCTGCGCATGCGCTTCGTCGAAGACCTCACCCAGACCGAGATCGCCGAGCGCGTCGGCATCTCCCAGATGCAGGTCTCGCGTCTGCTGCGCCGCTCGCTGGAGCAGCTGCGGACGCTCACGCAAGATGTGAGTTGATTCCCAACGTCCGACTGAGCCTTCCGAACAGGGCGGAGAACGTCCTCGTAGTTCGCCAAGCGCTGACAGGCGTGGCCGAGTGCCTCGGGCTGGACGCGATCCTCACCAACGACCTCAACACCGCCGTCACCGAGGCGTGCAACAACGTCGTGCAGCACGCCTACGGGGGCGGCGAGGGCAGGCTCGAAGTCGACGTCTGCGCGCAGGCCGGCGCCGTGACCGTCGTCGTGCGCGATCACGGCCGCGGCATGCCCACGCGACCGCCGGAGAGCGCGGAGGGCGACGGCGAGGAGACCCACGATGGGCTGGGCCTGGCCGTGATCGACGCGCTCTCGCGCCGCGTCGAGTTCGCGCAGCCTCCCGGCGGAGGCACGGAGGTGCGGATGGAGCTGGCGGCGCCGACGGCCAGAGCACTCGAGCCGATCGCCGGCGACGCCGGGCACCAGCGCTTCGAGCCGACACAGATCGGGCCGGCGGCGCCTGCCGCGCACGAGGGTCGCGTCGAGCTGCGGCTCGCGCCCACCGCGATCGCGCGTGCCGTGCTTCCGCGCGTGCTCAGCACGCTGGCCGCTCGCGCATACTTCTCCACCGACCGGATCTCCGACGTTCAGCTCGTGGCGGACGTGCTCGCGGCGAACGCCGGCGACTCGATCAGCGGCAGCCATCTCGACGTCGGCGTGAACGTCGCCTCACGCGACCTCGCGCTGCGCATCGGCCCGCTGCACGCCGGCCGCGGCGAGAGCCTCGTCGCGGCCGCGGCCGACGGCCTGGCGCCGGTGATCGAGCGGCTGACCGACGAGCGCCATCGGGTCGCGCGAGCCGACTTCGGGGAGATGCTCGAGCTGCGCCTCGTGGATCGACGCTAGCGGTACGACGGGCGCTGGCAGGGAGCGCGCAGGGGGACTACCGGCGCCCGGACGCGTGCCGGCGCGCGTGCGCTCGTACGTGCCGGTGCTTGCCCTTGCGCTTGTGACGCGCCTTCACATGGCAGCCGCTGACGCCGATGCGCAGGCGCTGGGTGATCCTGGCGCCGTCCTGCGCGACGATCGTCGCGGGCGCGAGCAGTTTGACCCGGCACAACGAACCTCTGGGTGACAGGTTGGCGCTCAACGCCGAGTTGCGCCCCACGGGCAGGGTGACGGCGACGCTGGAGACGGGCACGTCGGGGAGGTCTTCGAACGTGGAGGTGGTGATGCTCGAGCGCGCGATGTGCGTGTGCCCCACGAGCACCACGGTGACGCCGTCGCCATTCAGCACGAGCTCGAGGTCGGGGAACGCTTCGGAGCCGTGCGACACGAAGTACGCGGTGCCGATGAGCTTGTCCGGCAGCACGGGCGTCGTGACGGTGACATGCCCGACGATCGAGCTTGCCTTGCAGCCGCCCGGCGGCGGGCCCGCTTCGAAGGTCTGGGCCGGGCAAGCCTTCTGGAGCGTGGTGAGGCGCGCGACCAGCTGCTTGGGCAGCTGCACCTGCAGCTCGCGGATGTTGGCCTGGTGCGCGGGCTGCGTGAGCTTCACGTCGAAGCTGGCGCCCCCGAGTTTCGACGTCTTGGCGCCGCTGGACACCTTGAGGCTCGGCTTGAACGGGAGCGCCCCGCAGCCACCCACCTGGAACGGGCTGGAGAGGCTCTGGCCGACGCCGAGCGTGGAGGTGAGCGCCGATTCGGCGGCCAGCAGCGCGCAGCTGGTGGGGTTGATCAGGAAGTTGGGGCGGTTGACGTCCACGTCGAGGCTGCGCAGGCGCAGCGGCACCCCGCCGACGATGCTCGGCAGCGTGCTCGTCACGGTGATCCTGCCGCTGTAGGTGCCCACCGACAGGGCCGCCCGCGTGACCACCTGGCCGAGGTCGTATGGACCCGCGACCGCTGGCACCACGACCGACAGGCCGTATGGCGCGCCGCCGTAGGGGCCGGTGAGGTATGCGCGCCCCGTGAAGTCGTACGGTTCGGCGCCCGAGCCCGCCGCGACGGTGACGGTGCCGATCCGGCTGGAGGCGGCGCACGTGCCGGCGTTGGCGGCCGCTTCGCTGCAAAGCGGCACGGACGGGATCGCGCCCACCAGCCCCGCCGGCAGCGTGGTGGCGATCTTCGACAGGTACTGCTGCCCGTCGGCGCGCGCCAGGCTGAAGCTCGAGGGACCGTATGCGCCCGCCTGCGCGGGGCTCTGCGGCACGAGGCTCTGCGTCAGCGAGAACGGCAGCGTGGCCGGGCAGGCGCCGCCCGCGCCGTTGGCGTCCACGACGAAGCCGCTGGCGGCGGCCGCGGCAGCGGGCTCGCCGCCGTATGGGGTGATCGCGGCGGCGGGAACGGCGGCGCCGCAGGCGAGCGGGTTGGCGAGGGGCGTGCGCGGACCACTGCGGAAGTGCAGCGTCAGGTCTTCCACGGGCACCTGCGGCGCATTCGCGAACGTGGCCGTCAGGCGGCCGGTCGTGGCGCTGGCGCTAACGCGGCCTTCGAGCCGCAGCCCGACGCCGTACTGCACGGCTTCGCCGAGCAGGAAGATGCGGAACTGTTCGCCGGTTTCCGGGCCCTTGCCGGGGACGGGAGCTGCCACGTAGACGCCGCCGGCGAGCGCGCCGTCGGGGATCCCGGGGGCGTTGACGGAGAACGATCCGACCTGCGAGGAGGCCGCGCAGGAGCCGCCGGCGAACTGTTCGTCGCCGCAGGCTTCCAGTTCGTGCGCGGCCGACGGGTTCAGCGTCATGCCTTCCGGCAGCGTGACTTCGGCGCTCTGCACGTCGGGCGAGTCGGGCTTGGACGGTTCGTCGGTCGTCTGCGGCACGTGCAGCGTTCCGGTGATGCCGTCCGGCAGGTCCGACTGCGTGGTTTCGGGCGCCAGCGACAGCGCGGGATGGAACGCGAGCGCGTTGCAGCCCGTGGCGGTCACAGGGGCCTGGTTTTCGTACGCGCCGAAGTCGCCGGGGTCTTCGTAGGAGTCGACGTGCAGGTGGGTGACCGGCTTGCTGGAGCAGGTGCTGGGGAGCGTGATGAACGCCCGCGGCGGACTGGTCGGGCTTTTCTGGTGCTCCTGGGGGATGCCCCAGAAGATCAGCCGCGACTCGATCAGTTCCGGCTGCTGGGGGATGTTCTGGATCTTGAAGTACTCGTGGTAGTCGCCGCTTTCCACGCCGCTGTCTTCACTGGTGGGCGCTTCCTGGTGCCAGCTGATGCCGCCTTCAAGGTAGATCTGCCCGCGGATGTCGTTGCCGGTTTTGGCGAGCAGTTCGAGCGTCGGGCTGTTGACTTCGACGCCGAACCTGGCCGGCTCGCCCGGCTTGCGCGCCATGTTGTAGACGGGGAATTCTTCGGTGACGGTGGCGTTGAGGCTGAGCAGCGATTTGAGCAGCGACGCCGTGCCCGTCGCTTCGTCGACGCCCACCTGGCTGCCCGAGGGGCATTTGAATTCGTCGAGCTGCGCTTCGCTGCACGTTTCCGTGGCTTCCGGGTTCACCGCGAGCCCCGCGGGCAGGTCGACGCGAACGTCCTTGACTTTGCCCTCCGGTTCGTCGTCGAACGGCGCCACTTCGTGGGAGGGGAACTCGAAGTCCGTGATCCCGAAGTCGGGGTGGCCAGCCGCCTGCGTGTAGAAGGACGACGGAGTCGCGTCGTTGCAGCCTTCTTCGACGCAGGTTCCCGCTTCCCACTTGGAGACTTCGATCGCCTGTGCCGCCGCCGGCGCCAGCGAGAGCGCGCCAAGAAGCGCTCCCGCCAGCAGCGCGGGCAGCCATGCTCTGGTCCTCACCTCTCCTCCTCTCTAAGGAAAGTGGTGGCATGCCGGCAGGCGAGTGACGTCGGGAGACGAGACCTTGCCGACATGCCACCGTGTCGCCCTCTGTTGGGCAACAGCCGCCGGGGGGTGCGACTGCCACCGGAACGACACTGCTTACGGCTATGCCCTCATCGCGGCGGCCCTAAACATGCCTGCGGAGATGTTCCAGATCTCCCGCCATACCAGCGGCGCCGGCTGTCGCGGCCCCCTGAGCATGCTGTCCGAATGTTTGACCAACCGGAAATCCGGGCAGCTATAAACCAACCGACGAATCGAGGTCAACCATGGTGGCTCTACTTGCACTCGTACTGATACTGGCGATCTTCGGAGGCCTGGGATTTGCCGCGCACGTGCTGTGGTACATCCTGATCTTCGCGGTGCTGCTGTGGCTGATCGGCTTCTTCGTGGGAAGCGTTGAGGGCGGCGGACGGCGACGCTGGTACGGCCGCTGACAGCGGCCGTCCGGGGCATTGCGTGGCGCCGGGGAGCTGGCGCCGGGGAGCCGGGGTGCGCGGGCTAGCTGTGGGAGAGCTCGCGCACGCGGCGCTCGAGGAAGCGGCGCTCGGGCTCTGAGCGCACCAGCTCGAGTGCCCGCTCGTAGGCGAGACGCGCCTCGGCGGTGCGCTCGAGCCGCCGCAGCAGCTCGGCGCGGGCGGCGTGCAGGTACTGGTAGTCGTCGAGCTCGAGCCGGTCGATGGCGCGCAGTCCCGCCTCGGGGCCGTGCGCCTCGGCGAGCGCGACCGCGCGGTTGAGCTCGACCACGGGCGAGCCCGTGATGCGCGCGAGCCGCCCATAGCAGTCGAGGATCGCGGGCCAGTCGCTGCGATCGCCGGCGTGCAGCGAGGCGATCGTCGCCTGCAGCACGTACGGACCATCCTCGCCGCCGCCGAGCAGCGCCTGCGCGCGCTCGAGCGCGGCGCGGCCGGCGCGGATCTGCGCCCAGTCCCACAGCGCGCGGTCCTGCTCGGCGAGCAGCACGATCTCGCCGTCACGCACGCGCGCTGCGCGGCGCGAGTCGTGCAGCAGCATCAGCGCGAGCAGGCCGAACACCTCGGGCTCGTCGGGCATCAGCTCGGCGAGCGCGGCGCCGAGCCGGATCGCCTCGGCGGCGAGCAGCTCGCCGCGGCCGTCGTAGCCCTCGTTGAAGATCAGGTAGATGACCGCGAGCACCGCTGCGAGCCGGTCGGGCAGCAGGTGCGCGGGCGGGATCCTGAAGGGGATGCCGGCGTCGCGGATCTTGCGCTTGGCGCGCACGAGCCGCTGCGCCATGGTCGGCTCGGGCACGAGGAACGCGCGCGCGATCTCCGCGGTGCCGAGGCCGCCGAGCGCGCGCAGCGTGAGCGCGACCTGCGCGTCGGCCGCCAGCGCCGGGTGGCAGCACGTGAAGATCAGCTCGAGCCGCTCGTCGCGGAAGGTCGTCTCCTGCATGTCGGCCTCGATCGTGGCGGCCGCCGCCGGCGCGAACGCGTCGTGCGTGCGCGACTCGGCGAGCAGCGTGGTCTTGGCGGCGAGCGTGCGCCGGCGGCGGATGCGATCGATCGCGCGGTTGCGCGCGGTGGCGATCAGCCACGCGGCCGGGTTGGCGGGCGTGCCGTCGCGGTCCCAGCGCTCGGCGGCGATCGCGAACGCCTCCTGGGCGGCGTCCTCGGCGAGGTCGAAGTCGCCGAGGAAGCCGACCAGCGCGGCGAGCACGCGCCCCCACTGCTCGCGGAAGACCTGCTCGATCAGCGCTGCACCAGCGGTCGCACCTCGACGGCGCCGCCAAGTCGCGCTGCGGGTACGCGCGCGGCGAGCTCGATCGCGGCGTCGAGGTCGTCGGCCTCGAGCAGGTAGTAGCCGCCGAGCGCCTCCTTGGTCTCGGAGAACGGGCCGTCGGTGGTGAGCGTGGCGCCGTCCTGCACGCGCACGGTGGTGGCGGTCGTCGGGGGCTGCAGCTGCGCGCCGCCGGTGATGCCCGGGGACTGGCCGATCGCCATGTACTCGCCGGTGATCGCCGTTTTCTCCTCCTCGGAGAGGCGGTCGTACGCGCCCGTCGCTTCACCTGTGTAGATCTGGAGCAGATACTGCATCGGCTTCCTCCTTTTGGCTGATTATGGTCGCCCCTGTGACGAAGCGCGACGGCACGCGCAGACCTATATCACTTGACAAACATATAAGGATTTGATTATTTATATTTATGATGAGTGCGTTCGACGTTGTTGCCGAGCCGGCGCGCCGTGAGATCCTGGACGCGCTGCTGAGCGGACCGCGCGCGGTCGGCGAGCTGGTGTCGCAGACGGGGCTCAGCCAGCCCAACACCTCGCGCCACCTGCGCATCCTGCGCGAGGCCGGCCTCGTGGAGTCGCGCGCGGTGGGTCAGCGGCGCCTGTACGGGCTGCGCGGCGAGGGCTTTGCGGAGCTGGCGCGCTGGCTGACGCCGTACGTGCTGCTGTGGCAGGGCGGCCTGGACGCACTGGAACGTCATCTCGAGCGAAGCGACTGAGCGATGCCGGTAGGCGGGCGCGCTTCGGGATCGCGCCCGAGCGGGCGACGCCGCCGCCGGGGTAGCTGGAGCTAAGCGACGAGCCCGTCGGCGGCGGTGGCGATCGTCGGCAGGTGCTCGGCGACGCCGGTGACGCTCAGCAGCCGCTGCACCTGCTCGGAGCCAGGCGTGATCGCGAACTCCTGGCCGCGCTCGCGGCAGCGCTCGAGCGTGGCCAGGATCGCGCGCAGCCCGGTGGAGTCGACGAAGCGCAGCTGCTGCAGGTCGAGCACGAGCATCGGCTCGCCCCGCAGCTCCTCGCCGTCGGCCAGCTGCTGCAGCACCTCGGCGCTGGCCATGTCCAGTTCGCCGTCCAGCGCAAGGATCGCGCGGTCGCGCTCGCGCCGCACGTCGATTCGGAGCTGATCCTGCACCCCCATGTCGGGGATTTTACCGGAGACGGGCGTCATGTCTACACGGTTGCGGACATCGTCGGCTGCGTCCAGCGCCGCACCACCGCGCCCGCCCCCGCTCACCGGCCCGGGGGCGCGGGCGATGCCGGCGGTATGCGCAGTGCCAGCAGCGCGATGTCGTCGCGCAGGCCGCCGCCAGCGTGCTCCAGCGCCGCGCGCTCGATCCGCTCCAGCATCCCCTCGAGCGTCAGCTGCGATGCTCGTGCGCACAGCTCGAACAGCCCCTCCTCCTCCAGCGGCGCGCCGGCACGGCCGGCCTCCGGAAGACCGTCGGTGTACAGCAGCAGCGTCTCACCCGCGTGCAGATCGACGTTGACCTCTTTGATGTCGACGGGGTCCAGCACGCCGAGCAGCGTGCCGGGCGTGCCGATCTTGCGACACGCGCCATCCGTGTCGATCAGCAGCGGCGGCGGGTGGCCGGCGAGCGCGACCTTGAGCCGCGCGTGTCCCCTACGCCGCTCGAACGTGACCAGGCAGACGGTGCACAGGTCGGCGCCGGCGGGCTGGCGGCGCAGCGCCTCGTGCAGCGTGCCGAGCATCCCCGCTGGACGCAGACCCAGCATCGCGGCGGCGCGCAGCGTGTGCCGCGCGAGCGCCGTCACGCCGGCCGCCCGCGGCCCCTTGCCGCACACGTCGCCGATCACGAGCATCCAGCGGCCGGGGCCGTACGGAAGCACGTCGTAGAAGTCGCCGCCCGCGTCGTTGAGCTCGCCCGCCGCCCGATACAGGACGGCAAGCTCCGACCCCGGTATCTCGGGCAGCGTCTCGGGCAGCAGCGCCGCCTCGAGCACCTTGGCGATGCGCGTGCGCTCCGTGTACAGGCGCGCGCTCTCCACCGCCGTGCCGGCCCGCCGCCCGAGCCGCTCGGCGAGCGCCAGGTCGGCGTGCGTGAGCCGGCGGGTCGAGTCCGAGGACACCAGCGTGATCGCGCCCAGCGTGCGCGACGGCGCGGCCAGCGGGACGATGATCACAGCGCGCGCGCCGATCGCGCTCAGCAGCTCGAGATGGGCGTCGTCGCGCGCGTAGGCGGCAAGCGCGTCAGGATCGATCTCGGTGTAGATCCGCGACTGGCCGCTGCGGATCACGTCGGGCACGCCCAGCGGGTCCTCGAGCGCCGGACGGTAGCCGCGATCCAGCTCCGCGGCCAGCTCGAGCCGGCTGGGATCGCTGTGGTGGACGGCCACGCGTTCGATCTCGCCGCGCTCCCCGACGACGTCCACCGCGCACCAGTCGGCGATCTGCGGCACCGCCAGCCGCGCGATCTGCGCGAGCGTCTCGCCGTAGTCCATCGACGACGCCAGCACGCGGCTTGCCTCCGCCATGAAGCTCTCGGCCAGCTGCGCGCGCTTGACCTCGGTGATGTTCTCGAACACGTTCACCGCGTACAGCAGGCGGCCGCTCTCGGGGTCGGTGACGGGCGATGAGCGCACGATCAGCCAGCGCTCCTCGCCGGTCGCGCGCACGATGTTCCTGACGAGCAGCGGGCCGCTGGGATCGTCCGTGAACAGGCGCCGCCCGGGCATGCTGTCGAGGTCGAGCTCGCGCCCGCTCTCATCCGTGACCAGGAAGCGCGGCATGATCGTCCCGGGCGCCGCGGCCATCAGCTCGTGCGGCGTGGCCACGCGCAGGAGATCGGCGGCGGCCTGGTTGGCGAACACCATGCGGCCGTGCTCGTCGGTCATCGTGATCGCCTCCGCCACGTTGGCGAGCACCGCCTCCAGGCGCTGCTCGACGCGACGCACCTCCGAGAACAGCCGCGCGTTGTCGATCGCGAGCGCCGCGCGCCTGGCGAGCTCGCAGGCGAGCTCCAGGTCGTCGTCCGCGTATGGCTCGCTGTCGCCGAGACGCAGCAGCGACAACGCGCCCAGCGTGCGCCCTCGCGCGAGCAGCGGCGCCACGACCGCCGAGTGGTAGTGATGAGCGATCATGAACCGCGCGTGCTCGGAGCCCTGGGCGAAGGAGCGCATCAGCTCGTCGGTCATTCGCTCACGCAACTCGGGCGCGCCGCTGCGGATCACGCGCGCCACAGGATGCTCGCCGTCGGGGTTCAGCGGACGGCGTGCGCGCAGCCGTTCCAGCGCCGGCCCGAGCTCCGGGTCGGCCGCCGCCACCGCCACCTCCGCGATCGAGCCGTCCTCGCGGCGCAGATCGATCACGCACAGGTCCGCAAGACCCGGCACGGTCAGCTGCGCCACCTGGCGCATCGTCGTCGTCAGCTCGAGCGAGCTCGCGAGCACCGCGCCGGCCTCGATCAGAAGCTCCGCGGCGAGGTCGCGCCTCGTGGGCTGCAGCTGGCTCACCGCGGCGGGCTCCTCAGCTCGAACCACACGCGCGTGCCGCCCTCCCGGTCCACGCCCCAGCGGCTCGCCTGCTTCGCCACGAGGAACAGGCCGTAGCCGCCCGTCACCCTGGAGGGATCGCGCGGAACGGCCGTGAAGCCGCTGCCTCGATCGATCACCTCGACCCGCACGGCGCCACGCTCGAGCAGCCGTGCGCACAGCAGGATGCCGCTGTCGGGCGGCGCATCCGAGTGCAGCACGGCGTTGGACACGAGCTCGGAGACGAGCAGCGTCAACGTGTCGAGCTCCGGCGCCGCGAGCTCGCACTGCCGCGTGAAGCCCACAACGGCCGCACGCGCACGCGACGGCGCATGCGGGTCGCGCTCGAGGCTCATGCGTAGAGTGGACACGTTTAGATCTTCCCCGTCTTCCACTTTTCCAATCTCCCGCTCATCACCATTCTGAGCGATCCGGCCGGGAAGGGCTGGGAAGCACGTCTCGCTTCAGACCGTCGGGCTCACCGCGCGGGCACCCAGCCCGCCGGATAGGCGCCCGCGGGCACCTCCCCCGGGTACTCGGGGAACAGGCCGAGCGCGATGCGCTCGCCGGCGCCGCCGCTCAGCAGCGGACGCAGGTCGGCGACCGTCAGCAGCACCCGCAGCGTGGCGCCGATCTGCAGGTCCGCCGCATTCGGCTGCTCGCCGCCGATGACGCCGTCGGCGGCCAGCTGCTCGACATGCGCGAGCAGCTGCGGCAGCCCTGCGAGATCCTGCTGCAGCCGCGCAGCGCTGATGCGGTGGTATTTCCACGACACTCTGAGGAAGCCGATCGCGAAGTCGGTGCCGGCTCCGTCAAGCGGTCCGGCGCCGGCGAAGGTGCCCATCGCCTCGGGGCGGAAGTGCAGCGCCCCCCAGGGCAGCCGCCGACCCAGATCCTGAAGCTCGCCGTCTCCCCAGCGCTCCGCCGCGCGGACCTCATCCGAGGTGTAGAGCAGCGGCTCGGGCACGAGCTGGTCGAGCCGCGTGAGGATCGCGCTGGAGCCGTGCACGGGCTCGCCGTCGACGAGCATCCCCGGCACGGTGTGGTGCTCCTCGCCATAGATCGCGCGCATCTTCTCCACGTGCTCGCCCGGCGCGAGCTCGACGCGCTCGTACTCGAGACCCTTCAGGCGCAGCGCTGCATCGGCCGTAAGGCACGGATGCGAAGGCGGTATGACGTGGAGGACGATCTCCGGCGGCATCGGCGACACGCAGCCTACCGGGACGACGCCGCGTACCGGCCGAGCCAGTCGATCGCGAGGCGACTCACCTCCTCGAGCGCGCCGGGCTCCTCGAAGAGATGCGTAGCGCCCGGCACCACCGCGAGCTCGCTCGGACAGCGCAGCTGTTGCTGGGCGCGGCGGTTGAGCTCGAGCACCTCGCGATCAGCGCCGCCGACGATCAGCAGCGTCGGCGCGCGCACGACACCGAGATCTGATGCAAGGTCGGGGCGCCCGCCACGCGAGACCACCGCGTCGACTCGGTCGCCCAGCTCGGCGGCCGCCGTCAGAGCCGCCGCGGCGCCGGTGCTGGCGCCGAAGTACGCGAGGGGCAGCTGCGCCACAGCATCGTGCTGCTCGAGCCACCCGCTCGCCGCGACCAGGCGCGATGCGAGCAGGGGGATGTCGAACACGTTCGCCCTGTCGAGCTCCTCGGTCGGCGCGAGCAGATCGAACAGCAACGTCGCATAGCCGGCGTCCACGAGCGTCCGCGCGACGGCGCGATTGCGCGGGCTGAGACGGCTGGAGCCGCTGCCGTGCGCGAATGCGACGACGCCAAGCGCTGACTGCGGCACGGTGAGCTCGCCGGGCAGCGAGAGGCTCGCGCTGATCGCGATAGTGACGGAGACCTCACGCGCCGCCGGTGCAGCCGCACCGGGGGTCAGAGAGCCGGCGTTCGCGTGCCGCGCCCCCGCGAGCAGCGTCGTCACCTCCTCGTCGGAGGTCGGGCTGAAGTCCTCGTACCAGTAGCCCACGGCCCACAGATCCTCCGGCGTCTCCACGGAGACGACCTCGTCCGCCTCCTCGGCCAGCGCCTGCGCGGACTCCGGCGCGGCGACGGGCACGGCCAGGATCACCCTGGCGGCGCCGCGCTGGCGCAGCGAGCGCACGGCCGCAAGCGCGGAGCGGCCTGTCGCAAGGCCGTCGTCGACGAGCAGCGCCGTACGCCCGGTCAGATCCAACGGCGCCCGTGAGCCGCGATAGCGGCGCAGCTGCGCCGCGAGCTCGGCTTCGCCCCTGGCGAGAAGCGCACGCAGCTCCGGCTCGGAGAGCCCAAGCGCGCGCACGCTCTCCACGCTCACGATGTGCACGCCGCCCTCGGCGAGAGCCCCGATCGCGAACTCCGGGTTCTGCGGCGCGCCGATCTTGCGCACCAGCGCCACCTCCAGGGGCGCGTCGAGCGCCCGTGCCACCTCCGCGGCGACCGGCACGCCGCCACGAGGGATCGCCACGACCACGGGCCGCTCCTCACGGAAGCGCTCGAGCAGCGCGGCGAGCTGCCGTCCTGCGTCGTGCCGGTCGCGGAAGCGGACCGCGGGGGCCAGCGACGGCGGATCCACGAGCGATGTGACGGCGCCCGTCGGGCGCGGCTCCGCGATCATGGCCAATGCCTCCGCGGGCGGCGTGTTCGGGCTGTCCGAAGGTCGGCCATCAGTGCCTCACAGAGCCGATGGGTAGGTCTCCGGGGGCTCGCCCAGCTCCCAGACTGGCGTCCGCTCGAGTGGCTCCACCGCCCGCGTGCTGTCGATGTGCACGAGCGCGTCGTATTGCCTGGCGGCATTGGCGGCGAACCAGTGGCTCTGGCGTTCGGTCTCGGGCCGGTAGATGACGCCGACGGCGCGCTCCAGACGCGGCTCGCCCAACACGCGACCGCAATCGCCCGCGGCCAGCGGGCAGAGGAGGAGGGCGGGCACGCCGGTGGCGTGCAGCAGCGCCTCGTAGCTGTCGTGCAGTCCGGCGCGAACGCGCTTTCGCTCGGCCTTGCCGCCCCAATCCGTGGCTGCGGTGACGCTGCCGTGATATGTGGTGAGGCCGACGCTGATCACGTCGCGGCCATGCCGTTCGCGCATCAGCTGCCCGATGTTGAGCTCTCCCCGCCTCGCCATGTCGGTTGCGCGGGCATCGCCCACGTGCGAGTTGTGGGCCCACACGACCACCCTCGCCGTACCGCCGTGCCGGTCGAGGTGCGCGACCAGCTGGTCGAGCGTGTCGGCCATGTGCCGGTCGCGCTGGTTCCACGAGCCTGCGCGGTCGCCGAACATCGTGCGGTAGTACTCCTCGGCGGTGGTGACGATCGCGGCGTTCTGCTCGGCGAAGAAGTACTCGTCCTCGGCTGCCAGCCCGTCGTGCGCGAGGTACTCGCCGGCGCGGCGTCGCAGCTCTACGAGCTGCTCGATCACGCGCCGGCGGCAAGGCTCGCTGACGCCCAGCAGCACCGCCTCGCCATATGCGGAGCTCTCGCCCGAATACGGCTGCAGGCACTCGTACCTGGCCCGCGCGCGAGCGGCAGCGTCGGGGTCCTGTTCGTCCAGGTAGGCGATCACCGCCTCCATCGACGCACCGAGGCTGTAGAGGTCGAGGCCATAGAAGCCGACCTTGCGGGCGGTGTGGTGACGCCCCTCGTTGTAGGTGCGCAGCCAGCCGACGAAATCAAGCACGTCCGCGTTTCGCCACATCCAGGTCGGGAAGCGCGCGAACCCCCGCAGCGCCTCCTCGGCATCTTGGTCGTCGCGCGCCCCGCGAACGTAGCGGTTGACGCGGTAGGCATCGGGCCAGTCGCCCTCGATCGCCACGGCGTTGAAACCCCGCTCGGCGATCAGGCGCTTGGTGATCCGCGCGCGCTCGCGGTAGAACTCGTGCGTCCCGTGGCTGGCCTCGCCGATCAGCACGATGCGCGCGTCGCCGATCAGCTTCAGCAGCGGGTCGTAGTCGTGCCGATCACCCGTCAGCTCATGCGCCTCCCGCGAGAGCGAACGGATGTCGTCGCGCTCGGCCTGTGGGGTGGTCAAGGTCGCCGTCATGGATAGGACGCTACGCGCGAGCACGCTCCGCGTCATTGGGGGAAACCACGATCTTGACGACGGCTTTCCGCGCGGAGAGGACCAAAAAAAGAAGAGAGCGTGAGTGCCGTCGGCATTGCGGCTCGAAAGCCGCCGGCCGGTTTGGCGGTCGTTCCCTGCGGAACACTCACGCTCTCTTGGCTTGACATCCTGGCAGCGGGCAGGCTGCCGAGCATCGTGGAGAACTGCGGTATGAGCCTCCGTGGTTCACCCACGGTCGCGGCCTGTCCGGAGCGCTGCCCCCTACGCGTCGGGCGGATCGGACGGCTTGAGCCGCTTGCGGCCCTTCTGGTCGGTGCGCCCGGTGCCGATGCACTCGCGGCAGACGATCCACTTGCCCTCCGCGGGCGGCTCCCCGCCGGCCCACCACGTCCACCCCGCGCCTTTGCACGTCGAGCAGCGGGCGCTCTCGGGAATCTGCCGGTCGCTCTGCGTCATCGTCGCAGCATACCTCCGTCACAAATCTCGGCCCAGCTCCAATATGGAGTAGTGACGGCGAGAGATCTGTCGAGGTGCACAGATGAGGAGCTTTTGGAGATCGGGCTGGAGGACGCGCAGGCGTTCGGCGTGTTCTACGACCGCTACGAGCGAGCACTGCTCGCGTTCTTCCGGCGGAGCACCGGGCGCGCGGACGTGTCGGCGGATCTCACCGCCGAGGTGTTCGCGGCCGCGCTCGCGTCACTCGGCGCTTTCCGCCCGGAGCTCGGCGACGCGCGCGCGTGGCTGTTCGGGATCGCCCGCAACGAACTCGCGCAGAGCCGGCGGCGCGGACGCGTTGAGGCACGCGCGCGCAGACGCCTGGGGATGGAGCCGATGGCGTTGAGCGACGACGACCTGGAGCGCATCGACGAGCTGGGCGCGGTGGCGCCGATGGACTCGCTGAGGCTGCTCGACGCGCTGCCCGTGGAGCAGCGCGCGGCGGTGCGGGGCCGCGTGATCGACGGGCGCGACTACGAGGACCTCGCGCGCGAGTTCGACTGCTCGGAGATGGTCGTGCGCCAGCGCGTCAGCCGCGGGCTGCGAGCGCTGCGCTCGTTGGGCGGATACGCGCGATGAGCGCCCCTGCGTGCGAGCTTCCGCAGCTGCGCGAGGCGCTGATGCGCGCCGCGGAACGGCAGGTGGCGCAGGCCCACGGCGAGCCGCTGCCCGCGGACGCGCGCGGGATGGAGCGGCACTCGCTGCGACGGCCCCCGCTGCTGCGGCGCTCGACGGCGCGCCGCGGCTCGGTCGGCCTGCTGTTCGCGGTCGGACTGCTGCTGGCGGCGGCGGTCGCGTATGCGACGACGCAGCTGATCCAGACCGGCTCGCCGGTCAGATCCGAAGAACCGTTCTCCGCGAACACCGGAGTCGGCGTGGCGATCCCGAGGACCGAGGGGCTGCTGGGCATCGCCGCACCCGATCCCGCGGGCGGCCCGCCGTGGACGATGCGCGTGTACGACACCAGCCGCGGCCTTGGCTGCGCACAGGTGGGACGGCTCGTCGGCGGGCGCATCGGCGTGCTCGGCATCGACGGCGCCTTCGGCGACGACGGGCGTTTTCACCCGCTCCCCGCCCAGGCCAGCCAGGCGGAAGGCAGCTGCGTGCTGCTCGATGCGCGCGGGCACGCGTTCCTCGGCGTGGGCACCTACGACGAGCCCGCCAGCGGCCTGCCGCGCGAGTGCCACCTGCTGGGCTCGCGCGCCGCCGGCGAAAGCTGTGCGCGCAGCGACCCGCGCGACGTCTTCTACGGGCTGCTCGGGCCCGAGGCGCGCAGCATCACGTACACCGCGGAAGGCCGCACGCGCACGATCCCGACCGTCAGCAGCGAGGGGGCGTACCTGATCGTCGAGCGTGGCCCCGCGCAGCTCGCCACGCTGGGAGTCGAGTCGGGCGGAGTGGGCGTGCTGCCGGCCGGCGGCGGCTCGGTGAGCGGACGGGGCGGCCTGCACATGACCCTGCATCAGCCGATCCGCAAGATCACCTATACCCGCGGTCGCACGTGCGCGCTCACCAGCCACGGCTTCCGCGACGGGCACGGCGGCGACTGCCTGCCGCCGGTCGGCTACGTGGCGCAGCGCATCCACGTGCCGGACGCGCGCGAGCTGGCCTCGCCGGTGCACGCCGAACTGGCCGTCGATGAGCCCGTGCCCGGCCGCCCCGGCGACCGGCAGGCGGAGCTGCTCGTGTCGTTCATCGCGCGCGTGGCGGTGACGAACGGGCTCAGCGGCTACAGCGTGTTCCTCCAGGAGCCCGACGGCGGCAAGTGCGCGGGCCGCAACGTCGGCATCGGCAGCGGCGAGGCCCTTGCGCGCAACGTCCAAGCCGGCGAACGCGTCCAGGTTGCCGTGCCGTCCGCGTTCCAGAGTCCGTCGAGCATCTTCCCCGGCTGTCCCGGGACGGCGCTCGGCACCGTCAGCTACAGCATCCCCTCCGAAGACCTGTCCTCCGGCGCTTCCTTCGACCTGCTCGCGCCGGGGCGCACCCACACCGTCACCGTCGGCCATTTCACCTACGACAATCCCTGATAGAACCGACAGGATGCTGCTGTCAGACGTCGAGCCGGTGCGGGCCGTGCTCGAGCGGCCGCATGGACTGCTCGAGGGTCCGCGCTTCGGCGAGGACGGCGAGGCCGTCTACAGCGACGTGATCGCGGGCGGCGTGTGGAGATGCTCGCGCGACGGCCGCGTGCGCGAGATCCTGCCCAAGCGCCGCGGCATCGGCGGCCTGGTCGCGCATGCCGAGGGGGGCTGGGTGCTGAGCGGGCGCAGCGTGCTGCACGTGGCCTCGGACGGCGAGCTGCTCGCGGGCGTGCTGCGCTACCGGCCGCTGTCCGGCGAGGCCAGACGCGCACGTTCTGCCGCTCGCCGCGCGGTTCCGCCGACGGGCTCGCGGTGGATGTCGACGGCGGCGTGTGGGTGGCGCTCGGCGAGGGCCGCACAGGGAGGAGGCGCGGGGGAGGAACGGCGCCCCCTCCTCGTGACGTCTCGGCGATCTCGCTATTCGACCGTGTAGTGAATGGTGGCGTTGCCGGTCTGCCCGTCCATGCTCGTCGCGGTCACCGTGTATGTGTGCGGCCCCGTGATCGCGGTTTCGAGCGCGCCCGCGGTGCCCGACCCGCCATTCGAGTCGGCGCACGATCCGATGCCCGGACCGAAGGCGCTTTCAGCGCACGAGAATTCGGTCGCGACAATCGCGTCCTGCGTGTAGACGCCGCCGCTCGCCGGCGACTCGATCGTGGCGGTCGGCGGACCCGAGACCCAGACGTCCGTGCCCGTGAGCGTCCCGCTCTTGACCTTCTTCGGCTTCTTCCCGCCGCTCGGTTCGCCGCACGCGGCGGCGAAGGCCTGCGAGACGGCCCCGAAGATCCCGAGCCCCGCGAACGGACCCTTCGAGAGCTGGCCCGACATCCGAGCACCCGGCGAGGTGGTCAACGGCAGGCTGAGCGTCCCGTCTGAATTGCCCTGGCCCTTGGGGTTCCACTTGATCACGATCGTCCCCGTGGCCGGGTTCGATGCGCTCAGCATCGCGCAGTCGACGGGTTCCGAGGTCTTCAGGTGAGCGACGTACGGCGCGCTCGACACGTTGCCGCCGGTGCACCCGGAAAGGCTTCCCTTGATCACGATGTTCTGCACCTGCGCCGTGCCTTCCAGGCCCGGCGAGAGCTTTATCGACCCGCTGTTGCCGGTGCAGATCGTGCCGGTTTCGGCGGCGGCTGCCGGCGACGCCGCAGCGGCGCCGATCGTGGCCAGCGACGACAGCAGCAGTGCCGTTATTGCATACAGCCTCGTCCTAAGTGTTGTGTGCATATTTCCGCTCCTACGCTCTCGTTGGTGGATGGTCGCAAGGGTGTTAACGACGACCTTCGAGAGGCGTTGGCCACCAACACAGGATCGTCACAACCGCGATCTCGACTCCACGGCTGTGAGCGCGGCCTCGGTCGACGAGTAACCGCAGGCGCGGACGGCCTTGCCCTCGCGAAACCACGCGACCCCCGCCCAACTGAACACCAACCAGTTCCCGGAGCGAACGCTGGAGCCCTCTACGCAGAAGCTCGCCACGACGAAGTCCCCGCCCGCAGCGATCACCTCCTCGGCGCGGTAGCGAGCGCCTGGCGAGAATACTTCGAACAGATCGCTCATCCATTCACGCCAGCCGCTCGTGCCGCAGTAGACGTGATCGACTGCCGCCGCGGCATGGTTCTCCATGCAGAAGCCCGGCGCGAGCAGTCGATGCGGCACTTCTCGCGCGCTCACCGCCGCAACGAGACGGGCGTGGACCTCGATGTTGCGTTGCGCAGCCAGCCGCTGCCGGCTCGCGTCAGCACCCGGGCCCGCGAATGCCGGCGCACTGTTCCGCACGGCACACATGGCAGCGCGAGCGAGGGGGAGACAGGTGGGATCAGGTCTCCCCCTCATCGCTCGCACGGCGGTCAGGAGACTTCGACCGCCGAGCCCGTGAACGTGCCGTCCTTGACCTTCTTGGCCTTGCCCTTGCCCTTACCGCCGCCGCACGTTCCCGCGAACGACTGCGACACCGTCCCGGACATGCTCGACGTGGCGAACGGGCCGCCTTCGAGCGTGCCGCCAATGCTCACGCCCGCCAACCCGGTGAGGGGCATGCTGAACGTGCCGCTGGAGTTTCCCTGGCCCTTCGGCGACCACTTGACGACTATCGACCCCGTCGCGGCTTCACCGACACTCGCCAGCGCAGCACAGCTCACGGAATCGGTCGTCTTGAGGTGCGCAAGGTAGCTGCCCCCCGAGACCGATCCGCCGGTACAGCCGGACAGAGTGCCTTTGATCGTGATGTTCTGCACCTGCGCGCTTTCTTCCAAGCCCGGCGAGAGCTTGATCGATCCGCTGTTGCCCGTGCAGGTCGTAGCCGCAGCCGCACCAGCAGGCGCAACGACCAGGCTGCATCCGAGCGAGGCCGCCAGCGCCGCGACCACACCCACCCATCCAGATTTCATTCGCATCGTCTTCCCTCTCCGTTGAGATCCCTTTGCCTCTAATAAACGCTGACGCGCCCTTGAGGTTGGACGGGGAGGAGAAGACGGCGAGCTCTATTCGCCCTTGGCCTTGCCGTGCGGTTCTTCGCTCTTGCCGTGGCGTTCTTCGGCGCCACCGTGCGGTTCTTCCTTGCCCTGCGCTTCTTCGCTCTTCCCGTGAGCTTCTTCGCTCGCTCCTTGGGCTACTTCCCTGCCGTGGGCTTCTCCGCTCTTCCCATGCGCTTCTTCCGCGCCGTGGGCTTCTTCGCTCTTTCCATGAACCGCTTCGCTCTTGCCATGCGGTTCTTCACCGCCGCGCGCTTCTTCGGACTTCCCGTGGGCTTCTTCCTTGCCATGGGATTCTTCGCTCTTTCCGTGCGGTTCTTCGCCCTTCCCATGCGCTTCTTCCTTGCCATGGGATTCTTCGCTGCTCGCTCCATGCGATTCTTCGCTCTTGCCCGGTGCTTCTTTGCTCTTGCCGGGGATGCCGCTCCCCGCGCCACTGTGGGATTCGCCCGCGATGCTGCCGGTTGTGGAGACCTCGCCATCGGAGCTGGCAGGGATCGCAACGACGGCGCCGTCGGGCGACGCTTGCGCGTACTGAGGGGCTGACGAGGCGGGTTGACTGCCTCGCCTACCCGTTGGTGCCGGCGCCGCACCAGCAGGATGAAGCGCGGCTGGCGTCGCGTCGCTTGCGGCAACAACGAATGATGCGAGCCGTGATCGCGCGATCTCGCGTCCACTCGGCGTCGATGCCGCCGGCCGAGCCGTTGTGCCGGGGATGCCGACAACGAGGGTCGCCGCGCCCGTGCCAGCCCCCAGACAGACCGCGCCGACGAGCAGCTTGACCATGAGCGCACCGGCACCGCCGCCGCCGAGCTCCATCGTGGTGGAGGCTGCAGGCCCACTCCCCACGCCACCGACACACGCGTTGGGGACCCTCTTCGAGCACGGCGTGAAGCGCGCGGCGCTTGAGCGCGAGCAGGGGCGCCGCGGGAAGCAGGATCCCGAGCTGGTGTCGCTGGCGCGCGACCGCCGCCGCGTACTCGCGACAGTCCGGGCAGGAGCGCAGATGACGTCGCAGACGGCTCTTGAGCAGCGCCGGACCGCGCGCCAGGGTGAGCTCCTCGCGGATCACCCGGCAGTCGGCGCCGCGCGCCTCGCGCTCGGAGATGAGGTTCGTTCGGGCCTGGTAGACGTACGACTTGACCTGCTCTGGCCGGACCCCCAGGAGCGTGCCGATCTCGCTCTGGCTGAAGCCGTGCAGCTCGGACAGAACGAGCGCCGTCCTCTGCGCCTCGGGCAGCTCCTGCAGCGTCTCGATCACCTGGCGCATATCCTCGCGCTGTTCCACCTGCGCCACGGGATCCTCGCGTGATGGCCATGCGTCTGCGACCTCGGATACCGGCCGGCGCCCGCGCAGGGTGCTCAGGCAGGCGTTCCGCGCGATCGTGAACAGCCACGGGCGCAGGTCGATCGCGCGATCGTCCGCGAGCAGCGCGCGATGGGCGGAGGCGAAGGTCGACTGGACCGCGTCCTCCGCGTCGGCCTGAGAGCCGAGCATGTAGCGGCAGAACGACAGCAGTTCGCGGACGTGCCGGTCGTAGAGGATCTCGAACGCGGTCGCATCACCGCGTCGAACCCAAGCTATGAGCCTGTCGTCCGCGGCGAAGCGCAACCGGACTCTCGGCCCCGGGCCAACTCGTGTGCGTTGATCGCGATCGGCCATCTTCTGTCCCTCGGTGTCTACTCGCGCGGCTCCGTGCCTACCGTCGCTGACTTGGAAGCGTAGTCGGTTGGCAAAAGGGCATCCGCCCCACCCTGGCTGCCATCAGCCGTCAGGGCCCTGGAGGTGAACTACGCCCGGCGAGCATCGCTTCGCGGAGATCATCGACCGGGGGAAATGCCGAAGCGTCGCTGGGACTCACTCGCTCGACCGCCGCCCGGCGTTCAGATGCCACCGCAGCGATCTGCTCGCGACGCTCACGAGCCGACGCTCGCTCCTCGGGATCTTGATGGCCTTGCTCCATGAAGCCATCATGGCGAATCGAGCGGCGATACCTGATGGTCGCGCGACTTCAGAACACGATCGTGCGGCCGTCGTGCACGAGCACGCGGTCGTCGAGCTCGCTGCGCACCGCGCGCGCGAGCACCATGCGCTCGAGGTCGCGCCCGACGCGCTCGAGATCGGACACGGTGTAGCGGTGGCCGACGCGCTGCACGTCCTGCTCGATGATCGGGCCCTCGTCGAGCTCCTCGGTCACGTAGTGGGCGGTCGCGCCGATCAGCTTGACGCCGCGCTCATACGCGTGGCGGTAGGGCTCGGCGCCGGCGAACGCGGGCAGGAACGAGTGGTGGATGTTGATCACGCGGCAGCCCACCCGCGTCGAGGAAGTCGGCGGAGAGGATCTGCATGTAGCGCGCGAGCACGAGCAGCTCGGCGCGGCCGCCCAGCTCGTCGAGCGCGCTGCTGCTCGGCCTCTCGCTTGGTCTCCCTGCTGATGGGGATGTGCACGAACGGCACGCCCAGCGCCTCCACCTCCGCCGCGCAACAGCTCGTGGTTGGAGATCACGCAGATGACGTCCATGTCGAGCTCGCCGCGGCGGTTGCGCCACAGCAGGTCGAGCAGGCAGTGATCCTCGCGCGAGGCCATCAGCGCGACGCGGCGGCGATCGGCCGCGTAGGCGATGCCCCACTCCATCGAGAACCGCTGCGCGAGCTCGCCGAACGCCGCCTCGAACGCGGCGCGGTCCGTCGTCGATCGCCGGCAGGTAGATCGCCGAGCGCATGAAGAACGTGCCGTGCTCGGGGTGGGTGGAGTACTGGTCGGAGCTGACGATGTTCGCTCCCTGCTCGAACAGGAAGCGCGACACCGCGGCCACGATCCCGGGGCCGTCGGGGCAGGAGATCAACAGGCGCGCGGTGTGGTCGGCGCCGCCGGCGGTGTTCGAGCCGAGGTAGGCCATCGGCGCGCGAGCCTATACGAGGATCGCTAGCGCGACGGGTAGGCGAACAGCGACTCCAGCCGCCGCTCCCCGGCCACCAGGCGCCCAACCGTCTCCGGGCGCCGCGCGTCGAGGTGCGTCGCCAGCGCGATGAACACCTGCGCGGTCGTCAGCGCGTCGCCGAGCGCGTCGTGCGGGCGGTGCGCGGGCAGGCCGAGCGCCTGGCGAGCTCGCCCAGCGACACGCGCCGCGGCGCCGCCGCCGTCGCGCTCGTGCAGCCACACGAGCCCGAGCACGCTCGTGTCGACCATCGGCCGGCGCAGGCGCACGCCCTGGCGTGCGCAGCGCCGGGCGCAGGAAGCCGCGCTCGACCGCGGCGACGTGGACGACGAGGATCCTGCCCGCCATCGCCGCGAGCAGCGGATCGATCGCGATCTCCAGCGGCGGCGCGTCGGCGAGGTCCGCGGCGCGCAGGCCGTGCACGCGGATCGACGTCTCGCTGAGAGCGCCCGCCGGGCGGACGAGCCCGTGCACCGCCGCGCCCGGCTGCACGCGCCCGCCCTCGATCGGCACGGCGCCGAACGAGACGATCTCGTCCCGGCGCGGATCGAGCCCGCTGAGCTCGAGGTCGACCGCGCAGTAGCTCGCCTCCCGCCACGGCGTTCGGCCCCGCGGCAGCCCCGCGCGCCTGTATGCCGCGGCGCCCGGTCCGGCGGGAGCGCGACGGAGCCTCATCGCCACCGCGGCCGCATCGCGCGCGCCGTGAGCCGCCTCATCGCACCCCGAGGCTCAGCTCGGCGGCGATGCGCTTCTGCACCGATGCGACCGCGCGAAACGCCTCCTTCAGGTAGCTGCGGGTCAGCGTCGCTGAGGTCCCGCCGGGTCGAGTGGTCGTCGGGCTCGAGCCCCGCGCGCAGCTGGCCCACCTGGTGCTCGAGGCGCAGCTCCGCTGAACAGCTCGTACGCGTCCTCGAGCGTGTGCACGTCGGCGGCCGGGCAGCGTGCCCGCGGCGCCGGCCGCGCGCAGTCGCTCGCGCGTCGAGGCGCTCGTCACGCCCGCCGCCATCCCCGCCCAGCGCGCGAGGTCCACGACCGGCAGCAGGCCGCCGCGCTTGAGGTCGAGCCGCCCGCGGTGCTCGCCGCATGCTCGACCACCAGCCCGCGCAGGAAGCCGGTCGGCGGCCGGTGCGAGAGCGCGAAGCGCGCCAGCAGGCGCAGCAGCGTCCGGTCGCGCGGCGCGACGCGGAACGTGTCGGCCACCGGCGTGCCGCTGTGGATCCCCCACACCGGCCGGCTGTCGACGAGCACCGAGACCAGGATCAGCGCCTGCTCCTGCGTCGGGTCGCTCGATCCAGCTGCGCGCGACGCGCTGCCAGGACTCGAGCGAGCGCACGAACAGCACGTCGGAGGCGGTCGCGCCGTGGCTCGTCGCCGCGCATCCCGCACGTCGCCAGGCCCTCGACGACCTCGCGCGCCGAGCGCGTGCAGGTACGGCCGGACCTGCCTCCTCGGCGACCTCGCCGTACCAGACGATCGCGCTGTCGACGTCCGAGCCCGGCGTCGCCTCGCGACGCGCCTGGCTGCCGAGCGCGAGCCACGCGAACGCGGCCGGCGGCTCGCCGGCGGCGACAGCGCGAGCTCGACCAGCCGGCGCGTCAGCGCGTCGAGCACGACCGAGTAGATCGCCGCGATGTTCGCGGCGCGCGACGCGCGCCTCGTGCAGCGCGAGCACCGCCGGACGCAGCCCGCGCGCCGCCGCGCGCAGCTCGTGCGACGCGTCTCGGCGCGCGCGATCGCGCCGGCGCAGGTAGAACGAGGACAGCGTCTCGACCGCGAGCAGGTCGATCTCCTCGACGACGCCGAGCACCTCGCCGCGCGGCCGCCAGCGACCGGGAAGTGGCGCACGCCGCGGTCGAGCATCTCGAGCAGCACGTCGCCGCCGAGCCGGTCGGGCTCGCACCGTGTACGCGGGGGCGCTCATCACCGCGGACACCGGCGTCGTCGTCGGAGACGCCGGCGGCGACCACGCGCGTGCGCAGGTCGCGGTCGGTGACGATGCCGAGCGAGTCGCCGAGCGTCGACCACGATCGACGTCGCCGGCGCCGGCCGCCATCATCGCTCGCCGCGTCGCGGATCGTGGTGTCCGGCCGCGCACAGCACCGGCGCGCTCGCGGACCAGCGCCGCGCACCGGCTGGTTGGCGGGGTCGGGCGCCGGCGCTCGCGGGGCTAGCGCCGCCGGAGCGCCCACGAGTGCATCTCGCAGCAGCGAGCGCGCGACGAAGCCGACGCTCTCCGGTCGCGCGAGCACCGCCGCGCGCGACCGCCTCGGGGATCCGGTAGCAGAGCGTGTCCTCGTGCGCGCGCGCCGCGAACCCGGGCGGCAGCCCCGACAGCATCGAGGCGTGGCCGAACAGCTCGCCCGGCGCCGAGCAGGTCGAGCACGCGGCCGTCGAGCACGATCTCGACGGCGCCGCGTGCGGACCACGCGCAGGTGCTCGATCGGCTCGCGCGCCCTGCGAGAAGATCGTCGCGCCCGGCGAGGAAGAACTCGACCTCGGCCGCCGCGGCGACGCGCTCGACGTCGCGCGCGCTCGAGCGCGTCGAACGGCGGGTGCGCGCGCAGGAACTCGACGACGTCGCTCAGCGCCGACGGAGCGCTCGACACCTGCGCCGGATCGCGTCGCTCGCTGTCCACGCCCGTGATCGTACGGCGCGGCTGCGAGTGTCACACGCTGCGCAGCGCCGCCGCCGGCGCGAGCCGCGCGGCGCGCACGGCCGGGTACAGGCCGGCGAGCGCGCCGAGCACCAGCGCGATCGCGACGCCGCCGGCGACGGCCAGCACGGGCACGACCACGATCCAGCCCTGGCGTCGAGGCGTAGCCGGCGGTCGCGGCCGCGCCGAGCGCGATCCCGGCGCAGCCGCCGAGCAGCGACAGCAGCACCGACTCGCCGAGGAACTGCACGCCGATGTGCACCGCGCGCGCGCCGAGCGCGCGGCGCAGGCCGATCTCGGGGCGGCGCTCGAGCACCGAGATCACCATCACGTTCGCGATCCCGACGCCGCCCACGAGCAGCGCGACGGCGCCGAGCCCGAGGAACACGGCGGTGAGCGTGCTCTGGGCGTCGGCGCGCGCCTGCAGCGCGTCGGAGGGGCGGCTGACCTGTGGTCTGTTCGGGGTTCTGCGGGTCGGCGGTCGCGCGCCGAGCAGCGAGTCGGCTTCGGGCACGCGTTCGGGGTCGGCGCGCACGTACAGCATGCGTGGCGTGGCGGGTCGTGCCGAACAGGCGCGTGGGCGATCGGGTAGCCGATCAGCGCCGCGCGTTCGATTTCGGGCGCGAGCGGCAGCGGGCCGATCACGCCGGCGACGGTGAACCAGGTGTCCGCCGAGGTAGACCTGCACGCGGCCGTCCGTCGACGGTCAGCCGCGTCGACGCCGAGCCGCTGCGGCGGCGACCGAGCCGAGCACGACCAGCGGGATAGCGTTCGTTGGCCGGCGTTCAGGAAGCGGCCCTGCGAGCATCCTCCCGCCGAGCGTGGCCAGCAGCTGTGGGTCGGCGGCGTCGACGCCGATGCCGCCGGTTTCGGCGGCTTCGATGAAGGGGCTGCGCCGCACGCGTCGCGCCGGAGATCGCCGTCACCGCGGCGGCCGAGCGCACGCTCGCGAGGTTGCGCACCGCGCGCTGACGGCCGCTTCGGGCAGCTGCGCCGCTTCGCCGAGGAACGTCTGGCCGGGTGCGACCGTCAGCAGGTTGGTGCCGAGTTCGTTCAGCTCGGCCACCAGCCCCGCCTTGCTCGATTCGGAGATGCCCAGCACGGCGACCATCGCGGCGATGCCGATCGCCACGCCGAGCGCCGACAGCGCGGCGCGCAGGCGGCGCGTGCGCAGTCCCACGCTCGCGACGCGCAGCACGTCGGCCGGCAGCAGGCGGCTGCGGGGGATCGCCGGCTCGGCGGCCGCCGATCGCGCGGGGCGCGGCGCCGAGGCGCTCGGCAGCCCGGCGTCGTCATGCAGGCACGCTCACCAGCTCGTCGTGGATCAGGCGGCCGTCGCGCAGCTCGACCCGCCGCGGCAGCGTCGGCGGCGATCTCGCGGTCGTGGGTGATCACGACGACCGTCGTGCCCTGCGCGTTCAGCGCGCGCAGCAGCTCGAGGATCTCGCGCGCCGTTGCGCGTGTCGAGGTTGCCGGTCGGCTCGTCGGCGAGCACGATCGCCGGCGAGCTGACCAGCGCGCGGGCGATCGCCACGCGCTGGCGCTCGCCGCCGGAGAGCAGCGCCGAGGTGTGCTCGCGCGCGATGGCCGAGCCCGACCCGATCGAGCGCCGCGGCGGCCGCGCGGCGGCGCTCGCGCGCGGGCGTGCCGGTGTAGAGCAGGCCGGTCGGCGACGTTCTCGAGCGCGCTGTCGGCCTCGAGCAGGTGGAACTGCTGGAAGACGAACCCGATCCGCCGCGCGCGCAGCGCCGCCAGTCCGCCGTCGGAGGCCTCGCGCGACGTCGCTGCCGGCGATCCGCACGAGCCCGCTGGTGGCGCGTTCGAGCGTGCCCATGATGTGCAGCAGCGTCGACTTGCCCGAGCCCGACGGGCCGACGATCGCGCACAGCTCGCCCTCGCCGACGCGTCAGGTCGACGCCGCGCAGCGCCTGCACGCCGCCGGGGTAGCGCTTGACGACGTCGATCAGCTCGCAGGACCGGCGCGGCGCTCATTCGGACTCGATCACCGTCAGCCCTTCGCGCACGCCCGCGCCTTCGACCTGCACGTAGCCGTTGGCGAACATGCCCGGTGTCACCGGCAGCGTCGACGCGGCGGCCGCCCTCGAGCGACCTCGATCGCGTAGCCGCCGCCGGCGGTGGCGATCAGCGCGGTGGCCGGGACCGGCGAGCACGTCGCGGCGGACGCTCTTGACCAGTTCGACGCTGACCGGCGCCTCGTCGAGGTGGGCGACCGCGGTGCGTCGAGCGCGAGCGTCACCGGGATCGTCGCCGATTCGCCGCTTTCGCCGCTCGGCCGCCGCCTTTTGCTTTTTCGCCTTCGAGCTCGCTGCGCTTCGCTCGCGACCGTGCCGACTGTCGATGATCCGTGCCCGTGCACCACGCCGCCGCCGGGCAGCGTCACGGGCGCCGGCTCGCCGACGCGGGCGAGCTGCTGCTGTTCGGCCTTCACCTTCAGCTGCACGAGCTGCTGGGTGGAGGTCGTGCTGAGCACCGCACGCCCGCCCCGGCGCCGCTGCGCTCGGCCGCTTCGCGTTCTTTCGAGCCTTTGTCGGGCCGGTTCTTTCGACGGACGGCTGCTTTCGGCGCGGGCGTCTTCGGCGGTTTTTCGCCGGCGGTCTTGTTTCTCGGCGGCGTGTTTTCTTGGCGGCTTGTGTTCGCTGGCGGCTTTGTCGGTTTCGCGGCCGGCTTCGTCGGCGGCTCGACCGGTTGCTCGCTGGCGTTGGCGGCCGGTTCTCTGCGGCCCGCTGCGCCCGGGCGGGTCCTGGCCGAGCGCCACCTTCACGGCGGTGACGCGCCGCGCGCCGGGGGCGAACACGACCCGGCCGAGTTCGACCTCGCCGGTTTCGGTGAGCCCCTCGGCCTTCTGCCAGCGCCGCACGGCCGCGGCCGTCGCTTCGCCGAAGGCTTCGTCGTCGGTGATCGCGCCGTAGGGGTCGAAGCCGAGATCGATCAGGTTCTCGTTCAGCTCGGCCACGTCGGGGCCGTCGCTGACGCCCTGCTTCAGCGTGCGGTAGGCCGGCACCGACCCGTACATCAGCACCACCGGCTGGTTGTTCGACCCGCAACAGCGTCCCGCCGCGGCCGATCACCGCGCCGACCGCCGGCAGCCACGTGAACGTCCCGCCGAGCCGGTCGTACAGTTCCAGCGTGCGCCGTAGCCGAGCGTGCCGTCGACGGTCGAGCTTTCGGTGAGCGTGCGGCGCGTCGACCGTCGTCGTCGTCTCGCCGGCCGGCACGCCGGTGTCCGCGCGCGCGCTGCGCCGGCGAGCCGGACTCGGCGAGCACGACGACGCGCGACGGCGCCGAGCGCGAGCCGCGCCGACGAGCCGGCCGGCGCCGCCGCCGCGAGTGCGGCCGGCTGCCGCCGGCGGCGCCGCGCGTCGCGGGGTGCAGCGACGGCTCGCCCGCCGAGCGTCGGCCGCCGCCGGCGCCGTCGCGGCGCCTCGGCCGGAGCTCCATCGGCTCAGCCGCCGGCGCCGAGGCCGGGCCCGCGCCTTGCCCGCTTGCTCGACGGCTCGGCGGCGCCCCTGGGTGCCGCCCTTGAACGGCAGCAGCCTCTGGCAGGCCTTCTGCGCGGCCTGGAAGGCCGGGCTTTCGGGGTTCGGGCCGCGCTTCGCCCGGCGTGGCCGTGGATCCGGATCTGGATGCCGCCGCTCGGCGGTCGAGGCGTTCGACTTCGATCCCGTGTTCGCGCATGCACTTGGCGAACTTCTGCACCGCTTCTTCGCGTTCGACCTTCTGCTGCGGGGAGAGGTTCACCTTCTGCGGTTCGGGCTGGTAGCGCGCGCAGGCCTTCTGGGCCGCTTCCATCTGCTGCGGGTCCGCCGGCCGCCCTTGGCCTGATCCTGAGGCCGTGGCCGCCGCCGGGCCCGACGACGGCTTCGGCGTTGATGCCGTGTTCGCGCAGGCACTTGGCGAAGTCGGCGAACTTCGCTTCGGCGCTGCTGTTCCTGGCGCTGTCGGCGGACGTCGAGGCCGGCGAGGAGCCGCCGCAGGCGGCCAGGAGCAGGCTCGGCGCAACGCGCACGCAGGCAGCGAGCGGCGAGCGAGCGGCGACGCGACGGGACATGCGAGGCTCCTTTGGCTGAGGCTCGTGACTGGTGACAGCGGCGCTCCGCCGGTCCGGCGATCGGCGCGGCATGCCGACATCAAGCCGCGCGCGAGCTGAGAATCGCCTTAGAGCGAGTCGAGGAGCTTGCTGAAGCGGCGCGGCGCGCGGAGCGCGGCATCCGGCGCGGCAGGCTCGCGTCCGCGCGAGCTCGGCGCTCGCGCGTCATCGCGAGCGGCGGCAGCTCGAGCGTCAGCCGCGCGCCGCCGCCGGGGTCGTTGGCGGCGTGCACGGCGCCGCCGTGCGCCTCGGCCATCTGCCGGACGATCGCCAGCCCGAGCCCGGAGCCGGGCCGCCCGCGCGCGGCGGGCGCGCGGTAGAAGCGGTCGAACACGCGCGGCAGGTCCTCCGCGGCGATCCCGGGCCCGTGGTCGCGCACCTCGCAGGCGCGCCGTCGCGCACGCGCACCTCGACCGGGCCGCGCCGGCGCGGCGGGCTCCATTTGCACGGCGTTGTCGAGCAGGTTGGCGATCGCGCGGTCCAGGCGCGCGGGCGCGGCGCGCACGAGGCACGGCTCGGCGTCGAGCACGAAGCGGCACCGCGGCGCGTGCAGGCGCGCGCGCTCGATCGCGCCGGCGGCGGCGAGATCGAGGCGCACGTCCTCGATCTCGACCTCGTCGACCTCGGTCTTCGACAGGTCGACGAGGTCGCCGACGAGCACGGTCAGCTCGCGCAGCTGCGCCTGCGCGGCGGCGACGACGCGCGCGCGCTCGTGCGCGGGCAGCTCGCTCGCCGAGCGCGAGCGCGTCGAGGTTGGCCTGCACGCTCGTCAGCGGCGTGCGCAGCTCGTGCGAGGCGTCGGAGACGAGCTGGCGCTGGGCCAGGCGCGAGCGCTCGAGCGCGGCGAGCATCGTGTTGAAGCTCGCCGGCGAGCCGGCCGAGCTCGTCCGTCCTCGCCGGCGTCGATGCGGTGGCCGAGGTCCTGCGTGCGCGCCACGCGTTCGGCGGCGCCCGTCAGCCGGCGCACCGGCACGAGCGCCGCGCGCGAGACGAGCAGCCCGAGCGCGGCCGCGAGCGCGATGCCGCCGAGGCACACGAGCGCGAGCACGAGCCGCAGGTGCGATGAGCGTGCTGTTCGACGTCGGTCAGCGGCAGCGCGACCTGCCACACGCCCGCCTTCGGCGGCGCGCGCTCGGTCAGCACCCGCACGTGCGTGCCGCGCGACCGTCGCGTCGCTGAAGAACGCGCCGCGCCGGCCGGCGGCGACCGCGCGCGTCGCGGCGGTGACCGGCAGCAGCGAGCCCTGGCGCGTTCGGAGCGCAGCACGCTGGCCGTTGGACTGGAGCAGCTGCACGTAGCCCGTCGGCGCCGCCGAGCGTCGGGTTCGGGCAGCACGAGCCTGCGCGTGCCGCGCCGACGGCACGCCGTCGGCGACGTGCGCGTCGCGGCATGCGCCATCCGGCGCGCGCGACGCTTGCGCGTCGACCGGTGACCGCGTTCGATCGTGACGCCGTGTCCCGTGCGCCAGCGGACCTCCGTGCCGCCCTGCCGTGGACGGACGCCCGCCGACGGCTGCCGACGCTGCCGCCGAGCCCGCCGCAGGCCGATCCTGCGGCGCGCCGCGTCGCGCGGCAGCTTGCCTTCGCCGCTTGCAGCTTCGCGAGCGCCGGCGGGCCATGCGTGGCCTTGATCTGGACGGCCTGCGGCAGGCCGGGGGTGAGCTTCTGGCGCAGGCTCGCGTCGATCTGCCCGCGCAGCTCGTTGCGCGTCACGACGTACACGACGACCGAGGCGATCACGATCGCCGCCGCCACCGCGCCGGCCGCCAGCAGCACCATGCGCCGGCGAAAGCTCATCGCGGCGATGGACCTCAGCACGTAGCCGACGCCGCGCACGGTGTGCACGCAGCCGCGGCTCGCCGGCGGCCTCGGTCTTGCGGCGCAGGTAGCCGACGTAGACCTCGAGCGAGTTCGACGCGGGCCCGAAGTCATAGCCCCACACGCGGTCGAAGATCGTCGCGCGCGTGAGCACCTGGCGCGGGTGGCGCATCAGCAGTTCGAGCAGCAGGAACTCGGTGCGCGTCAGCTCGAGCAGGCGCCCGCCGCGGCGCGCCTCGTGCGCGAGCGGGTCGAGCTCGAGATCCTCGAAGCGCAGCATCTCGCTCGTCGCCCTCCCAGCCGGTGCGCCGCAGCAGCGCGCGCAGCCGCGCGATCAGCTCCTCGCGCGCGAACGGCTTGGCCAGGTAGTCGTCGGCGCCGGCCTCGAGGCCGGCGACGCGCTCGCGACCTCGGCGCGCGCGGTCAGCATCAGCACCGGCGTGCGATCGCCGGTCGCGCGCATCCGCCGGCACACCTCCAGACCGTCGAGGCCGGGCATCAGCACGTCGAGGACGACCGCGTCGGGCGCGACCAGCGCGAGCGTGCGGATCGCCTCGCGCCCGTCCGACCGCCGTCGTCGACCTCGAAGCCGTTGAGGTCGAGCACCAGCGCGAGCGCTTCGCGCACGGAGGGGTCGTCGTCGACGACCAGCAGACGCATGGCGCCATGCTGACGCGCGAACGTGAAAGAAACCTGAACGCGGGTCGAGCGAGCGACCGCGCGTGCGACACTGCGGCCGTGCTGACCGCATTTGGCGCGCTGGCGGTGACCTTCATGATGCTGATGTACGCGCTCGAGCGCCGCGACCCGCGCTTCATCCTCGCCTTCGCCTGCGGCTGCCTGCTCTCCAGCGCCTACGGGTTCCTCGCCGGCACGTGGCCGTTTGGCATCGTCGAGGCGATCTGGAGCCTGATCGCGGTCCGGCGCTGGCGACCCGCGAGCCCACGCGGATAGCGGCGCGCACCGAACCCCACCACGAGTTGGCAAACTGCGAGCATATGGAACCGTGGGCTATTTCTCCATCAGCGACAACACGTCGATCGGGGATGAGAAGCACGGTCCTGAGACTGTCGTGATCGTCGCGAGTGGCGAGCTCGACTATGGAGCCCGCCCGCAGCTCAGAGATCGCCTCCTCGGTCACATCGGAGCCGGCGCTCGGCACCTGCTGCTCGATCTCTCAGCGGTGACGTTCATCGACTCGACCGCGATCGGGACGCTCGTGGACGCTGTCACGAGACTGAGAGGCTCAGGCGGCGGGGCGCTGGCGGTCGTCTGCCCGGGAGACAACGAGCGGGTGCGGAGGATCTTCGACATCGTCGAGGTCGCAAGCCTGATCGAGATCTATCGCTCACGCGAGGAGGCCGTCTCAGCGCTGACTGCTGCGCAGTCGGTTGAAATGCCTGCCTGGATGAAGCAGGCGACAGTGAGCCGTGGCAGACGCGAACCGCGTCTGCCACGGCTCAGCTCGGTGGGACTCTCCGTCGCGAGGAAATATGCGCAGGAGGCCGATACCGCAGCTGGCGCCCCACGTGACGCACACGGTCGCGGAGACATCGCCCGCAAACTCGACGAGCTGGCGTGAGCCCACTCCGGAGCAGCCGGGCTCGGTCCGCGGCGCTCAGCGAAACGCCTGGATGCCCGGTCAGCGCGCCGCCGACGACGAGCGCGTGCACGTCGGCGGTGCCCTCGTAGGTGACGACCGACTCGAGGTTGTTCATGTGACGGATGACGGGATACTCGAGCGTGATGCCGTTGGCGCCGAGCATCTGGCGCGCGGTGCGCGCGACCTCCAGCGCGGCGTTGACGTTGCCGAGCTTGCCCATGCTGACGTGCTCGGGGACGCAGGCGGCCGCTCGTCCTTCATGCGTCCCAGGTGCAGCGCGAGCAGCGTCGCGCGGTTGACCTCGAGCGCCATCGTCGGCGAGCTTCAGCTGCTGGATCTGCGTGGCGGCGATCGGGCGCGCCGAACGCGATGCGCTCCTTGCTGTAGTCGAGCGCCGCCTCGAAGCACGCGCGCGCGGCGCCGACGGCGCCCCAGACGATGCCGTAGCGCGCCTCGTTGAGGCACGACAGCGGTCCGCGCAGGGAGGTGGCCTCGGGCAGCATCGCCGCCTCGGGCAGGCGCACGTCGTCGAGCAGCAGCTCGGAGGTGACGGATGCGCGCAGCGACAGCTTGCGGTGGATGTCCTGGGTGGTGAAGCCCGTGCGTGCCGCGCGGGCACGAGGAAGCCGCGCGACGCCCTCGTCGGTGGCGGCCCACACGACGGCGACGTCGGCGACCGAGCCGTTGGTGATCCACATCTTCTGCCCGTGCAGGATCCAGTCCGGCGCCGTCGCGGCGCGCACGCGTGCGCATCGCGCCCGGGTCAGAGCCGGCGTCGGGCTCGGTCAGGCCGAAGCAGCCGATCGCCTCGCCGGCGGCCATCCGCGGCAGCCACTCGGTCTTCTGCTCCTCCGAGCCCCAGCGCCAGATCGCGTACATCGCCAGCGACCCCTGCACGGACACGAGCCTGCGCAGGCCGCTGTCGCCCGCCTCCAGCTCCAGGCACGTGAGCCCGTAGGCGGTGGCGCTGGCGCCCGCGCAGCCATAGCCCTGCAGGTGCATCCCGAGCACGCCGAGCTTGCCCGAGCTCGGGCGCCAGCTCGCTCGCGGGAAGCGCGCCTCCTCGAACCAGTCGCCCACGTGCGGCAGCACGCGGTCGCGCACGAACGCGCGCACGGTGTCGCGGATGTCGCGCTCCTCGTCGGAGAGCAACTGGTCGATGCCGAGGAAGTCCTTGGGCGCGAGCGCCGGGGGCGCAGCTGCTGTGCTCGACATACGTGTCCACTCCTTTGCCGATGAGGCGTTCGAGGATCCACAAGATATCGGCGAGTCGCGCCTACGATTGCCGGTGGCGCCCGCCGATGCATGCGTCCGGCCTGCTTCGCGGCGGTTATAGCCACATCTAAACGGCTTGGTTATAAGTCGCCGTAACGCCGAGACTTCTCCCGGCCACATGCCCTGCCAGGCCCCCAGCGTCAAACGGCGCCTATGATCGCCGGCGCTGCGCCTCGAAGGACTCGCACACCCGCAGCAGGCTGGCCTCGAGGCTCATCTGCACCATGTCGAGCGCGATGCAAGCGCATCGGGCGACAGGCTCGAGTTGGAGTTGGCGACGGCCTCGTGCAGCAGCTCGGCCATCACCTCACGCCACGCGAAGCAGCGCCGTGTCACTTGCTCAGCGACGTCACGCCGGCGACGGCCAGCTCGCCGAACGCCTGCGTGGCTGGCGCTTCTCGCGAATGTCTGCGGAGAAGCAGAACGCGTATGCGTAGTCCGCCGCCGCTAACTTCCGGTGGCGAGACGCTCGTGCACGGAGCGCACGGCGCTCGAGCCCTCGCCGACAGCCGCGGCGACACGCTTCATCGAGCCGCGGCGAACGTCGCCGGCGGCGAACACGCCAGGCGTCGAGGTCTCGAACGGCAGCGGACCGGACGTGCCCGTGCCCGGCTGCGCGGGCAGCTGGCGGTCGGTGAGAACGAACCCGTGCTCGTCCAGCAGCACACCGTCCCCCGAGCCACGCGGTCGCGGGGCTTGCGCCGATGAAGCAGAACAGGCCCGAGCAGTCCAGCGTCCTGCTCGCTCGCCGGTCGCGATGTCGGCGAGCGTCGCCTGCTCGAGGTGCGCGTCGCCCGCGAGCTCGTGGACTTCGACGCCCGTGAGCAGCTTGATCTTCGGGTCGGCCTCGATGCGCTCGATCAGATAGTGCGACATGCTCTGCGCGAGGTCGCCGCGGCGGATGGCGATCGTGACGGCGCAGTTGCTCTGGGCGAGATAGATGGCGGCCTGGCCGGCGGAGTTGCCGCCGCCGACGACCACGACGGGGGCTCCGTCGCACACGCGCGCCTCGAGATCGGTCGCCGCGTAGTACACGCCGGCGCCCTCGAAGCGCTCGAGATCCTCGACGGCCAGGCGCCGGTAGCGCGCGCCCGAGGCGACGATCACGGCGCGCGTGGGGATCTCGCTGCCGTCGCCGAGCACGACGACGTGAAAGCCGCCCTCGGTCGCGCAGCCCGACGACCTCGCACGGCGCGTTCAGCCGCGCCCCAGTCGCAGCGCCTGCACGGCCGCGCGCGCGGTTAGGTCGCCGCCGGAGATGCCGTTGGGGAAGCCCGCGTAGTTCTCGATGCGCGAGCTGGCGCCGGCCTGGCCGCCGACGTTCGACCGCGTCGAGGCGAGACGGTGCCGAGCCCCTCGGAGGCGCCGTACACGGCGGCGGCGAGGCCGGCGGGGCCGCTGCCGACGACGACGAGGTCGAAGATGTAGCCGGGTTTCGGCTGGAACGTGAGGCCGAGCTGCTCCGCGAACGCCGCCGCGGTGGCGCGGCGCAGGATCGCCGCTGGGCGTGATCACCACGGGCGTGTCCTGCGGGCGCACGCCCATGCTCTTCGAGCAGCGCGTCGACGTCGTCGGCTTCCTCGAGGTCGATCCAGGTGTGCGCGAGGCGCGAGTGCTCGGCGAACGAGCGCAGGCTCATCGCCTCGGCGGAGTAGCGCGAGCCGATGATCCGGATCGCCTGGGCGCCCTGGCCGGATCGCAGGAACTCGCGCCGCGCGACGAGCGCGCCGAAGATCATTTCCGCGAGCGCCGGGCGCACGCTCATCAGCCGCCGGAACTCGCCCTGCTCGATCGCCGAGCACACGGCCCGCTCGCGCCACGCGAGCGGTCAGGAAGCGGCGCTGCCCGGTGAGCAGCCCCAGCTCGCCGACGAAGCCGCCGGGCCCGAACGCGGCGACGAGCACCTCATCCGTGCCTTCGCCGTCGTACGACCTCGACCTCGCCCTCGAGCACCACGAACAGCTCAGACGTCGCCTCGCCGGCGACGAACAGAGCGTCGCCGACGGCCACCTGCCGCTCGCTGCCGAACTCGGCGATCTCCCGCAGCTGCGACTCGCTGAGCAGCGGCGCGATCTTCGGATCGTTGGACCTGGCCGCGCTCACCGCGTGAGCGTAGATCAAACCTCGCGATCGCCCGGGAGCGGCTCGCGCAGCCCCTCAAGCCGCTCCAGCTGCGCGAGCAGCTGCAGCGCGTTCTGGGGGGCGAAGCCCTCCCAGTCGTTGTTGAAGTACGCGTACAGCTCGGCCTGCCGGCGCCAGCCGTCGAGGCGCTTGGCCCAATCGTCGATCTCGCGCTCGGAGTAGTTGCCCTGCTTGCCGTTCGCACCGTGGTGGAAGCGGACGTAGCGCCAGCTCGCAGTGGCCTCGTCCGTCTGGAAGGGACGCTCGGGGTGATCGCCGGTGACGAGCGCCGCGTCGTGCCCCCGCAGCAGCTCGTACACCTCGGGGACGAACCAGCTGGGGTGGCGGAATTCGAATGCGTGACGGCCCTCGGGCAGCGCCGCGAGCGCGCGGGCGAAGCGACGGTCGTCCCGGCGGAAGCTGTCGGGTAGCTGCCACAGCACCGGGCCGAGGCGGTGGGCGGCGACCAGCGGCTGCATCCGCTCGTACAGGCGGGCGGCCCCCTCCCCGATGTCCTCCAGGCGCTTGACATGAGTCAGGTAGCGGTTCGCCGTGACGGCGAACAGGAAGCCGTCGGGGGTCTGATCCACCCAGCGCTGGACGGTCTCGGGCTGGACCAGGCGGTAGAAGCTGGCGGTCACCTCGACGGTGTTGAAGACCTCGGCGTAGCGCTCCAGCCAGCGCTCGGTGGGAATGCCGGGCGGGTAGACGACATCGCGCCAGGACTCGTAATCCCACCCCGAGCAGCCCACGTGCACGGGCAGCGCCGGCAGGGACGCCTCCGGCGGCCCCCCGGTCTCCGCACTGGTCACGTCTGGCGTTTCTACGCCTCCAGCGTACGCTACCTGTGAGCCGAATCGTTCCATGTACTCAGCTGCCAGCCCTAGAGTTGTGTTCTCGTACCGTGATCGTTTCCCTCACTACCCGCGATCGGCAGCGAACTAAACGTCAATAAGTAGAAACCGCGTAAATACGCGTTGCGTTTAGCAGCTAGGTCGGTTCGACCCAGTCGAAGCGAGCGGCGTGACCGCCCGCTTCCAGCGCGCGTACTCGCGCTCGCGCCGCGCCGCGTCCATCCGCGGCTCCCAGCGCCGGTCCTCCGCCCAGCGCTCGCGCAGCTCGTCCAGGTCCGACCAGAAGCCGACCGCCAGGCCGGCGGCGAAGGCCGCGCCGAGCGCCGTCGTCTCGGTCACGGCGGGGCGGACCACCGGCACGCCGAGCACGTCGGCCTGGAACTGCATCAGCAGCTCGTTCGCGGTCATGCCGCCGTCGACCCGCAGCTCGCCGAGCGGCACGCCGGCGACCGCGTTGACCGCGTCGACGACCTCGCGGCGTCTGCCAGGCCGTCGCCTCGAGCGCCGCGCGCGCGATGTGGCCGCGGTTGGCGTACGCCGTCAGCCCGACGATCACGCCGCGCGCGTCGTCGCGCCAGTACGGCGCGAACAGGCCCGAGAACGCGGGCACGAAGTAGACGCCGCCGTTGTCCTCGACGCGTGCGCGCGAGCGCCTCGACCTCGGCGGCGCGTGTCGATCAGCCCGAGGCTGGTCGCGCAGCCACTGCACGAGCGCGCCGGTGACCGCGATCGAGCCCTCGAGCACGTACGCGGGCGCGGCGTCGCCGAGCCGGTAGCCGACGCTCGTCAGCAGCCGCGTCGGAGCGCACGATCTCGCTCGCCGGTGTTCACCAGCAGGAACGAGCCGGTGCCGTAGGTGTTCTTGGCCTCGCCGCGGCGAAGCAGGTCTGGCCGAACAGCGCCGCCTGCTGGTCGCCGAGGATGCCCGCGACCGGCCGGCCGGCGAGCGCCGTGACGGCCGCCTCGCCGTAGACCTCGCTCGAGGAGCGGATCTCGGGCAGCAGCGCGCGCGGGATGCCCATCAGCTCCAGGCTCGGCTCGTGCCAGTCGAGCGTCTCGCAGGTCCATCAGCATCGTGCGGCTCGCGTTCGTCACGTCGGTCGCGTGGACGCCGCCGCGCGGGCCGCCGGTGAGGTTCCACAGCAGCCACGCGTCGATCGTGCCGAAGCGCAGCTCGCCGCGCTCGGCGCGCTCGCGCGCGCCCGTCGACGTGGTCGAGCAGCCAGGCGACCTTGGGGCCGGAGAAGTACGTCGACAGCGGCAGCCCGACGCGCTCGCGCAGGCGGTCCACGCCGGCGTCGCCGCGCGAGCTCGCGCACGAGCCGGTCGGTGCGCGTGTCCTGCCAGACGATCGCGTTGTGGATCGGCTCGCCGCTCTCGCGGTCCCACACCACGGTCGTCTCGCGCTGGTTGGTGATCCCGATCGCCGCGACCTCGCCGCGCACGCGCGCCGGCACCGGCGAGCGCGCCGTCGATCACCTCGCCGCGTGCGCCGCCAGATCTCGCGCGGCGTCGTGCTCGACCCAGCCGGCCCGCGGGGTGATCTGCTCGTGCTCGCGCTGCTCGACCGCGACGATCCGCCCGTCCCTGTCGAACAGGACGAAGCGGCTGCTCGTCGTCCCCTGATCGATCGCTCCCACATACCCGGCCAATTGCCCACCTCGTCATTCGATCGGTCGCCCATGACAGGATCTCGCAGGACGGAACGTGTAGAAGATGACATCCGCCCGCCACTCGACGCCATGACCTTCGCCGCCACCCTCACGTCCACCCCCACCGACACGCCCCAGCGGTGAGGCGTCGCGCCGGCGGCTCGCTGGTCGAGCTGATCGTCGTCCTCGCGGTCGCCGTCGGGATCGCGTTCGGCGTCCAGGCGCTGATCGTCAAGCCCTACCGCATCCCCAGCGGCTCGATGGAACCGACGCTCGAGGTCAATCAGCGCGTGCTCGTGAACCGCATCGGCATGCACTTCGGCGGACCGCACGTAGGCGAGATCGCCGTCTTCCATCCGCCTGCAAGCGCCGAAGAACAGGAATGCGGGCCGGTAGCGCATTCGGTCACGCCCGGCGGCGCGGCGTGCGCGCAGCCCGTTCCCAAGGAGGGGAGCGTCACGTACATCAAGCGCATCGTCGCCGGGCCGGGCGATCAGATCTACGTCAAGGAAGGCCATGTCTACCGGCGCGCCGCCGGGCAGCGCAGCTTCGTGCGCGAGCACGACCCCTACATCAAACCGTGCGGCTCCAGCGACGAGTGCGACTTCACCACGCCGATCACGATCCCCGCGGGCCACTGGTTCATGATGGGCGACAACCGCGGCGACTCCGACGACAGCCGCTACTGGGGTCCCGTGCCCACGGGCTGGATCATCGGGCAGGCGTTCGCCACGTACTGGCCGCCCGATCGCATCGGCGTCCTCTAGTCAGACGCTCGGCTCCGCCGGCGGGCCCGGCTCTCCCGGGCGCAGATCCAGCTGCCACCAGCTGACATCGCGCCACGCGCCCTGCTTCCAGCCGATCCGCCGGAAGCTGCCGACCTCGACGAAGCCCATCGCGCGATGCAGGCCGACGCTTGCGGGGTTGGGCTCGGTGACGCCCGCGCAGAGTGTCCACAGCCCCATGTCCCGCAGCCGCTCCAGCAGCGGCGCGTACAGCGCGCGCCCGACTCCCGCGCGGTGATGATCGCGGTCGATGTAGATGGCGACGTCCGCCGCCCAGCGGTAGGCGGAGCGCTCGCGGTGGCGGGCGCCGTAGGCGTAGCCGACCGGCCGGCCGTCCTCGCCCTCGGCGATCAGCCACGCGTACGCGGCCGCGATGCGCCGCCCGATCTCATCGGCCGCCGGCGCGAGCTCCTCGAAGGAGATGAACGAGTCGGTCACGTACGGCGCGTAGATGGCCGCGCACGCCTCCGCGTCGCGCGTCGGGTCGGCGTCGCGCACCCGCACCGGCGCTCAGCCCTCCCCTGCGTCCGTGCCGCTCGCCTCCGTGCCATCGCCGGCGACTGGCTGGGACACATCCGCGAGCCAGTCGCTGGGCGTCTCCGGGGCCGACCAGTCGAGCAGCGAGCTGGCGACGGTGCGCCCGCCGAACGCGTAGTCCTCGAACGCCGCGTCGCGCTTGGCGATCGTCGCCGGCAGGTCCTGTGCCGCAGCCTGCGAGAACCCGGTGCCCTCGGGTGTGTGCCGCGCCGAGCCGTCGAGCAGCGTGCCGAGCGTCTGCGTGCTGAACAGGCCCATCTGCTCGACCGCGTTGTTGACGAGCAGCTTCATCATGTGCAGCTGGTTGGCCGGGATCAGCGCCATCCGCCGGCACAGCGCCTCGGTCGCCCGGTCCAGCTCCTCCCGCGGGTGCGACGCCGAGGCGAAGCCCCAGTCGACGGCCGTGGGGCCGTCCATGGGGTCGCCGGTGAGCAGCAGCCTCTTGGCCCGCTCGAGCCCGAGCCGGTAGAACCACATGGCGGTCGTCGGCGAGCCCCAGACGCGCGCCGGCGGATAGCCGATGCGGCAGTCGTCCGCGCACACGATCAGATCCGAGCACAGCGCGAGATCCGAGCCGCCACCGATGCACACGCCGTGCACCTGCGCGACGACCGGCTTGGGCGAGCGCCACAGCGCCATGTAGCTGTTGACGAAGCGCGACATGCCGCGGAAGTCCGCCAGCGGGTCCCACGGTCCGGCCGCGTCGACGTCGTTCATCAGCTCGGCCGCCCAGTCGAGGTCGTAGCCCGCGCAGAATGCCCTGCCGGCGCCGCGCAGGCGGATCACCCGCACCTGCTCGTCCGCCTGTGCCCGCGCGAGCGCGCGGTCGAGCAGGTCGATCAGCTCAGGGGTGACCGCATTGAGGCGCTCGGGCCGGTTGAGCCTCAGCGTCGCCACGCCGTGGGAGCTCGCGTACAGCAGTTGCGCGTCCTCGCCGTCTCCGCTCCCCGCGGATGTGGTTGGCGGCCACTCGCTCACAGCGGCGATGGTAAGCGGCGGGCGCTACGGCCGTCGCGACGCGGGAGCCGCCTCGAGCGCGTCGATGCCCAGCTCGAGCATCCGCCGCCACGCGTCCGGCTGCAGCTGCACGGCCGCGCGCGTGGCCGCGAACAGCAGGCGCACGTCGAGCGTCGTCGCATCCGTGCGCAGCCGGCCCTCGGCGCGCGCCGCCGCCAGCAGCCGCTCGAGCGCCGCAGTCGTCGCTCGCACGCGCCTGCTCCACCGCCTCGTGCTCGGACACGGTGGCCATCGCCTCGCCCAGCACGTCGTCGGCGGCCTGGCGCTCGGCCACCGTCCACAGCAGGCCCGTCAGCGCCGGCCAGGGACCCGCCGCGCTCGCCAGCGCCGCGTCGGCGCCGTCCTCGATGTCCCGCAGGCGCTCGACCACGAGCGCCGCCAGCAGATCGCGTCTTGGACGGGAACTGGCGGTAGACGCTGCCGACACCGGCGCCGACGGCGGCGGCGATCGCGGGCATCGGCGCGTCGAGGCCGTCTCGCGCGAACACCTCTCCCGCCGCGCGCAGCAGCCGCGCGCGCTTCTCCTCGGCGTCAGGTCAGACCAGCATGCCTCCGACGACTGGGACGGAATGCTCATTCCGCTATCGTAGTGACCCAGCGTGGCGGAACGTGTCATTCCGCCCCTTGCGATCCGCTTCGACATGACCTCGACCGGCACCGACCGCACACACCCGACGCTGATCCTCGCCGTGCTCGTCGCTCGGCGGCGCTCGCCTACGCGATGCTGAGCTCGTCGGTCGTGCCGGCGCTGCCGACGATCCAGCACGCGCTGCACACCAACGAGACCGGGATCACGTGGCTGCTGACCGCCTACCTGCTGTCCGCCTCGGTCGGCACCGCGATCCTCGGCCGCCTCGGCGACATGTACGGCAAGGAGCGCCTGCTGCTGTGACGCTCGCGATCCTCGCCGCGGGCACGCTGCTCGCGGCAGTCTCCAGCTCGCTCGACCTCATGATCTTCGCCCGCTTCATCCAGGGCGCGGCCGGCGGCATCTTCCCGCTCGCGTTCGGCATCGTGCGCGACGAGTTCCCGCACGAGAAGGTGGCCGGCAGCATCGGCCTGCTGTCGGCGATCCTCGGCGTGGGCGCGGGCATCGGCATCGTGCTGTCGGGCGTGATCGTCGAGCACCTGAACTACCACTGGCTGTTCTGGATCCCGCTGATCGCGATCGTGGCCGCCGCGATCGCCACCTGGCGCTTCATCCCGGAATCGCCGATCCGCGTGCCGGGGCGCATCAACTGGCTCGCCGCCGCGCTGATGACCGTCGGGCATCTCGACCGTTCTGCTCGCGATCAGCGAGACGACGACGTGGGGCTGGGGATCGCCGAAGACGCTCGGGCTGATCGCTCGCCGGCCTCGTGGTCTCGGGCGTGTGGATCGCGGTCGAGGCGCGCAGCGACCACCCGCTGATCGACATGACGATGATGCGCATTCGCGGCGTGTGGACGACCAACCTCGCGGCGTTCCTGCTCGGCGCCGGCATGTACGCGTCGTTCATCGTCTTCCCGCAGTTCGCGCAGCTGCCGAGGAGCACCGGCTTCGGCTTCGGCGCCTCGGTCGTCGTCTCCGGCCTGTACCTGCTGCCGGCGACGGTCGGGATGACGATCCTCGGCATGTACGCCGGGCGCATCTCAGCGCGCTTCGGCTCGCGCAGCGCGCTGGTCGCGGGAACGGCGTTCACGACCGCCGCGTTCGCGCTGCTCGCGCTCGACCACGGGCATCCCTACGACCTGCTGATCGCCGCCGGCCTGCTCGGGGTCGGCATCGGCCTCGCGTTCGCCGCGCTCGGCAACCTGATCGTGCAGGCGGTGTCCAACCATCAGACCGGCGTCGCCAGCGGCATGAACACGGTCATGCGCACGCTCGGCGGCGCGCTCGGCGGCCAGCTCTCGGCGACGTTCATCGCCGGCACACGTCGCGCACGGAGAGCCGACCGTGACCGGCTTCACCGAGACGTTCGTGATGGCCACCGGCTTCCTGCTCGTGTGCCTGCTGGCGAGCATGCTCGTCCCCAGGCGGCCGGGAACGGCTCCGTCCACCGAGGGGGTCCCCGGCGAAGTGGCCGTCGAGGCGATCGCAACCGAGGGCGCTCGCCGGTGAGCTGCTACCGCAACATCCTCGTCGCCCACGACGGCTCAGCCGACGCCGACGCGGCGCTCGAGCACGCGGCAAGCCTGGCTCGCGACCAGCACGCGCGCCTGACGCTGCTCACGGTTGCGCCGCTGCCGCGCCAGCCGGGGGCGATGGGCGCACCGGCGACGCCGGACCTGCTCACCTGCTTCATCGACACCCAGCGCCGCGCCGCCGAGTCGGTGCCAGACGACGTCAGCGTCACAACGCAGCTGCTGCGCGGCGACCCCGCCGAGACGATCCTGTCCACGGTGCGCAAGGGCGAGCACGACCTGATCGTGATGGGCTCCCACGGCCACAGCCGCCTGCACCGTGCGCTGCTCGGCTCGGTCTCGCACAGCATCCTGCACAACAGCCCCGTGCCGGTGCTGCTGATCCGGCACAAGGCCGCTCAGCTGACGAGCGTCGAGGAGGAGCGGTGCTCCGAGAACAGCCTGAGCGCGTAGCGACCCGCCGGGTGCTCGCGCGCGCGTTCGACGAGCGCCGCCATCGCGCCCGTGAGCGTGTCCGGCTGCGGCAGCCGCACGCCGTACTCGGGCGGCACGAGCACCGCGGCCGCCAGCGCCGCGAAGGTCAGATCGGCGGCGCCGAAGCGCTCGCCCACGAGATAGGGCCGGCCATCCGCCAGCAGCTCCGCCACGTGGTCGAGCTCGCGCCACACGCACGCCTCGTCCTCGACCTCGATCCCCGGGCGGATGCCGAGCGCGTGCTTCACGAAGCGCGCCGCGAGCGGCCACCCCGAGCGGATCGCGCGGTCCTCCCACGCGGGCACGCCCGCGTTGTTGAAGCTCAGGGCGAGCTCGCGCTGCTCGAGCATGTACACGTACATCAGCCGCCGCGCCCGCGGCCCCAGCTCCGCGTCGAGGCGCTCGCACAGCAGATCGCCCTCGCGGCGCGCCTGCGGGTCTGACGCGAACAGCCTGCGCTCGGCGGGCGTGCGCGCATCGACCCATTCGAGGATCTCCCGCGACTCGCCGATCGCGCGCTCGGGCGTCACGAGCACGGGCACGGTGGCGCCGCCGCCGGCGCGGCGCGCGGCGATCCTGTGCACGACCTGGACGTGGCGCTCCTCGCGGTAGGCGATCCCCTCTCGGTCGAGCGCCCACCGCGCCTTCTCGCAGTAGTGGCTGATCGGGATCGTCACGAGCCGCAGCACGACCTGGAAGCTACAGTGCCAGCGTGCTGCTGTACGACTCGCGCGTCTCGGGCAACTGCTACAAGGTGCGCCTGCTGTTCGCGCACCTCGGCCTCGACTACGAGCGCCGCGAGGTCGACGTCGTCGAGCGCGCCGGCCGCCTCGAGCTGCTCGGGGCACTGAACCCGGGGCTGCGCGTGCCGACGCTGGTGCTCGACGACGGGCGCTCGCTGGGAGAGTCGAATGCGATCCTGTGGCTGTTCGCGGACGGCACGGAGTACCTGCCGGAGGATCGCTTCGAGCGCGCGCAGGTGCTGCAGTGGATGTTCTTCGAGCAATACAGCCACGAGCCGAATATCGCGGTGCTGCGCTTCTGGAGGCAGTTCGCGCGCGTCACGCCCGCCGACGACGACGTCAGCGCGAAGCTCCAGGGCGGCTACGCGGCGCTCGACGCGATGGAGCGCCAGCTGGCAGAGCGCGATTACCTCGCGGCCGAGCGCTACACGATCGCCGACATCGCGCTGTACGCGTACACGCACGTGGCCGGCGAGGGCGGCTTCGAGCTGGTCCGCTACCCGTGCATCCGCGCTTGGCTGGCGCGCGTGGCCGGCCAGCACGGCCACGTCGAGATCGACGCCTGACTGACGGGTGAGGCGTCTCCGACCTATTGACGTAGCTGACGGTATGCGGATAGGTTGAAACTACGGAGCGCGACTCGGCCCAGGGGACCCATGAGGTGGGGCCGCGCCGCGCGGATCATCACGAGACGGAGGGAAGAGAATGCTGAACTGGCGCCGAGTGATCGGCCTGGCCGCGCTATGCCTTGGGGTGCTCGTGCCGGCGGCTTCCGCCGCCGCCGCCCCGCAATACGTCGCGCTTGGGGACTCCTACTCCTCGGGCGTGGGCACGCGCGTGTTCTACGAAGAATCAGGTGAATGCGACCGCAGCCCCGACGCATACGGGCCGAAGATCGCAACAGCCAAGGGCTACACGCTGAACTTCGAAGCGTGCAGCGGCGCGAAGACGCCCGAAGTGAACGAAAAACAGCTGGGCAAACTGAGCAGCTCGACGAGCCTCGTCACGATCACGATCGGCGGCAACGACGCCGGCTTCAGCAACGTGATCATCAACTGCGCGCTGTACTACTTCACGTGCGGCAGCGCGATCAGCGAAGCCAACGAATTCATCGCCAAAAAACTGCCGGGCCTGCTGGAAACGACGTACAAAGACATCCGCGCGAAGGCGACCACGGCGCAGGTGATCGTGCTCGGCTACCCGAAGCTGTTCACCAAAGAAGGCAAGACGTGCAACGTCAACTTCCTGACTTCGGGCAACGAGAAGAAAATGAACGAATCCGCCGAAAAACTCGACGCCGTGATCAAGGCTCGGGCCGAAGCGATGAAATTCACCTTCGTCAACCCCACCAGCGCGTTTGAATCGCACGAGGTGTGCTCTTCCTCGGAATGGCTCAACGGCCAGTCGAACCCGCTGTCGGAAAGCTACCACCCGAACGTCTCTGGTCAGGCGGACTTCACCACCTTGGTGGAAGCGGCGATCTGAGCTAGAGACCGCGTTCGATCGTGTCGAGCAGCCGGGTGAGCGCGGCGTCGCGCTCACCCGGCGGCAACTCGCGCAGCGGGCCCGCGATCAGCAGCATCGAGAGGCCGTGCACGGCCGACCACGCCGCGAGCTCGGCGCCCGGGCGGCGCTCCGCCGGTAGGCCGCCGGCCTCGACGAGCGCATCGAGCCGGGCGCCGAGCAGCTCCAGCGGGCCGAGGCCGCTGTCGCCGGTGCCCTCGCCGTCGTCGAAGTAGCCGAGACGGGGCGGCACCGCGAAGGCGGTCCTGAACAGGCCCGGCTCGCTCAGCGCGAACTCCACGTACGCGGACCCCGTGGCCCTGAGGCGGCTACGGGCCGTGTCGAGCGCGTCCCTCGCGGACTCCCCGCCCGCGTCGTCGACTTCGGCGATGCGCGCTTCCATCAGCCGCGCAAGCGAGCCCATGCAGCGCCCGCAGATCGCCTGCAACAGCGTGTCGCGATCGGTGAAGTGACGGTACGCGGCGTTGTGAGAGACGCCGGCGCGCCGCGATACCTCCCGCAGCACGACCGCGTCCGGGCCGCCGTCGCGCGCCAGATGCAGGCCGGCGTCGATCAGCGCGGTCCTGAGATTGCCGTGGTGGTAGCTCGCCTTGGTCGACTTCACGCCTACATGTTGACAGCGGCCACAAGATCTGCCAAGCTCTCCAAGATCTTGATGTTGATGCTGTCAACTTCCATCCTCCTCACGTCTGGAGCTCGGCCATGAATCCCCCCGCATCCCGCCGCGGCCTGATCCTCGCCGCGGTCTGCCTCGCAGCCTTCGCGATCAACGTCGACACCACGATCGTCAACGTCGCGTTGCCGTCGCTCACGCGCCAGCTCGGCGCGGGCACGCGCGACCTGCAGTGGATCGTCGACGGCTACAACCTGGCCTTCGCCGCGCTCGTGCTGTCCGCCGGAAGCCTCGGCGACCGCTTCGGCCGCCGTCCCATGCTGCTCACGGGGCTGCTCGGCTTCGCCGCCGCGAGCGGCGCCGCCGCGCTGTGCTCGACGCCCGGCGAGCTGATCGCGACACGCTTCGTGATGGGCACGTTCGCAGCGCTGATCTTCCCCACCACCCTCGCCGTCATCAGCAACACCTTCCGCGATCGCGGCGAGCGCGCGAAGGCGGTCGGCACATGGGGAGCGGTCACCGGGCTGGGCGTGGCGGTCGGCCCCGTCACCGGCGGCCTGCTGCTGTCCCGGTTCGCGTGGCCGAGCGTGTTCATAGCGCTCGTGCCCGTAAGCCTGATCGCCGCCGCGATCGTGTACCGCGTCGTGCCGGAGTCGCGCGATCCTGACGCCGCGCCGCTCGACTGGGCAGGTCTCGCCACCGCCACGATCGCGATCGGCACGCTCGTCTACACGATCATCGAAGGCCCCGGGCGCGGCTGGAGCTCCGCGGGCAGCCTGGTCGGGTTCGCCGCCGCGGTGCTCGCCGGGATCGTGTTCGTGCAGGTCGAGCGCCGGCGCGAGCACCCGATGCTCGACGTCAGCCTGTTCGGCGAGCGCGCGTTCAGCGCCGCCAGCGGCGCCGTGACGGTCGCCTTCTTCGCGCTGTTCGGCTTCATCTTCCTGATCACCCAGTACTTCCAGTTCATCCGCGGCTACAGCACGCTGTCCACCGGCGCGCGCATCCTGCCCGTGGCGCTCAGCATCGGCGTGGCCTCCGTCCTCGGAGCGCGCCTGGCGGCACGCGTGGGAACGCGCGCGATCGTGAGCGCGGGGCTGCTGCTGTTCGGCAGCGCCTTCCTGTGGATCTCGCAGGCCGGCATCGCGACGCCCTATGAGCTCGTCGTCGTGCAGATGCTGATGATGGGGACCGGCCTCGGCATGACGACCGCGCCGGCGACCGAGTCGATCCTGAGCGTGCTCTCGCCCGCGAAGGCGGGGGTCGGCTCGGCCGTCAACGACGCCACCCGCGAGGCCGGCGGCACGCTCGGCGTGGCGATCATCGGCAGCGTGTACGCGTCGCTGTACACCTCGAGCCTCGGGCACGGCGCGCTGGCGAAGCTCGCGGGGCCCGTACTGGCGAGCGCCAGGAGCTCCGTCGGCGCCGGCCTCGCGGTCGTCTCGCACGCCCCGCTCGCAGAGCGTGCGCCGGCGCTCGACGCCGTGCAGAGCGCCTTCATGAGCGGCCTGCACACCGGCTGCGTGGTGGCGGCCGGCGTCTGCGTGATCGGCGCGCTGGGAGCGCTGGCGCTGCCCGGCCGGCGGCGGCTGGCGCAGGCCGCCGTCGAGCGTCTGGGACCCGTACCCGCCGTGCGGCATCCTTAGGGGCGCTTGACAACCGATCCCGACGCCAACAACGCGACGTATGCCGGCCGCACCGCTTGGGCGCGCAACCTGGCGGCGCCGGTGCGCGACTTCCTCGGCACCGAGACCGGCGGCGCGAGCGTGCTGCTGGCCGGCGACGCTCGCTCGCGCTCGCTGTGGGCCAACTCGCCGTGGTCGCACTCCTACGAGTCGCTGTGGACGCACGACACCTGTCGATGCAGGCTCGGCAGCAGCGGCATCTCGATCGACCTGCGCCACTGGGTCAACGAGGGGCTGATGACGCTGTTCTTCCTCGTCGTCGGGCTCGAGGCCAAGCGCGAGCTCGACCTCGGCGAGCTGCGCGAGCGCCAGCGGCTGGCGATCCCGGTGCTCGCGGCGCTCGGCGGCATGGCCGTGCCGGTCGCGATCTACCTCGCGTTCAACGCCGGCGGCCCCGGCGCGCACGGCTGGGGCGCGGCGATGTCGACCGACACGGCGTTCGCGCTCGGCGCGCTCGCGCTGCTGACGCCGCGCGCGGCGACGCGCCTGCGCGTGTTCCTGCTGACGCTCGCGGTCGTCGACGACCTGTGCGCGCTGCTCGTGATCGCGACCGTCGTACACCGACGCACGTCTCGCGTGCCGGCGCTGGCGATCGCGGTCGGCGCTGTTCGCGCGTGCTGCTGGCGCTGCGCTACGCGCCGGCAGTGGCGCGCGGCCGCGTGTCGGTCGTGCGTCGGCGTCGGCGCTGTGGGTCGCGATGTTCGAGTCGGGCATCGACCCGGTGATCTCGGGCCTCGCGGTCGGGCCTCGCGACGAGCGCCTACCCGCCCTCGCGCGAGGACCTCGAGCGCGCGACCGCGCTGACGCGCTCGTTCCGCGAGCAGCCGACGCCCGAGCTCGCGCGCTCGGCGCAGCAGGGCGTGCTCGTCGGCGATCTCGCCGAACGAGCGGCTGCAGTACGGCCTGCACCCGTGGACGAGCTACGTGATCGTGCCGCTGTTCGCGCTCGCCAACGCCGGCGTCCACGTCACCGGCGGGCTGCTCGAAGACGCGATCGGCTCGCCGATCACGCTCGGGCATCCTCGTCGGCTACGTGATCGGCAAGCCGCTCGGGATCGCCGGCGCCTCGTGGCTCGCGTCGCGGCCGGCGCTGCGCGGCCCGCGCTCGCCGCTGAGCCCGCCGCTGCTCGCCGCCGGCGGCGCGTTCGCGGGGATCGGCTTCACCGTCTCGCTGCTGATCTCGAGCCTCGCGTTCACCGGCGAGCGGCTCGACGAGGCCAAGCTCGGCGCGCTCGGCTCGGTGCGTGCTCGCGCCGCTGCTCGCGTGGGCGGTGCTGCGGGTCGTCAGGCGCCTGCCGGCGCAGCGTGCGCGCGCGCCAGATCGCGGGCACCGCCGAGGACATCCTCGACCTCTCCGAGGACGTCGACCCCGAGCGCGACCACATCCGCGGCGCCGACGACGCGCCGGTGACGCTCGTCGAGTACGGCGACTTCGAGTGCCCCTACTGCGGGCAGGCCGAGCAGGTGATCCGCGAGCTGCTCGGCGACTTCGGCGACGACGTGCGCTACGTCTGGCGCCACCTGCCGCTCAACGACGTGCACCCCAACGCGCAGCTCGCCGCCGAGGCCTCCGAGGCGGCCGCCGCGCAGGGCCGCTTCTGGGAGATGCACGACACGCTGCTCGCCCACCAGGGCGAGCTGCGCCCGCGCGACCTCGGCGGCTACGCCGGGGAGCTCGGACTCGACGCCGAGCGCCTCGTCGACGAGCTGCGCCGCCGCGAGTACGCGGCGCGCGTGAGCGAGGACGTCGCCAGCGCCGACGAGAGCGGCGTCTCCGGCACGCCGACGTTCTTCATCAACGGCCGCCGCCACTACGGCGCCTACGACATCGACACGCTCACCGCCGCGGTCAGGAGCGCGCGCGGGCGCGCGCGGCTGGCCGCCGCCGCGGGCGCGGGCGCAGCCGCATGAGCGCCGCCGCCGCATGAACCTGGTCCTCGGCGAGAGCGCCCCCGCGCTCACCCACCCTTTGCGCTGGCTCGCCGAGCACGATCGCGACCTGGCGGCGCTGCGGCGGGCGGGGCGGGCGGCGATCGTGATGCCGGCGATGTTCGCCCTCGGCGACGAGGTGATCGCCAATCCGGTGCTCGCGACGTTCGCGGCGTTCGGGTCGTTCGCGATGCTGCTGCTGGTCGACTTCGGCGGGACGCTGCGACGAGCGGCTGCAGTCGCAGGCGACGCTCGCAGTCGCGGGCGACGCTCGCAGTCGCGGGCTGCGCGTTCGTGTGCCTCGGCACGCTCGCCTCACAGGACATCTGGCTGGCCGCCGGCGCGACGGCGCTCGTCGGCTTCGGCGTGATCTTCGCGGGCGTCGTCAGCTCGGTGCTTGCCAGCGCCACGACCTCGCTGCTGCTCGCGTTCATCCTGCCGGTAACGGTCACGGGCCCGGTGTCCTCGATACCCGACCGCGTCGCCGGCTGGGGCCTGGCCGCGGGCGCGGCGCTGATCGCGGTCGGGCTGCTGTGGCCGGCGCCCGCGCGCGATCCGCTCCGCACCGCCGCCGCGAACGCCTGCCAGGCGCTCGCGGCGAGGCTGCGCGCCGAGGCCGCGCACGCGCTGGGCGGCGGCGAGGACGAGGCGCTCACCGCGGCGCGCGACCATGCGACCGCGGAGGCCGAGGAGGCCGTGGCGTTGCTGCACCGCGGGTTCCTCGCGACGCCGTACCGCCCGACGAGCCTGAGCACCTCCGCGAGGACTGTCGTGCGCCTCGTGGACGAGCTCAACTGGCTGAATGCGATCGTCATCGAGTCCACGGGGTCGAACGAGCCCACGGGGACCGACCACGCCGCGTGCGCCGTCAAGGCCGCCGCCGCCACGGTGCTCGAGCGCGGCGGCGGGCTGCTCGCCGTGACGGGCGGCGACTGCCGGGACCTGCGCGCGGCGCTCGCCGAGTTGGGTGAGGCGACCGAGCGGCTGGAGGCCCACGCGATGGCGTACCTGCCGGTCCGCAGCCTGAGTGGCGCCGCCGATGCCGACGAGGAGCGCGTCAGCGAACTCATCACCTCGCTCGACCCGAGCTTCCGTGCACAGGAGCTGGGCTACGCGGTCTCGGCGATCGCGGGCAACATCGACCTGACAGCGGCCGCGGAGCGGCGCGGCTGGCTCCAGCGCCTGCTCGGCCGCCAGCCGGAGGGACTCGCGAGCACGCTGTCCGCCGCCCAGCAGCGCGCCGGCGCGCACGCCGATCGCAACTCGGTGTGGCTGCACAACAGCGTGCGCGGCGGCGTCGCGCTGGGGCTCGCGGTGTTCGTCGCCAATCGCAGCGGCGTGCAGCACTCCTTCTGGGTGGTGCTGGGCACGCTGTCGGTGCTGCGCTCGAACGCGCTGAACACGGGACAGACCGTCATCCGCGGGCTCGCGGGCACGGTCGCGGGATTCGTGATCGGCGCCGGGCTGCTGGCCGCGATCGGCACCAACACCACGCTCCTGTGGCTCCTGCTCCCGCCCGCGATCCTGTTCGCGGGAATTGCGCCCGCCGCGATCTCCTTCGCCGCGGGCCAGGCCGCGTTCACGCTGACGCTCGTGTTCCTGTTCAACATCATCCAGCCGGCTGGCTGGCGTGTGGGCCTGCTGCGGGTGGAGGACATCGCGATCGGCTGCGCGGTCAGCCTCGTCGTCGGGCTGCTGTTCTGGCCGCGCGGCGCCGGCGCGGCGCTGCGGCGGGCGCTCGCCGACGCCTACCACGAGAGCGCCGCCTACCTCGCGCGCGCCGTCGACTACGGGACGCTGCGCTGCGATCGCAAGGCCTCCGCGCTCGATGCCCCGACCGAGCACGCCGGCAGGGCGGCAGCGGCGGCGCGGCGACTGGACGACACCTACCGCAGCTACATGATCGAGCGTGGCGCCAAGTCGATGGCGCTCGCCGAGACCGCCGGCCTGGTGACCGGCGTCGTCGGCCTGCGCCTCGCGGCCGACGCGGTGCTCGAGCTGTGGCAGCGCGAGGACGGCTCCACCGCGGGCGATCGCACGGCGGCGCGGCGCGAGCTGCTGCAAGCGAGCGAACTCGTCAGAGGCTGGTACGACGAGCTCGCCGACAGCCTCGCCGACGAGCGCAGGCCGCCGCGGCCTCTGACCCACGACAGGGCGGCCGACGGACGCCTGGTGGACGCCGTCCGCCGCGACCTGCGCGACGCCGACGGCGGTGCGAGCGCGACCGCCGTGCGGATCATCTGGACGGGCGACCACGTCGATGCGGCGCGCCGGCTGCAGCGGGCGATCCTGGAGCCGGCGCGGGTCGCAACCCAGGGCTGAGCTCAGGCGAACAGCGCGTCCACCGAAACCTCGATCCGGCGCCGCGGCGGCGCCTCGCCGGCGCCCGGTGCCATCCCTTCACCGGCGGGCGACGTCGCCCGCACGCCGTGGCTGACGTCGAACAGCCCCTGCACCGCCTCGGTCAGGAAGCGCGACGCCTGGCCGTAGCCGTGCGCGTCGTCGCCGCCGCGGGGGCGGTGGTAGTAGCGGAACGGGACGTACACGTGCAGGCGCCGGCGGGCGCGCGTCAGCGCGACGTAGAACAGGCGCCGCTCCTCGGCGACGCTCTCCTCGGTCGCGGCGCTCATGTCGGCCGGGAAGTTGCCGTCGTAGGCGCCGATCAGGTGCACGGCGTCCCACTCCAGGCCCTTGGCGGAGTGCACGGTGCTGAGTACCAGGTAGTCCTCGTCGAGGTGCGGCGGGCCGGCGAAGTCCGCGCTCGAGGCGGGCGGGTCGAGCACGAGCTCCGAGACGAAGTGGCGCACGTCGCGCGCGCCGCGCGCGATCGCCACGAGCTGGTCCAGGTCCGACACGCGGATCGCGCCGTCCGGGTAGCGCAGCCGGATCAGCGGCGCGATCGCCGCGCACAGCCGCTCGACCTGCGCGCCCGTGCTCTCCTGCTCGCCGCCACCGGCGCCGGTGGCGGCGAGCGCGTCGATCAGCGCGGCGGCGTGCTCCTGCGAGTCCTCGGGGACGTGCGCGGCCGCGCACGCCCAGCGGCCGAGCGCGGGCGCCGCATCGGCGGACGGCCGCAGCGCGTCGAGCACGCGGCGCGCCCTGACCGGGCCGACCCCGTCGAGCAGCTGCAGCAGCCGAAACCAGCTGACCTCGTCGGCGGGGTTGTCGGTCAGGCGCAGCAGCGCGATGAAGTCCTTGACGTGCGCCGCCTCCAGGTAGCGCAGGCCGCCGTACTTGACGAACGGGATGCCGCGGCGCGTCAGCTCGAGCTCGAGCAGGTCGGAGTCGTGGCCGGTGCGGAACAGCACCGCCTGCTCGCGCAGCTCCATCCCCTCCTCGCGCGCCGCCAGCACCCGCTCGCACACATTCCCCGCCTGCGCCGCTTCGTCGCGCGGGAACGCAAGCTCCGGCTGGCGCCCGCCCTCGCGCTCGGTCCACAGCCGCTTGGGAAAGCCCAGCCGGTCCTGCTCGGAGACGGCGTTTGCGACCGCCAGGATCGGCGCCGTGGAGCGGTAGTTGCGCTCGAGCTTGACCGTGTGCGTGCCGGGGAACTGCTCGGGGAACTCGAGGATGTGGCGCGCGCTCGCGGCGCGGAACCCGTAGATCGCCTGGAAGTCGTCGCCGACGACCGTCAGCCCCGGATGCTCGCGGCGCAGGCCGCGCACGATCTCCACCTGCAGGCCGTTGACGTCCTGGTACTCGTCCACGAGCACGTGCTCGAACGCGCCCGCCATCCGCGGCCCCGACGACCTCGTCGAGGGCGAGCGCGCGCCAGTACAGCAGCAGGTCGTCGAGGTCGATCACGCCGAGCGCGCGCTTGCGCTCGCCGTAGGCGCGAAACATCGCCGGCGAGCGCCTCGCGATGCTCGGCGCACCACGGGAACGACTCCGCCAGCACCTCCTGCAGCGGGGTCTGCGCGTTGACGGTGCGCGAGTAGATGTCGAGCATCGTCTGCGCGCGGGGAAAGCGCCGGCGGCTGCGCGCGTGCCCCTGCTCCTCGCGCACGAAGTCGAGCAGGTCGGCCGCGTCGCCGGCGTCGAGCACGCCGAAGCCCGGGTCAAGCCCCAGCGAGGAGGCGTGCAGGCGCACCATGTGGTGGGCGACCGAGTGGAACGTGCCGCCCACGACCGCGCCCGCGGCCGGCGCCACGCGCTCGGCGAGCGCCCGCGCGCGCTCGACCATCTCGCGCGCCGCGCGGCGCGTGAACGTCAGCAGCAGGATGCGCTCCGCCGGCGTGCCCTGCGCCAGCAGGCACGCCACGCGCGCGCACAGCGTCGTCGTCTTGCCCGTGCCCGCGCCGGCGAGGATCAGCAGCGGGCCGCCCGGATGGGTGGCGGCCGCGAGCTGCTCGGCGTTGAGCTGCTCGAGCCACGGGGCCGCCTGGGAGTCATCGAACATCTGTTCGCCACGCTAGGGGCCGCATCGGACGGCGTGCAAGGGCACGTGCGGCGCGGTGACCGTCGAACTGGCGCCGGACGCGCCGGCGCCAAGCTACTGCCCGGCGGCGCGCCGGTAGCGCGCGACCGCGAGCGGCGCGAACACGGCGATGATCGCGAGCGACCACACGACGGCGCCCCACACGTTGTTGCCGGCCGGGGCCCCGAGCCACAGCGAGCGCATCGCGTCGACGATGATCGTGAACGGGTTGACTTCGGCGAACGCCCGCAGCACCGCCGGCATCGACTGCACCGGCACGAACGCGGAGGAGATGAACGTCAGCGGGAAGACGGCGATGAAGCCGACCGAGTTGGCCGCCTCGGGCGAGGACACGAGCATGCCGAGGAACGCGAACACCCACGAGAACGCGTAGCCGAACAGCAGCAGCAGGCCGACGCCGGCGATCGCGTCGAGCGCGCTCGTGTGGAAGGAGAAGCCGATGATCAGGCCGGTGATCGACGAGGATCGTCGCCGACAGCCCGTTCGTCACGACGTCGGCCAGCGTGCGCCCCGCGAGCACGGCCGGGCGCGCCATCGGCAGCGAGCGGAAGCGGTCGATCAGGCCCTTGTGCAGGTCCTCGTTGAGGCCCGAGCGCGGTGACGAACCCGCCGAAGGCGATGTTCTGCACGATGATCCCCGGGATCAGGAAGTCGGCGTAGCTGAAGCCGGGCGTCTTGATCGCGCCGCCGAACACGTAGCGGAACAGCAGCACGAACATGATCGGCTGCACGGTGAACGCGAGCAGCAGCTCGGGCGCGCGCGGCAGCCGCACGAGGTTGCGCTCGGCGATCACCAGCGTGTCGGTCACGAGCCGCCTCACGCCGCCACCTCCTCGTCCTCGGCCGCTTCCGCGGCGTGCCCGGTCAGCGCCAGGAACACGTCGTCGAGCGTGGGCCGGCGCAGCGCGATGTCCTCGACGCCGACGCCGGCCTCGTCGAGCGCGCGCACCGCCTCGACGATCGCGCCGCCGCGCCGGCGGACGCCCACGGTCACCAGATCCTCGCCCGCGACGTCGGCGGCTCGTCGGCCATCGACGCGAGCGCCGCACCGCGGCCGCGCCGGCGCGCGATGCCTCGTCGAGGCGGATCTCGAGCCGCTCGCCGCCGACGCGATCCTTCAGCTCGTCCGGCGTGCCGCCCGCGATCACGCGGCCGTGGTCGATCACCGCGATCTCGGTCGCCAGCCGGTCGGCCTCGTCGAGGTACTGCGTCGTCAGCAGCACGGTCGTGCCCTCGGCGACCAGCCCCTCGATCGTCTCCCACAGCTGCAGCCGGCTGCGCGGGTCGAGGCCGGTCGTCGGCTCGTCGAGGAACAGCACCGGTGGCTTGGCCACGAGCGCGGCCGCCAGGTCGAGCCGGCGGCGCATGCCGCCGGAGTAGGTCTTCGTCGGGCCGGTTGGCGGCGTCGAGCAGTTCGAAGCGCTCGAGCAGCTCCTGGCCGCGCGCGCTTGGCCGCGCGCGCGACTCGCCGTACAGGCGCCCGACCATCGTCAGGTTCTCGAGGCCGGTCAGGTTCTCGTCGACCGCCGCGTACTGCCCGGCGAGCCCGATCCGCTCGCGCAGCCGCGCCGCGTCGGCTGACCACGTCGAGGCCCGCGACCCGCGCGCTGCCCGCGTCGGGCTTCAGCAGCGTCGTGAGGATGCGGATGATCGTCGTCTTGCCGGCGCCGTTGGGCCCGAGCAGGCCGAGCACCGTGCCGGGCGCGACCTCGAGATCGACGCCGGCGAGCGCTTGCACGGAGCCGTAGGACTTGACGAGCCCGCTGACGCTGACGGCCGCGCCGCCGGCCGTAGCTGGGCCGCTGCTTGAAATCGTCGCGCTCATGCGGCAAGAGCCTAGCGGCTCCCCCGGCCCTTCCCGAGGGCTGCGAGGCTCGCCTTGCAGAGCAATACTCTAGAGTGCTACTCTGTCGCCATGGCCTCCACCGACACCCGCCGCCGCGTCCTCGACGCCGCGCTGACACGTTTCATCGATGACGGATACGAGCACACCACGATCGCGCTCATCCGCGAGGACGTACAGGTATCCAACGGCTCGCTGTTCCACCACTTCGCCACGAAGGAGGCGATCGCCGACGCCCTGTACGTCGACGCGATGGCATCCTTCCAGGAGGGCCTGTGGGAGCTGCTGCGCAGCCGGCCGCGATCCCTGCGCGCGGCGGTGCGCGGCACCATCGGCCACCAGCTGAGCTGGGTCGAACAGCACCCGCAGCTCGCGCGCTTCGTGTACATGCGCGGGCATCTCGACTGGGAGTCGCCCGCAGGCGCGACGCTCGCGGCACTCAACCGCGACCTCGCGACGGCCTTCGGGGAGTGGATGGCGCCGCTCGTGGAGCGCGGCGAGATCCGCCCCGCCTCGATGGTCGTGATCACCGCGCTCGTCAACGGGCCCGCGCACGCGATCGCGCGCCGCTGGCTCGCGGGCCAGCTCGAGGAGCCGCCGTCCGCGTTCCTGGACGAGCTCGCGGACGGCGCCAGTGCCGCGCTGCGGGGCACGCGCGCGCCCGCCCGCCGGAGCAGGTCATGACAGACCAGTTCGTGACAGCTCCATTCGCGCTGCCGCCGCTGCCCGCGACGATTCACGAGCAGGCGCAGGAGCTGGCCGCGCGCTTCGCCGGGCGCCACGCGAGATCCGCCTGCACGGGTTCGAGCACGGCGAGCTCCACCCCGAGCTGTGGCGCGAGATCACCGAACGCGGCTGGCCCGGCCTGCTGTTCCCAGCCGCGCACGGCGGCAGCGAGGGCGGGCTGCTCGGCATGTGGTCGTGATGGAGGCGCTGGCCGCGTCGAACCTCTTGCTGTGGATGCCGGTGCTCTCCTCGGCGATCGCCCACGCGATCGCGACGGTCGGCCCCGACGCCGCGCGCGAGCGATGGCTCGAGCGGTCGCGTCGGGCGAGACGCTTCCTGGCGCTCGCCGTGACCGAGCCGCAGTGCGGGCACAACGTGTTCCGCAGCGAGGCCACGGTGTGCCGGGACGGCGAGCGGTTCATGATCAACGGCCTCAAGGCGCGTCACCTCGGGCATCGACCTCGCCGAGCGCGTGCTCGTGCTTGGGCGCGTCGCCGGGCGAGCGGGAGCAGGGCACGCCGCCGCGGTTCACGACCGTGCTCGTCGACCCGAGCGCACCCGGCCTCGAGCGCGACGAGCTGCCGATGCGCGGGCGCGAGGGCGTGCGCCAGTGCCAGCTCAAGCTTCGAGGACGTCGAGGCGCCGCTCGACGCGCTCGTCGGCGTCGAGGGCCAGGGCCTGCTCGACGCTGTGGCCGTTCACCCACGTCGAGCGGCTGCTGACGGCGGCGCTGTCGATCGGCAACGCCCGCTACTGCCTCTCGCGCGCGCTGGCGCGCGCGAAGGAGCGCTCGATCTTCGGCCAGCGGCCGATCGGCGCCGAGCAGGCGATCCAGCACCCGCTCGCCCACCTGCACGCGCGCATCGAGGCGACGCAGCTGCTCGTCTACCGCGCCGCCGCGCGCTTCGACGCCGGACGCCGACCAGCTGGCGGTGGCGGGCGAGGCGAACATGGCGAAGCTGCTCAGCGCCGAGCTCGTGTTCGACGCCGCCGACCACGCCGATGCAGACGCTCGGGCGCGCGGCGTGGGACGAGCGCGAGGGGATGATCGACCTCTACCTCGACGCGCGCGCTGGCGCGCTCGGCGCCGATCTCCCAGGAGCTCGCGCTCAACTTCGTCGCCCAGCACGTGCTCGGCCTGCCCAGCCACCGCTGAGCGCGCGGCACGTCGCGGCGACGGCGGCGACAGCGCGGGCAACCCCGAGCACGTCCGCGGAAAATCCCCGATGGCCGGCGCGCCCACGCGAGTACGGTGGCGAGAGTGAACGGCGACAGATCGAATGCGCCAGCGGTGATCTCCGTCAGGGACCTGCACAAGTCCTACGGCGATCACGAGGTCGTCCGCGGCATCGACCTCGAGGTTCGCCGCGGCGAGGTGTTCGCGTTCCTGGGGCCGAACGGCGCCGGCAAGACGACGACGGTCGAGATCCTGGAGGGCTACCGCGTCGCGCAACTCGGGTGATGTGAGCGTGCTCGACCGCGACCCCGCGTCGGTCGACGGCGAATGGCGCTCGCGCATCGGCCTGGTGCTGCAGTCGTGCACGATGCCCGCCGAGCTGACCGTGCGCGAGCTGGTCGAGCTGTACGCCGGCTACTACCCGCACCCGCGCGGCGCCGCGGCGACGATCGAGCTGGTCGGCCTCGCGGACAAGCGCGACGCGCGCACCAACGAGCTCTCCGGCGGGCAGCTGCGGCGCCTGGACGTGGCGCTCGCGCTGATCGGCGATCCGGAGCTGGTGTTCCTCGACGAGCCGACCACCGGCTTCGACCCCTCCGCGCGCCACCACGCGTGGGAGGTGATCGCGAACCTCCGCGAGCTGGGCAAGACGATCTTCCTGACGACGCACTACATGGACGAGGCGCAGACGCTGGCCGACCATGTGGCGGTGATCGCCGCGGGGAAGATCGTCGCCGAAGGCACGCCGGCGACGCTCGGCGGGCGCGACCGCGAGCTGCAGCGACATCTCGTTCACGCTGCCGCCCGGCACGAGCGTCTCCGAGCTGCCGGCGGAGCTCGCGGCGGATCGCCGCTGAGCGAGAACGGGCGCGTCCACGTCAGCGTGCGCGAGCCGGCGCGCGCGCTGCACGCGCTCACCGGATGGGCGCTCGGGCGGGGCGACGAGCTCGGCGACCTGACGGTCGGGCGCCCGACGCTCGAGGACGTCTACCTGCGGCTCACCGACGGCCAGGAGGAGCAGCCGCGAATGACCGGCGCGAGCCTGTTCACGCACCAGTTCCGCTCGGACCTCGCGCGCTTCTGGCGCAACCCGCAGTCGCGCTACTTCACGCTGCTGATGCCGATCGTGTTCCTCGTGATCTTCGCGACGATCTTCAAAGGCACGACCGTCGTCTACGGCCAGCGCATCACGATCACCACCTTCTACGTGCCCGGGATCATGGCGCTGGGGATCATCTCGGCGACGTTCGTGAACCTCACGCAGACGATCGTCACCCAGCGCGAGAGCGGCGAGTTCAAGCGCCTGCGCGGCACGCCGCTACCGGCGAGCATCGTGATCGGCAGCCGCGCGGTCGTGGGCGTGGTCGTCGCAGTCGCGATGTCGGCGCTGCTGCTGCGTGATCGGCAAGCTCGCCTACAACGTGCGCATCCCCCAATCGACGATGCTCGGGCTGGTCGTGGCGGTCGTCGTCGGCGCCGCCGCCTTCTCCTGCATCGCGTTCGCCATCTCGACGCGTATCGCCAACGCCGAAGCCGCCGCGCCCGCCGCTCAACATCACCGTCCTGCCGCTGTACTTCATCTCCGGCGTGTTCGTCCCCGAAGCCCAGATCCCACGGGTGCTGCGCGACATCGCCACGGTGTTCCCCATCCGCCACCTCGCGCAGGCGCTGCGCGGCACGATCACGCAGACGCAGGGGACCGGCATCGCAGGCACGGACCTGCTCATCGTCGCCGCGTGGGGCCTCGTCGGGCTGTTCGTCGCCTCGCGCACGTTCCGGTGGTCGCCGCGCGGGGATTGAGGCGCACCAAGTATTGGTGCGAACCTGCGTAGGCGCGGATACACGGCCGGATCAAACTTGGGTCTGCTGTCGCCGGTTGGCTTGGAATCATCGGCGCCATGACCAAGGATCGGACTCGGCGGCGCGAATTGGCTCGTGATGTGCAGATCGTCGTCGAGCGCTCAAGCACTCATCCCGTGGAATACGCAATCGTGCTGCTGGTCGAGCGAGATGGCGTGTGGCACACGGTGCGCACCTTCGACAACACGCACGCGCCCGATGAGCACCATGAGCACCGCTACGTGGGATTGGACAAGCAGCCGCCGATCGTCTCACATGGTCCGCCGAATGACGCGATGCACGCAGCAGAGATCAAGCTATTGACGAGCTGGAGCGATATCGTTCGTAGCTGGGAATCAAGACGATGAGCGCTATCGACAAGAAGACAGACGAACTGTTCATGGCCGCCACGCTGAGCGACGACAGTCTCGGCTACCCGGACGATGTCGCGTTCGTTCCTGGCGACCAGGACTGGGCTGATGAGGTCGTGTGGCGCAACCTGGCCGATGAGTGCCGCGCAACCGTGGTCGTGGACGATGAAACCGAGTTGATGTTGATCCCGTTTCCGCGCAGCGTCGTAGACCGGTTGCGTGGGTGCGTTCGTGTGCGTGTGACCCACAGACCGCACGGGCATGTCGCTGCCTACGCGACATCGAGCACACTGGGGCGCTATCCGGTGCGCGAGATGCGCAAGCTGGCTCACGCGTAAACCCTGAGAACGGGACGCGGAGCGAACGCCGCCACCTCCGTCCCGCGTTGACGCGCGCCCCGCCAGACCGGCCCTACCGCAGCAGCCCATCGATCACGGTATGCGAGCGTCCCGATGCTCGTGCGCAACGCGCCGCTGCTCGTCCGTCAGCTCCGCGTCCTTGACGGGGGTGACCAGCGACCAGTGACTGCCCACCGGGCAGCGCTGAAACCGCCACCAGCCCAGGCGAATCGATTTCAACGAGCCGCCTGGGATCCAGATCGTCGTGAACAGGTGGCCGTCTCGGCAGCGAACCACCACGTTGCGGCCCACCGGGTATCCGCGCAGCCGCATCGCGAGCGTCTCCGCGGCGACCGTCACGGCGGCGGTGACCAGTAGGCGATGATGACGGCGGCGGTCGCCGTCGCTGCCGCCCCGCCCGCGCTTGCGTTTCGATGACCTCGCCATTGACAGCTCCTTTCCCGTATCCGGAGGCGGCGCTCACCCGCTCTGACGAGTCTCGCAGACGCGCGCCCGATCTCGGGCTGGTACTCGTGCTCGCGCTGTCCGCCCTGCTGAGCACGTGGGCGCTGACGAGCAACGGCTACGCCAACGGCTACTACGCCGAGGCGGCGCTCGCAGCCAGCAGGAGCTGGACGGCGCTGCTGATGAACGCCGCCGACCCAAGCCGCCTGGCGAGCCTCGACAAGGGTCCGCTGGCGGACTGGATGATGGGCCTGTCCGGGCGCGTGTTCGGCTTCAGCTCGCTCAGCCTGCTGCTCCCCGACGCGCTGTGCGGGGTGGCGGCGGTGGCGCTGCTGCACGACACGGTGCGCCGCGCGCTCGGCCGCCGCGCCGCGATGCTCGCCGCGCTGATGCTGGCGCTGTCGCCCGTGAGCGTGGCCGTCGCGCGCTACGACAGCCCCGACGCGCTGCTCGCGCTGCTGCTCGTCGCGAGCGCGTGGGCGCTCGTGCGCGCGCTCGAGTCCGGCCGCGTGCGCCACGTGGTGCTGTGCGGCGCGCTCGTGGGGCTGGCGTTCAATACCAAGATGCTCGAGGCGTTCCTGATCGTGCCCGGCCTCGCGGGCGCGTATCTGCTGGCCGCGCCCGGCGACGCGCAGCGGCGACTCGGCGCGCTGGCGGCCGGCGGCGCGACGATGCTCGCGGTGAGCGCCGCGTGGTTCACCGCCATGACGCTGATCCCCGCTGCCAGCCGCCCCTATGTGGCGGAATCGACGGGCAACTCCTGGTGGCAACTGATCGGCGGCGCCAACGGCCTCACGCACATCGTCGGCTTCCCCAGCGGCGGGCAGGGCGCGACCGGTCCGCTGCGGCTGTTCGGCACCGCGCCGATCGCCGGCCAGGCCGCGTGGCTGCTGCCGCTCGCGCTCGTCGGCCTGGCCGCCGGCCTGTGGCTCCGCCGCGACGCGCCGCGCGATGACCGGCGGCGGGCGGCGCTGGTGCTGTTCGGGCTGTGGCTGCTCGCCGGCTACTGCGTGATGAGCTTCTCGCGCGGCATCTTCCACTCCTACTACACCAGCGCCATCGCGCCGCCCATCGCCGCGCTCGCCGCCGCCGGTGTCGTCGCGCTCGCCCAGCGGGTGCGCACCAGCACGCCGGCCGCGGCGGCGCTCGCGGTCGCACTGCTCGGCACCGCCGCCCTCAGCTGGGCGCTGCTCGGCAACACGCCCGGGTTCGTGCCGTGGCTGCGCTGGGCGGTGCTCGCCGCCGGCGTCCTGGTCGCAATCGTCGCCGTGGTCAGGCGACTGCCGGCCGCGCTCGCCATCGCCGCCGCCGCGCTCGCGCTGCTCGGCGGCCCCGCCGCTTACTCGGTCGCCACGGTCAGCTTCGGCCGCACCGGCGCGAGCCCCACCGCCGGGCCGCGCAGCCTCACGCCCGTGTGGGACAGGGACCCCGCGCTCGCGCACGGCGCGTTCGACCCGGCGCTCGTCGGCTACCTGGAGCGCCACCGCGGCGGCGCGCGCTACGTGGCGGCAGCCGCCAGCTCCGACTTCGCCGCACCCATCGGGCTCGACACGCGCATGCCCGTCGTCACGCTCGGCGGCTTCAACGGCAGCGAGCCCGCGCCCACCGTGGCGCAGCTGGCACGGCTCGTGCGCTCGGGGGAACTGCGCTACGTGCTGCTCGCCATTCCCCCTGGCTCGACCGCCGCGCGCGAACGCGAGAGCTGGGTCGCCTCCAACTGCAGGGCGGTCGCGGCACCGGGCATGGGCGCCGCGCTACGCGGCGAAAACGGCGCCGGGCGCGGCGGGGGCGAGTCCCGCGCGCTCGCAACGCTGTACCGCTGCTGAGCCGAAGGCCGGCGCGGGCTCGGCCGGGCGGGCGCTTCACGCTGCGGGCTGCTCCGCTGCAGCCCGATCCAGCGGGTTGCCCCGGATCAGGCCCGCGAACCCCAGCTTGTGCAGCAGCGCCACGCGCGATCCCGGTCACGTTGAGGTGCAGCGAGATCGCCTGCGCGACCGCGCGTGCGCGCTCCTCGCTCGCGCCGCCCTCGCACACCAGCGTGTGCGCCGCGCGCGCCCCCTCCACAGCGAAGCAGCGCGCGTGCGCGTCCTTGCCCCAATGCTCCTGCGTGATGCCCAGGTCGTGCATCACGCACGCCAGGTACAGCAGCTCAGCGTCATAGGGCACGCGGAAGCCCGCGCCGAACAGGCGGTCGCGCCACTCGCCCGGCATGCGCGCCAGCCGCGCCGCCACCCCCTGGCGCAGCAACTGCATCCGTTCGCGCCCGCCCAGCGTTCCCTGTGTGCGCTCCGCCCACTCCCACGTGCCCACGTCACTCATCACGCATCCCATCTCTCTATAAATATATAAACGATCGTCCGTCTATGTTGTAGACTACGCGGCATGGCACGGGCCGTCAAGCCGCTGGTCGCCCGCGCGCCCCACGAGCAGCCCAGCGACGGGCGCCGCGCGCGCGGCATGCGCAGCCGTGCCGCCGTGCTCGAGCGCGCCGTGCAGATGGCCTCGCGCGACGGCATGGAAGGGCTCACGCTCGGAGCTCTCGCCGCGGAGCTGGGCGTCAACAAGAGCAGCGTGTTCGCCCTCTTCGGCTCCAAGGAGGAGCTGCAGCTCGCCACGCTCGCCGCCGCCCGCCAGATCCTCATCGAGCAGGTCATCGCGCCTGCGCTCTCAAGCCCCGACGGGCTGCCGCGGCTGCTCGCCATCGGGCGCGCGTGGAGCGGCTACCTAGGCACCGACGTGTTCGCCGGCGGCTGCTTCCTGTGCGCCGCCTCCGCCGAGATGGACGGGCGCCCCGGCCCCGTGCGCGACGCCGTCGCCGACGTCATGCGCGAATGGCTCGCCGTGCTTCGCGCCAGCGTCAACGCCGCCGTCGCCGCCGGCCAGCTGCCCGCCGACATCGACCCCGCCGCCATGGCGTTCCGTTTGAACGCGCTCGGCATGGCCGCCAACTGGCAGCGGCAGCTGTTCGGCGACCAGGCCGGCATCCGGCACATGCGCGCCGCCTGGCAGGCGGAGCTGGGGGCCGGGGCGAAGCAGGGTGCCAATGCGAAGCCGGGCGCCAATGCGAAGCCCGGCGCCGTCACGGAGCCGGGCACGTGAGCGCGAGCCTGGACGCTGACGACCCGCTCGACGACTTCGAGCACCGCACCGTCACGCTCGAAGACATCGCCAAGGTCATGCACGTCGCCGGCAGCGGGCCCGCCGTGATCGTCATGACCGAGATGCCCGGCATCAGCCCGCACGTCGCGCGCTTCAGCCGCTGGGTGCGCGACGCGGGGTTCACCGTTTACATGCCCTCGCTGTTCGGCCGCGACGGCGCCGTGCCCGGCGCCGAGGAGGGCGTCGAGGTGATGCGGCGCGCTTGCGTCAGCCTCGAGTTCCGCGCGTTCGCCGGCAACGGGTCCAGCCCCGTCACCGTGTGGCTGCGCGCGCTCGCGCGGCTCGCGCACGATGAGTGCGGCGGACCCGGCGTCGGCGCCATCGGCATGTGCTTCACCGGCAACTTCGCACTCACCATGATGCTCGAGCCCGCCATGCTCGCGCCCGTGCTCTCGCAGCCCTCCCTGCCGCTCGACGACCCCGCCGGGCTGGAGATCGCAGCCGAGGAGCTCGCGGCCGTGCGCGCGCGGCTCGATCGCGACGACTTGACCGTGCTCGCCTACCGCTTCAGCGGCGACCGCTACTGCAGGGCCGAGCGCTTTGCCGCATACCGCCACGCGCTGGGCGAGCGCTTCCGCGGGCGCGTGCTGCCCGACAGCGCCGCAGGCACCGACGTCGCACCGTTCTTCGAGCACGTCGTCGCCAGCCCGCACAGCGTTGTCACGCAGCACCTCATCGACGAGGCCGGGCAGCCGACTGTTGCCGCGCGCGATGAGATCCTGGGGTTCTTCGGGGAACGGCTCGGGGACGCCGCGAAGCCACTCGCGCGCTGAGCCCCCACAGGGTTGACATCATCGTCCACGCTGTTCACGCTGTTTGGCGTGGACGATGGGCCAACGATCGGACGTCGCCCGCGAACGGCGGGCATGGTCGCCGCGCGGCGCATGTTCGCGCTGCACTGGCAGTCCGAGCGCAGCGGCGTGCCGGTGGAGGAGATCGAAGGCCGGCTCGCCGAGGCGGGCGCCGCCGCCACCGCGCTGCGGACCCGCCGGGAGTTCATCGCGGGCGCCGCCGCCACCGCGACCGTCGCGCTGGCCGCGCACCCCGCCGCCGGGCTTGCGCGCGCGCTGCGAGCGAAGGCCCAGCCGCGCGTCGCGATCGTCGGCGCGGGGCTCGCCGGCCTGCGCTGCGCGCACCTCCTGTTCACCGCCCGCCCCGGCAGGCCGATCTTCTCGACCGTGTACGAGGCCAACGGCGAACGCGCCGGCGGGCGCTGCTGGACGCTCAGGGACTACTTCTCAGGCGGGCTCGTCACCGAGCACGGCGGCCAGCTGATCAACACCGACCAGAAGGCCGTGCGGCGGCTCGCGCGCCTGCTCGGCCTGCAGGAAGAGAACGTCAACGGCGGCAACCTGTTCCAGGGCGAGGAAGTGTTCTTCATCGGCGGCGCGCGCTACTCGCTCGCGGAAGCCAACGCCGACTGGAAGCAGTTCGGGTTCCAGACCTTCCGAGAAGCCGGCCGCGAAATGCGCACGCAAGCGGGAGCCGCGAGGCTCGACGCGATGTCGGTGCCGGAATGGCTCGACAGCACCGATATCGGCGCGCACAGCCGCTTCGGCAAGTTGATGCTGGCCAACACCGTGACCGAAAACGGCGGCGACCCCGCCGACCAGTCGGCGCTCGATTTGATCGGCGTGCTCACCGAAAACCCACGTTCCTCGGTGGTGCCGCTCGGCGGCGACGACGAGCGCTTCCACATCGTCGGCGGCAACGACCAGCTGATCAGCGGCATGATCGCGCAGCTGCCCGCCGAAACCGTGCAGCACGATCACGTGCTGGTCGCGGTGCAGGCCAACGCCGACGGCAGCGTCACGCTGACATTCGAAGCGGCCGGGTCGCTCGTGGAGGCAACGGCCGACCTGGTGGTGTTCGCGCTGCCGTTCAGCACCCTGCGCGACGTCGAATTGAAGACCTCGGGGATGTCGCAGACCAAGCGCACGGTGATCGACACGATGGGCATGGGCACGAACGCAAAGATCCACCTCGAGCTCACGCACAAGACGTGGCCTGCTCTCGGCTACAGCGGCGCCGCCTACGGAGAATGGGACCGCCTCGCCTGCAGCTGGGACGACTGCGTGCCGCTCGGCCCCGACGCCGCGCCGGCGCTGTACCTCGCCTTCCCCGGAGGGCGCGTCGGTCGTACGGGCCTCACCGGCGCCGCCCACGGCCCCACGCCCCCGGCCGACGCCGCGTGGGCGCTCGGCGAGATCGACAACGTCTTCCCCGGCACCTCCGCGGCGTACACCGGGCGCTCCTACGAGGACCACTGGGCGCTCGACCCGTGGGTGAAGGGCGCCTACTCCTACTACCGCGTCGGCCAGGCCACCAGCTACGGCGTGCTCGCGCAGGCGCCCGAAGGCCCGTACCTGTTCGCCGGCGAGCACACCTCCAGCGAAAACATCGGCTTCCTCGACGGCGCCGTGGAAACCGGTGAAGCGGCGGCGAAGGCGCTGCTGCGGATGATCCGTTGAGGGGACCGCCGGGGACCTCGGCCGCATGCCGCGGATCTCGGCCGGATGCCGGGGATCAGACCGTTCTCAGGGCCTCCGCGGGCGCGAGCCGCGCGGCGCGGATCGCCGGCACCAGGCCCGCCACCGCGCCGATCAGGAGCGCCGCCGCGAAGCCGCCCGCCCACGCGGACGCGGGGATCACCACCGCCCAGCCCTTGGCGCTCGCATAGATCGCGGTCGCCAGCACGCCCAGGCAGACCCCTGCGGCACCACCGCCGAGCGCCAGCAGGATCGCCTCGGAGAGGAACTGCGCGCGTATCTGCCCCCGCCTCGCGCCGAGCGCGCGGCGCAGGCCGATCTCCGAGCGGCGTTCGAGTACCGAGATGACCATGATGTTCGCGACCCCGACCGCGCCGACGAGCAGCGCCACGGCGCCGAGCCCCAGGAACAGGCCGTTGAGCGCGCTCTTGGCGTCCGCGCGCGCGACCAGCGCCGCGGAGGGCTGGCTGACGTCGACTTCGTCGGGCGCTTCCGGGTTGGCCGTCTGCGCGAGCACCGACTGCACCGCAGCGACCTGTTCGCTTTGGGCGCGCACGTAGATCGTGTCGGCGTGCCCGTTCGCGGCGAGGTAGCGCTCGGCGGCGGGGAAGCCCACGAGCACCGAGCTTTCTATTTCAGGCGTCAGTTCGGCCGGGCCGAGGATGCCCGCGAGATAGAACCACTGGTCCGCCACCCAGATCCGCTCGCCCGCATACAGGCGATCGACCCCCAGGCGCTGCGCCGCGGCGGCGCCGAGCACCGCCACCGGCTCGGTGGCCGTGGCCGCGTTCAGGTAGCGCCCCTGAACCATGTGCACGCCGAGCGACGCCAGCAGGTCGAGGCTCGCGGCCTGGACCGTCAGCGCGTTGGTATCGAGCGCGGGGATCAGCGGTGTCCGATAGACGCTCGCTGTCACCTTGGCGGTCCCCGCGACGCTCGTCACGGGCTCGACGCGGGCGATCATCGCCGGCGCCGACAGCGACAGCTCCGCGGACTTGCCGGTGAGGCCCTGGCCGTTGGTCACCGTCAGCAGGTTCGTCCCCAGCCGGTCGATCTGGCTCAGCAGCCCCGCCTGACTGGAGGAGGACAGGCCGAGCACCGCCACGATCGCGGCCACGCCGATCGCGATCCCCAGCGCGGACAGGCCCGCGCGCAGCCGCCGCGTGCGCAGGCCGACGCTGGCCACGCGCGCGAGATCGGACGGCCGCAGCCGCTGCGGGGCGAGCGCCGCGGATGCGCCCGCGGCCGTCGGGGATGCGCTCACGTCCGCGGTCCGGGCGGCGCGTTGACGAGCGCGAACGCCGCCGGCCTGGCGTGCTCAACGCGGACGGTCACGACGTAGCCGCCCTGCCTGTCGTTGGCGATGAAGGCCGGTGCGACGGCGACCCCGCAGGCGTCCGTCCGCACCTCGACGCGGCGGAGCCGGTGTCCGCGCGTGCCACTCGCAAAGTCTCCGCTCGGGCCGCGAACGGGGGCCGAGAAGCTGACCGGCGCGCCTGGCACGGCCTTCTGTTCGGCGTCGGTGACCGTCACCGCCAGCCGCAGCGGGAAGCTGGTCCCCACCGGGGTCGACTGGAACGAGCCGACTCCGGCCACCACCTTCGCCGGCGCACCAGCGACGCCGGCGGGCGCGGGGCTCGCTCCCAGGCAGACGCCGGCGAGCACCGAGACGATCGCGTTCATCGGCGCGCGACCGCCGGCGCGACACTGTCCGCGACGATGCGGCCGTCGAGCATCTGCACCTGGCGCGGCAGGCTCGCGGCGAGCTCGCGGTCGTGGGTGATCACGACGATCGTGGCGTCTTCGGCGTTCAGCTCCTCCAGCAGCGCCACGATCGCCGCCCCGGCGGCGCTGTCGAGGTTGCCGGTGGGCTCGTCGGCGAGCACGATCGCGGGGCGCCCCACGAGCGCGCGCGCGATCGCCACGCGCTGGCGCTCGCCGCCGGAGAGCCTGCTCGGACGGAAGCCGGCGCGGCCCGCAAGCCCCACCCGGGAGAGCGCCCGCGCCGCGCGCTCGCGACGCTCGCCCGCATCCACGCCCGCGTACAGCAGCCCGTCGGCGACGTTCTCGAGCGCGGTGGAGTGCTCGGCCAGGAAGAACTGCTGGAAGACGAACCCGATCCGCGTCGCCCGGAGCGCCGCGAGCTCGCGGTCGGAGCACGCGGCGACGTCGAGGCCGGTGATCGAGACGGTCCCCGAGCTGGGGCGCTCCAGCGTGCCGATCACGTGCAGCAGCGTCGTCTTGCCCGACCCGGACGGCCCGACGATCGCCACCAGCTCGCCCTGCTCGACCGCCAGGCTCACGTCACGCAGCGCGTACACCGGCGGCTCGGAGCCATAGGTCTTGCTCACGTCGCGCAGCTCCAGAACGGGCGCGCTCATGTCGCCGGCACCACCACGCGCTGGCCCGGCGCGACGCCGCTGCCGCTCACCTGCACGAGGCCTTCGGCGTCGTCGAACATGCCGAGCGTGACCGCCTCCAGGCGGTGCACGCGACCTTCGACGACCTCCAGCGCGTAGCCGCCGCCTGCCAGCGCGAGCAGCGCGTCGACGGGCACGGCCAGCGCACTGGGCACGCTGGCGGTGGTGATCGACACGGTCACCGGCGCCTCGTCGAGGTGCGCGCTCGCATGCGGGTCGCGCAGCGCGACGTCGACTTCGATCGTCGCGGCGCCTTCTTCGCCGCCTTCCGGGCCGCCGCCGCCACCGCCTTCGCCGCCTTTGCCGGCGGGCGCTTTCGCGACGGTGCCGACGGAGCTGACAACCCCGGGCGTCGTTTCGCTGTCAGGCAGCGTGATCGTGACGGAATCGCCGGCCCTGACGCTCGATTGCTGGGATGCGGGCAGCGCGATCGTCACCTGGGGAGTCGTCGAGGTGACGCCGAGCACCGGCCCCGGCGCCACGTTCGCGCCGAGCGCGGGCGTCACGCTCGTCACGCGCACGGGCCCCGGCTCGAACACCACCGAGCCGAGCGGCAGCTCGCGTGTCGCCGGCGAGCCGTACCGCAACACCACCGGCCGACCGCTGATCGCGTAGAGGCTCTGCCCGCGCGCGATCACCCTGCCGACCGCCGGCAACATCGTGAACGTCGAGGTCTGGCCGTACGCGGCGACCGTGGATCGCGCCGCGGACAGTCCCGCCTCGGCACTCACGAGTGTTCTTTCGGCCGCGGAGATCGACGCGCGATCGCCGTCGACCTTGACCGCGCCGGCGCTCGACCCCTGCGCATCGCTCGCGACCGCCTGCGCGTCGCTCGCGCACAGGCCGGAGGCCCCTCCCCCCGAGGTCGAGGCGCCCGGCGTGTTCTCGCCGCCGGGCGTGGCGCCGGCGCCCGGTGTGGCGCCGGCGGATGCGGTTTCGGCGGCGCCGTCGCCGGCGCAGTCCACCGACTCCTTGTCGCGGGCCGCGGTGACGACCGCCCTCGCCCCCGCGAGCGTTTCGCCGTCGGCCGCCAGCGATGCTCGGGCCATCTGCAGCATCCCCTCGGCGGCGCTCACCGACTGTTCGGCCTGTGCCACGGCGGACGGCGGCGTGCCGGCTGGCATACGAATGCTCGCGGAGCCGGCGTAGCCGAGCGTGGCGCCGAACTGCGTCTGCGAGGAGAGCTCCCGCCGGCTCACGGTCGCAAGCGAGGTCGGCGTCGCGTTGTCGCCGACACCGCTCGGCGCGCGCGAGCCGCCGAAGGGGTCCTCGGCGATCACGACAGCCGCGACGACGGCGACGAGCGCCAGCGCGAGTCCCGCGAACGCGATCCGCCGCGATCCCCACGCTTTACCCACTAGTGACTACCGTGCAGGCCGCCGGGGATCAGCGATTGGCACGCTTCCTCGGCCGCGCGTGCCTGCGGCGAGTGCAGGTTGACGCCGGCGGTCTTCGGAATGTGGACGCCGCCGCCCGAGAACGTCGGGTCGGGGAAGCTGGGAATGCCGTGAGAGCGGATGCACGCTGCGGCCTTCAGGTACTGCGACTGTTCTCGCGGGCTGATCTGCTGGCCGGAGCCCGAGCCGGGCCCGCCGCCGGGCAGCAGCTTGCGGCACGCCTGCTGGGCCGACTGGAAGTGCGGATTGCTCGAGATCGACGGATTGATCCCGATCGCGACCTTCACTTCGTTGCCGTTGGTCGTGACTTTCGGATCGGGGAAGTTGGGGACCCCGTGCGCGCGCACGCACGCCGAATAGGCGATCGCCTGGCTGCCGGGCTGCGCTTCCCCGGAGCCGGCGCCGGAGCTCGCCGATGAGCTCGTCGATTTGCTGGTCGACCCGGTGGTCTTTCCCAGGTGCGCGACGCCGGAGCTGGGAGAGGTGCCGCCGCAACCGGCCACGAGCAGCGCGAGGGCCGCGAGCGCGGAGGCGACGATGCAGGCTCGCCAGGCTGGACGCGGTCGGGCCGGCCGCCCTGCTGCGTGAGCCGTCGGTTTCACTCGTATCGCTTTCATGTCATCGCTCCTCGCGCGGGCTGGATGCTGCGTGCGAGAGGGGTTGTACGGCTCGGCCGGTTACACCACGGTGACGGACGCTGTAACCACGCTGTAACCGAAAATGCGCCACGCTGAGTGGTCCATGCGGGTACTGCTTGTCGAGGATCACGTCGAGCTGGCCGAGACGGTCGCAACGGGCCTGCGCCGCGAGGGCATGGCGGTGGACGTCGCGCTCGACGGGCATGACGCGATGGCGCGCCTGGCGCTGACCGACTACGACGTGCTGGTGCTCGACCGCGACCTGCCGGGCGTGCACGGCGATCAGATCTGCCGATCGCTCGTCGCCGAGGGTCGCGAGGGCAGGATCCTGATGCTGACGGCGGCCGGCTCGATCGAAGACCGCGTCGACGGCCTCGGCCTCGGCGCCGACGACTACCTGCCCAAGCCGTTCGCCTTCGCCGAGCTGGTCGCCCGGGTCAGGGCGCTGGCGCGGCGCTCAGGGGCGCCGCTGCCGACGACGCTCGTGCACGGCGACCTGCGCGTCGACCCGGCCAACCGCCTCGCCAGCCGCGGCGGGCAGCGCTTGGCGCTCAGCCCGAAGGAGTTCGCGGTGCTCGAGTACCTGCTCGGCGCGAGCGGCCGCATCGTCTCCGCGGAGGAGCTGCTCGAGCGGGTGTGGGACGAGAACGCGGACCCGTTCACGACGACCGTCAAGGTGACGATCAGGCGCCTGCGCGCGAAGCTCGGCGAGCCGCCGCTGATCGAGACCGTGCCCCGCGGCGGCTACCGGATCTGAGTCCTGCGGTGAGCGCCCCCGACACGGTCCACGCGGCCGCCACCGATCTGCGACCGCCGCGGCGGCTCTTCCGCGGGCGCCGGCCGCGCCTGCCCCGCTACACGATCCGCCTGCGTCTGGCGGTCCTCTACGGCGGGGTCTTCATGGTCACCGGAACACTGCTGTTGGCGATCGTGTTCCTGTCCGTGCGCAGCTCATCGCACAGCTTCGTCGTGTCTGCGCAGGGCTCCGCGGCGAGGCTCGTGGAACCACACGCGCACAACCTCGAAGTCACGCCGCAGCAGCTGTCGCCGCCGGCGCCGGGCGAACCGGGGAGCGCCGCGATCGCCCGCGCCCGCGCCAACCAGCTCGGGGCGATCGCGGACAGCGTGAACCGCAGCGACCTGCACCAGCTCTTGATCTGGTCGGTCGTCGCGCTGGCGATCATGGTGGCCGCGTCGATGGCACTCGGATGGGTGCTCGCCGGCCGCGTGCTGCGTCCCCTGCACATGATCACCGCGGCGGCCCGCGAGCTGTCTGCCTCCAGCCTGCATGAGCGGCTCGCGCTCGACGGGCCCAACGACGAGCTGCGCGAGCTCGGCGACACGTTCGACGAGCTGCTCGGGCGGCTGGAGGCGTCGTTCGAGTCCCAGCGCCAGTTCGTCGCCAACGCCTCGCACGAGCTGCGCACACCTCTGACGCTGGAGCGCGCGATCCTCGAGGTGACGCTCGCCGACCCCGCCGCGAGCGCCTCGTCGCTGCGCGCCGCGTGCGAGCGGGTGCTGGCGATCGGCGGGCAGCAGGAGCGCATGATCGACGCGCTGCTGACGCTCGCGCAGAGCGAGCGCGGCCTCGCGCGCCGCGAGCCGCTGCTGCTCGACGCGATCGCCGGGCAGGTGCTGGACGAGCGCCGCGAGGAGATCGCGCGCCGGGGGCTGCGCCTCGACGCCCAGCTCGAGCGCGCGCCCGCGACAGGCGACCCGCGGCTGATCGAACGGCTCGTGGCCAACCTGCTCGACAACGCGATTCGCCACAACAGCGCCGACGGCTGGGTCCGTGTCACGACCGCCGTTGGGGACGTCGCGGACGGGGAGGCGGTGCTGAGCGTCGCCAACAGCGGGCCCGTGGTCGCAGCGACCGACGTCGAGCGGCTGCTGCGCCCGTTTCACCGGCTCGGCGGCGATCGGCTCAGGCACGGGGACGGGCATGGGCTCGGGCTGTCGATCGTCGCGGCGATCGCGGCGGCGCATGGGGCAACGCTCGAGGTGAGACCGCAGGCGGAGGGGGGACTGCGGGCGGAGGTGCGGTTCAGGGGCTCGTAGCGTCACCACGCCTGCTGGCCAGGCCCTGCGAGATGGTGTTCACCCACGACGGCGTGTCTCCCGCGATCAGGCGGCGCGATCCACGTATTCCCGGAGTGCTGTGCGCGCAACCTCGCTGACTGAGCGTTGCTCCTTGCGTGCACACGCTCGCAATGCCTTATCGAGCTCAGGATCGACGCGCAACTGCACACGTGGAGAACTCCCGGTCTCACCGAGTGCTGGACGCCCCACGCGGACGCGCTTGGCCTTCGTCAGGTCGTAGCCGCGCTCGGCCTCCTCGGCCAGGGCGTCGACGACCTTCTTGGTCAGCTTCGTACCGCTGCGGGTTCTTAGAGTCGCCATTTCTTGGCCTCCTCGTACTGGTCGCTGTACTTCTTGCGTAGCCTCATCGCATGTTCAGAGCGCGCAAACCGGACGCGCTTTTGAAATACGTTAGCATTTTTGTCAGACATAAACGGCTCCCGAACAACGTCTGTTGAAGGCGCGACAGGCAATGATCCACATCGCTTGGGACGGTTCTCGGGAAGCGCGCGTCGCACAGGACGCCACGATCCATCGAGCACGACCTTGATCGGTGCCGGATAGCGCACCGAGCCCTACATGTGGAAGCTCTCATGCCCTGCTGATGTGGGGCTTAGGGGCCTGCCCGAAGCTTCAGTCATGCCTGGGGCAGGCAAGCTACCGAGAGTTCGGCTGTTCGTGCTGGTGCTCGCCGCCGCGGTCATCGCCGGCTCAGCGCTGTCGAGCGCGTCATCGACTACGTCATCGTCCCCGTGCGGACCAGCGAGCGCAAGCACGATCGCCGGCGTGGACGCCACGGTGGCGCAGGGAATCTACGCAGCCGAGATCCACAGCCGCGAGGTGAGCTCGGACGTCGCGCACATCACCGGCTCACACGCCCTTCTGAGCGCGTTGGCGAGCAACAACGAAGCGGCCGTGCACGCGGCTGTGCACGCGATCGTCTACACGCCGCACTGGCACATCGTGCGGCTACGCGTGCTCAAGGCCGGCCGCGTGCTCGCCGACGTCGGCGGGCCAGACGTGATCGCCCCCGTCTCGGGCGCGCTGAGGTCGAATGGCAGGCCGGTCGGCACCTACGTGATGTCGGTGCAGGATGACCTCGGCTACGAGAAGCTCGTCAGCCGCTTCATCGGCGTTCCCGTCGACCTGTACCGCAACGGCGCGTTCCTGATGGGAACGCTCCAGCCGGCACCGTCCAAGGTGAGCGCCAACGCGCCGGTCAGCGTCAAAGGCGCCTCCTACCAGCTCCAGCTGTTGAGCGTCCGTGCGTTTCCCAGCGGCGCGCTCCGGGTCGCACTGCTCGTCCCCACCCCCGCGCCCTCCGTCTCGGCCGCGAGCTGCGCTTCCGTGAGACTCGCGGCGTGGGGCAGCATCGCGATGCACATCGCGGCCCGCCTCAAACCTCTGCAGGCGCACTACCAGGATCTCGTGGACGTGCTGCACGGCACGACCGGCGGCCCTGCCTTCGTGCGCTCCGGCTCCACGCGTATCGCGGGAGGCGCGGTGCCAGCGCGGATCCCTGACCGCGGGACCGTGAGATTCGCCGGGCGCTCGTGGTCGGTGTTCTCGTGGGAGCCCGTCCCGCCGGCGCGGGTCTACCTCCTGACGCCCTCATCGTGAGCGCAGCGTCCGGGATGGACGAAGGCGTGTACCTGCGCAGGCGGCTCGGAGCACTGGCTCTCGTTGGCCTGCTCGCCACAGCGGCAGCCATCCTCGGCCCGAGCCTGTGGCGATCTGAACCAGGCGGAGGGCGCTTGAGCGCAGCCGCTCACACCGCGCGTGCACGCGGGCCGATCTCGAGGCGAGCTCCCCCGCGCTCGGCGCCCGCACGGCGGATAGCACCTCTTGTGGTGAGCGCACCGGCTCACACAACGGCTGGCTGGACGACCGTGGCGGAGGTTCACGGGCAGCCCGCGGCGTGGCTCGCTCAGCGCTCGGGCGTCACCCTCATGCGCTTCGACCAGCGGCTCCTTCACCTCAACCTGCACACCGGCTCGACGGACGGTGGGGTGTCGGGCTGGACGTACGGGGATCGGATCACGCCGCGAGAGATTCATCTCGTCGTCGCGGCATTCAACGGCGGCTTCAAGCTCACCTACCCCAGTGTCGGGTTCATGTCCGCAGGGCACGTTGCGGTGGCGCTCAAGCCCCGGCTCGCGTCGATCGTCACCTACACCGACGGCACCACCGACATCGGAGCATGGGAAGCGGGCGTGCCGCGCGCCCATGACGCGGTGTTCTCGGTGCTGCAGAACCAGCAGCTGCTCGTCGATCACGGCGTCGTGGCCGCGAACGCGTCGAGCTGCATCATCCAGTGCTGGGGGGGAACCGTCGAAGGGCGCACAGCCGTGGCTCGCTCTGGCCTCGGGGTCACCGCGAGCGGAGAACTGGTGTGGGCGGCGGGCGAGGATCTGGTGCCGAGCGAACTCGCCGGTGCGCTGATAGCTGCCGGCGCGGTGCGCGCGATCGAGCTGGACATCAACCCCGATTGGGTCGCCGGCTACCTCTACGTCCACGCCCGCGGCGGCCCTTCCCCCGTGCCGGTCGTGCCCGGTCAACACGGGATCGCGGGCGAGCTGCTCGAACCGTACAGCCGCGACTTCCTGACGATCGTCGCCGACTGAGACTGCATGCCGGACCCGACCGCCAGGCTCACGCGCAGATCGCTGATCGCGGCCTCCGCCGGGGCGATGGCGAGCGGGTTGCTACGCCCCCGCGCCGCGCTCGCGCTGCTCGCCGGGCCCCAGGCTCCCACTCTCGCCCATCAGTGGCTTGGCGAGGTCACGCCGCAGGGCGCGACCGTCGAGCTCGGGCACCCTGTGGATCTTGTGGGCCTTGAATGGCGGGCGCCTGCCCAGGCCGCCGTGTCGCTGCGCTTCCGCGCCCGGGACGGCCGGTGGAGCAGCTGGGTCTCCGCGGGAGCGAATGGCCACGGACCGGAAGCGCGCCCCGCTCCAGATCGGCACGTGGGAGAGCCCATCTGGACGGGAGGCACCACCGCGGTGCAGGTTCGCGCCAAGGGCACCATGAGCGGCGTGCGACTGCACCTCGTCAACGTCCAGGATGATCAGGCCACGACAAGGCACGCTGCCGGCGCTGCGTCAGCGACGCTGGCAGCCGACCTGCCGCTCGCCACGCCGACTCTGGCCGCCGGACCGGGCCAGCCGCCGATCATCGCCCGGCGGGCGTGGGCTCAGAGAACCTCGGTGCCCAAGGTGGCGCCCGAATACGGGGCGGTACAAATGGCGTTCGTGCACCACACCGAGAACCCGAACGGCTATGCGGCCAGCGAAGTGCCCGCGATGCTGCGGGCGATCTACGTGTTCCATCGCTACGTCAACGGCTGGGACGACATCGGCTACAACTTCGTGATCGACCTGTACGGGCGGATCTTCGAGGCCCGCGCCGGAGGCATCGACGAGCCCGTGATCGGCGCACACGCGGGCGGCTACAACCATGCCTCCACGGGGGTCGCCGTGCTGGGCTCGTTCATGGCGGCGCCGATCTCGACGGCGGCGCGCGGCGCGCTGGAAGCGCTGCTCGCGTGGAAGCTCTCGCTGCACGGGGCTCCGGCAGAGGGCAGCGTGACCGTCAGGGTGAACCCGGCGGGCGCCGTCTACAGCCGCTTCCCGGCAAATGCCCGCGTGCCCCTGCCGCGCATCGCCGGTCACCGTGACGGCGACGCAACCGACTGCCCCGGCAACGTGCTCTACGGGGAGCTCCCCGCGATCCGCACCGGAGTGCGACGATTGGCGCCAAACCCGGCCAGAGCCACGCTCGCGCTGACCGTGCCACCAATCCCGCCAAGCACGTCCAGCACACCGGAACCCGTAGGCGCCACGGGGACGGGCAGCTCCGAAGCGGGTCAGCCCCCAACCCTTTCGGGGATGCTCGAGCTCCTTGACGGCACGCCGATCGCCGGTGCGCCCGTCCTGATCCAGGCGCGGACGGTGAGCCGCAAGGGCGAAGTCGTCGGCGAGCTGACGCTCGCCGAGACAACAACCGGTTCCGCGGGCACCTGGACCGTCGACGCGACGCCGGCTGCCCCGGGCGCCAGAGGGATGTGGCTGCGGGCCCTCTGCCCCGGCGCCCCCGGGATCGGCGCGTGCGTCTCAGACCCGCTGCATCTCGCAGCAGGCCTCGGCGTTCAAGCCTGAACCGTGGAGGCACAGCATGAGCACGACGAGCAGATCTGTGGGATCAGCCTGATGCCCGAGTCCGGATATGCGCCCGCCGCAGGGGTCGACGTCTACTGGGAGAGCTACGGCGAGGGCGGCACGCCGCTGATCGCTGTGCACCCCGGGTTCGGGCTGATCAGCACGATCGCGGGACTGGTCGAGGCGCTGTCGGCGCAACGGCGGGTGATCGCGATCGAGCTCCAGGGCCACGGCCACACGGCCGACATCGATGCTCCGTTCAGCTACGAGGCGTTCGGGGAGCAGATCGCCGGCGTTGCCGCCCATCTCGGCGTCGAGCAGATCGACCTGTTCGGCTACTCGCTCGGCGCGGGCGCCTGCCTGCGCGCCGCCATCCAGCACCCGTCGCTGGTCCGGCGGCTGGTCTCGGTATCAGCGCCGTTTCGCCGCGATGGCTGGTTCCCCGAGGTCCGCGCAGAGTTCGAGCAGCTCGGGAGCGGCCTGTTCCCGATGATGCGCAACGCGCCGATGTACCAGGCCTACGTCGACGTCGCACCGGACCCGGATGCGTTCCCGGCGCTGATGGACAAGACCGGGGCACTCCAGCGCACTCCGTATGACTGGGGTGCCGAGATCCCGCGGATCACCGCCCGCACGCTGCTCGTCTACGCCGACGCGGACAGCATCCCACTGACACATGCTGCGGAGTTCTACGCGCTGCTCGGCGGCGGCCTGCGCGACGCCGGCTGGAACCCGCCGAATCCGCCTGACAATCAGCTGGCGGTGCTCTCCGGGCGCACCCACTACGACATCGGCGTCGCGCCAGAGCTGCCCGGGATCGTGGAGCGTTTCCTCAGCGCGTAACCGGGCTCCTCATGCTCCTCGGCGCGCCGCGGGGAGGTAGAGGAGCAGCGCAGCAAGTGCCAGCGCGGCCGCCACGGCCAGGGGAAGGACGATGCTGGCCTTCAGCAGCAGTGCGCCTGCCAGCGCTCCGGCGAGCATGCCGAGCACTGCGGCGGTCCTCCGTGTTGAGCCCTTGCCGGTGCCGCCGAAGAGCGGCGAGTCCGCCGCGAGGCCGGTCAGCGTCATCGTGAGCACCGTCGTCGTGAGGTCTGGCACGGCGATCCGGCGGATGGTCGCGTTGCGCACGCCCATCGCCAGCGCGAGCAGCGCGATCACCGCATCACCCGACACGGCATTCGGCCGAACGTCGACAGCGCCGACGACGACGGTCGCGAGCACAACCAGCGACACCTCGATCGCGATCGCCGACGCGAAGTGCCGCGGATGGTGCTCTGCCATCCGCGAGGCGAGCACGCCCCCGGCGCCTGAGCCCACGAGGAAGGCCCCCAGCGAGATGAGCGGCGCGACCACGGGCAGACCGCCGCTGCCGGCGATCCCGAAGCCGAGGAACACGATGTTGCCGGTCATGTTCGCCGTGAAGACGTGGCCCAGACCGAGATAGCTGGTCGCATCGACCAGGCCCGTCGTGAAGGTCAACACCAACAGCGTCCGCGCCAGCGGATGCTTGATGCTGCGGCTGGCGCGCTGACTCAGCGGCTCACGTTCAGCGCCAGCGGCGGATGCGGAAACGGACATCGTGTGCTCCTCTCGCTCGGCTCCTCTCGGAGGCCTGCTTGCTATGGTCGCCCTCGTCCAGCCGAAGGAGACTTTCGCTACGTGGGATCCGTTCGCCAGCATCGCAAATCCTCGAAGAGCCCTGACCGCCGAGCAGCCTCGGAGGAGGGCCTGGTCCCGCTGATTGGTCGTTTCTTTCCCGCTCCCGTAGCGGCGAAGGTCCCCGAGGTCATCCTTGTCTTCTGGGTGGTGAAGATCCTGACGACGGCCGGCGGAGAGGCCACGTCGGACTTCCTGAAGACGTTCGGCAACTTCGAGGGCGGCGGGATCGAGGTGCTCGTGATCGTCGTGGGGCTGGCGCTGCAGTTCCAAACGCGCCGCTACCAAGCCTTCGCCTACTGGTCGTTCGCGTTTGCGATCGCGATCACGGGGACCGGCGTCGCCGACTTCCTGCATCTCGACGCCCATATCCCCTACGCGGGGACGACCCTGCTGTGGGCAGCGATCCTGGCGGTGATCTTCTGGCTGTGGCAGCGCAGCGAGGGCACGCTGTCGATCCACAGCATCACGACCCAGCGACGCGAGGCCTACTACTGGGCGACGGTGTTCGCGACCTTCGCCCTCGGGACCGCGCTCGGCGACTACACCGCGAACTCGCTCAACCTGGGCTACCTGGACTCGGGCCTCCTGTTCGGCGTCGTCATCCTGATCCCGGCACTGGCGCGATGGCGACTCGGCCTGGACGGCGTCGCCGCGTTCTGGATGTCCTACGTCGTCACGCGGCCGCTCGGCGCGTCCTTCGCCGACTACATCAGCAAGCCCCGCAACCTCAGCGGGATCAACTTCGGCGACGGCTCCACGGCGATCGTGTTCGCCATCGCGGTCTTCGCCCTCGTCTCCTACCTGGCGCTCGCCCGCCCGGACATCCAGAAGCCGCTGGAAGCTGACGCGGCACAGGCACGATCGACGCCCACGCTGCCAGGCCTCCTCCACACGGGCGAACCCGAGGTCGAGGTCGACTAACCAGCCCTTGATAGGGTCGCGCAGCCGATGGCTGAGGGGCCAGCGGACTCAATGAGTCGTCAGCGGCGGCACGCGCGGAGCGTCGTGCGCCGCGAAAGCGAGGGATCGTGAAGCTCGTGACCGCGATCGTGCGGCCGGAGAAGGTCAATGACGTGCTCGAGGCGCTGTACCGGGCGGAGGTGCGGGGCATCTCGATGAGCCGCGTGCAGGGTCACGGAGGGGAGCTCGACCGCGTCGAGACCTATCGCGGTACGACGGTGAAGATGGGGCTGTCAGAGAAGGTGCGCTTCGAGGTCGCCGTCTCCGACGACTTCGTGCAACGGACGATCGACGCGTTCTGCGCCGGCGCACGCACGGGCGGAGTCGGAGACGGCAAGATCTTCGTGACCCCGCTGGAGCAGGCGATCCGCATCCGCACCGGCGAGACCGACGAAGGCGCCGTCACGCCTGTGGGCGAGTCGTGAGCGCGATCGCGCCGGCGATAACGCTCGCCACGGCAACGATCAGCGCGGGCGACACCGCGTGGATGCTCGCCGCCACCGCACTCGTGCTGCTGATGACGCCGGCGCTGGGGCTCTTCTACGCCGGCCTGGTGCGCGCCAAGAACACGCTCAACACATTCATGATGTCGATCGCGGCGCTGGCGGTGGCAAGCGTCACGTGGGCGCTCCTGGGCTACTCGCTGGCATTCTCCAGTGGCGATGGTTTCGTCGGCGGCCTGGGCCACGCGCTGTTGCGAGGCGTCGGCTTCGCGCCCCGAGCTGGCACCCACATCCCGCAACTGGTGTTCTTCGCCTTCCAGGCGACCTTCTGCATCATCACCGTGGCGCTCGTTTCCGGTGCAGTGGTGGAGCGCATGCGGTTCGTGCCGCTGCTCGTGTTCTCGGGGCTGTGGTCGCTGCTTGTGTACTCGGTGCTCGCCCACTGGACGTTCGGCGGCGGCTGGCTGCACGAACACGGAACACTCGACTTCGCCGGCGGGGTACCGGTTGAGATGGGATCGGGCTTCTCGGCGCTGGCAGCGGCGCTGGTCGTGGGCGCGCGCAAGGACTATGGCCGCCAGGCGCTCCTTCCGCACAACGGCGTGTACGTACTGCTGGGCGCTGGCCTGCTGTGGTTCGGCTGGTTCGGCTTCAACGGCGGCAGCGGCTTCTCTGTCGGGCGCAACAGCGAGCTCGCCTTCACGAACACGCTGCTCGCACCCTCCTGCACGTTGCTCGTGTGGTTTCTGCTGGACCTGCTGCGCGAACGACGCGTAACCGCGATCGGAGCGGCCACTGCGATCATCGTCGGCTGCGTCGGCATCACGCCAGCGGGGGGATACGTGAGCCCCGCATGGGCGATGGCGCTCGGTGCGCTTGCAGCGCTGCCGAGCTACGCGATCATCCAGCTGCGGCCTCGCACACGCGTGGACGAGACGCTGGACGTGCTCGCGGCGCACGGCACCGCGGGACTGTTCGGCATCGTGTTTCTCGGCTTCGTCGCCCAGGCCTCCTGGAACGGGACCGCCAACGGCCTGCTGTACGGCAGCCTCCACCAGCTGGCCTGGCAGGCGGTCGCTGCGCTCGCCGCTCCCGCCTATGCGTTTGCCGCGACCTTTGTCCTGCTGCGGGCGATCGCCGTGTTCACGCCGCTGCGCGCAAGCGAACACGAGGAGGCGCTTGGCATGGACGTGGTGCAGCACGGCGAGGAGGCCTACGCCTCCGGCGAGGGGGCGATCCTGCTGTCCACGGAGTCCGCCCACGAAGCGCCCGTCGCCGTCGCTCGGCCCTGAGGAAGAACGCCACCGATCCTCAGCTACCGGCAAGACCCACGCAACATGTCACCTTCCGGCACTGAGATCGCCGTCGGCGAGGCGTCCAACCCGCGGCATCCGTCCTCATATCGGCGGCGCCCGCGTCGATCAATCACTTGTGAACCCTCGACGGCTGTCCCTGCTCGCATGCGCCGCAGTGGCCTCGTATGCGCTGGTCGCGCCCGCGGCAGGGTTGGGGCGATCGGTACCGGCGGCGCCGGCGCCATCCGCACGGGCGGCATCCGCACACGCGCCCAGCGTGAAGCCGACAGCCGCCGACTGGGATGTCACGGCGCAGCGCACGGTTGTGGGCGAAGGGCTGATGAGCGAAGAAGCCGGCTCGGGCTTCCTCGGCGCCGCGCGGTTGAGCGCGCAGGCGGAGAGCCAGGCGCTGGCCGCGCTGGCCGCGCGCGAGGGCACGGCGCCGGTGAGCGTCAGCACCGGCGGGCCGATCACGGTGGTGGGCTTCGACGCGCTGCTGGTCGAGCAGCTCGGCCTGGGCGAAGTCGCCGAGCACATCCAGCAGGTGGCGCAGGCCGCCGGCCTGGAGCCGCCCGGCTACTTCGGCAGCGAGGTGGTGGCGCGCTATCTGGAACTGCGCTTCGAGCATCCGGTCGGCACGCAGTCGCTCGACCTCTACCCGTGGAGCCCGATCACCCGCGCCGAAGCCGCGTACTCGTTCGCGCAGGTGCTGGGCTCGGCGTCCGGCTCCGAGGAGTGGGCGATCGACGCGGCGCGCGAAACGCTGTCCGCCTTCTCGCTGCCGCGCTACGACGCCGACCAGCTGCAGGTGCTGCGCATCGCGGTGTCCAAGATCGGCATGCCGTATGTGTGGGGCGGGACCACCGACAACACCGCCGACGGCCTCGAACACGGCGGCTATGACTGCTCGGGCTTCGCCTAGCGCGTGTACAAGGTCTCAGGGCTGTCATGGGGCCGGCAGATCCTCGGACGCACCGCCGCCGAACAGGCCGGCGAAATCCCCAAGAGCAGGCGCATCCACCTCGAAGACGTCCAGCCTGGCGATCTCCTGTTCTTCGGCTCCGCCCACTTCGACCAGAGGGCCACCGAGGCCAACGTCATCCACGAGGGGCTCGCGCTCTCGGGCCAGTGGGCCATCCACTCCTCCGGCCAGGGCGTGTACGTGGTGCCGCTCACGTCCGGCTGGCTCGCTCAGAGCTTCACCTGGGCGCGGCGCGTGTTGTAGGACGACTGCTTCGAGTGCTTCAGCCGGCGCGGCTCTCGTGCTGTCGCCGGATGTCGCCGGCCAGGCGCTCACTCGCGGTGTAGCGCGTCGCCCGTCCCCGACCTCGCTGCGTGATCAACCCGGCGTCCACCAGGCGGCGCAGATCGCTGCTCGCCGTGGGCGCCGACACACCAGCCTCCGCTGCGTACCTGCCGCGACCGGTGCCGTCGAAGAGGCTCTGCTCCAGCGCGATGACGAGGCGCTCCGGCCAGCCCCGCTCCTCGGCGAGCTGCTCCAGATAGGCCCACCGTTCGGCCGCCCGATCCAGCTGGAGCAGTCGCCGCCGCGCCTGCGCCAGATGCGCCTCGACGCAGAGGCGCACGAAGGGCATCGCGTCGCGCTGCGGCTGGTAGGAACCACCTTGCGCCTCCTGCAGCGCCGCGTAATACGCGTCGGTGTGCTCCCCCAGGTGTTCCTCGATCGTTATGAACTCGGGTGCGAGCAGGCCGCCTAGCGCGAGCACGAGCGACTGGACGATCCGTGAGATGCGCCCGTTGCCATCCTCGAACGGATGGACCGAGACGACGTGCAGATGCGCCATCGCGGCGCGGACGACCATGTGCGCGTCGAGATCGCCCGAGCGCAACCACTTCGTCACCTCCCCCACCAGCGGCCGGACCTCCTCAGGCGGTGGACCGACATACGCGGGCGGTCCACCTTCGAAGCTCGTGACCGCGACTCCGGTCTTGCGGTACAGGCCCGGGTGCTTGTCCTTGTGGAAGTGGCAGGCGTCGAAATGCAGGTCGAGGACGACGCGCTCGACCCACTCAAACCGCTCGTCTGCCGCCATGACGCCGACGTGGTCCATCGCTCGCGCGTAGCTGGCCAGCGCCATGCGGTCCTCGTCCGTCGGGTCCGCGGGCTCGGCGCCGCTCGCAATCGCGAGCCTCTCCTCGCTCGGCACGCTGAAGCCCTCGATCTCGATCGAGCTCTCGGCAGAGGACGCTCGCCACTGCCGCCGCAGACTTCCGAGCCAGGGTCCGGCGCCGCCAGCACGAGCGCCCAGCTCGTCACAAAGATGGTCGAACTCGGCGAGGCCCTGGCTCAGGGGCGCGTCGACTTGTGGGGTCGCGTAGATCATGATTATTAGTATAAACGATTATTCGTATTATCGTATAGATCGTTCAAGCGCTTCAACGATGCTCCGCGCGTAGACCCTGCCGGGCTGCTGTGCGCGGTTTCGCGGGCAGCTCGGGGCGAGGCTGAGCTGAAGTTCGCACGTGGTCTTGTCGATACCGAGCGCAGTAATGGGCGATCGAAGCGAGCCTCCTTCTGGCGTTGCTGGGCGCAGCGCGCACCGCGAGCACGAACGCCGGCGCGCACGCAGGGAACTGAGCTCGTCGTCGCGGTCGAGGTTCCTCGCGATGCTGCTGGGACCCTCAGCTGAGGAGAAGCGGCGGGTGGCTGACGAGAGGCGCTGGGCGAGTGGAGCTCGTGGTGAGGAGCTTGTCGCTGAATCCCTCGCCCGTAGGTGTCCCGAGGTTCCAGTGCTTCACGATCGCCAGATGCCGCACAGCCGAGCGAATATCGATCACATCGCCGTCGCGGCCTCCGGCGTGTACGTCATCGATGCCAAGCGCTATCGAGGAAAGATCGAAGTTCGCAAACCACTTTTCGGATCGCCGAAGCTGAAGATCGCCGGCCGCGACCGAACCAAGCTGCTCGACGGGCTCGGGAGACAAGTGGCCGTCGTACAAGCGGCGCTGGAGGGTCTCGCAACCGACGTCCAGGTTCAAGGATGCTTCTGCTTCGTGGCTCCGGAGGGGCTCCTCGCCGATAGCGGCTTGCCCGTTCTCAGAACTCTCAAGATCAGCGGCTTCCCCCTCTACCACCCGCGAAGGCTTGCCAAGCAGCTCAACCGGCCGGGACCACTGAATCCAGAGCAGACCCGCACGATCCACGCCCGGCTCGCTGACCGCCTCCCACCGGCGTAATCCGAACTCCCTCCGCCCGACCACGACGCTGACCGCCCCTGCCTACTCGCCGCTGTGCGCGTAGTCGATGGCAGCGGACCTATCGTCACTCATCACCCGCGCGGGAGGCTGCACTCCTTTTGCAGTCAGTTCTCGTTCTCCCTGCATAATCCCCGGATGCTCATCGACCGCCTGGCCTCCTCCGGGCCGACGTTCTCCTTCGAGTTCTTCCCGCCCAAGACGGAGATGGGGGAGGAGAACCTGCGCACGGCGCTCGCCGAGCTGCGCGGCCTGGACCCGTCGTTCGTGTCCGTCACCTACGGCGCCGGCGGCTCCACCAGGGGCAAAACGATCGAGATCGTCAAGCGCATCCGCGAGCAGTACGGGCTGGAGGCGATGGCGCACTTCACCTGCGTGGGCGCCACCGTGGCGGAACTGCGCGCCACGCTCGACGAGATGCAGAACGCGGGCATCGAAAACGTGCTCGCGCTGCGCGGCGACCCGCCCGCGGGCCAGGAGCAGTGGCGCAAGACGGAGGGCGGCTTGGAGTACTCGCGCGAACTGGTGGAACTGATCGCCGCCGACTACCCCTTTGCGATCGGCGGCGCCTGCTTCCCCGAGACGCACATCCATGCAGTGAGCCCCGAGGAGGACCTGGAACATCTCGCGGAGAAGGTGGCCGCGGGCGTGCAGTTCCTGATCACACAGTTGTTCTTCGACAACGCCCGGTACTTCGACTTCGTCCAGCGCGCACGCGCGGCGGGCGTGAACGTGCCGATCATCCCCGGCATCATGCCCATCACGCAGGTGGGGCAGGTCGAGCGCATGGCCAAGCTCTGCGGGGCCTCCATTCCCGACGGCTTGCGTCGCGAGCTGCACGCGCGCCGCGAGGACCCCGAGGCGGTGCTCGACTTCGGCGTCGCCTACGCCACGCTGCAGTGCGCGGAGCTGCTGCGCGAGGGCGTGCCCGGCATCCACTTCATCACGCTCAACCGCTCCCCCGCCACGCGCGCGATTCTCAGCGCGCTGAGAATCGCAAAGCCGTGGTAGTCGGCAGGATCATACGGATTCTCTATGGGTTCGGCGTTCCGCGTCTACGGATTTGACCGGTCGGCAGGGCGGTGTCTTAGAAGCTAGGTAGCGCCAACAGGTTGTCTGTCCACTTTTGATCAGAGTGCGTCCGAATGTAAGCCCGTTGACCGGTCGGTGGATATACAGCGACGTACACCCACTGAGTGCCGTCCGCCACCACTGCTTGATTCGCTCTGCTCTCACTGAGCCAGTCCACGATCGCTTGGCGCGTACTCTGGCCGGCCTGGCCCGTCGATGTGTTTCGCCACTGAACATCGGAGATATGCTCGTGCCCGCTACCTCCCTTCAGTCTTATCGCCGTTATTTGGATCACTCGAGATCTCCGGTGCCCAAGTCAGCGGTGGCCGTTTTCCCCGGAGGGCTCGCCCGATGGGGAAGTCGCGCTCGCTGGCGGCACTCCGCTAGGTGCAGAGACAGGCGACTCTCGCTCGAATGGCTGCGCCCAAGCTGGCCAGGTGCGGATTTCCGCACTCTTTCGCTCAACTTCAACCCCCAAGTGTCCGTCTCGGTTCATCGGCTTTCCTTTCGATTGGCAGATCATTGATTGATGTTGCCGGATGGTGTTGCGGCTCCGTCTGGTTTCTTGAGACGCACTCCCTTTTCGTTCTGTAGGCGCGTCAGCAAAGCCTGAACGAGATCCTCGCGGACTCGGTAGGCCGGGCGGTTCTGGCGCAGCTCTATCGGCTCTGCATCGAGCAAACGCGGCTTCGACACGCTCCCATCCCAGCCAAACAAGCTCCCGTCCGGCTTCTTTCTCCGCTGCCACGTAAACAGCTCGGCGTAACGCCTCGGAGCTACCCCGACAAAAGGACTGAAAGGCACCTTCTTGCCGACCGGTCCGCCGGTGGCGACAGCTATCGCATCACTGTGGAGTGTCTCCGCTTGACTCTTGCCATATGGTGCGAGGAACACGCAGTTCGTTATGCCAGCACAGACGATGTGCCTCACGCAGTTGTGGCAAGGAAACGTTGTCACGTACAGCGTAGAGCCCGCGACCGTATGCCCATTGCGTGCCGCGTCGAGAATCGCAGACATCTCGGCGTGGACCGCGCGACCAAACTCAGTCAGATCTCCGAGTCGAGTACTGAGGATCACGCCCAGAAGATCGTCGGCATCTACATCCGCCGCTAGCCAGTCTCGACTTTTATCCTTGAGCGCATTGGCAATCTCCACAGCGATCTCCCGCTGCATTCGGTCGTTCGTGTCGGTACCGCGCTCCTCCTCAGTAGCTCCGTAGCGAAACTCGCGCTGGTCGGGAACATCGGGGTCACCACCCCCCTCCCGATATATTCCGCCCCCAGGCCGTGGAACCTCATTCGTGCCGAGTGCAATGATCTCACCCTGCGGGTTTGCAAGTGCAGCCCCTACTTGCCGGCCAGGCTCCGCGGAGAGTCGAGCCGCACCCCCTGCCTCGAATAGGGCGAACTCGTCCTTAGTCGGAGTGCGAAATGGATTGGCCAATACGACCTCGAGCAGACGCTCGAGTTGTGCCTCGGTATCACCTGCCTTGCTCGCGTCGACGAACAGGTCTGCCCGGTGAAACGTGTCGAGAACGTTTTGCCCATACTCGCCGCCCTCTGACTGATCTCGGGCCAGGAGCTGGCTTGTGGTCGCCTGCCATTTACTTTGATCAGAGGAGTGCCGTGACTTGGCGATTTCATCGTCGAGCCAGGCAGCACGCTCGTCTCCAGGCGAGTAAGCAGCAATCAAGAAAAACCGTGACCCGTAAACGTCCCGGAGCGTTTGGACCTCCTGTGGGGTCTTCAGCTGCCGCAGGATCCACGCTTGTCGGGCCACGGGCTTCTCGCCGCTTTCGCGCGCTTGTCGTTCGGTCGAGAGCTTGGCAACTCCCAGCAGAGACAGAGCATCTGGCCGATCCCATTCTCGTCGAAGTCGGTTACCAGTATCCATATGAGCCAGGATGTAACTGTCAAGATCGTCGCTCTTGGTGAGCGGTGGTTGCCAATCGATCTCTCGCAGCAGCGAGCTCAAGTGGACCTCGTGCGCGACGTAGCCCATAGCCTCAAGCCTCAAGTGCATGAGATGAATGACCCGGTCGATGTTCGTCCCAAGCGCCCCCACCAAACCAAACACCAACTCGGTCTCGGCGACATCATGCTCTCGTCTGAACACAGCGCGCTCGCGGTCCGTTATCTCGACCGCCACGACACCCGAGGGTGCTGTCTGAGCTCCCGCTGCGCAATCCTGGTTCATCGAGGAACGATTGGGTTGGCTCGCGCTGGCACCTTTGGAGCCTACCCATGCGGGGGGACAGCAGGCTCGTCGCACGTGTCGATCGCTTGTCACGACAGCTGCAACTCCTCACCATAGGCGGGTGTGATGATCCGCTCGCCTTGGGATGCCTCTCGGCTGCCTAGTCGCGTACACGCCGACGCACACGGTGCTACGAACTTGTGCCTCCGGCCACAACGAGCGCGGAGAGCCTCGTCGGACCTCGACACGGGCGGCAGGATGATGCTGCGGAGCCGCGCCGCTCCTTGCGGCCTCTTGCGGTCCGTTTCGGCGCTCCCTGCGGTCCCAATCCCCGCGAACAATTCCCGAACCCCCGCGAATACCGCCCCCGCCACCCACAGCGTTTTCGCGGCTTTTCGCTGGTATTCGCGACAGTTCGCGGACCTACGAAATATCGGGGCGAACGGTTAGAGTTGGCTTTGCAATGCGGTTTTCGGGGCGCCTGCGGTCCCAATTGCGGTCCTCATACCGCGTGCGTACCAGCCGTCTCGCCAGTGGAGACCCGGCGTATGCCATCGTGAACGACCGTACGGAGAACTATCCACACATCAGGCGCCCCAGGGTCGCGTGAGCCCCATCCTGGAGATCGCACGAAACAGTCGCAAACCACTGCGGCCAAAGGACCCTAGCCTTGCGGATGAGCCTGATCACCTGCGATCATGGAGACATGGCATCTGAACCCCACGTGACCCTGTCAGGGGACATCGTCGGCGAGTACATCGTCAAGGACAGGCGGCCAACGGCGAGCTGACCCTAGTGCCCGACACCTATCCGGTGGTCGTGCCTGAGTACGACGGACGTCCCGCAACGGCAGAGGAGTTTGCGGCCTTCGAGGCCGAGTACGGCCCGTTCCTGCCGGCTGACGGCGAGGGGTAGATGCCCGGCGCATCCCGGCCCGGCGCGCACTTCCGCGTCGACTTCGACGACGCCACGTTCGCCGAGGATCTCGAGCACACCTCGTCGGACACCGGACGAGAACTCGCCCAGAGAGAACGCGACAAGCTCACCGACGAGGGGCTACCGCCCGACCAGCTCAAGCGCTGCGACACCGAGGCCCGAGACGGCACCAGCCTGCCTGGCTGCGTCAAGATCTACATCCCCAAACCAGATGATGCCGCGTCCCGGCCTACTCACCGCTCTGCGCGTAGCTCACGGCGGCGGACCTATCGGCGCACCCCTTCATCTCGACTATGTGCCCGTCGCGGATCGTCACGACCATGTAAGCGATCCCGTCGTCCACCGGGCGGTCAAGCTGCGCCGGCTGCTCGGGACGGAACGCCACGATCACGCGTGGCCCGTCTTGGATCGTCTCCTCGATTCGGCCTCGCAAGCGGCCGGCGAGGTTGCGACTCATCACGTCGATGATTGCCTTGCGGCCATCGCAGAGCTGCCCGTCCTCCACGCCGTACCACTGCGCATCGGGCGCCAGCACTTCGCCCAAGACCTCCGGGTTACCCTCGAGCAAGGCATCCCACGCCCGGCGCACCAGGACAATCTCGGGACTCTCGCCCATAGCCATGATTCTCGCGCATCCACGCGCCGACGGCTGCGGTCCTTTTGCGCTCCCTTTTCGCTCCCGCTGCGATCCCGAAACCACCGAACAGCCGCGAACACAAGCGAACACGCTCCCGCGATGCTCAGCGTGTTCGGGGATATTCGCTCGTGTTCGCGGCTGTTCGCGGTTCCCTAAGACAATCGGGGCGAACGGTTAGAGTTGGCTTTCTGATGCGGTTTTCGGGCCGTCTGCTACGGATTTGCAACGGCCATACCGGCCTCATGCCGGGCGCTGCTCCGGCCCAGTTCGAGCGTATGCCATGCCTAACATTTGTAAGCCGTGCTCGGTGACCCGGCAGCCTCAATGATGCTGGTCGCGCACGATGGCGGCGGCCTACCCTCGGTTGCCCGTTGACGACCGGAAGGAGAGCTACCATCCACGAAGGCTATGGCGAAAGCACAGACCAACGGACGGCCCAAGCCGCTCAGCCCCGAGAGGCTGGCAGAACTCAGGGTTCCGGCCGTCTACGAGACCCCCGAGGAAAAACGGGCGGCCCTAAAGCGGGCCACCGAGGGTCTTCGGGTCAAGGTCCGCGTCACGCGCGATATGTACCGCCCTCGGTAGACCGCGATGAGTCCGACAGGCGGGCGCCGGCCCGCCACGCGCGGCGTGTTCGCGATCGAGGATCAGGCGCTCGTCCTTCCCGACCCGATTGCCTTGGACACCAGCTTCGTTGTCGAGGCCCTGCTCTCCACGCAGCCGCTCCACGCCGTATGTGACGACTTCCTCACACGCATCGGCGACAGTGGCGTCACCGTCGTCACCAGCGACCTTCTTGCCGTCGAGCTTGCCGAGACGGCATTTGCGATCGCCCTGAAGGAACGCTGGGGCAGACACTGGCGCGGACACCGCACCGACGGACGCGCCCGCCGTCCCGCCACACAGCTGCTGAACGACACGATCTCCCGCTACGAGACGCTGCTCTTGTCGCTCGATCACTTCCCGGTGCCCCTCGCCGACACAGCAAGCGTCGCGAGAAACTTCATGACCAGCTATGGGATCGCGTCCTACGACGCGGTCCACGCAGCCAGCGCCATCGCCGCGGACGCCGAGGCGATCGTCACGCTTGATACCGGCTTCGCGCTCGTGCCCGCTTCAGTGCTCACTGTCTACACCGACCGATCGCGGCTGGCGTCCTGCCGCAACAAGCGACCGTACTGAGACTCGACAGGTAAGTCTCGCCGGCCCCGAACACCGTTCTTGAACGGGCCGAAGAACTCCCCACCTTGCCGAATCGCTCGACGCCGCAGCCGCGGCTAGCTTCTCGTTCGAGCGATTCGTAGTCACTCGGTCTTGGTCGCGGAGGAAGGCGCCAACCGGTCTTGTAACTCCCGCGCGCCCCACTCGGCGACGTGGGCATTTTCCTTGGGGCGATCTCTTGCGCGAGGGGCATTCGTTCGATCGATACGATTGTAGGGACGGCGGGGCGCGCCACGTAGGCGCTTCCCGCCGACGAAATAGCGGGACAGCGTGGACCAAACGCCGCCCCGCGGGGTTGGACAGCGGAGCCCGCCAGTAGTCCTGATCGGGGTGCTTGCTCGGGCTCCGCTTACGCCCTCCTAATCGTCCTCACCTCCAGTGTCCTCCCCTGCGGAGGCAGCAGCGGGACCGTCCTCCGTCTTGTAGATGAGCCGGAACGTCACGCGCGCAAGCTCAAGCCAGTCTTCCTGCTTGGACTTGGGGAACGCGCCATTCGGCGAGGGAAGCTCCTGGATGAGCCCTTGGATCAGTGGGTGCAGGTGGCCGCCGTGTTCGCGCCCGGCACCAGCGGCATTGTGCACAGCGGCTGTCGCTTTGGCCTGTTTCTTAGGTCGCGGTTTGGCCTCAGCGCCGTTGGTGGATGGCGTTTTGGGCGTCTTGAAATGCTGGCTGACCGGGATATCTGCATATTTGGCGGCGCCCAGGTAGAACGCGATCGCCTTACGCATGGTGCTGCCTTGAACCCCCATTTGGCGAAAAGCGTTCTCAAGCTGTTGCTGCGTAGCCAGTGCCTCCAGTGCCATCGGTCCTGGATACTTCGCTTCCAGCATCGTTTTCACCGCGAGTTTGCGATCGGCCTCCTCGGCCTCGACGATGCGCTCAAGTGTCGGCGTCGGCTTCATCTGCCCATTGATGAGGCTCAGCCACTTCATCGAGGCGATGAGCTGGGACTGGGTGCTCCCTGGCAGGTTGCTGAGGTAGCTCCGATCTACCTGGGAGGGAACACCGCCCTCTCGGGCCATCTTCTCGGTCGTGTTCTTCAGCGTGGCCCACGACACATAGGCCGGGGTGTCGGTTGGCTTCTCGGAGGTATCCGCTGTCTCTGTGGCCATAGTCGCTCCTTGGCTTGCTTGTGCCGGACATTAGCAGATGAAATGGACTATGGCGCTCACAAAATGAACAGCCAAACCACCCGTCGCGGAGCCCAAATCATGGTCGCCGCATTTCGGGCGTCGAACACTAGAAAGGTCGCGCTAACTGGCATCGTTGATGGGAGGGACATCCCGATCGTTGGGCGTGCCGTGAGGCCTCGCGGCAAGCGGGCCCGCAACGAGGAGCGCGAGCCCGATGGCGTTCCTATGGCCAGCCGCGGGTGTCAGGCGGCCCCGGCCCGCGGGCGATGCCCTCAAGACCCCCGAGGCTCACAGCGCCCGACCGTCTACAAATTCGCCCATCAGCGGCGCCTGCACGAACAACTACCAAGGCGCTGAGTCTGAACACGGCCCTCATCTGCGCCCTCTAGCCGGCAGGACTTGAGACCCCAGCGGCGATCTGATCTCATCGCCCAGCCCATGAAGCACGACCCCGCACACGAGCACCAGCCGCCCGAGCCCTGGGTGACCAAGCGACAACTTGCCGACCACCTGAGCGTGACGCCACTCTGGATCGAGTTGCAGCAGCCACTCGGCCTTCCGCGTCTGTCCACTGGCGGCATGAACCGCTATCGCATCTCAGAGGTCGAGGCTTGGCTGCGCGAGCGCTACGGCTCGCCCTCAGAGGCGCCTTGGCGACAGAGTCGCTGACCGAGGGCCTCGCCAGCGTCCCTGGTTTCGTGCCGATTCGCCTTCGTTCGCCTCAATGCGACTCGACGCAACGTATTTGTCCCGTAACGGCGCCCGAGACGACCTTTCTAGGTCGGGAGAACCATCGAAAAATATCGGGGCGCCGAGATTCGAACTCGGGACCTCACCGACCCGAACGGTGCGCGCTACCAGGCTGCGCCACGCCCCGACGCCCCACCAGTATCCCACACGCGCGCCTCACGCCACCTCCCGCCACGCCCTCCCCGCTGCCAGCTATCGTCGCCCGGTGCCCGCCACCACCTCCGAGATCCTCGCCGAGCTGGACCGCCTGCTCGAGCCCGAGCGCTTCCAGGACTACTGCGTCAACGGCCTGCAGGTCCCCGGCGCGACCCACGTGCAGACGATCGCCACGGGCGTATCCGCCCACGCCGAGCTGTTCGAGCTGGCCGCCGCCGAGCAAGCTGACCTCCTGCTCGTCCACCACGGCCTCTTCTGGGGCTCGGGCGTCACGACCGTCGACGCCGTGCTCAGGCGCCGCCTGAAGCTCCTGTTCGACGCCAACATCGCGCTCGCCGCATACCACCTCCCCCTGGACGCCCACCCGCAGCTCGGCAACAACGCCCTGCTCGCGAGCGCGCTCGGCGCCGGCGAGCTCGCGCCGTTCGCGCTGCACCGCGGCCAGCCCATCGGCTTCATCGCCACCCTGCCCGGCGACGGCCTGCCCGCGGCGGAGCTGTTCGCGCGCGTGCAGGAGGTCACCGACCGCCAGCCGCTCGTGTTCGACGCCGGGCCCGCGCTCGTCAAGCGCCTTGCGATCGTGTCCGGCGCAGGCTCCGACTACACCGCCGACGCAGCGGCCGCAGGCGCCGACGCGCTGCTCACCGGCGAGCCCGCCGAGCGCTCCATGTCCCAGGCGCGCGAGGCCGGCATCCACCTGATCGCCGCCGGGCACCACGCGACCGAGACCTTCGGCGTCAGGCGCCTCGGCGAGCACCTGGCCGAGCGCTTCGCGCTGCGCCACGTGTTCCTGGACGTCCCAAACCCAGTGTGAACCACGCGTGACCCGCAAGCGCGGAACCCCGTGCCCCGCTTGCCTATCCAAACGCCCATTTTGCGTCTAACATCACATCTCCATTCGCCGCAGTCATTGAGGAAGGAGTCCTGATGGAGGCCACGGCCGCCGCGTCGACCACCGGGTCGCGCACGATCGCCGACCTGATCGCGAACTCGGCCGTCGAGCACGCCGACCACGTCGCCGTGCGCTACAAGCGCGACGGCGCCTGGCATGACGTCACCTACCCGCAGCTCGCTGACATCGTCCAGGAGATCGGCCTCGGGCTGATCGACCTCGGCATCGAGCCCGGCCAGCGGCTGTGCATCCTCGCCAACACCCGCCCCGAGTGGTCCTACGTGGACATGGCCGCCACCGCCGCCGGCGCCGTCGTCGTCCCCATCTACCAGACCAACTCGCCCGAGGAGTGCCTGTGGGTGATCTCCGACTCGGACGCCTGCATGATCGTGTGCGAGAACGACGAGCAGCTCGCCAAGATCGCCGCCATCCGCGATCAGGTCCCCAACCTGCAGACCGTCATCGTCATCGACCCGCCCGCCGGCGATGGCGCGGGCAGCGGCTCCGCCGCAAACGGGCACGGCCTCGACGCGATCACGCTCGAGCACGTGCGCGAGCGCGGGCGGCGGCGCTCGCCCGAGGAGCTCGAGGAGCGCCGCGCCGCCGTGCGCCCCGAGGACCCGTTCACGTTCATCTACACCTCCGGCACCACCGGCCCGCCCAAGGGCTGCGTGCTCACCCACGGCAACTACCGCGCGATCATCGACATGGTCGCCGACGCCGGCGAGATCCAGGGCGACGAGGTCATCTACCTGTACCTGCCGCTCGCGCACTCCTTCGCGCTGCTCATCCAGCTCGCCGTGTTCTACCTCGGCGGCACGCTCGCGTACTTCGGCGGCGACACCAAGCAGATCGTGCCCGAGCTGCTGGAGGTCAAACCCACGTACCTGCCGTCCGTGCCGCGCGTGTTCGAGAAGATCTACACGCTCGCGCACGGCGCCATCGAGGCGCAGCCGCCCGAGGAGCGCAAGCGCGCGCAGGACGCCATCGCGCTCGGCGTCAAGGTGCGCGACATGATCAACCGCGGCGAACCCGTGCCCGCGGACATGCAGGAGAAGTTCGACGAGGCCGACGAGAAGCTGTTCAAAAACGTGCGCGCCATCTTCGGCGGCAACGTGCGCCACGCCACCAGCGGCGCCGCGCCGATCGCCAAAGAGATCCTCGAGTTCTTCTGGGCGTGCGGCGTTCCCGTGCTGGAGGGCTACGGCATGACCGAGACGGCCACCGCCGCCACCACCTCCACCGTCGAGAACCACCGCTTCGGCACCGTCGGGCGGGCGCTTCCCGGCGTCGAGCTGAGGATCGCCGACGACGGCGAGATCCTCGTCAAAGGCCCCAACATCTTCGCCGGCTACCACAACCACGCGCCCACCACCTTCGGCGGCGTCGAGAACGGCTGGCTGCACACCGGCGACCTCGGCTCGCTCGACGAGGACGGCTACCTGTCGATCACCGGGCGCAAGAAGGACATCATCATCACCGCCGGCGGCAAGAACCTCACGCCCGCCAACGTCGAGAACGACCTCAAGCAGTGCCGCTGGATCTCCCAGGCGGTCATGCACGGCGACCAGCGCCCCTACCCCGTCATCCTGATCACGCTCGACGAGGAAGAGATCCCCATCTTCGCGCGCGAGCACGGCCTGCCCGAGGACATCCCGTCGCTGTGCCGCGAGCCCGCCGTGCAGGCGCTCGTCCAGCAGGAGATCGACCGCGCCAATCAGAAATACGCGCAGGTGGAGCAGGTGAAGAAGTTCGTGATCCTCGACCACGACCTCTCGCAGGCCACCGGCGAGCTCACGCCCACGCTCAAGGTCAAGCGCAACGTCGTCAACGAGCGCTACGCGGAGCTGTTCGACGCGTTGTACGCCGGCTGACGTGCAACGCGCCTCGCACCTGCGAACATAGAGAGCATGCGCACCGACCCATCCGAGAACGGCGGGCTGTTCGTCGGGCGCCGGCCGGGAACCGCCCCCGTGCGCTTCCGCTCGCTGCCACAGCGCGGCAGCGACGTGCGCCAGCGCGTCGACGGGTCGATCGCCACCTTCATGCTCGGCGGCATCACGCTGCTGTGCCTGCTGTGCTGGGGGCCGATACCGGTCGCGTGCCTGTGGGTCGGCTCGCAGATCAACTACCTCACCGGCAGCGTCAGCCTCGGCCTCCTGATGTCGTTCGTCGCGCTGTTCGCGCTGCTGTTCGGCGCACTGTCGCTGATGAAACGGCTCGACAACGCCTGGATCCTCGTGCGCCGCGCCGCCGGGCACGATCAGCGCACGGGCGTGCTCGGGCGGATCTTCGCCGCCACCGCAGTCGTCTGCGCCGGCGCGTTCATGCTGTGGTTCCTCGTCATCCACGGGCCGGGCGCCAGCCTGGTCGTGCGCGGCGGGGGCCAGTGAGCCAGAACCAGGGCACCGCGCGCCCGCACCGCTGGTAGAGCCCCGCGCGCTGCTAGAACGACACCACCGCCATGGGCCTGCTCGACTACTACCGCCAATTCGAGGGGATGTCCGAGGAGGAGGTCAACGAGGAACTGCGCGAGCAGGCCGCCGAGCGCCGGCGCAAGGCGCTCACGCGCGTCGAGACGCTGGACCTCTCCCTCACCACCTGGCCCGAGCTGCCGCACCCCCGCATCGTCAGCGCGATCACGTTCGTCGCGCGCAGCGGGCTGCACCGCTATCCGCACCTCAGCGGCGGCGACCTGCGCGCGCGGCTCGCCGAGCGCCACCGCGTCGATCCCGAGCGCCTGATCCTCGGCAACGGCGCCGCCGAGCTGCTCGGCGCCGCCACGCGCGCGCTGCTCGAGCCCGGCCAGCAGCTGCTCACGCACTGGCCCTCCTATCCGCTGTTCCCGCTCATGGCCCGCCGCGCGCACGGGCGCGCCGTGCGCGTCGAGGGCGGCGGCGTCGACGCGCTGCTCGAGACCGCCGCCCGCGAGCCCGACGTCCGCGCCGTCGCCATCGCAAGCCCCAACGACCCCACCGGCGAGCTGCTGCCCATCGCCGAGCTGCAGCGGCTGCTCGAGCAGCTGCCCGCGCCGCATCGCCGTGCTGCTCGACGAGTCGCTCGTCGAGTTCGCCGACGCGCAGCCCACCAGCTCCTCGCTCGCGCTGCTCGAGCACCACCAGCGCCTGCTCGTGTTCCGCAGCTTCTCAAAGGCGTGGGGCCTCGCCGGCCTGCGCATCGGCTACGCCATCGGCGGCCCCGGCTCCGGCGAGCTGCTCACCGAGCTCGCGCCCGACCTCGGCGTCTCCGAGATCTCCCAGGCGGGCGCTTTCGAGGCGCTGCACAGCTGCTCCGAGCTGATCGACCAGCGCGTGCGCGACGATCTGCCAGGAGCGCCCGCGCCTGATCGCCGGCGCTGCGCGCGCGCGGCTTCGACGTCGCCGACAGCCAGGCCAACTTCGTGTGGGCGGCCCACCCCACGCTGCCGGGCGGCGAGCTCGCCGCGCGTCTCGCGCGCGCGGGCGTGCTCGTGGCCGCCGGCGACGCGCTCGGCGAGCCGGGGCACGTGCGCATCGCAATCCGCTCCGCCGCAGCCACCGACCGGCTGCTGAGCGTCGCGCCGAAAAAGCGCTCGTAGCGCCGGTAGCCGGCCGACCCCGCCTGGCGCAGGAGCGCGCCCGTGGTGCCCTCGAGGATCTTGCGCCAGCCGCGCTCGACTCCGACTCGCTGCTCCTCGTCGAAGTGCTCCACCACTTTGCGCACGCGCTTGGCCGAGATCTCGAGGCCGTGGCGCTCGGCCACGTCCTGGAAGCGGTCGTATTCGACCGCCAGCTTCTTCGTCACCGACTCGAAGCCATGGCGCGCGATCTCCACGCGCGAGGTGAAGCTCATCATCGACGTCTCGAACATCAGATCGTCCGTCGGCTCCGGCTCGATCAGCACGATGTCCACGCCCGGGTAGCGCTCCTCCCAGCCCTTCGCCAGTTCGTGCAGGCGCTGGTGCGCCACCAGCTTGAACACCTGGTAGCCGATCTGCGCGAAGCCCATGTCCGACACCCGCCGCGCGCGCTTGCCGCTTCAGCGTGCTCACCTTGCGCGAGAAGTCGTTCACGAACGGCACGATCGGGTTGATCACCACCACCAGCTTCGCGCCCGCCTGGATCGCCAGGTCGAGGTTCGTCGTCGAGACGATGCCGCCGTCGATCAGCTCGCGGTCGTGCACGCGTACGGGCGCGTACACCATCGGCAAGGCGCCCGACGCGCGCACGGCGGTCGAGATCGGCACGTCCATCGAGCCGTCCACGCCGAGCACCACGCGCTCGCAGCTGTCGAGGTCCGTCGCCGTCAGGTACAGCTCGCAGTCGAGCTTGCCGAAGTCGTCCGTGCGGCCCGGCTCGTTCAGCACCTCGCGCAGGTAGCGCTCGATGCCCGCGCCCGTATACAGGCCCGACGGCAGGCCGTCCGCGAGGCCCATCACCACGTCCATCAGCGACGCGCCGCCCGGTTGGGTCAGGAGCTGGCGCGCCAGCGCCAGCGCGCGCAGCGGCATCAGCGCGCCCTTGCGCGCGAATTCCAGCAGGTTGGGGCTGCAGCAGGTCGCCGATGTCGATGTCTTTGAACGTCGCTTTGCCCTGCCCCGTGACCACCCGCATCATCTCCTCGGGGGTCACGCCGTTGGCGCACAGCGCCGCGATGAACGAGCCCGCGGAGGTGCCCACGTACACGTCGAAGTTGTTGACCGTGCTGTTCACCGCCAGCAGGTCAAGCGCCCGCAGCGCGCCGATCTCATACACCCCGCCCGTGAAGCCGCCGCCGCCCAGCACCAGCGCCGTCTTGTCGCGCCTGGGCCGGCGCCTGCGCTCGGCCGAGGCGGGCCGCCCGACACCGCGGGCCGCGCGCGCGCTGCGCGATTTGGCCTTGGCCGCCGTCTCCAGCTTGACAACCTTGCCCATACGAGAACATTCTATGGCCCGGTGCCGCCGACTCCTGCAACGAAACTCTTGACTGTGCTGTGCGCCGCCGCGCTCGCCTTCGCGCTCTTGGCGCCCGCCGCCGGCGCCGACGGCGGGCTCGCGGAACTGCAGGCCGACCTCTCCCACCAACTCGCGCTCGCCGGCAACGCCGACGGCGCCTACGTGTACGACCTCACCGCCAAACAGGCCGTGTTCTCCGAGCGCGCCAGCGCCATGCGCCCGCCCGCGTCCGTCGAGAAGCTCTACACCGCCACCGCCGCGCTCGACCTGTTCGGCGCCACCACGCGCCTCGCGACGACCGTCTACGGCGTCGGGCACATGGCGCCGGGCGGCATCTGGGAAGGCAGCCTCTACCTGCGCGGCGGCGGCGACCCCACGTTCGGCTCCACCGCGTTCATCCACAACCACTACGGCGGCGTCGGCACGAGCGTGTCCGCGCTCGTCTCCCAGCTCGTGCGCACCGACGGCATCCACCGCATCACCGGCTCGATCGAGGGCGACGAGTCCTACTTCGACTCGCTGCGCGGCGAGCCCTCAAGCGACTACGCGTGGGACCCGTTCCTCGAAGGCACGCTCTCGGCGCTCGCGTTCAACCGCGGCGAGACCGGCCACGAACGCGAACCGCACGCGCCCGCCGCGTTCGCCGCACGCGCGCTGTGGGGGGCACTGAAGGCCGACGGCGTGAGCATCCACGGCCGTAGCAGCGCCGCCACCACGCCCCCCGGAGCCACGCAGCTCGCCCAGGCGCAGTCGCCCACGATCGCGCAGCTGCTCGCGCTGATGCTGCCGCCTTCCGACAACTTCTTCGCCGAGACGCTCGTCAAGGACCTCGGCGCGCGCTTCGGCGGGGCCGGCACCACCGCCGCGGGCGCAGCCGTCGTCGCCAAAACGGTCGCCACGCTGCTGGGCGTCCACCCGCACGTCGTCGACGGCTCCGGGCTCTCCGAAGCGGATGAGACCTCCCCCTACCAGGTCGCCGACCTGCTCGTGGAGCTCGCGCCCACGCCCGTCGGCGAAGTGCTCCGCGACAGCCTCGCCGTCGCCGGGCGCACCGGCACGCTCGAACTGCGCATGCGCGGCACCCGCGCCGCCGGCAACTGCCAGGGCAAGACCGGCACGCTCACCGGCGTGTCCAACCTCGTCGGCTACTGCCAGGCCGCCGACGGCCACACGCTCGCGTTCGCGATCTTCACCGACGGCATCCCCACGGAAACCGCGCACACCTTCCAGGACCACATGGCGATCACCGTCGCCGACTACTGATCAGCGGCAGTAGCGACTCATCGCCAGCCAGTGCACCAGCACGCGGCGCGTGCTGTGCGCCCGCGCCACCACCGACACGTCCGCCCGCGCCCGGCACGGGCTCGGGAAGCGCCTGCCCTTCAGCTCCAGCGTGCAGCGCCAGCGCGCAAGCCGCGTCGTCGCGCCGATCGCCGTCCCGCCCGGGCCCTGGCCGCTGCACAGCGTTTCGTCGCTGTAGCCGCTGCGGAGCCGCGCCGCCACCTGCCTGTGGATCTGCGTGCGCATCGCCTTCACCGCTTCCGCGCTCGTGATCGCCGGCGGCTGCGCGGGCGCGCCCGCGAGCGCCAGGGACATGACCGGGATCGCCAGCATGGATCGCATTTCACGGACTCTATTCCGTCTGTTCGTCCAGCAGCTCCAGCAGCCCCGCTTCGTCGAGCACGCTCACCTGCAGGCGCTCCGCCTTCTCCAGCTTCGAGCCCGGGCTCTCGCCCGCCACAACGTAGTCGGTCTTCTTCGACACCGACCCCGTCACGCGCCCGCCCGCCGCCAGGATCCGCTGCGTGGCCTCTTCGCGCGAGAGCTCCGGCAGCGAGCCCGTCAGCACCAGTGTCCTGCCCGCCAGCGGCCCCTCCGACGGCGGCGGCCCCTCCTCGCGGAAGCACAGGCCCAGCTCGCGCAGGTCCGCGATCAGCGCCAGCATGCGCTCGTCGTGCAGCTGCGCGCTGATCGACTCCGCCATCTTCTCGCCCACGCCAGAGGTCTCCGCAAGCTGCTCCGGCGTCGCGCCCAGCAGCGCGTCGACGTCGCGGAAGCGCTGCGCGAGGTTGCGCCCCGTCACCTCCCCCACCTCCTCGATCCCCAGCGCGAACAGCACGCGCGCGAAGGGGCGCTCCTTGGACGCCTCGATCGCCGCCAGCAGTCTCCTCACCGACACCTCGCCAAAGCCCTCCAGATCCAGCAGCTCCTGCTCGTGCTCGCGCAGGCGGTAGATGTCCGCGGCGGTGCGCACCAGCCCGTGCTCCTGCAGCAGCGCCACCTGCTTCTCGCCCAAGCCATCGATGTCCATCGCGCCGCGCGAGACGAAGTGCTTGAGCAGCTGCCACGCGCGCGCCGGGCAGTCCGGGTTGGGGCACTTCGTGAACACGCCCTCCTCCGGCTTGAACGTCGGCGTGTCGCAGTACGGGCAGCGCTCCGGCGGGTGCGGCAACGGCGGGCGGCGCTTGCGCTCGGCCACGTGCGGCGCCGGCGAGACCACCTGCGGGATCACGTCGCCCGCGCGCACCACGATCACCTCCTCGCCCGCGCGCAGGTCCTTGCGCACGATGTCCTCCTCGTTGTGCAGCGTCGCCAGCTTGATCGTCACGCCGCCAACCTCCACCGGCGCGAGCACCGCATACGGGCGCAGGTCGCCGAACTTGCCCACGTTCCACATCACCTTCTCGAGCGTCGTCACCGCCGTCGTCGGCGGGAACTTCCACGCCACCGCCCAGCGCGGGTCGCGGCCCACCGAGCCCAGACGACGCTGCAGCTCGAGGTCATCCACCTTCACCACCGCGCCGTCGATCTCGAAGTCCAGCTCGCCGCGGCGGCGCTCCCATTCCAGGCACTGCGCGATCACCTCGTCCTCGCCGCCCAGCAGCTTGATGCCGTCGTTCACGCGAAAGCCGTGTCCGCGCAGCCACTCCAGCGCCTGCGAGTGCGCCGTGAACGACAGGCCCTCGCTGACGCCCACCTGGTAGCACCAGATCGACAGCGGCCGCTTTCTCGCATCCTCCGGGTCGAGCTGGCGGATCGTGCCCGCCGCCGAGTTGCGCGGGTTCATGAACGTCGACTCGCCCGCTTCCGCACGGCGCTCGTTCAGCGCCGTGAAGTCCCGCAGCGACATGTACACCTCGCCGCGCACCTCCACCAGCGCCGGCGCGTCCTCGATCCGCAGCGGGATCGCGCCGATCGTGCGCAGGTTGTGCGTCACGTCCTCGCCCACCTCGCCGTTGCCGCGCGTCGCGCCGCGCTCCAGCACGCCGTCGCGATACACCAGGCTGATCGCCAGGCCGTCGATCTTCGGCTCCACCACATACGTGAACGCCGGCTCGTCGATGCCCTCGCGCGCCAGGTGGTTGCGCATCCGCTCCACCCACGCGCGCAGCTCCTGCTCCGAGCGCACGTTGTCCAGCGACAGCATCTGCTCCAGGTGGCGCACCTTCTCCAGGCGCCCCACCGGCTCGCCGCCCACCCTGCGCGTCGGCGAGTCCGCGGTCGCCAACTCGGGGTGCTCGCGCTCGATCGCGCGCAGCTCGTCCAGCAGCCTGTCGTAGACGTCGTCGCCGACCTCCGGGTCGTCGAGCACGTAGTAGCGGTGCGCGTGGTGCTCCAGCTGGCGGCGCAGCTCCTGCGCGCGCGCGCGCTGACGTCCTCGTGCGCTCACGGCATCGCGCTCGTGCCCGACCGGTGCCAGCATCCCCTCCAGGTCGAAGCGGCGCAGCGCCTCCAGGCTCGGACGGTCGGTCAGGTCGAAGTGGATCGGCGTCACCGCCACGCGGCCAGCGGCCACTGCCGCCAGATCCGTGCCCGGCTCGTCGTGGAAGCCCGGGTCCGAGCCGTAGATCCAGTAGCGGCGGCGATGCTCCTCCTCGCGCTCCAGCTTCAGCTCGTCGCGGTAGATGCGCTTGCCCAGGCTCGTCACCTCCACGCCCTGCGCCTCGCCAGCGGGCACGTTGATGTTCAACAAAGTCCGGGCCGGCAGCGGTACCTCGTCGATGCGCCCGATCAACCGAGCTACGAACGCCGCAGCTACATCAAAGTTGAAACCCCCGTCGAAGCGATAGTCCAGTGCGCCCGCGCGCGACTGCTGCGAGACGGCAATCGCGGGCAGCCCCAGCACCACGCCCTCAAGCGCCGCCGCCACAGTGCCCGAGTACGTGATGTCATCGCCCAGGTTCGCCCCGTGGTTGATGCCCGCCACCACCAGGTCCGTCTCGAAGTCCTCCACGATGCCGAGGCTCGCCAGGCGCACGCAGTCCACCGGCGTGCCGTCCGTCGCGTAGCCCTTCGTGCCGTCCGCGAACGGGATCTCCTGCACCCACAGCGGCCTGCGCGTCGTGATCGAGCGCGCCATCGCCGAGCGGTTGCCGTCCGGCGCGATCACCGCCAGGCGCACGTCGTCCAGCTCCAGCAGCGCGCGGCGCAGCGCCTGCAGGCCGTCCGCCTCGATCCCGTCGTCGTTCGTCAGCAGCACGTTCAGCATCTTGTTGTCCAGCATAGGGGCCGCCGCGGTCCGTATGCTGCCGGGTGTGCACCGGTCGGCAACCGGGTCGCTCTGCGGCCATCGCAGCCGCAATCGAGCGATGTCGTCCGTCCCGATGCTCGGAACGCTCGCCCGCGCGCTGGCCGCGATCTGCGCGCTGTGCGCCCTCACCGCCGCTCCCGCGAGCGCACACGAAAGCGCCGCCGCGAGAGCCCAGAACACGGCCGCCACGCACGCCTACCTGCTCGCCACCGTCAGCGTCCAGGAAACCGAGGTGCGCAACCTCGCGCAGTCCAAAGCGGCCATCGAAGGCGCCGCCGCGCATATCGCCGGCGAATGCCCGGGCGTCCTCGCCGGCGTGCCGCCTTCCGAACAGGAACCCGAAACCTTCAGCTCGCAGCCGCGCACGTCCAGCCCACGGCATCATGGGCGAAGAACACCGCCGCTCCAGCCAGCTCTCGGCCCTCAAGCTCGAGCTGTCGCTCACACTCAGCGACGCGCGGATCCAACTCGACCGCGAAGCGATCGAGACGCTGACCCGGTCGCTGACGCCGCTGACGTGGAGCAACCCCTACGTCACCGCGCTGGTGCACCTCGCCGCGACGGTCGACCAGTCGGAACTCGAACTGCCCGTGCCGAACGCGTGCGCCGACATGAACGCATGGGTGTCAAGCGGCTACAAGACGCTCAGCGCCATCTCAAAAGAACTCAAGAGCCGCACGGATGCCGCCGTGAAGGACCTGTTCGAGGCGTTTGCGATCGCCTCCCAGGGCCACCTGAAGCCGCAGCCGGAACTGCTCGCGCCATTCGAGGATGCGCCGACAGAGCGCTCGCCCGTCACAGCCAGACGCTCACGGCCGAGCTGCGCAGCCTGGACGTCACGACAGCTGCCGCGACAAGCACGTCGAAGCATCCGTCGGCCTGCCCGCCCCCGAACCCTCAAGGCGATTCCCAGGGAAAGGAAACCGCCGGTGCTCGGCCGCGGCAAGACCGCCGCCGGCGAGCCATTCGTGGTCCGCGCCGAACGGCTCCGCAGCGACGCGGCGGCGCTGCCGCGTTCGCAGTGCCGACGACATCACGATCGAAGAACGCTCCCGTCCGACCCCGGCATACTCGAAATCCTCAGCGGCGAAGGCACAGGCAGATGCCTCGTCGCGATCGCACCTCGAGGCCGAACCGGCCGTGCACTGCGAAGCAGGCCTGGGCTGCTCACGTCGAGGCCAACCTGCTGGCGGCGCCGCAGCGTGCGCCTGCTGCTGAGCGACCAGCGCACGATCACCTCGCCCGCGATCCGCGTGCCCGCGCGGCTCGGCGGCCCCGCCGGCATCTACTACCAGGCCGTGCGCGGACCCTCGCCGATACCGGTGTCGCTGACCGAGCTCGGCCCGCAGGGCGAAACGCTCGCGGTCGGCAGCTGCCCGCCGTCGTGGAATGCACCAAGACCCCAAGAATTTCTGCACCACGGCATCGTGCGCCTGGTCCACGAAACGCGCCACAGGCGCCCGCGTTTACGATCCGCGCCGAAGCTACCGCGAACTCGGGGTCCCCGACTTCGACCTGAATCTCGAACGCGAAGACGAACCGCTGTTCGGCGAAGGCGGCGGCAACGCGATTGAAGGGACAATCGAACAGGGTTGGGCCCACGGGCGAAGCGTGTTCAACCCACAAACGTCTGCAGGGCTGCCTGCCCCAGCCCTACGTGATCGTCTACGGCGTGCTCAAGGCAGCCCGGCGACTCCGTGCTCGCGCTCGTCTCCGGCAAGCTCGTGCCGCTGCGCACGCTCGCGATCCCCGCGCATCTGCACGCCCACGGCGTGCTCGCCTATGGCGTGTTCTCACCGCTGCCCACCGAGCTGGTGGTCCACAATGCGCGCGGCGCCACGGTAGCCAGCGAGAGCCTCGGCCAGGCAGCGACGGAGACGACGGAAACCTGCGAAGGGGAAGCCGAAGGCCGACTCCCAGTAGCCCACCCGCACCAGCGCCAGCCCATGTGCCGGCGCCGTCCTTCCCGCCTCAGAGCGCGGGCGGCCCTCCAGCAGCTCGCGCGAATTCCTCAGCCGTGCGCACGCCGCTCGCCACGTCGAGCATCGTCCCCACGAGCACGCGGTTCATGTGCCGCAGGAACATGTCCGCCTCGATCCAGAACTCGAGCAGGTCGCCGTGCACGCGCCACTCGGCGGAGGCGATGTCACAGGTGAAGTACGAGTGCTCGGTTTCGGTGGGCGTGAACGCAGTGAAGTCGTGCGCGCCGTGCAGCGCGGCGGCGCACCGGTGCAGCGCGTCAAGGTCGACGCGCGCGCGCCACCAGTACGCGCGCTTGCGCTCGAACACCGAGCGCGTGCGGCGCGCCAGCACGCGGTAGCAGTAGGTCCTGCTGGTGGCGTCACGGCGCGCGTTGAAGCCCTGCGGCGCGGGCTCCGCGGCGAGCACCGCCACGTCGCCGTCCGAGCAGGCCGTTCAGGCGCAGCGGGTCGACCGCCTCGTGCGCGTAGCTTGCCACTTGCCCCCACGCGTGCACGCCCGCGTCGGTGCGCCCCGCGACCGTCAGCGTCAGCGGCCGCCCGTCGTGCCCGGTCTCGCCGAGCACCGTGCGCAGCGCCCGCTCGAGCTCCTCCTGCACGGTGCGCCTGTGCGGCTGGCGCGCCCAGCCGGCGAAGTCCGTGCCGTCGTACTCGATGGTGAGCTTGGTGACCATCGCGCTGCGGCGCCGCCCGCGCTCAGACGAGCTCGATGAAGACCATCTCGGTCGAGTCGCTGCGCCGCGGCCCCAGCTTGAGGATGCGCGTGTAGCCGCCCGGCCGCTCCGCGTAGCGCGGCGCCACCTCGGCGAACAGCTTGTGCACCGCGAACTTGTCCTGCGAGAGCGTCGACAGCGCCTGACGGCGCGCGTGCAGATCGCCGCGCTTGGCCAGCGTGATCAGTTTCTCGATCTCCGGCTTGACCGCCTTCGCCTTCGCTTCCGTCGTCTTGATGCGCTCGTGCTCGATGATCTCCTTGCTCAGGTTCATCAGCAGCGCCTTGCGGTGCGCGGAGTCGCGGCTGAGCTTGTGTTTGGTCTTCTGGTGGCGCATGGGCTAATGGAGTTTAGTGGTCCAGGGTGCTCGGGAGGAGGCCGTGGTCAGTCCGCTCGCAGGTTGAGGCCTCGCGCGTGCAGCGTTTCGATGACCTCGTCGATCGACTTTTTGCCGAAGTTGGGGATCGCGTTGAGCTCCGCCTCGGACTTGGAGATGAGGTCTCCGACCGTCTGGATGCCGGCGCGCTTGAGGCAGTTGTACGAGCGCACGCCCAGCTCCAGCTCCTCGATCAGGATGCCCCACTCCTCGCCCTGCAGCGCCGCCTGCGAGCCGCCGCCGACGGCCAGGCCGTGGCCGTCCAGCTGACCGCCCGGCGCCGCGCGCAGCTCCTGGATGCGGTCCGCGTCGGTGAAGATCGCGAGCTGGGAGATGAGCAGCTCGGCGGCCTCGCGCAGCGCCGCCTGCGGGTCGATCGAGCCGTCAGTCTCGATGTCCAGCGTGAGCTTGTCGAAGTCCGTCTTCTGACCCACGCGCGCCTGCTCGACCGCGTAGGCGACACGGCGCACGGGCGAGAAGATCGAGTCGATCGGGATCACGCCGATCGGCTGGTCGGCGGACTTGTTCTCCTCCGCCGGGCGGTAGCCGCGGCCGCGGCCGATCGTCATGTACAGCTCGAGCTTCGTCTTCTTCTCGAGCGTCGCGATGTGCAGGTCGGGGTTCAGGATCTCCACGCCGGCCGGCAGGTCGATGTCCTTGGCCGTGATCTCACCCGGGCCCGTCACCACCAGCGGCGCCTCAACCTCGCTCGCGTCGGAGTGCATGCGGCACACCACGCCCTTGAGGTTGAGCACGATGTCCGTGACGTCCTCCTTGACGCCCTCGATGGTGGAGAACTCGTGCGCAACGCCCTCGATGCGCACGCTCGTGACGGCGGCGCCTGCGAGGGAGGAGAGCAAGACGCGTCGCAGCGAGTTGCCGAACGTGTAGCCGAAGCCGCGGTCCAGCGGCTCGATCGTGAACGTGCCACGGTTCTGCTCCACGGACTCGCTTGTGATCCGGGGGATTTGGAAGTCGAGCATGAGAGTCCTAACGTCGATTTGGTGTCGCACCGGCGCCACTGCTGGAGCCGGCTCTGAGCATCGCCGCTCGAGTGAGCGACGACGCGGGCAAGGGTCCTACTACTTCGAGTACAGCTCGACGATGAGCTGCTCCTGCACCGGCGCGGCGACCTCGCGTCGCTCCGGCTTGCGCAGCACCTTGGCCGAGAGCGACTCGTGGTCGGCCTGAAGCCACGCTGGTATCTGTCCGGTCAGCTCCGTGGCGTCCCTGACCACCTGCGTGGCAGGCGTGTCCGCCTTGATGGTGATCACGTCGCCCGGGCGTACCTGGTAGCTGGGGATGTCCACCCGCCGGCCGTTGACCTTCCAGTGACCGTGGCGGATCAGCTGGCGCGCCTGGCGGCGGGATGCCCCGAAGCCGAGACGCACGAGCACGTTGTCCAGCCGGCACTCCAGCAGCGTGAGCAGGTTCTCGCCGGTGATACCGGACTGGCGCGACGCCTTCTCGTAGTAGCCGGCAAACTGTTTCTCGAGCACGCCGTAGTAGCGCTTCGCCTTCTGCTTCTCGCGCAGCTGCACCCGGTACTCGCTCTGTTTCATGCGCCCGCGCCCGTGCTCGCCCGGCGGATAGGAGCGGCGCTCAACGCCGCACTTGTCAGTCAGGCAGCGCTCGCCCTTGAGGAACAGCTTCTGCCCCTCGCGGCGGCACTGCTTGCACTGGGGGCTCGTGTCTCTGGCCATCGCTCAGACCCTCCGCCGCTTGCGGGGGCGGCATCCGTTGTGCGCTTGTGGGGTGACGTCCTTGACGCCCGTAACCTCGAGGCCGGCGGCCTGCAGCGAGCGGATCGCCGTCTCGCGGCCGGAGCCCGGGCCCTTGACGTAGACCTCGACCTTCTGCAGCCCCTGCTCCAGGCCCTTGCGCGCGGCCGCGTCGGCGGTCACCTGCGCAGCAAACGGGGTCGACTTGCGCGAGCCCTTGAAGCCGGCGCCGCCGGCGGACTCCCACGCGATCACGTTGCCAGCCGTGTCCGTCAGCGACACGATCGTGTTGTTGAACGAAGTCTTGATGTGGGCCTGGCCGACCGGGATGTTCTTTTTGGGCTTGCGACGCCCGCGGGCGCGTTTGGGCGCTGGGGGCATTACTTCTTACCCGCTTTCTTCTTGCCGGCCACCTGCATGCGCTTGGGCCCCTTGCGGGTGCGGGCGTTGGTCTTGGTCTTCTGTCCGCGCACGGGCAGCCCGCGGCGATGGCGGATGCCGCGGTAGGAGCCGATCTCCTGCAGGCGTTTGATGTCCTGCGAGCGCTCGCGCCGCAGATCGCCCTCGACCGTGAGGCCGTCGTCGATCGCGTCGCGCAGCTTGGAGACCTCGTCCTCGGTCAGGTCACGGATGTAGGTGTCCGGGTTGACGCCCACCTGCGCGAGCACCTTGTTGGACGTCGAGCGCCCGATCCCGAAGATGTAGGTCAGCCCGATCTCCGAGCGCTTGTTCAGCGGAAGGTTTACGCCAGCGATTCGCGCCACTTAGCCCTGCCTCTGCTTGTGGCGCTTGTTCTGGCAGATCACCAGCACCACCCCATGGCGGCGGATGATCTTGCATTTCTCGCACATCGGCTTGACCGACGGTCTTACCTTCATGATCCCTTTCGGCGGCTGGGTTCCGACGACGCGGCTCTGGCTGCCGTTGCGGCCGCCGCTACCGAGTCGAGGACATGCCCCTGCGCACGAAAATTGCCACGCGCCTGGGCAGGACTCCAGATGGTAGCAAGCTCAGCCGGCGCTCGCGATCCCCTCGACGACTGGCTCGCCCGTGCGAGCCTCGACGGGCAGATGCCACGGGGTCAGGATCCGCGGCCCGTCGGCGGTGATCGCGACGGTGAACTCGAAGTGCGCCGCCGCGGAGCCGTCCTGGGAGAAGATCGCCCAGCCATCGCCGCCGACGCGCACGCCGGGGCGACCGGCGGTGGTCATCGGCTCGATCGCCAGCACCATGCCCTCTTCCAGCAGCGTGCCCTTGCCGGCCTTGCCGTAGTTGGGCACCTGCGGGTCCTCGTGCATGCTGCGCCCGACGCCGTGCCCGACGAGCGAGCGCACGACCGAGAAGCCGGCCGCCTCGACCATGCTCTGCACGGCGCTGGACACGTCGCCCATGCGGTTGCCAGGGCGGCACTGCGCAACGGCGGCGTACAGCGACTGCTCGGTCACGTCCAGCAGCCGGCGCACGTCGCTATCGATCTCCTCCACGGCGAACGTGCGCGCGGCGTCCGCGACCCAGCCGTCGAGCGTGACGCCGGCGTCGATCGAGATCGTGTCGCCGCGCTCGAGGCGGTAGGAGCCGGGGATGCCGTGCACGATCATCGCGCCCGGCGAGGCGCAGATCGAGCCCGGGAAGCCGCGGTAACCCTTGAATGTGGGCGTGGCGCCCTGCGAGCGGATGAAGCGCTCGGCGAGCTTGTCGAGCTCCGCCGTGCTGACCCCGGGGCGGATGCTGCTCTCGATCAGATCGTGCGTCGCCGCCAGGATCAGACCGGCGCGCGCCATCTTCTCGATCTCCTCGGGCGACTTCTTGATGATCACCAAAGGAGCTTAGCTGGGGAGCCTCGCTACAGCCCCTCCTCCAGGCGCAGCGTGGCGATGGTGGCGCGGATGTGGGCGTGCACCTCGTCGGCGGTGCGCCGTCCGTCGAAGCGGCGCAGCAGCGCCAAGCGATCGTAGTAGGCGATCAGCGGCTCAGTCTGGGCGTGGTAGACCTCCAGGCGCCGGCGGATCACCTCCTCCCGGTCGTCCTCGCGCTGGATCAGGCGCGCGCCGTCCTGGTCGCACACTTCCGCGTGCTTGGGCGGGTCGAAGTCCACGTGGTAGATGTGACTGGGGTTCTTCACGCATACGCGCCTGCCCGCCAGGCGCCGCACGAGATCGTCGTCGGGCACCTCGATCAACAGCGCCGCCGTCAGCTTGCGCTCGAGTTTCGTAAGCGCCTCTGCGAGCGCGTCCGCCTGCGCCTCGTTGCGCGGAAACCCGTCGAGCAGGAAGCCGTCGCGCGCGTCGCCGCTGCCCACACGCGCGGTGATCATGCCCACGATCACCTCGTCGGGCACCAGCTCGCCGGCGTCCATGTAGCGCTGCGCCTCCATGCCCAGCTCCGTTTCGTCTGCCACCTGCGCGCGCAGGATGTCGCCCGTGGAGATGTGCGGCAGCGCGAAGTCATCGCGCAGGCGATCCGCCTGCGTGCCCTTCCCGGCCCCCGGCGGCCCAAGCAGGATCAGGTTCAGTTCAGACACAACCGACGCAGCCTATCCGCTCAGGGGTGGAGGTTGCCACCGTGAAGACCCGCAACCGCCGTGCCACGCGACGCCCTGCCCTCGGCCAAGCGAAGCCGGTCTGCCTGACGGTCGCCGCGAAGTCGCGACAGTCAGGCAGACCGGCGAAGCGTCCGCGTCACTTCAAGAAGCCCTCGTAACTCCGCATCATCAGCTGCGCCTCGAGCTGCTTCATCGTTTCGAGCGCGACGCCGATCACGATCAGGATCGAGGTGCCGCCGAAGTTGAACTGCTGGTGTGTCTGCGCGAACAGGATCGCGGGCAGCGCCGCGACGGCTGCCAGGAACAGCGCCCCGGGGAACGTCAGGCGCGCGAGGATGCGGTCGAGGAATTCGGCGGTGGGACGGCCGGGGCGCACGCCGGGGATGAAGCCGCCGTACTTCTTCAGGTTGTCGGCCTGGTCGACCGGGTTGAACGTGACGGCGGTGTAGAAGTAGGTGAAGACGATGATGAACAGCGACTCGCCGACGACGTAGTGCCAGCCGTTGGGCGTGAAGAAGTCGGAGATCGACTGGCCCCAGTGGGTTTTGACGAGCTGCCCGACGGTCGGCGGGAAGGCCATGATGCTGGCGGCGAAGATCACCGGGATGACGCCCGCCATGTTCACGCGCAGCGGCAGGTATGTCTGCCCGCCCTCGGTCATTCGCCGGCCGATGACGCGCTTGGCGTACTGCACGGGGATGCGCCGCTGCCCTTCCTGGACGAACACGATGCCGGCCACGACGGCGAGCACGAGGAACGGCGCCATCACCTTGAAGACCTGGTCCTGCGTGGTCCACCAGGTCTGGATGGCGGTGGGCAGGCGCGAGACGATCGAGGCGAAGATCAGCAGCGAGATGCCGTTGCCGATGCCGCGCTGGGTGATCAGCTCGCCGACCCACATCAGCAGCACGCAGCCGGTGGTGAGGCAGATCACGATCAGGAAGATGTGCGGCAGGTCGAAGTGGTTGATGACGTTTTCGCCGGCTTTGGCCTGCAGCGTGTGGAACAGGAACACGTAGCCGATCGACTGCGCGAACGCGAGCCCGACCGTGAGGTAGCGCGTGTACTGGGTGATGCGCGCCTGGCCGACTTCGCCTTCCTTGGAGAGCTTCTTGAGCGACGGGACGGCGACCTGCAGCAGCTGCAGGATGATCGAGGAGGTGATGTAGGGCATGATGCCCAGCGCGAAGATCGCCAGTTTCGAGAGCCCGCCTCCCGAGAAGAGGTTCAGGTAGCTGAGGATGCCTGCGCCACCGAAGGACTTCTGGATGTTGTTGACGGCCGTCAGGTTGACGCCCGGCACCGGCACGTGCGATCCCAGGCGGTAGATCAGCAGCATCAGCGCCGTGAAGGCGATCTTCTTGCGGATGTCCGCAACCTGGAATGCGTTAAGGATCGTTGAGAGCATGGGCTTGAGGTCCCTCGCGCGCGAGCGTCAGGCCGCGCGTCGGGTGGCCGATTCTAGTGGATACGCCGCGGCGCGCCGCCGGTTGCCGGCGGGCCTCGGCTAGCCCTCGATCGTCACGCAGGTGCCGCCGGCCGCCTCGATGCGCTCGCGCGCACTGGCGCTGAACGCGTGGGCGTGGACCGTCAGCGCCTTGGCGAGCTCGCCCTTGGCGAGCACCTTCACGGGCACGTCCTTGCGGGTGGCGAGCCCGTTGGCCTTCATCAGCTCGAGCGTGACCTCGGTGCCGGCGTCGAAGCGGCTCTCCAGCGAGGAGATGTTGACCGGCTGGGTGTGCGTGCGGAAGGGCTCGAACGGCATCGACTTCTTCATGTGCGGGCCGCGAAGCTTTCGCATGCGCATGTGGATCGGCATCTGCCCGCCCTCGAACGCGGCCCTGCTCTTGGAGCCCGAGCGCGAGCCCGCGCCCTTCTGGCCGCGGCCGGAGGTCTTGCCGGTGCCGGAGCCTTCGCCGCGGCCGATGCGCTTGCGCGGGCGGCGGCTGCCCGGCGCGGGCGCCAGGTTGTGCAGGCCGATGAGCTCCGGGGTGTCGTCTTTGGCGGGGCTCACTTGCCCTCCTTCTTGTGCCCGTCAGGGTGGACCTCGACGAGGTGGCGGACGGCGTGCAGCATGCCGCGCGACTGCTCGGTGTCGTTGACCTCGACCGTGTGGCCGATGCGGCGCAGGCCGAGCGAGCGCAGCGTGTCCAGCTGTTTGCCGTTGGCGCCGTTCTTGGAGCGGCGCTGGGTGACGGTCAGCGAGCCCATCAGGCCGTGGCTCCGTCGGCGGCGACGGCCGCAGCCGTCTCAGCGCCAGCTGTCTCCGTCTCGCTCGCCGCGGGCGTCGAAGCGTCGTCGACAGCCGCTTGCGCGGCGCCGTTGGTCGGCTCGCCACCGAGACCGAGAACCTTGTTGATGCTCAGCCCGCGCAGCCGGCCGACCTCCTCGGGGGTGCGCAGCCCGCGCAGCCCGGCGACGGTGGCCTTGACCAGGTTGATGGGGTTCTGCGTGCCGAGGCTCTTGGAGAGGATGTCGTGGATGCCGGCGAGCTCGAGCACCGCGCGCACGCCGCCGCCGGCGATCACGCCGGTACCGGGCGAGGCGGGCTTCAGCAGCACGCGGCCGGAGCCGAAGATGCCGGTCGTCTGGTGGGTGATCGTGCTGCCGTGCTTGGGCACGCGGAAGAGGTCCTTCTTGGCGCGCTCGACGCCCTTCTGGATCGCCAGCGGCACCTCGTTGGCCTTGCCGTAGCCGACGCCCACCACTTCGCGTTCGTCGCCGACGACCACGAGCGCGGTGAACGAGAAGCGCCGGCCGCCCTTGACGACCTTGGCGACGCGGTTGATCTCGACGACGCGCTCCTGGAGGTCCAGGCCGGCCGGGTTGACTGAGCGATCTATCGAAATGGACATGGGCAGGAGGGAGAGGGTAGCGGGCGCGGGGAACCGGCCGGGCTAGACGGTGATGCCCGCCTCGCGGATTGCTTCGGCGAACGTGCGCACGTGGCCGTGGTACTGGTAGCCGCCGCGGTCGAACACGGCCTCGGATACGCCGGCCGCTTTGGCACGCTCGGCCAGCAGCTCGCCGGAGCGCTTGGTGCGCTCCGCTTTGGGCAGCTTCTGCAGCTCGGGCTCGAACCAGTTGACCGCCGCGAGCGTGTGCGCGCTCACGTCGTCGACCAGCTGCGCCGACAGCCCGCGGTTGGAGCGGAACACCGAGATCCGCGGACGCGTGGCGGTGCCGGAGATCTTGGCGCGCACGCGGCGGCGGCGCTTGAGCCGGCGGTTCTCCTTCGTAAGGACCGTCATGCGCGCTTGCCCACCTTCCTCTGGACGTGCTCGCCCTCGTAGCGGATGCCCTTGCCCTTGTACGGCTCGGGCGGGCGCTGCTTGCGGATGATCGCGGCGGTCTCGCCGACGAGCTGCTTGGAGATGCCCTTGACAACCACGCGCGTGGGCTGCGGCACCTCGAATTCGATGCCGCTGGGCGCGGGGATCGGGACGGGGTGCGAGTAGCCGACGGCGAGCTCGAGGTTCTTGCCCTTCAGCTGCGCGCGATAGCCGACGCCCTGGATCTCGAGGCGCTTCTCGTAGCCGGCGGTGACGCCCTGGACCATGTTCGCGACGAGCGTGCGCGTCAGCCCGTGCAGCGCGCGGTGTTCGCCACGGTCGGTCGGCCGCGTGACGAGCAGCTGCTCGCCGTCCTGGGTCACCTGGATGTCCTTGTGGATGCGCTCCGACAGTTCGCCTTTGGGACCGTTGACGCGCACCGACTCGGGCTCGATCGACACAGTCACACCGGCGGGCACTGGGATTGGCTGTCTACCGATTCTCGACATGGCTCTCGCTCACCACACCTGTGCCAGGACCTCGCCGCCGACGCCGGCGGCGCGAGCGTCGTGGCCGGTCATCACGCCATGCGAGGTCGAGACGATCGATGTGCCCATACCGCCGAGCACCTTGGGGATGTGCTTGGCGTCCACGTACGTGCGCCGCCCCGGGCGCGACACGCGCTTCAAGCCCGAGATCGCCGAGCGGCGGTCGTCGGTGTACTTGAGGCGGATCTGGATCAGCTGCCCGGCGGCGCCATCGGGCGCTGGGATGACCGACCAGGAGTCGATGTAGCCCTGCTCGTCGAGAATCCTCGCGAGCTCGCCCTTCAGCTTGGACGCGGGCACGTCCACGGTCTCGTGCGCAGCGTGGATCGCATTGCGCACGCGCGTCAGGAAGTCGGCTATCGGATCGGTCATTGACATGTTTGAGTTGCGCTCTCGGTTCTCGTGTCGGCAGCTACCAGGAGGACTTCGTCATCCCGGGGATCTGTCCGTTGTGGGCGAGCTCGCGAAGGCAGATGCGGCACACCCCGAACTTCTTGTACACCGCGCGCGGCCTACCGCAGCGGGTGCAGCGAGTATATGCACGTGTCTTGAACTTGGGAGTCCGCGCCTGCTTGACGCGCTGGGAAGTCTTGGCCATCAGTCGGTGCTCTCTTTCTCGGTGGTCTCCGCGTCCCCGTCCCCGGGGGCGGCACTCTCATCCTCGGCGCCGGCTGCCGCCTCCGGCTCTGCGGCAGTCTCTGGCTCTGCAGCGGCCTCGGGCTCGGCAGCCGCCTCGGGCTCCGCCGCCGTCGCAGGCTCCGTGGGCTTGGGCGCTGCCTTTTCGGCGGCCTTGGCCGCGGTCTTGGCAGCCTTCGCCTCGGCGGCTGTCGCCTTGGCCTGCGCCGCCTCTGCGGCGTCCACCTCCGCTTTCGCGGCGGCTACCGCGCTCGCGGCCTCGGCCTCCTCGTGGGCGCGAGCGGCGGCCTCGTCGGCCTCCGGGTCGTAGCCCTTGGGGCGGCCTTGCGGGGAGAAGGGCATGCCGAAGGCGGCGAGCAGCGCGTACGCCTCGATGTCGGTGGCCGCGGACGTGGTGATGGTGATGTCGAGCCCGCGTACGGTGTCGATCTTGTCGTAGTCGATCTCCGGGAAGATGATCTGCTCTTTGACGCCCAACGAGTAGTTGCCGCGGCCGTCGAACGAGCGCGAGTTGAGGCCGCGGAAGTCGCGGATGCGCGGGATGGCGACGGAGATGAGCCGGTCGAGGAACTCGTAGCCGCGCTCGGCGCGCAGCGTCACGGCGAGGCCGACGGGCATGCCCTCGCGCAGTTTGAACGCGGCGATGGACTTGCGCGCGCGGCGGACGCTGGGCTGCTGGCCGGCGATCGTGGCGAGCTGCTCGGTGGCGGCCTTCAGCACTTTGGAGTCCTGCTTGGCGAGGCCGACGCCCATGTTGACGGTGATCTTCTCGATCTTGGGCGCCTGCATCACCGAGGAGTAGCCGAAACGCTCGACGAGCGCGGGGCGGATCTCCTCGAGGTAGCGGACCTTGAGGCGGGCCGGAGGGGCGTCTGTGGCGGGAGCGGCCATCGCGTCAGTCCAGCCTTGCGCCCGAGCTCTTGGCGACGCGCACGCGCTCGCCGCCGGTGCGCTCGACGCCGACGCGCGTGGGCTTGCCCTTGGCGTCGAGCAGCATCACGTTGGAGATGTGGATGGGGCCCTCGCGCTCGATCACGCCGCCCAGCTGCTGTTCGCTCTGGGCGCCGGCGACCTGTTGCGGGCGGGTGTGGCGCTTGATCATGTTGAGGTGCTCGACGTACACGCGTTCCTTGGCGGGTTCCACGCGCAGCACGCGGCCGGTCTTGCCGCGGTCCTTGCCCGAGATCACCTGCACGCGGTCCTCCGAGCGGATCTTGAGGGAGCGGCGTTTGGGCGGTGCCGCGGCTTTGCGCTTGGCCATCACAGGACCTCCGGCGCGAGCGAGACGATCTTCATGAAGTTGCGCTCGCGCAGTTCGCGCGCGACCGGCCCGAACACGCGCGTTCCGCGCGGGTTGTTCTGGTCGTCGATGATCACCGCGGCGTTCTCGTCGAAGGCGATGTACGTGCCGTCGTCGCGGCCGATCGGCTTCTTGGTGCGCACGACCACGGCGGTGACGACCTCGCCCTTTTTGACGGTGCCCTGGGGGTTGGCCTGCTTGACGGTCGCGGTGATGACGTCGCCGACGAACGCGTAGCGGCGCTTGGAGCCGCCCTTGACGCGGATGCACAGGATTTCGCGCGCGCCGGAGTTGTCGGCCACGCGGAGTCTCGTCTCGTTCTGGATCATCGCGCCCGCTCCACCACGTCGACGAGCGCCCAGCGCTTGAGGCGCGACAGCGGCCGGCTCTCGATCACGCGCACGACGTCGCCCTCGTGCGCGTCGTTGTTCTCGTCGTGCACGTGCACGGTGCTCGAGCTGCGCACGATCTTCTCGTAGCGCCGGTGACGGCGCGCGACGTCGATGCGCACGGTGATCGTCTTCTGCGCCTTGTCCGAGACGACGACGCCCTGGCGCACACGGCGCGTGCCCTCGACGGGCGCGTGCACGGGCGGCAGCGGCTCGGGCGCGGGCGCCGCTGCGCGGCGCTCGGCGGCCTTGGCGCGTTCCTGCAGGCGGCGGGCGCGACGGCGCACGGCCTTTGTTTTGCGCTCGGCCAGACGCTCGGCGTGACGCTCCTCGGGGCTGCGACTGGGGCGCGCCTCGGCGTGCTTGGACCGCGAGCGGCGACGGCGCTCCTTGGACGAGAGCTGCTCCACCTCCGATGACGATGCGACAGGCTCGGCCGGCTCCGCCGGCGGCGCGGGCGCGGCGGCAGCGACGTCCTCGCCGCCCGCGTCGGGCGTCTGCTCGGCGTCGGCCGCGGCGGCCTCGGGCGCAGCCTCGGCCGCGGGCGCCTCCACGGGCGCGTCCGGCTCGGTGTCTGTTGCGTCGTTGTCTGGTTCGTCAGCCATGTCGTCCGTTCACGTGTCGTCTTTGGTCCTAGTTGCTCTGCTCGGCGCGCAGCTCGCGCTCACGCTTGACCGTGAGAGCGCGCGCGAGATCGCGCTTGGCGCGGCGGATGCCGGCGGTGTCGTCGAGTTCCCCGGTGGCGTTGGAGAAGCGCAGGCCGAACACCTCTTTGCGCATCTCCGTCAGGCGCTTGGCCATTTCTTTGTCGTCAAGGTCTCGTATCTCGCTGGCCTTCATCGATCAGTCCTCACGCAGCACGAACTTGGACTTGACCGGGAGCTTGTGCGCGGCCAGCCGGATGGCTTCCCGGGCGAGCGGCTCGGAGACGCCGGCGAGCTCGAACATGACGCGTCCGGGCTTGACGACGGCCACCCAGCCTTCGGGCGAGCCCTTGCCGGAGCCCATGCGGGTCTCGGCGGGCTTCTTGGTGATGGGCTTGTCCGGGAACACGTTGATCCAGACCTTGCCGCCACGCTTGATCTTGCGGGTCATCGCGATACGAGCAGCCTCGATCTGGCGGTTGGTCAGCCAGCCGCACTCGAGCGACTTCAGGCCGTACTCGCCGAACTGCACGTGCAGCTGACCGCGCGAGTTGCCGCGGCGACGCCCACGGTGCTGCTTGCGATGCTTGACGCGCTTGGGTGAGAGCATCAGCGACCACCTCCGCCGGACGGTCCGCCGCCGCCGGGTCGCGGACCGCGTCCGCCCCCGGGACCGCCGGGACCACGACCGCCTCCGCCGCCACGTCCGCCTGATCCGGACCCACCCGCCCCACCCGGACCGCCCGGACCGCGACCGCGACCGCCGCCTCCCGGTCCGCCGCCACGACCGCCGGGACCACCCGGACCGCGACCCCTGCCGCGACCCTCGCGCCCGTCGCGGCCACCGCCGCGGCCATCGCGCTCGGAGCTCGGCGGCGCAGGAGCCGTCATGTCGGTGAGGTCAGCGCCGGTGTAGCCCTCGGGCATGATCTCGCCCTTGTTGACCCAGCACTTGACGCCGATGCGCCCGAACGTGGTGCGCGCCTCGTAGAAGCCGTAGTCGATGTCGGCGCGCATCGTGTGCAGCGGCACGCGGCCGTCGGAGTAGCTTTCGGTGCGCGCCATCTCCGCGCCGCCAAGGCGGCCGGCGACCTGGACCTTGACGCCCTTGGCGCCGGAGCGCATGGCGCTGGTGAGCGCGCGCTTCATCGCGCGGCGGAACGCGACGCGGTTCTGCAGCTGCTCGGCGATCGACTGGGCGACGAGCTTGGCGTCGAGCTCGGGGCGCTTGATCTCGAGGATGTTGACCTTGATCTGCTTTTTGGTCATGCGGTGCAGGTCACGGCGCAGCGCGTCCACTTCGGTTCCGGACTTGCCGATCACGATGCCCGGCCGGGCGGTGTGGATGTTGACCTCGAGCTCGTTGGCGTCCTTGCGGATCGTGATGTCCGACAGGCCCGCGTGGGCGAGCTTGCCGATGATGTGCTCGCGTACACGCACATCCTCGGCGAGGTACTCGGCGAAGTTTTTCTCGTTGAACCAGTTCGACTTCCAGTTGTGGATGTAACCCACGCGCATAGCCTCTGGATGAACCTTCTGTCCCATTTCTCAGTCTCTCAGCCGTGTCTCTTGTTGTTCGCCGGCTCCGGGCGCGGAGTCAGCGTGATCGTCAGGTGGCTCGTGCGCTTGCGGATCGGCGTTGCTCGTCCCATCGCGCGCGGCCTGAAGCGCTTGATCGTCGGCCCTTCGTCGGCGTACGCCTCACGGACGATCAGGTCGTCCTCGAGCAGTTCGTGGTTGCTCTCGGCGTTTGCGACTGCCGACTCGAGCAGCTTGCTCCAGTCGCGCGCCACCTCACGAGGGGTGAACGCGAGGATAGCGCGTGCCTCTTGAATGGACTTGCCCCGGATGTGCCCGCACACCATGCGAGCCTTCCGTGCGGACGTCCGCACGTAGCGGGCGTGGGCGCTGACGACCCTGCGTCGCGGCGCTCCTTTCGCGGCTGCTGCGGCACGACGTGCGACTTTGACTGAGGGCTTCTCGGCGGTCTGCGCCTTCGCGAGCTCCTGTGCCTCCCCGGCATCGCCGGCGGCTGCAGCTGCCTCGCTGGCGGCTTTCTTGGCGCCGCGTTTTTTGGTGGCGGACCGTCCGGCGGCCTGCGGTTCGCCAGGCCCGGAATCCTCGACCGCGTCCGTCTCCGCGGAAGGCTTCTCCTCAGCAGCTTTTTTTGCCGCCGGCTTTTTCTCGGCCGTCGGTTTTTTCTCCGCGGCCGTCTTTTTCTCAGCCGGCTTTTTCTCAGCCGTCGGCTTTTTCTCCGCGGCGGCCTTTTTCTCGCCGGCCGGCTTCTTCTCAGCAGCGGGTTTTTTCTCTGCGGCGGCTTTTTTCGCCGCCGGCGCCTTCGCGTCGTCCGGCTCGGCCGGCGTGCCCTTCTCCTCCTCGGCGCTCATCTGACCTTCCCCGAGCCAGCGTGCCCGCGGAACACGCGCGTGGGCGCGAACTCGCCGAGCTTGTGGCCGACCATCGACTCGCTGATGTACACGGGCACATGTTTCTTGCCGTCGTGCACAGCGATCGTGTGACCGACCATCTCCGGGAAGATGGTCGACGCGCGCGACCACGTGCGCAGCATTTTTTTGTTGTTGGCGGCGTTGAGAGCTTCGACGCGCTGCATCAGCCGCTCTTCGACCCACGGGCCCTTCTTGCTGGAGCGGCTCATCTCTGCTTGCCCTTCCCTCTCCTGCGGCCGCGCACGATGTAGCGGCTGGAGGTCTTGTTCTTTTTACGCGTGCGATACCCGAGCGTGGGCACGCCCCACGGCGTCACCGGGTGCCGACCGGCAGTGGTCGAGCCCTCGCCGCCACCATGCGGGTGATCGACGGGGTTCATGGCGACGCCGCGCGTCTGCGGGCGCACGCCCATGTGGCGCTTGCGCCCGGCCTTGCCGACCTTGACGTTCTGGTGCTCGGCGTTGCCGATCGTGCCGACGGTGGCGCGGCACTCGGCGCGCACCATGCGCATCTCGCCGGAGGGCAGGCGCAGGGTGGCCATGTCGCCGTCCTTGGCCATCAGCTGCGCGGAGGCGCCGGCGGAGCGCGCCATCTGGCCGCCGCGGCCGGGCTGCAGCTCGATGTTGTGCACGACGGTGCCGACGGGCATGCGCGCAAGCTCCATGCAGTTGCCGACCGCGATGTCCGCGTTCTCGCCGGAGGACACCATCATCCCGACCGTGAGCCGCTGCGGCGCGAGGATGTAGCGCTTCTCGCCGTCGACGTAGTGCAGCAGGGCGATGTACGCGGAGCGGTTGGGGTCGTACTCGATCGCCGCGACGCGTGCGTCGACGCCGTCCTTGCGGCGCTTGAAGTCCACGCGCCGGTACGCGCGCTTGGCGCCGCCGCCGCGGTGGCGTGCGGTCTTGCGCCCGAGCGCGTTGCGCCCGCCGCTCTTCTTGAGGCCTTCGACGAGCGACTTCTCGGGCTTGGACTTGGTGATCTCGGCGAAGTCCGGGTAGGACACGAAACGCATCCCCGGGCTTGTCGGTCTTGGCTTGCGAATCGGCATGGTCTAGCTCTCTAGGGCAGCCAGGCCCTGGAAGATCGGAATGGACTCGCCGGAGCGCACCTGCACGATCGCCTTCTTCCACTCGCGGGTGCCGCCCTTGGGCGTCGAGCCGCGGCGCTTGGGCTTGGACTTGACGCTCATCGTGCGCACGTCGACGACGTGCACGTCGAACAGCGCCTCGACCGCCTGGCGGATCTGCGTCTTGTGCGCGTCGCGGTGGACGCGGAAGGTGTAGCGGTCGGCGGCCGAGAGCACGTAGCTCTTCTCCGAGACGACCGGGCGGATGATCACCTGGGTGTGCTCCATCAGGACTCTCCCCTGGTCGGGTTGCCGGTGCGCGCGGTGAGCGCCTCGAGCGCCGGCTCGGAGACGAGCAGGCTGGCGGCGGCGAGCAGGTCTGCCACGCCGACGTTCTCGGCCGTGAGGACGGCCACGCGCTGGATGTTGCGGAACGACAGCGCCGCCGCGGACTCCTCCGGGGTGAGCACCACGAGCGTCGGGGTGACCTGGCCGGTGGGGATGTTCCAGTCCTCGAGCAGGTCGAACGCCTGGCTGGTCTTGGGCGCGGTGAAAACGCTGGCGTCGAGGATCGCGATCGAGCCGCGCTCGGCGTGCAGCGACAGCGCGCTGCGCAGCGCGGCGCGCTGCTCCTTGCGGTTGACCTTGAAGGTGTAGGAGCGAGGCTGCGGCCCGAACACCGTGCCGCCGCCGGTCCACACCGGGGAGCGGCTGGAGCCGGCGCGGGCGCGGCCGGTGCCCTTCTGGCGCCAGGGCTTGGCGCCACCGCCGGAAACCTTGCCGCGCGTTTTGGTGGCGGCGGTGCCGCGTCTGCGCGCGGCCTGCTCGGCGCGCACGCTCTGGTGCACCAGCGGGCCGGAGAAGCGCGCGCCGAACGCGGACTCGTCGAGCTTGACCTTCTTGGAGGCGCCGCCAAGGATCGGAGCGTCAGGCATCGGTCCTCACCTCCACGAGCGAGCCGGTGGGACCGGGCACCGAGCCGCGAACCATCAGCAGGTTGTCCTTGGCGTCGATGCGGATCACCTCGAGGCCCTTCTGCGTCACGCGCTTGTTGCCCATCTGCCCGGGCCCGCGGATCCCCTTCATGACGCGCGCCGGCCACGCCGAGGCTCCGATCGAGCCGGGCGCGCGCACGTTGTGCGAGCCGTGGGACTTGGGTCCGCTGGCGAAGTTGTGGCGCTTGATCGTGCCCTGGAAGCCCTTGCCCTTGGACACGCCCGAGATCTTCACGCGCGCGCCGACCTCGAAGGAGTCGACGGTGACGGTCTCGCCAAGCGTGAGCTCGCCGGCCTCATCGCGGAACTCGGCGAGCGTGCGCATCGGTGGCGCGTCGGCCTTCTTGAGGTGCCCGAGCTCGGGTTTTGACAGGTGCTTCTCCTTGGTCTGGCCGAACGCCAGCTGCACCGCGTCGTAGCCGTCGCGCTCGGAGGTGCGCACCGCGGTCACGGGACACGGGCCGGCCTCGAGCACGGTGACGCGCGCGACGCTGCCGTCTTCCTGGAAGAGCTGGGTCATGCCGAGCTTCTTGGCGAGGATCGCGGCCATCGGCTCAGGTGGCGAGACGGATCTCGATGTCGACGCCCGCCGGCAGGTGGTCGAGGCGCTGCAGCGAGTCGACCGTCTTGGGCGTGGGCTGGTGGATGTCGATCAGACGCTTGTGCGTGCGGATCTCGAAGTGCTCGCGCGAGTCCTTGTCCTTGAACGGCGAGCGGATCACGCAGTACACGTTCTTCTCGGTGGGCAGCGGCACGGGGCCGGACACGGTGGCGCCGGTGCGGGTGGCCGTCTCGACGATCTCCCTCGCGGCCGACTCGATGGCGGACGTGTCGTACGCCTTCAGCCGGATTCGGATCTTGTTCTGGTTGGTCGCTGCCATGGTGATCGCTGCTGCCTATCTCTTTGGTGATGTGGGTGAATCGTGCAAGGGGGGCGGATCCGTGTGAGCAGAATCCACCCCCGGCCCGCTCTCGCGGGTGTCTCATTCGTCGTATCTGACTGCAATTACGCCGGCATCGCCAGCGCTGGTACTACTCGATGATCTCGCTGACCACGCCCGACCCGACCGTGCGGCCACCCTCTCGAATGGCGAAACGCAGGCCCTGGTCCATGGCGATCGGCTGGATCAGCTCGATCTCCATCTGGACGTTGTCTCCTGGCATGACCATCTCGACGCCGTCGGGCAGCTTGGCCACGCCGGTGACGTCGGTCGTGCGGAAGTAGAACTGAGGACGGTAGCCCGTGAAGAACGGGGTGTGACGACCGCCCTCCTCCTTCTTGAGCACGTAGACCTCTGCCTTGTACTTGGTGTGCGGCGTGATCGAGCCGGGCTTGCACAGCACCTGGCCGCGCTCGATCTCCTCGCGCTTGGTGCCACGCAGCAGGCAGCCGACGTTGTCGCCCGCCTGGCCCTGGTCGAGGATCTTGCGGAACATCTCGACGCCCGTGACGACCGTGGAGGTCGACTCGTGGACACCGACGATTTCAACCGTGTCGCCCGTGTTGACGATGCCCTGCTCGACCCGCCCGGTGGCGACGGTGCCACGGCCGGTGATCGAGAACACGTCCTCGACCGGCATCAGGAACGGCTTGTCGAGCTCGCGCACGGGCTCGGGGATGTAGGAGTCGAGCGCGGCTGCGAGCTCGAGGATCTTCTCCTTGTAGGCCTCGTCGCCTTCGAGCGCCTTGAGCGCGGAGCCGACGATGAACGGGATGTCGTCGCCCGGGAAGTCGTACTCGGAGAGCAGCTCGCGGACCTCGACCTCGACCAGTTCCAGCAGCTCCTCGTCGTCGACCATGTCCGCCTTGTTGAGGAACACGACGATGTAGGGCACGCCGACCTGGCGGGCGAGCAGGATGTGCTCGCGCGTCTGCGGCATCGGGCCGTCGGCGGCGGAGACGACGAGGATCGCCCCGTCCATCTGCGCGGCGCCGGTGATCATGTTCTTGACGTAGTCGGCGTGACCGGGGCAGTCGACGTGCGCGTAGTGACGGTTCTCCGTCTGGTACTCGACGTGCGAGGTGGCGATCGTGATGCCGCGTTCCTTCTCCTCGGGCGCGTTGTCGATTTCCGCAAAGCTGCGGGCTTCGGCGCCTCCCTTCTCGGCCAGCACCGTGGTGATGGCAGCGGTCAGCGTCGTCTTGCCATGGTCGATGTGACCGATGGTCCCGACGTTGACGTGCGGCTTGTCGCGCTCGAACTTCTCCTTCGCCACTTTTTACTCGCTCCTGTATCGACTTGTATGCCCACCTCTGTGGAGGCGAACCTCAGAAATCTATCTAAATGCGCTGCTGCGTGACTGCTCGGTGCTCGTGCCTCGGTGCTCTTGGTCTATCCGGCCGCGTCCGAGGCGCCTAGGCCGGAACCGGTTCGCCGGTCCGCGCTTCGACGATCTTCTCGGCGATATTCGGCGGGACCTCTTCGTAGTTCTCGAACTGCATCGTGTAGTTGGCGCGCCCCTGGGTGTTGGAGCGCAGGTCGGTCGCGTAGCCGAACATCTCGCTCAGCGGGACCTTCGCGGTCACGGCCAGCGCGTTGCCACGGCGCTCCTGACCTTCGACGCGTCCACGGCGCCGGCTCAGGTCGCCGATCACGTCTCCGAGGAAGTCGTCGGGGGTGACGACCTCAACAGCGAAGATCGGCTCGAGCAGCACCGGCTTGGCCCGTTTGGCGGCCTCTTTGAAGGCCAGCGAGCCGGCAACTTTGAAGGCTATTTCGGATGAGTCGACGTCGTGGTACTTGCCGTCCACGAGCGTCACGCGCATGTCGACCATCGGGTAGCCGGCCTTGACGCCGTTGTCGAGTGCCTCTTCGATCCCCTTCTTGACCGCAGGGATGTATTCCGAGGGGATGTTGCCGCCCTTGATCTTGTTGATGAACTCGAAGCCGACACCCGGGGCGGGCTCCAGGTCGATGAACACGACGCCGAACTGCCCCGAGCCGCCCGTCTGGCGGACGAACTTGCCTTCGACCTTCTCGACGCTGCCACGCACGGTCTCGCGGTAGGACACCTGCGGACGTCCGACGTTTGCCTCGACACCGAACTCCCGCTTCATGCGGTCGACGAGCACCTCGAGGTGCAGCTCGCCCATGCCCGAGATCTCGGTCTGCCCTGTCTCCTCGTTGGTGCGCACCTGGAAGGTGGGGTCCTCTTCGGCCAGACGCCCGAGCGCAACCGACATCTTCTCCTGGTCGACCTTCGTCTTGGGCTCGACCGCAACCTTGATCACAGGCTCAGGGAACACGATGTTCTCGAGGTGGATCGGGTGCTCGGGAACGGCCAGCGTGTCGCCGGTGATGACCTGCTTGATCCCGACAGCAGCGGCGATGTCCCCGGCGAAGACCTCGGTGACCTCCTCGCGCTCATTGGCGTGCATCATCAGGATGCGCCCGATGCGCTCTGTGCGCCCGCTGCCGACGTTCAGGATCTTTGCGCCGGCCTCGAGATGCCCCGAGTAGACGCGGAAGTAGGTGAGCTTGCCGACATAGGGGTCGGCCGCGATCTTGAAGGCAAGCGCCGCGAACGGCTCGGAGTCGTCGGCCGTGCGGACGACCTCGCGCTCCTGCTCCTCGCCCCTTATCAGTTCTGTGCCCACGACCGGCGGCACGTCCAGCGGCGAAGGCAGGTAGTCGATGACCGCGTCCAGCAGCGGCTGCACGCCCTTGTTCTTGAACGACGAGCCACACAGCACGGGAGTCAGCTTGGTCGAAAGCGTCGCTTTTCGGATGGCGCTCTTGAGAACGTCCTCGGGCACCTCCGCCTCCTCGAGCATCAGTTCGAGCAGCGCGTCGTCGTAGTGGGAAACCTCCTCGAGCAGGTGTTCGCGCGCCGCGCCCGCGGCTTCGACGAGGTGCTCGGGGATCTCGATCTCGTCGACTTCCTTGCCCATCTCGTCCTTGTAGACGATCGCCTTCATCGCGACGAGATCGACAACGCCGAGGAAGTCGCCCTCGGCGCCGATCGGCAGCTGGATCGGCACGGGGTGCGCGCCGAGACGGTCGATCATCGTCTGCACGCCCTTGTCGAAGTCGGCGCCGATGCGATCCATCTTGTTGATGTAGGCGATGCGCGGCACGTGGTACTTGTCGGCCTGGCGCCACACCGTCTCCGACTGCGGCTCGACGCCGGCGACGGAGTCGAACAGCGCGATCGCGCCGTCGAGCACACGCAGCGAGCGCTCGACCTCGACCGTGAAGTCGACGTGGCCGGGCGTGTCGATGATGTTGATGCGGTGGTCCTTCCACTGCGCGGTGGTGGCAGCGGAGGTGATCGTGATCCCGCGCTCCTGCTCCTGCTCCATCCAGTCCATCACAGCCGCGCCCTCGTGCACCTCGCCGATCTTGTAGGTGCGACCGGTGTAGTACAGGATGCGCTCGGTCGTCGTCGTCTTACCGGCGTCGATGTGAGCCATGATCCCGATGTTGCGGGTGTTTTGGAGTGAGAACTTACGTGGCATGTTTGGCGGTGGGAATCGGTGGTTGTCGAGGCGGCGATACGGGCAAAAAAATAGGCCCCTCGGGCCCACGCACGCAGCTGGTCTTGTCTGGACCGGTCCGCGTCGTTATCTGCTCGAGGTCTCCATCTTGATTGCGAGTCCGCGGGAGGCACGCGCACACACTGCGTCCGCCCACGAAGCGGTGCCGACTATAGCAGAGGGTTTCTGCATGCTAGACGGGCTTCGTGCCGGCGCCTGCACCGGCCTGCCGGCTGGTGTCGCGCTGCTCGCAGGACCCGGCCGCGGGCGCCTCTTCGAACATCTCGGCGAGGTGCTGCAGCACGCGCGTGGCGCCGCGTAGCTCGGCTGCGTCGACGCCGGCCAGGGCCTGCTCCCAGCGGCTCTGCCAGGCGGCGCGCTTGGCCTCGATCTTCTTGGCGCCCTTGGGCGTGAGGCGCGTGACGACGACGCGGCGATCGGTCTGCGAGCGGGCGCGCTCCACGTGCCCGCTGTCGGCAAGGTGGTCGAGCATCTGCGTGACCGTCGCCGGTGTCAGGCGTGCGGCGGCGGCGAGATCTCCCGCGGACAGCTCGCCGCGCTCCCACAGCTCGATCAGCAGCTCGAACTGCGCATGGCTGAGCTCCTCGCCACCGAGGTGCGTGTCGCGGCCGCGCAGGCGACTGAGAACGCGGAACGTGTGGCGGAAGGCGAGACCGAGCTCGCGCAGCTGCTCCGCGCGCGAGGACGGCTCGCCCTCACCGCCGGCGGGGGCGGAGTCGTGCGACGCAGACTGCGGATTGGAGCGGGACTCGACGGCGCTGGGTGTGCTCATGCTCGTTTCGCCTCGTGGATCAGACGCCGATGGGCTCGACCGCGGCGACCTCGGCCGCGGGCGCTGCCTCCCCGGCGGCAGCTGCGGCGGCCGCGGCCGCTTTGGCGGCCGGGCGCTCGGCGCGCAGCAGCATCGTGCACGGGATCAGCGACAGCACCGCGATGCCGATGCCCCACCAGTAGGTGGTGTCGAACGCGTTGGCGACGTGGGCGGGCGTGTGGACAGCGCCGGTCGCCCGCTGCAGCACGACGGCGAGCACGGACACGCCGATCGCACCGCCGAGGCGCTGCAGCACGTTCATCTGCGGGGTGGCGTCGGAGAGCTGCTCGGGGCGCATGGCGGCGAACGCGGCGGTCATCGCGGGCATGAACGACAGGCCGATGCTGGTGCCGCGGACGAGCAGCACGAGCGACAGCACCACGATCGATGTGTGGGCTCCGACGAACGCGAGCGGCAGGGTGCTGAGCGCGAGCACGGACACACCGATGATCGCAATGCGCCCGCCGCCGAAGCGCTCCGTGAGGCGGCCGGCGATCGGCATCGCGACCAGCGCGCCGAGGCCCTGAGGACCGTTGAGCAGGCCCGTATCGATCACGCTCTCGCCGCGGACGGTCTGGTAGTAGAGCGGCACGAGGATCATCGCACCGAACAGCGCCGCGCCGAGGCCGAAGGTGGTGAAGGACGCGCCGGCGAACACTTTGTTCTTGTAGAGCCTGATGTCCAGCAGCGGGTGCTCGATGCGGAGCGCGTGGAAGCAGAAGGAGACCGTCAGCGCCACGCCGGCGATCATGGGAACGAGCACGATCGCCGAGCCGGCGGCTGCGCCGGCGCCGAGTTCGCTGATGCCGAAGATGAACGCCGCGGCGCCCGTCGGCAGCAGCGCCAGCCCGAGCAGGTCGAGCGGGCCTGCCTCGCCGGAGTCGGTGCTGGGCAGCATCCGCCAGCCGAGCACGAACGCGATCAGGCCGATCGGCGCGTTGACGAAGAAGATCCACGACCAGTGCAGGTTCTGCAGGATCAGACCGCCGACGACCGGTCCGAAGATCGGCGCGAGCATCGCCGGCATCGAGACGATGCCCATCACCCTGCCCATGCGCTTGGGCCCCGCGACCTGGGCCATGATCAGCTGCGCGACCGGCATGATCATGCCGCCGCCGATGCCCTGCAGGATCCGGAACACGACGAGCAGGACGAGCGAGTTCGACAGGCCGCAAGCGACCGAGCCGGCCGTGAACAGCACCAGCGAGACGAGGTACACGCGCTTGGCGCCGAAGCGCCGCGCCATCCAGCCGGTCACGGGGATCACCGCGGCCAGCGCGAGCAGGTAGCCGGTCACCACCCACTGCACCTGCGCGATCGGGCTGCGCAGGTCGCGCCCGAGCGTGTGCAGCGCGACGTTGACGATCGTCGTGTCGAGGATCGACATGATCATCCCGAGGATCACGACCCCGGAGATGACCCACACGTGCCGCTCGATCTTGAGCGACTCCGAAGGTTGTGTTCGAGCCGGTGCGGAAGACATTCGGTACCTAAACGTTAGGCACCGAAGCTTTCTCCTTCAACCCTCTACGCTGTGCGATGCGTCACACAGCGACCGCCGCGCGACCGCGGCGACGTCTACCAGCGGTAATGCGCGAAAGCCTTGTTGGCCTGCGCCATGCGGTAGATGTCGTCCTTGCGCTTGTACGCGCCGCCCTGCTGCGACTGCGCATCCATCAGCTCGTTGGCGAGCCGCTGCGCCATGGTCTTCTCGCGGCGCTGGCGCGCGAACTCGACGAGCCAGCGCACGGCGAGCGTGCGCGCGCGCCTGGCGGGCACCTCGACGGGCACCTGGTAGGTGGCGCCGCCGACCCGTCTCGAGCGAACCTCGAGCGACGGCGTGAGCGCCTTGATCGACGCGTCGAGCGTCTCGACGGGGTCTTTGTCGGTGCGCTCGCCGAGCAGCGCGAGCGCGTCGTAGACGATCCGCTCGGCGGTCGACTTCTTGCCGTCGAGCATGACCTTGTTGATCACCTGCTGGACGAGCTTGGAGCGGTGGATTGGGTCCGCCTCGACAAGGCGGATCTGAGCTGCTGCGCGACGGGGCATCTGAGGTCTCTTCCTGGAAGCGGTGGGCTGCGGCTATTTTTTCTTGACGCCGTACTGCGAGCGCGCCTTTTTGCGGTCGCTGACGCCGGCGGCGTCGAGCGTGCCGCGCACGACCTTGTAGCGCACGCCTGGCAGGTCCTTGACGCGACCGCCGCGGACCAGCACCACCGAGTGCTCCTGCAGGTTGTGCCCCTCACCGGGGATGTACGCGGTGACCTCGATCGAGCCGGAGATGCGCACACGCGCGACCTTGCGCAGCGCGGAGTTAGGCTTCTTCGGGGTCGTCGTGTAGACGCGCGTGCAGACGCCACGCCGCTGCGGCGCGGCGGTCTTCTTCTTGCGGCCCTTGCCGGACTTCAGTCCGGGGGTGGCGATCTTCTTCTTGGGGGTCACGCGCCCCTTGCGCACGAGCTGAGAGGTGGTCGGCATCGAGCGGGATGCTAGCAGTGCGCGGCGGCCCTGGCCACAAGCGTCTCTGAGGTCGACACTAAGCGGCCTGCGGAACGCCCGCGGCGCGCACCGGCGCGGGCATCAGCGCGGCTGCGACGATGACGAGCACGAACGCAAACGCCTGCAGCATCACGCCGGCGGTGCTGCCCGCGACGGGGTCGCCGAACACGACGATCCCGCCGGCGATGCCGGCGATGTTGGCGGCGGTGCCGGTGACGGCGATCACGGGGACGGCCTCACCGTCCTGCAACCCGCGCGCGGACGCGAAGAACGCGACGATCGACGCGAGCACGGCCACCGCAAGCCACGGGCTGAGCAGCAGACCGACGACACCGTGCGCGCCGACGATGCCGGTGAGCGCCTTGATGGCGGTGTCGGAGACTCCGAAGAGAATGCCCGACGCGGCGCCGAGCATGATGCCGTGGTGCTCGATCGGACCGCCGATGCGGGGCCCCATGATCAGCAGGGCGCCGAGGCCGAACAGGCCGGCCTCGAAGGAGATCATGGCGGCGTCTGAGAAGTGCGAGTGGGCGCCGTGCATGGCCGGCAGCGTGACGCCCAGCAGCACGAGCCCTGTGGCGGTGAGGAACAGGCCGAGCCACTGGCGGCGGCCGACCTGGAAGCCGAACAGCTTGTCGGCCATCACCGCGATGAACACGACGCCGGCGGCGAGCGAGACCTGGATGACGGACATGGGCGCCATCGACAGCGCGGCGACGTGCAGGCCCCAGCTGCCGGTCGCGGTGAGCATGCCGAGCGTGAACCACTTCGAGGAGTACAGCGCGCGGGCCGAGCGCAGGGGGTGCAGGACCTGCACCTTCGGCACGGAGTTGGCGCCGCGGTACTTGTAGAAGAAGCCCAGGTTCGCCACGAAGGCGCACGCGAGCGCAAGGAGTATGCCTAGGTCCATGGTCATTGTCGGGGGGGCGACGGAGTGGTCATCGGCGGGGGGTGCGTGCTGCTTTACTGCGGCCGATCGAACTCGGCGCATCTTGCGACTGTTCCGTCTCCATCACCCTACTTGTCTGAACCTGTATGGCAGCTAAAGAGACCACCGGACGGACGGAGGAGCACGAGCTGCCTCTGCTGATGGTGGACATCGACGGCGTCATCTCGCTGTTCGGCGGCTGGGAGCGGATCGCGGCGGCACAAGGCGGCCGGCACCCACTCGATGGCTCCTTCCATTCGATCGACGGCACACCCCACTTCCTTTCGGCCACGGCGGCCGCTCACCTGCTCGATCTGTCGAGCGTGTTCGAGCTGGTGTGGGCGAGCGGCTGGGAGGAGCGCGCGAACGAGCATCTGCCGCACCTGCTGGGTATGCCTCCGGGGCTCCCGTTCCTGCGCTTCGAGCGCGCCGTCGGACGCGCCAACGCGCACTGGAAGCTGGAGGCGATCGACGCGTACGCGGGCGACCGTGCGCTGGCGTGGGTGGACGATGCGCTGAACGACGCCTGCCATGCGTGGGCGCAGAGGCGCGCGTCGCCGACGCTGCTCGTGCAGACCGATCCGCAGCACGGCCTGACCGCGCCGGAGGCGACGCGGCTGGCGGACTGGGCGCACGCGCTTGGCGGGCGCCCAGTCGCCGGATAGCGTCTCTAGTCCTCGACGGGCGTGTCGTCGGGCAGCTCGAGCTCGGCGAGCTCCTCGGCGAAGCCGGGGTCGGTGCCGCCGGCGCCGATCTTCTCCAGCGACGCGAGGTCGGCGTCGAACTCCTGCCCGTAGCCGCCGTTGAAGCCGTCGCCGGCGAGACCCAGCTCGGCGGCGATCTCGTCCTGGTCGAGCAGGCCGACGTCGTCGATCGCGCGCGGCAGCGGTTCGGCGGGCTCGATCTCGATCCGCCGGTAGCGCTTGAGGCCGGTGGCGGCCGGGATCAGCTTGCCGATGATGACGTTCTCCTTGAGGCCGTTGAGGCGGTCGATCTTGCCTTCGAGCGCTGCGTCGGTGAGCACCTTGGTGGTCTCCTGGAAGGAGGCCGCCGACAGGAACGAGTCGGTGTTCAGCGATGCCTTGGTGATGCCCAGGATGATGTCCTCGAACTGCGCCGTCTCGCCGCCCGCCTGACTGACTGCGTCGTTGGCCTTGGCGAACTCGAAGCGATCGACGAACTGTCCGGGCAGGTAGTCGGTGTCGCCCTTCTGGTCGACGCGCACCTTCTTGAGCATCTGACGCACGATCAGCTCGATGTGCTTGTCGTTGATGTCCACGCCCTGGGACTTGTAGACCTCCTGGACCTCCTTGACCAGGTACTGCTCGGTCTCGGTGCGCCCGCGGATCGCGAGCAGCTCGTGCGGGTACACGGAGCCCTCGTTGAGCTGCTTGCCGGCTTTGATCTTCTCGCCGCTGGTCACGAACAGCCGCGTGCGCCGCGGGAAGGCATGGCGATGCTCCTCGCCGGCCTCGTCGGTGATCACGACCGTGATCGCTTTGTCGGTCTCTTCGATCGTCGCGACACCGTCCTGCTCGGCGATTTTCGACAGGCCCTTGGGCCGGCGTGCCTCGAACAGCTCGACGACACGCGGCAGGCCGTGCGTGATGTCCGCGCCGGCGACACCTCCGGTGTGGAACGTGCGCATCGTCAGCTGCGTGCCAGGCTCGCCGATCGACTGCGCGGCGACGATGCCGACCGCGTCTCCGATCTGAGCGAGCGCGCCGGTGGCCATGGCGCGGCCGTAGCAGGCCTGGCATACGCCGCTGGTGGCCTCGCACTTGAGCACCGAGCGCACGGGCACGGTCACCTCGGTGCCCTTGTCGTGGTCGTCGGTGAACGCGCTGACGATCTCGGCCATCTCGGCGCGGCCGATTTCGACGCCCTGCTCGGTGAGCATGCGGCCGCGCTTGGTCGTGATGTCGAGCGCGGCGATGCGCCCGACGAGCACGTCGTTGGGCTCGCCGCCGTCCTTGAACACGGCCATCTCGATGTACTCCTCGGTGCCGCAGTCGGCCTCGCGGATGATCACGTCCTGGGCGACGTCGACCAGACGCCGCGTCAGGTAGCCCGAGTCGGCGGTGCGCAGCGCTGTGTCGGCGAGTCCCTTTCGGGCGCCGTGCGTGGAGATGAAGTACTCGAGCACGGACAGGCCCTCCATGAAGTTGGCCTTGATCGGGCGCTCGATGATTTCGCCCTTCGGGTTGGCCATCAGCCCGCGCATGCCAGCCAGCTGGCGAATCTGCTTGAACGAGCCACGCGCACCCGAGTTGGCCATCATGAAGATCGGGTTGAGCACGTCGAGGTTTTTGACCATCGCCTCGGCGACCTCGTCGGTGGCCGCGTTCCACTGCTCGACAACCGCCTCGTGACGCTCCTCCTGGGTGATCAGACCGTCGTCGTACTGGCCGGTGATGTCTCCCACGATCGCGTCGAACTTGTCGAGGATTTCCTGCTTCTCGGGCGGAATCACGACGTCGTTCTTGGAGATCGTGATGCCGGCCTGCGTTGCGTACTTGAAGCCGAGGTCCTTGAACGCGTCGAGCACCAGCGAGATCGTGGTCGCGCCGTATGACTGCACGAGCATGTCGATCAGCCGCGTGGTGTCGCGCTTCTTCATCGACTGGTTGACGAACACGTACTTGGACGCGTCGAACTCGTCGCCCAGCGCCTCCGCCAGCGCGCGCTCGATGCGGTCGTTGTAGATCATCCGCCCGATCGTCGTGAGCACGTGCCCGCCCTCGCGCCCGTAGGGGCGGAACTCGGCGATGTCGTGCAGCTTGACCACGCCGGCCTCGTATGACAGTTCGGCCTCCTGCGCCGTGCGGAACACGTGCGGGCGCGGCTCGTGGGTGGCGCGATCGATCTTCGCGAGCTCCTCCGCTTCGGGACCGTACGTGAGGTAGTACGCGCCCAGGATCATGTCCTGCGTCGGCGTAGCCAGCGGCGCGCCGTGCGCGGGGGACAGGATGTTGTTGGAGGACAGCATCAGGATGCGCGCCTCCGCCTGCGCCTCCGCCGACAGCGGCAGGTGCACGGCCATCTGGTCGCCGTCGAAGTCGGCGTTGAACGCGTGACACACGAGCGGGTGCACCTGGATCGCCTTGCCCTCGACGAGCAGCGGCTCGAACGCCTGGATGCCCAGGCGGTGGAGCGTGGGCGCGCGGTTGAGCAGCACGGGGTGCTCGTGGATGACCTCCTCGAGCACGTCCCACACCTCGGCGATCATCGAGTCGACCATCTTCTTGGCCGCCTTGATGTTCTGCGCGGACTTGCGCTCCACGAGGCGAGCCATGATGAACGGCTTGAACAGCTCGAGCGCCATGATCTTCGGCAGCCCGCACTGGTGCAGCTTGAGGTAGGGGCCGGCGACGATCACCGAGCGCCCCGAGTAGTCCACGCGCTTGCCGAGCAGGTTCTGGCGGAAGCGGCCCTGCTTGCCCTTGAGCATGTCCGACAGGCTCTTCAGCGGCCGGTTGCCCGGGCCGGTGACAGGGCGCCCGCGGCGGCCGTTGTCGAACAGCGCGTCGACGGCCTCCTGCAGCATGCGCTTCTCGTTGTTGACGATGATCTCCGGCGCGCCGAGGTCGAGCAGCCGCTTGAGGCGGTTGTTGCGGTTGATGACGCGGCGGTACAGGTCGTTGAGGTCGGAGGTCGCAAAGCGGCCACCGTCGAGCTGCACCATCGGGCGCAGCTCCGGCGGGATCACCGGCACCGCGTCGAGCACCATCATCTCGGGCTTGTTGCCGGACTGGATGAACGCGGAGACGACCTTCAGGCGCTTGACGGCGCGGGCCTGCTTCTGGCCTTTGCCGGTCTTGACCTGATCCTCGAGCTCGATGCGTTCGGCCTCGAGGTCGACCTGCTGAAGCAGATCGCGGATCGCTTCCGCGCCCATGCCGCCGCGGAAGTACTCGCCGAAGCCGTACGGCGAGCCGAAGCGCTCCTTGAGCTCGCGGAACGTGGTCTCGTCGTGCTCGATCTGCTTGGGCTCCATCGTCTTGAAGAGCTCCCAGACGTTGCGCATCCGCTCGGCCGCATCCTCGATGTACGCTTCGGTGTCGGCGATGTCGGCGTCGAAGGTCTTGTTCAGTTCCTTGATCTGCTTCTCGCGCTCCTCGTCCGCCAGTTTCGACAGGTTGAGGTCGAGCGAGTCCGCCCACAGGTGGTCTTCGTCGTTGAAGTTGGTCTGTTTGCCGCTCTGCAGGTACTTCTCGCGGCGCGCCAGCGACTCGCGCAGTTCGAGCACGCGCTCCTCGCGCTCGGCGGCATAGCCGTCGAGGACCTTGTTGACTTCCTTCTCCAGCGAGTCGACGTCCTTGGCGCGCGCCTCGTCGTCCACCCACGTGACGATCGACGCGGCGAAGTACAGGACCTTCTCGAGTTCCTTGGGAGCCATGTCGAGCAGGTAGCCGATGCGGCTGGGCACGCCCTTGAAGAACCAGATGTGGCTGACGGGCGCGGCCAGGTCGACGTGGCCCATGCGCTCGCGGCGAACCTTGGAGCGCGTGACCTCCACGCCGCAGCGCTCACACACGATGCCCTTGTAGCGGACGCGCTTGTACTTGCCGCAGTAGCACTCCCAGTCCTTGGTGGGACCGAAGATGCGCTCGCAGAACAGGCCGTCCTTCTCCGGCTTGAGCGTGCGGTAGTTGATCGTCTCCGGCTTGGTTACCTCGCCGGAGCTCCAGCTGCGGATCTGCTTCGAAGAGGCGAGGCTGATCTCGATGGCGTCAAAGTTATTGATGTCGATCATCTAATGGGTGCTTTCGCTCGCGGGTGAATCGGACTCGTCTGTGACCAGGCTCTCCAGGTCGATGTCCTCGGTGGCGTCGACGTCGAGCAGCTCCTCGACCCCGACCGCGTCGTCGTCTGCGTCATCTGAATCGTCTGCGGCGTCCTCGACCTCGCCGGCCGGAGCCTCGTCGGTGGTCTCGGCGGCCTCGCCCTCGGGCTGCTCCTCGGTGCCGTCGCCGGACAGCGCCCGGACTCCGGAGAGGTCGATGCCAAGCTCCTCGGCGGCGCGCAGCAGGTCGTCGTCCTCGTCGCGCATCTCAGCGCGCTGGCCCTCCTCGGAGACGACGTTGACGTCCAGCGCCAGCGACTGCATCTCCTTGAGCAGCACCTTGAACGACTCGGGGATCGACGGCTCGGCGATGTTCTCGCCCTTGACGATCGCCTCGTAGGCCTTGACGCGCCCGACCGTGTCGTCGGACTTGATCGTGAGCATCTCCTGCAGCGTGTACGCGGCGCCGAACGCCTCCAGCGCCCACACCTCCATCTCGCCGAAGCGCTGGCCGCCGAACTGCGCCTTGCCGCCCAGTGGCTGCTGGGTGACGAGCGAGTAGGGGCCGGTGGAGCGGGCGTGGATCTTGTCGTCGACGAGGTGCAGGAGCTTGAGGATGTACATGTACCCCACCGTCACCTGTTCCTCGAACGGCTCACCGCTGCGCCCGTTGAACAGCGTCATCTTCCCGGACGCCTGCTCGCCTACGCGGCGGGACTTGTCGACATCCATGCGGATGCGGCCAACGTGTGCGTCCTGCCACTTGACGAGCGCGTTGTCGACGTCTTCGACGGTGGCGCCGTCGAAGACGGGGGTCGACACGTACACGCGGCGGGGACCGGGGCCGGCAGCGGCTTCCTTGTAGGCCTCGGTGCCGTCGTCGTACCAGCCCTGAGCCGCCGCCCAGCCGAGGTGCGTCTCGAGGATCTGCCCCACGTTCATGCGCGAAGGCACGCCCAGCGGGTTGAGGATCACGTCGACGGGCGTGCCGTCCTCGAGGAACGGCATGTCCTGCTGGTCGACGATCTTCGAGATCACACCCTTGTTGCCGTGACGGCCCGCGAGCTTGTCGCCCTCGGAGATCTTGCGCTTCTTGGCGACGAACACGCGCACGAGGTCGTTGACCCCGGGCGGCAGGTCGTCGCCGGCGTCGCGGCTGAACGTCTTGACGTCGATCACCACGCCGCCCTCGCCGTGCGGGACCTTCAGCGAGGTGTCGCGGACCTCGCGCGCCTTCTCCTTGAAGATCGCGCGGATCAGCTTCTCCTCGGCGGTCAGCTCGGTCTCGCCCTTGGGCGTGACCTTGCCGACGAGCAGGTCGCCGGAGATGACCTCGGCGCCGACGCGCACGATGCCGCGGTCGTCGAGGTTGCGCAGCGACTCCTCGGAGCGGTTGGGGATGTCGCGGGTGATCTCCTCCTCGCCGAGCTTCGTCGTGCGGGCGTCGATCTCGTACTCCTCGATGTGGATCGAGGTGAGCTCGTCGTCCTGCACGAGGCGCTTGGACAGGATGATGGCGTCCTCGAAGTTGTAGCCCTCCCAGGACATGAACGCGACCATCAGGTTCTTGCCGAGCGCCATTTCGCCCTTGTCGGTCGAGGAGCCGTCGGCGAGCACGTCGCCCACCTTGACCGCCTGCCCGGTGTGCACGAGCGGCTTCTGGTGGATCAGCGTGCCCTGGTTGGAGCGCATGTACTTCTGCAGCTCGTACTCGTCCCTGTCGCCGTCCTTGGTCTGCACGACGATCTGGTTGGCGTCGACGTAGTCGATCGTGCCGGCGTTCTTGACGAGCAGCACGTCGCCCGTGTCGAGCGCCGCGCGGCGCTCCATGCCAGTGCCGACGAGCGGGGCGTCGGCCTTCAGCAGCGGCACCGCCTGGCGCTGCATGTTCGAGCCCATCAGCGCGCGGTTGGCGTCGTCGTGCTCGAGGAACGGGATCATCGCGGTCGCGACCGACCAGATCTGCTCGGGCGAGACGTCGATCAGGTCGACGTCCTTGGGTCCGACCGTGACGTACTGGCCGGCCTGCGTGCGGCAGAGGATTTCGGTGCCCTTGAGTTTGCTTGTCTTCTCGTCGACGGGCGTGTTCGCCTGCGCGATCAGGAGCTCCTCTTCCTGGGTCGCGTCGAGGTGGCGGATCTCCTCGGTGACGACGCCGTCGGCGACCACGCGGTAGGGCGTGGTCACGAAGCCGTACTCGGAAACCTCGGCGAACGAGGACAGCGAGCCCATCAGACCGATGTTGGGACCCTCGGGGGTCTCGATCGGGCACATGCGCCCGTAGTGCGTCGGGTGCACGTCGCGCACCTCGATCGGCGCGCGCTCGCGCGTGAGCCCACCGGCGCCGAGCGCCGACAGGCGCCGGCGGTGCGTGAGCCCCGACAGGGAGTTGGTCTGGTCCATGAACTGCGACAGCTGCGAGGAGCCGAAGAACTCCTTCAGCGCCGCGACCACGGGACGGATGTTGATGATCGTCTGCGGCGTGATCGTGTCGGCGTCCTCGGTGGTGAGGCGCTCGCGCACGACGCGCTCCATGCGGTAGAGCCCGATGCGGAACGCCTCCTGGATCAGCTCGCCGACGGTGCGCAGACGGCGGTTGCCGAAATGCTCGTACTCGTCGAGGTGCTCCGCGACGGGCTCGCGCGGCATGCTCGTCGCCTCCGCCGCGTAGTCCTTGATCTCGATCTCGCCGTCCTCGGGCATGCCGAGGCGCTTGGGCAGCGACACGAGCTCGCGCACGAGCGCGAGGATGTCGTCGTGGGTCAGCGTACGCGTGTCGATGTCCACGTCCAGGCCGAGGCGCGAGTTGAGCTTGTAGCGGCCGACGCGCGTGAGGTCGTAGCGCTTGGGGTCGAAGAACAGCTGGTTGAGCAGCGCCTTCGCGTTGTCGACGCTCGGCGGCTCGCCGGGGCGCTGCTTCTTGAACAGCTCGATCAGCGCGCCCTCTTCGGTGCGCGTCGCCTCCGTGTCGGACTCGATCGTGTTGCGGATGTACAGCGAGTTCTCGAACAGCCGCAGGATCTCCTCATCGCTTGCGTAG
>CAVWNB010000003.1:0-184960 GCA_963756235.1 uncultured Solirubrobacteraceae bacterium | reverse complement strand
GTGGGGTCTCGTGGGTCATACAGCTAGACCCCCGAACGCCGGCCAATGTGACAAGGCCGACAACCGCATGGTCGACTGCGTCCCATGACACTAGGAGTGAACATGCCCGGCTCGTCCACGCAGGGAGCCAAGACCGGGCTGATCCTGGTCGCCGACCTGGCCGCTGCCAAGCCGGTGTATGCCGCCCTGCTCGGCGTAGCGCCGCAGACCGACGGGCCCTACTACGTCGGGTTCGAGGTCGCCGATCGGCGAAGATCGGGTTGGTCCGAGCGGTGGCCCGCAAGGCATGACCTCACCGGTCACCCATTGGCAGGTGCCAGACATCGAGGTCAGGCTGGCCGAGGCGACCGCCGGCGGGCGCCACCTGAAAGGAGCCGCGCATGACGTGGGCGGCGGGCGCCGGTCGCGACGGTCGCCGACCCGGATGGCAACGTCCTCGGACTGCTCCATGACCGATGAGCGCCCACGGTCGCTCATCCGCTCACCCTCGCCGCGAGACGTGAGCCTGCACGTGCGGCAAGTCGCGGACGCTGCTGCACGATTTCTCTGGCGATTCGACTCGTCCCATTTGATGGCTCATACGACGAAAGGAAGTGAGATTCATGAGGACAATGACATGTAGACAGCTGGGCGGACCGTGCCATCTGCCCCACCACGGCAACACTGCAAATGACGTCATCAAGGCGCAAGATCGCCACCTGAAGGAAGCAGTCGCTGGGGGTGACGAGACACACAAGGGTGCTTTGGGCGAGATGCAGGGAAGATGGAAGCACCCCGTGTCAGGGATGGGCTGGTACCGGCAAGCCAAGCGTGACTTCGCAGCGCTTCCCAAAGAGGCGTAAGCGCCGACCGCGGTACCCGTGCGAGCATGGTCGAGACACCGAGCGCCGGCTCGCCGATGGCACGATCTCTCAGAGGTCAGCCTCGGCGGCCGGGGCGCCGAACTGGCCCCGTTGTCCGGTTATTGGCACCGTGAGGCGCCGCCCTCTCGCCGGGTTGAACGGGATGCGCTCTCAGCGTGCGCTTAGAAGGTCCGCGATCGTCCTTATGCCGCGCTCGATGGAGGCCTCGCCGAGGTCGCCGAACCCCAGTACGAGCTGCGGTGGGTAGGCGCCTGTGATCGAGCGGAGCCACCCATGTGGAGAGGCCGACCGAGCGCGTCACGGGCTGCCTCCACGACTCTCAGCTCGTCGAGGCGATCGGGTAGCTGTGCGACAGCGTGAAAACCAGCGGCGAGGCCGCGCAGCTCGATGTCGGGGGCGTGCAGCGCGAGCGCATCGATGAGCGCTTTGCGCCGCGCAGCGTAGATGCCGCGCATTCGACGCAGATGGCGGTCGAACCGGCCCGATTCGATCAGCAGCGCGAGCGCGAGCTGGTCAAATCCTGGTGAGCCGCGGTCGTCGAGGTCCTTCTCTTCGGCTACCGCGTCGATGAGCTGCGGTGGGCAGACGAGCCAGCCGAGCCGCAGGGCGGGAGCGAGGGACTTACTCACGGTGCCAAGCGCCGCGACACGGTCCGGGGCCAGGCCCTGCAGCGCGCCGACCGGCTCGCGGTCATAGCGGAACTCAGCGTCGTAGTCATCCTCGATGATCACAGCGTCTCGTTCACTCGCCCACTCGACCAGCGCCTGGCGGCGCTCCGGGGCGAGCACGACGCCCGTGGGCCACTGGTGGGCGGGGGTCAGCAGGACGGCACGGGCTCCACTGGCTGCGAGCTCCTGGACATCGATCCCTCGCTCATCCACGGCGACCGGGACGGCGTCCAGTCCCCAGCGCCCGACGCGGGCGCGCTGCCCCGGGTCCTCGAACGCGATGCGTCGCACGCCGGTGCGGGCCAACGCACGGAGCAGGAGGTTCAGTCCCTGCGCGAACCCCGTGCAGATCACGATCGACTCCGGGTCGGCAACGGCGCCACGGACGCGGCGCAGGTATGAGGCGAGCACCTCCCGCAGGTGCTCGCTACCGCGCGGGTCGCCATAGTCGAGCGCGTCTGCCGGTGCCGTGCGGCTGACTTCGCGGAGAGCCCAAACCCAGTCGCGGCGCGGAAAGCTGGCAAGGTCCGGAACGCCGGTGCGAAAGTCGACCGCGAGGCGCGGGGTGCGCTTGGGCCTTGGGGCCGGCTTCGGCGCTTGGTGTGCGCCTGCGGCCACTCGGGTCGCGGAGCCCGTCCTCGTGATCAGGAAGCCCTCGGCCTGGAGTTGTGAGTAGCACTCCTGCACGAGTCCGCGTGAGATACCCAGCTCGCGTGCAAGCGCGCGCGAGGACGGGAGTCGCTCACCCGCCGCCAGCCGACCGGAGCGGATCGCCCCGCGCAGGCCCTGCTCGAGCTGGGAGCGCAGCGGTTCAGCGCCGGCCCGGTCGAGCTGCAGTAGGAACTCCGGACCCAAACCGGACCATTCAATCGGCACGGAATCGGATCTTAACAGCAGTCCGCTTTGGCCATACATTTTCGCCACAAGCGACACGATGGAGGACCGACATGAACTATCTGACCTACCAAGCAAACCTGTTCCGCATCCAAGAGCTACACCGCCACGGCGCCGCGCAGCGGCTGGCCTACGCTGCGAGCGGACGGTCGATCAACCGGCCACGTGGGCGCCTTGCCCGGGCTCTGAGCACTCTCATGGGGAAGCTCCGGCTTCCGGCTCCGAGCCAGCCGGCCCGCGGACCCGCGGGCGCCACGACCCCCGTCCCGCGGGCCCCCCACCACTGAGTCGCCCTCACGTCATCGGCAGGGGGGCGAGAAGGTTTCGACGTGACGGTCGTCATTTCCTCGTAGGCCGGTCTCGGTCGTAGCGGCCTCACTGAGGCCGTTGTGGCCCAGGCGGCCGTCCGACATGACCGTCGGCGCGGGTTCATGCCAACCAGCCTGGCAGGCCTCCGAGGTGCGCGCCATTTGCGATGAATTCGAGGTCGTCCTCAAACCCATCGAAACGCTCCTCGCCCAGCTCGTGCGCTCAACCTGCGCGGAGCTGCGCCAAGATCTCGGCGCTCAGCGGGAGCAGCTCTTCGCCGCTGGGGCTGCGCTGCAGCTGGACGGCCCTGGCGTCGGTGGGGTGCTCATGGCGCTCGACGTATCCGGCCTGCGGCCGCAAGCTGCTCCGCGATGCCTCGCCCCAGGCCGCGGCTCGCGCCGACGACGATGACGTTGTTTCGATCTAGCTTGCTCATGTCGGTCTCCTTGCTATTTCTTCGGGATGTAGTGGCCGTTCGTGATCTGGATTAGTTCGCCGATACGAGGGCGGGCTGCGCGTCGGGGATGGCGGGCTTGGCCACTGGGTGGGTCCGCTCGTCTCGGCCGACCAGCGCGAAGATCACGGGCAGGGCGAGCAGCGCGACCGCGCCGAGCACCCAGAAGGCGTGCTGGAAGCCGCCTGTCAGCGCCTCGGGTGCCGTGTGTCCGGCGTGCAGCAGTGCGTTGGTGTGGCTGACGGCGATGCTCGAGGCGATCGCGATCCCGAGCGCTCCTCCCACCTGCTGGCTGGTGCTCAGGAGCCCGGAAGCCAGTCCGGCCTGATGCTCCTTGATGCCGGCGAGCGCGGCGATCGAGACCGGGATGAACGCGAACGCGGTCCCTGCGCCCGCGACGATGAACGGCCCGAGCAGGTTGCCGACGAAATGACCGTGCACGGGTACTTGGGTCGCCCAGAGCACGCCCGGCGCCGATCAGCGTCATCCCGGCCGCCATTACCGGCTTGCGTCCGATACGGGTGACCAGGAGCTGGGAGACGCCGGCGAGCGCGAGCGAGGTCACCGACGCTGCCAGCCACGCAAGCCCGGCCTGCAGCGCGCTGAAGTGAAGCACCTGCTGCATGTACAGGGTGCCGACGAACAGGAACGCATAGAAGCTGCCGACCAGCAGCACCGCTGCTATGTTCGCGCCGGCAAGCGTGCGCAGCCGGAAGATCGACAGCGGCAGAATCGGCCACTCGGCCCGTTTCTCGATCGCGAGGAACGAGCCGAGCAGCCACGACGGATGCCGCCAGGACGGCGATCGTCCGCGTGGCGCCCCAGCCGTACTGAGGTGCTTGGGAGATCGCGTCGACGAGCAGCACCAGTCCGCCCGTTCCGGTGATCGCACCGGCCGCGTCAAAGCGCCGGCGGACGGCAGCCAGGCGGCTCTCGGGCACGATCCTTCGCTGCCAGCGCCAGCGCGGCCAGGCCGATCGGGACGTTCAGGTAGAAGATGTACTGCCAGCCGGCGTAACGGGTGAGAGTCCCTCCGGCGATCAGCCCGACAGTGGCGCCGGCGGCGGCGAGTCCGCCCCAGATCCCGAGTGCCTTGTTGCGCTCCGCGCCCTCTCCGAACATGTTCATCACGATCGACAGCGCGGCGGGCAGCATGATCGCCGCACCCACCCCTTGGACGGCCCGGGTCGCGATCAGGAAGTCCGCGCTTGTCGCGAGACCGCAGGCCAGCGACGCGGCCGTGAACAGGCCGAGCCCGACCATCAGGACACGCCGGCGGCCAAGCAGATCGGCGGCGCGGCCACCCAACAGCAGCAGGCCACCGAAGGTGAGCGCGTAAGCGGTTGCCACCCACTGCAGATTGGTCTGGGTGAAATGCAGATCGCGGGCGATCGTCGGCAGTGAGACGTTGACGATCGTCAGGTCGACGATCGTCATGAAGTAGGCGACGGCCAGTAGCGCGAACGCGTGCCAGCGGTTGATGGGTGGTGTTGTGGGCGTCATTTGCGGGCTCCTTACTCGGTGGGTTTGCCGGTACTTCCTCGTTGTCCATGGAGATACGAGGAGGAGCCGAAATCCATCGCTCGCGCGCGCATCGCTGCCGCGGAGTGCTTGCAGGCGAGACCGTCCGCGCGCTACGCGCGCGCAGGAAGCTCCGAACGGCTCGCGCATCGCCGCCCTGCCCGTGAGCGGCGCCGGCCTCAACGGCCCGAGCACGCTCGCGATGTTGGCTATTGGCCCGGTCGCTCGGGCTCGAGCGTGCGCTTGATGACGCTCAACGCCTGCTCCATCAGAGGTGCGGCGCGACCGGCGAGCTCGTTCGGGAGAAAATCAGCGATCCACACGAACACGCTGCGGTCTGCTCCGTCCGCGAGCACCTGAGCCGATGCGTTGTGATGGGTGTATGGCTCCTCGACGACCGACCACACGAGCCGGCGCGCGTCATCGTCGAGGTCAACCAATCGCTCGCGCAGCACGTTGCCGTTGGAGAACGTGACGATCCGGTCCTCACCGTCCAGTCGGGCATCGGTCGCGAAACCTGGTACGAGCCGCACATGCAGTCCTCCCCAATCACGCAGCGCGTCCCAGACGCGCTCCGCACTCGCGTCGATCACGATCTCCTTGCGAATCGAAGCCATCGCGGGATTATGCCTGGGCAGGCAGCCCGAACGACGCGACCATCGACGGCGTGCGGAAGTGGATGATCTCGTCGATTCGCTCGGCCTCGAGGGTCAGGACGGTCACGCCATGTGGGGCGTAGACCCCCGCGCTGTCGAGCTCGTAGGCGCCGACCGCCAGCTGACCGTTGGCTGCGGTGGGCAACATCCGCCAACTCCGCGCACCGTCGAATACCGCGCTGCGCAGCACGCTCTCGATCGCTTCGCGCCCGTCGATACCAGCTCGGGATCGGAGGCATCGCGAGCGTCGCGGTGTCGGTGAGCATCCCGACGATCGTGTCCACGTCGCTGTGCGCCCAGGCGTCGACATAGCGCGCGACGATCTGTTCTAGTTGCTCATCACCCAGCGAGCGGAGGGTCGCCTGCTGGCTGCGCTCCGGCCGTCGCTCCTCCAGCGTCGCGTGCGCGCGCTGCAAAGCGCTGTAGACCGAGGCCGGCGTCGTCTCGAGCGCCTCGGCGACCTCCGCGCCAGAGAAGCCGAGAACCTCGCGGAGGATGAGCACCGCCCGCTGGCGCGGCGGCAGCAGCTGGAGCGCGGCGATGAACGCGAGCTCGATGCTCTCCCGCTGCTCGTAACGGGCCTCCGGTCCGGCGAGGCCGTCGCCGAGACGGAGCTGCTCGTCGGGATATGGGTCCATCCACACGGACTCGAGCAGCGGCGCTTGGATCGGCTCGTGTGGATCCGCGGGTGGGCCATAGTCGATTGGCAGCACACGCGAAGGTCTGCGCTCGATCGCGCGCAGGGAGACGTTCGTCGCGATCGAATACAGCCAGCTTCGCAGCGAGCTTCGCCTCTCGAACGACGACAGACTCCGCCACGCGCGCAGCAGCGTCTCCTGCACTGCATCCTCGGCATCCTGCAGGGAGCCGAGCATCCGATAGCAGTGCGCGTGGAGCGGCCGCCGGTGTGACGCCACCAGCTCGGCGAAGGCTGCCTGATCGCCCCCGACGGCTGCCTCGATTAGCTGAGAGTCGGTCATCTGATCCCTCGCACGAGGGTACCCTTCGGCTGCCAGAGCGCGATCTCGCCACCGTCGCTTGTGGCCAGCACGCTGCGCCATCCCGCCGGCCCCTCGCGTGGCTCGAGCAACACAGCCGCCCCAAGTGCCCGCCCGCGCTCCGTCATCGCCTCGATCTCCTGCACCTCCACGTACGGAAGCCAGATAGGCCGCCGTGCACCGCATTCGACGATCCCGCCATCGATCACGCCGCCGAGGGCCAGCCCGTGGTAGGTGCCCGACGGACTGTGCAGGCGCTCTGTCCGCCAACCAATCAGCTGGCGATAGAACGTGCTCGCGCTCGACAGGTCTTGGGTATGCAACTCGAGATGCACGAGCCTGCCAGGTTGATGATCGCGTGTGTCTTTCACTGGTCTCCTATTGAGTAGTGATACGCAACGGCACGGGAATCCATCGGTCGACCGAACAAGCCTCTCGGAACGCTGAGACCGTCCGACGCCTGCTCGGCCCTACCGGACGAGCTTGTGCGGGCCCGCCCGCCCGCCGGCCGGACGCTAGTTAGAGGGTGCAGAGCGACTGGAGTGGTCGGCCAAGGAATGAGACCGTGGCGGTGCTGAGTAGCGGGTTAGGGCTCCAGTCGTTCCGGCAGTCCGAAGCGAGCGACGAGATCTGGGTCGCGGAACATGATGATGTCGGCGATCAGCGTGTCCCCGAGCGTAAGCAAGATCACCCCCTCAACGCCGAAGCGTTCCGTCCTGTGGTTCCATCTGTACTCACCGAATGCGAGTTGCCCGTTGGCCTCGACCGGCAGCAGTGGCCAGCGTGTCCCTGTGGGGAGCGGGATGCCACGTAGGAAGGTCTCGATTGCATCTCGCCCGCGGAACCAGGTCGGCCGCGGTGGCATCGCGAGCGTCGCGTCGTGGGCGAGCATCGCCACAACGGCGTCGACATCCGCGCGTTCCCACGCGTCGACGAAGCCGCCGACGATCTCGCGCAGCCGCTCGTCACCGATTGCTCGTAGAGTGGCCTGCTGGCTTCTTGTCGGCAGTCGCCCGTCGACCGTTTTGTGCGCGCGCTGTAGCGCCGTATCGACCGCAGCGGGTGTCATCTCGAGCGTCTCGGCCACCTCTCTTGCCGAGAACCCGAGCACATCTCGGAGGATCAGGACTGCCCGCTGGCGTGCCGGGATGTGTTGCAGGGCCGCGACGAACGCCAGCTCGACGCTCTCGCGCTCCTCGTAGCGGGCGGCCGGCGAGGCGATAGGGGCCTCGTGTTCGACGCCCATGCCCGGGTAGGGCTCAACCCAGACGGACTCGACGAGCGGTCTGGCGAGTAGCTCGTGAGGGTCGGCCGCGGGGCCGTAGTCGATGGGAAGCATTCGTTTGGGCCGTCGCTCGATCGTCCTCAAGCAGGCGTTGGTGGCGATCCTGTACAGCCAGGATTTGAGCGAGCTACGGCCTTCAAATCGGGACAGCGAGCGCCATGCGTTCAGCAGTGCTTCTTGGAGCGCGTCTTCTGCGTCGTGAACCGAACCGAGCATTCGATAACAATGGGCGTGCAACATCGGGCGATGGGGTGCGACGAGCTGGCTAAAGGCGCGTTCGTCGCCGTGGCGGGCGGCCTCGAGCAGCGGTTGTTCACGGTCCTTCATCGCTGCCAGCCTACGGGCCCCCAGCAGAGGGTCCAGCAACGGCCCAATCGGGCATCACTTGGTCTCGTACTCGTCGTGGCGTCGCAGCCACGTCTGGAAGGCGTCGCCCTCGTCGCGGCCCTTGGGTGCGTGGTCGAGGATCGGGTAGTAGCTCATCACGAACTCGACCCCGCGAGCCCCGGTCGAGTAGGTCTGGTACACGATCCCGTCATCCAGGACGAAGGCGCTGAAGCCGGGACTCTCGGTCAGGTAGCCGAACACGTCCGTGCCGGTTGCGTTCGCATTGTGGGCAACGATCGGAGGCAGGGACTCGCGGATGGGCGTAAGGGCCTCGCGCGTCTGCTCGACGCCGCTCGAGAACCCGAGGTCGAAGTTGAAGTCGCTGTTGGCCGACGACGCCCAGGGCAAACTCCAGCCCATGTGCCGCTTGTACGCCTGCAGTTTCTCGAGCGGCGCCTGTGATACGAACAGCATCGTCACGTCGCGCGCGTTCAGGTGCGGCACGATGCCGTCGACCGCGTCCCCGATCGATGAGTTCGTCGGGCAGCCATCCTTGTAGCTGGGGCCGAACATGAAGTGGTAGACGAGCAACTGGCTGCGCCCATCGAACAGCTCCGCGAACGCGCGCGTGCCGTCGTCGGTGTCGAGCTCGTAGTCCTTCTCAATCGGAAGCCAGGGAAGCTCCCGGCGCTGGCGCGCAAGCTCGTCGCCCATGCGTGTGTGCTCCTTCTCTCGGACGAGCAGCTCCGCACTCGCGGCTGCCCACTCCTCTCGTGTTCCGGTCTTATGACTGGTCATTGTCTCGTCTCCTTTTTCCATGCGGCTGTCAAACGCCGCGGCGGGCGCGCCGCGGCGTTTGCGACCGTCACCGACACGCCTTCTCGTAAGTTCGGGGTCTCAAGACCCTCTATGAACAGAGATACGAGGCGCGACGCAAATCCAACGCTCTCGTGACGGCGCCTCCGCGAGCGTGGCCCCGAGGTGTGTCCCAAGAATGGGCATGTGGTAGCTGCAGAACGCGATTCGCTTGCTCACGTTTGGTGAGCGCCACACTGGCGAGAAACAACACGGGCGTCGAGGCTGCCGAGCTACCAGGACGGCACCTATGGCTTCGCGATGGCGGCGCCGTCGGTGAGCATCGCGGCGATCGCATCGACGTCGCCTCTCTCCCAGACGTCCACGCACCTCGAGACCAGGCCATGCACGCGTGCGTCGCCGAGCGAGTCTCTGCGCCGGCTGCGGGCTGTGCTGAGCAGCCAACGATCGACCGTCTTGTGCGGACGCTGGAGCGTGCAGCGATGGATTTGCGTGTCCGCTCGTATCTCTGTTCTCAAAAGGGCGACCCAGGTCGTCGAGAACCCGAGATCTAAGGAGCAAGAGATGACAATCACCGACAAGACAATTCTGGTGACCGGCGCGAACCGTGGTCTTGGCCAGGCGCTCGTACAGGAGGCCCTGGCACGCGGTGCAAGGCATGTGTATGCCGCATCGCGGCAGCCGTTCGAGCACCCGGATGACCGCGTCACGCCGCTGATCATGGACGTGACCGACTGGTCGCAGATCCAGCGGGGTGTTGAGAGCGTCGAGTCGCTCGACATCCTGATCAACAACGCCGGCGTGTCGCTGCCGGATGACCTGAGCAGCCGGGCCGCGTTCGAGCAGCACTTTGACGTCAACGTCTACGGACCCGTGATGGTGACCCAGGCGTTTCTGCCGTCGCTGACCCAGAGCAAGGGGCGGATCGTCAACGTCGTCTCGATCGGGGCGCTCGCCGCGGTCCCGATCCTGCCGGCATATTCGGCATCGAAGGCGGCCGCGTTCTCGGTCACACAGTCGCTGCGCGCACTGCTGGCCGGACAGGGAGTGAAGGTTCATGCTGTCCTGCCCGGCCCGATCGACACCGATATGATCCGCGACCTACCGATCCCGAAGTCCTCGCCGGAGTCGGTCGCGCAAGCCATCTTCGACGGGGTGGAAAACGGGGATGAGGAGATCTTCCCCGACCCGTTCTCGGAGCTGCAGGCCGAGAGCTGGCGCGGGGGCGCGGCCAAGGAGCTCGAGCGCCAGAACGCCGCGCTCGTACAGGCCGAGCCGGTCGCCGCCTGACCGCCCCGCCAGAGTGCTGGCCCGGGCCGCTCCGGCGGTCACGGGCCAGCACGACCGTCGCGCTGGTGACATCCAGCTTGCGGACACGGGCATCACACGCCCACCCACCCATCAAGACGACGAGAGATCCCATGTCCGGGCTCGTCCCCGCAGTCCGCGCATTGCAGGACAGCCGCCGTTCGCGTTCACTGGCCTGTCCGATCAGCAAGGCGGGTCTCAACCTGCGGTGTGCCGTTTGCGGGCCGGCGATATCGAGCAGGCGCCTTGTGGGACCAATCCATCACATGGGCGCCTCTCAACGGACGAGGTGTTCGAGCACACGCAGCACGGTGGCGAGGTCCTCGGCAGGCGCGAGACGCAGCTCAGCCGGCGGGTCGTCGAGGATCGCATCGGCACGTGCGGCGGCGGTGCGGCCGGCCGCGGTTAGCTCCACGAGCTTCGCCCGTCGGTCCTCGGGATGAGGCATCCGGCGCACCAGCCCACGCTCCTCCAGGTCGTCGACCATCAGCGTGACATATGGCGGGTCGGCCGAGAGGCGCTGGGCGAGCGCCCGCAGCGTTTGCGCCTGTGTGGTCAGCTGTCGCAGTGCTAGCACACGCGTCCAGCTAAGCCCGAGCGCCTCCGACACCGCGATCTTGCGGTCACGATCGAGCGCGACTTGCGACATCACTCGCCAAGCGCGACGCGCGAGGTCGGCATCCTCCTCGGACCTGATCGCGGGGTTCGCGGTCGTCGGCGTCACGAGACCGAAACCTAGTCTGCCTTCGTTGTGCTTTGGCTTTCGCTTGCCGCCCGCCACTCGTCCCACTCGCGAGCGACGATCCGCTCGTCGTGGACTGCGACGGCATCCGCAGACGCAAGCCAGACGATCGGCGGTCCCATGATGGCCGGCTCGAGCAGGTTGGCACGGATCTCATCTGGTATCTCCGCAGGAATCATCCCCGTGGCAGTTCCCCCTCCCGGCAAGAGGATGTTCGCGGTGACCGGCGTGTCGGCCAAATCGGCGGCGATGACCCGCGCCAGGGCCTCCACAGCGGCGCCGGATGGTCCGTAGGGGATGAAGCCGCGGCGGGTCATCGTCTGCTCGCTCATCGAGATCGTGATCACCCGTCCATGGCCGGCGCTCAGCATTCGCGGCACCACCTCCCGGGCGACTAGGAACGTCCCGGTCGCCTTGGTCTCGAGCACATCGCGAAAGCCGGCAGGTGGCACCTCCCAGAACGGCTGTGGTTCGGTCATGAACCGCGGATTGACAGTGAGCATCCCGATCCCCGCGTTGTTGACCAGTACGTCCAGACCGCCGAACAACCGATACACGCTCTCGACCGCCGCCGACACCGAGCCTGGGTCGCGAGCGTCGAGCTCGACCCCCAGCGCGTCTGCGCCCAGCTCCGCGGCCGTGGCCTGCGCTCGTTCCCGGTCGCGACTGCTCACCGCGACCTGGGCGCCAGATTGCGCGAGCGCTTGCGCCATTGCCCACCCCAAGCCGCTCGTGCCCCCGGTTATCAACACGCGGGTACCGCTCAGCTGCACCATGAAAACTCCGTTCACGAGAGATCTTTTTGTTATATGCCTATAGCGATTATAGTCATGTAACGATGCTCTCGTCGGACCGGGCCCGAGCGATGCGACGGCCTACTTCTCAGATACGGTCGTGCTCGACTGCTTCCACGGAGGCGGCACAACGATCGGCGAGGCCCTTCGCCTCGGCTGCAAGGTCGTCGGCTCCGAGCTGAACCCGGTCGCGGCCTTCCTGGTCGCCCAAATGACCCGGGACATCGACGAGGCGACCCTCGACGCCGCTTTCGAGCAGGTGCGCGATGCTGTCCAAGAGCCGCTCGAGGCAATGTACGCCACCACGTGCCCAACGTGCGAGGGTGTCGCCCAAGCGCAGTACACCAGCTGGATCAAGCAGGTCGCCTGTGAGTCCTGCGAGCAACCCGCAGACCTCGCCACGAACCACGTCGTGATGGTCGACTTTCGAAACTCCGGCGCCGGCCTCGTCCAATGCCCGCGTTGCCAGCACCCCTGGCACGCCAAAAACGTCGCGTCGCGCGTGCAGTGCCCGAGCTGCAGACACCGCTTCGTGCCGAACCGACGGATCGTCGACGCCAAACGTTACCGGTGTGCTTGCGGACATCATGGCGAGATCCTCGACGCGGTCGCCAGCCTCGAAAGTCCCCCTCGCCACCGTATCGCCTGCCTCGTCACCTACTGTGCCAGCTGCGGTCGCGGGTTCAGGGCGCCTGATCAGCGGGACCTCGAGGCGTGCGCCGTCCTTGAAAACCGAGCCGCCGGCGCTCTGGACCGGCTCGCGGTCCCCCGAGGCGAGATCCCGCCGGGGCGCAACACCAACCAGATGCGCCGCTACGGCTACCGGAGATGGCACGAGATGTTCAACGGCCGGCAGTTGCTCGGCCTGGACACGCTGGTGCGCGCAGTTCGCGACGTCAGCGACCCGGTCGCGCACGACATCCTCGCGTTGCATCTCTCCTCCACCCTCGAGTTCCACTCGATGTTCGCGACCGCAAAGGGTCTCGGTACGGGAGCGGTACGACAGGTGTTCAGCCACCATGCGTTCATTCCCGCAAAGGCTCCCTTCGAGGCGCATCTTTGGGGCGTTGGCTCCGCCTCCGGCGGCTCCTCCGGCGGGTTCGCCTCGCTCTACTCCACCCGTTTGAAGGCAGCGCGCCGCTGGATGGCGGCGCCCCAGGAGTCCACGATTACCGACGGGCAACGGGTTCGCTCGCGTGTTCGCGGGGAACGGCTCGGTTGGCGCCCTGCCACCACCTTCCAAGAGCTCCTCGACGGTTCAGGCGACGTCCTGCTCCTCAACCAGTCCAGCTCGTCCCTGCCGCAGATACCCGACCGAAGCGTCGATCTCTGTGTCACTGATCCGCCGTACGCCGACAACGTGATGTACGCCGAGCTGTCCGACTATTTCTATGTTTGGCTCCGCCAGCTGCTGCCAAACCACGCGTCCTTTCAGGCCGAGCTCGTAGACGACGCCCAAGAGGCCGTCCAGAACCCACACCGAGGCCGGGATGGCGACGCGTACGCTCGATTGCTCGGAGAGGTGTTTGTTGAGGTCGCCCGGGTGCTCAAGGATGAGGGTCGTCTCACATTCACGTTCCACCATGCCAACCAGGGCGCATGGCATCATCTGTGCGCCGCGCTCGTATCGTCTGGCTTCATCGTGGAGCGCTGGTGGCCGGTGTTCGCTGAGATGGAGAGCGCCCTACCCATTCTCGGAAAGGAACACAACGGGCACCTCGACATTGTTTTCGTGTGTGCAAAGCGCGGTTCGGTGGTTCGTCCAGCGCGCCAAGACACGGTCACCCGCATGGGTCAGAGGCTCGCAGCCGCTGGCTTGCCCATGGTCGCAGCGGACCACCGTGCGTTGCTGAACGCGAGGCTTCTCCAATCGACCACGTTCAGGGCACACGAGGGCGATGCACACAGCTCGTTGACTCACAGCGACGAGGCGTGGGGTTAGCCGTGAGCCTGCGCGCGTCCGCTTCTGAGAAGCGTCGTCTTCTCTGCCGTGAGGAGCTCCGAGCGCTCGACGACGCGCTAATCACTGCGTACCGCCAGCACGAGGACCTCTGCACCACCCATCCGATTGCACGCGGAAGGATCAACCGCCCTGCTATCCCAGCGGCGTTCAGCGAGTCGGTGGCCGCGATTGTGCTCCCGAAGCTCGCAACGGGGGTCACGCTCTGTGAATACGGTGGGCGCCGCGCCGATCTGATCGCGGACACGGCAGGTGGCGGCGAGCTTACTTTCGAGGTAAAGGCGTCGGGCGTGAGCAGCTGGCAGGAGCTGAAGCAACGCGACCTTGATGCCAGCGGCCTGATCTGGCTCGACTTCGGTCGTCGCTATGTCGACGGGAAAGGGCGGCTCGCGGTCCACTACTTACCAGAGCCATCGCGCTACGAACCGCCACGGAGCAAGCTCACTTTGGACCTGTTCCTATCGGCTGCATCCACCCTCGATGGCTTTGTTACCTGTACGTTTGCGTCGCTCGATCACGCGATACGAAGCCCCGCCCGCCTCCCTGACGCAAACGGGACGCCTGCGGCGACCCCCTCCGACTAGGCCCAAAGCGGCGCTCGTGTCGGCAGGTGCGATCCACGAGCGCACCGGCACGCCAGCGACGGCAGAACCGCAGCCTTCTGGTTCATGACAGCAGCTCCCCTGATCGGTCTTAGCGGATCCCCGTTTGGCCGAGCCGAACTTGCCGAACATCGCGACGCACTGAAGACGGCGGGCCGCGCACTCGTCGCCATCAGCGTCGTCGGCACCGCGGCGATGCCGCGCTCGGTTTTCCGACAGTCTTCCCAATCGGGGCCTGGCTGCCATTCCGGTCGCGCGCTCAACGCCCCTTCTAGGATTGGCGGTCTTGACAGCACCGCCCGATGACCTACTGCTGATTCGCACGGCGATCGTGACCGCCGAGGGCCTTGATGGCCCCGGCCAGGGATTCGGCATGCGCTTCGAGCAGGTCGAGCTCTCGACGACAGAGATTCGCGACGCCGAGAAGAACGCGAGCCTGTTGGTTGCCGCCACCCGCAGGCTCCGCTATCGCCCGAAGGTAAAGGTGGACGGTGGCGTCGTCGTCCCGGAGCGCGAGCGCCGCGAAGCCGAGACGGCGATCGAGACCGCCGTCAACCTGATGGCTATCTCCGACGGCACGAGGCGGGCAATCTCCTCGCCGACACCAGCAGCCGCCCTCCGCGCGGACGGCGAGGAGGGCCAGGCGTGGCTGGAGAATGCCTCCTACCTGGATCTGCGCCCGCCGGGTAACGGCAGGCCACAGGCGAGCTGGAACATCGAGCTGACGGAGGAGATTCAGAACGGGCTCGCCGACCGCGTCGATGGCGTCGCGCTGCTCGCCGAAGCCCTCGCCCACAAGCATCCGACGGGCCGCTTTCACGAGTATCTACGTCTGTTCGAGCGCGCCTTTGCTCGCCCGGCGCGTAACCTCGCCGATCCTCTCGTGCAGGTGCTCGACGCTCGGTTCGGCTTCACCACAGAGGAGATCGAGCATTGGCTCGGCGTGCTTCGCGACCCCGCCACGCACGCCGACGCGCGCCCGACCTTCGTCCTGGAGGCCGACGTCCGCCCCGTCATCGGGCGGATGCACCAGGCCGCCTTCGACCTGCTCATGAACAAGGTGAACTGGCGCTCTCCGGACACCACACGCTGCGGCCTCTGGCGCGCACCCACTGGTACAAGCGGCCCCGGCAACGACATCTTCGCCACCTCCGGGGAGGCGCTCGCGATCACAGCGCAGCTGATGGATCCGTTCGACGCCTATCCGATGAACCTCGCGGCCATCATCAACCCGCTGCCGGCGGGGTGGTGGGCTCCGCACCCGCCCGCCGACGCGCCGCCACCCACCGCCTAGGGTCCTCCGGCTCTCTCAGCCTCGCCGCATAACGCCCGGCAGCCGCCGGCTCCAACTCGTCGTCGGCGTTCATCGACTACTGCACCGTCACCGGTGTCCGCCTTACGGTTATCGTTGCCAGTGACGATCTCTCGCGCTTCGCCGCCGTCGCTGCGCTCCGGCCAACTGCAACTGCGCACAGACCAGATGCACAAGGATGCTGTCGCTATGCGCCCGCTGTGCAAACTGGTCTTTGGCGGATTGTCAAGTCGTGTTTTGGTAGGGGTGTTTGCTCGTGCTGTCGCACGGTTTTGTAGGAGCTGGCTGCTTCTCGTCTCGGCTGGTTCGGTGAGCGGTGTGATGGCACGCCGTGGCCTGATTAGGTGCGTTTGCGGCCTCGGTGGCCGGGGGGCTTGTGCGGTCTTTGGCGTGCGCAGGGGCCCTTGTTTGGGTGCGAGCTCGGGCTCGAAATTTCGAATGCGGGCTTGCGCTCTGGGTGTTAGCGGACAGCAGCCGGTGGTGTGATGTGTGATTTAGCGGTTCAGGGCAGGGGCGACCTTCGCGGGGTTGTAGTCGATGTCGCTGTTAACCATGCGCCAGATCACGCGCAACAGCCGGTTAGCACAGGCGATCAGGGTTTGTGTGGCGGTGAGACGGCCGCGGAGTGAGCGGTAGAGCGCGCGGAAGGCTGGACAGGCACGGACGATATGTCGTGCGGCTTGAAAGGCAGCGTCTCGCAGTTGGTAGCGGCAGCGCGCGGCGATCTTGCGCTTCGGGGCGGATTCCCCGGAGTCCCGTGCGATGGGTGCGCAGCCCCCGAGCTTGCCAAGCGCTCGTGGCGATTTGAGCCGGCGAATGTCGCCTGCGGCGGCGAGAAGCAGCGTCCGGTCCAGTGGTGTGAGGCCGGGAAGGCTGCATAGTCGTTGTGCTCCGGGGAGCCGTGGATAGAGACCCAAGAGCTCCTGCTCGATCGCGTCGAGCTGACCTTCGATAAGCGCGCGGCGTCGCATCAATCGCTGCAGTCGAGCGACATAAGCGATCCTGGCTGCCCGGTAGCCAACTGTGCGGCTTGTCCTCTGGGTGAGTTGCTTGATCTTGGTGTGACCGATATGGCGTCCCGGTGCAGCGATCCTCACTCGGCGCTCAAGCTCTTGAGCCCCGAGCCTTCTCGCGCGTGCTGGATCTCCGCCGGTGACGGCGATCACAGCACGTGCCGTTACGCCTCGCTCACCACCACGAAATGTTTGAAGGAACTCGGGCCAGATCGTGTCCAGGCAAGCCTTGACCGCGGTACGGAGCCGGCGGCGCTCGCGGCGCAACCGCAGCCGCTCAAGACACAACGCGTGCGCGCACGCCACGGCCGGTGTATCGGGTCGCACGAGATAGGAGTAATCCATTGCGCCGGCGAGGGTGCGGGCGTCCACCCGATCAGACTTAGCGCCCGTGATATCGCGTGCGCTACGCAGCTTCGCGACTGTCGCTGCGTGCACCTGACGCACCTCGAATCCCTCCCCGACGAACTCCTCCGCGAGGGCTTGCCAGCGTGTCGCGGTCGGCTCGAGGATCACCAGCACCCGACCGTCCAAACCGCAGAGTTCGCCAACGAATCCATCGATCCCGTCGCGCGAGTGAGCGAACCGCAGACCCCGTTCAGACCCATCCGGTCCGCGCAAGATCGCTTCGTGCGCTGCGCGGCGACCCAGATCGATACCGACCGTCCACGCCGGCGCTCCTGGTTGGACAGTCCCAATCACACCCGTCATCCTCTGCATTCAGCCTCCTCCGACAGCGGTTTAAGCCCGCACACACCTGGGCCAATGAACAACTCGAAGAGGAGGCTGACCTACATCTCGGCGGCGCCAGACAGACCACTTCCGCGCCAACCTAATTCGTTGGCCGCTCCGGCGTGCTGACGGTCATTAACCATGTGATGACGGCGGCGAGCATAGGTGCGTCACGGGGTGGCGGGTACGCCCGCTACTTGGAGGGCAAGACGGTCGAGCCCGAGCGCGGGGACTACTACCTGACCCCGGATGGGGAGATGGCGCAGGCCCGGGGTCGCTGGCTCGCCGACGAGGAGACGCTCGACCGCCTGGGTATTACGGCAGGCCGGCGGGTGGACGGCGCGGACTTCATCGCTCTGATGGAGGGCCGCCACCCCGGCACGGGCCAGTGGCTTCGCCGAGAAGGCGCCGGCGGCGGCCGCGGCGGAGGGATCGACGTGACGTTTAGCGCCCCGAAGTCCGTGTCTGCCGTGTGGGCGCTGGGTGACCCGTGGCAGCGGGAGCGGATCGAGGCGGCGCACGGGCGCGCGGTCGAGCAGACGATCCTTTACATGCGTGAGCAAGTGCCGCTTGTCCGTCGCCGCTATGGCGGCGAGGTGGTCGAGGAGCCCGCGCGGGATGTGATCGCGGCGGAGTATCGCCATACGACCGCCAGAGGCGTCTCGGGCGCGCAGGCCCCGGACCCGCAGCTGCACAGCCACGTCGTGATCACCGGCGCGGTGCGCGAGGACGAGCGGTTCGTCGCGGTCGCCTCACGGCCGGTATTCCGCAGCGCACGGGAGCTGGGCGCGTTCTACCGCTCCGCGCTCGCCGACGAGCTGACACGCGAGGGCTACGGGATCGAGCAAGCGACGGGAAAGGACGGCCGCTACTTCGAGATCGCGGGGGTGCCAAAGGAGCTGCGCGAGGCGTTCTCCGGTCGCAGCCGTGAGGTCGCGAAGGCGGCCGAGCGGTTCCGTGCCCGACACGGCCGTGCGCCCGAGCGAAGGGAGTTGCGCGAGCTGGCGCTCGAGAACCGCCGCGCCAAGACCCTCACCACCCGCAGCGATCTGCAGCGTGTCTGGACGGAGACCGGCAACCGCTACGGGTTCGGCCCCGACGAGGCGCTACAGCTGCTCGCTGGCTCCGAACACGGCCAGCCTGATCGTTCGATTGAGGACCGTGTGGAGGCGCGCCTGACCGAGCACCACGCCGTCTTTCAGGAGTGCGACCTGCGCAGCGCCGTACTGGAGCAGACCGCCGGGGAGATGTCACCGGATGAGGCGCTCGGGATTGCAAGGGGAATGGTGCGTGACCGGCGGGTCCTCAGCTTGGAAGGCGGACGGATGACCACCCTCGCCGTCCGCGCCCAAGAGCAGGCGATCGAGCGGCGGATCACCGCTCTCGCCCAGCCGGACAGGCAGGATGTGGGCGACGCAGCGAGAGCACGGGCCACACGGGAGGTCGCCGAGCGGATTGCCGGACACCTGAGCCCCGAGCAGGAGCAGGCGCTGCGTACATTGACTGGGCCCGAGCGGATCGCGGTTCTCGTCGGCCCCGCCGGGACCGGCAAGGGTGTCGTAATCGACACGGCCGCACGCGCAGAGCAGCTCGCCAGTCGCGACACGATCGGCGTTGCCGTGTCGGGCTCAACCGCGGAGCGACTCGGCGCGGACAGCCCCGTACTCGCCGGGCGCACGCTCACTCTCGATGCACTGGTCGCCCGCGCGAACACGGGTGCCGTTCAGGTCGGCCGTGACACGACAGTGTTCTTCGACGAGGCTGGGATGGTCGACCACAAGCGCCTCGATGCCCTCACAGAGCTTGTGGAGCGCTCGGGAGCAAAGTTGATCGCCGTCGGCGACGGCAAGCAGCTGCCGTCGATCGGCCCAGGCGGCATGTTCGACCGCATCGCGGACCACGCACCCGGCGCCGAGCTCGCCGACATCTACCGCACTCACGACCCGCACGAGCGCAAAGTCTGGGCGGCACTGCGCGCCGGGGAACCCGAGCGCGCGATGGCGCACTACCAAGCCCGCGGGCAGCTCTACTTCATGGACACCCGCGATGAGGCCGGCGAGGCAGCCGTACAACGCTGGGCAGCGCTCACCGAACACCACGACATCAGACAGGTCGCGCTGATCGCCGACGCCTCCAACCAGGAGATCGACAGGCTCAACGCCCGCGCCCAACACCTCCGCGCCGAGCGCGGCGAACTCGGCTCCCGCGAGGTTCCGCTCCCGCACCAGCACTACGGGCTTCGTGAAGGCGACCTGATCGCGTTCACCGCGCAACACAGGCCGCCAGGACAGGCCCGCGTCGAGAACGGCGTCCGCGGCCAGGTCACACGCCTCGACGATCAAGGCGGCCTGACCCTCACGCTCGATGGCTCCGACCGCCAGGTCCGGCTCGCCGGCGAGGATCTGGAGTCTCTACGCCTCGGCTATGCCCAGCACGTTTACCGTCAGCAGGGCGCCACCGTGGAGCGTTCCGTCGTGCTCACCGGCGGCTGGCAGACCAGCAAGGAGACCGCCTACGTCGAGGCCAGCCGCGCCCGCCAAGCCACCGAGTGGTTCCTCGCCCGCGACGAGCTCGGCACCGAGGGCCAAGACGAGCGACGCGTCATGCAACTCGCCCACAGGATGCGCCAGAGCCGCGCACAAACACCCTCGCTCGCGCACCCCGAGTTGCCCGACCCAGGCTGGGGGCGGGGATTCGATCTCGGGCGGATGCGTCCGCCAAGCCTCGCGCGCTGGCTCACTCGTACTGCGCGGAATCTCGATCGCGCACCCGAGCGGGACGCGGCTCGCGGCGGCCGTTGATCAACTCGGTGGCCGCTTCGGCGTGCTGACGGTCATTAACCGAGACAGCACAAACAAACCAAGAGCTTTCGAAGGGAACAGCATGACACCCGTCACGAAGTCGACAAACGAGCCGTCCATCTCCGATTCGCCGAGTGCGCGGCTGCAAGACCCACTGCTGCGCCCGGAGGAGGCAGCCCGGCTGCTCTCCGTGAGGACGAGCTGGATATACGAAGCCGTGCGGGCTCGTCGTCTTCCATGCGTACGGGTCGGTCGGCACATCCGCTTCACCCAACGAATGCTGGAGGAGTGGCTGGCCGACAACATCCATGCCTGACCTGCCCATGCGCCCTGCACAGCATCCCCGGTCTCGCTCGGCCTCGACACCGATGCTCGCCGGCCGCTCTGCCGCCTACAATCGGGCGGTCATGGCTAAGCGCTCCTACGGCAGCGGTCGTCTCTTCGTCTACAAGGACAAGACGGGCAAGGAGAGCTGGTACGGCTCCTGGCGAGCTGGCACGAGGCGAGTCCAGCGCAAGATCGGCCCCAAGCGCTCACAGGGCAGCACGAGCGGCCTGACGCGGGTGCAGGCCGAGCGCGAGCTTCGCAAGCGGATCGACCACGATCTCGTGCTCGCCACCGCTGAGCGTAAGACCCTCGCCGACGCCGGCGCGCTCTACATCGATCACCTGGAGCATGTGATGGATCGCAAGCGCTCGACGATCCAGGACTACCGCGGATACCTGCGTGGACACCTAGAAGGATTCTTCGGCGATACACCGATCGACAGGATTGACCCGGCCAGGGTCGCCTCTTACCTCAAGCGCAAGCGCGCGGACGGCCTGTCGAGCAAGACGGTCCAGAACCACCTGAACTTCCTTCACGGCGTCTTCGCCTTCTCGCTCAAGCGCGGCTGGGTCCTGACCAATCCGGTCGCGCACGTAGACCGTCCCAAGAAGGCGCGCTCGCCACACCGGCGCATTCGCTTCCTGCAACCCCGCGAGCTCGACGAGCTCATAGACGCGGTCCCCGACGATTCGCTGGGTGCCGTCGAGCGACCGCTCTACCTGGCCGCTGCTCTGACCGGACTGCGCCAAGGGGAGCTGCTGGCGCTGAAGTGGATGGACGTCGATTGGCTGGCGGGCCGGGTGCGGGTCGCCGACAACTTCACCCGGGGGAAGTTCGACAGCCCCAAGTCGCACGAAGGACGCTCGGTGCCGATGGCCGACCGTCTGGCACGAGAGTTGGAGCTTCACTCTCAGCGCTCGGCCTACCGCACAGACGACGATCTCGTCTTCTGCCATCCCCATACCGGCAACGTGCTCGACCCGTCGAAGATGCGAAAGCGCTTCCGCGAGGCCATCACACGGTCCGGCGTGCGTGAGATCACGTTCCACGAGCTACGCCACACCTTCGGCACGCAGATGGCCGCCGCCGGCGCGCCGCTGCGCGCGATCCAGGAGTGGATGGGTCACGCCGACGCCAAGACGACCGAGATCTATCGCCACTATGCCCCGGACCCGACCAACGGAGCGCAGCTGGTCGAGCGGGCGTTTAGCGCAACCCAGCCATCGGCGCCGGATGAGAGCTCAACGCAGGAGCAAGCACGATGAGCGCCACGGCAGATGTGGTGACAATTGAGCGCGCGGGACGAGCGTTGATCGAGGCGACGGCGCCCCCGGCCAAGGTGATCCTGTTCGGGTCGCGCGCTCGTGGCGATGGGGACGAGCGAAGCGACTTCGACTTCCTGGTGATCGAGCGGGAGGTCGACGATCGCTTTGGGGAGATGGTCCGCCTGGGAAGGATTCTCGGGCGGCTCTTGATCCCGGCCGATGTCGTCGTAGCCAGCGAGCAGCATGTGCGGAAGTGGGAATCGGTCAAGGGCACCATGATTCACGAGGCTATGAGCCAGGGCCGTGTCGTCGCCGAGTCCTGAAGCACGCGAGCTGGCAATGCTGCTGGTGCGCAAGGCCGAAGGGGATGAGTCGATCCTCGACAGGTTGCTCGATGATTCAGACGTGCCTGATGACGTGCTGGGCTTTCACGCGCAACAGGCGATCGAGAAGCGTCTGAAGGCCGTGCTTGCCCTTCACGAGATCGCCTACGATCGAACGCACAGCATCGGCTATCTCACCTCTCTCTTGGAGCATCACGGCATCGACCTTTCCGAGGGTCGGGAGCAGATCGAGGAGCTGACGCCGTGGGCGGTCGCCGCGCGGTATGAGGGTAGGTTCGAAGAAGTGCTCGATCGCCCCGCCGTGCGGGAGCAAGTGTCGGTCGTGCGCGACTGGTCGGCACGTCTGCTGAGCAACGAGGAGTAGCAGCGCGCAAACGGGTCTGCCGGCCGTTCTGGCTGCGAAGGTGGTCTGAAGGAGGCGTCCGTCCGTCACGCAAAGATGCGCTCGTGATCGCCCTGCACGGACTCTGGTCTCGGGACTCGAAGCTGTGCGTGTGGGGAGAGGACTCGGAGTCGCCGGCGCGTGCGCAGAGACGTCGAGGGGGCAGGCCGGCGAAACCGCGGGCGCGCAAGCACCCGTTTGCCTGCGCGGTGCGGGACCTTGCCGGAGCGTTCGAGGCGTTGGGGGTTTCACTCGAACCCGATGCCTTCCTCGAGCGCGAGCTGCACTTGATGTTGCCCTCCTTCGACGAGGGTCCGCAGCACTCTCCGCAGCTCTTGCGAGGAGACGAGGAGGGGCGCCTCGGCAGTCCAGAGCTGCTCGATCCGTGGGTGGTTCCGGCGATTGGGCTGGGGCCGGCCGCCGCGCTTGAGCTGCTGCTCGCCCAGCCGGCCGCCGGCTATGCCGGTGGCGCCCCTGACCCCAAGGGTGTGGCGCTCGGCGATTCATTGCGGTTTCTGGCCGAGGCGGGCAGGCTCGCGCTCGAGCTGGTTGCGCGCGGTCGCCTGCTCCCCGGAGTGGTACGGCGCGAGGAGGGATCATTCGCGTGGTGGCGCGTGGTGCCTGGCGATTCCGAGGACTCAGAGCGCATGCGGATGCTGGTCGCGGCGATGCCGCCGCTCGTGCGGGCGGAGATCGCCTCCTCCGGGGAGCCCAAAGCGCCCGAGGCTGTCGTGGGCGATCTGCTGGGGACGTTTGTCGATGCGTGCGCGCGGAGCTTTCTCGCCGACGGCCTGACGGGACGGCGAGCGGCCCGGCGCTCGAAGCGCAAGCTCCCGGTCGTCGACGCATGGCTGGCGGCGTTGACGGACCCCGCCCGGGTCGCTGTCGATGCGCACGAGCGGGAGCTGGCGGTGCTGGCCGAGGAGCTCGACGAGTGGCGACAGGCGGGGGAGCGGTACGCGGAGCACCGCATGTTCCGGACCTGTTTTCGCCTGTGCGAGCCGGACGGTCCCGAGGAGCCTGGGGAGCCGGCGGATTGGCGTGTCGAGATCCTGCTCCAGGCGAAGGACGATCCGAGCGTGCTGATCGGAGCCGAGGAGGTGTGGCGCTCAAACGGAGATGGCCTGAAGGCGCTCGGCCACCGGCTGGCGGACCCGCAGGAGCGCCTGCTCGGCGGGCTGGGCCATGCGCTGCGACTGTGGCCGGGCCTTGAGCCGGCGCTGCGCGAGGCCGCCCCGACCTGCGTCGATCTGACCCCGGCGGCGGCGATTGGATTCGTGCGCGACGCCGCTCCGGCGCTCGAGCAGGCGGGGTTTGGAGTGCTCGCGCCGCCGTGGTGGAACAAGCGGTTGCGTCTCAGTCTCAAGGTGGAGCCCTTCGATGAGATCGAGGAGGGCAGCGGGCTGTTCGGCATGGACGGCTTGTGCGCGTATCAGTGGAGGATCGCGGTCGGCGATGCGACGCTGACGCTGGCGGAGCTGCGCGAGCTGGCGGCGCTGAAGTTGCCGCTGGTGATGGCGCGCGGGCGCTGGATCGTGCTACGCCCGGAGGACGTCAAGGCGGCCCTCGCCTTCTTCGAGAAGCGCGCCGAGCGAGGCCAGGCGCCGGCGGGCGAGCTGATCCGCGAGGGTCTCGCGCTGAACGCCGGCGCCGAGGGAAAGACCGCATCGCCGCCTGTCGAGATCGAGGCCGGCGGGTGGTTGAAAGAGCTGCTCGGCGTCAACGGCGAGCGCAAGCTGCGGGAGGTCCCCACCCCGGCTACGCTCGACGGGGAGCTCCGTCCCTATCAGCAGCGCGGCCTTGCGTGGCTGTCGTTCCTGTCGAGCCTCGGCCTCGGCGCGTGCCTGGCGGACGACATGGGCCTCGGCAAGACGGTGCAGCTGCTGGCGCTGTTGCTCGCCGAGCGCGAGCAAGCCGAACGTCAGGGCAATGGAGACCAGTCCAATGAATCGGTCAAGACGAATGCTGCAACACGGACCCAGAGCGCAGCAGGCAAGCGCCGGCGCAAGCGCCTCCTGCCGACGCTGCTGATCTGCCCGATGTCGGTGGTGGGCAACTGGGAGCGCGAGGCGCAGCGGTTCGCGCCGGGCCTGCGCGTGCATGTGCATCATGGCTCCGAACGGCTGGCGGAGAAGAAGTTCTCGCGCGAGGCACGCGCGAACGATTTGGTGATCACGACGTACGCGCTCGCGACCCGCGACTGCGACACGCTCGGCGCAGTGAAGTGGGAGCGGATCGCGCTCGATGAGGCGCAGAACATCAAGACGATCGACACCAAGCAGACCCGCGCGATCCGTTCGCTGGGTGCCCGTCACCGCGTCGCGCTCACGGGCACCCCGGTCGAGAACAGGCTGACCGAGCTGCACTCGATCATGGACTTCCTCAATCCCGGGCTGCTCGGCCCGGCCGCGACGTTCAAGCGCTGCTACGCGAGGCCGATCGAACGCTACCGCGACGAGCACGCGACCGCAGAGCTGCGCCAGGCAACGGGCCCGTTCATCTTGCGCCGCTTGAAGACCGACAGGCAGATCATCGGCGACCTGCCCGAGAAGATCGAGATGCGCGTTGACTGCAACCTCACCAAGGAGCAGGCAAGCCTGTATGAGGCGGTCGTCGAGGAGATGTTGCACAAGGCGGGGCAGGCCGAGGGGATCGAACGCTCCGGGATCATTCTCGCGGCGCTTATCAAGCTGAAGCAGGTCTGCAACCACCCCGCGCACCTGCTCAAGGATCGCTCCGATCTGGCTGGGCGCTCGGGCAAGCTCGCGCGCCTGGAGGAGATCCTTGGCGAAGCGCTCGCCGAGGGCGACCGCGCGCTCTGCTTCACCCAGTTCACCGAGTTCGGGCACATGCTGCGCACCCACCTGCAGGAGCGTCTCGGCCGCGAGGTTATGTTCCTGCACGGCGGCACCGCGAGGAGCGCACGCGATGAGATGGTGCGGCGGTTCCAGTCCGAGGACGGGCCGGCGGTGTTCGTGCTGTCGTTGAAGGCGGGCGGAACCGGCCTCAACCTCACCGCCGCCAACCATGTGGTCCACTTCGACCGTTGGTGGAACCCGGCGGTCGAGGATCAGGCGACCGATCGAGCGTTTCGGATCGGGCAGAAGAAGAACGTACAGGTGCGCAAGCTGACGTGTGTGGGCACGCTCAAGGAGCGGATCGACACGCTGATTAACCGCAAGAAGGACCTCGCCGACCGCATCGTCGGCACGGGTGAGGCGTGGATCACCGAGCTCGACACGTCCCAGCTGCGCGAGCTGGTGACGCTCTCGGCCGGCGCGGTGGCGGACTGACGATGACCTCCTTCGACCATCATCCCTTCTATGAGCCCTCGCGGCCACTGCCCGCGGAGGGTGGCATCCAGGCGCGCAGCCGGCGCGGGGAGATCGGCGAGACATGGTGGTCGCAGCGGTTCATCGAGCTGCTCGAGTCCTTCGGCGTCGGCTCGCGGCTGAAGCGCGGACGCAACTACGCCCGTGCCGGCCAGGTCGTCGAGCTCGATGTAGAGCACGGGGTGGTGCTGGCGAAGGTGCAGGGGTCGCGCTACTCGCCATATCGCGTGCGCATCCGTTACAAGGCGCTCACCGAGAGCCAGTGGCGCCGGGCGGAGAAAGCGATGGCGGCGCAGGCGCTGCCGCTCGCAAAGCTGCTCGCCGGCGAGATGCCCCACGACATCGAGGAGCTCTTCGACTCGTGCAAGCTGTCGTTATTCCCGCGCTCGCCGAGCGAGCTGACCGCGACCTGCACCTGCCCGGACGCGGTGAACCCGTGCAAGCACATCGCGGCCACCTACTACATCCTCGCCGAGCGCTTTGACGAGGACCCCTTCCTGATCTTCACCTGGAGAGGACGCGACCAGGACGAGCTCGTGGAGAGCCTGCGCAAGCGGCGCGCGCCCGCCGGGCGAGGCGCAAGGACGAGCACCGCCTCAGCCTGGGACTCTGATGCGTTTGCACCAAGCGCGCCACTATCCACGGTGCTCGACTCATTCTGGTCCTGCGGGCCCGAGCTGGACGCCTTCCATGTGAGCCCGCTCGCCGGCGAGGCCCCCGACGCGCTGCTGCGCCAGCTTGGCCCTGCCCCGGTCGAGGTCGGGGACCGCAACCTCGCCGACGTGCTCGCGGGTGTCTACGCGACGCTGGCGCAGGCGGCGGAACGAAGAGCGCTGGGCGAGTAGCCCAGGCGGGATCTCGTCAGCCGACTCGCATTCTGCCTCTGTAGACGAGGACCGCCCCGGCGAGTGGTCCGCTCCCGGGATGGGTCCGCCATTGTTCCATTCGTCGTTCCAATTTGACCAAAACAGGCCCGAGCGAACCACCCACAACCCCAATAAACACAGGCATCCCCACCGTACCCAACCTACCCACCGCGATCTCATAACCCGAAGGTCGCGGGTTCGAATCCCGCCCCCGCTATCGAGAAAGGCCCTGGTAATCAGTGACTGTTCAGGTCGCGGCAGGGGGTAGCGGGTTCGCCGCGAACATTGTTATGTGTCGCGTGGCGGGCTGTCGCGTGAGGAGTTGGAGGTGCTGGTCGGCGAGCAGGCGGCGCTGATCGTGGAGCTGCGCGCGGAGGTTGCCGATCTGCGGGCGCGGTTGTCGGCGAACTCGCGCAACTCGTCGCGGCCGCCGTCTTCGGATGGGCTTGCCAAGCCGCCGGCACCGAAGAGCTTGCGGCGCCGGTCGGGTCGCAAGCCTGGCGGCCAGTCCGGCCATGAGGGCCGTCATCTTCGAGTTCGTTGAGCGGCCCGATGACGTCGTTGTGCACGTGCCGGCTCGCTGCGGCGGCTGCGGCGGCGAGCTCTGCGATGGCGAGCGGGTTGGCGAGGAGACGCGCCAAGGTGTTCGACTTGCCGGAGGTGCGACTGGCTGTCTGTGAGCACCGTGCCCAGCGGCGGCGTTGCGCGTGTGGGCACGTGACGACTGCGGCGTTCCCGGCCGGTGTTGGCGCTCCGACGCAGTACGGGCCGAGGGTGCGGGCGCTGGGGATCTATCTGATTGCCGCCCAGCACCTGCCCTACCAGCGCGCCGCGCAGTTGCTGGCCGATTGGCTGGGCGCGCCGCTGTCGCCCGCGACGCTGGTGGCCTTTGTCAAGGACGGCGCTGCGGACCTCGATGAGTTCCTCGACCGCGTGCACGAGCAGATCATCAACTCGCCGGTCGTGCACTTCGATGAGACCGGCGCTCGCGTCGGTGGCCGCGGACGCTGGCTGCACTGCGCGAGCACCGAGACGCTGACCTTCTACGCCCTGCATGATCGACGCGGAACCGAGGGCATCGACCACACCGGCGTGATGCCGCGATTCCGCGGAATCGCCGTACACGACGGCTGGCCTCAGTACCGCGCCTATGAGCACGCCATCCACGCGCTGTGCAACGCCCACCACCTGCGCGAGCTGTTGGCGATCATCGAACAGCACGCCAACGAGCAGTCGTGGGCAAGCCAGATCGACGCGCTGTTGCGCGCTCTGCACGAAGAGGTCAAGGCCGCCAAGGCCGTCGGCGAAGACTGGCTGGACCCGTGGGTGCTGGCCGGCTACCGCGCCGCCTACGAGCAGATCATCGCGCTCGGCCACCACCAGAACCAGCCACCGACCGTCCGCACCGCCAAGCGCGGCCCGATCGGCCGCAGCCCATCAGCCAACCTGCTGCGCCGCCTCGACGAGCAACGCGAACAGGTTCTGCGCTTCGCCCACGACTTCCGCGTCCCGTTCGACAACAACCTCGTCGAGCGCGACATCCGCATGATCAAGATCCAGCAGAAGATCTCCGGCAGCTGGCGCACCACAGCCGGAGCCGACCGCTTCTTCGCCCTGCGCGCCTACATCAGCACCACGCGCAAGCAACACCGCGACATCCGCGACGCGCTCGCCCGCCTAGCGCACCACACCCCCTGGCTGCCCGCCGCCGCCAGCCCCTAACCAACCCGACGGCGACCTGAACAGTCACGAAATCCCAGGGTTTTCGTGTTTCTAGGGATGATGCTCGGCAGAGCTTCCTCCCGGAATTTCCTCCCGAAACTGGGCGGCACGTATTCGAGCCCGTCGGTGTGGTGGCGTCCACGAGCGCGTGCCGAGACGCCCTGGAAAGTGGTCGATGTGTCAGCGCGGCTGCTCGATCGAGCCCGATCATACGCGAGTGAGGCCCGAGCCCATCCCAGCAGTTTCGCTGGAAACGTAGCATGGATGGGCGACCAGTCGTGTAACATATCCGGTGTTATGGCTAGGCCGGCGACAGCGCGAGATCTTCTTTACGGCTACCTGGGTTCGCTCGACGAGCGCGATCGGGGGCAGGCGAGCAGCGCCTTCGATCTCTCGTTGGACGGGCCGGAGCTGGCACGGTTCGCGAGCGCGCGCGGGCAGCACCCGCCGGATGTGGAAAGTCTGTTGAGGCGGATGGTCGCCAAGGGAGAGGCTCACCGCCTGCAGGCGGGCCGCTATCTCGTCAACCGTCCTGGTTTGCTCAGTCCCCGTCCGCGTCTTGACGATCTCGAGCCGGTGGCGGAGCTCGTGCTAAGACGACTGGATCACAGTTACTACCTCTCGTGGCATACGGGCCTGTGGCATCACGGGTTGATCGAGCAGCAGTCGCGTACCGTGCTGTGCGCCGTGAGGATTCGTAAGCGCCCGGTGCGCCTGGGAGCCCAGACGGTGCGGTTCGTGAGCGTCACGCAACGCAAGTTCTTCGGCTTTTCGCAAAGCGATTCCTACCAGGCGCCGGTATGGGTCGCCGACCTGGAGAAGACGCTGCTGGACTCGCTCGACGCGCCCGCCCTGGCGGGACCGATGCCGGTCGTGATCGCCGCTCTCGACCAGGCCGCGCGTCACGGCACGCTCGACCCGGAACGGCTGGTGGCCCACGCCATCAGGATGGGCGGCCCGGTGCTCAACCGCCGGCTGGGGTACTACATGGAGAAGCTGAACATCCCGGGCGCCGCCGGGTTGGAGGCGCACCTGGGCCGCAAGTCCGCCGTACCACTGCAACCGGGACGAGCGCCTCGACCGGGAGCCAAAGTCGATCCGCGCTGGCGGGTTTACGAAGACGACGCGCTCGTCAGCTCTGCACGGGAACTGAAGTGAGCGTCACCAGCCAGGATCTCCTTGCGCGCGCCGAGGAGCGCACCGGGCTGGTACGCAACCAGCTGCTGCTGATGGTCGCCAAGAGCGCCGCGGTGCGCCACATCGCCCAGGGTCCCTACAGCGAGCACTTCGTGCTCAAGGGCGGAACGCTTTTGACTCATGTCTACAGCAGTCCGCGCCAGTCGATCCAGGACGCCGACTATCTGCATCGCCAGGCCGAGACCGTGAGCGCCCCCGAACTGGAGCAGGCGCTGCTCGGCGACTCGCAAGGCATCACCTTCGAGCCGGCGTTCTCCTATCAGGCCGGCCGAGAGCAGTTTCGCGGCACCGTCGAGTTCACGTTCGATGACATCGTGATCCGCCGCAGCCGGCCGCTGAAGGTCAGCGTCTCGGTACGTCCCGGCGAGTGGCTTGACCCGCCCCGCTCGCCGCTGGACTACCACGACCCTCTACTCGCCGAGCACAACACCTTCAAGGTTCAGGGCCTCAGCCTCAACGAGCTGGCGGCCGAGAAGCTACTCGGATGGTGCTCGAAGGACCTCCCAAAGCACCTCGTGGACCTCGCCTACATCGCCCGCGAGCACCCCGCCGAGATCGACCACGAGCTCGTCGCCCGCTTGGTCGCTCAGAAGTTCGCCCATGAGGGCGGACGAGGCCGTTACCGCGAGCTGGGCATCACCGGCGTGGCCCAGCTCCCCGGCCACTTCAGCGACCGCCGGCGATTGGACGAGGTCATGCACGACCGAGGACTCGGCGACCTCTTCTTCGCGCTCGCCGAGCAGCGGCAACCCGCCGAGCAGACACTGACCAGCACCGCCAACATCGAACGGCTCGCCCTGGGCTTCTGGGAGAGCACGCTCGAACTCCTACGACGCCGAACCTGAGTTTCCGCCGGCACGCCGGCATGCGCGCTTTCGCCGAGTTCGGAACCCGCCGCGCGCGCTCAAGGAGCAAGCCGTAAGCGTCCGTCGCGGTTGGCGGTCTCCGCCGTTTCGTCACTCACACCGAAGGTCGTGATACTGAAGCCAGCCGCTCACATGCGCCGATCGAGACGCAGCACGCGCACCCCTCGGTGATCGTGGGGACGTCGGTGGCGACGCCGACGATTGCGGCCCGGACAGCAGCGCCCTCTACGCTGCCCGGCGGCTATGGGTCTCACATCCATCACGGAGGGCGTAGGCGGCGCTCACGACAGCCTGGTAGCGGCGGCTCGACCAAAAGTCGTTGGCCGGTTTGGGGTGCTCAGGGTCATCACACATGTGATGACGGCAGCAAGCATCCCTGCGTGTGGAGGCGGCGGCTATGCCCGCTACCTGGAGAGCAAGACGGTTGCGCCCGAGCGCGGGGACTACTACCTGACCCCTGACGGCGAGATGACGCAGGCGCCAGGCCGTTGGCTTTCTGATGAGGAGACGCTGACCAGGCTCGGGGTGGCGGCGGGCGAGGCGGTCGATGGCGCGGACTTCATCGCGTTGATGGATGGTCGTCACCCGGGCACTGGCAGGTGGCTGCGCCCCGAGGGCGCCGGTGGCGGCAGGGGCGGCGGGATCGACGTGACGTTCAGCGCCCCGAAGTCCGTCTCGACGGTGTGGGCGCTCGGCGACCAGTTGCAGCGCGAGCAGATCGAGGGCGCGCACGCCAGGTCCGTGGAGAGCACGGTCAGGTATCTGCGCGAGCAGGTTCCGGTGGTGCGCCGCCGCTACGGCGACCAGGTCGTGGAGGAGCACGCCAATGATGTGATCGCCGCGGAGTACCGGCACACGACCGCGAGGGGAGTCAGCGGCGCGCAGGCCCCCGATCCGCAGCTGCACAGTCACGTAGTAATCAGCGGGGCGGTGAGGGAAGACGAGGGGATCGTCGCAATCGCTTCGCGGCCGATCTTTCGCTCGGCCCGCGAGTTGGGAGCGTTCTACCGCTCATCGCTCGCCGAGGAGCTGGCCGGGGAGGGCTATGAGATCGAGCGCGGGACGGGTAAGGACGGCCGGTACTTTGAGATCGCGGGGGTGCCGCGTGGCCTGGCCGAGGAGTTCTCAGGACGCAGCCGAGAGGTCGCCCGAGCAGCGGAGCGCTTCCGTGCGCGCCACGGCCGGGCGCCGGAGCGCGGGGAGCTGCGCAACCTGGCGCTCGAGAACCGCCGCGTCAAGGAGCTGACGACCAGCGGGGACAGGCAAGGGCGTGGTGATCGACGCCGCCGCCAGCGCCGAGCAGCACGCCGGGCGCCACACGATCGCGGGAATCTCTGTCGCGGCCTCCTTCGTGGGCGGGGTTGCGGGCGCACTCGTCGTCGCCGATGTGCTGCGCAGTCTCCACGGCGGCCGCGAGATCGCGATCCTGCAGCTCGACCTGCGCACCCCGAACGAGCTCGCCGTCGTCGACAACCGCGCCGCCGACGGAGCCAACCCTGGCTTCGTGCGCCTGTGCCGCTAACGCGGTGGCTCAGCGCGCCCCCGTTTTAGCTCGGCTCGCGAGCGGCTTCCGGCAGTCGGTCTGCCTCGATCACTAACTGACCGGGCTCGACGCGGAGTGCGGCCGCGACGCGGAGGAGAGTCGCATGGCTGGGGTTGCGGACGCCGCGCTCGAGGCCACCGATGTGGGTGACGTGGACCTCAGCGGCGTCGACGAGGGCTTCTTGCGAGAGACCGCAGAGCTTGCCAACATCGCGAGAGACCTCGTCAAAAGCGTCAGAAAAGACCTCGCGGTCGACTGGGCCGACAGGGCATCGACTGAGGCTGCGATTCGCCGCAAGATCAGGCGGCTCCTCCGCGAGCACGAGTACAAGCCACCGATTGCGCCGCCTGGGGGAGGAAGTGTTCAGGACATCAACCACTTTGCGCAGCTTGTGCTCGACCAGGCCATGACTCTCTACAGATACTGGCCGGACGTCGAGGGCAGGCTTGTTCGAATAAGGAGTGCCAGTGGGTTTTCTGGATGCGAACATTTGCGAGGACAGCATAATGGCTAGCACAGGAAATCTTTTCTGATATCCTCGCTTTGCAATGGCAGCAAACGGGACCATCGAGCAAACAGATCTCATCGACGCGGCTGTTGTGCAGCTCCGCCAGATGCTCCCGGCGAGCTGGACCGTAGAGCGATCGAACAGGGCCGAGGTGGCCGCAAACTCGGATGAGGGGCGCTCGCTCTCGGACGGAGCGATCGACCTTCGCGACCCCAGGGGAACCTACGTGACCCTCGCCGTCGAGGCGAAGCGATCATTCGATCCTCGCGCCGTCGAGCAACTCTCTGGCGGGCTGGCGAGCGTCATCCGCTCGCTCGCCAGCAATATCCCGATCCTCGCCGTCTCTCCATGGATGAGTGCGCGAAGCCGAGAGCTACTGGCCAAGGACGGCATCAACTTCATCGATCTCACCGGTAACGCGCTGCTCAAGCTGGAGAACCCCGCGCTCTACATAAGCGCCGTCGGAGCCGCCCGGAACCCCCAGCCCGTGCCTCGAGGCCAGGCGAGGGTCCGCGGGCCCAAGGCAGCACGGCTGATCCGGCTGCTCATCGACGTCAGACCGCCCTATGGAGTCAGCGAGATCGCAGCCGTCACGGGCCTGACGCAGGGCTACGTCTCGCGGCTGCTCGACGCACTGGACCAGGACGCGCTCGTCGAGCGCACCCGTCGAGGACGGGTGCAGGACGTCGATATGCCCGGGCTGCTGCGACGGTGGGCCGAGTCCTACGACGTGCTCAAGAGCAACGACGCGTCCACCTTCCTCGCGCCCGGCGGGGCAAACGCTGCGCTCTCGCAGCTCGCCCAGCTGTCCGGGCCGTCGGTGGCGGTCACCGGCTCGTTCGCCGCCGTGCGTCTTGCGCCCGTCGCCGCGCCGGCCCTGCTCATTGCGTACTGCAACGAGATCGAGGCGCTGGCCAATACGCTCGGGTTGCTTCCGGCCGACGAGGGAGCCAACGTCGTCCTACTCCGCGCGTTCGATCCGGTCGTGTGGGAGCGGGGAACAGAAGATGCGGGCCTTCGCTACGTCGCGCCCTCCCAGGCCGCCGTCGACTGCCTGACGGGCACCGGCAGAATGCCAGCCGAAGGCGAAGCGCTCATCGCGTGGATGTCGGAGAACGAGCCGCGCTGGCGGCTGCCCTCGATCGCCGATCTGCACTTCTCTCAGGCGGACGCGTGACCGGCAGAAGCGATGTCTGGCGACATCAGGACCTCGACCCGCGATACGTAGCTGCGCGGCGGGTCCTACTTGACGCGCTGACCGTGCTCGCACCCCACGGCGACGCCATCATCCTGGCCGGTGCTCAGGCCGTCTACCTCCACACTGGCGCCGCCGACCTGGCCATCGCCCCGTACACCACCGACGGTGATCTCGTGCTGGACCCGCTTCTCCTCGGAGAGGCTCCCGAGCTCGAAGCCGGGATGTCCGCCGCAGGGTTCCATCTTCAGTTGCAGCCCGGCGGTCACGTCGAGCCGGGCATCTGGCTGGCAAGCGCGTCCGCTGCCGGCGAGGAGTTCCTGGTTCCGGTCGATCTCATCGTCCCCGAGGGGGCCGCGTCTGGCACTGGCAAACGCGCCGCACGCCTCGGCGGCCACGGCGCTCGCGCTGCTCGGCGCGCGGTCGGACTCGAGGCAGCACTGATCGACAACAGCACGATGACCATCGCGGCGCTGGAACCAACAGACGAGCGCTCGCTACAAGCGAGGGTCGCCGGCCCGGCCGCGCTGCTCGTTGCGAAGGCTCACAAGCTCCACGATCGCATCGCAAGCGGTCGCGCCGCCCGGCTCGAGGACAAGGACGCCTCCGATGTCGTCCGACTCATGCAGACGACGAGGCCGGACGAGATCGCGGTCACGCTCAACGCCCTCACCCAGGATGCGATCGCCGGGCCTCCGACGACCGCGGCGCTCACCTACATCGAGGAGCTGTTCGGCAGACGCGGACGCCCCGGCATCGAGATGGCGTCAAGAGCATTGCGAACTGCGATCCCCGAGGACCGGGTACAGGCGATCTGCGTCGCGTACGTCACTGCGCTCGTGCCTTAGCCGCACCATGCGCCAGGGACCTGCATCGGTCTCGATGCCTAGCTCGGACCTGGCTAAGCGGAACTCCGGTCGGTGGGAGTCGCGAAGACTTCAGCCAGCCGCTGGAGCGTAAACGGCTGTCGCAGCTTGGCGACGACGTTCTGGTTGGCGAACATGCCCTTCTCCCACACCGCCTGCTCGCGCGACCGGACGTCGATCCAGCGCACCCGTGCCAAATACTCGCTCTGCTCTGGATCGTCCGCGTCTTCGCCCATGTTGGACGCCTCGAGCGGCGCTCGTAGGATCGGCACGGTCACGCCATCGACCTCGACGTCGAAGTCGTTGATCGCGACTGCCGGAGCGATCACCTCACCCATCCCTACATAGCCGGTTCCGGGGATAGCGGCCCAAACACGGGCTCCCTCGAAGAGGTTGCTCATCGCCTTGCGGTACTTCTCGCCATGGCCGGCGGAAACGAACCCAAAGCGGCGCATGTCATCCCAGTTGCGATGCTGGTTCTCCCCAACAGCGACAAAGAAATCGAGCCCACTCCAGGGAGCCTGCTTCTTGCCGCTGGCGCCGCTGGAAGCCTCGATCTCGGGATCGCTCAGCCAGGATCGCGCCAGATACTCTCGATCGCCGTCTTGTAGGTACTCGAAGAACAGAACGTTGATGGGCACCCGATAGCCGCGCAGATACTCCACGATCTGCTCACTGCTCGTGTCGATACCACCGGCGACTACAACGAGGTGATGATCGGTGTTGATGGACTCCGGCAGGTCGCCCTCGAAATGACTGGTGAACGCGGAGTCGAAGTCGTCGCCCTGGTGATGCTTTGCGTATAGCTCTCTGACCGCCTTGAGCGAGAGGCCCTGTGCCCAGAACCCAGAGCAATTGTCAAATGTTGTGGATGAGGTGATGAAGGATCGTTAGGCGGCGACCTTCTCGTCGATCGTCTCGTTGTTGTCGGTGATCTGGATTCTGTCCTTGTACTTCGTGTCGGCGAGCACGTCGGTGACGAGCTCGTGGCCGTTGATTCGTCGCCAGCGTTCCTGGGCGGCGTCCATGAGCTTGTAGGCCATCGCGAGCGCGGCTTTCTTGGAGCCGGCGCCCTTGGTGACGCGGGTGCGGAGCTTCACCGTGGCGAAGCTCGACTCGATCGCGTTGCTGGTCCGCAGGTGTCGCCAGTGCTCGGCGGGGAAGTCGTAGAACGCGGTCAGGTGTTGCCAGTCGCGGTCGAGCTTGGCGAGCGCCTTGGGGTACTTGGCGTCGAACTCCTCGCGCAGCCGCTGGCGCGCGTGACCGGCCTCCGCGCGGGTGGGAGCCTCCATGATCTCGTGCAGCAGGCCCTTCGCGCGGGGCTGCAGCCGCTTGGGAAGCGCGTCGAGTACGTTCGCGATCGCGTGCACCCAACACGCCTGCCTGCGCGCGTGCGGGAACACGTCACGTAGGGCGGCCCACGTGCCGAGCGCGCCGTCGCCGATGACGAGCTTCGGCTCGTTGACGCCGCGGGCCTTCAGGTCGCGCATCACGCCGGCCCAGCTCTCGGTGCTCTCGCGGTAGCCGTCCTCGACCGCGAGTAGCTCCTTGGCGCCGTCCTCGCGCACACCTATGACCACGAGCAGGCACAGACGCTTGTCCTCACCGAGGCGCACGCTGACGATGACGCCGTCGACGAACCAGTACGCGTATTGGTGGAAGCGCAGCTCCCGCTTGCGGAATGCCTCGTGCTCGGCCTGCCAGCTCTCGGTCAGCCGCGCGATCGAGCTCGCAGAGAGCCCCGCGGCGTCCTCGCCAAGCAGATCCCTGAGCGCCGGGCCGAAGTCCCCGGTCGAGAGCCCACGCAAATACAGGATCGGGAGCACCTCGGTCACCTTCGGCGAGCGGCGGGCGTACTTCGGCAAGATCCACGAGCTGAACCGCCGGCGCTCCCCGGTCTCCTCGTCCACGCGCTTGTCGTTCACCCGTGGCGCACGGACCGGGACCGTCCCCGATCCGACCGTCACGCGGCGCTCCCGCGCGTGACCGTTGCGGACAACCAGCCGCTTGCCGTCCTCGCCGACCTCCTCGGTGAACGACGAGACGTACTCCTCGACCTCAACCTCGAGCGCCGCGGCGATCATCCGCCGAGCGCCCTCACGGGCCAGCTCATCGAGCGTGACCCGAACCCCTTGATCGTCCTCCCCGACGGGGAGCGTGCGAACATCTGCCATGGCGTGCCTTCCTTTCCCGCCTCACGGCGGTCGGTCTTGATCAACCGGGAAGGTACGCCGCCTACCTCCTCACACGCATCCACAACATCCGGGTATAGCTCACGGCGTTCTGGCTACTCACCTCTCGCTCGGCCCATGACTTCTCCGGTGTCACCGACATCGCTGCAAAGATCGATCGTCGCAGGACACGCGCCGCCTAGGCTTCGTGACGTTGCGCCGCACGTGCCTCAGTACGTCGCAGCAGCGATCGAGCGAGCAATGGCGCGCGTCGCTGGCGACCGCTTCTCGACCGTGACCGGCTTCGCCGCGGCCCTGGGAGCGCGCCCGGGCGTTTCTCGACGTTGGCGGCGAACGGACGAGCATGTCGGGCACGTCGCCTGCTGGCGAGGGGAGCCGGGCTCTGGGGGAAGCACCTACGTTCTATGTCTCGAGTCAGGGGCTCGCCCAACACAGGCTGTTATCTCCACACGGCACGCCTCTAGCGGGAACCGAGTTACGGTCGGCTGCCGCACCGCCCCGATGCGGACATGGGGTCAAGCCGTGCGCTCGACGATGCACCGCCTTGACTAGCTGGTGCTGCTCACTCGGTAGCGGGGCGGATCAGGCGCGCGGATCAGGTACGGGATCCAGTCGTTGCTGGATACGGGCGGCGGCGCGCCGGACTTCGGCCTCCGCCGCACGTTGGGAGTCGGCGCCACGCAAGCGGACCATCTGGTGAGCAGCTGCGATCGTCGCGGCGTTGCCGGCGCCGAGTTGAGCGATCGCGTCGTTTGCTCGTTTTCGCACCTCAGTCTCTGCGATACCCAGGTCGGCTACCACGGCGTCGGCGGCGGCTGAAATAAGTAGATAGGCATCGTGGAAGTCTCGCTCGACGAGTGCTTCATCAGGAGGCCGTGTCCGGCCGAATGCGGCCTGCTTCAAGGCCAGCACACACGCCGCGTTGGCGCAGCGCAGCCGTGGGGTCGCAGGGTCATCGGCGAAAGCGACGATCACTTGGTGAGCCTCCTTCGCAGGCATGCCAAAGACGGGGTTCACCGGCAGTCCCTTTGCCGGCGGCCTTGCAAACGGATGGAAGGTACGGACAAGCTGGACCTTGAGGTCGCCTCGCACCCAGGTGAAGGCCCGCTCGTGCGGCACCTCGCTGCGCTGCAAATTAGCCGCCTCTAGGTGCGAGACGATCGCGGCGACACGATTGACGGGTACGACCACATCGACGTCCCGCGTCGGAGTGATAGCCACCGAAGTCGCGTCCGCGAGCGCGACCTCCAGCGCCGCGGCGCCGACGACCACAACGGAGTCTCTGAAGGGACTGAGCACGTCAGCCGCGTCGGCGAGGAGCCGTGTTGGCGCTACGACCTTCACGACCAGCCAGCGATGTCGGCCAACACTTCGGCAGCCTCAAGCGCCCGCTCGCCCTCCGACGCGCAGTCGAGCCAGAGCCCGACCGGATCCACAACAGGGAGTCCGTCGATTCGACGGGCCAGGCCGAGCGTCCACGGGTCCGGCGCGACGGCGACGCGAACAACTCCCGGTCCGCCTCGCGCTCGCTCGGGCCGCAAGACCTTCGCTAGAGTCGCCGCCTCCTCGTCGCTGGCCCAGACCACTACATCTACGGGCTCTACTGCGCGACGGACCATCGCGGCACCAGCGAGCCCTCCGATTGCCCAGCCATAGGGCTGATCCTCGACGGCCTCTCTGAGCCGGATTAGCGTCTCATCGATGTCTCGCGCACCGATATCCCAGATTTGTTGGCGGACGCGCCGGCGTTGCCACTGCGGCAGCCATGCATCAAGTAGATCGCGGGGGCGCTCAAGACGGACATTCCTGCGTCGGCCAACCGCGTCTGACGTTGCCTCGCCTACCAAGGCAGCCTCCTCAAGCGCGCGCACCACCCGCGAAACGGCGGCGGGGTTGAGATCCACTGACCGCGCGAGTTCGCTAAGCGAGAAGGACTCCTCATGGTGGAGCAAGAACCACCGCGGGATTCGACTACTACGCTTGGCGAACGGGTTGCGCACCGCGGTGTCATCCTCGACCCCCAGATCCCACTCATTTGCTCGTCGCGGCGCCGTGCGCCCGTCGCGTTCTACGAAAAGACCCGGCGCACGGACGAAGACGCGACCATCATCGCCGGCGAAGGAAATGCCTGCGGCGCGAAGCGCGTCGCGCGCTTCGGCCGAACTCTTGCGATAGGAGACAAAGATGCGCGGCTGCAACGCGTGCTTGGCTCGGTCAACGACCTCGTCGACCGTCCGTCTCGTCAGGGACGGGACCCAGACGAGTTGGAACGCCGTTGGCGGTTCTTCTGGCATCCCGACGCGCAGCTCGTCGTCCGAGATTTCGCTGAGTAGCGGCTCAGGGAGCGCAGATATGTCGTGCCGATCAGACATTGATGCCAATTCTGGCACGAAAGCGCACCTGGCACAAGCCCCAAGTCTCCGAACTGGTCCCAACGCAGCGTGGCTGGCTCGAACAGCTGACGGCCCGTAGCTCTCGCGGTCGCGCCCGCGCTACCGTCCAGGCCAGCCAGGCACGGTCCATGCGACGGCTACCACGGGGTTGCCGTTGCTAGCGAATCGTTCCCCCGCTACTCAACGAAATGCCTGCAAATGCGGGCGCTTCGTCGTTGTGGGAGAGCTTGCAGGCGAGTCGCTGGCCGCACAATTTGTCGCTGGAGCTGGGTTCATCCCTGGTTGCGGGATCGTCAGTTGAGGGGGCGTTCTTGGGGTCTCGTTCGTTGAGAAGGCCCGTGCAGCCCACAATGTCCCCTGCGATGGGTCGGGCGCGTAGTCGGCGTAGGCGGAGACGGACGCCCGGTTTTTCTCGTGTCTTTTGGCGGCGCTCCCGTGGTTTACTTGCGACGCCAACGAGACAGGGCACCTACTACCCCAAACAGGAGAGGGCAGATGGGATTCTTTAGTCGAGACAAGCCGAGCGCACCGCCGAAGGTCGAGCGGCCGATCGTCGTACAGCCTTCGGATCTTCCAGGGTTCTCAGAGCGGCTTGAGGCCGTAGTGCGGGTCCTGTACGGGGCCAACGACGCAGCGATTCGAGGCGCGGTCCGGGCGCTGTCGGAGAGCGTCGGCGGCTCTGATCCGTGGAGCATCGGCTTCGAGCAAGGTGACTCCACGCGGCTGTGGCGGTGGTCCGCGCAGGCCTGCGAACTCGCGAATGAGCAAGGCGAATACGGGCTCGCGCCCCACGTGTTTGTTTTGACCTTCTGGTGGAAGCCGAGACAATCCAAGATGACGATTAACGACTTCGCCGACATGTGGCTGGACCCGCTCCCACCAGACGTCGACCGCGCGATCTTGAAGGCGACCTCCGAAGCGCTCTCCCACTTCACGGATGACCAGGCGGTCGCGCAGACGGCCAACGAGGCGCTCACGGCCGGGCAGCTCCGCAATGGAGTACAGGCGGCGATCGCTTCCTAGCGGCCTGACCCGCACGACCGCAGTCCATCAAAAGATCCCAGACCACCTGGGCTCCTCGCCGGGCCCCGTCACGTCACCTGTCCTGCTTCGGTTCCGTGCGTTCCTTCTGTTCGTTGCTTCGGGGTAGGCTCAAGACGAGCTTTACCCCACCGAGGCTCGCGTTCGTCGCGTAATCGCGGATGTGCTCCAGATTACGAGGAGCACACCGACATCATGGTGGTTCGGTCTCGATCAGAAACCGAGACCGACGACAGCCCGCTTGCTGCCTGTTGAGCGCTCTGTATCGGGCTCGCGCCAGCTTCACGGCCACGGAACGACCCGCTCCACCAGCACCGAGTGGTCGCCGATAAGGACGAATCGCTCCCCCGCTATCTAACGGAAGCCCTGGAAATCCGGAAATCCCAGGGTTTTCGTGCTTCTAGGACTCGGACGCTCGCGGAGCTTCCTCCCGAGATTTCCTCCCGAAACTGGATCAGGTGAAGGTCGCAGCTCAGTCTCCGAGCAGCGATGTCGCCTAGCCGGCAGCACTCACGGCCGCTGCCAGCGCAGCGACGCGATCGAGCGCGACCGGCTCCTCGTAAGCGGAAGTCCGCTGCCCAAGGCGTGAGCCACTCCGTGTTCATGAGCTCCGTTGGCACCTCGGTCTCGGACTCGCGGACCAGCTCCACGAGGAGCTCAATTTTGCCCACCGGAGTAGATGCGTCCAGGGGGGGCTGGGGTAAACATCATGGTTAGGAGGTCGCGGCCGGTTCCGAACGAAGGATCCCGTATGGTCCCGAAAAGACATCAGTCCGGTGGCTATTCGGATGTAAATGGGATATTATTCTCCCGCGAGTATCCGAGAAGCCAATAGAACAAGGGCTTATCGGAAGGAAATGGGATGTCACCGCAGCGATTCTCCGATACTGACACGGCGGTCATCCAGACCGCCCGTCGCCGACATCGCGAGGTCATCGTTCTCCGCGAGGACCTTCCATGGCTGTCGAAGTACTCGGATCGACCGAAGGACATGCTGCGGCGCATGGCGGGTCGTGGCGCGCTGATCGAGATCGGAGCGGGGCGCTACGCGATCCCGAAGATCGGACAGTCGGACATCGCCTACCAGCCGTGGCAGCGCCTCATCCACGCACGCCTCTCTTCCCATGGCGACTACTACGTGGGGTTCTTGACGGCGCTCATCGAGCACCGTCTCGTTGATCTCAGCGAGCCGTCCATCACGGTCGCGATCGGGTTCGCGAACAGCACCCTGACGGACAAGCGCGCCCAGATCGGCGGTCGGTCGTTGCATGTTGTCCGCTCTGACAAGGCGATCTTCTCGCCCGAGAGCGGCATCGAGATCGTCTCAGACCCCGTCTACGCGCGCAGCGATCTCCAGCGTACCCTCGTCGATGCTCTGTGGACTCCCAAGCTCTTCGGCAGCACCGAGACGTGGGCCACCGGCTGGGGACGCGCGGTGAGCCATGACTTGATCGATGCCGAGACCGTCTGCCGATATGCAATGGTCCTTGGAGGAGTGGTCCCGCGACGTGTCGGTGCGATGCTGTCGATGAGCGGCCACGACCTGGAAGCGCGTCGCTACTTGCCCTCTCGTGTCCGCCGAGCAGATCGGATCGCCGATCTCGTCGACGATGAGCCATCGCGATCCGACGTGGAGATCGATTCCTTCTGGCGGGTGCGGTTCAACGTCCCGCGCGATCGGATCGAAGGCTGGGTCCTCTATGGGAAGTGATCCCATACTCGCCGTCGAGGTGGACATCGACGATCAAATCATCGAGTTCTGCAAGGCCCACCCGACACTGGAACCCCAAGACGTCGTCCGCGATATCGCGCGCATCGTCTGCATCGCCAACCTCGTCCGCAACGGGACGCTCGACGGCAAGACTATGGCGCTCTGTGGCGGGATGGCGATGCGCTGCCTGGAAAGCCCCCGCATGTCCGTCTACGACGGCGACGCCGCGTGCCGCGTGCCTGTCGACCCCGACAGCCTTCGACTCGCGATCAGCTACGACGAGCCTGAGATCGCGATCACCGCTGGTCCCGTCCAGACCGGCAAGGACCTGATCACCTTCCAGCCGGTCATCTACGCGGCGCGCTTCTCAGAGCTACCAGCAGCACAGGACGAATTCAGCCTCTCCTTCGCGCAGCGAGGCATCGAGCTTCCATCGATCACGCGGCGTCTGCGACACCGATACCCCTTCCCGCTCCTCGCGGAAGAGATCGAGGCCCCGATCATGAACCCCGAGGAGATCCTCGCGGAGAAGATCGTGGCGTGGTGGCTGTTCGGCCACGCTAAGCATTACAACGACATCGCCTTCCTGGGCCTCCTTCTCGCTGCCACGAAGCAACACCAGGATCCAGCCGTCCGTCGACGGGTTCGTGGCGTCATCGAGAAGAAGCTCAGCATTAACGCCGAGATCTCCGACCAGCACCAGCGGCGGGTCGAGGCGCTGATCCCTGTCGAGCGAAAACTCCGCCTGACCGATCCCGATCGCCACGTCGACCCGAAGAAGGGCTTCGACACGCTGTCGTTCCTGCTCGGAGCACGCCCGTCGATGGCGACCACCAAGACGAGTGTCGATCGCTACATCGTCCCACTGCTCTTCGACTAACCGACCAAGTGTGAGGTACGCCGCATAATCACTGCCGGACCCACCAACGGAGTTTCACGATGGCTACGAAGTTCGACGACTACATCAGCGAGGTTGAGGAGAGGGCGAAGGCTGGCGGCCCGGAGGACATCGCGCGCTGGGATGCCTTCAACGCTCACTACGCCATGGCTCGTGAGGTGCGCGAGCTGCGCAAGGAGCGCCATCTCACGCAGAAGCAGCTCGCCGCCGCGTCCGGCATCAACCAGGCCGAGATTTCGCGGATCGAGCGCGGCCAGACGAACCCGACCGCCAGTACGCTTGCCGCGCTACTGGCGCCGTTGGGTGCCCGCGTCGGGGTAGTCCCGCGCGAGAAGCGCGACCTGGCGCACGTGCAGGAGGAGTCTCAGCGGCCGCAGCGTTCGGCCTCGTCCTCGCACGCCTGCTCGTAGCGGTAACCCGAAGGTCGCAGGTTCGAATCCTGCCCCCGCTATTGACCTTATTTGCGCCATCGACGCGAAGTCGCGTAGGTCGGCGAAACCGCTGTGACCCTGGGCCGGGCGAGTGAGTGGACCTGGTGGGGCCGCGACTCTTGGCGCTCCTATGCCGCGCTGCTATACGTGATCGTCTCGTGGATCTGTATGCCGAGTGCGTCGGCGATGCTCTGTAGCCGGTCGAGCCCTACGCCGCTGTAGTCGTTGGCCTCCCAGCGCTGGATCTGCTGTTCGGCGACGCCGATTCGCTCGGCGAGCTGGCGCTGGGTCAGCCTGGCGGCGATGCGGGCTTCGACCAGGGCGGTGGGTAGCTCGCGTAGGGAGCTGATCTCGCGGCTAGTGATGTGTCCGTCTCGGAGCTGCTCGTAGTGGTCGATCTGTCGGCGCAGCGTTTCGATCTCGCTGGCGACGGCGTCGTGTACCACCTGCCTCATGTCGGGATGTTCGTTGGGGCCGAGCTCTCGTGTGTCGTTGGCGACCAGCTCCTTTTCGAAGCGGGCGATGCAGCTCTTGGTGATGCGGTATTCCCGCTGGTTGGTGATCACGGGAGTCCTGCCAGATCGACGGCGATGATGCCCTTGGACCGTATGGTGACGCCGTCGCATTGGGAGTACTCAAGGAACGTTGTGCCATCTGGATGTGCCGGCCGTTGGGCGGGGAAGATCTCGCCGCCGTAGCGAGCCTTCTGTGCAGCGCGCTCGTCGCTGAAGTCCTGCAGCTCGGAGTCGAGGCGGCTGGGAACAACACCGGCCGACTCCCAGCAGGCGTCGAAGTCGTCGGGATTCGCCTTGGCTGTGACGAAGCTGCCGTCTATATACGCGGTGGCGCAACCGGCAGCCTTCAGCGAACGCAGCGCGTCAAGAAGTCCGTCGAGCAGATCTCGTCGGTGGGTGCTCGTTGCGTAGCGAGTCACGATCTCGGTCCAGGTCGCGTGATGGATGCCGGGCGGGAGGCTCCCGCGCTCATCGAGCTCCGGAATCATAACACAACGGTATCGTTGGGTTGGGACGAAACTCTCGTTACGTCAGCTTCGCCAACCTGCTGCGGGTCGCGGGTGCCCTCGGCGTGCGTCCTTCAGAGTTCCTGGTGCGCTACGAGCGCCGCGCACGGGATGTGTGACGCGCTCGACGCGCGAGATCGAAGCCGGCCGCGAGCGACGTCGTGTCGGCGGGCGCCTCGTTTTTGCGTCCGAGCCCACGATTACCTTCGATCCCCATGAGCGTCTCAAGAAATTCCCCGTGCCCGTGCGGGAGCGGACTCAAGTACAAGCGCTGTTGCCTTGCCGCGGCCGAGCGGGCGAAGCTAGGATCACGGTTCGATGACGAGGTGGGGCAGCGGATCCAGGACTGGGCCTCCCGCGAGTTGGGCGACGAGATCGGCGCCGCGCTCGAGCAGTTCGCCGGTCGCGAGCGCGTGATGGACGACACCGACGCGCAGATGTTCACCGCCTGGTTCCACAATGATCGCGAGCTCCGCGGTGGAGGAACGCCCGCCGAGCGCTACGCGGCGCGCTCGGAGCTTCCCGCCGATGTGCGCGCAGTAGCCTCGCGAATCGCCGCCGCCCGCCTGCGCATCCACCGTGTGCTCGCCGTTGAGCCCGGGGTCTCGCTGCTGCTGGAGGACGTTGTCGGCGGCGGATGCGTCGAGGTGCGCAGTGAGAACGTATCCCGCGACGCGGTTCGCTGGGACATGCTCATCGGCCGGGTCATGGATGGCGATCCGTCGACCCTGTGGGGGCCGGCGCGCGTGCTCGAGCCCGCGGATGAGTCGGGCCTGATCGCCGAGCTGGAACGTCTCGCCGGCGATAGCGTCTCGGGCATGCGCGATCGCGTGGCCGACGTGTTTCGCGACCACGCGCTCGAGCTGATGCGATACCGGCCGCCGCGTTGGGATGTCGAGCCGAGCTTCTTCACTGTCGAGGGCGATCCGATCGTCCAGGGTTCTGCGACCTGGAGTGTGCGAGACCTTCGCGAGGTGCGCGAGCGTTTTCGCGTCTTCGGGAGGCTCGCTCCGCATGACCCGCTCGAGATGGACATCACGGCGGCGCGTGAGCGACTCGTCGCGGAGCGCCCGCCGCTGCCCGAAGGCGCGATCGTGGTCGAGGCTTCGGCGGGCGGCCTCGACACGGTTTCCGTGGCCACCCTCCGGCTCGAGGGAGAGCTCCTGTCGGTTGAGGCGATGTCCGAACAGCGGCTCGACCACGCGATCGAAATCGTCGCCTCGGACTTCGATCAGCTCGTCGAGCTCACTCACCGCGAGGTCGTTCCGATCGAGCCGTTGCTCGCGGAGCATCGACAGGCGCCGTCCCGCGCCGGCGAGCGCTCGTCCTCTGGTCTGCCGCCGGACGAGGAGCGCCGGATCGTGTCAGAGTTCATGACCGAGTACACCCGCAAATGGCTGGACGAACCGCATCCCCAGCTCGGCGGCTGCACGCCGCGGCACGCTGCTGCCGGTGAGCACCGGGCCGACCTCGTGAGTCTCGTGCGCGGCATCGAGAACAGATCGGAACGCGCTCGTCGCGATGGCGAGCCCTACGCGGATGTCGCATGGATGCGCGAGGAGCTCGAGCTTGACGAGCTCGACCTCGAAGACCTCGCTGCGTGACGTCGGCGCGGAGGCTCAGTCTGCGAGCAGCGTCTGCTGGACGGCTCGCGGTGTGCTCTCGGCTTCAACGCGAACGCGGCCGTCGTAGACGGCGTCGTCGAGAAAGCTTCGCATGAGCTTGTTGTGCGCGCGGTATCGCAACCTCGACGGCCCTCGTACAGGGTGATTACGCCGACCAGCCGCTGCGGTTGGGCGCGGGGGTGTAGCCGCACGAGCGCCTGCTTGAGGGCAGCGGCGCCTTCTTGGCTGCCGGCGTGTCGCCTTCGGGGCCGGCCGGCGGCTGACGCACCGCGGCACGCAGATTGCGCGATCTGTGCGCCCGCGGTAGGGGTGACGCCACGGACGAGCTCGTCGACTCAGGCGAAGATCTCGGCGGCCGTGATCGCGGTCACCGTAGGTGGGAGGTTTGTGATGCGCTCGCGGGCGCATACGGCGTAGGTGTGGTTGGCAGCGAGCAGGGGCAGTGCGGTTGCCTTGCGCCCGAGCTCGCGCACGATGCGCGCGCCGTCGGCGGTGCGCGCCCACTTTGCCTCGCCGAGGAGGACCGCCTCCTCTGCCCGGCCGGCGAGGGCGACTGCGTCGATCTCGACTGCGGGGTGCTCCGACCAGAACGCGCCGATCCTGACGATGTCGGGCGCGAGCGCTCCGTTGGCGGCGAGGCGCCGTAGATGGGAGCGGAAAGCGTTCTCCCAGCGGGCGCCCATGTGGTCGTCGAGACGCTCGATCATGGGGCTGAGGATGCTTGGGCCGAGTCCGCGTTCGATCTCGGCTCTGTAGGGCTCGACGATGCCTAGCCAGAACGCGAGGAAGTTGTCGGCGATGCGGTAGCTGCGGCGGCGTGTGCGCGAGTGAGCCTCGGTGACGGGGGTGATCCGCTCGATGAGTCGCAGCTCGATCAAACGCTCGAGCGTGCGAGCCGGCTCGGCGCGCACGGCCTGCTCGATCTCCCCGTGCTTTGTGGCGCCGGCGGCGATCGCGCGCAGCACGAGTTGGCCAAGCTCGCCCGTATCGCCCTCGGTGGCGAGTACCAGCCGGCCCTCGTCCAGGAGCCGGCCTCCGGGGCGAGCGACCAGGCGCGCGAGGTTCTCGCGCAGGCTGCGCTGCTGATCCCACCAAGTGAGGTACAGCGGCACGCCGCCGAGAATGCCCCAGATGAGAGCGCGATCGGAGGGCGTGAGCTCGCGCAGCATCAGCGCCGTCTCGTGCGGCGCGAACGGATGCAGCGGCAGTGACAGGTCGATACGCCCGTACAGTGGCGCGCGCTCCTCCTGGATCGCCTGCATCGTGCGCACCGCCGAGCCGCACAGCAGGATCCGCAAGCGGGTCCTCTCCCGGGCACGATCCCAGAACGCGCGCAACACCCCCGGCAGCTCGGGAGAGACCCTCAGCAGCTCGGGGAACTCGTCGAGCACAAGCAGCAACGGCTCCTCAGCGGCAGCCGATGCGATGCTCTCCAGCGCATCATCCCAATCCACGAATGGCCTCGCGGCGAGATCGCGCATTCCCGGAGCCAGCACGTCGGCGGTGGCTCGGCTGAGGATGCTGAGCTCATCGCGCGCGGGTCGTCCCGCGCCGGTGTGAAACACCGTGCGACGATCCTTGGCAAACGCGCTCAGCAAAGCGGTCTTGCCGACCCGTCGTCGCCCCCACACGAGCGCCACCGCACCAGCACCCGGCGAGCCCTCCCACCACTCCGCCAGCGCCTCGAGCTCCGCCGAGCGATTCACGAACATAACATCCAGTGTAACCGACATCGGATGTAACCGACATTGGATGTCAGCATGGCGGCGAACGTCGTGGGCTTCTACCCAGCCTCCAGGGGGTTCGTCCAGCGGAGTCCGCTGAAGCTGGCGAAGTCGGTGTCGGTCGAGTGGAGCGTGAGACCGTGCTCGATAGCGAGTGCGGCGAGCATCGCGTCGGGGACCAGGTTGCCGCGAGCGCCATGCTCGGTGATGAGCTGGCGGAGGATGCGACTGTACTCGGGGCCCGGCTGCGGGATCCACGCGACGGGTGCGGACAGCCAGTCGCTCACTCGCTCGCAGGCAGTTGTGGGGCTCAACGGGCGAGGAAAGGCGCGGGGGTGAGTTGCGATGCGCAGGAAGGCACCCAGGCTGGACCACGGAATCCCGACGCGACGCGAGCCGTTCAGCTGCTCGGTTAGCCACTTGCGAGCGGCCTCGTGGCGATCGGCGCCTTTGTGAACTGCGTATAGGAGCACGTTCGCGTCGAGAAGCATCAACGCGTGGCCGGGCCGTCGAGCGTCTCGATCGCATCGGTGACATTGCTGTAGTCGATGCCCTCACCGAGATCGTGGGTCTTCTGCCGGAATGGCCTTGACGCGTGCTGCTGAACGAGGCCCGCGCGGACGAGATCGTTGACCGCCTCGCTGAGGCCGACCGAGCGCTCACGGCGCACTTTCTCGACGGCCGCGGCCACGTCGTCGGCAAGGGTGAGCGTCGTGCGCACGTGTTTATGGTAGCGCATCAAGATGCATTCGACCAAGCATCTCGAAGTAGATGTCCCCGCCGCCTGCCGAGGGTGTCCGTTCGCGACGACACAATGCGCTCGTGATCGCACTGCACGCCATCTGGTCTTGGGACTCGAGGCTTTGCGTGTGGGGCGAGAGCTCGGAGCTGCCTGCCCGTGCGCCGAGGCGTCGCGGCGGCAGGCCGGCGAAGCCGCGGGCGCGCAAGCATCCGTTTGCGTGCGCCGTGCCCGAGATGGCCGGAGCGTTCGACGCATTGGGGGCGTCACTCGGATCCGACGCCTTGATGGAGCGTGAGCTCCATCTGCTGTTGCCCTCCTTCGACGAGGGCCCGCAGTGCTCCCCGCGGCTGTTGCGCGGGGAGCAAGAGCGGCGCACCGGCAGTCCGGAGCTGCTCGATCCGTGGGTGGTCCCGGCGATCGGGCTGGCGCCGATGCCCGCGGTCGAGCTGCTCCTCGCACTGCCGGCCGCAGGCTACGCAGGTGACACCGAGCCGGCCGCGGGCGTTGCGCTCGGCGACTCGTTGCGGTTCCTCGCAGCGGCGGCCAAGCTCGGGCTCGAGCTGGTCGCGCGCGGCCGGCTGGTCCCCGCGCTGGTCAGGCGCGAGGACGAGTGGGTCGCGTGGTGGCGCGCGATGCCCGGCGATCCCCACGATGTGGAGCGCGTGCGGATGTTGGCCGGCGCGATGCCGCCGCTGCTGCGCGCGGAGATGACTGGCTCCGAGGACGCCAACGCGGCCGAGGCGGTCGTCGGCGATCTGCTGGGGACGGTTGTGGACGCGTGCGCGCGCGGTTTCCTGTGCGACGGTCTCAACGGGCGGCGGGCACGCGGGCGCCCCAAGCGCCGACCGCCGGTCGTCGATGCGTGGGTCGCGGCGCTGACCGACCCCGACCCGCTTGTCGATGGCGACGAGCGGGAGCTGGCGGTGCTCGCGGAGGAGCTCGACGAGTGGCGTCAGGCGGGCGAACGGTACTCCGAGCACCGCATGTTCCGGACCTGCTTTCACCTGTGCGAGCCGGAGCAGCTGGAGCCCGCTCGATCGGGTTCGCATGACGCCGGTCTGGATGCCGAGCGCTGGCGTGTCGAGTTCCTGCTCCAGGCCAAGGACGATCCGAGCGTGCTCGTGCCGGCCGGCGAGGTGTGGCGCTCCAATGGCGACGGGCTGAAGGTGCTCGGCCACCGCCTGGCGGACCCGCAGGAGCGCCTGCTCGGCGGGCTCGGTCACGCGCTGCGGCTGTGGCCCGAGCTGGAGCCGGCGCTGCGAGCGGCCGCTCCGAGCGGCGTCGATCTGGCCCCTGAGGCGGCGATCGGGTTCGTACGCGACGCCGCTCCGGCGCTCGAGCAGGCCGGGTTCGGCGTGCTCGTGCCGCGTTGGTTTCACAAGCGGCTGCGGCTCAATCTCAAGCTGGAGCCGTTTGACGAGATCGAGGAGGGCAGCGGGCTGTTTGGCCTGAGCGGCCTGTGCTCGTACGAGTGGCGGATCGCGGTCGGCGACGCGACGCTCACGCTCTCGGAGCTGCGCGAGCTGGCGGCGCTGAAGCTGCCGCTGGTGATGGCGCGCGGGCGCTGGATCGTGCTGCGCCCCGAGGACGTCGAGGCGGCGCTCGCCTTCTTCCAGGGTCGCGCCGAGCGCGGCCGGGCGCCGGCGGGCGAGCTGATCCGCGAGAGCCTCGAGCTGCGCGCCGGCGTCGGCGCCGAGGCCGAGTCGCCGGATGTCGAGATCGAGGCTTCCGGGTGGCTGAAGGAGCTGCTCAGCGCGGATGGCGATCGCAAGCTGCGGGAGGTCCCCACCCCGGCGACGCTCGACGGGGAGCTTCGCCCCTACCAGCAGCGCGGGCTTGCCTGGCTGTCGTTCCTGTCGAGCCTCGGTCTCGGCGCGTGCCTGGCGGACGACATGGGCCTCGGCAAGACGGTGCAGCTGCTGGCGCTGCTGCTCGCCGAGCGCGAGCACGCGGAGCGCCACGGCAAGGCGGGTCGGCGCAAGCGCCTTGCGCCGACGCTGCTCGTGTGCCCGATGTCGGTTGTCGGCAACTGGGAGCGCGAGGCCCGGCGGTTCGCGCCGAGCCTGCGGGTGCACGTGCACCACGGCCCCGATCGGCTCGCGGAGAAGAAGAAGTTCGCCCGCGCGGCGCGCGCAAGCGATCTGGTGATCACGACCTACGCGCTCGCAACCCGCGACGGCGAGACGCTCGGCGCCGTGGAGTGGGGGCGGATCGCGCTTGACGAGGCACAGAACATCAAGACGATCGACACCAAGCAGACGCGCGCCATCCGTTCGCTGCGCGCCCGTCACCGGGTGGCGCTCACCGGCACGCCGGTCGAGAACCGCCTGACGGAGCTGCATTCGATCATGGACTTCCTCAACCCGGGGCTGCTGGGCCCGGCGGCGACGTTCAAGCGCTGCTACGCGCGGCCGATCGAGCGCTACCGCGACGAGCACGCCACGGCGCTGCTGCGCCAGGCGACGGGCCCGTTCATCCTGCGCCGCTTGAAGACCGACAAGCAGATCATCGGCGACCTGCCCGAGAAGATCGAGATGCGCGTCGACTGCCATCTGACGAAGGAGCAGGCGAGCCTCTATGAGGCGGTCGTCGAGGAGATGCTGCAGAAGGCGTCGAAGGTCGAGGGGATCGAGCGCTCGGGTGTGATCCTGGCGGCGCTCGTGAAGCTCAAGCAGGTCTGCAACCATCCCGCGCACCTGCTCAAGGATCGCTCTCGGCTGGATGGGCGCTCCGGCAAGCTCGCGCGCCTGGAGGAGATCCTCGCCGAAGCGCTCGCCGAGGGCGACCGCGCGCTCTGCTTCACCCAGTTCAGCGAGTTCGGGCACATGCTGCGCGCGCATCTGCAGGAGCGCCTCGGCCGCGAGGTCATGTTCCTGCACGGCGGCACCTCCAGGAGCGCGCGCGACGAGATGGTCCAGCGGTTCCAGTCCGACGGCGGACCGTCGGTGTTCGTGCTGTCGTTGAAGGCCGGCGGCACCGGGCTCAACCTGACCGCGGCCAACCATGTGGTCCACTTCGACCGCTGGTGGAATCCCGCGGTCGAGGATCAGGCGACCGACCGGGCCTTCCGGATCGGGCAGCGCAAGAACGTGCAGGTGCGCAAGCTCACGTGCGTGGGCACGCTCGAGGAGCGAATCGACACGCTGATCAATCGCAAGAAGGACCTCGCCGATCGCATCGTGGGGACCGGCGAGGCGTGGATCACGGAGCTCGACACCGCCCAGCTGCGCGAGCTGGTGACGCTCTCGGCCGACGCGGTGGCCGACTGACATGGCCGCGTTCGATCGGTACGCGTTCTACGAGCCATCGCGGCCGTTGCCGGTGGAGGGCGGCATCGAGGCGCGCAGCCGGCACGGCGCGATCGGCGAGACGTGGTGGTCGCGGCGGTTCATCGAGCTGCTCGAGTCCTTCGGTGTCGGCTCGCGGCTGAAGCGCGGACGCAGCTACGCGCGTTCCGGCCAGGTCGTCGAGCTCGAGGTCGAGCACGGGGTGGTGTTGGCGAAGGTCCAGGGGTCGCGCCATTCGCCGTACCGCGTGCGCATCCGTTTCAAGGCGCTGTCCGAGAGCCAGTGGCGCCGGGCCGAGAAGGCGATGGCCTCGCAGGCCCTGCCGCTGGCGAAGCTGCTCGCGGGCGAGATGCCGCACGACATCGAGGAGCTGCTCGACTCGTGCAAGCTCGCGCTGTTCCCGCGCTCGGCGAGTGAGCTGAGGTCGACGTGCACGTGCCCGGACGCCGTGAACCCGTGCAAGCACATCGCTGCCACCTACTACATCCTCGCCGAGCGCTTCGACGAGGATCCATTCCTGATCTTCACCTGGAGAGGTCGCGATCGGGATGAGCTCGTGGAGCGCCTGCGCAAGCGGCGCGCGGCCGCCGCTCGCGGCGCCAAGGTGACGGCGCCCTCGGCGAACGCCCCCGGCGTGTCCGCGTCGGGCGCTCCGTTGTCCACCCTGCTCGACTCGTTCTGGTCTTGCGGCTCAGAGCTGGAGGCACTCCACGTGAACCCGCTCGCCGGCGAGGCGCCTGACGCGCTGCTGCGCCAGCTTGGGCCCGCTCCGGTGGAGGTCGGCGATCGCAACCTGAGCGAGCTGCTCGTGGACACGTGCGCGAAACTTGCGCACGCCGCGGAACGCACAGCGCTCGGCGACCCCGCCGAAGGCTAACGTGCTCGGACGTGGAGCCCTCAGCGTTCAGGCCGTTCGCCCATCTCGCGACACCAAATGTCGCGTTGTATCGGCAGGTGATGGGCGAGTTCGTCGCCGCGAAGCGGCGGTTCGTGGTGCACCTGCGCGCCGAGGACCTCCACGAGGCGCTCGCCGGCGCTGAGCCGAGCGCACACGTCCCGGCGGATGCGCTCGCCGATGCGCTCGGGCAGCTGGTGGAATGGGGCAACCTTCGCGCCGACCCGGATACGAGCCGTGTCACGACGGTGGAGGACTTCCATCGCGCGCGCTTCCTCTATCAGCTGACCCACGCCGGTGAGGCCGCCGAGCGGGCGCTTGGCGTGTACGAGGAGCAGCTGGGTAGACGCGGAGCCCTGCAGGCGGTCGCCCTCGCGGACATCGCCACGCAGCTGCGCGCCCTGCGCGAGCTGGCCGGCGAGGCTGATCCCGATGCCGCGCGCTTGGGGCTGCTGTTGCGCGGCCTGGTCGACCGCTTCGAAGATCTCGCCGACAACGCTCAGGCGTTCATGGGCTCGTTGCGGCGCACGATCGAGCTCCACGACGCCGATGTGGACGCGTTTCTCGCCTACAAGGACCGGCTCGTGGACTACCTGGAGCGCTTCATCAAGGATCTCGTCACCGTCGGCGCGGAGATCTCGGGATTGCTGGCCGACTTCGACGATGCGGAGGTGACGCGTCTGCTCGGCATCGTGGCCCGCCGTGACGCAGAAGACGCTGCTCCGGGCGGCGAGGCGGGGAAGGGCCGCGCGGGCGGGGACCGCCGCGAGGAGGGCCAGCGCGAAGAGGAAGCTGCGCGCGAGCTCGATCCGCGCGAGCTCGCCTATCGCGCCGGCATGGCCGCATGGCGGGAGCGCTGGCAGGGCCTGCGCCAGTGGTTCGTGTCCGAGCCCGGCCACCCAGGTCAGGCGAAGCTGCTGCGCAGCCGCGCCCGCCAGGCCATCCCGGATCTTCTAGCCGTCGTCGCCAGTCTCAACGAGCGCCGCTCCGGACGCTCCGATCGCTCGGCCGACTTCCGCGCTCTGGCGCTGTGGTTCGCCGAGGCGCCCGACGATGCCGCGATGCACCGGCTGTGGCGCAGCGCGTTCGGACTTTACGGCTCGCGTCATCTGGTGCTGGACGGCGACACGCGCACCGCGCGCGAGGAAAGCCCCGTGCAGCCGTCCACGTCGTGGCGCGACGCGCCCCCGCTGCACATCAGTCCGCGCCTGCGCCGCACGGGCAGCTATGAGCGTCGCGGCCGTCCCAACCGGATCGCCAACCGCGAGGAGGGCCGTCGCCTGCTGGCGCAGCTCGCCGCCAAGGAGAGCGAGCAGACGGCGGCCGCGCGGGCGCGCCTTGCGACCGGGCGGCCCACCAGGCTTGGCGAGCTGGGCGAGCTCGATGCCGACGCCTTCGGCTTGTTCCTGGCGCTGTTGGGCGACGCCCTCGCGGCGCGCCGCCCCGACCGTCGCGACGTCGCCACCACAACCGCAGACGGCACGCTCGGCGTGCGCCTGGTCGCGCTTGCGAACGCCGCCGCCGTCGAGATTCAAACCCCGGCCGGCATCTTCCGGGGCGCCGACCACGTGATCGAGATAGCCGACCTCAGCCTGCCCGCGAACGGCTCGAGCGCGGCGATGCCATGAGCCACGCCCTCGATAGCGCCCTGGAGAGCGCCAGGGAGGCGAGCCTGCGGCGGGCCGTGCGGGCGCTGTTGCGCCGCCCTCTGCTGCGAGCCGGTGGCGCCCACGGAGAGGACTTCCGCGTCGTGCGCCGCTACGCCACCGAGCTTCGCTCCTGGTTCGACGCAAACACCGGTTGGCGCCTGATCGTGGACAGCGAGGTGGCAAGGCTGGCCAAGCTTGCGCCCGCCACCGACGACCCCACGCACCCGGCCCGCGACCCGCGCTCGCGTGCGCCGTTCACGCGCCGGCGCTACGTGCTCACGTGTCTGGCGCTGTCGGTGCTCGAGCGCTCGGATGCCCAGATCACCCTGGGCCGCCTCGCCGAAAGGACGATCCACGCGGCCGCCGACGAGCAGTTGGCGAACGCCGGCCTGGCGTTTGGCCTGAGCGGGCGCGAGGAGCGCGGCGATCTGGTCGCGGTCGTGCGACTGCTGCTGGAGCTCGGCGTGCTGAGCAGGGTGGCGGGCGACGAGGACGCGTACCTGCGCGACAAGGGCGACGCGCTGTATGACGTGCAGCGACGGGTACTGGCCGGCGTGCTCGCGCCCTCGCGCGGGCCGTCCACGATCGCCGCAACCGGGTTCGCGCAGCGGCTCTCCCAGCTTGCGGCCGACCCGCTGCCTGAAGCCGAGGAGTTGCGCAACCGCGCCGTGCGACACAACCTCACGCGACGCCTGCTCGACGATCCCGTGCTCTACTACGAGGAGCTGGACGCCGAGCAGCTCGCATACCTCACGGGCCAGCGCGCCGCCCTGACGCGACGCGTCTCGGAGCTGACGGGGCTCGTCGCGGAGATCCGCGCGGAGGGAATCGCGATGGTCGACCCGGACGACGACCTGACCGACGTGCGCATGCCCGACGTGGGCACCGACGGGCACGTGACGCTGCTCCTCGCCGAACACCTGGCGCGGCGGCTCGCGGACGACGCAGCGGCAGAGCAGGCGCTCGCGGTCGACCGCGCGGGGTCGACCCCCGTCCCCGTCCCCGAGGACGAGCTGTGCCGGCTGGTGCGACGCATGGCCGAGGAGCACAGGGCGTACTGGCGCCGCGGCGCCCAGGAGCGGGGCGCCGAGGTGCTGCTGGTGGAGACGGCGCTCGAGCGGCTCGCGGCGCTGCGGCTCGTGCGGCGCGGACCCGACGGCGTGGCGCCATTGCCCGCGCTTGCGCGCTTCGCGCTCGCGCCGCCGACGATCGCCGAGAGCCCGGCGCAGTTGGAGCTGGCGTGAGCTGGCGAGGCCTGCCGGACCCCGAGCGCGAGCGCTGGCAGCCGCTGCGCGCCGGCCTGGTGGACGTCTTCTACTACGACCAGGAGGAGTTCCGCTTCCGCGACGGCCGATTGCTGCTGCGCGGCAACAACGGCACGGGCAAGTCCAAGGTGCTCGCCCTGATGCTCCCGTTCCTGCTCGACGGCGAGCTTGCGTCCCACCGCGTGGAGCCCGACGCGGACCCGAAGAAGCGCATGGAGTGGAACCTGCTGCTCGGCGGCGAACACCCGAATCCCGAGCGGCTCGGCTACACGTGGCTGGAGCTCGGCCGGCTCGACGCCGACGGGGGCGCCCACTTCTGCACGCTCGGCTGCGGCTTGAAGGCGGTCGCCGGCCGCGGCATCTCCGACCACTGGTTCTTCGTCACCGACCAGCGCGTCGGCGAGGAACTGGCGCTGGTGGACGGCGCTCGAATCGCCATGACAAGAGATCGCCTGGAGGACGCGATCGGCACGCATGGCGCCGTGCATCGAACAGCGCGCACCTACCGGCGGGCGGTCGACGAGGCGCTGTTCGCGCTCGGCGAGCAGCGCTATGGCGCGCTGATCGACCTGCTCATCAAGATCCGTGCTCCCCAGCTGTCGAAGCGCCCGGACGAGCGCCACCTCTCCGCCGCGCTCACCGACGCCCTGCCGCCGCTCGACCAGGCCCTGATCGCGGATGTCGCGGAGGCCTTCCGCGGGCTGGAGGAGGAACGCGACACGCTGGCCGCGATGGTGCAGGCACGCGACGCCGCCGACGCCTACCTGCAGACATACCGCCATTACGCGCGGATCGCGTGCCGGCGGCGTGCTGCCCCGCCGCGCCGCTCGCAAACTGCATTCGACCGCGTCAGCCGCGAGCTGGCCGAGGCGCAGGAGGCTCATGGCAGGGCTCGTGCCGAGCTGGCGCAGGCGACGGACGCGCTCGCCGGCCTGCGCTCCGGGCAGGAGCGGCTGCGTGCCCGCGAACACGCGCTGCGCGAGAGCCCGGAGGCGCGCAGCGCGCGCGACCTGGAGCGCGCCGCCGAGGACGCGCGTCGCGCCGCCGAGCGCGCGGCGGGCGCCAGATCCGCCCACGAGCAGGCACTCGCTCGAGTCGAGCACCACAAGCAGCGGCAAGCCCACGCAGACGCCGCCGCGTCGCAGGCGGCGCAGGAGCTGACGCGTGTCCGCGCAGGCGCCACCGAGCGGGCGCACGCGGCCGCCGTTTCCACCGTCTACGCCGGGTCGGTGGACAGCGCGATCGACGCCTCCCCCGCAACGGATGTGCCCGAGCTGCGCCGTCGCGCCGAGCACCTCGTCGAGCGCCAGCAGCGAGCCGTCGATCATCTCGGGGCGCTGCTGGCGGCCGCCGACGAGCGCCGGCGCGAGCTGCTCGCCGCGCGCGAGCGCCACGACGAGCGCGCAAGCGAAGCCGCGGCGCTGGCCGAGCGGCGCGAGCAGGCGGGCAAGCTCGTGGCCGACGTCGCGCGCGATCTGGTGGGCGCGGCCCGCGCGTACATCGACACGGCTACGGCGTTTGCCGTCGCGGACGCCCCTGAGCTGCTCGCCGCCCTGGAGCTGTGGGTGGAGACGCTCAGCGGCCCCAACCCGCTCGCCGGCGGCGTTGGCGCGGCGGGCCGCCACGCGAGCGCGACGCTCGCGCGCGAGCAAGCCGAGGTCGAGGCGGGCGAGCTCGAAGCGACACAGCTGGCGAGCGAGCTCGACGCGTCGATCGAGCGGCTGCGCGCAGGCGAGCACGACGCGCCGCCGGTCCCGCACACACGCGACCCCGCCGCACGCCACGGACGCGCTGGCGCTCCGCTGTGGCTGCTCGTCGATTTCCGCCCAGGCGTGCCACAGCAGCGGCGAGCCGGGATCGAGGCGGCGCTCGAGGCGTCGGGGATCCTCGACGCGTGGGTGAGCCCCGATGGCGAGCTGCTCGCGCCAGGGACGGCGGACGTGCTGCTCGCGCCGGATGCGGGCCACGGCTCGCGCACGGCGGAGGCCCCGGACGGTCCCACGGCACGCGGCGCCGGCGACGCGGGCGCGCGCCTGAGCGACGTGCTCGAGCCGGCGCTCGATCCGGCGGATCCGCATGCGCGCGCGGTGGGCGAGCAGGCGGTGCGCCGCGTGCTTGACGCGGTCGCGCTCGCGCAGGACGCGGGCCCGGTGTGGGTGACGCCGGAGGGCGAGTTCCGCAACGGCGTGCTGCGCGGCCTGTGGAGCAAGCAGGCGGCGGCGTTCATCGGTCGTGGCGCCCGCGACGCGGCGCGCCGAGCCAGGCTGGCCGAGCTGGAGCAGCGTCGCGCCGAGCTGGCGCGACGGCTGGACGAGCTGGCCTCCCAGCGCGAGCGCCTGCGTCTTCGCGGCGTCGAGTTGGACGAGCAGCTGCGGGCGATGCCGGGCGATGAGGATCTGCGCGAGGCGCACAGCAGGCTCGCGGGTCTCGACGCCGAGCAGGCGCTGCTCAGCGAGCGCCTCGCACAGGCTGCAACGCGATTGGAGGAGGCCGACGCGCAGATGACACGGGCGCAGGGCGCCGTGCGCGAGAGCGCCGCCGAGCTGGGCCTGCCGCACGAGCGCGAGGGGCTCGACGCCGTACGGGCCGGGCTGCAGGCGCTGGGGATTGTGCTCGCGGGGCTGTGGCCGTCGATCGTTGCGCTCGATCGTGCCCGCGAGGCAGCCGTGCAGGCCGCCAAGGAGATCGAGCGCGCCGCGCGGGAGCTGCTAGAGCAAGACGAGCGACGCGGGGCGGCAGAGCGCGAAGCGGCCGAGCGCAAGGAGCGCCACGACACGCTCGCGCAAACGGTGGGAGCGGCGGTGGCGGAGCTGCAGCGCCGGCTCGCCGACGTCGCAAACGAGTTGCGCGCGAACGGGAAGGGCCAGGCCGAGGCGGAGGAGCATCGCACGCGAGCGACGCGCGACGAGGGCAGGGAGGAAGGCCGCTGCCAGCAGCTGGCGGTGCAGCTGCAGGAGGCGACCGAGCAGCGCCTGGCCGATGTCGACGCGCTGCGGCGCTTCGCGAGCACCGGCCTGATCGCGGTGGCGCTCGACGACGTCGAGCTTCCCGAGGACGGCGAGGAGTGGAGCGTCAGGGCCGCGCTGCGCGTGGCGCGCCTGATCGAGCAGGAGCTGGCCGACGCGCCCGACGACGAGCCCGCGCTGCGGCGCGCGTCCAGTCGCGTGACCGACGAGCTGAACACGCTCGGTGACGCGCTGCGCCGCCACGGCAACAACGCCTCGGCGACGATGCCCGAGGAGGGGATCGTCGTCGAGATCGTGTTCCGCGGGCGCACGACCACGGTGCCGGAGCTTGCGGGGGCGCTGGCCGAGGAGGTCGCCGACCGCGAGCGCCTGCTCGACGAGCGTGAGCGGGAGATCCTCGAGAACCATCTCGTGGGCGAGGTCGCGGGAACGCTGCAGGAACTGATCGCCGATGCCGAGCAGCGCGTGAGCGAGGTCAACGGCGAGCTGGCCGGCCGCCCGACGAGCACGGGCATGCGCCTGCGCCTGCGCTGGCGCGTCGCCGAGGACGGCCCGCAGGGCCTCGCCGAGGCGCGCGAGCGCCTGCTGCGCCAGTCCGCCGACGCGTGGTCGGAGGAGGATCGCGCCGCCGTGGGGGCCTTCCTGCAGGCACAGATCCAGGAGGTGCGCTCGCGCGACGTCGCGGGGACGTGGATCGAGCACCTCACCGAAGCGCTCGACTATCGCAGCTGGCATCGCTTCGCGATCGAGCGCCATCAGGGCGGCGCGTGGCGCAGCGCGACGGGTCCCGCCTCCGGCGGGGAGCGCGTGTTGACCGCAAGCGTGCCCCTGTTCGCGGCGGCGTCCTCCTACTACAACTCGGCGGGCAACCCCAGCGCGCCGCGCCTGGTGATGCTCGACGAGGCGTTCGCCGGCGTCGACGACGACTCGCGCGCCAAGTGCTTCGGGCTGCTCACCGCGTTCGACCTGGACGTGGTGATGACCAGCGAGCGCGAGTGGGGCTGCTACCGCCAGGTGCCCGGTCTCGCGATCGCGCAGCTCGCGCGCATGGACGGCATCCCGGCGGTGCTCGTCAGCCACTGGGAGTGGGACGGCGCGACGCGCAGGCAGGTAGAGCGGCCCGTGGCGACTGTCATGGCGGGCGCGGCGGTGACGGAGTTCGAGGGCGAACCTGTCATTGACATCGAAAGCGCAGCGCAGGGACGCGACGTGGCATCCGTCCGCGCGGACGGGCCGGGGGAGACAGAGGATCTCCAGGCAAACGGGGAGGCCCCATGGGGGACGCCGAGCTCGAGCACTTGAACGGCTCGTCCGCGAACGACGAGCGGCTTGGTCGGCTGCTCGGGGACCCTGCCCTTGCATGGTTGCTCGTGCGGGTGCGGCGCCGGATCGAATTGGGTCTGCCGCTTCAGGGTGTGGTCACGCTCGCGGACGCGTCGACCGCTCAGCGTCGTGCGGCTCAACGCCTGCTCGGTCGTCCCCCCCGCGCGGGGTGTGCGCTCAACGTATCGCTGCAAGCCGTGGACGAAGTGCTGCGTAGCTCAGGCGCCTGTGCAGACGGCCTGGAGGCGGCGGTGGTGGTGCTTACGGGCCCTGTTTACGTGCGTGCGGAAGTGCTCGCGACTGAGCGACTCGCCTGGGAGCAGGCGTTTGCGCCGCTCACAGATCTTGTGGGCAGGCTGGTGCAAACTGGTGCGCCAGGAGGTGAGGAGCTCGCCATCTGGCTCGAGCGACTCCGCGGCTCGGGCGCGGTCAAGCGCACAGAGCCCAACCCGCAGGCCGCGCAAGCCTTGCTCGAGCATCTCGCGGCGGTGCTCGAAGCGCTCCCAGCCGACGGCCAACCCTTGGCCGGCTTCGCCGCGCGCGTCGCCGGAGGCGCACACGCGCTTGACGAGGGACGGCCGCTGGCTACGCTCGCGCTCGGCGCGGTCAGGGCGCTCGCGAAGCTCACAAGTCCCGGTCCCGACGAGTCGCAAACCGAGGCACGTCGCGAAGCGTGGGCCAGCGTCGGATTGCTGTGCGACGAGATGTCCAGCATCGTGCTCGCGTTGGGCCTGCCCGGCGAGCGGCAAACCGCGTCGGGTCGGATCTTGATGGTCGCGCGAGAAAGCGGGCAGCCGGTCTGGTTGACACTGCGCCAGCTGGTGCGCGACATGCCGAGCTGGGAGAGTTTCTCGTGCAAAGGACTGTCGCGGCAGACGGTGTACATATGTGAGAACCCCGTCGTCGTCGCCCACGCCGCCGACCGCCTGGGGGCCGAGTGCGCGCCGCTCGTATGCACCAGCGGTCAGCCGAGTGCCGCCACCATGCTGCTACTGCATGCGCTCAAGGTGTCTGGCGCCCGGCTGGTTCACCACGGCGACTTCGACTGGGGCGGGATACGCATCGGCAACGTGCTGCACCGCCGGCTGCCGGTCGAGCCGTGGCAGTTCGACACCGAGGCATACATACGCGCGGCGGACGCTGTGGCGCCGCGTCAGCCGCTTGTCGGCGCTCCGGTGCACGCGAGCTGGGATCCGCGCCTCAGCGAGACGATGCGCCATGCTGGCCAGCGAATCGAGGAGGAGCTTGTGCTCGACGGGCTTCTCGCCGACCTCACGGCCTGATGAGCCGACGATCTGGGCGACACCTTCACAGGTCAGGCCACCGGACGACCGTCTTTATGGCGACCGAGAGGTCGCCAATACGAACGAATCGCTCCCCCGCTATGAAGCGGAAGCCCTTGAAATCCGAAACTCCAGGGCATTCGTCGCTCTAGGACTCGGGCGCCGGTGGAGCTTCCTCCCGAGATTTCCTCCCAGGATCGGCGTCGGGTTTGGGGCGCTCCGCGTCGGCGAGCAGTGACGCCGCCCAGCCGTTTGCGCTCTCGGCCGCTGTGAGCGCGGCGGCGCGATCGAGTGCGATCGGCTCGTCGTAGCGGAGTTCTGCTGCCCACGGCGTAAGCCATTCGGTGCGCGATAGCTCGTCAGGCACCGTCGTCCCTGCCCCCTTGATCTGTTCCACGAGCAACTCCAGATCGTGTGTGCGCGGCAGTTCAGAGTCCGCGAGCACGAGCGCTACCCTGAGCGCCTTCTCAACGGCCTGTTGTGCGTGTTATGCGAACTCCTGGATTATGTTGATATTGGTTGTGGGTGTGGCTCTGGGGGTGGTGATGGTGGCTTGGGGGTCGGCATAATTAGAGCGCTTCCAGGAAGGCGAGCAGGGTGTCGGGGGGCTGGTAGCGGCCGGGCTTGCCGTTGATCGGGGTGGTCCTGGCGAGCGCTTGTTCCTTGATGGCGAGGTCGGCGTGCAGGTAGATCTGGGTGGTCTCGGCTTGCTCGTGTCCGAGCCAGAGCGCGATGACCGTGGTGTCCACGCCGGCGTGCAGCAGCCGCATCGCGGCGGTGTGACGCAGGACGTGCGGCGTGACCTTCTTGCTGCGCAGCGACGGGCAATGCTCGGCGGCGTGGGCTGTGTGCTTGGCCAGACGGCGCTCGAGCGCGTGGCGGGTCAACCGTCGGCCGGTGCTGGTGGGGAACAGCGGCTCGGTCTCCTGGCCGGCGCGCTCTGAGAGCCAGGCTCTGAGCACGGCGGTCGTCGTGCTGGCGAGCGGCGTGATCCTTTGCTTGCGTCCCTTGCCCAGGGTGCTGACATGCGCGCCGGTGCCGAGGTGAACATCGTCGCGGGTGAGGGTTGTGAGCTCGGATACTCGCAGTCCGGTTTGGGCGGCGAGCATGATCATCGCGTGGTCGCGCCGGCCGGTCCAGGTGCTGCGGTCCGGGGCGTCGATGAGCGCGTCTGTCTCGGGCTCGGTGAGGAACGTGACGAGCGCTCGCTCATGGCGCTTGGTAGGGATCGCGAGGACCCGTTCGATTGTGTGGGCGTGCTCTGGGTGTCTGAGCGCGGCGTAGCGGTAAAGGGATCGGATCGCGGCCAGCCGCGCGTTGCGGGTGCGGGGGCCGCATCCCCGGTCGTGTTCGAGATGGTCAAGGAATGCGCCTATCAATGGCGCGTCCAGCTCATCTATCTGCAGCCTGGATGGCTGCTTGCCGGTGCGCTCGGCGGCGAAGGTCAACAGCAGCCTGATCGTGTCGCGGTAGGCGGCAATCGTGTGCGGGCTGGCGTTGCGCTGACGCACGAGCCGGTCTGCGAAAAACGCCTGCAGGGTGGGTGCCAGCATGCTCATCGCTGGCCTCCCTGCTGCAGGTGGCGATCCAACCGTTCCCCGGCGAGTGCCATCAGCTCGGGGGCTGCCTGCAAATACCAGTAGGTGTTGGCGGGATCGACGTGCCCCATGTATGTGGACAGCAGCGCCAGCCTGTGCCCCGCATCGGTGCCTGCCCGGTAGGCGTCGAGGATCGTGTTGACCGCGAAGCTGTGACGCAGAGCATGCAGACAGGGGCGGCACGCAGCCGAGCGGGGGTTGATCTGGGCGCGGCGGAGGAGCTCCTGAAAGGTCCCCTGTGCGGTGTGGGTCCCCAGACGAGCGCCCCTGACGGAGACGAACACGGCCTTCGTGCTCACCGCGGACCGCGGCCGGTCCGTCCGGCTCAGGTAGCACGCAAGCGCTACCGCCGTGCTCTCATGGAGCGGCAGCAGCCGGGACTTGCCGAACTTCGCGCCCCGAATCAGCAGTGTGCCGGCCGCTGCATCGAAGTCCTCGCAGTCCAGGCCGCTCGCCTCGGAGATACGCATCCCGGTGGCTGCCAGCAGGCCGATCAACGTCCTGTAGGTTGCGGCACAGTGCGTCGTGCGAAGTGTCCCGGCGGCGTTCATCAACGCCGTGAGCTGCTCGTCGGTGTAGAGGTATGGCGTGCCACGGTGCGGCGGGTCGGGCAGCAGCCCGGCCGCTGGCACCTCGTGCGCGGGGTCGATGCTGTGCAGGTAGGACGCAAAGCCGCGCAGCGCCCCCAGCCGTAGTGCGCGCCACGCATCACCACCGTTTGCAAGCGTCGCCCATGTGAGCGCGTGCTCCGTTGTGACCCTCGTCTGCCGCTCCTCGTGCAGGTAGGCGAGGAACTGCCAGAGCAGCTTCTCGGTGCGCGCGAGCTTGTAGCCGAGCGCGCGGCGCACCGCCAGATAGTCGTTCAACGCATCACGCAGCAGCGGATTCACGATGCACCCCCCGGCCAGGAGCGAGCGATGGTCCGCAAAGCCTCGACATCGACCTTCGCGTAGATCGCGGTCGTGAGCATGCTGCGGTGGCGCAACACCTGGCCGACCTCGACCAGCGAGGAGCCGGCCCGCAGCAGATCACTCGCGATGGTGTGACGCAGCCTATGCGCGTAAATAACGCCCAGCCCCGCCCGCCGGGCAGCAGCAGCCACAACCCCGCTCACGCCATCGCCCGTGAGCTCCCGCTGGGGAGCCCTGACCCGCACGAACACCGCTCGTCCCACAGCGCTTTCAGAGCGCCCGTCACACAGATAAGCAGCGATCGTCTCGCCGACATCGGCGGGCAGCGGCAACCGCTCAGCGCGATCGCCCTTGCCGCGCACGACGATCTCGCCCGCACGCCAGTCGACGTCGTCAAGCTCAAGCCTGGCGACCTCGCCCGCGCGCACCCCTAGCCGTGCCAGCAGCATCAGCATCGCCAGGTCGCGCCGGCCAACCACACTCGCCCGGTCGCAGCTCTCCAGCAAACCAGCGACTTCTGCGGGCGAGAGGCCCTTCGGCAACCCGGAAAGCCGCCAGCTGGCGACCGACGGCACCGCACCGGCCAACGGCCGGTCGATGACGCCCTCCAGGTAAAAGAAGCCGAGCAGCGAGCGCAGCGCCCTCACCGTCAGCTTCGCCGAGCCCTGCGACTGCGACTGACAACGCGCGACCACGAACGCCGTCACATCCCCGGCCCGCAGATGCTCCAGGTCGAGACCGATGCCGTCCGAGCAGACCCTGCCATCAAGAAACGGCCGGACGGCACGGACATAGCCGCGGACCGTCGATGCGCCCACACCCCGCTCAACCACCAGGTAGCGCCGGTATCGATAGAGCAGCCTCTCCACCGCCCCCTCCGGTGCCGCGAACGGCTCAAGCGGCCCAGACACCCAGACCTGCGCTCGATCATTCATCGGCGACTCCCTTCCCTCGATTGCAAAGAAGAGAAGACTCGCCGACCTCAGACCCCCAGGATTATGCCGACCCCCAAGCCACGATCACCAGCCCCAGAACCACACCCACAACCACTGTCAACATAATCCGGGAGTTCGCATAACACGCCTTATGTTGACATCAACATAATGCGTGGAAGCCGATGATGTGGTCGTCGACCTCGGCGTCGTCGGTGAGCTTGCGGCAGGCGTATAGGTTGCCCGTGGCGAGGCCATGCAACATCTCCGCGTACTCGATCTGCTCAGGACTGGGCGACAACGCGCCCCTCGCGTAGAGCGCGATCGACCATCGTGCCCTTGACCTTGGAGCGTCGTTCGACAAGCCCTTCCTCCATCACGATCACATCGACCGGCACGTCGAACTCGCGTAGAGCGTGACGGAGTTTGACGGCCTCCGCGAGGCGATCGTCAACCTGGCGCTCGATTACCAAGAAGTCGAAGTCGCTGCCCTCGTTCGCGTCTCCGGCTTGTGACGGAGTCCCGTATTCCCTCGGTGCGGTCGCGCCCGAGGATCTTCTGGCTGTGGGCGACCGCGCGCTTGATCACCTGCTCGCGGTCGGTGTCCAATTGCCCGCGGTGCGTCTCGGGCTTTCCGTGTGACTCATCGTCTGTCAGAACTACCAGGCGGGCAAGCTCGGCGGCCTGGCGGACCTGCTGTTCGCCGAGCAGGCTGTACTTTGCGAGGTCTCGCTCCAGTCGCGAGGAGAGGCCGAAGTCCGAGATCACCTGTGCGACGCGCGCCCGCCGCTCCGCGCGTGAGCCGGGGAACGCTTCGCAATGGAACAAGAACGCGCCCAGGTTGCGCTCGGAGAGCTGCCGTGCGCGGTCGGTGATCCAGACGCAGCGTACCCGGCTTCCCGTCAAGCCCTCGTCGGAGGCGCGCTCAGGGTCGTCGTCATGGACGAGCTCGGCATCGTCGAAGTCGAAGAGACGCAGCATGCTGTGAGGCCGAGACGCAAGCGCCTCATGGGCGCGGTCGACAACCAGCACCGCGTTTGGATCGGATCGCTCCACGTGGCGCTGGGCTATGTAGGTCCAGGTTGGCATGTCTCCCGCCGCTACGTGCCTCGTGACGACCGCATAGCCCTGTACGCCCTCGTCCTGAAGCAACCGCGCCATCATGCCTCGCTTGTCAACCGACTTGGGCCCGTAGACGAGCGCGTGAACGCCGCTGTTGGCGAGCAGTGGCGTGCGAAGCAGACCCAGGAGGATTTGCCTGTCGTCATCGTGCAGTCGACCAAGTGACCCCGTCGAGGGCGATGAGGACATCGGCTTGACGAACCGCTCGACGAGCGCGGCTTCCTCCTCGGCGGGCTCCGCGAGCGTCGCGATCAGGTGGCTCGACGGGCCACGCACCGACAGCGGACGCTCCTTCACGTTCAGCAGACCGGAGCGCACCAGCGCGCCCCGCTCCGACAGCGCCGAGACCATCTCTGACTCACAGTGGCCAAGTGCGGCTCCAAGCACCGCCTTTGTCGCGTGGTCGTCGCCCATCAGCAGCTCGAACAGCTGTGAGAATCCGGGCCGAGCGCGACCGATCTGGAACGCGAGCACCTCGCGCTCCGTCGCCGCCAGATCCAGCAGCCCCGCAATGCGGTCGACGTTCTCATCCAGGGCGGTGATGTACCGCGACGCCGCAACCTCCGCCGTGTCCGCCCAGTCGCGCAGCGCGCTCCGAAACGCACCCTGATCCCGGTCTATCAGTCCGAACACGCTCGTCCCGCGCAGATACAGGCGCACGAAGCGTCCGCTGGTGCGCTCGCCGAACTGTCGCTGGAGATCCTTCAGCGTCGGCAGCAGCTTCTCATCGGCCGCACCCTCCTCGCAGCGCTCGCCGGCGAGCGACTCGGGCGGGGACACGGCCGCGGCGCAGCTCGCATAGAGCAACGCGAACAGGTGCGGGTCTGCGGCGAGCAGCCAGCCAAACCCGGGGCTCTGCGCCAGGCGCAATGTCCATGCCGCCATCTGCTGGGCGCCGGGTGTTTCGAGCGGGTTGTCGGATGATCGGTGTTGAGCGCTCATGAGTGCAGGACGGCCCGGTTGCTGGATGACTATGGGTATCGCAAGCGGATGTCACGTGTGAGGCCGGGGTGCGACTCGGGTCGCATCGCCACGGCTGCCGCATGCACAGACTATAAGTAGCATAGCAAACCATCTCGTACGGGCGAGCGATGTGCCGATACGCAGGTGAGAGCCAAGTCTGGACAGGCGATCCGCGTGGTGGCGTCCAGAACGACGCAGCGGCTGGTGTCACGCGTCGTCTGTGGACTTATCGGCTGTGCCCTGACAGGATCGACGCCAACGTGGAGGTGAGATCCAACGATCACGTCGCGCTCGGACAGGCGATCAGGGAGCTGCGCCTGACCACGGGGCTCTCCCAGGAGGCGTTTGCTGAGCGTTGTGGCCTGCACCGCACTTACGTCGGCGGCGTCGAGCGTGGCGAGCGCAACCTCAGCTTCGCCAACCTGCTGCGCGTCGCTCACGCCCTCGGCGTGCGCCCCTCGGAGCTGCTCGTGCGCTACGAGCGCTGCCTGCGCACCAAATGAAGTGCGCCGGCATCGATGAGGTCGTCACCCATGCGAATGCGCTGACAGGGGCGGTAGCCGAACCCACCAGCGCCCCAACCTCGTCATGGCGTTCGCCTCACCCACGACCGCGACGGCCACGCTAGGCTCCGCCTCGGATGCTCCGTGCTCGGCTACTGATGCTGCCGTTGCTGGGACTCGGCCTCCTGGCTGCAAGCGCCCTCGCCAGCGGCCCGGAAGGCGCCATCACCCGCGCGGCGGTGGCTCCGTTCCAGGACCTTCTACGCCACGAAGCGGCCGCGCTGTGCGGTGCTCTCGTGCCGGCGGTCGCCGCTGAACTGGTGCATGGGGCGTCGCCTGGCGAAGGCTGCGCGGCGGCCGCGAGCCACGACTTCGCCCTTACCGCCCCAAACGAACCGCGTGCGGAACCCGGCTTGTCGTTGCAGCCCACCGTCCAGCAGCTCGAAGTGACGGGCCAGCACGCGACGCTGAAACTGAGCTTCACGTTTGTCACGACGGTCGGCAAGAAGTCCGGGATAACCCAGAGCGTCATCCACAGCGCGGGTCCCATCAAGCTCGAGCTGGAAGAAGTCGGTGGCGCCTGGCTGGTGTCCTCTCGAGCGACGCTCGGCACCGTGCCGGGGTGCCTTCTGCCGAAGCCTCGCCGCTGTCGCCCCGGTGCCCGTGTGCTGCTGCTCCTCGTGGGTGAAATCGAACCGGTGCAGCCTGGCGAAGAACTTCCGACGCCGGCTGCCGTGAAGCGCGCCGGCGGGCGCGAGCAGCGCGTATTCGAAGCCGGGAAGCGCGTCTTCGCGCAGTCGGGGTGCCTCGCATGCCATCGCATCGGCGACCACGGCAACGCGGGTCCGGGGCCCAACCTCACACACGTCGGCTCGAAGCTCTCACAACAGCAGATCGCTCGCGCCCTCGTGAACCCGCGAGCGCCGATGCCGTCGTTCAGGCATCTTCCCGCCAAGAAGTTCGAAGACGTCGTGCGATTCCTCGCTCTGCTGCGATAGTCGAGCGCGAGCTCACTGAGTCGGCTCGGTCAACAACGCATACCTGGCCACGGGTCAGAGGTATGAAGCGAGCTCAGGGTTCGTCACATTCGACTTCGACCTTGGTCTGCTGTCCGGCGATGACCGTCGCGTGTGTCTTGTCCGGACAGCTGTCTTCGCCTTCGTCGCTCTGCAGGATGTAGTTGCCTGGGGGCAATATGAATGTGAAGCTCAGCCCGCCTCCGGGCACCTGCTGCGTTGCTACCGTCGTTCCCGATTCGTCGGTCACGCTTATGGTGTACGGGGCGCCCTGGCAAGAATAGGCTCCAGGCGGAGGGCCGCCGCCGAAGTAGAGGCCGCCGACAATCCAACCGTCTCCTGATGGGACTTCCGTGGGGGCAGATGGTTCCAGGCAGTACTTGGGCGGTCGGGGCTGGCGTTCCGGCGGTCCCGAGGGTGACCCGGCTGCTTCCCTCGGTGTCACTTCGTGAGCAGGCGTGGAGGCGGGATCGAGAGGATCGGGGTTCGCTTCCGAGCGCTCGAGGACCACCAGCATGTGAGTGCCTGTCGCCGCCAGCTCGTGGCCGCGGCGACTGATCGTCAGGCGCAGCGCGAGGTGTCCCGCTTCGCGCGGCACCCACGCCACCGAGAAGCGGCCGTTCGCGATCGCCGCCAACGCGAGCACGCTCCATCGGCCGCCACTCGAGCGTCGCTCGAGCGCGACTCGCGAGCCGGCCGGTCCGCCGGTCACGCGCCCCGAGATCTCGACGGTGCCTCCGACGCGTCCGCTCTCGGGCACCGTCGTCGTAACTCGCAGTCCGTGCGCAGCTGCGGCAGCGAGCGGGTGGTCCGACCCCGCGGATGCCCCCGATGCGCTCATGGCTGCGACCGCGAATGCGAGCGCGCCGCACATGCAGAACCTCTTGAGCATCGCGCGGGACAATAGTCGCGTCGGATCGGGAATGCGATCGGGGCGTGAATCAGGCCGCTGCTTGCGGAATACCGTCATTTGCTGAGTGTCGCTCCATTCACTTCGCCCGTCCGCGCGTTGATAACGAGCTCCAACGAGCTGCCAGTGGGAGACGCGTGACCCGGTGGCACCGGTTCGTCGTTCAGCACGAAGTGACCTCGGGCATCGACAACGTATGCTTCACTTTCAAGCCAGGGCTCAATGGCGGCCGTGCTCGGCAGTATTGTCTCTGGCTGCGTTGCCCTGATTGCTTCGCCGAGCTTGATCCGGGTCGTCGAGATCGAAATCGAGCGTGGCGCTTCATCTCCTGCTCGCCTCACGAACGCATCTGCGATTGTCTCGATCTGGGAGCCGCTGAGCAGCGGTCCGTTGGTATTCGCTTCGACGGCGCCGGGAACAACAGTGCTGTGCGGCGCCGCTTCATCTTCTGTTTCTTCCGACAGCATCGAAGCCGACGGCGCGCAAGGGTCGGATTTGAACGTGATGTCGCCCGCTTCGTGCCGCGGACGGACGCACGTAGGCGCATTGTTCCTTTCATAGGTCCCGTCGCCGTTGTAGCCGTACGTGAAGTCTTCGGCTTCCGATCCGCTGTCATAGAAGCCGGACAGCCATTCGCCGTTGCCGATGTGTCTCGCGCCTTCCGTTTTCCCCGTGTTTTTGATGTCCGACGCGGTCATCTCCAGGCCGTCTTCGACGCTGTCGGTGGCTCCCGGCTGACCCCCGAACCCGTATGGGCCGGCTCCGTTGATCCAGTAGTACCAGACGCCCCCGCCGGCATTCTGCATCGAGTACGTATTCCAAGTCTTGTCTGCCGGACCGTTCGGAAGTTCTATGTGATAGAAGTCTTCGCCGTCGATGTCGGAGTCGTAAAAGTACCGCAGCCCTTTGCCTTCGGTTGAGTGATTGGACTCTTGGCCCGTCTCAACCCAGCCGCCCGTGTAGAACCCGTCCCACATCTCATTCGTGACGAAGTTTCCTTCTTCGGTCCCCGGAACCGATTGGCGATCGGTCAAGATCTGGATTTCAGATCCTGAGACGCTATCGCTCGAGCTTGGGTACCACGACGACAGCGCATAGCAATGCCAGTCCCATGGATGGGTTTCGCGGCGACATTCGTCGTACGCCCGCGCGGCAGGCGGCTTCATCGCCAAGATCGCTACAAGTGCAACGAGCGCCGCTGTCGCGATCATCGTCGTATCGCCACCTCGTCGGCAGTGCTTTACGCCCATCGAGCCCCCCAAGTTAAACCCGTCAGTTGATCAGAAGGGCGGAATCTACTTGATCTTCAGGCGGCTCTGCAGGTCGTGTTTCTGACAGGTCGCTCGACCCGACTGGCGGAGCGCGCGTACCGAGCGATCGCGAATCGCCGGGCGAAGCCGGCGTCGCGCCGAGCAGCTCCTAGAGCTTGGCGTCCTTCGTCGGCAACGACCGCGCGTAGCCCACGCCGATCGCAACCCAGCGCTCCAGCTGGCGCTTCGTGCGCACGCCCTCCTCCGCCACGCACAGCCACCCTTCCATCACCCTGCCGCGCATCTCAAACGGGCCTGCGTGCGGCCTCCCGCGCAGCGCCTGCGTCTGCGCCGGGTCGCAGCGCAGCATCAGCCCGCCGCGGCCGCTCACGTTCACCGACATGTTGCCCGCGATCAGGAACGCCAGGCCGCCGAACATGCGCTTCTCGGTCACGTCCGCGTCCGCCGCCAGCAGCTCGCGGATGCGGTTGGCGAGATCCTCGTCGTAGGCCATGCCGGGCCAATGGTAGTCGCGCCGCTCCGCTCCCCGCAGCGGTTCGGCACGGCTTGGTGGTCGCGCCCGTCCGCTCCCGCAGCGATTCGGGACGGTTCGCGCATGCTGAGCCCGCATCGTGGGTAAGGGGTCACTGCACAGGGGAGGTGGGCGTGTCGTCGGGTGGGTCGCATCGCTTGCCGGTGCGGCCCACCCGCGCCCATGTGGTGGACGCGCGCACCTCGTGCGGCCGTGCGCGGGGCGGGGGGCGTCTACCGCAGCGCCATGCGCGTCACGTGCAGCGAGTCCAGGAACGCGATCCGCTGCGCCACGCTCGCGCCGTAGCGGACCAGCAGCCACGCCGGCCCCACGCGGCGCGCCACCGTCGGCGGGATCAGTTCGTCCCACACCGTTTCCCCCCGCCTGCTCGCCGCGCGCAGCACCTGGCGTATCAGCGCCTGCGCCCGCGCGCGCCCCACCATCCGCGTGTCGCGCGCCAGCTCCCGCGCCAGCGCCGCCTTGCCGGGCATCGGGATGTGCACGTGCTGCGCCAGCCGCACCGGCGGGATCTCCACGATCCCCGGATGGCCCGGCACGGGGATCGCGCCCCACAGCGGCGCCGGCGCGCTGCCCGGCGATCGCGCGTCGAGCAGGATCGCCGCCTCGTACGCGGTGCTCCCCGCCAGATACCACTCGTGCAGGCACGTCAGGTACGCCGGCACCGTGATGCCGGCATCGGGCGCGATCTCGAGGGCCACCTGACCCCACTGCGTGCTCACGCCCGGCAGCGACGAGCGCATCGCGCAGCGACCCCGCGCCGGCGGCGCCTGCGCGCCCTGCCAGTAGCTGTTCGCCAGCGTGAACGTCCCCGGTTCGCGCGCCGCCATCGGCCTTCCGGCTGCGTCCAGCAGCGTCTCCGTCAGCGCCGGGCCATTGCGGCCATGCGCGAAGCCGCGCAGCACGTCCGCGCCGGTGCCGGGAGGCAGCACCGAGCCGCGCGAGCCCGGCGGGCGGTAGAACACCACCTCCTTCGCCTGCCGCGGCAGGCCCGCCGCGCGGCGCGCCGGGAACGTGCCCACGTGCGCAACGCGCACCGCCGCCACGCCCGGCCCCGTGAACAGCGCGTCGATCTCGCCCTCCGGTCCCACCTTTTGCTCCACCGTGAACCCGCCCGCTCCGTACACCGGGTCCGCCTTCGTCGGCGGCGGGCCGTTGCAGCTGCCGCCCTCGCCCGCCACGCTCACGCACACGCCCACGTTGCCCGCCTGCAGCGACGGCGACAGCGCGATCGGCGCCGGCCGCCCGCCAAGCAGCACCTGCCCGTGAACCAGCGACAGCCGCAGCGGGCGCGCGCCGAGCCCACGGCCCGCGCCCGTGCTCGCATCGCCTCCGCCGCTGCCACCGCCGCCGGCCAGCCACAGAGCACCAGCGACGATCGCCGACACCGCCGCGAACGCCGCACGCCGCCGCCGCTGACGACGTCGCGCGTCTTCGATTGCGCCCGCGTCTGGTGTCGCCGCAGGGCGCTGTTCGACGATCAACGCCATCCCCAACTAAAAATCAAAAGAGTCATTGATACTACTATAACTAGCACAATCGGCACTGATCCGGACCGACGCTCGGGCTCAACTTCGTCTCGGCGCTTCTGGACGTCTGTTCGATCATCGGCCCCCTCCATTGATCCACCGCCGGCGCCTGTCGAGGGGCGTACTGGATGCCCGGACGCAGGCATCGTTCGGGACGAACCCGACCTCGCGCGCGACAACGCCGTGCGCGGAGCTAAGGAGGGAGATGCTGGGCAGAGCCGACACCACAACCTCGACACCGACAGCGGTGCCGTTCGCCATCGGGCGGCGCGAGCTCGACCGCCGCACCAGTCTCATCTCGGTGCAGGGCGACCTCGATCTCGCGAGCGCGCCACGGCTCAAGTGGACGCTCGTCGACGCGCTCGAGGAGGGCCACAGCAAGCTCATCCTCGACCTGTCCCTCACCACGTTCATGGACTCCACCGCGCTCGGCGTGCTCGTCGGCGTCAACCGCGGCCTCCCCGACGGCGGCATCCTCGTGCTCGTCTGCGGGCGCGCCAACCTGCTCAAGATCTTCGAGCTGTCCGGCATGGACGGCGCGTTCGTGATCTCGCCCACGCTCGAGCAGGCGCTCGCGCTCGCGCACCTCGACCCCACCGCCGCCGAAGCGAGCTGAGCGCCGTGGGTCGCGACCGGACACGCTCGAGCCTGCGCCTCGCGGCGACGCTCCTCGCGTGCTGCGCGCTCGGCCTCGCGTTCATCTCCACCGCCACCGCCAAGCGCGACCATCCCAAGAAGACCGCCGGCGCGCAGGCCGCGCCCGCCGAAACCAGCCCCGCCGCCGGCCAGACCAGCACCGAACCAGCCTCCACGGGGTCCTCCGGCGAAGCCGAAGCCGCCGCCGGCGGTCAGGAACCCGAAGCCGCCGAAGAAGCGAGCGCACCGCAGCTCGCCCCCGGCGCGCAGGCGCGGCACCGTAAAGAAGGCAAAGAAGGCGGCAAAACCAAACGGCCTCGCGAAGGAGGCCACAAAGGCAAAGGCAAAACCGGCAAAGGCGAAGGCGGCGGCTCCGGCGAAGGCGAAGGCGAAGAACACGAAGCCGCCGGCGAACCGACGCCCAAGCCCGTGCCCGTCGCGCCGACGGTGACGCAGCCCACCGCAGTCGCCGCGTCGCTCACGAGCTCACCCCAAGCGCCCGCTTCCACCCAGCAGCCGCCGGCGCCCGCCGTCGGCACCGCCCCCGCCGTGGCCGACTCCCGCGCGGCGCGCGCACCGCGGCACGCGGTCCGCACCCGCCGGCACCGCGCCGCCGGCTCCTCGCACGGCGCCGTCGCGGCGTTCGCCGCCGCTGGCGCCACATCCGCTGGCGCCACAGCCGCGCACGCCGCAGCCATCTCCACCGCGCGGCGCCCCCTCACCGCTTCCCACGCCGCCAAAGCGTACGGCCGCCCCTCGCCGATCGTCAACACCATCACCAGGATCGTCGACGTCGTGCCCGCCGGCATCCGCGTGCTGATCGGCGCCCTGCTCGCGCTGGCGCTGGCGCTGGCGGTGCGCTCGCGCTTCGCCGCGCTGCGCTCGCGGCGCCTCGAGCGCCAGCGCACGCAGCTGCTCGAGGACGTCGGCCTGCTGCAGGCAGCGCTGCTGCCCGTGCCGCCCGCGCGGCTCGGCCCCGTAGGCACGTCCGTCGCCTACCAGCCCGCCGCCGGGCCCGGAGCCGGCGGCGACTTCTACGACGTGTTCGCGCTCGAGGACGGACAGCTCGCGGTGATCGTCGGCGACGTCTCCGGGCACGGGCGCCAGGCGCTGCCGCACACCGCGCTCGTGCGCTTCACGCTGCGCGCGTACCTCGAGGCGGGGATGTCGCCGCGCGAGGCCATCCAGACCGCCGGAACGGTGCTCGAGCGCCAGCTCGGCGGCGTGTTCGCGACCGTCGTCGTCGCCACCTACAACCCGCGCGAGCGCACGCTCGTGTACTCGTGCGCCGGCCACCCGCCGCCCGTCGTGCTCGGCATCCCCAGCGGTCTCGTCACCGTCGCCGGCGCGCCGCCCATCGGCGTCGGCATGCGCACCGGCACGCGCCAGACCGTCGTGTCCGTCCCCGGCCGCGCGCAGATCTGCTTCCACACCGACGGCGTCACCGAGGCGCGCGTCGGCACGCAGCTGTTCGGCACCGAGCGGCTCGTGCACACGCTCCAGCAGCTCGGCCCCGACGCGAGCGCCTCCGCGCTGCTCGCGCGCGTCGCCGTGCTCGCCGACGCACAGCCCGACGACATGGCTGCGTGCCTGCTCGACGTCCACGGCGACGCCGCCGGGCGCGACGGCGACCCGCCCACCGTGCTCGTCGAGGAAGTCGAGCTCGACCGCCACGAAGCCGTCAGCAACCGCACCGAGCGCTTTCTGCTCGCCTGCGGCGTACCGCCCCACGAGGTCGCCGAGGTGATGCGCGGCGCCGCCGACGCCGCCACCTCGGGCGCCGCCGGCGGACCCGGGCGCGCCGACGGCACCGCCGTGCTTCAGATCCGCCACACCGGCCGGCTCGCCCGCGCCACGCTCCAGCGCCAGCAGGTCGCCCACCTGCACGCACACCGCACCCGCACGGAGGTAGCCCTATGAGCGTAGGACCCGTACTCGCGCCCGACGCCGCAATCGCCCTCGGCATCGCGTCCACCGCGATGCCCTTCGCGCGCACGCCCGAGGACGAGGCCGAGCGCTGGCTGCGCGTCCTGCGCCTGCACGGCCAGGTCGGGATCGCGCTGCAGGCGCTCGGCGTCAGCGAGGTGCCGCTGCCCGGCAGCGAGGACGACGCCGCCCCGGCGACGGCCGCGACGGCCACCACGGCCGTGCGCGACCGCGACGCGGTGGCGCACGTGACCGAGTACGCGGTGCGCATCGCCGACGAACGGCGCGCGCGGGCGCTGTCCACGCGCGACATCCTGCTGGCGGTCATGCACGTATACGGAGAGGACTTCGACCGCGTGCTGCGCGAGCACGGCACCGACCGCGAGGAGGTGCTGGAGCGACTCGGCGCGGCGCTTTAGGCGCACGCTCGCCCGCTCGTACGTTCGTCCACTTTCCCGGGAGTTCGCGTATTCGGATCATCGCCAGGGCAGTTACTGGCACATGGCCGTGCAACGTGTGCCGGGCGGCGGATGGCCGAGGCTGGGGGTCGCAGCGACGCTCGCGCTGGCGCTCACCCTGTTCGGCGCCATCTTCGCGCTGCGCGCCAGCGATCCCAACGTCGGCGACGGCGAGGGACTGCTGTTCGTGCTGCCGATCGGCGTGCTTGCGCTGCGCTTGGGCCTGCGCGGCGGGCTGGCAGGCGCGCTGGTCGCGTTCGCGCTGCTGGCGAGCTGGGACGCCGAACGCGGCCACGTGCCGCTGACGCTGCTCGGGTTCGCCAACCGCGGCGTCGCGTTCCTCGCGCTCGGCGTGCTGCTGGGCGCGTTCGTCGACCGCCGCCGCAGGCTCGAAGAGGAAGTCCAGCACTACTACGACGCGTCGCTCGACGCGCAGCGCAAGGCGCAGCGCCAGCTCGCCAACAGCGCGCGCTCGCTCGAGCGCAAGGTCGTCGAGCGCACGTACGAGCTCGACGATGCTCGCGCCGAGATGCTGCAGCTGCTCGCGGTGGCGGCGGAGTACCGCGACGACGACACGTTCCAGCACGCCGAGCGCGTGGGCGTGCTCGCGGCGCGCATCGGCCTGCGACTGGGACTGCGCTCGGAGCAGGTCAGGCGCCTGCGCGAGGCGGCGCCGCTGCACGACGTCGGCAAGATCGCCATCCCCGACCGCATCCTGCTCAAACCGGGCCGCCTCACCCCGGAGGAGCACCGCGTGATGGAAGAGCACGCGGCGCTCGGCGCGCGGCTGCTGGCGCGCAGCAGCTCGCCGGTGCTGCAGATGGCCGCCGTGATCGCGGCCACCCACCACGAGTGGTGGAACGGCACCGGCTACCCTAGCGGGCTCGCCGGCGAGCGCATCCCGATCGTGGGGCGCGTGGTGGCCGTCGCCGACGTGTTCGACGCGCTCACGCACGCGCGGCCGTACAAGCCGGCGTGGCCCGCCAGGCAGGCCATCGCGCGCATCGAGCGCGGGGCCGGCAGCCAGTTCGACCCGCGCGTGGTGGCCGCGTTCCTGGCCGTCCACGCGCAGGGCGTGGACAGCCAGGACGGCGCGCGCAACGGCGGTCCGCCGGAGCCCGCGGGCCAGCCGGCGCCGCCGGCCGAGCCCGCGCCGGCGGCTCAGCCCTTGAACGAGTGGAATTCGCCGAGCGCGCTCGGCAGCGTCGGCGTAAACGGCGTGAACGCGTAGGGCTTGGTCGCGTCGAAGCCGGCCTTTTCCGCCGCCGACTTTTCCGCGAACGGCAGCAGCGCTTCCACCGCCTGACCGATGTTCTCCAGCGACAGCGTGCGCTCGTAGCCGTTGTTGTTGGGCGGCGCCACCGACTCGGCGCTCTTCTGGATGCCCGTGATCTGCGTGATCGGGCCGCCGTCCGCGCTCGCCACGTCCGGCCCGATCACGCGCGCGAGCGTGCGGTGGTCGGACTCGATGCCCATGATCCGCGCGGCCGTCACGCGCAGGTCCGCGCTCGAGAAGTGGCGCACGCCCACCAGGTACGCCGCGATGAACGCGTCCTCGAGCGTCACCAGCGTGTTCAGCGTCGTCTGCGTGTCCGCGAACATGTTCGGCGGGTAGTAGAACGTCGTGAACGGCGTCGGCTTCTTCGTGACGCCTTCCTCCAGCAGGTAGTGCGACATCTCCTCCTGCAGCGCGCCCTTCAGGTAGCCCTGGTCGTCGGCGGGGATGTTCTTGAAGAACGGCGCCGTGTTGATGATGTTGGTGTACGTGGTCACCGCCAGCGCCTCGGCGATCTGCGCCGCTTTCAGGATTTCCAGGTCGCCGTGCGTGACCGTTCCCTTTTTGCGCTTGGCGAACGCCGCCGCGGGCGCCAGCGCGCCGATGCCCGTGGCGCCCGCTCCCGCCACCGCCGCGCTTCTGAGGAAGCCCTTGCGTGTCGTCGGCTCGCTGTACATGTTCACGTCTCCCTTGTGGTCGTGTGTCGCGCGCGTTCGCGCTCGGTGCTCCTGCGCACGAGCGGCGCGAGCGGATCACTCCCGGACCGCTTCAGAGGGAGGCGGACTCAGACCCGGTGGGCTCGCGCGCGCGCCAGCAGCAGCGAGAACAGGTGTTCCTCGGCGGCTGCCGGGAACGGCCGCGGCAGGCCGTACGTGAACAGCGACACCTGCGCCTGTCCGTCGACGAAGCCGAGGATGTCGATGTAGAAGGGGATCGGGATCGCGTGCAGGATGATCGGCGCGCTGATGCGCAGCCCGAAGCTGCCGGTCATGCCGCGCGCCGGCGGCGCCCCCTGCTTGATCGACACGGCGCCCACCTTCGCGCCGCTGAAGCTGTGGCCGTGCAGCAGCAGGCTGAAGTAGTGCGACAGGCAGCCCCGCAGGCGCGCGCTGTGCAGCGCTTCGAGGACTCCCGCCGCCGACGCTGAGGTGCGCGCGACCGTCACTTCCGAGCTGACGCCCAGGCTGAGCAGCCCCTGCTGGCGTTCGTAGTTGCGGGAGCTCGCTTCGGCGAGCGCCGTGGGCCCGCTCGGCGAGCTCGCATGTGAGCCCACGCAGCGCAGCAGTTGCTGTTCGCGGCGCTTTTCGGCGGCGCCTTCGTGTGCGTGGCTGGAGCCCGCGCGCAGCCCCGGCACGTCCGCGGCGCGCAGGTTCACCGCGTGCGCAAACGCCAGCGCCAGCGCCTTCGCGGGCGCGCCGGCGCTGCCCGAGCCGGTCCTCGCGCCGGGAGCCGCGGTGCGATCGGCAGAGGTCCCTGCGCTCGACGCGCGCGAGGACGCCGGCGATGTGGTGTGCCCGGAGCCGCCGCAGCCGGCGAGCAGGCCGCCCGCGAGCAGCGCGGAGATGGCGGCCAGCCGGCGCATGCGCGCGAGCATTGTGTCACGGCGGGGCGTCGCTGCCAGGCCAGGCGGGGAGGTGGCTACCCGGCGAGGCGAGGAGGCTCGCTACCCGGCGAGGCGCTCGGCGCGCCGCGCTACGGGGATGCTTGCCTTGACCGTGGTGCCCTGCCCGGGCGCCGAGTCGAGCAGCAGCTCGCCGCCGAGCAGCTGCACGCGCTCGCGCATGCCCATCAGCCCGAAGCCGTCCGTCTCGGCTTCGGGGTCGAAGCCGGCGCCGTCGTCGCGCACGCTGAGCTGCACCGTCGTGGTCTGCTCGCTGATCTCCACGACCGCGCGCGTGGCGCCGCCGTGCTTGGTGGCGTTGGTGAGCGCCTCCTGCACTATGCGGTAGAGGGCCGTCTCCAGCTCGGGCGTGTGACGCGTGCCCGCGCGGCCCTGCTCGTGGGCGAGGTCGATGCTCACGTCGACGTCGAGGCCGTGGCGGACGGTGCGCTCGGCGAGGCCTTCCAGCGCCGCCTGCACGCCGAGCTCGTCCAGCGCGGCGGGGCGCAGGTCGGTGATCAGCCCGCGCAGGTTGGCGATCGCGTCCTCCAGCTGGTCGACCGTCTGGCGCACCGCCTGTGCCAGCGCGTCGGGCCGCTGCGAGCGCCCTGCGGTGGACAGGCCGATGCGCATCGCGCTGAGGCTCTGCAGGGTCTCGTCGTGCAGCTCGCGCGCCCAGCGCCGGCGCTCGCCCTCGGCGGCGGCGAGGCGTTGGCGGCTGCGCTCGGAGGCGATCGACTGGGCGGTGGCGACGGCGCTGGCGGCGCTGGCCGCGAACGCCTCCAGCAGCCGCTCGTCCTCGATCGTGAACGCGGGCCCGTCGTGCAGCCGGTCGAGCGCCAGCAGCACGCCGTGGGTGGCGCCGCGGAACACCAGCGGCACGGCGAGGCCGCCCTCCGCGTGCATGCCCAGCTGGCCGAGGCCGTGCTCGTCGAAGCGCGCGCGCGTCAGCTCGTCCTCGAGGCGCTGCGCGCGGCCGGTGCGCATCGCGTGGCTGGCGACGGTGTCCTCGAGCGGCACCGTCTGGCCGATCAGGCCCGCGGGCAGCTCGCCGGCGCCGGCGGCGATCACGAGCTCGTTGCGCTGGCGCAGCTCGATCAGCAGCGCGCGCGCCGACACGAGCGCGCGCCCGCGCTTTGCGACCAGCTCGAGGATCACGTCGAGGTCGGTCTCGCCGCCGACGGCGCGCGCGATCTGCGTGGTTGCCTCGAGCGCGGCGACGGTGCGCTCGAGCTCGTCGCGGCGTTCGCTCGCGCCGGTGTAGCGGCGCGCGTGGTCGATCGCCACGCCGGCGAACTCCGCGAGCACCGCGACTGCCTCCTGGTCGACGTCGGAGAACTGCGCGCCGCCGGCCTTCTCCGTCAGGTAGAGATTCCCGTACGGCGTGCCGTCGACGAGGATCGGGACGCCGAGGAAGCTGTGCATCGGCGGGTGCCCGGCGGGGAAGCCGTAGGAGCGCGGGTGGCGTCCGACGTCGGCGATGCGCAGCGGCGCCGGTTCGGAGATCAGCGCGCCGAGCACGCCGCGGCCGCGCGGCAGCGCGCCGATGGCGGCGTGCGCGGACTCGTCGATGCCGCGCGTGAGGAAGCGCGCGAGCTCGGTGCGCGACTCGTTGAGCACGCCCAGCGCGGCGTAGCGCGCCTCGGTGAGCTCCTGTGCCGACTCCAGCACGCGGTCGAGCACCTGATCGAGATCAAGCTCGGCCAGAACGCTGCGAGCGATCTCCAGAATGCCCTGTGTAGTTCTGTCTATCAAAACTTCCCTCGGGTAGAAGGCCCCGCCCGTGCCCTTCGCCCTTCCCGGACATTGAACTACTTTTCCTCGTCCGCAGCGTTGATCGCCCCGCGAGCCCGCTACTCGAGCGCGATCGCGCGCATCGTGTGCTCGTCCGGCAGCTTGTCGAGCACCCCGCGCAGCACGTCGCGCTCGTCGGCCTGCTCGCGCTGCAGGTCGTTGAGCAGCAGCCTGACGGCGCTGTGCGTGATCTTCATCTGCTGCGGCGTGAGCGTGACGGTGACGAGGCCGCGCTCGTCGGGCTGCTGCTCCAGCGCCGCGAGCACGTCGCGCGCGAGCGCGCGGATGTTCGGCTCGTGCGCCTCGTCGGAGATCAGCAGCCGCAGCGCGCTTGCTGTCACGGGCAGCTCGTGCCGCTCGAGGAACAGGTGGTAGGGAGGCTCGGTGTCCTGCGCAGGGTCGCTCATGGCTTCCAGCCTACCTGCGATCGGCCGCGGAGGATTGCGGAATCCTCCGATTTGACATGGGGGAAATCAACGGATGCCGGCGGACCGCGCCGCCCGTAGGTTGTGTGCATGACCGAGACAGGAGCAACCCCAACCAGGCAGAGCACGGCCGCGGAGGCAGCCGGCGAGCGGGAGCCGTCCGGCACCCCGTTCGCGGACGCCCTGTGCGCCGTGGACGGAACGCGCCGCAGCTTCGCGGCGGTCGAGCAGGCGGCGATCCTGGCGGGTCCGCGGGGCCAGCTGACGCTGCTCGCCGTGACGGCGGTGGAGGGCGAGGGAGTCAACCAGCGAGCCGCGATCAGCCCGGAGCGCGCGCAGCGCGAGCTGGAGCGCGCCGCATCGATCGCGCAGGCCGCAGGCGTGCCGTGCACGAGCGTGATCGAGCCGCAGGGCCCACCGTCGCAGCGCGTGCTCGAGCGTGCCTGCGGCCACGATCTGCTGGCACTGGGCGCATCGTCGATGTCGTGGCTCGGCAACAGGTTCATCGAAAGCGTGGCCGACGCGGCGCTGGGCTCGCTCACGGTGCCGCTGCTGGTCGCGCACGCGCTGCCGCACGCGGAGCGCCGCTTCCTCGAGCGGATCCTCGTCGCGAGCGACGGCATGGACGGGTCCGATCGGATGGTCGAGCTGGCGGCGCGGCTGGCGCGCGAGCACGACTCGCATGTGACGCTCCTGCACGCAATGCACGCGGGTGAGCGCCCGCCGAGCATCCAGAGGCAGGCGGACAGGCTCGTGGCGGAGCTGGACGGCGCGTGCGAGGTGCGCGTCGAGGAGGGCGCCGCGGCGGAGCAGATCGTGGCGGTGGCCAAGCAGGAGAAGAGCTCGCTGGTGATCATGAACAGCCGCCGGCTCGGCGGCTGGAAGGCGATCGGCAGCGTCAGCCGGCGCGTGGTGCACGACGCGCACTGCTCGGTGCTGTTGACGCAGCCGCAGTAGGCGCTGCGCTTGCGTCCCGGGCGCCGCGCTCAAAGCGCCCGCACGGCGGTCACTCCACGGGCACGGTCGCGCGCGCATGCTCGCGCTCGCGCAGGCCGCGCGCGAGGCGCCCGCCGGCCGCCGTGAGCAGCATGCCGGCGATCGCGGTGACGACGGCGAGCAGCGGCGGGAAGCTGCCGAGCGAGACCTTGGCGTGCGTGCCGGCGACGAGATGCGCGAGCAGCAGGCCGACGCCGTACACGAAGCCGGCGGCGAGCCCGCGGTCGGCGCCGCCCCAGCCGTCCTGGTGCTCGAAGCCGGCGAGCACGCTGGCGAGCGCGACGAACGCAGCGTAGCCCCAGTAGGCGCCGCTGGAGACACCGACGAGCAAGCCCGCGACGGCGCCGGCGATCGCCGGTACGACGCCGCCGAGCACGATCTGCGCTGACCGCGGCCGGTCACGGAACAGCGTTGGTTGAAGCATGTGTCTCCTCCCCGAAGGTGCAGTCAAACCCTACCGCGTCCTCATAACCTGCGGGTCACGTGTCCGAGTCCCTTCCGCCCTTCCGCCTGTCGGTCCTCGACCAGTCGCCGATCGCGCAGGGCTCCTCGGGCACAGCCCGCTGAAGGTGGCGGAGACGTTCAGCGTGCTCGCGGGGCTCTACCCGGGGCGCATCGACCTGGGGCTGGGGCGCGCCGCGGGCACCGACCCGATGACGACGTTCGCGCTCCAGCGCGACCGCCGCCAGGCGGCGCCGGACGACTTCCCGCAGCAGCTGGCGGAGCTGCTGGGCTACCTGTACGACCGGCTGCCGGCCGACCACCCGTTCGCGCGCCTGGCGCGAACGCTGCCGGGGCGCCCGCAGATCCCCGAGCCGTGGCTGCTCGGCTCCTCGCCGCAGAGCGCGCTGTGGGCGGCCGAGCTGGGGCTGCCGTACGCGTTCGCGGACTTCATCAACCCCGACGGCGCGGAGATCGCGCGGGTGTATCGGGAACGCTTCGCCGCACCGTCCCCGGAGGGGGAGCACGAGCACGAGCACGCGGACGCGCAACCGCGCACCGCCGTGGGCGTGTGGGTGATATGCGCGGACAGCGACGAGGAGGCGCAGCGGCTGGCGTCGAGCGGGCGCATGACGTTCACGCTGCTGCGGCGCGGGCAGCTGATCGCGGTGCCGCCGCCCGAGCAGGCGCTGCGTTTCCTGGAGAGTGAGGAACGCGACGGCGGGGCCGGCGGCGAGCAGCGCTCCGGGCGCCGCGCAGTGGTGGGCTCGCCGGAGACGGTGCGCGCGAGGCTGTCGGAGGTGGTTGAGAGCTACGGCGCGGAGGAGGCGATCGTGGTGTGCATCACCTACGACCACGGCGCGCGCGTGCGCTCGTATGAACTGCTGGCGGAGGCGTTCCAGCTGTGAGTATTTTGTCCGTGTGAATTTTGTTGGTGCGGACGGAAGCCCCACGATCCGCCGTGCGACGCCCGCGGACGTGCCGGCGCTCGCGCGGATGCTCGCCCGCGCGTTCTACGACGACCCGATCGCGTTGTGGGCGTGGCGTCCGGACCGCTTGCGTGAACGCGCGTTCGAGCGCTTTCAGCTGGTGCGCCTGCAGCAGCTGCTGCGCGACGAGGAGGTGTGGACGACGGCGGAGCTCGACTGCGCGGCGCTGTGGGCGCCGCCGCGGCGCTGGCGCATCTCGTGGGGCGACACCGCGCAGTTCACCCGCTCGTTCGCGCACCCGCAGCTGCTGGCGCGCATGCCGCTGGTTGCGTACGGCTGGCACAAGCTCGAGCAGGAGCACCCGCCCCAGCCGCCCCACTGGTACCTGGCGGTGCTCGGCACGGACCCCGCGTCGCAGGGGCGTGGCCTCGGCTCGGCTGTGCTGGCGCCGGTGCTGGAGCGCTGCGACGCGGACGGCGTGGGCGCCTACCTGGAGTCCTCGAAGGAGCGCAACATCGACTTCTACGCGCGCCACGGCTTCCGCGTGACGGACGAGCTGCGCCTGCCGCGCGGGCCGCGCGCGTGGGGCATGTGGCGCGAGCCGCGCTCGTAGCCGCGGTGCCCGCCGAGCGCCAGCCCGCCGGACGCGCGTCGGTCGAGCGTCTGCACGCGGAGCGCCTGCACGCGCAGCTGCTGGCGGGCCCGCCGGCGGCGGACGCGGTGGCGGTGGCGCGGCGGCTGCTGGCGGTGCAGGGGCAGGACCCGCGCGGGGCGCGGCTGGCGATCCGCGCGCGCAGCGCGGGCGTGACGGCGGCGGACGTGGACCGCGCGATGAGCGAGGAGCGCTCGCTTTTGATCACGTGGCTGAACCGCGGCACGCTGCACCTGGTGGCGAGCGAGGACTACCCGTGGCTGCACGCGCTGACGACGCCGCCGCTGCGCACGGCCAACGCACGGCGCCTCGCGAGCCAGGGCATCGCGCCGGACGGCGCCGAGCGCGCGGTGGCGGTGATCGGGCGCTCGCTGGAGCGCGAGGGGCCGCTCACGCGCGCACAGCTGCGCGAGCGCATCGAGCGCGCGGACGTGCCCACGGACGGGCAGCGGCTGACGGAGCTGCTGATGACGGCGACGCTGCGCGGCGTGGCGGTGCGAGGGCCGATGCACGGGGGAGAGCACGCGTACGCGCTGGTGCGCGACTGGCTGGGCGAGCGTGCTCATGTGGAGCGCGAGCGGGCGCTGGCCGAGCGCGAGCGCGCGCTTGCGGAGCTCGCGCGCAGGTACCTGGTGGGACACGCGCCGGCGGACGATCGCGACCTGGCGCGCTGGTCGGGTCTGCCGCTGCGCGACGCGCGCGCGGGCCTGGGCGCGATCGCCTCGGAGCTGACGCAGCGCGCCGACGGCCTGCTGCAGCTCAGCGGGCAGGCGCGCGAGGAGGCGCCGCTGCCGGCGCCGCGCCTGCTGGGCGCGTTCGACCCGGTGCTGCTCGGCTGGCGCTCGCGCGAGGCGCTGCTGGCTGACGCGCACCTGCGCCTGATCGTGACCGCCAACGGCATCTTCCGCCCGTTCGCGCTGGTGCGCGGACGCGCGGTGGCGAGCTGGAAGATCACGGCGCGGCAGGTGGCGCTGACGCCGTTCGCGCGCATCACGCGCGCTGATGAGCAGGCGCTGCGCGCGGACGGGCGCGAGGCGCTGGGCTTTCTCGGCCTCGCGTAGTGATCCGCGCCGGTGCGCGCTCCGTATTCAGGGAAACAACACCGGAAGCGGAGGTGCAAGAGATGTCAGCTCCACCGAGCGAGGAGTTCGCGCAGCAATCGAGCGGGATCGTCGAGCGTCTCGTACGCGACGACGTCGACCGCAAGCGGTTCCTGAAGATGGTCGGCGGCGCGGGAGCGGCGAGCTTCAGCGCGTTCGTGGTGGCGGCGTGCGGCGGCGCCGGCAAGACGGCCTCGACGGCGACCACGGCCACGGGCGCCGCCACGGCCGCGTCCGGCGGCGGCGACCTGGGGATCCTCAACTACGCGCTGACGCTGGAGTACCTGGAGACGGAGTTCTACGAGAATGTGGTCGCGTCGGGGCTGTTCAGCGGCAAGGTGGGCGCGCTGATCGCGACGTTCGGCGGTCAGGAGCGGACGCACGTGGAAGCGCTCAAAGGCGCGGTGCAGAAGCTGGGAGGAACGCCCGCCGCGAAGCCCGACGGCAGATTCCCGATCACCAGCGCCGCGCAGGTGGCGCAGCTGGCGTACACGGTGGAGAACCTGGGCGCATCCGCGTACCTGGGGCAGGCGGGCAACATCCAGAGCCCCGAGCTGCTGGCGACGGCGCTCGCGATCCACTCGGTGGAGGCGCGCCACGCGGCGACGCTGGGCACGCTGGTGAAGAAGTCCCTCACGCCGGACGGCGCATTCGCCAAACCGGCCGACATGTCCACGGTGCTGGCTGCGGTCAAGCCGTTCCTGGCCTGAGGCCGGACTCGACAAAGGAGCTGAAGACAGATGTCTACCAACAACATCCTCGGCGCCGGGCGTGTTGCCGGCACCGAGCACGACGGCACGGCGAGCCCCGAGCTGGCGCACCTGGAGGTCGGCGGGATGACGCGCTCGAGCTTCATCCTGCGCGGCGCGCTGGCCACCGGCGCCGCGCTGGGAGCCTCCGCGGTGACGCCGTTCGTCTCGCGGGCGCTCGCGGCGACGGGCGGCGGCGACGCGGAAATCGTCAACTTCGCGCTGACGCTGGAGTACCTGGAGTCGGACTTCTACAACGTCAAGGGCCGGCAGGTGGGGCTGCGCGGCACCGCCAGGAGCTATGCGCGGCTGTTCGGCGAAGAGGAGCAGGACCATGTGCAGGCGCTGGCGACGGTGGTCAAGCAGCTCGGCGGAAAGCCGGTGCGGAAACCGACGTTCGTGTTCCCCGTCAGCAGCCAGAGCTCGTTCCTGGCGCTGGCGTCCGTGTTGGAGAACACCGGCGTGGGCGCCTACAACGGCGCGGCACCGTCGCTGCAGAGCAGGCAGGTGCTCGCGGCGGCCGGCAGCATCGTGCAGATCGAGGCGCGCCACGCCGCCGCGATCGACCTGCTCCTCGGCAACAGCCCGACGCCCACGGGCGGCTTCGACGTGCCGCTCACCAAGGCCGAAGTGCTCGCCAAGGCGGGGCCGCTGATCAAGGCGTAGCGATCGCGGCGGATCTGTTCACATCCATCCAGGAGGAAGCAGCCATGGGACTCGACAACCCGATCCACATCGCATTTCTGCTGATCATCATGCTGCTGGTGTTCGGAGCCAAGCGGCTGCCCGAGATGGGGCGCTCGCTGGGCGACGGCATGCGCGGCTTCAAGGACGCGCTCGGCGGCGAGCACGTGCAGCCGGCGCACGAGGCGCTGACGCAGTCCGCGGCGGCGCTCGCGCCGACCGTGGCATCCCCCCCGAGCGTCGTCGCGCCAGCGCAGGAGCAGTCCGACCGCTGACGTCACAATGAGGCCGATGTTCAACCCGTTGCGCTCCGGCGGCGAGCCCTCGACGGCGGGCCTGAGCGTGCTCGCGGACGAGGAGCTGATGCAGCTGGTGTACCGCGGCCGGGCGGCGGCGTTCGAGGTGATCTACGACCGCCACTCCGACGCGGCGTTCTCGCTGGCGTACCGCATGTGCGGGCAGCGGGCGCTGGCGGAGGACGTGGTGCAGGAGGGGTTCCTGTCGCTGTGGCGCAGCGGCGCGCGCTACGACCGCGGCCGCGGCAGCGTGCGCACGTGGGTGCTGGGCATCGTGCACAACCGCGCGATCGACGCGCTGCGCCGGCGCACGGTGCGCGACCGCGGCCGCATCAGCGACGAGGGCGTCGAGGAGCGGATTGCCGCCCCGGAGCGGGAGCGCACGGACGTGGAGTTCGCGCGCCGCGACGAGGCGCGCGAAGTGCGCGACGCGCTGGAGCGGCTGCCGGACGAGCAGAGCCGCGTGATCGAGCTGGCGTACTTCGGCGGCCTCACGCACGTGGAGATAGCCTCGGTGCTGGGCGCGCCGGTGGGCACGGTCAAGGGCCGCATGCGCCTGGGCCTCGCGAAGATGCGAATGGCGCTGGGAGATCCCACGGAGGTGGTGCAATGAGTGTGGAGGAGCCTCCAATGGACGAGCTGCACATCGAACGCGAGGGCTGCGGCGGCAACGCCGCGCCGTACGTGCTCGGCGCGTTGACCGACGCGGAGAGCGAGGCGTTCGTACTGCACCTGGAGTCGTGCTCGGTGTGCCGCGAGGAGGTCGCGGCGCTGCAGGTGGTGGCCGCGGCGCTGCCGGCGGCCGCGCCGCAGGTGAGCGCGCCGCCGGAGCTCAAGCGCCGCGTGATGGCGCAGGTGCGCGAGGACGCGCGCAGGCAGGCTTCGCAGAGCACGGCGTCCCGCGCGGGGCTCAGCGGTGCGCGGGCGCGGCCATCGGGCTCGCGGCTCGCGGCTCGCGTGTGGCTGAGCTGGCGCCCCAACCTCGCTGCGGCGGCGCTGGCGGCGGCGGTGGTAGTCCTCGCGGTGGTCGCGCTGTCCTCGGGCGGCGGCACGGGCGGCGGCGTGCGCGTGATCCGTGCCCAAGTGCTGCCGGCGCGTGCGCGCGCGACGTTGAGCGTCAGCGACGGCCAGGCGCAGCTGAGCATCGCGCGCATGCCGCAGACAGCCCCCGGCCACGTGTACGAGCTGTGGTTGAAACGGTCAGCATCGGGTCCCGCGATTCCAACCGACGCGCTGTTCACGGTCGACGCGGCCGGCGCGGCCAGCGTGGGCGTGCCGGGCGGCGTGAGGCATGTCAGCGAAGTGATGGTCACGTCGGAGCCGCTGGGCGGCAGCCGCGTGCCTACGCTGCCGGCGCTGATCGTCGCGCGCGTCGCCTGATCGACGTGCTGGTTCCGACTTGACAGCCTTGACTTGACGGACTTGACGCGTTACCATGGGCGCATGGCGTCGTATGCACTGGCCATGAAAGCCTTCGAGAGCACCCTTCGGCGTCTGGAGTTGCCTCAGGAGCGCCTAGCCGACCCAGCAGAACAGGAGCGGCTCGGACGTCGCGCTGCTCTGCTCGCAACGTCGGAGATCGTCTGGGACGAGCACCTCGGGCCAATGTATGCGTGGTCGGACGTGGCAACGGTACTTGGTACCGTGAGCACCCGCCAGGGCGTAAGCGACCTGGCTAAACGCAAACGCCTTTTGGCCCTGCCCGCGACTGGCGGGCGCGTGCTCTACCCGGCTTTTCAGTTCCACGGCTCACGAACGATTCCCGGTCTCCATGATCTGCTGATCGAGTTCGACCGCGCCGCACTCAGTTCCTGGACGATCGCATCGTGGTTCCAGAGCGACCAGGATGAGCTCGACGGCCTTCCCCCGGTCACCTACCTGAACGAACACGGGTTCGATGAGCGAGTACGGATAGCCGCTGAGCGAGTCGTCGCGCGCGTTGCCAGCTAGCCGTCCTTCCCGCTCGCTGCTGCAGCCGCCTCCCGCCGACACCGGCGAGTTGGCTGACTTCCCGGCGCACGTGTTGGGGGAAGGTAGCGAGGTACACCGGATTCACCGCACAGAGTTGGATCCATGGTTTTTCAACAGCGGGCCGACGTGGCGATTCAACCCATGCCAGATCCCCGGTCACGGGGCTTGTTACCTAGGAGAGACGCCGGTGGCAGGGCTGCTCGAGACCTTCAAAGGTCTACGTGTCGTCGACGAGGCGGAGTTGCGAGCCCGGACGCACTTCTCCGCCATTCTTGACCGACCACTGCGACTGGCCGACTGCTGCGCACCGGCAGCTGGGAAGTTCGGCGTGAATGGTGAGATCCACACTACCCCCGACTATGTGATTCCTCAGCTGTGGGCCGCGGCTCTGGTCGGTGCCGGCTTTGCGGGCATCAGGTACTTGTGCCGATCCGACCCCAGCCAGCAACTGATCGGATATGCCCTGTTCGACCGATCTGGCGGATCGGCATCAGGGCGTTGGCCAACCGGATCTGATCGGCCGGTGGATGATGGCATCGTCCGAGACGCGGAGCGTTATGGGCTGCGCTTCAGTCCCGCTCCGTGACGAGCGACGGGCACCTCGCACTCAGGCGACGCGCAGCTCGCGCTCGCCCACGCGCACGACGTCGCCGCGGCGCAGCTGCCGGCCGCGGCGCGTCTCGCGCTCGCCGTTCACCAGCACGGGCTCGTAGCTCAGCAGCGCCTTGACGTCGGCGCCGCTGTCGACGACGCCGGCGAGCTTGAGCAGCTGCCCGAGCCTGATGCCCTCGCCCTTGATCGGGATCTCATCGGTTGGGATCTCATCGGTCACGGGCCGCGAATGTATGCGATACGCTCGCGTCCGACATGGGCGACCGCACCGAGTACACACCCGGAACGTTCTGCTGGAGCGAACTGTCGACCAGCGACCAGGACGGCGCGAAGGCCTTCTACGCGGGCCTGCTGGGCTGGCAGGCGGACGACAGGCCGGTGGGCGAGGGCTCGTACTACTCGATGCAGCTGATCGACGGCAAACCGGTGGCGGCGATCGCGGGGCAGCCGCAGCAGCAGCGCGACGCGGGCGTGCCGCCGCTGTGGAGCTCCTACGTGTCGGTGGCCGACGCGGACGCGGTGGCGGCGCGCGCGAAGGAGCTGGGCGCGGACGTGCACGCGCCGCCGTTCGACGTGATGACGGTGGGGCGCATGGCCGTGATCCAGGACCCGCAGGGCGCGTACTTCATGCTGTGGCAGCCGCGCGATCACATCGGCGCGTCGCTCGTGAACGCGCCGGGCGCGCTCGTGTGGAACGAGCTGCAGTCCCCCGACCTGGACGCGTCGGCGGCGTTCTACGGCGACCTGTTCGGCTGGAAGATGGAGCCGTTCGAGGCGACGCAGGGCACGTATCTGGGGATCAAGAACGGCGACGCCAACAACGGCGGCATGCGCGAGCTGACGCCGCCGTCGCCGCCGAGCTGGCTGACGTACTTCGGCGTGGAGGACATCGACGCGGCGCTCGTCAAGCTGGGCGAGCTGGGCGGCACCAACCTGGCGGGCCCGATCGACATCGGGATGGCGAGGTTCGCCGTGGTGACGGATCCGCAGGGCGCGGTGTTCGCGCTGTACGCGGGCGAGCTCGAGCCTTAGCGCGTGAGCGCGCGGGCTCGCGCAGGCCAGCGATCGCCCCGCAAGCGCGAGGCGATCGAGCTGTTCCGCGCGCTGCCGCGGCGCTACGACGCGCTGTCGGCGGCGCTGAGCTTCTGGCAGGACCCGCGCTGGCGCCGCGCGCTCGTGGATGAGATCGCGCCGGCGGACGGCCAGCGGATACTGGACGTGGCAACCGGCACGGGCATGGTCGCGGCGGAGCTGCTCGCGCGCGCGGACTGCGCGGTGGTGGGCCTCGACCAGAGCGCCGAGATGCTCGCCGGCGCGCGTGCGCGTTTTGCGGCGAACCCCCGTGTGGAGCTGGTGGAAGGCCAGGCGGAGGCGCTGCCGTTCGCGGACGCAAGCTTCGACGCGCTGACGGTCACGTACCTGCTGCGCTACGTGGACGACCCGCGGGCGACGATGCGCGAGCTGGCGCGCATGGTGCGCCCGGGCGGGCGCATGGCGTCGCTGGAGTTCGGCGTGCCGCCGTGGGCGCCCGCGCGGGCGGCATGGCGCTTCTACACGGCGGTGGGGCTGCCCACGCTGGGACGCGTCGCCTCGCGCGAGTGGCAGCAGGTGGGGCGGTTCCTGGGGCCGAGCATCCGCGGCTTCTACGAGCGCCACCCGCTGGAGCGGATCGTCGAGTACTGGGAGCAGGCGGGGCTGCAGGACGTGCGCGTGCGGCGCATGAGCCTGGGCGGCGGCGTGATCATGTCAGCCACGAAGAGCGCGAAAGCAGGCTGACGCAGCATGGCCGCGACCCGTCAGCGACGCGCGGCCACCACACACGCAGGCGCGTCCCCGCGGGCGCGCGCTTCGGCGACGGCGGGCGGCGCCGCCGACACAGGCGGGCGCGCGTCGGCGCGTCCAGCCTTCTACGCCCTCGGCGGCGGCCGCCTGGGAGACGTGCTGACGCTGCTGCACCCTCCGTACACGGCGTGGCACCTGAGCTACTTCGCGCTCGGCGCGGCGGTCGCGCCGACGCTGCACGTGAACCGGCTGCTGTGGGGCGTGGCGGCGTTCGCGCTGGCGGTGGGCGTGGCGGCGCACGCGTTCGACGAGCTGCACGGGCGCCCGCTGGGCACGCACATCTCCGACCGCGCGCTCGCGTGCGCGGGCACGATCGCTCTGTTGGGCGCGGTGGCGATCGGCGTGGCGGGCTCGCTGACCGTGACAGCGTGGCTCGCGCCGCTGGTGCTCGCGGGGGCGCTGCTGGTGGTCGCGTACAACCTCGAGCTGGCTGGCGGGCGCTTTCACGGCGACGCGTGGTTCGCGCTCGGCTGGGGCGCGTTCCCGGCGTTCACCGGCTACTTCGTGGAGGCGCAGAAGGTGGCGCTGCCGGGCCTTCTGATCGCCGCGGGCTGCTGCGCGATGAGCGTCGCGCAGCGGCGCCTGAGCTCCGCCGCGCGCGAGCTGCGCAGGCGCACGCTCGCGGTCGACGGCACCCGCACGCTGAGCGACGGCAGCACCGAGCAGCTGTCGCTCGACACGCTGCTCGGCCCGCTGGACGGCGCGCTGGCGGCGCTGTCGCTGGCGATCGCCGTGACCGCATGTGCGCTGGTCGTCGCACGACTCCAGTAGGAGAGCAGGTCACGCTGCGTGCGGGTGAACGCGCGACGCGGTCGGGGAGGCATTCTGCTCCGCGAGGCGTTGTGCGACGCTGAGAAAGTCTGCGAGTTCCTCGAGCTCTGGATAGCCGTTAATCGTTGCGGCGAGTCCCGCGGCCAAGTCGGGCAGTCCCAGCTGACCAAGCTGCTCAGGAAGCTCCCCCCGTGACAGGGGAAAGCGGTGAGCGGCAAGCAAGTGCCAGCGAGCGGTGAGGGTGAGGGCTGTTCGGACCTGCTCCACAGCTGCGTCTTGATCGCCACTTTGAACCATCGCGTGAGCAATCTTTAGTGACTTGAGGGCTTGGTCGGCCTTGCGGCTCGCGTCCGGCCACAGTCCAAGTCGCTCGATGAGCCGAAGGCTGTCCCTGACGATCCCGTTATCGAAGATGACTCGACCGAAACGAAGCGACCACTGCGTAAAGTCGTCGCCTTCGTCCAGGCGAATCCGGAACGTGGCGGGCGAGACGCAATGGATATCGAGATCCGCTGGAAGATCAACGTGCGAAATCGCCACGCCGATAACGTGGTAGTCGAGATCGCTGATCGATGTGCGTGATCCGCGCACGGTCGACCCAGTCAGAAGTAGCGCCTCCGCGTCCGCTGTGCGGGCGCGATCGCACACCAGATCATGAGCTGCATGCAGTCGCGGTGGGATCAGCAGTCGCGTCTCAGCCGCCCTCTTTTGCCGGGCATTTGACGTAGCGGGACCATCCGCGCCCGAACCTATCGCGGCCGACCAGGCGCTCATGACCCATCCTCAGTCATCTGTACGGCCGTCTCGACGTCGGCTGCGACATCCTCCAGAGACTGGCCCTCCAGGTCGGGTTCCTCCCCTTCGTATACGGCCTCCTTGCGCGCATCGTTGAGCGTGCGGAGCACTGGCCCGAAATCGACCGTTATATGCCCGTCCTTGAAAAGCTGCTCGGCGATCTCTGCCTTTCTCCAGTGCATTGGCGGAATAGAAACCCCGTGTTGATCCGCGATCGCCGCGATCGCAGCCTCAAGCGCCACGAACAGCCACGTGACCGCCTCGGTGTAGTCCCCTGCTTCTACAGCTGGCAGCGCACGTTCCAAGTGCTCCCGTGCTAGCTGCGCCTTGGCCTTGGGCGACACGCTTTCATGCTACGCCTCCTCGCGGCCGATCTCGACGCCCTGCCCGACCCAACTAAGCGGGCACGACGGCATCTGGATGCAACAGGTGCGCACCGGGGCCGGGCCGCACCTCGCGCGCGTCCGGCGGAGGCGCGATGTCTGGCGCGAACAGGCCGAGAACGCTGCCGCCGAAGCCGCCGCCGACAAGCCGCGCGCCGCTCGCGCCCGCGTCGCGCAGACGCTGCACCGCCAGCTCCACCGCCGGCGTGGACACCTCGAAGTTCTCGCGCAGGCTGCAGTGCGACGCATCGAGCAGCCGGCCCAGCGCCGGCAGGTCAGCGTCGCTCAGCGCGCGCACCGCCTCGCGCACGCGCTGGTTCTCCTCGATCACGTGCACCGCGCGGCCGCGCAGCGGCGCGGGCAGCCGCTCGGCCGCGTCGAGCTCGGCGTCGCGCAGCGAGCTGACGCCCAGCAGCTCGCACGCGCGCGCGCACTCCGCGCGCCGCTGGTTGTAGCCGGAGCTCGCGTGCAGGTGGCGCTCGCCCGAGTCCAGCACCACCAGCCGCCAGCCGCCCAGCAACAGCGGCACCTGCTGCACGTCCAGCGTGCGGAAGTCGATGCACATGGCGGCGTCGCGTGCGCCATACAACGAGGCCAGCTGGTCGAGCAGGCCGGTGTGCGCGCCCGCCCACTCGTTCTCCACGCGCGCGCACAGGCGCGCCATCTCGCGTCGCCCCAGCAGTTTCCCCACCGCGCCCGTGTCGCCGCCGCGCACGCCTCCATCCATAAATCCCTCACCACCAATGCCCTGCGCGTCGCTGCCATCAGCGCGCGCGCCCAGGTCGGCCAGCGCAAGGCACAGCGCGACCTCGAGCGCGGCCGACGACGACAGCCCGGCGCCCCGCGGCACCTCGCCCGATATCTCCACGCTCGCGCCCGTCAGCGGGCAGCCGGCAAGCGCCAGCTCCGCAACGATCCCGCGCACGAACGCGCGCCAGCCGTGCGTGTGCTCCGGGTGCGCCAGCGGGAACTGGTCGCGTTCGCTCACGTCGCGCGCGAACGCATGCACGACCGCCGCCTCCGGCGAGCCCCGCGGCGCCGCCACCGCCGTCACGGTCACGCCCTGCGCGATCGCGAACGGCAGCGCCAGCCCGTCGTTGTAGTCGGTGTGCTCGCCGATCAAATTCACGCGGCCCGGCGCAAACGCCGCGCTGCGGGTTGGTGGCCCGTGCCCGGACGGGGCCTGGTCGGCCGGCGGTCGCGCGCCGCGATCCTCAGGCAGCACGCTCGATCGCCGCGCGCAGCTTCGCCGCGGACTCCTCCGGCAGCGTGTCCGAGATGAACGTGCCCGCGCCCTGCTCCGAGCCCGCCAGGTACTTGAGCTTGTCCGCTGTGCGCAGCGGCGGGTAGAACTCCACGTGCACGTGGCCGCCCAACTCCTCGTCCGCCGTCGTCGGCGCCTGGTGCATCGCCATCACATACGGGAATGGCCGCTCGAACAGCGAGTCGTAGCCGCGCGTGAGCGCCTGTAGCGCTGACGACAGCAGCCGCAGCTCCTCCGGCGCGCACTCCACGAGGCTCCGGTAGTGCTGGCGCATCACCACGTGCGCCTCGTACGCCCAGCGCGCCGCGTACGGCACGAACACCACCACGCTGTCGTTCTCGTACACGATGCGCCGCCCGTCGAGCAGCTCGCGCGTAAGCAGTATGCACGGCGCGCAGCCGCCCAGGCGCGCGTCCGCCTCCAGCTCGCGGCGGACCACCGGCGGCAGGAACGGGTATCCGTAGATCTGCCCGTGCGGGTGGTGCAGCGTCACGCCCACCTCCACGCCGCGGTTCTCGAAGATGTACACGTAGTCGACGTCCTCGCGCGCGCCGAGCTCCACGTAGCGGTGGCGCCACACCCACATCAGCGCCTCCGCGCGCTCCGGCGCGAGCGTCGCGAACGCGCCGTCGTGGTCGTCCGTGTACACCACCACCTCGGCCGCGCCGTGCGGCGACTCGAACGCCGGGAAGCGGTTGTCGAACACCGCGATCTCGAACGCCGGCAGCGGGATCTCCGTCGGCGGCCCGCCCGGCCGCGTCGCGTCCAGCGGGCAGTGGTCGCGCGCCGGCAGGAACGTGCGGTCCTGGCGGTGGATCGCGTACACGACCTCCTCGCCGCGCAGCTCCTCGAAGCGCCGGCCGGTGTCCTCGCCGTCGCTCACGCCGGCGCGTCCGGGTCGCGCGTGTAGACGATTAGAGAACGGCCGTCGTCTTTCACGTGGCGCGCGATCTTCACCGGGCCGGTGCGTTCGCCTTTCTGCTCGCGCTCGAGCTCTTCGCGGTCTGGCGGTTCGGCCCGTTTGCCTGCCATTCCCCGAGGGTATACCCGCAGCGGGGCCTTGTGGCGTCGCGAAAGCTGCGGGTTTCCCGAAGGCAATGCTGCGGACGTTCCGAATGACGGGTTGACTATGGTGGCGATAGCGGAGAAGGTAGGCAGTGCTGAACCAGCCGCCCAGGCGGCCCTGCGAGTAGAGGAGGAGCATCATGGGAGACAGCGACCAGGCCAACGGAGCGGTAGAGCAGCTCGAGTACCTCGAGCGCGATGAAGTCGGACGAAGCGGGTTCGATCGGCGCGCGTTCCTGCGCCGCACGGCCCTCACGGGCATGGCCGCGGGGTCGGTCAGCACGCTGCTGAGCGCATGCGGCTCGAGCGCGTCGAGTGGCAGCAGCGGCGGCAACTCCGCGAGCGTGTTCGGCTCGCACCCCGCGTACAAGTTCGTGTTCGTCAACCACGTCACCACCAACCCGTTCTTCACGCCCACGCAGTACGGCGCCGCGGACGCCTCCAAGCTGCTCGGCTGCAGCTACCAGTGGACGGGCTCCGAAAACAGCAACGTCAGCCAGATGGTCGACGCGCTCAACACCGCCGTCACGGGCGGCGCCGACGGCATCGCGGTGGCGCTGATCGACCTGCACGCGTTCAACGCGCCGGTCGAAGCCGCGCTCAAGGCGGGCATCCCCGTCGTCGCGTACAACGCCGACGCGCCCGGCAACGCGCGCCTGGCCTACATCGGCCAGGACCTCAAAAAGGCCGGCGAAGAAATGGGCGTGCGGATCGTGAGCGCGGTCGGCTCCGGCGAAGTGGGGCTGTTCATCGCCACGCCGGGATCCGCCAACCTGCAGCCGCGCATCGAAGGCGCGGAAAAGGCGATCAAGGACTCGGGCAAGTCGATCACCGCCAAGTCGGTCGCCACCGGCGCGGCGGTCGCGCAGGAGGAACCCGCGATCGAAGCCTGGTACCAGAGCCACAAGAGCGCCAAGGGCATGTACGCGGTCGACGGCGGCAGCACCGAAAGCCTCGCCAAAGTCATGCAGAAGCTCGGCCTGCCCGCCAAAGGCGTCAAGGCCGGCGGCTTCGACCTCACCGAACAGACGCAGAAGCTGCTGCAGGCGGGCAACATCGAATTCACGATCGACCAGCAGCCCTACCTGCAGGGCTTCCTGCCGATCCTGCAGCTGTTCCAGTACAAGGTCTCGGGCACGCTCACCGGCCCCGCGGAAGTGGACACGGGCCTGAAGTTCCTCGACAAGGAAACCGTCGGGCCGTACGTGAGCTCGAAATCCCGCTACGAGGGCACCGCCACGACGGCCGCGGTCGTCGGCTAGAGGTCGGGGACGGGGAAGGGGGGATCGTGGCGAGCGCGGCGCAGAGCCCCGCCCAGAGCGGTCCTCCCACTCCGCCCGCCGCCGGCGGGGAGCGCCACGGCGTGGGGCTCCCCGGCTGGCGCGAAGTGCTGAACCGCCTGATCGCGCTGCGCGAGGGCAGCATCATCGTCGTCACGATCGTCGTCGCGGTCTACTTCTCGCTCAACACCAGCAGCTTCTTCACCGGCGAAAACTTCAAGACGCTGCTGCCGTACTTCGCGCCGCTGGCGCTGCTCGGCGCCGGCGAGGTGTTCGTGATGATCCTCGGCGAGATCGACCTGTCGATCGGGGGCATGTACATGTTCGCGCCGATCGTCTTCTACAAGCTCGATCAGGCCGGGCTCGGGCTGGTGCCGTCGACGCTCCTCGCGCTCGCCCTGTGCATGGTCGTGGGCGCGGTCAACGGAACGTTCGTCGCGATCGTGGGCGTCAACTCGTTCGTGACCACGCTCGGCATGCTGTTCACGTTCGAGGGGCTCAGCCTGATCCTCTCCCACGGCACGCCCGTCGCCACCCCCGGCGCGCAGATCACGCAGACCGAAGCCCAGGTCCACCACGTGGTCAACGGGCACAGCATCGTGCTGAGCGAAAAAATCAACCACATCGGCACGTTCGCGAAAATCTTCGGCGGCGGCGTCTACTCGGAGCTGATCTGGGCCGTCGCCGTCGTGGTCCTCCTGCAGGTCGTGCTCACGTTCACGCGCTGGGGCCTCTACACGGTCGCGATCGGCTCCAACAAGCTCGGCGCCGCCGAGGCCGGCGTCAAGGTCAAGCGCGTCGTCATCCGCAACTTCGTGCTCTGCTCGCTGCTCGCCGCGCTTGCAGGCATCTTCGTGGCGGTGCGCTCGCAGACGATCCAGCCGGATCCGTCCGGCCCCAACGAACTGCTGCTGATCGCGATCGCCGGCGCCGTCATCGGCGGCACGCTGCTGTCCGGCGGCTCGGGCACCATCGTCGGCGCGTTCATCGGCGCGCTGTTCCTTGGCATCCTCGACGACGGCCTGATCCTGCAGGGCGTCAACGCCAACTACAAACTCTTCTACACGGGCCTCGCGATCATCGTTGCGATGACCGCCAACGTGTACGTGGGACGCGTGCGCAGGGGGCACGGCAGTGGCTGACTCGCACACAGATGCCACGGGAGTGGTCGGCCCCGGATCCTCGCCGGACGACGTGCTGCGCGTCGAGCACATCGCCAAGCGCTTCGGTCCCGTGACCGCCCTCACGGACGTCAGCCTGCACCTCAAGAAGGGCGAGGTGCTGGGCCTGCTCGGCGACAACGGCGCGGGCAAGTCCACGCTCATCAAGATCATCTGCGGCTTCCAGAAGCAGGACTCCGGCAAGATGTTCCTGCACGGCCAGCCGTACGAGCCGAAAAGCGTGGACGACGCGCGCTCGAAGGGCATCGAGACCGTCTACCAGGACCTCGCGCTGATCGACGAACTGTCCGTCTACCACAACCTGTTCCTGCGCAAGGAGCGCGTCCACCACCCGCTGCCGGTGCTCGCCAACCGCCAGATGAAGCGCGAAGCGCGCACAGCGCTGGATGAGATCGGCATCAACATCCCGCGCATCGACGTGGCCGTCGCGCGCCTGTCCGGCGGCCAGCGCCAGGCGATCGCCGTCGCGCGCACCGTGTACTCCGACGCCGACATCATCCTGCTCGACGAGCCGCTCGCCGCGATGGGCGCCAAGGAGGGCGCGCAGATCCTCGACCTCGTCCAGCGCCTCAAGGAGGAGGGCCGCGTCTCGATCATCATGATCCTGCACAACTACGTGCACGTGCTCGAAGCGTGCGACCGCGTCACCATGATCCAGGACGGCGTCATCGCGCTCGACAAGCCCACCGCGGAGACGTCCGTCGAGGAGCTCACCGACATCGTCGTCAACGAGTACCGCCGCGCGCGCGAAGCCACGCACGCGGCGGAAGCCGGCGCTCCGCCGGCTTCCTAGCGGCCGTCGCCGACCGTTGCGCCGGCGCGCGCGACCAGCTGCTCGACGTACGGCCCCAGCAGCGAGGCGATCGATTCGGCGGTCATGCCGGCGGGGCCCGTGGGCAGCGCCGCGTAGCTGATCGCCAGGCGCACGAGGCACTCGCCGAGCAGCCGCGCGTCCTCGCGCGCCACCATCGGCCAGCCGGCGAGCATCACGTCGGTGAGATGCTCCGTCGCGCGCTCCAGCAGCGGCTGCCCCTGCGTGGTGAACAGTGCCAGCAGCTCCTCCGCGCCGTCGCCGTGGACGGTCGCGCGCACCAGCGGGTTCTCCGCGGCGGCGTGCAGAAACACGTCGAACGCCGCCGCCAGCGCGGCGGGCGGGTCGTCCAGGTGAGCGGCCACCGCCGCCTCCACGTCGATCAGGAAGCGGTCCGCCTCGCGCATCACCAGAACCTGCGCGAACTCCTCGCGCGAGCCGAACTCCTTGTACAGCGTCTGGCGGCTGACGCCCGCCGCCAGCGCGATGTCGGCCATCGTCACGTCCGCCCAGCGGCGGCTCTGCAGCTGCTCGCAGGCGCCGTCCAGCAGAGTGCTGCGCAGCAGCTCGCGCGCGGCCACCGCGTACGGCACGCGTGCGCCGGTGCTCGCCGTCATGCGCTCTCTGTGGACGCGGTCATGCGGTAGCGCTCGAGCGCACGGCGGCCGAGGCGCGGCTCGAGGTTGGCGCGCTCCACCTGCCCGCCGTAGTGCTCGAGCACGCGGTGGTCCATCACGCGCCGCCACAGCGGCGGGATGACCGCCAGCAGGATCATGCCCGCGTAGCCCGTCGGCAGCTGCGGCGCCTCGTCGAAGTGGCGCAGCGCCTGGTAGCGGCGCATCGGGTTGGCGTGGTGGTCGGAGTGGCGCTGCAGGTGGTACAGCAGCACGTTGGACGCGGAGCTGTTGCTGTTCCAGCTGTGCTCCGGGCGCGTGCGCTCGTAGCGGCCGTCGTCGGCCTTCTGGCGCAGCAGGCCGTAGTGCTCGAGGTAGTTGACCACCTCCAGCAGCGAGAAGCCGATCACCGCCTGGATCAGCAGGTACGGCAGCACGACGACGCCGAAGCCCGCGACCAGCGCCGCGAACAGGACCACCGTCATCGCCCACGCGCCCAGGATGTCGTTGCGCGGGCTCCACCGCGAGCGCTCCAGGCGGCGCAGGCGCACGCCCTCGAGCTCCCACGCCGAGCGCAGGCTCCCGAGCACGGTGCGCGGCAGGAACGCGTAGAAGCTCTCGCCCAGGCGCGCGCTCGCGGGGTCCTCGGGCGTGGCCACGCGCACGTGGTGGCCGCGGTTGTGCTCGATGAAGAAGTGCCCGTAGCCGCTCTGCGCGAGCGCCACGCGGCTCAGCCAGCGCTCCAGCGACGCGCGCTTGTGCCCCAGCTCGTGCGCGGTGTTGATCGCGATGCCGCTGACCATCGCCACCGTCAGCGCCAGCCCCAGCTTGTCAACCCCCGACAGGTGCCCGTGGGCCCACAGCCAGCACGCGAACACCAGCCCCGCGTACTGGATCGGCAGGTACAGGTACGTGCACCAGCGGTAGTAGCGGTCCTGCTCCAGCCACTTGATGACCTCGTCCGGCGGGTTGCGGGCGTCCATGCCCAGCCACAGGTCCAGCGGCGGGAAGATGCCGAACACGAGCATCGGGCCGTAGAACCAGAACAGGCCCAGGCCCGTCAGGTGCACCAGTCCCCACGCGAGGAACGGCAGCGTCGGGATGAGCAGGCCCAGCAGCCACGCGTAGCGCTTGGGGTCGCGCCACGGCTGCGCGGGAGCGGCGGCGGTGGGGGCGGCTGACATGCGATCGGACCTCCGGAGTTGTCGTGGCGACCTTCTGCGCCTACGCACTTTACACGGATAGCGGTCCGTGTCAAGCACAGAGACATTGACGCGCGCAGTGCACGCGGGTGCGCGGCGGCACGAAGGCTTTCTGGCGTCTGGCGGTGCGGCTCAGGCCCCGAGCGGGCGGGATGGATGTGGCTCAGGCCCTGGGAGGGCGGCGAGTGGGCCGAGGCGACTCAGGCGCCGGGCGGGCGGCGAGTGGGCCGAGGCGACTCAGGCGCCGGGCGGGCGGCGCGACTCCAGGTATTCCTGGTTCTGGCGGCGCTCGCCGCGGACCTGGATCGCGATGTAGACCACGATCAGGTTGACGATCACGCCGATGCCGCCGAACGTCACGGCGAGGCCGAACGTCTTGGCGAATGCTTCGCTGGCTGCGAGGACCATGCCGGGAGCCTAGCAACGAGATGGGCGCCGGTGTCGTAGCCTTGGTGGGCCGCCGCCGATCGCAGATCGGAGAGCAACCCCAAGGAGAGGTGCCGGAGCGGTTGAACGGGCGCGACTGGAAATCGCGTAACGGGGGAAACCTCGTTCGAGGGTTCGAATCCCTCCCTCTCCGTGTTTGACCGAGGTTCGAACCGTGACGCTCGGAGTCAGGGCGAGGCGGGAGCGACCGCGTAGCCGCATGCGACGGCTGCGTCGGCCAGGTCACGATCCCAGGTGACCGTGAGCAGTTCGGAGTCTTCGAGGCTGATCGCCGATGCGAGGTGAACGGCGTCGTGGCCGCGCAGGCCATGAAGTTCGGCAAGCTCGCCCGCGGATCGCGCCAAGGTGTCATCGATGCCGACCACGCGAAGCTCGGCGTACAACTCGTCGATCGCGCAGACCGCGCTGCGCAGGGTGTTGCTGTCGATGTGACCCGTATCGGTTCAACTGACCGTGTAGATCACGGATAGCGACCTCGGGCTCGGGGATGCCTCATGTGTCGTCAGGCTTGGCCGGTCCTCCGTGCCCGGCCCCGCCCGATGCGCTCTGCCTAGGCAGCGAGGATGAACCTCGCGTTCGGTCCCGGAGTGAGGCTGCGGGTGTCCAGCACGCCAAGGCCTCTCACATTCATCTCTTCGACGGTGATCTGCGATCCGTTGACCGCCGTCACCCACGCGACATGTCCCCAGAGCTTCGACGCGCCGTTTTCACCTCGCTGGAATACCACCACGCTGTTGACCTCAGGCGTCGGCACGACCGTCCAGTCGTTGGCGATCGCGGTTCTCGCCCATCGCCACGCATCGCCTCCGATCTGCGGGAAGTGGTGGGCATATTCAGCGAACCTCTGCTCGGCAAGATACGTACATTGACCATATGGATAACCGTTACGAGTCGCCAGGCGTCCAACGCTTCTGCTAGGGTTCGACTGTGGCTGCGTGGTGGGCTGCGATTCGGGTTCCTGGGGAATCCCGTGCGGAAGACATTCCGGCAGACCGACGGTCGGGCTGTTCACCGCAGGCGTCGTGGTGAACCAGTCTGCGACGAAGCCAACCACGGGATAGTTGATCCGATCCCACATGGTCGAACCGCCGACCAAGTCAGATCGGATTTGGCAGGTGACGTTGATCGAAGTGCCGTCAGGCAGATTGCCATCGATGGGCGCTGTCAGCGACGGGGCTGTGTGAACGTGGAGCGTGCCTCCGGTGCCAGTCACCTGATAGGTGGCTGCCCGGGCGTTGCTGAAGAACATCGCCGATGCGATCACGGCGGCGGCACCGCTTGCTAGGAATGACCGTCCGAGAGGGTGCGTGTGAATCAGGTGGATGTTGCGTCGAGTCAGCATTGTCTGTCTCGTCTCCTTTGGTGGGCTTCCTCCACACTCGTGTTGACGTGTTCAGTGGTGGCTTGCGAGCGCAACGTAGTACTCGCTGTCTCACGGGTCAACCACGACAGGACCTAGATGCACAGCTTGTGCGCAAGACGCCGAGATCGTGCTTTGTGGCTATCTGGGCTTGCCTCGTGCTCGCCAACCCTGATACGGTCGTCTCATGTCCGATTCCTATCAGCTTGACGATATCGATCGGGAGATTCTCGAGCTGCTCAAGAGAAACGGGCGCGAGTCAGCGGCGGAGATTGCGAAGAAAGTGCATCGCGACCAATCGGCAGTCAAGCGCCGGATAGATAAGCTCGAAAAGAGTGGTGTGATCAAGAAGTACACCATCCTCATCGACCCCGAGAGGATCGAAGGGTGGATCGACGCGTACATAATGCTTCGATTCCACGATGGCACTGACATGGAAGCTGCTATGGACGAGCTCATACTTCACCCCGAGGTTCGTGAAGTGCTCGCGCTCGCTGGCAACCTGGATGCGCTGCTCAGGGTACGTGTGAAGACGACTGATGAGCTGGGTCGTTTCGCGATGAGCCTTCGCAAGCTCGAGTATCTTCGCGGGGAGAAGACACATGTGGTATTTGGCCGCCGGTATCATGGAGCCATTCCAAGTGACGAGTAGTGTCAACTTTACACCGTACACGCGACGCCGCGACTATTCGTGACAGCGCGCGCTACGGCCTGGGTGGTGCGACCAGTTGATGGGATCCGCTCGATGCCCTGCCGTTAGACCGCGAGGATCGTGAAGTCCGGTCCGAGCAGCTTTCGCAGGTCCTCCGGATCGGAGGTGGCGACGGCGTCGGCGCGCTGGCTCACGCCGACGGCGATGCACGCATCGATCGTGCTCGCGCCGGGCGTCGCTCTGCGCAGGTGGCCCGCGGCCCGCGCCAAGCGCTCATCCAGCGCCTCGATCGAGCATGCCTTCAGCAGGCGGGCGACGCGGGCGTCCTTGGCATCGCCGCGCCACACCTCGGCAAGCGCAACCGCTGGGATCGTCGGTACGAGGCCGCGCGCATACGCGACCGCGAGGATCTCGCGTACCCGCCCGTCGCCTCGCTCGTAAGCGATCAGCGCGCCGGCATCGAGAGTCAGGCCGGCCACTCGGCTGCGACCTGGGTTCGCACGTCGGCCGGTACGTCGCCAAACTCTGCTTTGTCCTCAGCCAGCAGGTCCAAGCCCCGGGCGACTCTCAGCTCACGTAGGACTGCGGCGTTGACGAATGCCGACAGGCTTCCACCAGATCCGGCGAGGCGTTGCTCGGCCTCATTAAGTACGGACTCATCAAACGAAATGGATCGCTTTTGACTTGCCATGACACAATCCTACCACGGTAGGAAAGGCGCCCTCGGGGGACTGGATCGCTCCTCATGGAGTCGTCGGATCAGGGGCCACGGAGATTTCGAGGACTCTCCCGCCATCCCCGTCCCTCCAGATACGCGGTAGGCAAACGTCCTGCACACCGCTCGCCTCGCCTCATGTGATGGCGGATGGCGCGGTACTGTTTGGCTCGATGGCTGAGCGACGGGCACAGCAATCTGATGACGGGGAGCGCGTGCGGCGGCTGCGGCTGCGTGCAGACGGGCAGCGGCCGCTTGCGGTCAACCTCGAAGAGACGATCTTGCTGACACGCAAGCTGTTCGAGTTGCGTGATGCCGCTCGGCGTGCCCGTTGAGCGCTCCGCTCTTCGATGAGCTACTAGGTCGCCTCGTTCAGGCGGAAGTGCGCTTTGTCGTCATCGGTGGGCTGGCGCTGGGATCGTGGGGCGTTGTGAGGGGCACCAAGGACTGCGACATCGTGCCGGACCCGGCGCCCGAGAATCTCGACGAACTTGCTCACGTTGCGGCGGAGCTAGGGGGCCATGTCCAGCTCGGGGAATCGCTGCTTGGCTCGGAGCAGTCCATCGCGTCGCTGTTGCGCGGTGGCGAACGAGCGTTGATCGCGACACGGCTCGGAGATCTGGACGTGGTCCAGGGCCTCGATGGTGTCCTGCCGTACGCAGAGCTTCGAGCGAGAGCGATCGACGTGGAGATGGCGGGCGTGACGATCGCGATATGTGCGCTCGATCACCTGAGGACCATGAAGCGTGCTGCCGGGCGTCCGCGTGATCTCGTCGACCTGGATGACCTCGACGCGGCTCAACCGGGCGAGGATTGAGACATCGGCACGATGCGCGACCGCGACGACCGTGATCGAGCGGGGGTCTACGAGCCTTTGCCCGGGCTCGGCGCGAGGATGCCGATGAGGGCGCTGCCTGTGGCGGACGTCAAGGCGACAATCGCGGTCGTGAAGCTCAGCAGTGGCGCCTGGAACGGTTTCGCGGGGGCGATCAGGCCGCCCGCCAAGATCAGGCTCAAGGCCAGCAGCAGGAAGAACACGCCGGCCAGCGTGGCGGTGGCGGTCCCCGTATCCGGCGTGCTGGCCGCCGCCGCGGTGTGGGCTCGCGCGTCGGCGGTCGCCTGCTGAGCTACCGCTTCGGCGGCTTTCGCCTTCACCTTGTGGGCGGCCGCCACAGCGCCCTCCGCGCCCGCCGCCCGTTCCGCATGGGTGGCGGCTTCGCCGGTCGCTTCGGTGGCGAGGCTCTTCGCGGCTGTGGCGGCTTCTTCGAGAGCCTTCTTGCTCCCGGGCGCGGGCACCAGCAGGCCGATCAGAGCGCCGCTGACGGCGCCGCCCGCCGCCCACAGCGCGGTCGGCGGCACCTGCCCCGCGGCCACAGCCGCCGTGGCGCCAGCGAAGAACACCACGAGTGCCACTCCCAGGCACACGACCACCAAGCTCTGCGTGCTCCAGCTCTTCGCCCCCATCGCTCGCCGGAGTCTAGCGCGTCGAGTAGCTGCCCGGATTCGAAGTCTCGGAGTGGTCGCAGGCAGGATCCTCCAAGCGACGAACACGAGCGCGAGCAGGAGCGCGCCGGCCCCCAGGCCGATCAGGATCCACGCCGGCAGGCTGATCGCGGCGGCGGTCGCGGGCGCCATCGCGATCGGGGGAAGCGGCAGGTACACGGGCAGGGGGGAGAGGCAGGTGGGGATCGCCGTGGGTGGTGTGATCGTCGCCGTGTACGCGACCGGGAGCCTCCCACCGGGTTTCGCCGCGCACGCGGAGCCCACGAGCGCGCCTTCGATCAGGGTGGCGATCTGGTGCTGGCCCTCCTTGTTGGGGTGAAGCGCTCCCGCGAATCGCGCCGTGGGCAGGCCCAGTCCGCCCTGCTGGTCGAAGGACTCGCGGAGCGTCGTGATCCAGCTCTGTCCGTCTTCGGCGCAGTAGCCGTGGTTGCGGAACGCGTGAGCGATTCCGGTTATCTCATTCCAGCCGTGGAGCCTCACCGCCGCTGCGATCCTTTCGTTGAGCGGCGTCAGTATTCGCTTGCGCGCTTCGTCGAGGTCGATCTGCTTGAGCCCCACCAGGCCCGTGCCGGGGAGGGGTGGTTTGAGAATGCCTTTGCACGTGGCGCCGGAAGCGTCCCCCGTGGGATCGAAGTATTCGGTGAGATAGACGCGCGCCGGGGGGACGTGGAGGCTATGTGCCAGTTCGGCGTATTTGGCTGGCAGCTCTTCCAGGCGCGAGGTGAGTTTCCGCCGCCGCAGCCAGCCGAAGCAGCTCTTGATATGAGGGACCAGGGCGCACCACTTGACCACTTTCGAGAAGCCGACGTCGTTTGCCCCGATGCTGATCAACACGGTGTCTGGCTCTCGGATTTCGGCGATCTCGTTGAGCTGTTCGACCTGCGGTTCCAGCTTGGGCAGCCCTCGCCTCTCCGCGATGCCTCGGTAGGGACCGAGCAGGCCCTTGGCGATGGTCGCGCCAGAGCACGCGAGGCTCACGAAAGTGACCGATATGCGGGGATAGCGCTTCGCGATGTCGTGGGCGGCGACGGCGGGCCCGGCAAACGCGCTGCGATGGCAGCGCGTGTCCTGCCAGCCGGCGTACCTTGGATTGGGGAGCTCCGGCGCGCCCTCACCCGACGCGACGGAGTCGCCCAGCGAGACGATCAGCCAGTCGCTGATCGTGATCTGCTCCTGGCCGACCATCGGCCGGCCGCCGATCGTCGCCCTCACGTCCACGTCGTACTTGCGCAGGGTCGGGAACGCGTCCTTCGAGTATGAGGAGAACGTGCAGTCGTCGACCCGCTCCGGGTGGATGCGCCGTTCGTTGACCCACCATTCGTATGTCGCATGGGGATCGCAGTCGCGGAGGAGCTCGAGATCCACGTGCCAGGGGCCGTCGCTCACCTTGCTCGGATCGGTGGCCAGCGGCTGGCCGTACACGTCTGACACGCTGCCGTATGTATCCGGCATCGTCCATGTGAAGTCGAGCCGGTTGCCCGACGTGCGGGCGCCGGCGGACGCCGACACGCTGGCCAGCACGCAGACGGCGAGCGTCAACGCGAACGCAGCGCGAGTCCCCCAGCGGCGCATTCCGGGAGTATTCAGGATTCCGCGCAGATGAACGTTTGCGCGTCTACCCGCGTGTCAGCCACGCGACCGTCGCCGCCATACCCTCCGGGTAGTCGACGCTCGGCGCCCAGCCGAGCGTCTCGCGAATCGCACGGTTGCTGAAGTCCTGGCTGCGTCCCAGCACCTGCACCGCCTGTCGCGACAGCAGCGGCGGCATGCTCACGCCGGTCGCTCGGCGCAGCAGGCGGTAGCCGTGCTCGAGCGCGACGCCGATGCCGTTGGCCAGCCCGTAGGGCATGCTCCAGCGGGCCGGCGGACAGCCGAGGCTCGCGGCGAGGTCGTCGGCGAGCCGCCTCCAGGTGACGTCCAGGCCGTCGGTCACGTTGAAGGCGCATCCGGGCGCGGCGTCGTGGCGGAGCGCGAGCAGCGCCGCGTCGATCAGGTTCTCGACGTAGCACAGGCCCGCGACCGCGCGGCCGCGGTCGATCAGCAGCATGTGACCGCCGCGGATCGCGCGTGCGATCTCGCCGATCACGTCCTTGGAACCGGGCCCGTACACGGTGGCCGGGCGCAGGATCACGATCTCCATCTCGCTCGCCGCCTCCACGCGCCGGACCTCCGCCTCGGCTTCGAGCTTGGTCTGCGCGTACCAGTTGCTGAATCGCGTCGCCGAGTACGTCTCGTCGACCGCCGCGGCGGGGTGGCCGTAGATGTCGGTGGTGCTGAAGTGAACGAAGCGCCGCACCGACGCGTCGGCGCACGCCGCGAGCAGCTCGCGCGTGCCCGCGACGTTGACGCGCTTGATCTCCTCGACGGTGGCCCAGTCGGACACCAGCGCGCCGCAGTGGAACACATGGCGGCAGCCCGCCGCCGCGCGCGCGATCGACGCCGCGTCCGTGAGGTCGCCGCACGGCCTTCTGCACGCCGAGCCCGTCGAGCTGCGACGTGTCGCTGCCGGCGCGCACCAGGCAGCGCACCGCGTGGCCCTCTCGCACCAGGCGCTGCGTCAGTCGCCCGCCGATGAATCCGGTGGCGCCGGTCACAAGGCACAGCTCCTCGCGCGAGCGCTCGACGGGATCGCTCGCGGGCGGCGGGAGATCGCTCACGGGACTCACGGGAGCTTCGTGCGCGCGCGGCGGCGGAGCGTCGTCGTGGCGATGTCGCGCACGATCGCGAGTTCCTGCTGGAGCCGCCCTGGCACTCGGCGAGCACCGCGTCGAGCGCGCCGAGGAAGCTCTGCGCCTCGCTCTCGGAGAGCGTGAGCGGCGGCAGCAGCTTGATCACGTCGTTCTTGCCGGCGGCCATCGTGATGACGCCGTGGTCGCGGTGCAGCGGGATCACGATCAGCTGCGGGAACAGCCCCTCGCTGGCCATGTGGATCAGGCGCCAGTTCACGCGCGCGCGGCGGCTGCTGGGCGCACCCAGCTCGATCCCGATCATCAGCCCGCTGGCGCGGATCTCCTTGATCATCTCGTAGCGCTCGCTGCAAGCTCCGCGAGCCCGTCGCGCAGCACGGCGCCGACGCGCTGCGGCGTTGCTCGACGCAGGCCGTCGCGCTCGATCACGCGCAGCGTCGCCAGGCCCGGCCGCCATCGACAGGCGGTTGCGTCCGAACGTCGACTGATGCACGTAGCAGCGCTCCAGCGTGCCCACCGCCCGCTGGTGGATCTCGCGCGTGGTGACCATCGCCGCCACCGGCATGTAGCCGCCGCTGAGCGCCTTGCCGACGAGCACGAAGTCCGGCTCGAGCGCCCCAGCTGCTCGAGCGCGAACCAGCTGCCGGTGCGTCCCGAGCCCCGTCTGGATCTCGTCGAGCGACGAACAGCGTGCCGTAGCGCCGGCACAGCTCCTGCGCGCCGTGCAGGTAGTCGGGCGGCGGCAGCGTCACCATGCGCCCCTGGATCGGCTCGACGATGAACGCCGCAACGTCCTTCTCGCGCAGCTCCTGCCTCGAGGCGCGCGAGGTCGCCGAACGGAACGCGCTCGCAGCCCGGCAGCAGCGGGCCGAAGCCCTCCTTGAAGAACTCGTCGCCGACCAGCGACAGCGGCCCGAGCGTGACGCCGTGAAAGCTGCTGTCGCAGGAGATCAGCCGCGGCCGGCCGGTGGCGGCGCGCGCGAACTTCATCGCCGCGTCGACCGCCTCCGCGCCGGCGCTCGCGAAGAACACCGCGTCGAGCCCCGCCGGCAGCCGCCGGGCGAGCTCCTGCGCGAGCATGCCCGGCGAGCGCCGAGTAGTGGATCTGCACGCCGTCCACCAGGTCCGCCGCGAGCGTCGCCTGCAGCACCTCGCGCACGTCCGGATGGTTGTGGCCGAGGCTCGCGAAGCCCTCGCCGGTGTGGAAGTCCAGGTACGCGCGACCGTCGGCGTCGTACAGGTAGGAGCCCTTCGCCGACACGTAGCTCCTTGTCGAAGCCGAGGATGCTCAGCACGTCGACCAGCGACGGGTCGAGGTGCCGCGTGGCCAGCGCCAGCGTCTCATCGGCGCGCGCCGCCGCGTCAGCGACCACGCCGAGGGAGTCGCCGAGTTGCGCGGGTCCAGGGTCCGTGATCATCGCTGAGCCACCCGTTTTGCTGAGCTCGTGCCCGCCTATTCCGACCCGACGCAGGCGCCCATGCCGTACGTGGCCGCGAGCGCGCTGTTGGCGGCGACGGTCCGTCTGAGCGTGCGCTCCGCGACTTCGCCGAGCGCGCTTTCCTGGTTGCCGGCGGCCTTCGCGATGCCGCTGGCGGCCGCCGCCTCTTCGGACATGGCGCCCAGCAGTCGGGCGATCGCGCGGGCGTTCGCAGCCGGCAGCGCCCGGAGCTTGCCTTCCGCGGCGTGCGAGTCGGCCACCAGCTGGTGCACGAGCGACACGAACTCCGTGACGGCGGACTGCGAGGAAAGCCCTTTGAGCCCTTCCTGGCGCAGTCTCAGCGCCTTCTCCTGCGTGCCCAGCGCCCCGCAGATGACCTTCGCTCGTGCGATGAAGCGCGCCTTCGCAGCTGATGCTTCGGCGGGCGACTGGGGGATGGTCTTCGTCGGCGTGCCGGATCCGCCGCAGCCCGTCAGCAGCAGGACGAGGGCTGCCATGGCGAGCCCGATCGCGGGTCTGAGCCGGTCGGGCACGCCGCAATGGTCCCATACGCGCGCTCCCGATGACGCCGCAGCGGCCGCGGGCAGTGCCCGCGATGGTGCCGGCGGGGCATGGCCATGCGGCGCGGGGCCGGAGCGCCACCTCTCGCTCCGCCCCGCGACCGATTACGCGCGCGTGCGCGCTACTTCCTGGGGCACGGCGCCTTGTACGTCTGCGTGACGCTCACCGGTTTCGATTCTTCGCCGTTTTCGGCGAAGATCACTTCGGTCTTCACCGGGAAGCCGCCCTTGGGGCACGACTTCGGCATGCGGCCGTAGTAGGTGACTTTGCCGTGCGACTTGCGCGCGGAGCCGGCCTTGACGGTGATCGACTTGACCGACGCGTACGGCGCTCCCGGCACGCTCGCCACGAGCGGCACCTTGGTTTTGAGCTCCGGGCCGTAGCCGCCGGCGCCGCCGAGGCTGATGTATTTGCCGGTGGACAGGATTTCCAGCGACACCGGCGTGTGCCCGTCGGTGAAGAACAGCAGGCCGCCGCCGGGCGCGTAGAAGGAGGACAGTTCCGCCGACTCTTCGACGCGTTCGCCGCCGAACGTGACGAAGCCGAGCACGGTGCCGATCGGTCCGGCCGCCGAGCCCTTCGCGCACTTGATCGGGCCGAACTGTTCGAGCGTCGCGGCGCTGCATGTGGGGAAGCCGTTCGGGGACAGCTTGGCGCCTTTGGGCAGGAAGAAGTTGACGCCGATCACCGGCGGCGGCGAGCCGAGGTATTCGGTGCCTTCGATCTTGTATTCGGCCTTGACGGCGGCGCCCGCGCCGAGGATGTTGCCCGTGTGCGGATAGCCGGAGATCGGCACGGCCACGGCTTTGAACTTGACCGTCGGAAGCGCCGACGCGACCCCGGTCAGAGCCAGCAGGGCCACGCTCGTGGCGGCGATACAGGTGAATGCTCTGCGCATCGGATTCCTCCTCGTTTCGGCAAACCGGTCGGTGTGCCTGGCTTTCGAGCGACCCGCATCGAGCTGCGGTCAGTCCCCAAAGCTAAAGACACACCGTCCGGTCGCGAGTTGCGCCGTCAGGGAGCGGGCGTCTGCGGCAGCCCCGGGTCGGGCGCGCCCAGCTTGGTCACGTCGGGCGCCTCATACGGCGCTCCTGGGCGGCCGCCGAGCGCGAGCACGCGCATGCCCTCGCCGCCGGGCCAGATCTTGCGCTTGGGCTGCGGGCCGACGCGGATCATCGTCTCTGGGTCGAGCGCGAGGCGCTCGCCGTCGACCTCGATCTCACCGGATCCGCGCAGCACCACGAACACCTCCTCCTGGCCGCTGTCCGCGTGGTCGTGCTCGGGGTACTGCACCGCGTTGGGTGGCAGGTCGATGACCTGCATGCCGAATGACTCGACGCCGAGCGTGGCGCGCGCTCGCTTGAACGAGCCGAACACGACCGCCTCCATGTCGTCGATCGGGCTGATGGTGAAGTCGGGCATCTGGTCTCCTGTCGTTCGTGGCCGGTCGGCGCGACCGGCTGGGGGAGAGCAGTTAATAGCACGAACGTTCGTGCTACGCAAGGAGGGTGCGCGTCTACAATGTGCGTTCATGGCGACAGACGCGCGCGTGCGCACGGCGAGCAAGGCGGCCAGCACCCGAGCGACGATCCTCGAGCGCGCGGTCGACATCGCGTCTGTGAGCGGCCTGGAGGGGCTGACGATCGGTGGCCTGGCGAGCGAGCTCGGCATGAGCAAGAGCGGCCTGTTCGCGCACTTCGGCTCCAAGGAGGAGCTGCAGCTGGCGATCGTGGAGGCGGCCGGCGCGCGTTTCTTCCAGGAGGTGCTCGAGCCCGCGCAGCGCGAGCACGAGGGCGCGGCGCGCCTGCGCGCGTACTGCGAGGGCTACATCGACTACCTCGAGCGCAAGGTGTTCGCGGGCGGCTGCTTCTGGGCGGCCGCGGCCGCCGAGTTCGACGATCGCCCCGGCCCCGTGCAGGACGCAGTGCGCGCCTCTGTCACGGGCTGGATGGGCGAGCTCGAGCGCCAGGCGGCGATCGCCGGGGTGCCGGACGCCGGCGCGCTCGCGTTCGAGATCTACTCGCTGGGCCTCGGCGCCAACACGTGCTCGCGGCTGCTCGGCGACGAGCGCGCGTTCGCCCGCGCGCGCGCCGCGCTCGAGCGCAGGCTGCCCGTCGGCGTTGCCTGACGTGTGGCTGCAGCGCGAGCTCACGCTCGACCCCCTGCCGCGCGGCTTTCACCTCGTCACGCGCCACGTGCTCGAGGCGCTGCCCGAGCTGCGCGACGTGGAGGTCGGCCTGCTGCACCTGCTGATCCGCCACACCTCCGCGTCGCTGACGCTCAACGAGAACGCGAGCCCCGACGTGCGCCGCGACTTCGAGGCGTGGTTCAACGACGCCGTGCCCGAGCGCAGCGCCATGTGGACGCACACGCTCGAGGGCCCCGACGACATGCCAGCGCACATCAAGTCCTCGCTGCTCGGGCCCACGCTCACGCTGCCAGTCAGCGGCGGCGGGCTCGCGCTCGGCACGTGGCAGGGCATCTACGTGTGCGAGCACCGCGACCGCGGCGGCCCGCGCTCGATCGTCGCCACCCTCTGGGGGCAGGAGCGGGAGCGGCGGTAGACTACGACGCTCTGCGCCCGTAGCTCAGCTGGATAGAGCGTCGGTCTACGGAACCGAAGGTCGGGAGTTCGAATCTCTCCGGGCGCGTACGACCAGCCCCAATGCATCTATGACCATGGCGCATGAGGGCGGGTCGCCTCCCGCCGACGACGGGACTGGCCACCGATCGCGGCGTGCCCCGCGCGGCACTCGACTCATCCCCGCGCTGGTCCTCGCCGCCTGGGCCCTGCTGCTGGCGGCATGGGTCATGGGCAACGCCCCTTTCGCCGCTCCCGACGAGGTCGAACACTTCATTCGCGCCGTCGGCGTCAGCGAGGGCCACCTGATCGGCAAGCCGACTCGGGGGCGCACAGGCGGATCGACGCCAACCCAGGTCGCATGGACCGAGCAGGCGGCACGCCTCGTGTCGTTGCCGCGGGACCTGAACCCCGAGCCGTTCACCTGCGAGCTGGGTCCGGGCGAACGCAGCGCAGCGTGCCAGGACACCGCCGCCCCGCGCTCGCCGCCCGTGGCGATCGTGACCGCGGTGGGCAACTACCAACCGCTTCCCTACCTGCTGCCCGCCGCGGTGCTGCGCGCCGGAGGCTCTCCTCCCTCGGCGCTGCGTCTCGCGCGCGCGGCGGCGGCGCTCATGGTGCTCGCGCTGCTAGCGATCGCCGTCTTTGCGCTCTATGACGCCGAGAGCCCCCTGGTCTCACTGCTCGGCCTGCTGCTCGCCGTGACCCCGATGGCTCTCTTCTGCGGGTCCTTCCTCAGCGGGAGCGGCACGGAGATCGCCGGCGCCGTCGCGTTCTTCTCGTGCCTGCTGCGCGTGGGCCGCCCCGGGCCGGTGCCGGCGCGCTGGTGGGCCTTGACGGCGATCGGTGGCGCCACGCTTGCGCTCAGCCGCTCGGCCAGCCCGGCGTGGCTCGTGCTGGCGCTGCTCATCGCCGTGGGCTGGAGCGGGCCGCGCGCGTTCGCTCGCCGCTGGAGCGAGGGTCGGGCGCCGCGCGTCACGGCCGGCGTGCTTGTGCTCGCGGTGGGCCTGAACAGGGTCTGGGAAGGCCTCTACGGCTCGCACATCCCGCTCGACGCGAGCTCGCTGCACGCGGGGCTGGTCGCCGGTGCGCACGAGTGGTGGAAAGCGCTCCCCGACTTGGTGGGCAAGTTCGGTTATGTCGACGTGAAGCTCCCGTTGATCATCCCGCTGGTGTGGTTCGGGCTGGCCCTGGCGCTCGTCGGAGGGGCCGCCCTGGCCGGCGGACGACGCGAGCGTCTGCTGGTGGCGGTTGTGCTCCTCGTCGGGCTCGTCGGACCCGCCGTCTTCTATGCGCTGTTCATTCGACCCACCGGGTTCGGGTTGCAGGGTCGCCACGTGCTCCCGGTGCTCGTGGCGCTGCCCCTGCTTGCCGGCGAGGTGGTGAACTGCCACCGCCACCGTGCCAGGGCCAGCTGGCTGGCGCTGCTAGCTGCCACGACGCCGGTTGTCGTGGCCGTCATGCAGGTGGCCGCCTGGTACGTGAACGCCAAGCGCTACGCCGTTGGCGGCTCCGGCCCCGAGTGGTTCCTGGGCCGCGCCGCGTGGACTCCGCCGCTGGGCTGGTGGACGTGGCTGGCCGCAACCGTGCTCGCCGGCGTGTGCCTTGGTGCGGTCGTGTTCGCCAATCGCGCGAGGGTGCTCTACGCAAACGGGTCGCGTGCGTCAATCGCCTCGTAGCGGCGCAGATCCCTGTCGCGGGTGTAGATGATGCTCACGCCGTGCTGGCGCATCAGCGCCGCGAGATGCGCGTCGGGTACGTGGTTTCCGCGGGTCTGGGCATCGGCTGTGGCGCGGTAGACATCCCAGAATCCATCCTGCTCGGCGGGCGCGCGAACGTTGGGCCGCTGCAGGAGCCCGGCGATCGCGCCGGCGGCCTGCTCGGGGGTGTGGGGGTGGGTGAAGATCGCAGGATGCGTGCTGATCCGCAGGAACCCCATGATCGTGGGCCAGAACAGATAGAACAGGTCAGGTCCGCCGGCGAGCCGCTCGAGCAGGTCGCGGGCCACCTCGTGCGACTCGTCGTCGACGTTGGCGGCGTACAGCAGGATGTTGGTGTCGACGGTCGCGCTCACGCGAGCGAGTGCGGTTTCGTCCGGACTCTCACGGCTGGCTGTCCAGGACCTTGCGGACGGCTTCCTTGTCGCCGAGGTCGATCTCCGGCTTGCCCATCCTCCTGGTCGGCCACGCAGCGGGTGCGGCGTGGGCTGTGTCCTCGCGCAGGGCGACCGCGAGTCGCTCCGATGCGAGCTGGCCCATGCTCTTGTGCTCGACCGCAGCGCGTTTCCGCAGCTGCTCGAGCACCGACGCGTCGAGGTCGATCGTCGTACGTGCCATGATGCTTGATGATACTGCGCCTGACATCAGATGTCTGTCACAGTGACAGCCCGGCTCCGCAATACCAGGATGTGAGCGGTCAAACCCCGACGGACGCGGATCTCCTGCGCGACCCCGCGAGCGACCCCGAGGGCTTCGGTGAGTTCTACCTACGTCACGAGCGGGTCGTGCTCGGGTTCTTCATGCGGGCGACCGGCCGGGCCGAGCTGGCGCTCGACCTCACCGCGGAGACGTTCGCGCGGGCGCTCGAGTCCCATCGGGGATTCGATTCCGAGCGCGGAGAGGCGCGCGGCTGGCTGCTTGGCATCGCCAGGCACGTGCTCGCGAAGAGCCTCGAACGCGGGCGGGTGGACGCGAGTGACCGTGCGCGCTGCGGGATGGCGGCGCTGACGCTGGACGAGCGGCTCGTCGCCTCGATCGAGGAGACGGCGAGCGGCGTTGCCGAAGAGGCGGTCGAGGAGTGGCTGTCGGTTCTGACCCCCGAGCAGCGCGTCGCGGTGCGGGGACGCGTGATCGAGGAACGTTCCTACCGCGAGCTCGCCGCCGAGCTGGAGTGCTCCGAGGCCGTGGTGCGCCAGCGCGTGCATCGCGGCCTGTCGCTGATTCGAAAAACCGTGGAGGATGGCGATGACAAGCGCGCATAACGGGCAGGATCGTCCGACCGCTCTCGTCCCGCAGCTCGAGCGCGAGCTCGTGGACGCCGCCCGACGGGCGGCGAGCCCCGTCGCGCTCGTGGTCCGCGGCCGCGCTCGGGGAGCGCACGTGTGGCGGCGCTCGCCGCTGCTCGCGGCCGCGCTCGTGGTCGTCGCCTTCGGGGCCGCTGCGCTCGCCGCCCAGCGACTGCTCTTGAACGGTGCGCCGGTCTCCCTGCCTCGCGGCATACCGCTGCAGCCGCGCAGCGGGCTGGGAGTGCCGGTGCCTCACAGCTCCTCGACGATCACCCTGCAGGTCAGCGATCCGGCCGGCGGCCCGCCCTGGGGCGCGCGCTTCATCGCCACCACCCGTGGATACGGATGCCTGCAGTTCGGCCGCGTCGTGCGGGGCGCGCTGGGTGTGATCGGCCAGGACGGCTCGTTCTCCGACGACGGCCGCTTCCACGCGCTGCCGCTGGACTATCTCGAAGGCCCGTTCCCGTGTGCGCCGCTGGACGCGCGCGGGCACGCGTTCGCCGGCGTGTTCATGGATGGCACGCCTGCGAGCGGACAGGTGGTCGAAGAGGCGTGCTCGGCCCGCGGCGGCCTCACACATACCAGCCTGCCCGCATGTCCGCCGGCGGACATGCGGCTGCTGATGGCCGGAATGGCGGGGCCGCTCGCGCGCACCGTCACCTATGCCGCGCCCGACGGGAAGCTGCACACGGTCACCGCGATCGGGCCGCAGGGCGCCTATCTGATCGTCGAGCGGGCACCCGCGAGGATCGGCCTGGAAGCTGGCGAGTACGAGCCCGGCGGACCGGGCGCAGGCGCGATCCGCCGGATCGCCTACGCCGACGGCCGCGTCTGCAACACCGGCTGGGAACCGGGCCGCACCGCGCGAGCCTGCCCGCCGGTCGGCGAACAGCCGATCGCCCAGCCTGGCGTGACCGCCGCCAGCGTCGCAGCGCCCGTCTCGGTGCTGTTGCGAAAGCGAGCGGTGCGCATGCGCTACCGGACGCAGGTGCTGCCGATGTTCGTCATCAGCTTCCGCGCGCGCGTACCCGTGAGCAATGGCGCGTCCGGGTACGTCATATCCGTCAGCTGTGGCGACGCGAGACAGGAGGGGCCCGTCTTCTCCGACGTCCGCCGCGGCCAGTTGATCACGCGCGACATCGCCCGGAACGGCTGCCACGGCACGGCCCGCATCCGGGTGGCCTACCAATACGGCGGACACACCAACGGGCTGCCGTTCATGCTTGGCGGCAGCGGGCTCACGGTGGGCACGCGAACGGTCGTCGTTCGTTAGGAGGCGTCATCGTCCTGTGCAGGCCTCGGGCTTACGCGGCCCGCCCACGCCGCTGCGCGATCACGTCGAGGATCGTCTCGATGCAAGGCCGGTGCCATCCTTCGGCGCGTGCCTCATCCCGCAGCCTGGCCGCCTCGGTCGCGACCTTCTCAGCGAGATCTCGGCGAACGCGCGCGAATCCGCCGGGGCTGAGGCCGAAGTCGACGGCGAGGTCTGACCAGTGGATCGACGTGATCGAGCTCGGATCGAGCTCGTCGCCGACGCTGAGCGCCAGCTCGGTGCTGAGCTCGGGATATGCAGCGGTGGACACGACGTCGTAGAGCGGCGCCAGGCGCACGCCTCCGCGCACGTGCAGCAGTGAGATGTTCTTGGCGTGCGCGTCCGCATTGCCGACCAGGAAGTGGAACACGGCCGCTTGTGCGCCGGCGAGCCGGTCCAGCCCGGGCATCGGGGAGTGCTCGTCGAGCAGGTCTGCGAGCGCGCGGTAGGAGGGCAGCCGCCATCCGTCCTTCTGGTACTTGAAGTCGGGGGTGAGGCCGAGCGCCTGGCACAGATCCTCCTGATGCAGGCGGCGATGCGGCCAGGTGACGATCTCGCGGTCGAAGCGCTCGACCACGAGGCACGGGCGGGCGGCAAGCGTGACGAGCTCGACGGACGCGCTCGACAGGCCGCACCTTGCGGCCAGGCGCATGCAGAAGTACTCGTTGGCGGCGAGGTCCGGGTAGTCGCTGTTGGGCAGCTCGGGCTTGAGGATGTGGGTACTGGGCATGCCGTCGAGCGGCTTGCCGAATCGTCCGCTGCCGTCACGCACGAGCACCGCCTTGTGCTGCACACCGGCGAGGCTGAGCCGCAGGCGCTGATCGCCACCGTGCATGCCGAGCGGATGGCGGGGTAGCTCCTCGATCAGCGTGTCCAGCTCGCGGGTCTCCAACCAACGGATCGACGGGGCCTCGCACATGCGCTCGGCGTCGAGGATCTGCAGCGCTCCGGCGCAGTCGCGGCCGAGCTCGGCGAGCAGGCCAAACGAATCGCTTGCAGCGAGTTTGAGCTGTCTGGCGATCTGCTCGCGAACCGTCCCCTCGGGCAGCAGCGCCTCGAAGAACGGCCGGCTCGCCGCGGAGCTGAAGCTCTGCTGGCTCACGGGCAGCGCGAGCGAGATCGGCCGCGATGTCCGGGTGTAGTGGAACACGTACTCCCGTGAGCGCTCGTCGCTGCGCTCGAGCCGGCCCACCTCCTCGCCGTCCCAGTAAACGCCGAGGCTCATGTCTCACCGCGTCCGTGCACGTCCAGCCGCAATCCAAGCGCGGTGAGAATGCGCACGAGCACATCCAGCCGCACCGTCGGCTCCCCGTGCTCGACGCGATGGATCGAGCGCACGCCGACACTCGCGACGGTGGCCAGCGTTCGCTGGTCCATGCCCTGCCGACGACGCTCGTCGCGGACGCGGCCGCCAATTCGCTGCGATGTCGACTCGACTCCCTCCATCTGCGCGATCAAGCAGATTCTATCGAAAGGCGGCGATATCTCGCAATATCTGCGTGATAGCGCAGCGATTGGCCGGCTCGAAGAGACTCGACGCGTAGTCTGCGTGATCGCGCAGATTCGGGCCAGGCTCGAGCTTGCGGCGAGCGACCCGCTCGGCCTTCCCGCCCGCCGTGTCGCGGACGTGACTTGCAGCGCGTACAGTCACGCCGATGCCGCCGCTCTACTTCAGCCACCCTGCCTGCCTGGAGCACGATCCGCGCGCGCACATGCCCGAGCACCCCGACACGCCGGAGCGGCTGCTCGCGATCGAACGCACGCTCGCCGCCAGCGACTGGCTCGGCTGGGAGCGCCGCGAGGCGCCCGCCGCGGCCGAGCAGCAGCTGCAGCTGATCCACAGCCCGCGCGAGGTCCAGCAGGTGAAGCAGCTGTCGCTGGGCGGCGGCGGCGCGATCGACGGCGACACGTTCGTCGGCGAGCCGTCCTACCGCGCCGCGCTGCACGCCGCCGGCGGCGCCTGCGAGATGGCGCGCGCGCTGCTCGCCAAGGAGGCGGAGCTGGGGTTCTGCGCCGTGCGCCCCTCGGGCCATCACGCCGAACCGGACCGCGCGATGGGCTTCTGCCTGTTCAACAACGTGGCACTCGCCGCCGAGCACGCAATCCGCGAGCTCGGCGTCGCGCGCGTGTTCATCCTCGACTGGGACGTGCATCACGGCAACGGCACCGCCGAGGCGTTCCGGCGACGCGCCGACGTGCTGTTCGCCAGCATCCACCAGTCCGGCATCTACCCCGGCACCGGGCCGCTCGGCGACGTCGGCTCCGGCGCGGGGGAGGGCTACACGATCAACCTGCCCGTACCCGCCGGCTCCGAAGAGGAACTGTGGCTGTCGCTCGTGGAGCACATCGTGCTGCCCGCCGCACAGGCGTTCGAGCCCGAGCTCGTGCTCGTGTCCGCCGGCTTCGACGCGCACCGCGAGGACCCGCTCGCCGGCTGCCGGCTAGAGACCGAGTCGTTCGCCGAGATGGCACGTCACGTGCGCGACTTCGCCCGGCGGCTCGGCGCGCCGCTCGGTGTCGTGCTCGAGGGTGGCTACCAGCCGTCGGTGCTCGGGGAGTGCGTGCGCGAGACGCTCGCCGCGCTCGCCTCCGAGGTGCCGCCCTGCTCGGCGGCGCCCGAGGCGCTGCTGACGTCGCGCGCCGCGGCGCAGATCGCGCACTACTGGCCGCTTTGACCCGCGGCCAGTAGTTTTCCGCGCCGGCGCGTCGGCCCGCAACGGATGTCCGCGCTCGCGCCGGATGTGACGCTGGGCGCATGGTGCAAGTCTCCGCCGCCGACTCGACGCTGCCGGCATCCGACGCCGGCGCCGGCGCCACATCGATTCGTCTGCGGGACGGCGCACACGTGAGCGTGCGCGCCGCCACCGCTCAGGACGAGCCCGCGCTGCTCGAGTTCCTGTCGGGCCTATGCCTGGAGGCCAAGCGCCTGCGCTTCTTCACCGGCGCCGCCGACATGGCCTACGCGGCGCATCTCGCCGCCGCCACCGGGCCAGATCGCTACGGGCTGATCGCGCACGACGAGGCGGGCCTCATCGTCGGGCATGCGACCTACGTAAAGCTCGAGGACGCGCGCGCCGAAGTCGCGGTCGAGGTCGCCGACAAGCTGCACGGCCGCGGGCTAGGCACGATCCTCATCGAGCAGCTCGCAGAGGTCGCCGAGGCGCACGGGATCACGCACTTCGTCGCCGAGGTGCTGCCCGAAAACCGCGCGATGCTCGACGTGTTCCGCGACGGCTTCGACGCGAGCCTGCGCTTCCACGACGGCACCGACACGGTCGAGTTCCCGACCGCGGCGTGGCGTCTCGCGCAGGCTCGCTTCGCATAGGCCGCTCAGGTGCGCTGAACGATCAGCAGCTTGTTCTGGTCCTGGTCGCGGAAGAAGAACATCGGCGGCACCGGGCCGCCCATGCGCATCACCTCCTCGTCCACGTCCACGCCCTGCGCTTTCAGGCTCGCGTGGTCCGCGTCCACGTCGTCCGTCGTGAACGCGATGCGCGTCTCCACGCCGACCGGGTCGCCTTCGCGCGGCGGCACGATCGCCACTGTCGTCGACGCGCCCGGCGGCGCCACTTCCACCCACCGCATCGCCTGGCCCATCGGGATGTCCGCGCGCTTCTCGAAGCCCAGCTTGCCCGTGTAGAACTCGATCGCCCGGTCCTGGTCGCTGACCGGGACGATCACCGTGCCCACCTGGCTGATGCGGATGCTCGTGTCGGTGCTGCTCATTCGGACCTCCTCGTTCGTCGCTTGGTTGGGATTGTGAAGCTGAGACCGCCCGCGTGCGCCGAGCTCATCGCCGCGATGAGCCCCTTGGTGCCGGGCGGTCTACCCTGAGCGACCATGCCCCAAGCGTCCACACCACCACAGCCGCAGACGGCGGTCTGCTCCAGCGCGCGCGAGACGGCGACGACCACCTCGCCGTCCTGCCCGACGACCACGCCGCGCCCGACGCGCACTACGAAGTTCCTTGTGGCACTGGTCGCGCTCGCGCTGGCTCTCGGCGGCATGTCGCCCGCGTCGCGCGCGGCCCCGTACGCCAAGAGCGGCGCCGCGCCGGGAAAGCGCCGACACAAGCCGAAGCCCAGGATCAAGCCCGTCGACGTGTCCGTCGACCCCTACGCGACGGTCGGCCCCACGGTCCCCGACGACTTCCTCGGCCTGTCCTTCGAGGTCGGCAGCCTCCCCCAGCTCGCCGCGTACGCCACCCAGGGCGACCTCGTCAACCTGCTGCGCTCGCTCGGAGGAGGAGTGATGCGCTTCGGCGGCATCAGCCTCGACACCGAAGCCGCCTGGGCGGGCGAAGGCGCCGAGCCCGCGTGGGCGCACACCGCGATCACGCCGCAGGACCTCCAGGGCATCGCCGCGCTCGCTCGCGCCACCGGCTGGCGCGTGCTGCTCGGCCTCACGTTCGGGCACTACGAACCAGCCGCCGCCGCGCAGGAGGCGCAGATCGCCCAGGGGCTGCTCGGCGGCAGCCTCGAAGGGGTCGCCATCGGCAACGAGCCCGACAGGTTCGTCGCCGACGCGCTGCGCACGTCGCCCTGGTCGTTCGCGGACTACGTCGCCGAAACGCAGGCATACCGAGCCGCCATCGCCGCCGCGGCACCAGCCGCCCCCGTCGTCGGCCCCGACGCCTCCAGCGGTCAGGCGGTGCTGCCGTGGGTCAGCGAAACCGCCGCCGCCGAGCATCCCGCGCTGCTCACCGCGCACTACTACCCGCTCACCAGGTGCGAGCTGTACGCGCCCAAGCTCGCCGACCTGCTCAGCCCGCTCACGCGCGCCAACGAGTCGGCGATCCTCGGAGCGCTCGCCGCGGCTGCACAGCCCAGCGGGATCCCCCTGCGCGTTGACGAGACCAACAACGTCTCCTGCCGCGGACAGCCCGGCGTCAGCAACGTGTTCGCGTCCGCGCTGTGGGCCGTCGACTACATCGCGCGCGCCATGCGCTCCGGGGTCGTCGGACTCAACTTCCACGACCTCATCGCCGAACCGGAAACCTACAGCCCGCTTGTCGCCGACAGCGCGCAGGAACTCGCCGCCGGCGCGCTGCACGCCAACCCCGAGTGGTACGCGCTGCTGCTCGCCGACCGCCTGCTCGGCGACCGACCCGTGCACGCGAGCGTCAGCGGCGGCGAACGCACGCTCACCGCCGCCGCGTTCGCCAGCCAGAACGGCAACGTGCACCTCGTGCTCGTCAACTTCGCGCCCACCGGCGCGCGACCGCAGCGCCTGCGCCTGCGCGTGCCCGCCCTCCTCGGCAGCGCCTCGGTCCTGCGTCTCACCGCACCCGGTCTCAGAGCCACCACCGGCGTTGCGCTCGGCGGGAGTGCCGTCGGGCCCGAAGGCAGCTGGAGCCCGCCCCCCGTGCTGCCGCGCGTGACCGGCGCGCGCGGCTCGTTTCAGCTGGAAATGCCTGCCAGCAGCGCCGCGCTCGTCACGCTCTATCCCGCCGGCTGAGTACTCCCTTCGCGGTCGCGGTCGCGCGCTCCGCGATCAGCTGTTTGTGGTCCACTCCAGGCCGGTGAAGTACGCGATGTCGGCGCCGGCTCGCGCCGGGCCGACACCAGCCGGCGTGTCGTCCACGCCCGCAGGCGCCGCCTCCTCGCCTGCTCGCGTCCCGTCCAGTACTCGCGTTTGGCTCATCTGCGCTCCCGACTGGCCGATCTCCGCGCGTGCCCTGCTCGCCTCCGGGCTCGCATCCGTCCTGCGCCGGTCAACGCCTTCCCGCACGAACGTCTGCTGGTCCTCGGGAACCGCCCACGCGGCATCCGCGGCCGCGTCGAGGGACGGAGCCGCAAACGTCTCGGCCGCCGGCTGCGCCGTCGACGCCTCGAACACGCCGCCGAGCTCGAGCTCATCCGCGTAGACCTGGCTCACCAGCAGTTCCGACGTGCTCGGCTCGAGCGGCTGCTGTTGCCACTGCTGCTCGGCGGGCTCCACCTCGGGCACCCACGCGGGCGCCGCGTACGCCGCGACCTCTTCCGCCGGCGGCTGCGCGGCGACGGTTTCGGCGTCGTGCCGAGGCCACGTGAGCGTGTCGGGCTCGGCCTCGGGCAGCCACGTCTCCGCCTCGGGCGCGGCGACCGCGTAGCGGAAGTGCCCGCTCTCGTCGGTCACCCAGAAGGCGTCGTCGCCCTCGGCGGTGGTTTCGTACAGAATCGAGCGGTCGTAGTGTTCGGCGATGCGCGCCAGCGCGTCGATGTCCTCGACGTCGAACACGGCCACCCCCGGCAGCTGTCCCACGCGGGCCACGGGCACGATCAGGCGACCGTAGCGCGCGCGGATGGCGGCGGTCTCGCTTCGCTGGCGCGGCCGCACGAGCACCGCCAGCGCGATGACGATCAGCAGCACGAGCGCGATGCCGCCCAGGGCGATCGCGCGCGCGGTCGCGACCGACGTGCGCGCGATCTTGAACGACAGGAACTGCGGCTCGTAGCGCTTTCCGGTCGTGGATCCTGACGCGGAGGGTGTGAACTGGCTCGTGGCGGAGGAGCTCGACGTGATGGAGCCGCTCGACGTGACGGCGGGCTCGGCCTCGAATTCGGTGAGCGAGAACTGCAGCTTGGGTGAGAAGCTCGTGCGCAGCGGGATCAGGTTCAGGGTTCCGGAGGTGCTCACGTTGGGCGTGATCGTCATCGTGTATGTGCCGTTTACGCGAGTCGTGCTCTGGACGCTGCGCATCAGCGCGATCAGCGCCGGCAGGTCGAGGATCGCCGAGACGGTCGCGTGGTCGCCGTGGAAGTACGTGGGCGAGCCGAGCGGATACGTCGCGTGCCAGCCGCTGGTCGAGGAGATCGTCGCCGACAGCGCCGCACGGCCCCTGAGCGAGTGCTGGGTTGCGGTGTGGAACTGGTACGCGAAGCTGAGCTGCACCTGGTTCAAGACGTGCGTGAACAGCGGTTCGCCGGTGCTCACGCGATTGCCGGGGTAGGCCGGCCCGGGGGTCGCATCGCCGGAGTAGGAGAAGGATCCCGTCTCCTTGTAGGGGATCTTGAAGTCGCGCGGCGCCGTGGTCGGCCGCGTGAACGCGAGCAGCGCGAGCGTCACGAACGGCAGCAGCGCGACGAAGCCGATGGCGAGGACGCCGACGATCGGCTCGGCGGGGCGCCACGCCACGTGCATGGCGGGCGATGCGTCGGCAGCGCCGCCGCCGGTCCGCGCCTGCCTGCGCCTGCGCCTGCGGCGTCGCTGGAACGCGGCGCCGGTGAGCAGCAGCATCCCGATCGCGACGAGAATCCCGACGAGCGCGGGCGAGCGGATCGATTTGAGCTCGGCGCCGGCGCCCGGGAGGTGCAGCCGCAGGCTGCCGATCAACTGGCTGGCGAGCGGATGTTCGAAGTCGACGAAGTTGTTGTTGTCGCCCTTGAACAGGTAGCGGTCGCCATCGACCCCGATGATCCGGTGCAGCACGATCGTGTGGAACATCCTGTTGTGGTAGGCGACGATTTCACCCACGCGATAGGTGCTCCGTGGGCGCACCAGCGCGAGGTCGCCGGTGTGGAAGCGCGGCTCCATGCTGATCCCGTTGGTCACGACGTAGGTCGTCGAGCCGCCGATGCTCGCCGGGGCGAGGTAGAACCAAAGGCACCCTAGGACGGTCAGTCCAAGGGCGAGGGAAATGAGCTTCCTGGCGTAACGAGTTCTCATGATGAGGTCACGGACGTGACGGGTATGTCTGCGGGTGCGTCTGCTGGAAGTGGGTGCGGAGCGGCCGGTGGTCCGGCCGCTCCGCATAGCCCAGCTCGGTCTTCGTTATTCGATGACCACTTTGCCTTCACTGACAGCGGCAACAGCAAGGTTGTCGCCGGCTTTGTCTTCGACTTCGAATTTGCACGACACTTCAAACGTGGTTGCGGTCAGTTCTTTGATTTTCCCGCCGCTTTCCACGCAGTCCACCCATTCACTGGTTTTGGGCGTGCCTTCGGTCAGAGCGATCTTGACGTCTGACGGGATTTCGCTTCCTTCGAGCACGAAGTTGACGGCGGTCATCTTCGTACCTTCTTCGTTGAAGCTGTAGCTGACGTCCGCGGCGTTCTTGTAGCCGCTGACAGTCGCCGTACCTGCACCGGCGTACCGGGCTTTGATTTCGTTGCTGGCGGTGAACGCGTACGCGCCCACGCCGATGACGCCTGCGAGCACGAATGCGCACAGGCCCGCTATGTTTCGCTTCCGGCTAGCGAACTTTCGCTTGCCAATACGCATGAACACTGCTGGCCCCCTTTTTGGGATACGTGGGCACCCGTGTGCCCTTCTCAGGGGCTGCATCGGCAGTGCTTTAGATCCGCTTGATGGATGCAGATCCATTTGCATGTATCTGCGGATGTTCACGGGCGCCCTCGAGAGCCTCGAGAGCGCGGTCAGCCTTGTTATCGGCATCTCAGGGCCAGATCGGCACTGCTGGGCGCCAGATGCGCGCTCGATCCCGCTGCCGGCAGCGCGCGTTGGCGCCGTGGATCGCCTCGGGTCGCCGTGTTGCGGGAAAGCGCGGAGTTGGGCCGGCGGAATGTCCGCGAAGGCTCTGTCTCTGTCCACCCCGGGCTGTGTGTGAGCGCCGTGTGACGTATATGTAAACGCATCGACGCACTGGACTCGCCGATCAGTCAAGGCGCTGGACCCCCTGTTTGGGGGGCTGAGCCACCGCGCGGCGCGCCGGCGCCGACGCGGCGTTGAAGCGCCGGCGAACACGGCGTTGAAGCGTTGTTCAGCCGGCCGGGGGCCGGAATGTACCGCTGCTGTCAAGCGACCGGATTCCGTGGTATGCTCCCGCCCTCTATCACGGGGGCGACGAGGAGGGGACCAGGCGACCCACGCGGTAGTTGAGACGTCAGTAACAGGCGGCCAAAACGAGCTGATCTAGCCTCCCAGGGGGCGAAAGCGAGGACTTAGGAGAATGAGACGCGTCAGGGCAGTACTGGTGTTTGCCGCGGTTGCGTGCGCGTTTGGCGCTCTCACCGCACCGGCATTCGCGAAAGAAAAAGCAAAAGTGGCCTTCGGCGAATTCGTTGCCAGCGTCGCGGGCAAGAACCTCGCCACCGAACCGGGCACGCTGATGGTCGACAAGGAAGACGAACCGGAAGTGACGGCGCTCGAGCTCGGCAACTACAAGTTCGGGACGATCGAACGGCCGAGTGGCGAAATCGACTACGAAGAACCTTGTACGAAAGCGCCAAAGGTGAGCGGGCTGGTCGAAGCGGAAAAATCTCCCAGCCTGTCGCTCAACATCGCCTTCAAGGACTGCATCGGCCACGCGGAAGCGGGCGGGGTGATCGAGGAAGTGCCCACGCACTTCACGCTGGGGCTGAAATTCGAAGCGAACCACTCCGTCGGCCTCGGTGCTGCGCTCAAAATCGAAAAAACGTCGGTGACGTTCAAGGGCGCGCTGAAGAAGTGCCCCGTCGAAATCCCGGAACAGACGATCCCGGTGAAGGCGATCGAAAAACCCGAAAAGGAATATGAAGCGGCGACGTACAGCAACGAACTCCCGGAAGCCATCGAAAACTGGGAAAAATCAGCGAAGCTGAAAGCGGAGTACCCCACGGGCTTCAAGAACCGCCTCGAAATCGAACTCGTGGAATTCAAGAAGATCGTCAGCTATGTGAAGGCCGAAGCGCCGTGCATTCCCAAGAAAGGCGAAGAAAACGGCAAACTGATCACCGAAGGCCCGCACGCAGGGCAGCTTGAATTCACCAACGGCCGCATCGAAGCGGACATCGAAGGCCTGGAAGTGAAGGGCGGCGAGCTCGGGTTCGAACCGGCTGCGTGAGCATCGCGCGCTAGAACCAGTCGCTTGTAGCTCCCACGGAGCGTGGGGGGCGGGCCATCCAGTGGCCCGCTCTCCGCGCTTCGTTTGCGTCAGGGCGCCGGCGCGAGCACGGGCAGGCACTGCCCGTGCTCCTTGGACTGGTACATCGCCGCGTCGGCGCGCTTGACAAGATCTTCGGAGGCGATGCGCTTGCCTTCCGAGCAGGCGACGCCGACGCTCGCGCCGAGCTCGGCGACGCCGGTGGAGAGCTCGAAGGTGCCGCACAGCGATTCGCAGATGCGATCGGCTGCGCGCATCGCCATCTCCGGCCCGTGGATGTCGCGCAGCACGACCAGGAACTCGTCGCCGCCGAGGCGTCCCACGACGTCGCTGTCGCGGCTGACGTGTTTGAGCCGCTCGGCGACGAGCACCAGCAGCTCGTCGCCGGCGGCGTGCCCGAGCTTGTCGTTGACCGGCTTGAACTGGTCGAGGTCCACGTACACCACGCCCGTGTTCGCGGGGTCCTCGCGCTCCAGCTCGTGCTCCAGCGCGCTGAGCACCGACGCGCGGTTGTGGCAGTGGGTGAGCGGGTCGAACGTGGCGCGCCGCTCGAGCTCCTGGCGCGCGCGGGCGCTGTCGGTGACGTCGAGCACGCAGGTGATCGCGCCGTTGACCTCGCCGCTCGGGCGCAGCAGCGCACGCAGGCTCATCAGCGCACGTCGCCACGCGCCGGACGGGAGCGTGATGTCGACCTCCACGTCGCGGTCGACGCCATCGTTCAGCACCTCCGACAGCGCCGCGTCGAGCTCCGCCGAGCTCTCGTTGGTGAGCGTGCTGAGGAGCGTCGCGGCGGACGCCGCGCGTGCGTCCGGCTCATCCGCGGCGTCCTGCGGCTCGGCGTGCGCGGCGGGCGCGTCGGAGCCGAACAGGATCTCCAGCAGGCGTGCGTTGTTGTACACGACGTTGCGATCGGTATCGACGTGCAGCAGGCCCACGGGCATCGCCGCGGTCAGGCGGCGCAGCAGCTCCTCGCGCTCCGCCAGCGCCTCCTGGGCCTGCATCTCCGCGGAGATGTCGATGATCTCCACCAGCACGTGTTTGCGCTCGGGGTCGTGCAGCAGGTTGCGCAGCGTCGTGTCGACCCACATCCAGGTTCCGTCCTTGCGGCGGCGGCGCAGGCGCGTCTGCTGGTCGCGGCGAGTCGACAGCACAGCCAGCCAGCCCTCCACCGCGCGGCCCTGGTCGTCGGGGTGGATCTGGTCGAGCACCGAGTTGCCGAGCAGCTCCTGCCCGGTGTAGCCGAACATCTCCGTGAAGGCCGCGTCGCAGCCCAGCACCCGCGCGCCCTCGTCCTCCGTCAGCGCGCAGAAGCGCGGAGCCGCCGGCGCCTGCTCCTCCTCCGGCTCGGCGGCATCCGCCTCCTCGTCGCTGGGGATGATCACGCCGAGCAGCACGCCGTGCATTTCGCGCAGGTCGATGAAGTGCAGCGTCGTCCAGCTGGACGGCTTGCGCAGCAGGCGAACGCGATCGCTTGCCGCTCCCTCATCCTGAGCGCGCAGCCACAGCCGCACGACCTTGGAGCGATCCTGGCGAGACGACTTTGTCGACCAGCGCGCGGCCCTCGATCAGGTCCTGGCCCCACAGCCCGACCGACTGCGGCACCGGCACGATCAGGCCGTTGCCCGCCAGCCCGCACACGAGCGCGCCGGGATGCTCGCGCAGCAGCGCTTCGGCTCCCAGGGCGACAGCCTGGCCGTCTCGTGCGGTCGACGTGTCCATGTCACCCAGTGGATCGGCGTCGCCGGCCCCGGACATGAATGCCGAGGGGGTGCTTGGACACCGTAATGAGACATCGGATCGCATATGTCATAGGGGCTGGCGCCCGCTGCGATGGCCCTCGAGCCACCCGCCACAGCGGCCCTTGACATTCTCAATAATCTTGATAAGGTTCATGAACATTGTTCGTGAGCATGCCGGCGGGAGACCGCCTCGGCGTCGCGATCGGGCGATGTGGACACATCTGACGTTTCTCTCCACCCTGGGTAGCGGCCCCGTGGTCGCCTCCCAGACCCTCCACTCGACTGGGCCGGCTTCCCCTCGCCGGCCCAGTCTCGTTAAGCGAGCATGTGGAAGCGCTGACCGCCGGAGTCAGCTGGCGGGGAACGGAGCGATCGGCACGCCGTGGTCCGGCTCGCCTGCTCCGGTATGGGTGCGCACGCCCAGCTCATACACGCCGCCGTGCTCGCTGCGCAGCGTCAGCGGCACATCGTGCGGACGCGTCACGTCCAGCTCGACGGCGGCAACCGAGCAGTTGATCACGTGGTGCTCGCCGTCTGGCGATCCGTTGCGGGCGTCGCCGTCGGGATCCGCGTAGCGCCAGCCGGCGGCCGACTGCGACGGCACGCGCACACGCGCGCGCAAGCTCACCCCGCCCGCGCCCGTGAGCGCCAGCGAGCAGCCGTCGGGGCCCTCCGCCACGCGTGTGCCGCGCGCGGTCAGACCGCCGATGCGATGACGCCGGCCGTCGAGGCACAGCGCGCCGCTGGCCACCCACGGCGTCATGCGCCCCGCCAACAGCACCCGGCCCAGCGCGACGTCGAGCCACGCGTCCGGCGCGTCGGCGAACGCTGTCCCATGCAGCCAGATCCAGCGCTCGGCGTGCTCCGCGCCCCAATTGTGCCCCACCATGCCCGGCCATCCGCGCAGCTCGATTGCGTCGCGTCCGGGGATCTCGACGGTGCCGTCGAAGCTGGCGGCGGGCTCCGGGCTCGTGAGCTTGGTGCGCGGCAGCGGCGCGCGATACAGCCACTCGGGTGAGAGGTGGCGCAGGGGCGGCTGATCGCATGCGAAGCGCAGCGACCAGCGCGCGGGGCCGCACGCGCCATGAGCGTGGTCCGGGCCGATCGTGCCGTCGCCGACCGCGATCCAGTCGTCGGCGGGGACGCGCACCTGCTCGCCGGTGAGCTTGTGCATGAACGGGCGCCCGCGGCGGGCGTCGAACACCGTGCACCACAGCGATCCGGTGGGCTCGAGTCCCGCGGGCTTGCGCACGGTGTAGCGGATCCACACGCTGACGGGCTCCTCGGGGGACACGGCGCGCAGGTAGAACGACTCATACATCCGAGCGCGCACCGGCGCAGCCGCGAACATCGCGTGCGTCCCCATGTCCGGCGATCCTAACCCCGCGCGCCGAATCCTGGGAGGATGCCGCGATGACGCAGGACCCTGCCGTGGTCGTACAGCCCTCGCTGGTCGAGCTGCCGGCCATGCTGAGCACCGAGCAGCGGCGTACGGACGCGCGCTACGTGATGGGGGTCGACGGCGGCGCCACGAAGACGCTCGCGGCGGTGCTCGACCTGCACGCGCTCGGGGGCGCGGCGGAGCCCAAGCTGTACCTGGGCCACGGCGGGCCGAGCAACGAAGACGCGGTCGGCGCCGAGGCGGCGGTGCGCGAGCTGCTGAAGGCGGCCGACGAGGCGCTTGCCCGCGCGGGCATCGACGCCGCGCAGCTGGGGGCGGCGGTGCTCGCGATCGCCGGCACCGACACGGAGGACGTGGCGCGCAACGTGCGCTCGGCTCGAACCGACGCGTGGCTGGTGGTCAACGACGTGGTCGCCGCGTGGGCCACCGCGACCGGCGGCGGACCGGGGGTGGCGGCGATCGCCGGCACCGGCTCGAACGTGTTCGGCGTCGGCGGCTCCGGCGCCGCCACACGCGCATGGCGCGCCGGCGGCTGGGGGCACCTGCTAGGCGACGAGGGCTCCGGCTACTGGCTGGGGGTGCAGTCGATCAAGGCCGCGTTGCGCCACCGTGACGCATCCGGGCCCGCGACCGCGCTGAGCGAGGCGCTGCCGTCGTTCTTCGGCGAGCCAAGCGTCGAGGCGGTGGCGAACAGCGTCTATTCAAAGCCGTTGACCAAGGGTGAGATCGCGGCGTTTGCGATCGAAACCGCAAGGCTCGCCGAGCAGGGCGATACGGTCGCGCGCGAGCTGTACGAGCGCGGCGCGCGCGAGCTGGGCGAGCAGATCGCCGCGGTCATCCGCCAGACGGGTCTCGCCGAGGGCACAGACGATGCGGGCGCCGCGGAGTTCCCGGTGGGCCTGATCGGCAGTGCGTTCAAGGCCGGCGCCGTGTTCGTCGAGCCGCTCACCCGTGCGATCCACGCGTGTGCGCCCACGGCGCGCGTGCGCACCGTCGAGATGGCGCCAGTCGGCGGCAGCCTGATGCTGGCCACGCGCGCGTGCGGTCACGGCGACGCGATCAGCGACGCAGGCGCGCTCGCGTCGCTGATCGAGCAGGCGCTGCGCGGCTAGCCAAGACCTCGACCGGGGCCGCCCGCACCCCCGCCCGCTCGCGCGCCCACCCGCGTGCCGGCCGCGCGGCCGGCTGCCGGCTGCCGGCCGGAGTTTGCCTCTCCTTCGAGCAGCCGTATAACCATCGCTATACACCGCTCGCACCGTGAGTAAAAGTTGGCGGCCCTCCGCTGGCCAGGCGCGCCGCGATCGCCTCCGCTCCGCCCACAGCGTGAGCGCCGGCGCCGCTCATGCGCACGGCGGCGGCAGCGTTGGCGAAGCTTGCGGCGTCGATCGCCGAGCGGCCGTCGCTGAGCGCGATGAAGAAGGCGGCCGCGAACACGTCGCCGGCGCCGAGATCGTCGACGGCGCGCTCGAGCGCAGGCACGTCGAGTGCGAACGCGTGGCATTCGTGCTCGAGGATCGTGGTGGGACGAGCGCCGGCAGTCACCGCGACGATGGCGCCCGCGGCCGTCGCGCCGGCGATCAGCTGGGCGCAGCTGGCGCGCTCGTACTCGTTGACGACGACTGCATGGCATCTGCCCGTGACCGCGATCGCGGCGGCGGCGGCGTCGTCGTCGGGCTGCGTCGGCTCGATCCGCTCGCCGACAGCGCTCCAGCGGCGCGCGAGCCCCTGCGGGGTGAGACCGACGAAGCCGGCGCGCCCGCGCCAGCGTGTGGGGCTCTCGCGAGCGACTGGTGCCAGGTGCAGGATCGCGGTGTCGAGCGCCAGCTGCTCGCCATCGATGGGGCCGGCCCACGCGAGCATGCGCTGGCTGCGCTGCGAGCCGGTGCCAATGGTGCCGAGCGTGGTGGTGTGCGGCGCGGGCTGCACCCGCAGCGCCAGCTCGTCGCGATAGGGCTCGATCAGCTCCTCGATCTCGGGCACGCGCCCGCGCGTGACCACCAGCGCCCGCCGGCCGAGTCGCGCGGCCTGCAGCGCGCTGTAGAAGGCGGTGCCGCCAACCTGGCGGGATCCGTCCTCGAGCACGTCGATGGTCACGTGGCCGACGGTCGTGTAGTCGAATTGCAAGAAGCGGTTCACCCTCTCGGTGGGGCCTGTGGAAAGATGGCGCGGGATGTGAAGGCCGGCGAGGGGGAGCGGTGATCCTCCTGACGCGCGAGCACTGCGTGATACCAAATCGAATGTGCTCCCCGCCTGTTGTCCTTGCTTGAGCCGATGATTTTGCACCTCGATTACCGACGCGAGTTTGGGCGCCTGTGCGCCTCGCTGGCCGTGTGCGCGGGGCTGGTCCTGGGCGTGGCGTCGGCCGCCGACGCGGCCTCGCCGTACCCGGCGGGCGCGACGCGTCCGCTTCTGCAGGCGCGCCCGTCCGAATTCGCGCACACTGGCTCGCCGGCACACAGTGCGAGCTCGAGTGGCGGTGCGGCGGCGCCCGGCGGCTCGAGCCCGCAGAGTGTCCCCGGCGCCCCGCAGGCGAAGAAGCCGGCGAAGCCCAGGAAGCCGGTGCTGCACGGCAACCCGGCGCGGGCGCTGGTGGCGTTCGAAGCGATGCAGAAGAACTTCTACATACAGGGCTCGGGTCTGTACAAGGGCGAACCGTTCTCGTACCTGTGGCCGTTCTCGCAGTCGCTGGCGGCGACGGTGAGCGTGGCGAACATCCCGCGCCTGGGCGTGTCGCTGGCGCACGAACTGCAGGCACGGCTGACGGGCCTGAACTCGTACCTGGACCTGGACAACTCGGGCTCCTCGGAAGGCGTGTACACGAGCAATCTGGCGGCGTTCGACGGCACGGTGGCGCCGCCGGCGGGGCCGGGCGGCACGAAGTACTACGACGACAACGACTGGGTGGGGCTGGAGCTGGTGCGCCTGTACCAGCTGACGCACCAGAGCGCGCTGCTGGGCAGCGCGGAGGGCATCATGGCGTTCGAGATGGCGGGCTGGCAGGAACGGCCGGGGCTGGCGTGCGAGGGCGGGCTGCCGTTCTCCAACGACGTGAACGACGGCGAACGCAACACGGTGTCGACGGCGCCGGCGGCGGAGCTGGCGACGCTGCTGTACGGCCTGACGCACAATGCGCAGTACCTGCAGTTCGCGGAGAGGGCATACGAATGGGTGCGGGCGTGCCTGCAGCAGCCGGTGAACCTGTATGCGGACCACATCGGCATCAAAGGCGTGGTGGAACCGAGGCTGTGGAGCTACAACCAGGGCTCGATGATCGGGGCTGGCACGCTGCTGTACCAGGCGACGGGCAACTCGGCGTACCTGTACCAGGCGCGGCAGACCGCGAACGCGGCGCTGGCGTACTTCACGAACGAACGCCTGGGCTCCGAAATCCCGTTCTTCGTGTCGGTGTACTTCCGCAACCTGCTGTACCTGGACTCGGTCACGCACGACCCGCCGGGGCCGTCGATTGCGCAGAACTACGTCAACTACGCGTGGCAGCACCTGCGGCTGAGCAACAACCTGTTCGTGTTCGGCTCGCCGCCGTCGGCGCAGCTGCTGGTACAGGCGGCGATCGTGCAGATCTACGCGCTGCTGTCGACACCCGCGAGCACGTATTTTTAGATTATGAGCTGGCGCTGCGCGCCAGGAGAGCGGGATGGCGGGCTGATCGGAGTAGGCTCTGTGGCAGTGACCGACCCAACCAACCTGACGACGGCCGAGGGCCTGCAGGAGCTCGAAGCCGAACTTGCGGTGCTCGAGGGCGACGGTCGCAGGGAGATCGCGGAGCGCATCAAGACGGCGCGCGAATGGGGCGATCTGAAGGAGAACAGCGAGTACCACGACGCGAAGAACGACCAGGCGCACCTGGAGACGAAGATCGCGCGGCTGCGCGAGAAGATCTCGGGCGCGGTGGTCGTGGCGGACACGCCGGACAACGCGGCCGGCGTGGTGGGCTTCGGCTCGACGGTGGTGGTTCGCGACGAGGGCGGCGGGGAGCAGACGTGGCGGATCGTGAGCTCCCACGACGCTGCGCCGCGCGAGGGCCGGCTGTCGGCGGAATCGCCGGTGGCGGTGGCGCTGCTGGGGCGCGCGCCGGGCGAGCAGGCGGCGGTGATGCTGCCCAAGGGCAAGCGCACGCTGACGGTGGTCAGCGTCAGCTGAGCTGGCGCGCGCCGGCGGCGTAGGCGGCGCGCACGCGGCGCATGAAGCGACCTGGCTTCTCCCGGTAGAGGCGGTTTCCCTGTTGCAGCGCGCGCCTGCGCAGCTTGCGCCGGCGCCTGGCGATGAGCTCCAGCAGCAGCGTGCGCGTTCGCCGTCCGGTGTGCCAGGTGCGCTCCTCGGCACGCGCGCCGGGCACGCGCAAGCGCTGCGCGAAGATCGCCAGGTCGTGCTCCTCGCCGAGCAGTTCGCCGAGCTCGTCGGCGCGCCGCGCGAGCCGGCGCAGGCGCGCGCCCGAGCTGCTGCTGCTGCTGCTGCTGCCGCCGCCGTTGCCCGCGGCATCGCGGCGGTCGAGCATTTCGGCGGCATAGCGCAGGTCCTTGACGCGTTTGCGCCACTGGTGCATGGCGATCAGGCGGTCGCCCTTGCGGCGGAGCACGCGCCGGTAGCGTGCGCGGCCCTGCCGGTAGAGACGCTCGAGGTCGGCGTCGACGAGCTCGATCCCGTCGTGCGGGCGCAGCCGCCACGTGGCCACGCGCCAGCGGAACGCGTGCAGCGCACCGAGCACGTGCGCGCGCTCGGCGGGATCGCTGAGCGCGCCCTGCTGCACGCGCCGGCGCTCGTCGAGCAGGCGGCGGCGCAGCCGCAGCACGCCGTCGCGTCGCCCGAGCTTGCGGGGGTGACGCTGGATGAGGCCGTCGAGGGTACTGAGCATCACGGCGGCGTCGCGCGCGCTCGACAGTCGCGCGGCGATGTCGCGAAGCGCGGCGCTCTCACGCGCGTAGGCGTGCTCTCCGAGCTCGTGCCGCAGCAGGCGCAGCAGCGCGCGCAGTCGCTTGAGCGCCTTGCGCGTCTCGTGCACCGCGCGCTCGTCCGGCGCAGCGGGCGGCCCGGCGCCGTTTGCGGGGCCGGCGTCCGCGCCGGCGCTGAGCAGCTCGATCGCGAGATCGGTTTGTGCGAGGGCCATGCGGCGCAGACCCTCGGCGAGCGACTCGCGGGGCGCGAGCGCGAGGCGGCGTTCGAGCTGGCGCTGGCGCGTGCGGCGCCGCTCGCGCTCGGAGCGCGCGAGCGCCAGACCGACGCCGACGGCGACGGTCGCCGCGACGGTGGCGACCAGCGGCGCAAGAATGGAGTCGTGACCAGCCTTCCGCGCGCCCCATGGTGGACGGTGCGACCGGCCTCTAATCGCAAGCCGGCGACGTATCGATGTCCTATCTGCGGTCATTCTCTGCCTGCTCTGAGCGAGCATATGCTGATCGCGCCGGAAGGAGACACGCGCCGGCGCCGCCATGCGCACACGGCGTGCGTCCTCGCGGCCCGCAAGCGCGGCCAGCTGCCGCAGCGGGACGAGTGGCAGCGCACGCAGCCGCGGCGCCCGTCGCTGTGGTCGCGGCTGCTGGGGCGGGGATGAGAGTCTGAGGGCGATCGCGCCCGGCCGGCGCCGTGGTCGGTGCGGCCGGGCGTGCGGTGCAGGGGTGGATCAGCTGCCGAACGCGTGCACGTGGTCGGGCTCGACGCGGATGATCACGCGCTGTTCGCCGGGCTGGCGCATCGGGTACTCGTCGACGTCCATGTACTTCTTGGCCAGTGCGTCGATGTGCGCGTCGGCGCCGTCGTGTGTGCGCTCGGAGACGCGCCCGCGCACCTCCACGTACTCGTAGGGGTTCTCGAGGTTCTGCACCGTGAGCGTCACGCGCGGATCGCGTTCGAGGTTGCGCGGCCACGCGCGGCCCTCGGCGGTGTTGAGCACGGCGAGCCCGTCCTGGACGTCGACCCATACGGGCACGCCGTGCACTGAGCCGTCGGCGCGCAGCGTTGCGACATGGCAGAAGTTCTTGGCCCTCAGCAGCTCCTCTGCCCGACCTTCGATCCTTACGCTCATCGGTTCAAGCCCTTTCTCGCGGTGTGCAGTTGTGCTCACCACGATAGGGCCTCGCGCCGTGCTCCAGTTGCAGTGCGTCTCGTGCTCCGGTTGCGCCCGCCGGGGTGCCCTAGTTGCGGCTCGTTCCGTTTGCGGAGCTGGCGGGCGGGATCGGGTCGAGCGCGGTCAGTTTGCCGTTGTCCAGCTGGAAGTGCACGGTGGCCTGCCCACCGCTGGGGTTGGCAAGCGGGTCGCCTTTGCGGTAGAGCGGATACGCGAGCGTGACTTCGGTGTCGCTCTGTGCGAGCACCTTGACGGTGGCGCTCGGTTCCTTGGTGTCGGTGCCGATGTAGCGGCCGTCGACGAAGAAGAACGCCTGCTGGCCGTAGCCGTCGCTGGAGCCGGTCCTGGTGCCGACGAGCACGCGCAGCGTTTGGCCGGGGTGGTACTGGGCGCTTTCGCCGGCGGTGTAGCCGTGGGCTTTGAGCAGCGCGAGCGCTTCGCCGAGGCCTTCGGCGTGGCTTTCCGCCTGCGTGAATTCGGGCTCGGGCGCCGTGCGGGCGCCCGGCGCGGCGGTGCCGCCGGCGGTGCTGGTGGGCGCGGTGGCGGTGCTGGTGCTGGTGGTCGTTGTCGCGGTGGTGGTCGGGACGCTGGTCGTGGGGGTGCTGTGGGTGACCGCGGGCGCGCCGGCGACGGTCACGGTCTTCGTCTGCGAGCCGCCGCAGCCGGCGAGCGTGCCGGCGCCGAGGCCCAGTGCGGTGAGCGCTGCGATCAGGGTTGGCTTCATCGCACCCATGGTATTCGCCGCCCGGCCGGGCTCCCCTGGCGGCATGTGTCAGCCGGTACGATCAGTGCAGACGCTATGTCCGCTCCCTCAGCACAGAAGCCGGGCCACGCCGATCAGCCGCGGTCTCCGAAGGCACGCCGACCCAGGGGCGAGGTCGCGCGCGCCGGCGGTGTGGTGGTGCTCGCGGGCCTGTTCATCGCCTTCGCGCTGCTCAACCTGAACCAGGTGAAGGTCGACTGGATCGTCGGCTCGGGGCACGCGCCGCTGATCATCGTGATCGTGATCTGCCTGCTCGTGGGGATCGTGCTCACGTACTTTGCAGAGCGCCTGTCGCGTCGGCGACGCGGCTAGGCCTGCGCTCCTCGCGCTCCTCGGTGACGATCTCGACGGCGGCCTCGGCGCCGATGAACGGCGCGAGCACGATGTAGGTGAGGTGGTCTGAGAGCGCGGCCAGCAGCTCGACGCGCCCACCGGCCACCTGACAGCGCATCGTGTGCCAGATCGCGCCTGCGATCGCGTCGGTCGTGTGCCTGCTGTGCGCCTGCTGGGGTGCGCCCTCGGTGAGCAGCGTGGCGATGCTCGTGCGACAGCTCGACCGTGTGCTCCATGCGCGTCGGCGCCCGCGAAGAACGCCTCCTGGGCGAGCGTGCGGGTGTACAGCGGGTGGTCGGCGAAGTAGCGCATCAGCTCGCCCAGCACCCGTCGCACCGCCCGCGGCCAGTCGTCGGCGATGAGGTCGGGGTCGGCGGCGATCTGCGAGCAGCTCGTCGCCGATCATGTCGAGCGCGGCCAGGAAGCACTCCTGCTTGTCGGCGAACAGCGCGCAGAAGCGCGTCGACGGAGACGTTGGCCTCCTCGGCTATCTGCGGCGCGCTGAGCGAGCGGTAGTCGTCGCGCGTGACCAGGCGCAGGATCCCCTGCAGCACGCGCGTGCGATCGTCCGCGGCTCGGGGCTTCGGCGCCGCCGAGCCGGTGTCCGTATGCGGAGGAGATCTCGCGCATGCGCGCGGTCAGCGCGGGCGCCATGCGCTCCGCCATGCCCTCCGCGGCGGGGGTCTGGAAGAGCAGCGTCCAGCTCAGCAGCTCCTCGGCGAGGTCCGGTGCTCGCCGGTGGTGTGCCCTTCGCGCAGGAACGTGGAGGCGATCCCGTGCAGCCCGCCGGCGATGCCGCGGACGATCGGCGTGGGCAGGGCGACGGCCTCGGGCGATTCGGCGAAGCTGCGTGCGAGCATCTGCTCGCACGCGCCGGTCGGCCTGGCGCAGGCGCAAGCACCCCGGCGGCGCCGGCGCGCTGCGCCTCCAGCACCACGAGGATGATCGCGTTGCGGTCGCTGCCGGCCATCTCGGCGAAGCGCTGGAACGTCGCGCGCGCGCGTCTCGAGGGCCGACCCCTCGGCTGTGAGGTAGGTCTGCCTGAGGCGCTTGATGTCGCGCCGCACGAGCAGATCGAACGTGACGAGGAAGCACTCTTCCTTGTTGGCGAACTGCTCGTAGAACGAGCGTCGCGAGACGCCCGCGAGGCCGATCACCTGCTTGACGCTCGTGCCTTCGTAGCCGCAGCGTGCGACCGACCTCGACCATCGCCCCGTGGATGCGGGCGCGCTGATTGAGGACGACCTCTTCGCGCTCGAGCCGGTGCGGCCCGTGCGGAAGCCGCTTGTACAACGGGGTCACCCTCCCGGAGGCGACCCGTGTGGGGCCCTTGGTCCTGCTGGTGGCGGTCCTGCTCGCGCCCTTGCCCCGATCCGCGCGCGCGTCCCTCGCCGTCAACGACGTCCTTCGTCCGGTTCCCATGCTCCCTCTCCTTCAACCGATCTTTCGAACCAGCGAACTGCTGTCATGTTAATGCCAAAGGGGATCATCTCATGTCAGTAATTTTTTGTCTACAGCTGACCATCGGTCGTCCGCTGCCCGCCGGTCGAGTACTTCGCACGATCAGTGCAGGACGATCTTCAGGGCGAGGATCGCGACGCCCATGGTGGCGCCCACGGCGGCCTCGAACGCCAGCTCGCGCGGGCTCGCGCGAGCGCGGATGCCGGCGATCAGCTCGAACGCCATGAGGCTCGCGATGGCGCTCCACAGCGCGGCTGTGACGGCGGTCTGCTGGGCGGCGCCGACCGCCCACGCGATCGCGATCACGGCGAGCGGCAAAGCGGCGCCGCGAACGATCCCCCAGCCGCGGACGAGCTCGCGCGCGAGCGTCCGCGCGGAGAGGCGCTCGTGCAGCGTCAGCCGGCGCCCGAGCGTCTCCGCGTAGGCGTGCGCGAACCAGTACAGCGCGGCCGCGATGGCGGCCGACAGGAGCGTGTCGAGGTAGGTCTCGTGGCGTCCGCTCTCGGCGGCGAGCAGCGCGCCGATGACGATGATCCCGTAGACGACCCCCGAGGGGTTCTCCTCCGGCACGAGCCGGTCGGCGACTCGCTCCAGGAGCCCACGCATCGCCCGATTATCGGCGTTCGCTCAGCGGATCAGCACGGGCGCGCTGTAGGCCGACACGTGCGCGCCGTCGGAGGAGACCTTGACGAGCGCGCGGTAGAGGCCGCGCGGCACGCGCACGACGCGGCTGAAGCGCGAGACGGTGGCGCTCGTCGCCTTGACGATAGTTCCGCCCTTGTTGACGGATCTCCCCGGCGTGAGCAGCTGGAAGCCCACGAGCGCGCCCGCCTCGGCGGGCTCTACGGTGCCATACAGGCGGGCGAAGCCGCGGTGGCGGGTGGCGCGCACGCGCAGCGTGACGCGTACCGCGACGTACTCGACGAGCACCGGGCTGGAGACTTCGGGCTTGCCCACGGTGACGACCCGCAGCTGGGCGTTCTCGAGCAGTCCCAGGTACGGGAACGAGAAGCCGCCGGATGCGTTGGTGAGCTCGGGGTTGCCCACCGCCTGAAAGCCGCCCAGATAGGGGAACGGGTTGGATTGCAGCTCGACCGCATGGTTCGCGGAGCCGGTCCCCGAGAGCGTGCCCTCGACGAGGAACGGGTTGCCGAACACGACCGGGTTGGGGACGCCCGCGATCGCGAGCGACAGCGGCACGGGACCGGTCTTGAACGTGCGATCGGCGCCGGGTGTGGCGCCGGCGGGGCTGGTGGCGAGCAGCCGGTAGTGGTAGGTGGTGAGCGGCTGCAGGGCCGTGAGCGTCTGGCTGACGTGCAGCGCCGCGTCGCCGCTGCCGGCGGGCGCGAGCGGCGTCTGCGCGCCGTAGCTGCGCGTGGTGCCGTACTGGAAGACGTAGTCGGTGGGCAGCGAGTGCGGGTTCACGGAGCCGGCGACGACCGCTGAGGAGTACGTCACGCCCGAGCTCGCGCCGGTGCTCACGCCGGGCGCGGATGCGGCGGAGGCGACGGTGGGAGCGCTTGCGCACCCGCCGGCGGCGAGGGTGAGCGCGAGCGCCAGCATGCGGGTGCTGTGCCAAGGCGTGGTCCGGCGGTTCGAGCGCATGACGTCAAAGTATCCGGTTTGGTGCGCGATCAAACGGTCGCGGCGCGTGGCGGCGCGAACGGGTCGATGCGTGCGCGCCACGCGGCGGCGAGCAAACACGCCAGCGCGACGCTGGCGCAGCCGAGCGCGAACGCGCCGCCCGCGCCCTGGGAGTCGACGAGCGATCCCCCGAGCGTGGAGCCGGCTGCCATGCCCGCGATCGTGGCGCCGCGGTGCCACGTGAACGCCTCGGTGGCGGTGCCGGCGGGCGCGAGCGCGCCGACGAGCGAGAACTGGCACGAGAGCATCGGCGCGACGCCAAGTCCGGCGAGCGCGCTCAGCGGGTAGGCGGCGGCGAGCGCGTGCGTGGCCACGAGCGGCGACACGCCGACGGCCATCGCGGCCAGCAGCCCGATGTAGCGCAGGCCGATCGGGCGCCTCCATGTGGCGGCGGAGTAGAGCAGGCCGCCGGCCATGCTGCCGACGCTGAACAGCGCCAGCAGCGGGCCCGCGGACAGGCGCGCGCCGTGCTGCACCGCGAGCGCCGGCAGCCCCACCTCGACCGCTCCGATGACCACGCCGGCGGGCACGACGGTGCCGAGCAGCGCACGCAGCCCGGGGCTGGCGAGCGCGCCGCCGCGCGCCCGCTCGCGCGCCGGCGCGCGCCAGCCGCTGGAGAGCTTGGAGGCGGCGAAGTAGGCGGTCCCGCACACGGTGATGGCGGCGCATGCGAGCACCGCCGCGGCCGGCGAGGCGAGCGCCGCGGTGGAGCCCACAAGCAGCGGCCCGAGCGTCCAGATCACCTCCTGCGTGGTCGCGTCGAGCGCGTACGCCGTCTCCAGCGACTGCTCGTCGGTGGTGACATGCGCCCACAGCGCGCGCACGCAGCCCGCGATCGGCGGCTGCACGGCGCCCGCGAGCGCCGCCAGCGCGACCAGCGCCGGGGTGGGAGCGCCGGCCTGCGCGGCCAGCACCAGCGCGACCAGCACCCCGCCCTGGGCGGCCGCGGCCGCCACCAGCACGCGTGTCTGGCCGGCGCGGTCCACGAGCGCCCCCAGCAGCGGGCCGACCGCCGCGCCGGCCAGCGAGAACGCGCCCACGGCCACGCCGGCGGCGAGGAACGAGCTGGTGTGCTCGCGCACGAACAGCAGCAGCGCGAGCGAGAACATGCCCGAGGGCAGGCGGCCGATCACCGCGCTGATGAGCAGCCGCGCGAAGCCGGGCACCGACAGCAGCGCGCGGTAGCGGGCGATCACTTCGCGTGGGCGCCGATGGCGGGCGCGCCGGTGGGGCTCCCGAGGCCGGCCGTGCCGTTGCCGGTGGCGCCGACCGTCGGTGCCGCGTCCGGCGGCTGCGCCGGCTGCAGCTCGCCCATCTGCGCGAGCGCCTCGAGCGCCGCGATCAGCGTGTCGATTTCAGCGTCCGTGTTCGCGGCCGTCAGCTGTACGCGGAAGCCCACCTCCTCGCGGGGCACGAGCGGGTACGCGGCGAGCGTCACGTAAACGCCGCGCTCGAACAGCAGCCGCCCGACGGCGTCGATGCGCGTGTGGTCGCGCAGCGGGATCTCCACGATCGGCAGCCCGGAGCGGTTGGGGGTGTGGACGTCCAGGCGCGCCAGGCAGTCGAGGATGCGGCGGGTGTGCCGGTGGACGGTCTCGCGCAGCTGCTCGCCGCGGCGCTCGTTGACGTCGAAGCCCGCGAGCGTGGTCGCCAGCGAGGCGACGGGCGAGGGGCCCGAGTAGAGGTAGGGGGGCGCGGCCACCTTGAGCATGTCCTTGATCTCGGTGGGGCATGCGATGAACGCCAGCAGCGACGAGTACGCCTTCGAGAAGCCGCCAACCAGCACCAGGCCGTCGTAGCTCTCGTCGCAGTGGCGCACGATGCTGTTGCCGCGCATCCCATACGGGGAGCGCTCGCCGGGCCCGCGCTCGCCGATCACACCGAAGCCGTGCGCGTCGTCCACGTACAGCAGCGCGCCGTGCTCGCGCGCCACCTTTGCGAAAGCCTGCAGGTCGGGCGTGTTGCCGGTCATGCTGTTGACGCCGTCCATGCACACCATGCGCGCGCCGTTGGGCGCGCCGCGCAGGAGCTCGTCGAGGTGCCGCGGGTCCTCGAAGCGGAAGCGCTGCACGCGCGCGCCGCGCGTCTTGGCCAGCTGGCAGCCGTCGTAGATGGTCTTGTGCGAGCGCGAGTCCAGGAAGATCGTGCCCGACGCGGCCAGCACGGGGATCACCGACATGTGGATGTGGCTGATCGTGGGCAGCACCAGCGAGTCGGGGCTGCCCAGCAGCGCGGTCAGGCGCTCCTCGATCTGCTCGTACAGCACGGGGCTGCCCAGCAGCCGCGACCAGCTGGGGTGCGTGCCCCAGGCGTCGAGGTACGCTGGCACCGCGTCGATGATCTCGCGGTCGAGGTCGAAGCCCAGGTAGTTGCACGACGCGAAGTCCGCGAGCCACTGCGAGCCGACGCGGATCATGCGCCCGTCGATCTCGTCGATCACCGCATCCATCATCGGGTGCGAGCGTGTCAGCGCGGTGAGGTCTGTCAGTGCGTCCGGGTTCGCTCCGTCCTCGGCCCCCGCGTGGCCGGCGGCGACGTGGCCCGCGCCGTTGCCGTCGCTGGCGCGCTTGCGGTGGTCGCTGCGCCTGCCGGTGCCCGCTGCGGCCTCGAGGTGGACGGGCTCGGTGGGCACGGGCTTCGCGCGCAGCAGCTCCTCCAGCTCGGCCGCGGGCAGCGGGCGCGAGAGCGCGTAGCCCTGCACGAGCTCGCAGCGGTTGGCGACGAGCGAGCTCCACGTGGTGTGGTCCTCGATGCCCTCCGCGACGACGCGGCTGCCGATGCTGTGCGCGAGCTGGATCGTGGCCTCGACGATCGCCGCGTCGACCGGGTCGGAGGTCATGCGCCCGACGAACGAGCGGTCGATCTTGACCTCGCCGACGGGCAGCGCCTTGAGGTGGGTGAGCGAGGAGTAGCCGGTGCCGAAGTCGTCCAGCGACAGCCCGAGGCCGAGCTCGCCGAGCTGCGCGAGCACGTCGCCGATGCGCACGGGGTCCGCCAGCACCATGTTCTCGGTGACCTCCAGCACGAGCACCTCCGGAGGCAGCCCGTGGGCGGCCAGCGTCGCCGCGACCTCGCCGGGGAACTGCGTGTCGAGCAGGTCCGCGACGGTGGTGTTCACGGCCACGTGCAGGTCGAGGCCGGATTCGCGCCAGGCCTTGACCTGGGTGAGCGCCAGCTTGAGCATCCTGCGCGTCAGCGCGCGCCCCAGCCCCGCCTGCTCGGCCACCGCGACGAACTGGTCGGGCGGGATCATGCCGCGCTCGGGATGGCGCCAGCGCACGAGCGCCTCGACGCCGACGATCTTGCCGCTGCTGGCGTCGGCCTTCGGCTGGAAGTGCGCCTCGATCTCCTCGCTTTCGAGCGCGCGCGAGAGCTCGCCCGCGAGTGTGAGGCGCTCGAGCGAGTGGTTGTCGCGCTCGCTCGCGTAGCAGGCGCGGCCCGACTGGGTGGTCTTGGCCTCGTACATGGCGACGTCGGCGTGCTGCATCAGCTGCTCGCCATCGCGCGCGTGCTCCGGGAACAGCGCGATGCCGATGCTCGCGGTGATGCGCAGGTTGAGCCCCTTGATCGGGAACGGTTTGGCGATCTCGCCGAGGATCTTGTCGGCCACCGTCTCCGCCTGCGCGGTGTCGCAGGGGCCGCTGAGCAGCACGCCGAACTCGTCGCCGCCCAGGCGCGCGGCGGTATCGCTGGAGCGCAGCACCGAGTTCAGACGCTGGCCCACCTGGCACAGCAGCTGGTCGCCGGCGTCGTGCCCGAGCGTGTCATTGAGCTCCTTGAAGTGGTCGAGGTCGAACAGCAGCAGCGCGACGCTCGTGTCGCTGGCCCTGCTCGCGACGATGGCGTTGTGCAGGCGGCGCAGGAAGTGGCGGCGGTTGGGCATCGAGGTTAGGTCGTCGGTGAGCGCCTGGCGGCGTGTTTCGGCGAGTGCGCGCACGTCGCGGAAGGCGAGCCCGGTGCGCGCGAACGCGGCGATCACGGTGAGCAGCGCGAGCGCGAGCGCGAGCGGGTCGAGGCGGCTGAAGTGGTCGTACACGAGCAGCCCGAGCGCGCTAACGGTGAACGCCGCCGGTATGCCCAGGACGGCGGTGCTGGGAACGCTGTCGGACTCGAGCGTCGCGCCCGGCTGCCACGCCGCGAGGGCGAGCAGCATCACTCCGACGTCGTATGCGAGGTTGGTGGCGCTGCTCGGCGCCGAGGCGCCGCCGGCCACCTGCAGCGCGTACATGCAGTCGGCCGTCGCGAGCGCGAGGAAGCCCACGCCCAGCATCGCCCACATGCGGTCCAGGCGCCAGCGGCGCAGCGCGAGCACGCCGACGACGAGCGCCGCGAGCAGCAGGTCGCAGAGCGGGTAGGCCATCTCGGTGACGACCGCGGCGGTGTTGCCGGACACGGACGCGAGCACCGGGCGCAGCACGATTGCGGCGCCGATGGCGGCCGTCCCCAGCCCGGCGACCACGCCGTCCAGCCAGATCCTGGCGGGCACGCGCCGCTCGCGCAGGCGGGCGAGACCGATGATGCCGACGTAGCAGCATGGGTACAGCGTCAGCCACATGCCGTCGCAGACCGACGGGATCGGCGGGTTGGGCAGGTGTTCGATCCATGCGGCCCACAGCACGTTGCCGAGACCGTAGATAGAGACGCCGAACGCGAACCACATCCACGGGCGCCGCGCCTCCGTCGTGCGCACGGCTCGCCAGCAGACGATCAGGCCCACGAGGATGTATACGGCCGAGGTGACCCAGTCGCGGATCACGTCGCCGAAGGAGTGGCCGCCGATGTGAAACACCACGCGCGCGGCGGTCGTCGCCACGAGCGCGAGCAGCAGCGCTGTCGCCGCGTTGAGCAGACGGCGCTCGCTCCTACGCAGGACCGACGCGAGCGGTAGCGGTGAGACACGCATGGCGGCAGTATCGGAGCGCGCTTCTGTTTACTTAAAACAATATGACGTTTCCCGATCATTCATATCTTTCCAGACAAGCCGTTCACTATATTGATAATAATTTTTGACTGTTTTCTTTTCACATTCTTATCCAGGGCGAAGCCGACCAAATGCGCGCATGACGCATGCATTTCTAAAGATGGAACGCGCCGCGGACGAGACGGTCATGAGATGTCGACGAGTTGGCTCTGTCCCGGCGATCGGGACCGCGCTCGTGTACTAGACGCGAGCCCCCGTGTGCGCACGATCCGCAAGGTCGGTTCGGGCGCGATCGGCGTGACGCTGCTCGTCTCCGCGCCGTGGCTGGGCTGGTGGACGCTGATCCTGTTCGTGCTGTCGGCCGTCAACCTCCTCAGCGTCGACCGCAGGATGGATCGCAGCGCGCGACCCGAGTGGGTGAGCGTTGACGCGATCGTGATCACGCTCGTGCTGCTCGCCACCGGCGTGGCGCTCAGCGGCGGCCCCAAGAGCCCCGCGCTTGCGTGGCTGGTGCTGCCGGCGGCGATGATCGCGGCGCGCTTTCGCCTGCAGGTTGTGATCGCGGGCTTTGTCGTGACGGTCGCGGTGATCCTCGCGGTGACGCTGGGCGTGGACCCGCGCGCGACGCTGCACGACCCCGTGCCCGTCTTCACCACGCTCGCGCTGCTCACGGCGGTGGTGTCGATCGTGTGCGCGCTGCAGGCCGCGGAGTTGTTCCAGCGCAGCGAGGCGACCGTCGATCCGCTCACGGGCCTCGCCAACCGCCGCCAGCTGGCGGCGGATCTGCGCGGCGTGTGGGCGCAGGCCACGATCGAGCGGCCCGTGCGGCTGCTGCTGTTCGACCTCGACGGCTTCAAGGCGTACAACGACAACTTCGGCCACCTCGGCGGCGATCTGCTGCTGCGGCGCCTCGCGCAGTCGTTCAAACGCGCCGTCGGCGAGGACGGCTGCGCCTACCGGCTCGGCGGCGACGAGTTCTGCGCGCTGCTGTGGGCGGGCAGCGGCGAGGCGATGGTGGGCGACTGCCTGCAGTCGCTCAGCGCGGAGGGCGACGGCTTCTCGATCACCAGCTCCTACGGCTCGGTGCTGCTGCCCGAGGAGGCTGACGAGCCCAACCTCGCGCTGCAGCTCGCCGACGAGCGCATGTACGCGCACAAGGACTCCAGCCGCGCGAGCGCCGGCCGCCAGACGCGCGACCTGGCGCTGCAGATCCTCGCGGCGCACGAGCCCGAGCTGCACAGCCACTCATCGCACGTGGCCGAGCTCACCGACGGCGTCGCGCGCCGCCTGGGGCTGGTGGGCGTCGAGCTCTCCGACGCGGTGCGCGCGGCCGAGCTGCACGACATCGGCAAGGTCGCGATGCCCTACTCGCTGCTGCACAGATCGGGCCCGCTGGACGACCACGAGTGGAAGCTGATGCGCCACCACCCGATCATCGGCGCGAGCATCCTCAGCGCCGCCCCCGCGCTGGCGCGCGTCGCCGAGATCGTCGGCGCAACGCACGAGCGCTACGACGGCACCGGCTATCCGCGCGGGCTCGCCGGCGCGGAGATCCCGGTCGCGAGCCAGATCGTGTTCGCGTGCGACTCCTTCGACGCGATGATCTCCGACCGCCCGTTCGGCGAAGCCAAATCCGAGACAGACGCGCTGCGCGAACTGCGCAGGTGCGCCGGCACCCAGTTCGACCCGCGCGTGATCGACGCGTTCGCCACCGAGTACGCGGCGCGGCGCGCGGCGCGACTGGCGGTCGCGCGGGAGCCGGCAGGAGCCGAGGCGTCGGCGGGCGATCAGTCGGACCCGTCGGCGGGCCCCGGGCCGGACGCGCCGGCGGGCGATCGCGCGCGCGTGTAGCGGTAGCCTTCGGCCGGTGGACGGCGCAGGAGGGACGGGGGTCAGGCTGCGGCAGGCGGTGCTCGTGGCCGAGGAGCTCGAAGCCGGTGGCCGCTGCGCTGCACTCCGCGCTCGACCTGCGGGAGCCGTTCCGCGATCCGGGAGTCGGCGAGTTCGGCCTCGCCAACACCGTGTTCGCGCTGGGCGACTGCTTCCTCGAGGTGATCGCGCCGACGCGCCCGGACACCGCCGCCGGGCGCTATCTGGCACGCCACGGCGGCGCTGGCGGCTACATGGCGATCTTCGACCTGGAAGATCTCGAGGGCGCGCGCTCGCGCGCGCGGGAGCTGGGCGTGCGCGTGGTCTGGCAGATCGACCTGCCGGACATCTCCGGCACGCATCTGCACCCCGCGGACATGCGCGGCGCGATCGTCTCGCTGGACCGCTCGCAGCCGTACGGCAGCTGGCGCTGGGGCGGGCCCGACTGGACGGGGCGCATCGGCGTGGGCGCGCCCGGACGCCTGGCGGGCATCACCATCGCTGTCGCCGACCCCGCGGCGGCGGCGAAGCGCTGGGGCGAGGTGCTGGGCGTCGAGGTTGGCGCTGCGGCCGAGCCGAGCGGGGCGGCGGGCGCCGCGGCTGAGCCGAGCGGGGCGGCGGGCGCTGCGGCTGAGCCGCTGCTGCGGCTCGACGGCAGCGAGGTCCGGTTCGCGGCGGCGGCGAGCGAGCCCGAGGAAGGGCTCGTCGAGATCGCGCTCGAGCTCCCGCACGAGCTTCCCGGCGGCGCGGCCGCGATCGAGATCGGCGGCGTCCGGCTGCGCCGGGTGTAGGATCAGCCGATGTCGTCCAGCATCCAGATCGTCACCGGCGTGGACTTCGTGGCGGTCCCCACCAAGGACCTCGACGCGGCGGTGGAGTTCTACGGCACGACGCTCGGCCTGCGGCGCTCGGTGTACTACCCGGACCGCCACTTCGCGGAGTTTGAGACGGGCAACCTCACGCTCAGCGTGATCGTGGCGGAGAAGTTCGGCCTGCCGTACGAGCCGAACCGCAACGCGGTCGCGCTGCACGTCGAGGACATGGAGGCGGCGCGCGCCACGCTGAGCGAGCGGGGGGTGGAGTTCGTCGGCGACACGCTCGACACGAGCGTGTGCCACATGGCGTTCTTCTCCGATCCGGACGGCAACGCGCTGATGCTGCACCATCGCTACGCGCCGCGCGTGACCGGGTCCTGAGCGGCGCACGGGGCGCGGGCCGATCATGCGGGCACGTCAGCTGAAGGCTCGCGCGGGAGTGCCGCTGGCGTGCGTGCTGGCGCTCGCCGGCGCCGTCAGCGCCGCGAGTGCAGCAGGACCGGCGTCCGCCGTGTCGCCGGCGGCAGGGGCCGGCTCGCACGCTCGCGCCGCCGAGCACTTCGTGTGCAGCGGCCCGACGGCGGCCAGCCAGCCGTGCTACTTCTCGACGCCCAGCGGCAACGTGCGCTGCGCGTGGACGCCGCACACCAACACCGTGACGTGCGAGCTGCTGGCCACGCGGCGCGCCTACCGCCTGGGCGCGACCGGCCACGCCAGGTCGGTCAGCGCGAAACTGAGTCGCCACGGCGAAACGCTGCCGACCAACCAGCTGCTGTCATTCCCCGAAAAGCTCTCCTGCCAGGACACGCGCACGACGATGACCTGCAACCAGGACGAAGGCTTCGGCGAATTCAAGCTCGCGCCGCACGGCTCGCACTCGGCCTGATAGCGCCCCCGCGGCGCCAGCCGGAGAGCGCCGCGCAGGATCGCCAGCCGTGTCGACGGCGGCTACGCGCCCAGCGTCACGAAGCGCGGGTCGCGCCGCTCGACGAAGCTGGCGACGCCCTCGACGAAGTCGGGCGCGGTGAACGACGCGAGCATCAGCTGGTCGGCGTCCGCGAGCGCATCGGGCAGCGCGCGGTCGAGGTCGGCGTACACTTGGCGCTTCATCGTCGCCATGCTCGCGGGCGAGCAGTTGAGCGCGAGCTCGCGTGCGTACTCGAGCGCGGCGTCGAGCAGCTTGTCGGGCGCGAGCACACGGTTGACGAGCCCCAGCTCGTGCGCCTCCTCGGCGAGCACCACGCGACCGGACAGCAGCAGGTCGAGCGAGCGCGCCGGACCCACGAGCCGGGGCAGGATCCACGAGATGCCGTGCTCGGCCACCAGCCCGCGGCGCGCGAACGCGGTAGTCAGCTTGGCGCCCTCCGCGGCGAAGCGCAGATCGCACATCAGCGCCTGCACGAGCCCGATGCCGGCGCACGCGCCGTTGACGGCGGCGATGATCGGCTTGGGGATCGTCAGCGCCAGCGTCTGCGGGCGGCGCTCGCGGGGCTCGGCGGACTCCGTCAGCGTGCCGTCGCCGAGCGCCTGCAGCTGCTGCATGTCGGCGCCCGCGCAGAAGCCCCTGCCGGCACCCGTGACCACGATCGCGCGCACCTGCTCGTCCTGCGCGCAGCTTTCCAGCAGATCGAAGTACTCGTGCTCCATCTCGGTCGTCCACGCGTTGAGGCGATCGGGCCGGTTGAGCGTCAGCAGCGCCACGCCGTCCTCGACCCGCACCTGCACCACTTCGCTCATGCCCGTCGCTCCCTCCGCTTTGCAGTCGCCGATGGCCGCGTCCTGCGCCGCCGTGCGTGTCGTGCTCCCGGTCGAGTCTACGCGGGCACAGCCATGGGCTCGGCCGCGGCTGTGAGCACGGCGTCGAGCAGGCCCGGGAAGCGCCTGTCGAGGTCGTCGCGGCGCAGCGTCGTCAGGCGCGCGGTGCCGACCTCTTGCTGGGCGATCACGCCGGCCTCGCGCAGCACGCGGAAATGGTGCGTGCACGTCGACTTGGACACCGGCAGCTCGAAGCTGCCGCAGGGGCGCGGCGCGGGGTCGAGGGCGAGCTCGCGCACGACGCGCAGGCGCTGGGGATCGCTCAGCGCCTGCAGGATCGCGGGCAGCTCCAAGTCCTCCGTTGCGGGGTGATGCAGGCTCATGAATCTCATTGTACGACTATCATCGAACATCTGTTACGATGGTCGCCGTACTTACGACGAGAAGGGTAGCGCGATGGCCAACACCTCGACCCCGAAGCCGCGCACGGGCGCGCTGCTGGTGCTCGTGTGCCTGGCGCAGCTGATGGTGATCCTGGACGTCTCCATCGTGAACGTCGCGCTGCCGTCGATCCGCGACGGCCTGCGCTTCTCGACGACGGGGCTGCAGTGGGTCGTGAACGCGTACACGCTCACGTTCGCCGGCTTCCTGCTGCTGGGCGGGCGGGCGGCGGACCTGCTGGGGCGCCGGCGCGTGTTCCTGGCGGGGACGGCGCTGTTCGCGCTGGCGTCGCTCGCGTGCGCGCTGGCGGACTCGCGTCCGCTGCTGATCGGCGCACGCGCGCTGCAGGGCGTCGGCGGCGCGGTGATCTCGCCGGCGAGCCTGGCGATCATCGCGACGTCCTTCAAGGAGGGCCGCGCGCGCAGCCGCGCATTGGGCGTGTGGGGCGCGATGGGCGGCGTCGGCGGGTCGCTGGGAGTGCTGCTGGGCGGCGTGCTCACGCAGGCGTTCGGCTGGCCGGCGATCTTCGTGGTGAACGTGCCGATCGGCATCGCCGTGATCGCGGTCGGGCGCGGCCTGATCCCCGCCGGGCGCGCTCCGTCGGCGAGTCGCCACTTCGACGCCACGGGCGCGCTGCTGGTCACGGGCGCGCTGACGGTGCTGGTGTACGCGATCGTGCGCACCGACACGCTCGGCTGGGGCGCGCCGGGAGTGCTCGCGCCGCTGGCGCTCGGGCTCGCGCTGCTGGCGGCGTTCGCGTTCGTCGAGGGCAGGGTGGCGCGCGCGCCGCTGATGCCGCTGCGGGTGTTCGGCATGGCGCGCCTGCGCGCCGCCAACCTGATCGTGTTCCTGCTGTACGCGGCGGTGTTCGCGATCTGGTTCTTCCTGTCGCTGTACCTGCAGCAGGTGCTGCGCTACGACCCGCTGCAGACGGGGCTGCGGTTCCTGCCGATGACGCTCGCGATCGTCGCGACGAGCACGCTCGCACCGCGCTTCGTAGCTGCGTTCGGCGAGCGCCGCGTGCTCACCGTCGGGATGCTCTGCGCGGCGGCGGGGCTGTACCTGCTGACCGACGTGCGCAGCGGTGGCAGCTACGTCGCGGACGTGCTCCCCGGCGGGCTGCTCGCGGCGATGGGCCTCGGGCTGTCGCTGGTGCCCGCGACGATCGCCGCGGTGGCGGGCGTGCCCGCGAAGGAGAGCGGGCTCGCGTCGGGCATGCTCAACACCTCGCGGCTGATCGGCGGCGCGCTGGGGCTCGCGGTGCTCAGCACGATCGCCGCCTCGCGCACCCGCGCGGACCTGCTCGTCGGCGCGTCGGGCCCGTCCGCGCTGAGCGGCGGCTTCCGCCTGGCGTTCGCCGTCGCCGCGGGCTTCAGCCTGCTGGGCGCGCTCGCGGCGGCGGTGCTGCTGCGAGCCCGCGTCCACGCGGCGCCGCCCGCTGACGCCGGCGCGCCGGCCGACGCGACCGTCTGAGCGCTCGGGTCCGACCGCGCGCGGGCGTGGCAAGCTGTCGCGCATGAGCGGCGCCCATCGCTACGTCGTGCTGGACGTGTTCACGGACACCGCGCTCGAGGGCAACCAGCTGGCCGTGTTCACGGACGCTGCGCGGATCCCCGTGGAGCGCATGCAGCCGCTCGCGCGCGAGCTCAACCTGTCGGAGACCGTGTTCGTGCTCGCGCCCGAGGAGGACGCCGACGCGCGCATCCGCATCTTCACGCCCCTCGCGGAGCTGCCGTTCGCGGGGCACCCGGTGCTCGGCACGGCGGTCGCCGTTGCGATCGAGCGGCGGCTCGACACCGTCACCCTGGAGACGGGCTCCGGTCCCGTGCGGGTGGCGCTGCGGCACGGGGGAGAGCGCGCGGCGGACGGCACCATGAGCCAGCCGATCCCGACGTGGCAGCCGTACGCGCGCGAGGCGGAGCTGCTCGGCGCGCTCGGCGTGGCGCGCTCGGGGCTGCCCGTGGAGCTGTACGTGAACGGCCCCCGGCACGTGTACGTCGAGCTGGACGGCGAGGCCGCGGTGACGGCGCTGGCACCGGACCTGCGCGCGCTGGCCGAGCTGGGAGAGCTGGGCGTGAGCTGCTTCGCGGGCGCCGGAGCGCGCTGGAAGACGCGCATGTTCGCGCCGGCGCTGGGCGTACCGGAGGATCCGGCCACGGGATCGGCTGCGGGTCCGCTGGCGGTGCATCTGGCACGTCATGGCAGGATCGCGTTCGGCGCGGAGATCGAGATCCGCCAGGGCGCCGAGATCGGTCGCCCGGCGCTGCTGCGCGCGCGAGCGGTGGGCTCGGCGGATACGATCGAGCGCGTGGAGGTGGGTGGCTCCGCGGTGATCGTTGCGCGCGGCGAGTTCCTGCTCGATGGCTGACCGGCGAACGCGGGTGTTAGCCTTGCGCAAATGCGCTTCAAGATCACCCGCCACTCCGGATTCCCGGCGCCGCAGGACGCGCTCGAGCAGCTGATCCAGCGGCTGGGCCCCAGGCGCGACAGCATCGCGTTCGCCAAAGTCGGCGGCGAGATCTGGGCGACGCTGGAGGTCGACGCGCCGGTGTCGATGACGCACGACGAACGTGCCGACATCGGCCGGCACACGGTCCTGGGCGTCGTGCGCGAGGTCTGCGACGGGGCAGCGGAGCTGCAGTCCGATTGGTTCGCGGTGAGCTCTGAGCGCTAGCCGCCTCTCGGTCGGGCGCGCGGGCGCTCGCACGTGCGCGGCGCTCGGCCTGGCGCTGGTGTGCGCGGCGCTGCCAAGCGGCGCTTCGGCGCGCGCCAGGCACCGGCCGCTGCCGCTGAAGGACCGGCCGATCCCGGTGTCGGTGGCGGGTTCAGGCGAACCCGGGGCGCCCGTGCCGCGGGACTTCCTGGGCCTGTCGTTCGAGGTCGGCAGCCTGGCGCAGATCGCCGGCTACGCGGACAGCGGCGACCTCGTCACGATGTTGCGCTCGCTCGGTGCCGGCGTGCTGCGCTTCGGCGGCGTGACGGCCGACGAACAGATCGCGTGGACGGGCTCGGGCGTGCCGCGTCCGGCGTGGGCGCTGGGCGCTCTGGAAGCGGGGAACCTGTACGCGCTGGGGGGCCTGACGGCGGCGAGCGGCTGGCACGTGCTGCTGACGCTCGGCTTCGGCCACTTCGAACCGCTGGCGGCGGCGCAGGAGGCGGCGGTCGCGAAGGCGGCGCTGGGCGAATCGCTGGAAGCGCTGGAGCTCGGCAACGAGCCGGACTCCTACGCCAAGCACGGCCTGCGCCCGTCGCCATGGACGCCGGTGCAGTACGGCGAACAGATCGCGGTGTACCGCGGCGCGATCGAAACGCTGGCGCCGGGGATCCCGCTGGCCGGCCCTGACACGTCGGGATCGAGCGCTTACGAAAAGTGGGGGCTGACGGAGTCGATCTACGAGCGCCCGGCATTGCTGACGGGACACCACTACCCGCTCGGCTGCTCCGAACAGCCGCCGCCGAGCATCGCGCGCCTGCTGAGCCAGCGCACCCGCCAGCTGGAGGAACTGTCGCTGCGGCGCTACCTGTTCATCGCGGGAGAGACCGAAGTGCCGTTCCGCATGGACGAGACGAACACGGTCTCCTGCGGCGGCGTCTCCGGCATCAGCAACACGTTCGCATCCGCGCTGTGGGCGGTCAGCTACATGACGCAGGCGATGAGCATGGGCGTCTCCGGCGTCAACCTGCAGGGCAACCCGGCCAACTGCGGCGGCTACACGCCGCTGTGCGCGCCGAGCGCCGAAGACCTGGCCGACGGCAAGCTGGTCGCGCAGCCGGAGTGGTACGCGCTGCTGCTCGCGAGAGCGCTGATCGGCGAGCGCCCGCTGCACACGGCGATCGCGCCGGCGCACCGCCCGAACGTGGAAGCCTCCACGTTCCTCGCCGCCGACGGGGCGCTGCAGTTCGTGCTCGTCGACGACGACGCGCCGGGTGCGCGCAGCGTGGCGATGCACCTGCACGTCGGCCGCGGCTTTCACGGCGGCACGATCCTGTCGCTGACGGCGCCCTCGCCGGAAGCGCTCGCGGGCGTCGAGCTGGGAGGTCAGTCCGTGGCCGCGGACGGCTCGTGGACCGAGCCGCCGACGCTGCCGCATGCGCCCAGCAGGGACGGGGTGATCACCGTCAATCTCAAGCCGAGCAGCGCGGCGCTGGTCACCGTTGCGCCGCTGGGCGGGTGAGCGGCTTGTCCGCGCGCGGCGATGCGGGCGCTGACGCAGGCCCGGGCGCCAGCCAGGACGAAGGCTCGTGCGCAGGCGCAGGCGCAGGCGCAGGCGCGGACCCGGGCGCCGAGATCGAGCTGATCGACCTGATGCACCTGGGACGCGCGAAGGTGATCGGCGCCTGGCGCGTGGGCGACGTGGTCGTCGATCCCGGTCCGAGCAGCTGCCTCGGCGAGCTGCTGCCCGTGCTGGAGCGCCACCCGCCGCGCGTGATCGCGCTGACGCACATCCATCTCGATCACGCCGGCGCCACCGGCTCGCTGGTGCGGCGCTTCCCCGACGCGGAGGTGTGGGTGCACGAGCGCGGCGCGCGCCACCTGGCCGACCCGAGCAGGCTGCTGGCAAGCGCCACGCGCCTGTACGGCGCGACGATGGAGCGCCTCTGGGGCGAGGTGGCGCCGGTGCCCGCGGAGCGCCTGCGCGTGCTCAGCGGCGGCGAGAAGCTTGGCGACCTGCGCGTGGCGTACACGCCCGGCCACGCCTCGCACCACGTCTCCTACCTGCACGAGCCCAGCGGGCGCGCGTTCACGGGCGACGTCACGGGGGTGCGCATCGACGACGGCCCGGTGCTCGCGCCGACGCCGCCGCCGGACATCGACCTGGAGGCGTGGCGCGCGTCGCTCGAGCTGATCGAGAGCTGGCGCCCGCTGAGCCTCGCGCCCACGCACTTCGGCTCATACGACGACGTCGCGAGCCACCTGCAGGCGCTGCGCGAGCAGCTCGAGCGAATGCTGCAACTGGCGCGCGCGGGCGAGGAGGACGCGTTCGCGGCGGCGATCCGCGCGCACGTGACCGACTCCAGCAGCCCCGAGACGGCGCGCGTGTACGAGCAGGCGATGCCGCCGCAGCAGAGCTTCCATGGCCTGGCGCGCTACCTGTCAGGACTCAACGCTTCGCAGAGCCCAGCATCGGACTCGAACCGATGACCCCTTCCTTGCCTGTGAGAGTGGTCGACCTGCACCCCTATCCATGGCGCTTGCTTTCCGGACGGCGCCCGCTGGAGATTGCAACTGCTCCTGCCGCACCAGCAACGTCGTGCGGTCCGGGTACGCTGCGACGGTTGATCGCAGCTTCCCCCGACAAGCCAGCATGGACCTGACCCTCCGTACGAAGCTTGCCAGGCTGTCCGACGGTCAAGCGCCCAGGGTCCTGGACCTCTTCGCAGGGTGCGGCGGCATCTCGCTCGGATTCCAGCGGGCAGGCTTCAATATCGTGGGATCGGTCGAGTTCGATCGCGAGGCCGCCGCCACCCATGCCCTCAACTTCCACGGTGGCGACGAGGCCCATGGTGCGCCCCGCGACATCACGGCGACGGAGCCAGCCGACCTCGTTGCGGACCTGGGCCTTGGCCGCAACCCGGCTGCAGCGATCGACGTGATCGTCGGAGGGCCGCCGTGCCAGAGCTTCGCGCGCGTCGGAAGGGCCAAGCTTCGGGAGGTCCGCGAGCATCCCGAGGCGTTCGTCCATGATCCGCGGGCGCGCCTTTACCTGCACTACCTCGAGTACGTGGCTGCACTGAAGCCGCTCGCGCTTCTGGTCGAGAACGTCCCCGACGTGATCAACCACTCGGGCCACAACGTGCCCCAGGAGATGTGCGAGGAACTTCAGGAGATGGGATACGACTGTCGCTACACGATCCTCAACGCAGCCCACTACGGCGTGCCACAGATGCGCGATCGGATGTTCCTCCTGGCATACCGACAGGAGATCGACATCGATCCGGTATTCCCGGCGATGAGCCACAGCGTGGAGCTGCCGCGCGGCTATCACGGAACCCGTTCGGTTGCGCTCAAGCACGTCCGCGCCAGCGCGATCCATACCGCCGATCCGTTCTGGGTCGAGCCGCCCGAACCGTCTTCCGGTCTGCCGCCGGCTGTCACGGCGGCCGAGGCAGTCTGCGACCTTCCGCCGATCAGGAAGCACCTCGAAGGACGCCTCTCACGAGGGCCGGCCCGCTTCGATGAGCGGCTCGCCTATCGGGACGACGCCGGAAACACCTACACGAAGGCGATGAGAACCTGGGCGGGCTTCGAGACGCGCGGATACATAGTCGACCACGTGATCCGCTACCTGCCACGGGACTACCAGATCTTCGCGCGAATGCAGCCGGGCGACCAGTATCCGGAGGCCCATGCGCTCGCCGAGCAGATGTTCGGCGAGGCGGTCGCCCGGCGTCGGGCAGCCGGAGGAGCGGTTGCAGAGGCGTCTCCCGAGTGGGAGGCGCTCAAGAAGTCCATCGTCCCACCGTACGACCCCGGCAAGTTTCCCAACAAGTGGCGGAAGATGGAAGCTGACAGGCCCGCGCGTACTCTGATGGCGCACATCGGGAAAGACAGCTACTCACACATCCACTTCGATTCGTCCGAGGCCCGCACGATCTCGGTGAGGGAGGCGGCGCGCTTCCAGTCCTTCCCCGACGGTTTTATGCTGGTTGGCCGAATGAACGCTGCCTTCCGCCAGCTCGGTAATGCGGTCCCGCCACTGCTCGCGGCCGCGCTTGCGGCGGAGATGATGGGGGCACTCCGGGCCGCCACCGGGCCCGCCGAGAAGGTTCCTGCGGCAGCGGCTGCCTGACTGTGGCAGACATCGTCGATCCGGCTACCAGAAGCCGGATGATGTCGCGTATCCGGGGACGGGACACACAGCCCGAGCTTGCGCTCCGCGCTGCCTTGCGCTCGCTCGGACTGGTCGGTTACCGATGCCACTACTCGAAGGCGCCGGGGAGGCCCGACGTGTGCTTCGTCGGGCGCGGCTTGGCGGTCTTCGTTGACGGAGCTTTCTGGCACGGGCACCCCGATTACTACACGCCCGGAAAGTCAGGACCCAAGTGGGATGCCAAAATCCACCGGAACATCGAGCGGGACCGCGAGGTCGACGCCGAGCTCCGACGGTGTGGATGGAGAGTCTTCCGCGTCTGGGATTTCGAAGTCGAGGAGGACGCACTGGCAGCGGCGCGACGAGTTGCCGGCCTCCTGGCCATACCGCCTGCGGACGGGTAAGGGCACCGCTCCTCTACCCTGGGTTGCAAGAGGAGGCGATCCGGTGGCATTTCATGTCGAAGCCAAGCGGTTGAGCACGGTCGATCTGACCGTCTTTGGTTGGCATTTCCACAATCAGGAACTGTGGCGCTCGAGCCCTGGCGAATCACGACAGAAGGCGATAAATCTCGACAAGCGGCGGCTTGAGCACAACTTCTTCCCGGCCATTGCCGCTCCTCCTGGATGGCGGCACGCTGCCCCGCCGAAGGCGTGGCCCGCAGGAAAGCCGCACTTCAGCCTCGACCGGATCATCTACGGCCCCGGGACCCTTCCGCCGGATGCCGGGAAGATCACGCTGTCCCTCGAGCAGAAGAACTGGCGGCTGGGTAGTGCCCTGATACACAACCCCAAGGCCGAACCGACCCGATACAACCCGCTCAGGCCGAACGACTGGATCCTCATCGGACTCGAGGGCAAAGCTCGCCCGAGTCGGTGTGTCCTCGTCATGCTCGACGCAGATGCCCGGGAAGACGCGCCGTTTACCAAGCGTTTGGCGGCGCGCTTCAAGGGGCCACGAGCGAGCGGCATGCTCTCGCCCAGCGCCCTGGAGGCATTGATCGACGACGTCCAGCCGGACCCTGACCACGGCATCTACTCGCTGCGACCCGGCAACGAAGAGGCGATCGATCTCGGAGGTGCGCCGCCTGCACGAACGGGCACGAGCGTGCTCGACAGGGCCGTCTACCGGGGCGCGCGCACGCCCCGTGATGTCACTGCCGGCCGTATCCGGAACGAACACACGGGAAAACTCGGTGAGACGATCGTCGATGGCTATCTTGCAAAGCAGCAGTCCATCGGGGTCGTATCGGGATACGAATGGACCTCGAGCGTCATCGCGGACAGCCCCTACGACTTCGTTGTCGACCCGGAAGGCTACCCGGTGCATATCGACGTGAAGACGACAACCGGCACCTTCCAGAACGAGTTCCACGTCTCGATCAACGAGCTGAAGATGATCGAAAGCGGCCAGCCGTACCAGCTCTATCGGGTCTACGAGGTCGACGAGGCGAGCATGACCGGCAAACTCCGGGTCTGCAAAGACTTGGCGCAACTCGCGGCCAAGCTTGTCCAGCACCTGCGCGGGCTGCCTCCAGGCTTCGACGTCATGTCTGTTCGGGTTGATCCCGCAGCTCTCGAGTGGGGCATGCCGATCGAGATCTCCGCAGCCCGAGCAGCCTGAAACCGGAAGGTCGGCCTCAAGCCCGGCATCGGACTCGAACCGATGACCCCCTTCCTTAACGTGGCTGGCATGGGGGTCCTCCGGATCGGTTGAGTCCCGTCGTTGCTGGGGCTTTGGTCCCGTGGAGCCTGTTCGGGACGCGCCTGGACAACACGTCTGCCCCTATAACGCCCCCAACAGCCCCAAAAAAACGCCCCAGGAACTACCGGGCACTTCTGGTCATTTGGAGCGCCGACGATATCGCGATCGGCAGCGACCGCGCTAGGATTCGGGCTGCGCGCCGACGTAGCTCAGCTGGTAGAGCACCTCCATGGTAAGGAGGGGGTCAGGGGTTCGAGTCCCCTCGTCGGCTTGCCCAAAAACCGCATAGCCAAGCGGTTTTCATACTGCCCTGGAGGCTTGAGGAGTTATGGGGCGTTACAGGGGCAAGCCGGAGACAGTACGGGAAGGGTTTACGGGCACGCCTATACGGAGTTCCAGGCACCCTGGTGGCCCACGCGACATATGCGCGGCTCAGCGCGTGCTATTCTCTGGTACCGAAGTACCGAGACATACCTATGTCGCGAGCGCAATCCCCGATCAAGGTTCACGAGGCCACCAAGGAGAAGGTCCGCTACGCCGCGCTGATGTCGGGCCTCAAGCAGGCGGAGCTGGTCGAGCGCGCGGTTGACGAGTACGTGGACCGCCACCGCGACCAGTTCGCGCAGCGCATGGAGCGTGCGCAACAGGCGCTGCTGGGCGGCAAGGCCTCGGCCCTTGCGTACTCGCTAGGGGTCGAGGAGGCCGACGTTCAGCGCCTCGGCGGTGTGTCCTCGACTCAGCTAGGTGACTCGCGCAAACCGAGGCGCGCGACCTCGAACCAGGCGAGTTCGCCCGACGGCCAGTCCGCGCGAGGCTCCCACAGTTCAGCCTCCGCCGCGGTCAAGACCAAGCCGAACAGCACGTCGCGCAGGCGCTCCTCGACGAAACGCCCATCGGTCGCCTGAGTCGCGATCGCGACCCACATCTCCTCGCCAGACGTGACGACATGAAGCCGCGCATCGACCAGGCCGGCGAATGAGATCGTTATGTCTCGGTCGCGATGATTGAGAGCTTCAGCAAGCGCTGAGCCGATCGAACCGCTGGCGGCGTCGATGATGCGCGCGTTGCGCTCGAGCGCAACGCGGAGCCGGTCATCCTTATCGGGCAACAGCCGCTGGGCTCGATGCAGAGCGGCGAACTGCTCATAGGCGTCCTCGCCCGAGCCCTCCTCGCGCTGCGCACCGGCGCACAACCAGAACCGAGCCCCCTCGGACTCCAGCCACGTCGCGCCACGCCACCGGCCGTGGCGCACGCGATACACGAGCGGATGCTCGACCGAGAGTATCCGCTTCTGACCGCGCGGCGCCGTCGGCGCGAGACGCCGCGCCTCACCGACGAGCACGTGATCGAGCCCGCCGAGATCGACCTCAACGGGCGGAAGCTCGAGTTTCAAATCGTCTCGCAGGCAACGAAGCGTCACCCGCGTTCGCCGCGCTGGTTCAGGCGTCATCTCGCGCGGACGCTACCTCGCGATTGGGGCATTTCCGGACTTTCGCCGGATGCACGGCGAGGTCTCGCCAATCGCGCACCCGGCAGCAAGTGCGGGTCAAGCTCGGTGGAAGTGCTCTACCAACTGAGCTAGCTGGGCGCGAGAGGCACTGTAGCGCGCTCGTCAGCCGATGCCTTCGAGCAGCTCCGCGGGGGAGCTGAGCTCGAGGCCGCGAGCGAGGATCACGATGGTCTCCAGGCGCGGCGAGCGCTTGCAGCGCTCCAGCAGGCTGATCTCGGTGCGGTGCAGGTTGCACAGGTCCGCGAGCGCCTCCTGTGAGAGGCCTGCCCGGTCGCGGTGCCGCCGCAGATTGGCGGCAAATTGCTTACGGACAGTTTCCATCGTTCCAACTCTCGCGCTGCTCAGACGAAAGTTCCACAGACAGTTGTCTTACGTAGCTGGCTATCATCAACCGCGGGTAGACAAAAGAAAACAACACTATAAGTATTATGACAAGTGTCTGCGGCGCTGGCGCGCGGCTAGTCTTGGGGCGTGCGGATCAACGTCAGCGACGACTACGTCGAAGTGCGGCTCGCGCCGTGGCAGAAGCTGCTGGGGCTGATGCGAAACATCCGCGTCGCCCGCGCGGACGTCGGCGACGTGCACGTGGTCGAGGATCCCGTCCGCGAGGCGATGCGGAGCGGCATCAAAGTCGGGCTGCGGGTGCCGTGGCTGTGTTACGTGGCGCGCACGATCCGACTCGACGAAGCATTCGTTGTGCGCCGCGGCGTGCCCGGCCTGTCGTTCGAGGTGGAAGACGGCTCGGTGCTGCGGCGGGTGCTGATCAGCACCCCTCGAGCCGAGGAGCTGGCTCGGCAGCTGGGGTAGCCACCCGGTCGAAAGAACGCTGCACGAATCAAGTACCCAGCTGCTGGGCGCCGAAGCTGAAGTGGATGCCCCTGCCCATGCTGATCGAAACCGCGGTGCCGATCGAGCGCGACGATCGCATCTTGCGCGCGCGTCGCACCGCCGCGCGGACGCGGATCGCGATGGGTCTGATCGGGATCGCCCTGATCGCGGCCCAGCCGCGGCTGCTGCCCTATCCGGCGCTGGGGCTGGCGGGCTTTGCGATCATCGAGCTCACGGCGCTCGTGCAGCTGGCCGCGATGCGGGTGTCGTGGCTGAAATTCGAGGAGTCCGCGGCCGCGGCCGCGGCGGTGCTGATCATCGGCATGGGCGACCAGCGCGTGACGGCGCTGAGCCTGCTGTGGCTCGCGGCGATTGCCAGCGGGGTGATGGCTCGCGGCGGGCGCGTGCACTGGGTCGGCAGCCTGATCGTGGTGGCGGCGCTGGCGCTGCCGGTGCTTCGCGAGCAGCGCTTCACCGGCGAGTACGCGGCCGTTTGCGCAGCCGCTTTGGGGCTGCTGCTGACGTGCGGGCGGCTGACGCGCGAGCTCAACAACATGCTGCGCCAGGCGCGCCACCAGGCCGAGCGCGCCGAGACGCTGCTGCTGGCCGGTGACATCGCGGCGCGCATGAGCGACCGCAGGGAGCGTGACGCGGGCGCGGCGCGCATGATGCCGGCGCAGGCCGGGGAGACGCTCAGCGACAAGGAGACGCTCAGCGACGAGGAGCTGGCGAGCGCCCGCGAAGCGCTGGCCTCACTGATCGCGGGCGACGGGCTCGCGATGGCGGTGCAGCCGATCGTGGACGTGGGCCACGGGACGGTGCACGCGTACGAGGCGCTCGCGCGCTTCGGCCAGCCGCGCCGCGACGGCAGCCCGCTGCACTGGTTCTCGCTTGCGCAGGAGCTGGGCCAGCGCGCCGAGCTCGAGCGGGCATGCCTGCGCGCGGCGCTAGCGTTGCTCGCGGAGCGCCCCCCGGGCACCAGCCTGTCGGTCAACCTGTCGGCGCCCGTGCTGCTCGAACCGGCGACGATGGCGATGCTGGTGGCGGCGGGCGACGGCCTCGCGGACGGCCTGGGCGGGCTGATCGTCGAGATCACCGAGGAGACCCTGGTGGGCGGCGACATGCAGTTGCTGCACGCGATCGAGCCGCTGCGCGCGCGCGGCGCGCGCCTTGCCGTGGACGACATGGGCGCCGGTTACTCGGGCCTGCGCCAGATCACCGCGGTGCACCCCAGCTACCTCAAGCTCGACCGCTCGCTCGTGAGCGGCATCGACGGCGACGAGGAGCGCGCGGCGCTCGTGGGCGCGCTTGCCGGCTACTCCAGGCAGGTCGGCAGCCTGCTGGTCGCCGAGGGAGTCGAGACGGATGCCGAGCTGCGGACGGTCCGCCGGCTGGGCGTGCCGCTCGTGCAGGGCTTCCTCCTGGGCCGGCCGGGGCCGCCGTGGCCACAGGTCGGAGCCGCGGATGCCGTCGCGGCGACGGTGGAACCGGAGATCACTGTGCGCGCAGGACGGCTCGAGCCGGTGGCGTGAGCAGGGGCCCGGCAGTGCGCCGAGCGCTCACCGGGGACCTCAGTCGCGAAACGGCAGCTGATCGCTCAGTCCGGTGATCTCGAACAGGCGCTGGATCTGACCCGACCCGGGGATCAGCTGCAGCTCGCAGCCGATGCTCTCGCACAGCTCCCTCGCGACGAGCACCACGCGCAGTCCCGCCGAGTCCATGAACGTGAGCGCGCTCAGGTCGAGCGTGAGCGTCTCGATCGCGTTGGCGCCGATCCGCTGCAGCGCCGCCTCGAGCAGCGGCGCGGACGCCACATCCAGTTCGCCGATCAGAGCCAGCGTGTGGTGCGCGCCGCCGTCCTCGTGGCGCAGCTCCAGCTGCGGCGTCGCCGTCAACGTCGCATGCATGTCGCGCTGTGTCGCGTCGTAGTCAAATGCCACTAGGCGACGTTATCGCACGCAAGCTCCAGCCACACGACCTTGCCGCCGTCCATGTGCTCGACGCCCCAGCGCGTGGACATCGCCTCGACGAGGCCCAGGCCGTGCAGCGGCTGCGGGGTGAGGCCGCCGTCCGGCGTAGAGCATGCGAGCGGGGCCCAATCCTCGACGACGATGCGCAGCACCGAGCCCTGGATGTGCGCGGCGACCGAGAACGGCGAGCATGCGTGTCGCACAGCGTTGGTCGCGAGCTCGCTGACCATCAGCATCGCGTCGTCGACCAGCTGGTCGGCGCATCCCCAGCCGCGCAACGCGCTGCCGACCAGGCGCCGCGCGTGGCCGGGGGAGTCGCGCTCGGCGTCGAAGTGCGCGCTCACGCCGGTACGCGGGGCCGGGTCGGCCGGCTGCCGGCACGGACCGGCGGTCGTGTCCGCGAGGGCGATCGACGAGCGCGTGAGCACGGAGGAGTGCTCGCGGCACACCAGATACAGCGCATCTGCCTGCTCGGCGCCGGCCACGGAGGTTGTCGGGTACGCACAGAACAGCGCGAACGGCAGCTCGAGGGCGAGCTCGTTCCACAGCGTCTCCAGCTCGATCGCCGCCAGCACTCTGCCCGCGTTCCAAAGCAGTGCCACCATCTCGCCGTACACGCGCACCACGCGCCCGCCCCGTGCGGCATCTCGCAGGAGCGCGCCGAGGCTTCCGTGGAAGGCGTTGCGGTCGATGCGCCCGTCGGTCACGAACGCGGCGATCACCGTGGCTGCGTCGAGCGCCACGAACCTGCCGTCGGACGAGGCCCGCGCGAGGTCGATCCCATCGGCGTGCAGCGCCGCTGCGAATGCGCGGCGGTGCGCTTCGGTTGCGATCACGACCACGGTCTCCTCAGCGCGCACACCGGCCGCGAGATATGGCGCGACCGCATCTACGAGCTCGGACTCGCGGTCGTAGAAGTGCACCACATGCTCGCCGCTGGCACCCCTCGTGCCCAGTGTGTCTACAGCCATTCACCTATCTCCGGTGTCCACCGATCACGCGTCCATTACCCGCGCGTCCCGGTTTCTACACGTTGCTCGGCGGATACCATCTGACTGCGGCCATGGCACATCGCCCTCGCACATACGGCGAACAGTGGCCGCGCCCCGGGGAAGGCGCGAGCGTGGGCGACGCGCTGAGCGTGCTGCTGGTGGAGGATGACGATGGCGACGCGCTGATCGTCGATGAGCTGCTGACGGGTGCGCTGCCCGGCGTGCGGATCGCGCGCAGCCGCACGTTCGCGGACGCGCTCGACCAGGTCGACTCGGGCATGGACTGCGTGCTGCTGGATCTGCAGCTGCCCGACGCGCGGGGCCTGGACACGGTCGCGCGTCTGCGCGCCCGCGCGCCGCAGACGCCGCTGATCGTGCTGACGGGGCTGAACGACGAGGCCGCGGGCGTGGCCGCGGTCGACGCCGGCGCCCAGGACTACCTCGTCAAGGGGCACGTCGACGGCGGCCAGCTGGCGCGCGCGATCCGCTACGCGATCGCCCGGCGCATGGCGGAGGAGGCGCAGCAGCAGCTGCGCCTGGCGGAGGCGCAGGCGCGCGAGGTCGCGCGCCTGGAACGCGGGCTCGCGCCGAGGCCGCTCCTCGAGCGACCCGTCCGTGTGGACTGCCTCGCTGTATCGCGCCGGGCGCAACCGCGCGCTGCTGGGCGGCGACTTCTTCGACGTCACCGAGACGCGCCGACGGCCGCCTGCGCGCGGTCGTCGGCGACGTCTGCGGCCACGGGCCCGACGAAGCCGCGATCGGGGTGTGCCTGCGCGCCGCGTGGCGCGCGCTCGGGGTCACGGGCGTGGACGGCGAGCGGGCGATGCTCGCGCTGCAGCGTGTGCTAGAAGCGCGAACGCGAGACGTCGCTGCTGTTCACCACGCTGTGCATGCTCGAGATCGAGCCCGCCCGCGACTCCGCGCGCATGCTGCTCGCCGGGCCATCCGCCGCCGATGCTGATCGACGGGAGCGCCGTGCACGGCGTCTCACGCGACGGCGGCGGTCCGCCGATCGGCCTGGGCGAAGAAGGATGGTCGTCGCTGCAGCTCGAGCTGCCGCCGGGGTGGGCGCTGCTGCTGTACACCGACGGGATCATCGAGGGCCGCATCGACGCCGGCCCGGAGCGGCTCGGCGAGGACGGGCTGCGGCGCCTGATCGCGGAGCACTTGGCGGCGCGGCCGGACTGGCGCGAACGGCCGGAGGCGCTGCTCGAGGCGCTGATCGCGCGCGCGGAACGGCTCAACGGGGGAGCGCTGAGCGACGACGTGGCGATGCTGCTGATCGGCTCGCGGACGCGGGACGGCGAAGCTTGAGCGCCGCCACGCCGGCGCCGTCGCGGCCCCCGTTCGCGCGCCTGCGCGTCGGGCAGTGGCTGGCGCTGACGATCGGCGTGCTGCTCGCGCTCGCGGTGACGGGGATCGGTCTGGCGCTGGTCGCCAACCAGCGGCTCAGCGACCAGCGTCGCCACGCTGCTCGACCAGGTCGAGCCGGCGCTGGTGGCTGCGCTGAACCTCGAAAACGCGCTGATCAACGAGGAGACGGGCGTGCGCGGGTACATCCTGACGGCAACCGGCAGTTCCTCGAACCGTACGAAAACGGGCTCCGCGCCGAGAGGCGCAGGCCTACCGCCAGCTCGAAGCGGCTGAGACCGCGGGCAGGGCCCGCCGCTGGAGCTCGACGTGCGCGACAGCGCAGGCGCGCGCGCTGGCATGGCAGCCCCGGTTCGTCGCGCCGATCCTGCGTAGGACCGCCGACGGCGCCACACGGGCGCGATTCCGCGCTCGCTGACGGGCAAAGCGGCTGTTCGACGCGTCCGCAACTCGCTCGTGCGGCTGATCGCGCGGACCTCGAAGCGGCAGGCTCGCCGGCGCGCGCTCCCAATCTGAACAGCGGCGCGAACTTCCTGCAGGCGCTGCTGATCATCGCCGGCGTCGCTGATCCTTGGCAGCGTGCTCGGCGCCGGGACTGATCCTGCGCCGCATCGATCACGCGGCCGCTGGCCGCGGCTGGGGCGCGACGCCGCACAGCGTCGCCGCGGGCGACTTCGGCAGCCGCTGGCGATCGCGGACGCGCCGCGGAGGTCGTCGAGCTGGGCGTGGAGATCGACGCGATGCGGCGGCGCATCGTGCGACGAGCTGGCGACCGCCGAATCGGCGCGCGCGGCGCTCGAGGCGCAGGCGCTCGAGCTGACGCGCTCGAACGCCGAGCTCGAGCAGTTCGCCTACGTCGCCTCGCACGACCTGCAGGAGCCGCTGCGCAAGGTCGCGAGCTTCTGCCAGGCGCTGCAGAGCCGCTACGCAGCGGCCAGCTCGACGAGCGCGCCGACCAGTACATCGAGTTCGCCGTCGACGGCGCGAAGCGGATGCAGGCGCTGATCAACGACCTGCTCGCGTTCTCGCGCGTCGGCACGGAGCGGACGCGAGCCCGAGCCGGTCGCGCTCGGCGAGCGTCGCTCGCGGAGGCGAGTGCTCGTCGCTGGCGCGGCGTGCTGGAGGAGCACCGGCGGCCAGCGTCGAGGCGGACGGCCTGCCGATCGTGCGCGGCGAGCGCACGCTGCTGGTCTCGCTGTTCCAGAACCTGATCGCCAACGCGCTCAAGTTCCGCGGCGCCGAGCCGCCGGTCGTGCGCCTCGCAGGCGGTCGCGGCGAGCGGCATGGTGGGAGCTCAGCTGCGCCGACAACGGCATCGGCATCGACCCGGAGTACGCGGAGCAGGTCTTCATGATCTTCCAGCGCCTGCACTCCAGGGAGGCGTACCCGGGCACCGGCATCGGGCTGGCGATCTGCCGCAAGATCGTCGAGTATCACGGCGGTGACGCATCTGGCTCGACACGCGAGTACGCGCCCGGGGCCCGCTTTCGTGTTCACCTTGCCGTTCGGAGGAGGATGAGACAATGAATGCGGACCTGGTCTCGGTGCTGCTCGTCGACGACGACCCGGGCGACGTGCTGCTCGTGCGCGAGGCGTTCGAGGACAACAAGGTCGGCAACAGGCTGGCCGTCGTCAGCGACGGCGTCGAGGCGATGCGCTACGTGCGCGGAGAGGGCGAGTACGCGGAGTTCGCCGCGCCCCGACCTCGTGCTGCTCGACCTCAACCTGCCGCGCAAGAGCGGCATCGAGGTGCTCGCCGAGATCAAGGGCGACCCGCTCCTGGCGACGCATCCCGGTCGATCGTGCTCACCACCTCGGAGGCCGAAGAGGACGTCGCGCGCGCGTACAAGCTGCACGCCAACGCCTACGTCACCAAGCCGGTCGACTTCGACCGCTTCACGCGAGATCGTCCACCAGATCGACGACTTCTTCGTCGGCCTCGTCAAGCTGCCGCCGTCTGGTGCATAGGCCCGTCATGGCGGCCTGGGTCGACGGTCGGGAAACCTATCCGTCCCCCAATTGGCATACGGTGGCGGCATGAAGCTCACCACAGCACTGCTTGCGGTGGCTCTCGCGGTTGCGGTCGCGGGGGCAGCGTCCGCGAACGCCGCCGCGCCCACGTTCTCCAAGCTCTCCGGAGCGATGGCCGAAGGGCGGTTCCGTCCCGCCGCTGTGCTCCTGCCGAACGGCACGGTCCTGATCGTGGGCGGTGCGAACCGGACCCACACGAGCCAGACGACCGCGGAAGTCTTCGACCCGGCCACTGGGGCGTTCACGAAGCTCGCGGCCACGATGACCGCCACGCAGCAGGAAGTCGCCGCAGCGCCGCTGCCGGGCGGCAAGGTCTTGATCGTCGGCGGATACAGCGAAAAAGCCGGCAAAGAACTCGCGACCGCCGAAATCTTCAACCCGCTGACCAACACGTTCGAAGCTGTCGCGGCGACCATGGCCACGCCCCGCGACGCCCCCGGCGCTGCGGAGCTTCCCGACGGGAAGGTGCTCGTCGTCGGCGGGGCGGACGAATCGACGGCGTATCCGACGACGGGCGAACTCTACGACCCGGCCACCGGCAAATTCGAAGTGCTCGCTTCGCACATGCTCAGCGAACGCTATGCGCCCGGGGTCGCCACGCTGGCGAACGGAGAGGTGCTGATCACCGGTGGGTATGCGGAGAAACCGACCGAAGCCTCCTCGAGCAGCGCGGAACTCTTCAACCCCGCCACCAACTCGTTCGAACCGATTGAAGGCGCCGCCCACGAAATGAAGCTCGCTCGAAGCGAAACCACGACGGCGGTGCTGCAGAACGGCAACGCGCTGGTCATCGGCGGCTATGACAGCCTGCTCGCCGAAGCGCCAGCGCGCTACCTGGCGAGCTTCGAAACGTTCAGCCCGGCCAGCAACGCCTTCGAAACGGCGCCGACCGCGCTCACCGAACCGCGCGGAGGCGCCGTTGCGGTGACGCTCCCCAGCGGTGTCGTGCTGGTTGCCGGTGGCTACAACCAAACGGTCAAGGGCGAAGGCCAGTACCCGACGACGGCGGAAGAGCGAGGGGTGGGTACGTCCGCGGCGAGCACCTCGCCGGCGTCGGGGATCGGCGAGACGGGTGCCACGCTGTCGGGCGCGGTGACGGCTGAAGCCGTGGGCACCGCCGGCTTCCAGTACGGGACGAGCACGGCCTACGGGGCCGCGACTGCGAGCCAGAGCATGGGCGCGTCGCTCGGCCCGCTGGCGGTTTCTGCGTCCCTCGCGGGGCTCGCGCCGAACACGACCTACCACTACCGACTCGTCACCACGGACGCCGGCGGCACCGCCTATGGCGCCGACATGACGTTCACGACCGCGATGGCGCCGCCGGTGCTGACGGCCGTCGCGGAGTCGCGCCGGACGTGGCGGGAAGGCAGCGCGCTCGCCCGCATGTCACGTCACCGCCGCCGCGCCCCGGTCGGCACGACGTTCAGCTTCGGCCTCGACCAGGCGGCGACCGTGACGCTCGAATTCACGCAGCGGACGAGCGGGCGCACGGTTGGCCACCGCTGTGTCGCCCAGGCCAGGTCGAACCGTCGTCGGCATCGGTGCACGCGGACGGTCGAGCGAGGCACGCTCACGTGGTCCGCGCACACGGGAGCCAACCATGTCGTGTTCGACGGGCGCATCTCGCGCTCGCAGCGGCTCGGGCCCGGCTCCTACACGGTGATCATCACCGCCAGGAACGCCGCCGCGCAGGCCTCGGCGTCGGCGCGTCTGAGCTTCACCGTCGTCCGGTAGAGCCCTGCCGGAGACCTCGACGTGTGGCGGGCGATAGCTGCACAGACGTCCGGCGCTTCCGCGACGATTGACTCGATGCTGCTTCGAGTGCTGGGGTCCGCAGCCGGCGAGTTTCGTGACGTTCTCCGCGCGGCGACACCCACGCATCGTCGGCTGCGCGACCACCTCGTGACGATCATCGTGGTGACCGTCGGTATTGACTTGTTCTGCGCGATCGCGGCGTTCTTGCTCGAGCGCCACTCCCAGCAGACCGAGATCAAGACATTCGCCAGCGCCGCGTTCTGGACGACAACTCAGCTGCTGACCGTCTCCTCGCAGATCAAGAATCCGATCTCGGCGGGCGGACGAGTTCTCGACATCTTCATGGAGATCTGGGCGATCACGGTAGTCGCTGCGCTGGCTGGCGCGTTCGGCAGTTTCCTTCAAAAGCGTGGCCAGGAGATGGACGACAAGCGCTGATGGCCGCACTCGGCTGATCCCGTCGGGTCCGCCCGACGGGATCCTTGCGCTCTCGGTTCTACAAGCTGCGGCCGCGGCGTCTGTAGCCGAATCCGCCGCTCAGCAGCAGGACTACGACGATGATGAGGAGGATCGTAAGCATGGTCACCTCCCAAGGCTCAGTTGAGTTGACTTGCGCATGTCTAGGTCCCGAGTGGACGATCGCGCTGGGTGGGGCCGATCAGCCGCGCGACCAGTCCGCCCACGATGAGGTAGACGACCGCAGCGATGCCCCAGTTGACAGCGATTGCGTCATTGGCGCTGTGGAAGCTGAACATGCCGTCGAACGGACCGGCGAGCCAGCGTGCCCAGCTATGGACTTCCGAGACGATGCTGTTGGCTGGATTGGCCTTGAGCAGCACGAGCAGAATGCCCGCGACGATGGTCAACACGACGATGCTGACAACGAGCTGAAGCACGCGCACGAACAAGCCCCGCATGCCCATCACGAACTCGCGAGCACCGGTTGCGTAATGCCCACCGTGCGGGCGCGAAGCTGTGGCCGGCCGCCCGTCCTGATCGACTTCGGAAGCGGGCCCTGCGGGCCTGGCTGTAGACATGAGGAACCTCCTGTTGGTCTTCAACCCCCTCCGAGTAAAGCTCGGTGGGTCGGTACAGAGGACCTATTCGCGAAGGCGATCCTGCGCCGACGGAGCATTCCCAATCTGATAGGGCAGAAGCACGCGCAACCTGTTTTGCAACCTGTTTCCAGCGTGCTCACCACAAGGGTACCGCACATGGAGGCAGCGCGATGCGATTCCCTCACGTGAGCAGTCCCGCGAGCTAAGATCCGCAAGCGATGAATCCACAACGCATTCTCCAGGGCGAGCTGAGCAGCCACGGAGATGTGCTCACGGCGATATCCGACGGGATGGTCGCGCTGCTCAAGGAGTTCTATGGGCGTGGGCCGACCCGCGCGAAGTCCTACTACGAGGACGACCTGGTGGTGTGCGTGCTGCGAGGAGGCTTCTCGCGCGTAGAGCAGACGCTGCTCGCGGGCGGGCGCGGACAGGCGGTGATCCAGCAGCGTATGGAGTTCCAGGAGGTCATGCGCCAGCGATTCGCCAAGGTCATCGAAGACGCTACGGGCAAGCGGGTGATCGGCTTCATGAGCGGCAACCAGCAGGATCCGGACCTGATGTGCGAGGTCTTCATCCTCGCGCCCACCGATCTCGTTGACGATCACGAGATTCCGGCCTCCGGAACATCCGCCGCCCCCCTATAGGCGGCGCTCTCGCGGCTTGACCCCCCGGCGCTATCGTTGGTGGTGGAGGGCATCACTGCGGTCGCGCCCAAGGGGGCGGCAACACAACCTGACTTCCGGCGTTTGCTCATGCAACCCGCTAGGAGGTCGAGATGCCCCAAGCTTCAACCGTTAGAGCTCCGACTATTGCTCGTGAGTATGTTGCGTCGCCGTTTGCGTCCTCGTGGGAGATGGGTGGCTGGGGTGCAGCCCGGGTTCAAGTCGCGGGCGAACTGGATCTCATCACCTCGCCGCAGTTCCGCCAGACGCTGGAAGAGGCGCAGCGAGCGGCACGTGTCGTCGTGCTCGATCTGCGTGAGCTGTCCTTCATCGACAGCTCAGGCGTTCACGTCATCCTCGACGCCGCCCGTGACTCCCGGCGAAATGGAGGACGGCTGCTGATCGTGCGCGGCCCCGTCCAGGTTGACCGAGTGCTCACGCTGACGGATGTCTGCAAGCAGGTCGTGATCTTCGACCTCGCGCCCACCGAGCCCGCGCCGGCGTTGCTTCACGTCCTCCCATCGGGAGTCGCGGCATGAGTGGCGGGGGAAGGATTCGAACCTTCGAAGGCAGAGCCAACGCGTTTACAGCGCGTCCCCTTTGACCGCTCGGGAACCCCGCCGGGGGCGGTCGTGAAGTTTAGGGGACGAGGTCGTGGGGGCCGGTCGTGACCCGTCGCCGAGAGGAGTCCGTATCACCATGGTTATACGGACTCCGTCGAGAGAGATGTTCGATCCGGCCCGCCCGGCGTAGTGCCCACGCCTCGGGCGGCCGCCCACGCCTCGGGCGGCCCCCTACGACGCCTCGCGCAGCTGTTGCGCGTCGGGCAGCGTCTGCAGCTTTTTCAATGTGCGGTTCTCGATCTGGCGGACGCGCTCGCGCGTGATGTTGAAGGCGCGGCCGACCTCCTCGAGCGTGCGCGAGCGCCCGCCGACGATGCCGTAGCGCATCTCGATGACCTCGCGCTCGCGCCGCGGCAGCGAGGCGAGCACGCGCGCGACGTTCTCGCGTCGCAGCGCCTCGGAGGCGATCTCGAACGGCGATTCGGCGGACACGTCCTCGACGAAGTCGGCGAGCGCGGAGTGGTCCTCCTCGCCGACGGGCTTCTCGAGCGAGATCGGCTGCTGGGTGATGCGCATGATGTCGCGCACGTCGCGCACGGTGCAGTCGAGCTCGGTGGCGAGCTCGGCGGGGCTGGGCTCGCGCCCGAGCTGCTGGATGAGCCGCCGTTCGGCGTGGATGAGCTTGTTGAGGCGCTCGACCATGTGCACGGGGATGCGGATCGTGCGGCCCTTGTCGGCGAGCGAGCGCGTGACCGCCTGGCGGATCCACCAGGTGGCGTACGTGGAGAACTTGTAGCCGCGGCGGTAGTCGAACTTCTCGACCGCGCGGATCAGCCCCAGCGAGCCCTCCTGGATGAGGTCGAGCAGCGTGAGCCCGCGGCCGACGTAGCCCTTGGCGATCGACACGACGAGTCGCAGGTTGGCCTCCACCATGTGCTGCTTGGCGGCGATGTCGCCGCGCTCGATGCGCTTTGCGAGCGTGACCTCCTCGTCGGCGCTGAGCAGCGGCACGCGACCGATCGAGCGCAGGTAGAGCCGCAGCGAGTCGAGGCTCGGCTCGACCGTCAGGTCGGCTTCCGCCGCGCGCTTGCTGGCGCCCTTCAGCGCGAGCTCCTCGAAGCGTGCGCCCAGATCGCCGGCGTGCTCGTCGCCGCGGCCGTCGTCGACGCCGACGGCCTCCAGCGCGGGCCGCTCGGCGAGCGGGTCCGCGCCCGGGTGCTCGTGCGCGCTCGTGCCCGGCCCGTGCGGGTGCAGCTCGGGCACGGTCTCGCCGCCGGCGATGACCTCGATGCCGTGCTCCTCCAGGTAGCTCAGCAGGTCGTGCGTCTGCTGTCCTGAGAGCTCGGCGTCCTCCAGCGCGGCCGCCAACGCGTCCGCGGCGACGAATCCCCGTTCCTGGGACTCGGCGATGAATCCGTGCAGCTCCTCCAACTCGACTACGGCTACGGCTGTATCGGGGGCGATCAACAACCCCTCAAGCTTGTCGCTCAACTGGCCTCCCTAAGACCCGTTCAACTCCCCGTCGAAGCGGATGATCCGCCTCGACCTCCCCAGCCCGACGCTAAGCCTCCTGTGCGTTTGCGTTGTGCGTTGAGTTGCGTGCCGATTGATACCAGAATCTCGAAGTGTGCGACGCGCTTGCCGACGATGAGGCGATCGCGGGGGTGCGCCGCGCTACGCTTGGCCCCGGTGCGGGCACCAGGGCCGACCTCCACGCTGTCTCCCACACGGGGCTCCCCGTCCCGGGGCGATGCCGGCGACGACGTGCAGGCGCGTCGGCCGAGCATCGCGGTGGGGCTGTCGCGCGTGGGCGTGACGGGCGTGGAGAAGGTGGTGCGGATCCGCGACGAGCTGTTCCTGGCGCGGCTGGACTGCTACGTGGATCTGGGCCGCGACCAGAAGGGCGCGCACATGTCGCGCTTCGACGAGGTCGTCAACGAGGCGATCGGCGAGGTGGTGCTGAGCGAGTCGTCGTTTCGCGCGGAGACGCTGGCGCGCCACATCGCGGTGCTGGTGCGCGAGCGCCAGGGCGCGGAGCGCGCGGAGGTGACGATCGCGGCGCGCTACCCGGAGCACAAGCCGGCGCCGGTGTCGGGCATCGAGACGCAGGAGATCTACACGCTGCACGGGCGCGCGGTGGCGTTCGAGCGCGGCACGCGGGGGACGGTGGGCGTGTCGGCGACGGGCATGACGGCGTGCCCGTGCGCGCAGGAGCTGGTGGCGGCGCGTGCCCGCGAGCGCCTGCTCGCGCAGGAGTTCTCGGCGGAGCAGATCGACGTGATCCTGGAGAGCGTGCCGGTGGCGACGCACAACCAGCGCGGGCTGGCGACGCTTGAGATCGGCTGCACGGAGGAGTGCGCCGAGGAGATCGAGGCGTCGACGCTGCTGGAGATCGCGGAGGCGAGCATGTCCTCGGAGATCTACGAGCTGATGAAGCGCTCGGACGAGGTGGAGGTGGTGGAGAAGGCGCACCGCCGGCCGCGCTTCGTGGAGGACTGCGTGCGCGAGATGCTCGCGGGCGTGGTGCGCGTGTTCACGGAGCTGGACGGCGCCAGCTTCGTGTCGGCGCGCCAGGAGAACCTCGAGACGATCCACCAGCACAACGTGGTGGCGGAGCGCCACGGCTTGCTGTCGGAGCTGCGCGCGGAAGTCGAGTCGGGCGCGCGGAGCGCGCATCAGACGACGCTGGAGCAGTGGCTGAACGCTCAGGCGCCCTGAGGCGCTGCGCGAGCCCTCAGGCGTCCTGGGCCTGCACCTGCTGCATGCGCCGGCGCATGCCGAAGAAGTAGTCGAGGCCGGACAGCACGGTGACGAGCACGGTCACGTACAGCAGCGCGTCGACCCACACGGTGTGTCCGTGCACGGCGATGACGGCGAGGATGGCGGCGATCTGCAGGCACGTCTTGACCTTGCCGAACATGCTGGCGGCCATCACCACGCCGGCCTGCGTGGCGCCGAGGCGCAGCACGGTGACGGCGAGCTCGCGCGTGATGATCACCATGGCGACCCACGCGGCGAGGCGGTGCAGCGACACGAGCGAGATCAGCGCGGCGATGATCAGCAGCTTGTCGGCGAGCGGGTCCATGAGCTTGCCGAACGTGGTGACGGAGTCGCGCGCGCGCGCCAGGTAGCCGTCGACGAAGTCGGTGAGCGACGCGAGCGCGAACACGACCGCGGCGAGCACGTCGCCGCCGGCGGTGTTGCCGAGCAGCGCGACGACCAGCGCGGGCACGAGCATGATCCGCAGCACGGTCAGCAGATTCGGGAGGTTCACAGGGAACATGACGCTGGTTGCCATTATGTCTGTATCCGCTTCCGCCAGCTGACAGGAGAGCAACGATGATCAAGCGCACGCTCGGGCCGGACGGCCCCGAGATTTCGGAGATCGGCCTCGGCTGCATGGGCATGTCGGCGTTCTACGGGACGGCCGACGAACAGGAGGGCGTGCGGACGATCAACCGCGCGCTGGATCTGGGCTGCAACTTCCTGGACACGTCGGACATGTACGGGCCGCACACGAACGAGCGGCTGGTGGGCCGCGCGATCAAAGACCGTCGCGAGGAGGTGTTCCTGGCGACGAAGTTCGGCATCAAGCTGGAGCGCGGCGCCGACGGCACGCCGGCGCGCTCGATCGACGGCAGCCCCGAGTACGTGCACGCGGCGTGCGAGGGCTCGCTGCAGCGCCTGGGCGTGGACCAAATCGACCTCTACTACCAGCACCGCGTGGACCCGAACACGCCGATCGAGGAGACGGTGGGCGCGATGGCGGAGCTGGTGGCGGCGGGCAAGGTGCGCCACCTGGGCCTGTCGGAGGCGAGCGCGCAGACGATCCGCCGAGCGCACGCGGTGCACCCGATCACGGCGGTGCAGACGGAGTACTCGCTGTGGACGCGCGACGTCGAGGAGGAGATCCTGCCGACGCTGGAAGAGCTGGGCATCGCGCTGGTGGCGTACTCACCGCTGGGCCGCGGCTTCCTGTCGGGTCGCTTCAGCTCGCCGGAGGAGCTCGACGAGGGCGACTTTCGCCGCTACGGGCCGCGCTTCACGGGCGAGAACCTCGTGGCGAACCGCGAGCTGGCCGAGCGTGTGCGCCAGCTGGCGGACGAGAAAGGGCTGACACCGGGGCAGCTGGCGCTCGCGTGGGTGCTGCACCGCGGCGAGCACATCGTGCCGATCCCGGGCACCAAGCGCATCGCCTACCTGGAAGAGAACCTGGCGGCGGCGGACGTGCGGCTGAGCGAGGAAGACGTGCTGCGCATCGCGGAGACGGTTCCGACGGCGAGCGGCGCGCGCTACGACGAGCAGGGGATGCGCTCGGTCAACCTCTGAGCGGCCACGAGGGCCATCCCCCGCGTGGCTGGGTCAGCCTGCGGGGGCGCCCTTGCCGTGCTTGTGGTGCGCGCGGAGGGCGTGTGCGGCGTGCTGCTCGAACTGTGACAGCAGCGCGCCGGCCTGCGCCTGCGTGATGGTGCCGGCCTTGACGGCGTTGGCGAGCACGGCCGACAGCGCGCGGGCGCGACGGCCCGTGCGGGCGCTTGCGGAGGCGGCGTGGTGGCCGGCGTCGGCGTGCCGCGCGGCGCGCAGGGCCGCGCGCAGCTTTTCGGGGCTCACGTCCAAGTACGCGGCGGCGGCGGCGAGCCGGGGGGAGGTGCGCTGGTGGACGGCCGCGCGGGCGGCGGCTGAGCGGTGATGGTGGTGGGCGGCGGGCTGCGCGGCCATCACCACGGCGGCGGTCAGCCCGGCGAGCACCGCCGTGACGGCAACGCCGATCGCCAATCTCTTCCTGAGCCTACGAGCCATCACCGTTTCCCTTCGCCATCAACGAGCAGCTTAGCCGCAGGGATTGTGCAGGGGCCCGATAAAGGCCAGCTCAGTAGCCGACGGAGTAGAAGCTGATGTGCCGGCAGCCGTCGAGCTTGTAGTGCGGCAGCGCGTGGTGGCTGGTGAACACGACGATGTTGGGGTTCTGGCAGCGGATCACGCCCGAGTCCTCGTGCGCGTGCACGACGGTGCGGGGGTTGGTGCCGGTCCACACGTAGTTGACGGTGTCGTTGGAGTAGATGAAGTTGGGGCCGTCGCCGGCGTGGATGACGGCGGTCTGCGAGTGCGGCCAGCCGGACGGGTGGTAGTCGCCCCAGATGACGTCGCCGGCGTTGCCGCCGTAGATGGTGTCGTCGCCGTAGCCGCCCAGCAGATAGTTGTGCACGCCGCTGCGCCCCTTGAGCGTGTTGGCGCGCCCGGCGGGGCCCTTGTCCATCACCAGATGCTGGTCGGCGGGCCAGCCGGCGTGGCTGGTCATCGCGGCGGCGCCCGCGGCGCATGCGAGCGCGCCCGTCAGGGCGAGGGCTGCGGCGGCTGTGCGTGTGGGGCGTGGCAGTCTCATGAGTACCTCCAGTGTCGTCACAAGTGTGATCGTCATCCCCAGCCATACCCCGTAGGCGCCCCAGGCAACTCGGACATACGGCTAGAGCGCTAGGGTGGAGCCATGCCACTGATCCCGATGGTCATCGAGCGCACGGCGCGCGGCGAGCGCGAGTTCGACATCTATTCGCGCCTGCTGAACGAGCGCATCATCTTCCTGGGCACCCCCATCGACGACCAGGTGGCGAACCTGGTGGTGGCGCAGCTGCTGCACCTGGAGAGCGAGGACTCCGAAAAGGACATCTCGATCTACATCAACTCGCCGGGCGGCAGCATCTACTCGGGCCTGGCGATCTACGACACGATGAACTTCATCAAGCCGGACATCGCGACGATGTGCGTGGGCGTGGCGATGTCGATGGGCTCGCTGCTGCTGGCGGGCGGCACGAAAGGCAAGCGCGCGGCGCTGCCGAACTCGCGGATCCTGATCCACCAGCCGTCGGCGGGCTTCGAAGGGCAGTCCACGGACATCGAGATCCACGCGCGCGAGATCCTGAAGGTGCGCGAACGCATCGATGAGATCTACGCCCTGTGCACGGGCAAACCGACGGAGGAGGTGCGTCACGACATGGAGCGCGACCGCTTCTTCACGGCGCAGCAGGCGCTCGAGTACGGCCTGATCGACCGCGTGCTCGAGAGCCACTGAGTCTTTAGAGGGGCCGGCTACGCCGGCCTGGAGGGGTGGCGCAGTGAGTGGTCCGGCGCGGTCTATGCGATCGCGTGCCGGATTGCGCCGAGGCGCTCGATCTCGATGCGCACGACGTCGCCGCTCGCGAGGAACGCCGGCGGGTCCTGGCCCATGCCGACGCCGGAGGGCGTGCCGGTGAGGATCACGTCGCCGGCGTGCAGCGTGCACGTCTCGGCGATGAACTCGATCAGCTGCGGCACGGTGAAGATCAGGTTGGACGTGTTGGAGTCCTGGCGCAGCTCGCCGTTGACCCACGTGCGCAGCGCCAGCGCGTGCGGGTCGGGGATCTCGTCGGCGGTGGTGATCCACGGACCGTACGGGCAGAAGCCGTCGGCGCCCTTGGCGCGCGTCCACTGCGGCTCGCGCCCCTGCAGGTCGCGCGCGGTGACGTCGTCGGCGACGGCGTAGCCGGCGACTGAGCGCCCGGGGCCCATGATCACGGCGAGCTCCCCCTCGTAGTCCAGGCGACGGACGACCGCGGGGCAGTGCACGGGCGCGTTGGGCGGCGCGGCGGATGACGGCAGCTTCATGAACACGAGCGGCTGCTCGGGCGCCTGGGCGCCGGTCTCGGCGACGTGGTCGGCGTAGTTGAGGCCGATGCCGAAGATCGCCCGGGGCGCGGGCACGGGCGCCAGCAGCGTGACCTCCTCGAGCGCCCACGACGGTCCCTCGACGGGCGTCGCCTCGGGGTCCACCTTCGATGACGACGCGGCGAGCCGCTCCAGCACGGTCAGCTGCTCGAGCGCGTGCGCGAACACGCGCTGCTCGCCGCCCTCGTCGCGCACCTCGCCGGCGCGCGGGGTCTCGGAGCCGGGGGGCAGGAACGTGGCCAGGCGCATCTGTGCGGCAGGATATTGTCGCGGGCGCCCCATGCACGGCATGACCCCACTCGAGCGCTCGGTGCTGCTGCTGATCGGCGTGCTGACGGCGCTCGCGGGCGTCGCCAACTACCAGCCGTGGCCGGCGGTGCCGCGCTTCCTCGTTGCCACGCTCGCGCTGGCGGGTCTCGCGTGGGTGGTGTCGTTCGCCACCGAGCAGCTGGGCGAGCGCTTCGGGCCGGGCGTCACGGGGATGATGCAGTCGACGCTCGGCAACCTGCCGGAGCTGTTCGTGGTGATCTTCGCGCTGAACAAGGGCGAGCTGGTGGTCGCGCAGACGGCGATCATCGGCTCGGTGCTCGCCAACGCGCTGCTGGTGCTCGGCCTCGTGATCGTCGTCGGCGCGCGCCGCTCGCCCGACCGGTTGATGCACTTCTCCAAGCGCCTGCCGCGCGACACCGCGACGCTGCTGCAGGTGACGGTGTTCATCATCGTGCTGCTGGGCCTGTCGCTCGCCAACCACGACCCCGCCAGCCACCACGTCAAGGCGATCTCGATCGTCGGCGCGATCTGCCTGCTGGTCGTCTACATGACGTGGGTGGTGCCGTACCTGCGCGCCGACGAGGCGCCGGGGGAGGACGGGGCCGCCTTCCGCGACGTCGCCGAGCCCGCCGCGGGGGCGGACCGTGCGGAGGCCGCCGGGATGATCGCAACAGCCGGTCGCGCCGACGCCGCGCACTTCCAGCCCCATGCGCCGCGGCTGTCGCTGGGGCTGACGCTCGCGCTGCTGCTCACGGGCGGCGCCGCGTCGGCGTTCGTGTCCGACTGGTTCGTCAACGGCCTCGAGCCGGCGATCGGCGTGCTGCACATCTCGCAGGCGTTCGCCGGCCTCGTGATCGTCGCGATCGCCGGCAACGCCGTCGAGAACACTGCGGGGCTGGTGCTCGCGTTCAAGGGCCGCTCCGACCTGGCGATCTCCGTCGTCAAAAACTCCGTCGCGCAGATCGCCGCGTTCCTGTTCCCCGTGCTCGTGCTGGTGTCGTTCGCGCTGAAGACCACGCTCACGTTCGCGCTCGCGCCCGTGTACATCGGCGCGCTCGCGCTCACCGCGCTGGGCCTGTGGCAGGTCACCGGCGACGGCGAGGCCGCCGAATTCGAGGGCTGGGCGCTCGTCGCCCTCTACGTGATCCTCGCCACGCTCACGTTGTACGAGTAGCGGTCAGCCTTTGACGAGCCCGCTGATCAGGGCGCCCGCGACGCCGCCGGTCGCCGCCGCGCTGGTGTTCGTCTCGATGCCCTCCAGCGGCGCGATGAACAGCGTCTGGATCGCCAGCCGGCCGGGGCCCGTGAAGCGGTTCCACGTGAGCTTGCCGCCGCCGCCGAAGATGCCCGTCTTCAGGCCCATCGTCACCGCCTCGAGCTTCACCGTCGGGTCCTTGTACAGCCACCCGCCCGCCTCCACGTCCAGCTGCTCGCCGTCGTCCAGCTGCACCAGGAACACGTTGCCGTGGCCGTGCAGCCACACCAGCGCGTCGCCGTCCGTCGCGCGGAACTTGTCCATGAAGAAGCCAGAGCCGCCCAGCAGCATGTTCTGCACGCCCTTGATGCGTTCGAAGCTGTAGTCCAGGTTGTCCGTCGCCGCGATGAACTGGTGCTCGCGCACGTCCAGCCCTTCGCCCTGGCGCAGGTGCATCGGCACGCACTGGCCCGGCGAGTCGCGCGAGAACGCGATCCGCCCCGAGCCCGACGTGCGCGTCACGAAGAACTCCAGGCCCGCGATCTTGCGCTTGATCGCCCCCGGCAGTTTCTTCAGCTCGATGTTCAGCTGCGTCTGCTTCCACAGCAGCACGTGGTGCTCGAACATCACCGCCTGGCCCGACACCTCCACCTGCAGCTCCGGCACCAGTTCGCCGCGCACGTGGTACGTCACCCCCGCAAACGACTCGTCGTGGACGATCGGCGGGATCGGCTCGGGCAGATGCATCGCGCGTGTCTCCTTCTGTGGTGGGCTGCTCGCGGCCGGCATCGAGCCCGCCGCCGGGCTTGTAAGGAACAGAATGACGGACCGTGCGGCGCTAGCTTCGCCGCTCGGACGGCCCGCGTCAAGCTCGCTGTCCGGCGCGCGCTGGTCCTGACGGCGCAAGCGCGCTAGACTGCTTGGACCTCGCGCCTGGGCGGGGTTTTTCTTCGCCCGGAGCCGCCTGTCCACAACGACGCAGGGATTTCTGATCATGGCCCGCGGAGACGTTCGAATCGCTGTCACCCTCGCCTGCGAGGAGTGCAAGCATCGCAACTACCAGACGAACAAGAGCAAGCGCAACAACCCCGATCGCATAACCCTGCGCAAGTACTGCCGCTGGTGTCGCAAGCACACCAGCCACAGGGAGACCCGTTAGCGCGGGAGCGCTGCTGTGGCTCGTGATCGCAAACGTGCAAAGCAACGCCGCTCGCGCGGCGGTGGCGCGGCTGTCGGCCGTCGCACCGCCTCCGACCGTGCCGCCAATGGCGCGCCCAACGGCGCCAACGCGCTCTCCGCTGAGGAGCACGCCGGCGCGCTCGAGCGCGGCGACGTGCCCGGCGCGCTCGACCACGCCTCCGCCGACGTCGACGAGTTCGACGCCGCGCTCGTCCGCGGCGCCGGCGGCGTGCCAGCCGCGCCCGACAGCGAGCAGACCGCGGACGCCGACTTCGACTTCGAGACCCGCGACGCGATCCAGGAGCCTGCCGGCCCGTCCGGGCCCGGCGGCACCGGCGGCGCGGGTGGCGGTGGCGGCGCCGGGGGCGGCGGCGAGGTCGAGCGCCCGTCCGGCGCTCCGCTGCGCGGCGGCAACCGCGCCATCGGCTTCCTGCGCGCCAGCTGGGCAGAGCTTCAGCGCGTGCAGTGGCCGGACCGCCGGCACGTCACGCAGGCGACCGCCGTCGTGCTCGGGTTCGTCGCCATCGCAGGTCTCTACCTTGGCGCGGCGGACTACGTCGCCAAGGAAATCGTCGAATTCATCCTCTAAGGAACACTGAACCTGAATGTTTCGCTGGTACGTCGTAAACACATACTCCGGTCACGAGAACAAGGTCAAGCACAACCTCGAGCACCGCGTCGTCTCGCTCGGGCAGCAGCGCGCCGTGCGCAGCGTCGTCGTGCCGACCGAAACCGTCATGGAGATGAAGGACAACCAGAAGAACCCCGTCGAGAAGCGCACCATGCCGGGCTACGTGCTCGTCAACATGGAGCTCAACGAGGACTCCTGGGGCGTCGTCAAGGGCACCCCCGGCGTCACCGGCTTCGTCGGCGCCTCGCAGGAGCCCGTGCCGCTCACGCAGATGGAGGTCGACCGGCTGCTGCACAAGGAGGTCGCCACCGCCACGCGCACGCGCGCCCAGTTCACCATCGGCGAGTCCGTCAAGGTCGTCTCCGGACCCCTCTCCGACTTCTCCGGCGAGATCTCCGAGATCAACGAGGACGCCGCCCGCCTCAAGGTGCTGGTATCAATCTTCGGCCGCGAGACGCCCGTCGAAGTCCAATTCGATCAAGTGAAGAAGCTCTAATGGCCAAGAAGGTCCTCACCACAATCAAGCTCCAGGCGAACGCCGGGCAGGCGAGCCCCGCCCCGCCGGTCGGTCCCGCGCTGGGTCAGCACGGCATCAACATCATGGAGTTCTGCAAGGCGTTCAACGCGCAGACGCAGAGCGAAACCGGCACCGTCATCCCGGTCGTCATCACCGTCTACGAGGACCGCTCGTTCACGTTCGTCACCAAGACGCCGCCCGCCGCCGTGCTGATCCGCCAGGCGATCAAGATCAACAAGGGCTCCGGCGAGCCAAACCGCGTCAAGGTCGGCACCATCACCCAGGATCAGCTGCGCGAGATCGCCCAGCGCAAGCTCGACGACCTCAACGCGCACGACGTCGACCAGGCCGCCAAGATCATCGCCGGCACCGCCCGCTCGATGGGCGTGGACGTGGCGTCATGAGCTCACACGGAAAGCGCTACTCCGAGCTGCTCGCCAAGGTCGACCGCGAGCACGAATACCAGCCCGCCGAGGCCGTCGCGCTCGTGCGCCAGCTCGGCGGCGCCAAGTTCGACGAGACCGTCGAGGTGCACGTGCGCACCGGCCTCAACGTCCGCCACGCCGACGAGCAGCTGCGCGGCACCATCGCGCTGCCCAACGGCCTCGGCAAGGACGTCAAGGTGGCGGTCTTCGCACAGGGCGAGAAGGCCAAGGAGGCCGAAGACGCCGGCGCCGACGTCGTCGGCGCGCAGGACCTCGCCAAGCGCATCCAGGACGGCTTCGACGACTTCGACGTCGCCATCGCCACCCCCGACCTGATGTCCGTCGTCGGCCAGCTCGGGCGCATCCTCGGACCCTCCGGCAAGATGCCCAACCCCAAAGTCGGCACCGTCACCATGGACGTCGGCAAAGCCGTCGAAGAGTCCAAGTCCGGCAAGGTCGAGTACCGCACCGACCGCAGCGCGATCGTGCACCTCGTCATCGGCAAGGTCAGCTTCGAGGAGCGCAAGCTGCTCGAGAACTACGCCGCCGTCATCGAAGAGCTCGTCCGCGCCAAGCCGTCCGCCGCCAAAGGGCGCTACCTGCGCTCGATCACCATCACCTCCACGATGGGGCCCGGCATCAAGGTCGACTCTTCCAAGACACGCGAAATCACAGAGGAGGCGCCCGCGGCTACGATCGCCGCCTAGCGTCCTCACCACACAGGCCACCAAAGACCCCCGGCAGCCAGCACGGCGGAAGACCGGGACAGGAGCCCCATGAACCGAGACCAGAAGGCCGTGGCGATCGCCGAGATCGCCAGCCACATAGACGAGTCCGACGCGATCTTCGCCGTCGACTACCGCGGCATCACCGTCGCGCAGGTCGCCGAGCTGCGCGCCAAGCTGCGCGAGTCCGACGCCACCTTCAAGGTCGTCAAGAACTCGCTCACCGAGCGCGCCGCCGACCAGGTCGGCGCCGAGTCGCTCAAGGACTTCCTCGCCGGCCCCACCGCGCTCACGTTCGTGCGCGGCGACGTCGCCACCGCCGCCAAGACCGTCGCCGACTACGCGCGCGCCACCCAGCTGCTGCCGTTCAAGGGCGGGCTCATGGAAGGCGCCCCGCTCGACGTCGACCAGATCCGCTCGCTCTCGCGGCTGCCCTCGCGCGAAGTGCTCTACAGCCAGCTCGTCGGCGTCGTCGCCTCGCCCATCGGCGGCCTCGTGCGCTCCCTCGGCGGACTGCTCGGCGGGCTCGCCGTCGCGCTCGGCCAGGTGCGCGAGAAGAAGGAGTCCGGCGAGATCCCCGCCGGCGCGTCGTCATCGGAGGTGGAGGCCCCCGTCGCCGAGGCGGCGCCGGAGCCCGCCGCCGAGGAGCCGGCTGCGGAGGCCGCGCCGGAGCCACCTGCCGAGGAGGCTGCGCCAGAGGCAGAGGCCGCGTCGGAGGTGGAGGCCGAACCCGAGGCCGAGGCACCCGCCGAGGTAGAGGCGGAGACACAGACTGCATCGTCCCCCGAGGGGGAGCCGGAGGCGGATGCGCCGGCGCAAACAGACGACAACCAAGCGGACGTCTCGGCTGAGAGCCAGCCCGAGGACGCCGAGACGACCAAGGAGGACTGACTCACATGGCAACCAGCACACAGGATTGGATCGAGGAGCTCAAGGGCATTTCCGTGCTCGAGCTCGCAGAGCGCATCAAGGCGCTCGAGGAGGAGTTCGGCGTGTCCGCCGCCGCGATGGCGGCGCCCGCCGCGGCGCCTGCCGCCGGCGGCGGTGGCGACGCGGGCGCGGAGGAAGAAGCCAGCAGCACCGTCGACGTGATCCTCGCCAGCGCCGGCGACAAGAAGATCCAGGTCATCAAGGTCGTGCGCGCTGCGACCGGCCTCGGGCTCAAAGAGGCCAAGGCGCTCGTCGACGAGGCTCCGAAGCCCGTCAAGGAGGGCATCGAGCGCGAGGAGGCCGACAAGCTCAAGCAGGAACTCGAGGAGGCTGGGGCGGGCGTCGAGCTGAAGTAGGACGCGTCGCTTCGCCGCTCCGCCTTTCGGTCGCCGGCTTCGCGGGCGCCCGAAAGGCGGACGGCTTCGCGCCGCTGCTTGACTGACGACTTTGCTTGGCCGAGGGGCGGCGCGCTCGTCCGCCCCTTGAGCGCGGCGGCTGCGCGAGGGCTACTACGTGATCGCCTGAACTGCGAAGGCTACGGCTGCCCCAAACACGGCACTCAGGATGACCCCTGCGAGCATCAATCGACGGTGGTAGCTCCGCGACGTCGCAGCGTCGACTGCCGCTCCCATCTCACGCTTGAGTACCCTCATCTTCTTCGCAGCGGACTCAAGGTCATCCGCCGCGCTCGTCCAGATATCCCAGCCGCCGTCAGCAATCTTCGCTCGGCGCGCCTGAACAATGTCGTCGCTCAGAGCATCGAAGCGGGTCTGCACTTCCTCTGGGGTGATATGGCCCATCAGCTTCTTGCTTCGGATGAGCGGTGCAGCGAGCGCGTCATAGCGTCGCCCGATGCTGTCCGGCGAAGTCTCGTCCCATGCGTCCGCGATCGTCACGTAGACCTCGACCTCGAATGACTCCATCATGACGCGGCGAAGATGATCTCCAAGGTACGCCACCTGCTCGAGCTGCTTGTCTCGGTCCAGTTCTGGCGCTCTGGCAAACAGGGTTCCCAGATGAGCAAGCGCCTCGACCAGGTTCTGACGCCCAATGACGTTCCTCTCACCCGTGAGCGTCTCGACTCGGCGATGTCTGACGAGCACATCCGCCAAGTGCTTGCCAAAGATGACCGACAGCTTCGCGAGCGCATCTGGGTAAAGCTGCGAGTGAGCCTCGCGAGGCTCACCATGGCTCGACGGCATAGGCTGCCCGTGGTCGGGCGCGCCGTTAGTCTGCGTGCCGCGCTCGGGCTGAGATTCGCTTGTCGACAATCGACTTGCCGAGTTCCGCGAGACGTCTGATCTCTGGCTCTGGGCGGGTTATGAGCAGGTTGGGACGAGCCTCACCACCTAGCGGCGAGGCTGGGCCTTCGGGCAGGTTGTCGTGCCCGTGCTTGACGATCTCGTCGACGGCGGCGGCTAGCTTATCTGCGTCAGGATTCGGCATGCACAAGATGTTGATCCGCTGAATACTCCGCTCTTTGCGGGCCTACCCGCCGGTCAGAAGGGGCGAACATAGTGGTTGCCACTCCACTCGTCAACCCCGGGAGGTTCCCCAACGGCTCGTTCAGCATATCGGACCTATGGCCGAGTCCGGCGGTGGAGTAGGTGCCGATTCGGCTGACTATCCAACGACTCCTGCCTGAGAAGCGCACAGAGCGCAGTGGAACATACGGGCCGGACGTGATGATCGATCATCAAACTGCGCACCTCCTGCCACGGTGCGAGGCGGAGCGCCTGGGCTGGGCTGGGCTGGGCGCCTTCGCGGGGTACGTGGATCTCGCTGTCGAGCTTGACGGGGCGTGGATCGTCTGGTCGGACCCAGCGAGAGGCGTACCGCATGCCTTTAGCCGCGGCTAACAAATCCTCGCGATTTCCGGTAAAGTGCCACGCGC